>JADJOM010000003.1:887500-2087500 GCA_016713785.1 Gemmatimonadota bacterium | reverse complement strand
CAGGAGGTCCTGGGCCTGGTCCGGGACATCACCGAGCGCCGCCGGGCGGAGCAGGTGCTGGCCTGGCAGGCGGAGGTGCTCGAGCGGATCGCCACGGCGCAGTCCCTGCCGGACATCTTCGACCTCCTGGGCCGGGGGATCGAGGGGCTGTGCGACGGTGGCCTGGCCTCCGTGCTCCAGCTGGAGGGACGCCTCGTCTCCGTGGCCTGGGCGCCGGGGCTCCCGGCGGCCTACTCCGCGGCCCTCGAGGGCCGGGAGATCGGCCCGGCCGCCGGCTCGTGCGGCACCGCCGCGCACGAGAACCGCACCGTCGTGGTGAGCGACATCGCCACCGATCCACTGTGGGCCGCCTACCGCGACCTGGCGCTCGGGCATGGGCTCCGGGCCTGCTGGTCGGTGCCGATCCGCGCGCCGGGGGGCCAGGTGCTCGGCACCTTCGCGATCTACTATCGGGAGCCGCGCGCCCCCGGCGCGGGGGAGATCGCCCTGGTGGAGCGTGCCGCGGTCCTGGCCGGGATCGCGATGGACCGCGCGCAGCGCGAGGACCTGCTCGCCTCGATCAACCGCAACGTGAACGAGGGGCTGTACCGCAGCACCCCGGAGCGCGGACTGGTGTACGTGAACCAGGCGTTCGCCCGGATGTTCGGGTACGCCAGCCCGGAGGAGATGCTGGTGCTGACTTCCGGCATGCTCTACGAGGACCCGGACCGGCGGGAGCAGCTCAAGCGGCAGATCACGGCGCACGGCTTCTTCGTCAACGAGGAGGTCCGCTTCCGGCGGCGCGATGGCGCGGTCTTCTGGGGCCTGGTCTCGAGTACCGGCATCCCGGGGACCGACGGGCAGGTGGCCTACTACGACGGGGCCGTCGCCGACATCACCGCCCGCAAGGCGCTGGAGGAGCAGCTGCGGCAGGCGCAGAAGATGGAAGCCGTGGGCAAGCTGGCGGGCGGCATCGCGCATGACTTCAACAACCTGCTCACCGCCATCTCCGGCTACGCGGAAGCGATCCGCGAGGCGGTCCCCGCGGCGGGTGAGGTGCGCGCGGACGTGGAGGAGGTCCTCAAGGCCGCCGACCGGGCCGCCAGCCTCACCCGCCAGCTCCTGGCCTACAGCCGTCAGCAGGTGCTCTCCCCCCGGGTGCTCGACCTCACCGCCGTGGTGGAGCACCTGGGCGGCATGCTCCGCCGCCTCATCGGCGAGGACATCCGGCTCGTCATCCGCCACCACGCCGGCGACTCCCACGTGCGGGTCGACCGCAGCCAGCTGGAGCAGGTCATCCTCAACCTCGTGGTGAACGCGCGGGATGCGATGCCCGCCGGCGGCACGCTGACGATCACCACCACGGCGGTGGAAGTCGACGAGGCGCTCGCGGGCCGCCAGGTGGACCTCGAACCCGGCCCGTACGTGGCCCTCGCGGTGCAGGATACCGGCGTCGGGATGGCCAATGAGGTGCAGCGGCGCGCCTTCGACCCCTTCTTCACCACCAAGGAACAGGGCAAGGGCACCGGCCTCGGGCTGTCCACCGTGTACGGCATCGTCAAGCAGAGCGGGGGCGCCGTCTGGCTGGAGAGCGCCCCCGGTGCCGGGACGACCGTGTCCATATACCTTCCACGCGTCGCGGCCGCTCCCGAGGTGCTGGACGCCGCCGCCCCGGAACCCGCCGCCGCCCCGCGGGGTACGGTGCTCGTGGTCGAGGACGAACGCATGGTCCGCGACCTGGTGCGTCGCACCCTGGCCCGCGCGGGCTACCAGGTGCTCGAGGCCGCCGATGGCGAGGCGGCACTGGCCCTGGCCCGGACCGAGCCCGGCACGATCGACCTGCTGCTGACCGACGTGGTGATGCCGCGGCTGGGCGGGCGGCAGCTGGCCGCCCGGCTCCAGGTGGAGCGACCGGGGCTGCGGGTGCTGTTCATGTCGGGGTATGCCAGTGACGCCGGCGACCTGCACGACCTCGTGCTCGGCGCCGGGGACTTCCTGCAGAAGCCGTTCGCGCCCTCCCGCCTCCTCGAGCGCGTCGGCGCGCTCCTCGCGCCCGGGACGGTGCCGGGCTGACGCTCCCCCAATCCCTTCCCGTGGAGGTGGTCGTGCGTGTTCCATCCCCCCTCAGCCGCCTCGCCGGCCCGTGCCTCGCCGGGTGCCTGGCCCTCAGCGTCGCCACCTGCGCCACCAACCCGGTCACCGGCCGCCGCGAACTCTCCCTGGTGTCGGAATCCCAGGAGATCGCGATGGGCCGGGAGTACTCGGCGCAGGTGGCGCAGGAGATGGGCGTCTACCCCGACTCCGCGGTGCAGGCCTACGCCTCCCGCCTGGGCCGGGAGATCGCCGCCACCACCGAGCGCCCGAAGCTCCCCTGGACCTTCACGGTCATGGACGACCCCCAGGTCAACGCCTTCGCGCTGCCGGGCGGCTACATCTTCATCACCCGCGGCATTCTCACCCACATGAATTCCGAGGCCGAACTGGCCAGCGTGCTGGGCCACGAGATCGGCCACGTCACCGCCCGGCACTCGGTGCAGCAGATGACCCGGCAACAGCTGGCCCAGATCGGCCTCATGGCCGGCGCCATCGCCTCCGACCGGATCGCGCAGAACCTGGGCATGATCAGCCAGGGGCTCGGCGTGCTGTTCCTCAAGTACGGCCGGGACGACGAGTCACAGGCCGACGGCCTGGGCTTCCGCTACGCCCTCACCGATGGCTACGACGTGCGCCGCATGGTGGACATGTTCCAGATCCTGCAGCGCGTCACCGCCCGCGCCGGCCAGCGCATCCCCGAATGGCAGTCCACCCACCCCGATCCGGGCAACCGCATCGAGGCCACCGAGCGGCGGATCGCCAAGCTCACCGTGCCGCTCGACGGCACGAAGGTGAACCGGGATGCCTTCCTGCGGACCATCGACGGGATGGTCTACGGGGAGAACCCGCGGCAGGGCTACTTCAAGGACGGGACCTTCCTCCATCCCGACCTGGCGTTCCAGCTGGACTTTCCGGCGGGCTGGCAGACGGCCAACCAGCCTTCGTCGGTGATGGGGGTGAGCCCGCAGCAGGACGCGCAGCTGCAGCTGTCCCTCGCCGGCCAGGATCCGCCGTCCACCGCACTGCAGAAGTTCCTCGGCCAGCAGGGGATCCAGCCGGGACAGGGGCGCTCGCTCACGCTCAACGGCAATGCGGCGGCGCAGGCGCCCTTCACCGCGCAGACCGAGGACGGCCGCACCCTCTCCGGCCTGGTCACCTTCGTGTCCTACGGGGGGACCACCTACCAGCTGCTCGGCCTCACCGCCGCCGCGTACGCCACCTACGACCGGGCCTTCCAGTCCTTCGCGGGGAGCTTCCGCAAGCTGACCGACCCGGCTGCGCTCGGCGTCAAGCCGAACCGGATCCAGGTCACCCGGATCTCCCGGGTCATGACGCTCGCCGACTTCCACCGGCAGTATCCGTCGACCATCAGCCTCGAGGACCTGGCGCTGATCAACGGGCTGGCCGACGGCAATGCGACGATCGCGGCGGGGGAGTCGGTGAAGCGGGTGGTCGCGAAGTAGGGCGGGGAAGCGAGACGGGGGAGGGGGCAACCGGCCGCCCCTCCCCCCATGCCGGGCCATCGAGGGTCCCGGCTAGGAAACGCGCCGCGTCTTCCGCTTCATGAAGTCCATGAGGATGAACTGCCCCAGCGTCATGGTGCTGGTGAAGTACGCCTTCCCGCGGCAGATCTCCGAGACCCGCTTCACGAACTCCACCAGGGACCGCTCCCGCGCCAGCATGAACGTGTTGATCATGATGCCGGCGCGGCGGCAGTTGGCCACCTCCCGGTAGGTCTCCTGCAGGATCCGCGGGTCGAGTCCCATCGAGTTGACGTACACCTGTCCGTCGGGAAGGGTCATCGCCGAGGGCTTGCCGTCGGTGATCATGATGACCTGTCGCATGTCCTTCTTCTGTGCCATCAGGATCCGGCGGGCGAGCTTGAGCCCTTCGGCGGTGTTGGTGTGGTAGGGCCCCACCTGCACCTGGGGCAGCGCCGCGAGCGGGATCTCCTCCGCGGTGTCGTGGAACAGCACACAGCGGATGGAATCGCCCGGGAACTGGGTGCGGATCAGGTGGGTGAGGGCGAGGGCCACCTTCTTGGCGGGGGTGAAGCGGTCCTCCCCGTAGAGGATCATCGAGTGGCTGCAGTCGAGCATCAGGACGGTGGCCGCCGACGAGCGATACTCGGACTGGTGCACCATCAGGTCGTCGTACTCGAGGTTGAGCGGGACGCCGAGCCCCTCCCGGGCGAGCGCGCGGCCGAGGGTGGCGGGGACGTCGAGGTTGAGGGTGTCCCCATACTCGTACGGCTTGCTGGCCACCTCGGACTCGATGCTGGTGGCGAAGTGCGGCGTGTCGTGGGCGCCGGCGCTCGACTTGCCCACGGTCCCGAGCAGCCCCTTGAGCGTCTTGTAGCCGAGGAAGTCGGCGCCCTTCTCCGTGAGGCCGAACTGCACCTGGCGGGCCGCCGCGCGGGCCTGCCCGTCCGGTCCGGCCACGGCGGAATACCCGGCGGGCAGCTGCGGCGCCTCGGCCAGGTTGAGGTACCCCTCGTCCATCAGGCGCTGGACGATCTGGTCGAGCAGCTGGGCCAGCTGCTGCTCCACCTCCTGGTCCCGGGTGCTGTCGCCGGTGGATTCGCCCCGGAGCAGCTGCATCATCTCCGGGGTGAGCTGCCCGGACTGCATCAGCGCCCGGAGGATGGCGTCGCGCAGGGACTCCAGGGAGCGGTCCCCCTGGTCCTCGCCACCCCACCAGCTCTCCCCGCCGGCGAACCCGGACTGGAGCAGGAAGTCGCCCAGCTGGTCGAGCAGGGCCTGGAGGTTCACCGCCTCCGCGAGCCCGGGGACGTACTTGGAGTAGGTGGTGAAGCGCATATCCTACTATACACCTTACCTTTCGTTTGTGCTCCCCGGCGCCCAGAACCCCTTCCACGCCCTCCGCCACCGGAACTTCCGGCTCTTCTCCATTGGCCAGTTCATCTCCCTGGCCGGGACCTGGATGCAGGTGGTGGCCCTCGGCTGGCTGGTCCTCGAGCTGACCGACTCCCCGTTCTACGTCGGGCTGGTGAGCACCCTCACCTCACTGCCGATCCTGCTGTTCACGCTCTGGGGCGGGGTCCTCGCCGACCGCGTGCACCGGCGCCGGGCGCTCATCCTGCTCCAGTCGCTGATGCTGGGCGATGCCCTGGCCCTGGCGCTCCTCACCGTGACCGATCACGTGACGGTGGGGTGGGTCATGGCGCTGGCGCTGGTGCACGGCACGTCGGCCGCGTTCGAGGTGCCGATCCGGCAGGCGTTCATCGTGGAGATGGTGGGCAAGGACGACCTCATGAACGCCATCGCGCTCAACTCGTCCAACTTCAACCTCACCCGCATCTTCGGGCCGGCGCTCGCGGGGGGGATCGTCGCCTGGATCGGCGTGGCCCCCTGCTTCTTCATCAACGCCGCGAGCTTCCTGGCGGTGATCGCCTGCCTGCTGCTCATGGATGATTCCGGTGGCGCGGTGCCCGCGTCGGGGCGCTCGGCGCTCTCCACCCTGCGCGAGGGCACCCGCTTCGTGGTGGAGACCCCGCTTCCCCGGGCGCTGCTCACCCTGACGGCCCTGTACGCCATCTTCGGCTTCGCGTTCATCAGCATGCTGCCGGTCTTTGCCCGCGACGTGCTGCACACGGGGGCCGAGGGGTACGGCGGCCTGATGACCGCGGTGGGGGTGGGCGCAAGCGTCGGGGCCCTGGGCATGGCGGCGATCGGGCACCGGTTTGCCAGGCTCCGGATCATCCGATCGGCCGGGATGGTCTTTGCCCTGACGCTCGCCGCCACCGCGCTGGTGGACCGGTGGTGGTTCGCGGCGGTGGCGCTGGCGGTGGCGGGCTGCGCCATGATCCTCAACAACGTCAGCACCAATACCCAGCTGCAGATGACGGCGCCGGACCATCTCCGTGGCCGGGTCATGGGGTTCTATTCGCTCATGGTGCTGGGCATGGCGCCCTTCGGGTCGCTCCAGGCCGGGTGGGTCTCGGAACACCTGGGGGTGCCCATGTGCCTGGCCCTGGGCGCGCTGGTCACGGCCGCTGGCACCCTGTGGCTGGTGCGGCCGGGGGGTGTGCCGGCGCCCCCGTCTGGCGCCGCCGGGGCCGGCGCGTAACGTTGACCCCATGCTGATCACCCTGTCCCGGCAGTATGGCGCCGGTGGCTCCGAAGTAGCCCGGCTGGTGGCCGATGGGCTCGGCTGGAGCGTGCTCGACAACGAGATCGTGGACCGGGTGGCCCAGCGTGCCGGGGTGGCGCCGGAGGTGGTGGCCCTCGAGGACGAACGGGCGCCGACCTTCGTGGAGCGGCTGGCGCAGGCCCTCGCCGCGTCCTCCCAGGAGTACGCGGTCCCCGAGCTGGGCATCGCGCTCCGGCCCGGGGAGCCCGACCTGGTCCGCCTGACCGAGCTGGTGGTGCACGAGGCGGCGGTGCAGGGCCGCGTGGTGCTGGTGGGGCGTGCGGCCCCGGCGGTGCTGGGCACGGCCATCCAGGCGCTGCACGTGAAGGTGATCGCCGCCCGGCCGTTCCGGATCCAGCTCGGCATGCAGGCCTCCGGCCTCGAGGCCCGCGCGGCGGAGCAGCTGATGGACGACACCGACGCCCGCCGCGCGCGGTACCATCGCGAGCACTACGGCCGCGACTGGGACGACCCGTCGCACTACCACATGGTGCTCAACACCGGCCTGCTGGGCCTCGACGGCGCCGCCGGCATCATCCTCGCCCGGGCCCGTGCGCTCGGCTGGTAGGCGCCGCCTCGCCGCCCTCGCGCTCGGCGCGCTGCTGGCGTGCGCCCCCGCGCGGCCCTTCGTGGTGGTCGGCTACTACCCGGGCGATGCCAGCGCGGTGCATGCCTATCCCGTCGGCGACCTCACGCACCTCATCTACAGCTTCGGGCACCTGCAGGGCGCGGCGCTGGCCATCGACAGCGTGGCCGCCCGCACCACCATTCCCGCCCTGGTGGCGCTCAAGCGGCGGCACCCGGACCTCAAGGTGCTGCTGTCGCTGGGGGGGTGGGGGGGCTGCGGGCCCTGCTCGGAGGTCTTCGCCACCGACAGCGGTCGCCGCGCCTTTGCGCGTTCGGTGGGGCGGCTCGGCGACTCGCTCGGGACCGACGGGATCGACCTCGACTGGGAGTACCCCGCCATCCCGGGATTCCCCGGGCACCGCCACGATCCCGCCGACCGGGAGCACTTCACCGCGCTGGTGGCGGCGCTCCGCGAGGCGCTCGGCCCGCGCGGCGAGATCACGTTCGCCGCGGGCGGCTTCACCGAGTACCTGCAGGCGTCGGTGGACTGGGCGCGGGTGATGCCCCTGGTGGACCGGGTGCACCTGATGAGCTACGACCTCGTGCATGGCGTCAGCACGCGGACGGGGCACCATACCCCGCTCTACAGCACGCCCGCGCAGGTGGAGTCGGTGGACCACGCCGTGCGGCTGCTCGATTCGCTGGGGGTGCCGCGGCGGAAGGTGGTGATCGGCGCCGCGTTCTACGCCCGGGTGTTCGGGGAGGTGGATCCGGTCGATGGAGGGCGGTACCGCCCGGGGCGGTTCGTGCGGGGGGTGAGCTGGCGCGGCCTGGCGCAGGGTCTCGGGCCGGGGTTCGTCCGGCAGTGGGACTCGGTGGCCGCCGCCCCGTGGGCCTACGACGCGGCCGCGCGGGAGTACGCCACCTACGACGATCCCCGCTCCGTCCGGCTCAAGACCCGCTACGCCCTCGACCACGGGCTCGGGGGGATCATGTTCTGGCAGCTGCTCGACGACCTGCCGGCCGGCGGCCTGCTCGAGGCCATCACCCGGGAGCGACGCGGCCCCCGGTAACGCCCCGGGCCGGGCCGCGCGGCCGGTGGGCTAGAGCAGGCCGCCCTTCCCGTGGCCATGCCCGCCCATCGGGTCCTTCCGCTCGGGCCGGGCGCGGGTGTAGCCCAGCTCCTCGTTCCGGCTGATGCGCTTCTCCGCCGCGAGTCCCTCGAGGATCAGTTCGCAGGCGGCCACCAGGACCCCCGATTGGTCGCGCCGGGCCAGGCCGCCGGCCACCGCGGCATCCACCAGCCCCGGCACCACGGCGAAGCCCTTGAGGCAGAGGTCGGTCTTCTCGTCGCCGCGCACCTTGAGGGCGCCGCCTCCGTCGAACCAGCCCACCACGCCATCGAGCCCGATCTCGCCCATTCGCTCCTCGAGCGTGCGGCCGGCGGCGCGGCGGACCAGCTCCCGCGCGATCGTGTCGCCGCCCTGCATCTCCCCCTCGTACTCCAGCTCGAGCTTTCCGGTGATCGAGGGCACCGCGGCGTAGATGTCGCTGATGCGGGGCACCACCACCGGCTCGCCGCCCAGCAGGGCCCGGCGTTCGGCGTTGGAGAGGGCGTGCTCCAGCACGCTGATGGGCAGGCGCTGGCTCACCCCGGAGCGCCGGTCCACCCGCTTGTCCTCGCGGGCCTCGAAGGCCACCCGCTCCACCACCTCCCGCACGAAGTCGGGCACCTCCACCGGCTGTCCGCCCCGCCCGGTCCACGCCTCCTGGGCCGTGATCGCCATGCCGAGTTCCACGGAGCGGGGGTAGTGGGTGATGATCTCGGAGCCGATCCGGTCCTTGAGCGGGGTGATGATCTTGCCGCGCGCGGTGTAGTCCTCGGGATTGGCGGTGTAGGCCAGCAGCACGTCCAGCGGCAGGCGCACGGGGTAGCCTTTGATCTGGACGTCGCCTTCCTGCATGATGTTGAAGAGCCCCACCTGCACCTTGCCCGAGAGGTCCGGCAGCTCGTTGATGGCGAAGATCCCGCGGTTGGCCCGGGGCAGCAGGCCGAAGTGCATGGTGAGCTCGTCGGAGAGCAGGTGCCCGCCACGCGCCGCCTTGATCGGGTCCACGTCGCCGATCAGGTCGGCCACGGTCACGTCAGGGGTGGCCAGCTTCTCGACGTAGCGCTGGTCGCGGGGCAGCCACGCGATCGGGGTGCGGTCGCCCAGTTCCTCCAGCCGCTCCCGCGCGTACTTGGAGATGGGCGCAAAGGGGTCGTCGTTCACCTCGCTGCCCGCCACGATCGGCACCCGCTCGTCCAGGAACCGGGTCAGCTGCCGCAGGATGCGGCTCTTGGCCTGGCCCCGGAGGCCGAGCAGGATGAAATGGTGGCGGGCCAGGAGGGCATTGGTCAGCTGGGGGAGGATCGTGTCCTCGTACCCCACGATGCCGGGGAAGAGCGGCTCCCCGCGCGCCAGCAGGCGGAGCAGGTTGCCGCGGAGCTCGTCCCGGACGGGCCGGGACCGGAGGGGGGCGTCCGCCCAGGGGGAGCCCTTGAGGTCCCCGAAGGTCAGCGGGAGGGTGGTCATGACCCTAAGGTAACCCTGAAGGTCGGGGCGAGTTCCGGCCCGGCGGGCACGTGTTGCGGCCCCGGGAGCGTCACCCGGAGGGGGGCGGGTGATCCCGGTCACCTGCCGGGGAGTGGGGCGCCCGGGGGCGGTGCTTGACAACCCTCAGCCCGCGACTAACTTGCCCGCGGTTTTTGTGGCCTCCGGGGAGGCCTGACAGAGCCGTCACCGTCCGTTTTTCATCATTTTTCATCCTGTAGAGGGAAGCCATGAAGAAGTATCTCGCGCTGGCCGCGGTGCTCGTCATCGCCGCTTGCGGCAAGAAGGAAGAGGCCGCTCCGGCCGTTGACACCACCACCGCCGCCCCCGCCGTCGCGCCCGCCGCGGACTCGGCTGCGCCGATGGACACCACGATGGCCCGGGACACCGCCCACGCGATGTAAGGGCGTTGCCGGACCAGTGGTTGACGCGGGCCGCCCAGGAGGCGGCCCGTGGTCGTTTCAGGGGCCAGGGCGGCGCGCGGCATCCCGCACGGCGGCGGGCAAGGCGGTGGCGTGTGCCACCACCGGGCGCCACCCCAGGCGGGTAGCCAGGGCGCGGGCATCGTAGGGATTCCCCCCGCGGAGGAACCGGACGGCCGACCGGTAGCCCGGGAAGTGCCGGCCCAGCAGTCGGCGGATCCCGTCTGCCGCCGCCGCCCCACCCTCCGCCAGGAGGGTCGGGATGCGCACCACCCGGATCGGGTGGCCCAGCCCCGCTGCCAGCCCCGCCACGAAGGTCTCGCCGGTCAGCTCGCCATCGCTCGTCACGTTGAAGGTGCCGCCCAGGGCCCGGGGATCGTCCAGCGCCAGGGCCACCGCCGCGGCCACGTTCCGGGCGTGGACCAGCACCAGCGGCAGGCGGCCGCTGCCCACGAGGGGGAAGAAGCCGCGCCGGGCGTGGCGCACCACGTTGGGCAGGAAGAGGCGATCGCCCTCGCCATAGACCACGCAGGGCCGGAGGATCACCGCCTGGAGGCCGCGCGCCATCTCCTCCCGGACCGCGTCCTCCGCCAGCCGCTTGGACCGGGCGTAGTAGTTCCCCCGGGTCCGCGACCCGAAGGGGTAGTCCTCCGCGACGGCGCCGGGGCCCTCGTCACCGGCGGCGTCCCCGTAGACCGCGATGGACGAGAGGTGGACCAGGGGGACGCCCAGGGCGCGGGCACGTCGCGCCGCGAGGCGGGCGGCGTGGACATTCACCGCCTCGTAGTCGGACCACCCGCCGCCGCCCGCGATCACCGCGGCGGCGTGCACGATCCCCCGGACGCCCTCGACCCGGTCCCAGGCCGCCGGGTCGGACACGTCGCCATGCAGCGGACGGGCACCGCGGGCCGCCAGGGTTGCGGCGGCGGGCGCGCCACGGGCCAGGGCGAGGACCTCGCCGCCGCGGTGCCGCTGGTCTTCGAGGATGTGGAGGCCGAGCAGACCGGAGCCGCCGGTCAGGAAGATCACCCGGCGGCCTGGGAGAGGCGGGAGAGGTCGAAGGGCAGGGCGACCACCCGGGCGGCGCGATTGCCGGCGGTGATGGTGGCGCCGGGAGTCACCTCGCGGCGGATCACCGCCAGGCCCAGGCTCATGGCGTCGAGGTCGAGCACGGAACTCACCTGCCCCACCTCCTTGCCGTCCACGCCGCGCACCAGGGCGTCCTCCAGCAGCGGGGTGCCGTCCCAGACCAGGCCGCGCAACTCCCGGTTGGCGTGGCCGCGGAAGTGCAGCCGGGCCACGGTCTCCTGGCCGGTGTAGCAGCCCTTGGTGTAGGACACGCCGCCGATCTCGTCGTAGCGGACTTCCTGCGGCAGGGTCTTGTCCTGGATCTCGGCGCCCAGCAGCGGCCAGCCCGCCAGGACCCGGGCCGCCTCCTGCTCGGCCACGCCGCCGCGCAGGGCGCCGGCGCGCTCCAGCGCCGCCTCCGCGGCGTCGAGGGTGGCATTGCTGCCGAGGAGGAGCGCGCGAAAGGGCGCCCCGGGGGTGGGTCGGAGCAGCGCCAGCGTCTCAGCGCCCTCCCCGCTCAGGGTACCGTGGCCCTCGGCGTCGGGCACCGGAAGGTGGGCCGCGGCCAGCGCGGCGATGGCGAGGTCGCCGTAGAGCCAGCTGCCCTCGAGCGTCCCGGTACAGTCCTCGACCCGCGCCAGGCGCGGGGGGAGCCCCCGCGCAAAGAGCTGGCGCACCGCGTCCCGCGCGCCGGGCGCCGCCACCAGGAGGAAGCCGGCCGGCCCGCGGTGCACCCAGAGGTCCACGACGATCATGCCCTTGGGGGTGAGCAGGGCGCCGTAGACCACCGCGCCCTCGCCCGGCTTGTCGAGGTCGTTGGTGAGCAGCCCCTGCAGGCAGGCGAGCGCGCCGGGGCCGGTCACCCGGAACACCGCGGGCGCGGTGCGCGCCAGCAGCACGCCATGCTGCAGCTGGGAGAACCGGCTCCCGTCCAGCGCGGCCCGCCGCAGGATCAGCTCCGCCATGGCAGGTCGTCCGGGTGATGGCCCTCGAGGGAGTCCCAGACCAGGTCGGCGCCGGCGAGGTCGGCGGCGGGGTGCGACGTGGTGATCATGGCGCAGCGGGCACCGGCGCGCCGCGCCGCCTCGAGGCCGGGGAGGGAGTCTTCGATGACCACGCAGTGCTCCGGGGCCACGCCGAGGGCCTGCTGCGCCGCGCGGTAGCCCTGCGCGTCGGGCTTGCACTGGTCCACGTCCTCGGCGGCCACCACCACGGGGAAGTGTTCCTGCAGGTTGGCGGCGCTGAGCACCAGGTCGATCTCCCGCCGCAGCGCGCCTGAGACCACCGCCAGCCGGTAGCCGGCCGCGGCGGCGGCGCGGATGAAGCCGGCGGACCCGGGCACCAGCTCGAGGGAGGCGCGGATGGCCCGCTCGTACAGCACCGCCTTCCGTTCGATGGCCTCGTGCAGCTGCGCCGCGTCGGCCGGGCGTCCCATGCGCTCGAAGGTGAAGCGGAAGCACTCCCGATCGTCGAAGCCGAGGTAGTCGCGATAGTACCCCTCGCGATCGAGGGGATAGCCGTAGCTCGCCAGGGTGGCGATCAGGGCTTCGCAATGCTGCGGCTCGTCGTTGACGATGACGCCGTTGAAGTCGAACAGGATGGCGCGGGGCATGCCGAACGGTAAACGGGGCGGCGGGAGAATGGGAGAACGATCGGCGCGGATACCGCCTTACCGCCTTACCGCCTTACCGCCTTACCGCCCTCATACACCCCCCCCGCCGCGTACGACCAGTCCAGCAACTCCACCGGGTGTGCCACCCGGATGGGGAGCCCGGCGGCCGCGAGCCCGCCGCCGATCTGCATCAGGCAGCCCGGGTTGCCGGTGACGACGAACGCGGGGCGGGGCATCGCGGCGGCGATGCCCTCCACCTTGGCCTGCAGCACCATCTGCGACATTGCCGGTTCGAGGAGGGAGTAGATCCCCGCGCTGCCGCAGCAGCGGTCGTGGCCCGGCAGCAGCGCCAGCCGGAGGTCCGGGATGGCGCGGAGCAGCGCCAGCACCGGCTCATGCACCCGCTGGGCGTGCTGCAGGTGGCAGGGCGCGTCGTAGGCCACGTCGAGCGCGAGGGCGCCACCAGGGCGGGGGCCGCGCTCGGCGAGGAGTTCGCTCACGTCGCGGACCCGGGCCGCGAACGCCGCCGCCGCGGCGTCGCCGAGGAGGTGGCCGTAATCCTTGAGCAGCGCGCCGCAGCCGGCACTGTTGACCACGATGATGTCGGCTTCCGCGCCGAAGGCCGCGAGGTTGCGTCGCGCCAGCGCGCGGGCGGATTCGGGATCGCCGGCATGGTCGTGCAGGGCCCCGCAGCAGACCTGGCCCGGCGCCTCCCGCACGGTGTAGCCGTTGGCCTCGAGGGTGCGCCGGGTGGCCGCGTGCACGTGGTCGAAGAGCGCGTCCATCACGCAGCCGCGGAAGAGCGCTACCGTCGGCCCGGGAGCGGCCGCCCCACCCACGACCGGGCGGGCCGCGCCGCGCCGGGCCGGCGCGGTCGCCGCGAGCATGGCCAAGCCGAACCGCCGGTCCGAGGCCAGCAGGCTGGCCACCCCGGCCTCGCGCAGCAGCCGCGCGGCGCCGAAGATGGCCCGCCAGGCCCAGGTCCGGGCAAAGACCGCGAGCACCAGGCGCGCCAGCGGCCGGAAGCCCCGCTCCCGCGCCAGCAGGGTCCGCGCCGCTTCGAGGCCGCGGCCATAGCCCACGCCCGCCGGGCAGACCGGCTCGCAGCCACGACAGCCCAGGCAGGCGTCGAGATGCTGCAGCATCGCCTGGTCGGTGGGCGCGATCTCCCCCCGCTCCAGCGCGCGCATGAGGACGATGCGGCCCCGCGGGCTGTCGGCCTCGTCGCCAGTGGCCAGGTAGGTGGGGCAGGCCGGCAGGCAGAACCCGCAGTGCACGCACGGGTCGAGCGCGGCGAACGGTGAGGCGGCGGGCGTCGGTGGCCCGCCGGTGGCGCCGGCGCTCACTCCGGCGCGCCCTCGAGCGCTACCGCGATGACGCCCTTGGGGTCGAAGGTCTCCCGCAGCCGCCCCACCAGCATCCCGACGCCCTCGCGGTAGGCGCCGAAGTGCCCCACGGCGCGGCGGACCTCCCATGGGGCCCGCTCGAGCGTGACCGGGATCTCCCGCTGCGCGGCCCGGTGACGCAGGGCGCGGAGGCTGGCCACGTCGGCCTGGCCCGCCCAGCGGAGCTGGCCGCTGCCGAGCCCGGTGGCCAGCAGTCCCTCGCCCAGCTCCGCGATGATCAGGTCCATGGTGTCGTCGAGGGTGTCCACCAGGGCGCCGAAGCGGACCGAGACCGCGCCCTCGAGCGGCGCCCGCGCCACCAGCGTCCACAGGGCCAGGGCCCGTTCCGCGGGCAGCGCCTCCCAGCGCGCCCCGCCGCTGGCCGTGAGCCGCGCGGCCTCGGCCGCCACGCCCGCGGCGGTGCCGGTGAGCCGCGCGGCGAGGGTCCACTCCGCCGTGGCGGCGAGGGCGGGCGTGACGAGCTCGAGGGCGGAGCAGCCGAGTCCCTCGTGCAGCAGGACGCGCCCGGCATCGAAGAGCGCCTCGCGCGGGCCCTGCGCCACCAGCGTCAGGTCGGCGGCGGGCAGGGCCCGCACCCGGAGGTTGATCCCGGTCAGCACGCCGAAGGCGCCGAAGCCGCCGACGTGCAGCTTGGTGAGGTCGTAGCCCGCGACGTTCTTGACCACCCGTCCGCCGGCCTCCACCAGGCGGCCATCACCGGTGACCACGGTGCTGCCGAGCACATGGTCGCGCACCGGGCCGAAGCCGTGGCGCAGCGGGCCCGCGGTGCCGGTGACCACCACGGAGCCGATGCTGCGGTCGCTGCGGCCCGGCGGGTCCAGCGCGAGCCACAGGCCCTGCGCCGCGAGCGTGGCGCGGAGCACATCGAGCGGCACCCCCGCCTCCACGCGGCAGACGAGGTCCTCCGGGCTCACCTGGACGATGCGGGTGAGTCCCCGGGTGCTCAGCGCGAGGTCGGCCGGGGCGTCGGGCGCAAGCCAGCTGCCGCGGCCCTCCAGCCGCATCCGCCAGCCCTCGTCCTGCGCCGCCTGGCACACCAGCGCCAGCGCGTCGTCGCTTTCGGGCACGGCGCGGGGCAGGCCGCGCGGATCGCGCTCCACCCCCTCCGGGCCCAGCAGGCGGGTCAGCCGCTGCCACACGGCGTCGGTCATGCCACGCCTCCCCGCCGCCATTCGCGGCAGACATGCACGGGAAACACCTTGCCGGGATTGGCGCGCCGGTCCGGGTCGAAGGCGCGGCGCACTTCGCACATCACGTCGAGCGCCGCGGGCCCGAAGGCCCGGGGCATGTAGGCCATCTTGTCGCTGCCCACGCCGTGCTCGCCGGTGATGCTGCCGCCGGCCGCCAGGCACGCCTCCATGATCTCCCGGCTGGCGGCGTCCACCCGCTCGGCCTGGACCGGGTCGCGCCGGTCGAAGCTGATGCAGGGATGCAGATTGCCGTCGCCGGCGTGGAAGACGTTGCTGATCTGCAGGCCGTGGCGATCGCGGATGGCGGCGATCTGGTCGAGGATGGCCGGCAGCACCGAGCGGGGCACCACCGCGTCCTGCACCGCGAGGTCGGGGGCGATGCGGCCGAGGGCCCCGAACGCCTTCTTGCGGCCCTGCCACAGCCGGGCCCGGTCGGCGGGCCGGGTGGCCACCTGCACCTCGCGCGCGCCGTGGGCCCGGAGCAGGCGCTCCACGATGGCGCCCTCCGCGCCCGCCGCCGCCGGGCTGCCATCCACCTCCACCAGCAGCACCGCGGCCGCGTCGGTCCGGGCGCCGGTGGCGTAGATCGACGCCTCGACCGCCCGGATGCAGGACTGGTCCATCATCTCGAGCGCCGCCGGGACGATGCCCGAGGCGATGATGGCGCTGACCGCCTCGCTCGCGGCGCGCAGGGCCAGGAAGTCGGCAAAGATGGTCCGGACCTCCTGCGGCACCGGCTCGAGCCGGACGGTCACCGCCACGGCCACCCCGAACATCCCCTCGCTGCCGATGAAGAGCCCCACGAGGTCGGGGCCCCACGGCTCCCCCTGCGGCGAGCCGAGGGTGGTGGCGCTGCCGTCGGGGAGAATCACCTCGAGCGCCACCACGTGGTTGGTGGTGACGCCGTACTTGAGGCAGTGCGGTCCGCCCGCGTTCTCGGCGACGTTGCCGCCGATGGTGCAGGCGCTCTGGCTGGAGGGGTCGGGGACGTAGTGCAGGCCGTAGGGCGCGGCGGCCTCGGAGAGGCGGGTGTTGATCACCCCCGGCTCCACCACCGCGCGGCGCTCCGCGGGGTGGAGGGACAGGATGCGATTCATCCTGGTGAGGGTGACCAGCACGGCGCGCGGATCGGCGAGGGCGCCGCCCGAGAGGCCGGTCCCCGCGCCCCGCGCCACGAACGGAACCTGCAGCAGGTGCAGCAGGCGCAGCACCCGGGCCACCTCGTCGCGGGAGCCGGGCAGCACCACCAGGCCGGGGAGCGACTCGTGGGTGGGCAGGCCGTCGGCGGCGTAGGTGGCCAGCTCGGCGGGCCGGTGCCGCACCCATCGCGGCCCCACGATGCCGCCCAGTGCCTCGATCAGGCCCCGCTCGGCGCCCGGGCGTTCCATCAGCCGGTCACGATGTCGTGGCCGTGGTGGCCCTTGCCGTTGCTGCGGGCGCGCACGTGCACCTCTGCCCGGCCCTCGATGGCGTGCAGCCGCGCCGGCAGCAGCGCCAGCAGCGCGCGCACCCGGTCCCGGGTGCTCCGCTCCGCGAGCAGCGGGCCCCGCACCACGGGGTCGGCCTCGAGCAGGGCCGCCGCCTGGAACGAGAACGCCTCGGCATCCTCCGCCCATGCCGCCGGCTCGGGCGCCGCGTCGCTCAGCACGCCGAGCAGGGTGCGCAGCTGCCCCGCCAGCCCCTCGAGTTCGGCACGCTCCGCGGGGAGCGGGGCGCTCTCGGCCCGATCGCGGTAGGGTTCGACCGCCGCGATGAGGTAGGGCGTGCCCTCGTCGAGCAGCGCCCGGATGCCGAAGCGCCCCTCGCCCAGCACCACGATGTTCGAGCGGCCGTCGGGCATCGGGTCGGCGCCGCGGATGCGGGTGGTGGTGCCGAGCGCCCCGGGCCGGGGGGGCAGGGTGGCGGTGATGCCGAAGCGCTGGTCGCCCGCGAGGCAGTCGGCCAGGAGCTGGCGGTAGCGGGGCTCGAAGATGTGCAGCGGGACAAGCTCGCCGGGAAATACCACCAGGTCGAGCGGGAACAGCGGGAGGCGGGCGGGCATGCCGGGAATCTACGGGGATGGGTCGAACCGCGAAAAGGGAAACGGCCACGGGGAGGCGCGCCTGGCGCCTCCCCGTGGCCTGTCCGGTGCCGCGGGCCGGACCGCGGCCGCTAGGCGGCCACCCAGAACCCCTTGAGCCCCTTCACGTCGGGCGACTCGCGCAGCTTCTCGAAGGCGCGCTCGCGGATCTGGCGGATGCGCTCGCGGGTGACCCCGAGCAGCTCGCCGATCTTCTCCAGCGTGAGCGCCTCGCTGCCCTCCTCGAGGCCGTAGTAGAGGTACAGGATCTTGCGCTCGCGGGGCGTGAGGTAGCGGGTGAAGATGCGGTCGATGAACTCGCGCATCAGCCGGGCGTCGGTGCGCTCCTCGATGTCGCCGCCCTCGGTCCCGGCAAAGCGCTCGCCCATGGTGCCGCTGGTCTTGTCGCCCCGCTCCACCGGCGCGTCGAGCGAGAGCTCCGCGGAGGTCATGCGGCGGGCGGAGCGGATGTTCTCGGGGGTGTCGTTGAGGGCGGTGGCGATCTCCTGGTCGGTCGGCTCGCGGCCGAGTTCCTGGGAGAGGAACGTCTCGGCCCGCGACATCTTGATCAGGGCGCTGTTCTGGTTGAGCGGAATGCGCACGCTGCGGGTCTGCTCGGCCAGCGCCTTGAGCACCGCCTGGCGCACCCACCAGACGGCGTACGAGATGAACTTCACGCCGTGCTCGGGGTCGAACTTCCGGACCGCCTTGAGCAGCCCCTCGTTCCCGATCGCCACCAGCTCGGAGAGGTCGAGGCCGTGGCCCTGGTACTTCTTCACGTACGAGATCACGAAGCGGAGGTTGGCCGTCACCAGGCGTTCGGCCGCTTTTTCATCGCCCTTCTGGGCGAGCCGGGCCAGCCGCTTCTCCTCGGCCGGGTCGGTGATCATGGGGAGCTTCTGGATGTCCTGCAGGTACTGATCAAAGGCACCGGTGGCCACGGGACGAAAGAAGGCCTTGGACCGGCTGGAGTGCGGCGACGGCATGACGGCTCCGCGTGGAGAACGACCCGCAGGTTGTCGCTGGCTGGGCGCGGCCTGGGGTGGCCGCTTGAGAAGGTGTGCGAATATAGGACGCGCCAAAAAACCGGTCAAGAAGAAAATTCTTTCCACATCACAAATCGTTTGTTTGCTTCCCGTTGCGGCGTTTGTCCACCTCCCGGGCAGCTCCACGGTCACCTACCTGCAGGAAGGCTGCAGGTAAGCTATTGTCTAATATGTTGTTAGCTGTATTGCTCAGGTGGAGCCCCGGCAGGAGGTGCCGGGGAATCGGGCTCAGGCGAGCCCGGCAACCGCCGCCGCCAGATGGTCTTCCGTGACCGGCACCGTCCAGTGGCCGTCGCCCGGGTGCATCGCCCCCAGGCCGGTGGCCAGCGCCAGCCGCACCTGCCCCTCGCGGTTCTTCTTGTCGTGGATCATCGCCTCGAGCACGCGGGGCACCGCCACGCCGCTCCCGCTGCGCGTGGGGAGCCCCAGCGCGCGCAGCACGCCCAGCACCCGCTCCGCCAGGCCGACAGGCGCCAGCCCGAGCCGCTCCGCGATCCGGCACTCCCCGATCAGGCCCAGGGCCACGGCCTCGCCGTGGGGCAGGCGGTAGTGGGCCGCCAGCTCCAGCCCGTGCGCGATCGTGTGCCCGGCGTTGAGGATCGCCCGCTGGCCGCCCTCCCGCTCATCGGCGCTCACCACCGCCGCCTTGATCTCCACGCTGCGGTGCACCAGGTGGGTCAGCGCGTCGAGGTCCCGGGCCAGGAGCCGGCGGGCGTTGGCCTCGATCCACGCGAAGTACGCCGCGTCCGCGATCAGCCCGTGCTTCACCGCCTCGGCCATCCCCGCCTTGTACACCCGGTCCGGCAGGGAGAGCAGGGTCAGCGGGTCGGCCACCACGATGGCAGGGGGATGAAACGCCCCGATCAGGTTCTTGCCGAGCGAGGTGTCCACCCCGACCTTGCCGCCCACCGACGCGTCGAGCATGGCGAGCAGGGTGGTCGGGACCTGGGCGTACGGTACGCCGCGGAGAAACGTGGCGGCGACGAAGCCGGCGAGGTCGCCCACCACGCCCCCGCCCAGCGCCACGATCCCGGCCTGCCGGTCGAGCCCCTGGCCCAGCATCTCGTCCGAGAGCCGGATCCAGGTCTCGCGGGTCTTGCTCTCCTCGCCGGCGGGGAACGAGAGCCGCGCCTCGCAGCGCAGCCGGATGCCGGCGTCGCTGGAGCGGGCGCCGAGGGCCCGGGCCTCGGCGGTCCCGCGGGTCCACTCGTCGTAGTAGCGGCCCACGATGTCGTCAGTGATGAGCACCAGCTTGCGCCGGCCCAGGGCCGCGGTGAGCAGTTCCGGCAGCGAGAGCAGGATCCCCGCCTCGATGTGCACGTCGTACTGGCCGGTGGCGTGCCGGACGGGGACGACGGGCATTACCAGGTCACGTCGCCGGCGCCCTCGCGGTGGTTCGCGAGGCGGGCCAGGGTGAAGAGGAGGTCGGAGAGCCGGTTGAGGTAGATGACGAACAGGTCCGGGATCGTCGCCTCGTGGGAGAGCGTGACCACGTTGCGCTCGGCGCGGCGGCAGACGGTCCGGGCCAGGTGCAGCGCGGCCGCCTTGGGGGTGCCCGCCGGCAGCACGAAGGCGCGCAGTGGCGGCAGCTCGCGCTCGGCCTCATCCATGACCCGCTCGAAGAGCGTCACCCGCGCCTCGGTCAGTTCCGCCTTCTCCAGCGCCTTCTGCACCTTCTCCGGGTCGGGCGTGGCCAGCTGGCCGCCGAGGGCAAAGAGGTCCCGCTGGATGGACTGCAGCAGGTCGTCGAAGAAGTGCACCGGCTGGGTGGCGCGCACCAGGCCCAGGACCGAGTTGAGCTCGTCGACGTCACCGTACGCCTCGACCCGGGCGTGGTCCTTGAACACGCGCCCGCCACCGAAGAGCCCGGTCTCGCCCGCGTCGCCGGTCTTGGTGTAGATGGTCATGGCGTGGCCCCCGGCCGGATCTCGTAGAGCAGCACGTCGTCGATCTCCTCCTCCCAGACCGTCCCCGCCACCCGCATCCCCACCTTCTCCGCCACGCGGCGCGCCGGGACGTTGTCCGGCGGAATGCTCGCGCACACCCGTGCCACGCCGCGCTGGCCCAGGGCCCACCGGACCAGGGCCAGGGTGGCCTCGGTGGCGAGTCCCTGGTGGGTGGCGCCGGGATAGGTGGCGTACCCGATCATCACGCCGCCCTCGGCGTCGGGCGGCCCGCCGAAACCGAGGGCGCCGGTCACCTGCCCGGTGGCGCGGTCGATGGCGAGCCAGGTCCACCATCCCGCGGTGCCGGGATCGGTCCGGAGCCGGTCGCGGACCAGCGGCAGCACGTCTTCCATGAGCGGCGGCGGGCGCAGGGGCCGGGGAAAGCTGCCGCCGGCCAGCTGGTCGGCACGGGCGGCGTCGCCGGCCAGCAGGGCGTCGATGGCGTCGGCGCCGAAGGGGCGAAGCCGCAGCCGCGGGGTCTCGATCTCGAGGGTACTGGGCATCGGGGCCTCAGGGGTGCCGCGCGGCCGCGGCGGCGCGGAGGGTCAGCACGGTCCATCCATGTCGGCGGCGGCCACCACGGTGTTACTGCGGGGTTCGAGGATCACCCACAGCACGCGGCCCGCCTCGACATCCACCTGCTCCATCCAGAGGTAGTCGCGCCCGTAGGCAAAGCCGCTCACCGGGGCCAGCCGCCGCCAGAAGAGCGGCGGGGTGGTGCCGTGGCCGCGCACCAGCCGGTTGCGCCGGTACTCCAGCAGCGTGGGACGGAAGATGACCTGTTGCCACGCGCCTGTCGCGTCCCAGGCCATGACGATCGCCGCCAGGACCTCGGTGCCCTGGGCGGTCCGGCGCCGCTCCCGCAGGGAGACCGCGTAGCGGATGCGGCCGTCGTCCAGCCGGAAGGGCTGCAGGTCGGCGGCGTCGTCGTCTTCCAGCCCGTTGAGCGCGAGTGGCGCGGCCGGGGCCGGGGTGAGCGGCAGGTCGCGCGCCGTGGCGCGGAGCGCCACCAGCGAGTCCATGGCCCGCCGGGTCCAGCCCACAAGGCTGTCCTCGAGGGCCGACGTCGGATCGGGGATCGGGTCGCGCCAGGCGCGATTGAGGGCGGCGTAGTAGTCATCGGGCGCAAAGAACGCCCCCACCACCGGGCCGCGCAGCGAGGGGCCGCGACTCGCCCCGGTCTCGCGGACCACCAGCTCTGCCTGGGCGCCGAGCGGGCCGCAGCTCGGGGCGCGCAGCGTGATGCTCTCCAGCCGCACCGGCGTGTGCCCCTCGGGGGAGCCCACCAGGATGTGCTGCCCGCGGAGCACGGAGTCGCGCGCCGGGTCGAGGGGGATTACCACGCTGCGCTGCGTGGCGAGCCACTCCCAGGTATCGTCGCGGCGCGCGTCGACCGGGCGGTAGCGGCGCGCCAGGGCCCCGATGAGGGCGGTGTCGCTGGAGAGCAGGTGGACCGCGCGGCTGGTGCCTTCGCCCACGAAGCTCCCGGCCACCGCGCCGCTCGGGTCGAGCCGGGCGTCGCTCGCCACGGTGGCTTCGTCGAGCGGGGCGGGGGGACGCTCGGTGCCGAACTCGTTCAGGAAGCCGCCCAGCGCGGCGCAGCCCCCGAGGGCCAGCCCCAGCGCTGCCGCGCCCCACGCCCGCCCGCGCATCAGGCCCGGTCCAGGGCCGCGAGCATCTCGGCCACGCGGGTGAACTTGAGGCGCGGCCGGCCGAGTGCCTTGCCGTGGCCCTGCTCCAGCTGGTCGAGTCGCTGCCAGTCGCTCCACCCGACCACCCGCACCCCGCGCGTCGCGAGGAGGCGCTCGATCCCGGCCCGGCCCGGTTCCGCCGCGGGGTTGAGCCGGCCCGCGGCGGCGTCCTCGAGGAGGAGGTCGGCGCTCTCCACGGCGTCCGGCTTGTTGGTGCCGATCACGCCGCTCGGGCCCCGCTTGATCCAGCCCACCGCGTACTCGCCCGGCGCGCAGGCGCCGTCTGCCGTCAGCACCCGGCCCTGCTGGTTGGGGATCACGCCCCGCTTGCCGTCGAAGGCCACGCCGGGAATGCCGGTGCCATAGTACCCGACCGAGCGGAAGACGAGGCCGGTCTCGAGGGTCTCCCGCTCGCCGGTCGCCTCCGCCTTGATGTCTCCCCCGGGGCTGCTCACCAGGCGGTTGTGCCCGAGCACCATCCGCTGCACCCGGCCGGCGCCCTGCAGTTCCAGCGGCGAGCGCTGGAACCGCAGGTGGATCACCTTGCGCTTCCCGGTGGGGCGGCGGGCCGCGAAGGCGCGCAGGGTCTCGATGTTCCGCTCCAGGCCCTTGTCGTCGCCCCGCGCGAGCACGGCGGCGCTGCCCGGGTCGAGCGCGAGGTCCTCCGGGCGCACCAGGATGTCCGCGTCGGCCATCTCGCCCAGCTCCTTGAGCTCGGGATTGGTGAAGGCGCCCTGCACCGGGCCGCGCCGGCCGATCATGTGGATGTGGCGCACCTGGCTGTGCGTCAGGGCCTCGAGCGCATGGCCGGCGATGTCGGTGCCGTGCAGTTCCGCCGGGGTCCGGGCCAGCACCCGCACCACGTCGACCGCCACGTTCCCCATGCCGATGACCGCCACGCTCTCCTGCGCGAGGTCGAAGACCCGGTCGCGGTAGTCGGGGTGGCCGTTGTACCAGCCCACGAACTCGGTGGCGGCGTGGCTGCCCGGCAGCTCCTCGCCGGGGACGCCGAGGGCGCGATCACTCTGCGCGCCGCAGGCGTAGATCACCGCGTGGTAGTGCCGCAGCAGCTCCTCGCGGGAGAGGTCGGCGCCGATCCGCACGTGCCCGAAGAACCGGAACCCGGGATGCGCGGCGATCTTTTCGTAGACCCGGGTGACCGACTTGATCTTCTGGTGGTCGGGGGCCACGCCGCCGCGGACCAGGCCGAAGGGCGTGGGGAGGCGGTCATACAGGTCGAGCGCCACGCCGGGGAGCTGCTTGAGCAGGTGCTCGGCGGCGTAGAACCCCGAGGGGCCGCTGCCGATGATCGCGACGGAGTACGCGGGTGTGGTGGACATGGCGGGGGAAAATACAGCGCCGTGGCGGGGACGGCGACCGTGCCGCCGCGGCTAGCGGCGCCAGAAGAAGGCGAGGCGTGCGCCACCGGCCTCGAGGCCGCCGCTCTCCAGCCCGAGGACCCCGCTCTTCGGGACATCCACCGCCATGCCGGTCGCATTTCCGGTGAGCAGCAGCGCCGCCAGCTGGCCGAGCCAGGGCTCGTGCCCGACCAGGGCCACGATCGCCTCGGGCGGCTGGGGGCCGAGGGCCCGCGCGAGGGCGCGAAGGTCCGGGGCCGCAGCCAGCGCGGGGCAGGCCACCGGCGCCGGGCACCGGGTGACCTCCGCCGTGAGCAGCGCCGTCTGCCAGGCGCGGAGCCAGGGGCTCGCCAGCAGCAGCGTGGGCGCGACCTTCCGCCGCCGCAGCCGGCGGGCCACCCGCTTGTGCCGCTTCGCGCCCGCGTCGGTCATGGGGCGCAGGGTGTCGTCGGGCCAGCGGGAGGGGTCGTGCTCGCCGGCGTCGGCGTGGCGGATCAGCAGCAGGTGCATGGCATCACCTCCGGGTCACGCCGCGGGCCATCGCGGTCACGATGGCGTCAATCTGGCTGAGCGTGCGCCGGCCTCCCTGCACGTGGTGGTTGGCCTGCACCGAGAAGGTGAACGTGCGGCCGTCGGGCAGCTCGAGGTAGCCCGACAGGGTGTTCACCCGCGAGATGCTGCCGGTCTTGGCCCACACCCGTCCCTCGAGCGGGGTGCCGAGGAACCGGTTCTTGAGGCTTCCGGTGTTGCCCGACTGCGGCAGCCCCGGCGCGAAGCTGGACGCGTAGTGGGGGTGCTGGCGCATGAACCGCAGCAGCCCGGTGAACGCCAGGGGCGCCACGAGGTTGGACGCGGACAGGCCGGAGCCGTCCGCCAGGGCAAAGAGCGTCGAGTCGATCCCCATGGAATCGATCAGGAAGCGGCGTTCCACCGCGAGGCCGCCCGCCCAGCTGCCGCCGCCGCCGAACTGCCGGCCCAGCTGCTTGAGCAGCATGTCGGCGTACCAGTTCTGGCTGGTGTTGAGGATCGGGAAGATCCAGTCGCTGAGGGGCCGGCTGGCGGTCTCGGCCAGCGGCTCGCCCTGGCGGGCCGCGTGGTACTTGAGCGAATCGGCGGTGCTGCGAGTGGTGCCGAGCACGCTGATGCCCGCCTCCTCCAGCGCGCGGCGGAAGGCGCGCGCCGTGAAGAGGCTCGGGTCGGGGAGCGCGAACGACTCGGTCCCGCCGCGGGCGTCGAGCGCCACGGTGCCCTCGGCCCAGAGGTGCAGGGTCCCCGGCTCGCGGTACATCCGGTCACCGATGTCCGTCTCGCCCCCGGCGGCCACGGTGCGGGTACGGTTTTCCAGCGCCACGTCGCCGAAGTCGGGGTCGAGCGTCAGCCGGGCCGGGGCATCCTCGGTGGCGGCGGGGCTCCAGGCGATGTCCACGCTGTTGTCGTTGAAGCCGAGGCCGGCCACCGGCGCGGCATACCACCAGTTGAGGTCGTAGTTGCCCCAGTCGGGGTGGACCAGCTCCCCGTCGAACCAGCTGCCATCGCCGACCAGATCGCCGGCCACCACCCGGACCCCGCGGTCGTGCAGCGCCACGGCCAGGGCGCGGAGCCGGGTGAGCGGATCGCGGTCGCAGACCCCGGCCCGGGTGGTGTCGGTGTGGTAGCAGCGGCGCCCGAAGGTCGGGTCGCCGCGGCCGTAGAGCACCAGGTCGCCGTGGACGGTGCCGCCGTCGAGGGGGCCCGCGGCGTAGACGCTGGTGGGGATGGTCCAGTCGGGGGGAAGCCGCGCGGCGGCGACGGCACTCACCACCAGCTTGGTATTGCTGGCGGGGATGAACAGCTTGTCGGCGTTGCGGCCGTAGACCAGGCGGCCCTTCTCGTCCACCAGGGCCACGCCCCAGAGGTTGCGGTGGAATGGCGGGGTGTCGAGCAGGGAATCCAGCTCACGCACCGCCTTGCGCGACAGCTGCGCGGGGAGGCCTGCCGGGGTCACTAGCCCCAGCAGGAGCAGGGGCAGCAATCCCCGTCCGGCTGACCGCCGCACCCCGCGCCACACCCGCCACCATGTCGAAATCATTCAGTCTCCGGATTGGGGCTGCAACACGCGTTGACACTCCCGTGTAACCCCGCCATCCTACAGCACTTGCAGTGTGTCGTCAATTCGGGGAACCGGGCCGCCGGGAGTGTGGGTCTCTGTCTGATTTTCTGACGCGTCGTGCCGGGGTGATGCTGGCCCTGCTCTTCGGTGGATCCGTCGCCGCGCCGGTCGCGGCGCAGGATACCGTCGTGGTGCGGGGGCTGCACTTCGAAGGCAACCACGCGATCGATGACTATACCCTCGGCGTGGCCATCGGCACCACGAACTCCAGCTGGTTCGCGCGCAGCGCGCTGGTGCGCTGGATCGGGCTGGGCGAGCGGCGGTACTTCGACCCCGTGGAGTTCCGCCGGGACGTCCTGCGACTCACCCTGTTCTACCGGCAGAGCGGCTTCATGGACGTGACCGTGGATACCACGGTCGAGCGGCGCCGGCGCGAGGTGGAGCTGACCTTCCGGATCACCGAGGGCCCGCCGATCGAGGTGCGCGCGATGGCGGTCGAGGGCCTCGATTCCCTGGCCGTCCGGGACGAGGTCCTCGCCGACCTGCCGCTCCGCACCGGCGCGCCGTTCAACCGCTTCCTCTTCCAGGCCACGGCGGACACCATCATCAACCGGCTGCGCAACCGGGGGCATCCGGGCGCGGAGGTGTTCCGCAACTACGAGGTGGACCGGGCGACGCGGACCGCGCGGGTGTCGCTCCTGGTGGTGCCGGGGCCGTTCGCGCGGGTGGGGCCGGTGCGGGTGGAGGGGGGCACCCGGGTGGACTCGACCTTCGTGCGGCAGCTGCTGTCGGTGCGGGAGGGCCAGCCTTTCGCCCAGCAGGACATCTTCCAGAGCCAGCGCAAGCTGTACCAGACGGAGCTGTTCCGGCTGGCCACCGTGACCGTGGATTCGAGCCGCTACGCGGCCGACAGCACGGTGGTGCCGATCACGGTGCAGGTCTCGGAGGGACGGGCGCACCGGCTGCGGAGCAGCGTCGGCTTTGCCACCAACGAGTGCTTCCGCGGCGGGGTGGGGTGGACCGACCGCAACCTGTTCGGCACCGGCCGCCTGTTCGACATCTCGGGCCGGGTGTCCCAGGTGGGGGTGGGCACCCCGTTCGATTTCGGGCTCGAGTCCTCGATCTGCAAGGGCCTCGCGGGCGACACGATCGGCTCCTCGAAGGCCAACTACAACGTCACCGCCCTGGTGCGCCAGCCGCGGTTCTTCACCCCGGACATCACCGGCACGGTGAGCCTCTACGGCGAGCGCCGCAGCGAGTTCACGATCTACCGCCGCGAGGAGGTGGGCGTGAGCCTCCTGCTGCAGCGCGAGACCGTGCGGCGGGTGCCGATCGCGCTCTCGTACCGCCTGTCCTTCGGCGGGACCACCGCCAGCGCCGCCACCTTCTGCGCCTTCTTCAACGCCTGCAGTCCGGAGGACGCCACCCGCCTGCAGGAAGAGCGGCTGCTCGGCGTGGTCACCGCGGGGGTCAGCTGGCCCCGGCAGAACAACCCGCTCGACCCGAGCCGCGGCCACCTGATCAGCTTCGACGTGAGCCACAGCTCCCCGATCACCGGCTCCGCGCGCTTCCAGACCTTCACCCGCGTCACCGGCGACGCCGCGTGGTACCGCCCCCTCGGCACCGGCGGGGCGGTGCTCTCCTGGCACCTGCGCGGCGGGCTGATCTTTGCGCCGACGGTGTCCATCGACAGCGCCAGCGGCAGCTTCATCCCGCCCGAGCAGCGCTTCTATGCCGGCGGCCCCAATGACGTCCGCGGCTTCGACCGCAACGCGCTCGGGCCGGTGGTCTACGTGCTGGCGCGCGACACCATCACGCCCGAGCGGCAGGACTCGCTCGACCGCGGCACCCTGCGGCCCCGCTACAGCGCCACCGGCGGCAACTCGCTCGGCGTGGCCCAGCTGGAGCTGCGCTGGCCCGCGCCGGTGTGGAGCTCGCGCCTGCGGCTGGCGCTGTTCGTGGATGCCGGCACCCTGTACCAGCGCGGGGAACGCGGGCTCTCCCCGTTCCAGGTCCGCGTGACCCCCGGCGCCGGGCTCCGGCTCAGCACCCCCCTCGGGCCGGCGCGCTTCGACGTGGCCTACAACGGCTACGACCAGCCGTCCGGCGCGCTCTACCTGCAGAAGAGCGACGGCACGCTCAGCCGGGAGCCGAACGACTTCGTGCAGCGGCGCCGGAGCCGCCTGACCTACCATTTCAGCTTCGGGCAGGCGTTCTGATGCGCCGCCACCTGCGGCGCTTCCCCGCCGCGCTGCTCCTGGCGCTGGCGCCCACGGTGCTCGGCACCCTCACCGCGCTGCTCTATACCGAGGCGGGGCACCGCACCCTCGGGCGGGTGGCCAGCCAGGAGCTCACCCGGATGTTCCGGGGGCGCTTCACGGTGGGCCGCGTCTCCGGCTCGTTCCTCTCCACCATCGAGCTGGAGCGGGTGGCCATCCAGGACACCCTGGGCGAGCCGTTCGCCACCGTCGACCGGATGGCGGTGCGCTACCGGCTCGCGGACCTCCTCGCGGGGCGCATCGTCTTCGCCGGGGCGGAGCTCGACCATCCCGACGTGCGGATCGTGAAGCGGCAGAACGGGCGGCTCAACCACCAGGAGATCTTCCGCCTCGGGGAGGGGCCCGGGGGCGGGGCCTCCCCACTGGTGGAGGTGCGCGATCTGCGCATCCGCGGCGGGCGCATCGAGCTGCGGCTCCCGTGGCATCCCCCGGACACCGCGCGCACCGCGGCCCTGGTGGCCGAGGCGCTGGCCCGCGACCGCGCCCGTCCCGGGCGGGTGGTGCTCGCCACGCCGGACGGGCTCCGCCGCGTGGTGGTGCTCGACTCCCTGCACGCGCGGCTGCCGCGCCTGGTCATCAGCACCCCCGACCACGCCCCGCTCACCTTCGACGTCGACAGCCTGCGCACCCGGGTGAGCGACCCGGCGGTGGCCGTTGTCGACCTCGCCGCGCACGCCTGGACGCACGGCGACAGCCTGGCCTTCACCGCGCACCGGGCCGCGCTGGCCCACAGCCGCCTGAGCGGCGGCGGCATCCTCACCTGGCCACGCGGTCCGGTCCTCTACGACTTCACCCTCACCGCGGACACCCTCGACCTCGCGGACCTGCGCTGGATCTCCCCCGACTTCCCCGCGCTCACCGGCCGGACGGTGGTCACCGCGCGCTCCCGCTCCGACCAGCTCACCGCCTACACCCTGCAGGGGCTCGACCTGCGCGGTGCGCCGGGCCGGCTGACGGGCACCGTGACTGCGCTGGTGGACCAGCGGCGCGGGCTCGGGGTGGAGGCGATGACGCTCGACCTCGAGGGCCTCGACCTCGACGTGCCGCGGCCCTATCTGGATACCCTGCCCCTCCACGGCGTGCTCGATGGCCGCCTGGTCGGCGCCGGCTTCCGCGACGGCCTGGACCTCACCATGGACCTCGCCTTCCGCGATGACAGCGTCCCCGGCGCGCCGGTCACGCTCCTGGCCGGCGGGGGCCACCTGGTGCTGGGCGGCCCGACGGGGACGCTGTTCGACAGCCTCGAGCTGGTGCACGCCGATGTGGACCTGGGCACGGTGCGGCGGCTGGCGCCCGCGGTGGAGCTCCGCGGCCGGGTGCAGCTGGCGGGCGTGCTGCGCGGGCCGTGGCGCGCGGTCACGTACGAGGGCCAGTTCGCCCACCGCGACGGCGACCTGCCGGAGAGCCGCGGCGCCCTGCAGGCCCTGCTCGACACCCGGCAGGACACCGTCCACTTCGACGCGCTGTTCGACGCCGCGCCGCTCGTCTTCGACGGGATCCGCCCCGGGTATCCCGCGATCCCGGTGCAGGGCGCGGTGGAAGGGCCGATCGCGGTGCGCGGCACCACCGACCGGTTCTTCACCCGGCTCGACGTCACCGGCGACCTCGGCCGCCTGGCGCTGGAGGGCACCATCGGCCGCGCGCCGGGACGGATCGTGGCCGAGAGCCTCACGGCGCGCTTCACGGGGCTCGACCTGGCCCGCCTCCGCGGCACCGGGCCCGCCACCCGGCTGACCGGCGCCCTGCGCGCGGATGGCGCGCTCGACAGCCTGGCCGGTCCCTCCGGCAGCCTGGCGCTGGACCTGGGCCGGACGCGGCTGGGGCGCTTCACCCTCGACACGGTGCACACGCTGGCGCGCGCGGTCGACGGCGTGGTCCTCGTCGATACCCTCGAGGCGGGGTGGCGCGCCGGCGGCCTCGCCGCGAGCGGGCGCCTGGCCTGGCAGGGCGAGGAGGCGGGCCGCGTCACCGGGCGGTTCACCGCCGACAGCCTCGCCGCCTTCGCCCCGTTCCTCTCGGGCCTGACCGTCCCGGGCGAAGACTCCACCGCCGCCGCCGATTCCCTCGACGGCAGCGTCACCGGCGAGGTGCAGCTCTCCGGCACCGGGCGCGAGCCGCGGTTGCTGCTGCAGGCCCGCGGCACCGCCCTGGGCTGGCGCGGCGTCCGGGTGCCCGCCGCCGCCGCCGCCCTCGGATGGCGCGGCGTGGCGCGCCCGGAGGTCGGCGGTGGACTCCGGGCGGACTCGGTGGTGGTGGGGCGCTGGCGGCTGGAGGACCTCGACCTGGTGGTCGGGGGCTACCAGGACTCGCTCCGCTGGGGTGGGCAGGGCCGCCTCGCCGGGCTGGCCACGGTGGGCGCCGCCGGCAGCTTCCGCGCCCCCGCCGACTCGCAGGTGATCGTGGTCGACTCCCTGGCCGCCGACCTGCCGCACCACGACTGGGCGCTCACCGGCCCCGCCACGGTGGTGCTGGCCGGCGGGCGCGTGGCCCTCGCGGGCGTGACCCTGGCCGCCAGCGACGGCTCCGGCGCGTTCTCCGTGCAGGGCACGGTGCCCCGCGCCGCCCCGGGCGAGCTCGCCATCAGCGCCACCGGCGTGGACCTGCGCGACGTCTACGCGCTGCTCGAGCGCGACACCGCCGGCATCGCGGGCGCGGTGCAGCTCGACGTCGCCGTCGGCGGCACCGCGCGATCCCCCACGCTGCAGGGCACCGGGTCGCTCGCCGACCTGTCGGTGGGGGAGCTCGGCTCGCCGTTCGTGCAGGGGATCATCAACTACGCCGACCGCCGGCTCGACGCGAACCTCCTGCTGTGGCGCACCGGCGAGCCGGTGCTGCGCCTCGAGGCCGAGCTGCCGCTGGATCTCGCCCTGCAGGCCGTGCCGCGCCGGCAGGTGGAGGGACCGCTCCGGGTGCGCGCGATCGCCGACAGCACCGACCTGGGCGTGGTCGAGGCGTTCACCCGCAACCTGCGCCGGGTGCGCGGCACCCTCCGCGCCGATGTGGCCGTCGAGGGGAGCTGGGATGCCCCGCGCCTGGCCGGCCGCCTGGCCATCGAGGCCGCCTCCGCCCAGGTGCCGGGACTCGGGGTCCGCTACACCGGGGTCCATGCCGCCGCGCACCTCGTGGGCGACTCCATCGTGGTCGACTCGCTGCTCGCCCGCAGTGGCGAGGGGACGCTGCGGGCGGGCGGGACGGTCCGCCTGGCGCGCCTCACCCGGCCCGTGCTCGGCCTGACCCTGCGGGCCCGCCGCTTCCGCACCATCGACGTGCGGCGCTTCCTCACCCTCGATGCCAGCGGTGCCGTGGAGCTGACCGGCCCCGTCTTCGGCGCGCACCTGACCGGCCGGGTGACGGCCGACGCCGGCAACCTGCACTTCGCCGACCTCATCACCAAGCGGATCGTGGACCTCGAGAATCCCGGCGACAGCGGGCTCATCGACCTCGACCTGGTCCGTACCGAGCGGCTGGGCGCCAACTTCCAGAGCCGGTTCCTCGATTCGCTCGCCATCGACACCCTGCAGGTCCAGATGGGCGAGAGCTTCTGGCTCCGCTCCAACGAGGCCAACATCCAGCTGGACGGCAGCCTCGGCGTCAGCAAGGTGCGCGACCGCTACCGCTACGACGGCTCGCTCACCGCGCTGCGGGGGAGCTACACCCTGCGTATCGGGGGCATCGTGGCCCGCGAGTTCACCGTGGAGCGCGGCACCGTGCGCTACTTCGGGACGCCGGACCTCAACGCCGGGCTCGACATCGAGGCGCGCCACACGGTCATCGCCGCCGAGACCAGCGAGGAGATCCCCGTGATCGCGCGGATCACCGGGACCATGCTGCAGCCCAGGCTGGAACTCTCGAGCCCCCCCACCTCGAACCGTCCGGCGCTCTCCCAGACGGAACTGGTGAGCTACCTGATGTTCAACCGGCCCACCTTCAGCCTGCAGGGGCAGGCGGGGCAGGGGAGCCAGTACGCCGCGGTCGAGACCGGGCTCTCCTACCTCTCGAGCGCGCTCTCCAGCGAGATCCAGCGGACCCTGATCAGCGACCTCGGTGTCCCCATCGACTACATCGACATCCGCGCCGGCGGCGCCGGCGCGGCGGGCCTCGGCGGGCAGACCGGCGCGGCCCAGGTGGCGCAGGTCGCGGCCGGTTGGCAGATCGGGCGCCGCTGGTTCGTCACGGTGGTGGCCGACCTCTGCACCAACGCGCGGCGGTTCTATCCCAACGCCGAGTTCCGGGTGTCCCGGCAGCTCCGGCTCAAGACCAGCGTGGAACCGGCCTACTCCTGCCAGGTGGCGCTCAACCAGCCGACGCTGTCGGTCAACAAGTACCAGGTGGGCTTCGATGTGCTCTGGGACCGGGAGTACTGACGCGTGACCCGCGCCCTCGTCATCACCAACCCGGCCGCCGCCCGGACCGAGGAGGTCTCGGTCCAGGCGGTGGTGCAGACGCTGCAGCGCGGCGGCTGGGACGTGGTGCTGCGCGCCACCGGCGGCGCCGGGGACGCCCGGCGCTTCGCCGCGGAGGCGGTGCGCGACCGCTTCGACGTCGTCGGCGTCTTCGGGGGCGATGGCACCACCATGCAGGCCGCAGCCGCGCTGGTGGGGACCCCCGTGGCGCTGGGCGTCATTCCCGGCGGCACCGGCAACCTCCTGGCCGGCAACCTGCGCATCCCCACCCACCCCGTCCGCGCCGCGCGGGCCCTGCTCCAGGGCACGGTCTGCCCCCTCGACCTCGGGCGCATGGAGCGGGACGATGGCACCCACTACTTCGCGGTGGCCTGCGGCGCGGGCTACGACGCCCGGGTGATGGCCGAGACCACCACCCTCGACAAGCATCGCTGGCGCCTCGCCGCCTACGTGGCCACCACCCTGCGGCTGATGCCGGAGCTGCGCAGCGCCCACCACCTGATCACCGTCGACGGCGTGGAGTACGAGGCGCAGGCCGCGCTGGTGCTGGTGGCCAACTGCGGCGAGGTGATCCCGCCCTTCATCAAGCTGCGCCGCGGCATCGCCCCCGACGACGGGCTGCTCGACGTGGTGGTGGTCCGCGCCGAGAACTTCACCGAGAGCATGCAGGTGGTCTGGGAGCTGCTCCGTGGCCAGGCCGATGCCGGTACCCACCCGGCCCGGGTGGCGTACGCCCAGGGCCGCGTGGTCCGGGTGGAGACCGTGCCGGTGGAACCGGTGCAGCTCGACGGCGAGTCCCACGGCGCCACGCCGTTCGTGGCCGAAGTCGTGCCCGGCGCCATCCGGGTGATCCGGCCGCCGGCCCCATGATCCCCGCCGCCTACCTCGCCGCGCTGAGCCGGGTGGCCCGCGTCCTCGCCAACACCGAGGATGTCGGCGAGACCATCGCCGCGGTGGCCGCCGAGGGTCGCCGGGTCTTCGGCGCCGAGCGGGCCAGCGTCTTCCTGCTGCGCGAGGACGGCGAGGTCCTGCCGGTGGCGTCGGAGGGGCTCTCGGACGAGTACCTGGCGGCCGTCGCCACCCATTTCCGGCAGATGGCGGCGTGGCAGTCGGTGCTGCGCGGCGAGGCGTTCTTCACCACCGACGCCCGGACGCTCACCGCGAGCCCGGTGCACGCGGAGGTGCTGGCGGAGGGCTTCGCGGGGCTGGCGGCGCTCCCCCTGGCGTACGGCGGCCGGGTGATCGGCTGGCTCGGCTTCTACCACGACGCGCCGCGGGCGTACGGTGAGGCCGACCGGCTGCTGGCCAGCGCCTTCGCGGACCAGGCGGCGCTGGCCATCGGCCGCGGCCGCCTGCTCGCCACCGTCACCCGGGTCAAGCAGGAGTGGCAGGCGGCCTTCGACGGCCTGGGCAGCGGGCTGGCGCTGGTCGACCGCCACGGCCGGATCGAGCGCGCCAACCGCTACATCGCCGACCTGGCCGGCGTGGAGCTGACGGCCCTCCGCGGCCTGCCGCTCGCCTCGCTGTTCGCCGCCTGGCCCGCCGACGGGGCCGAGCTCGCCACCCTGGCGCAGGCCGGTGGGCACCGCGTGAGCTGCTACCTCGACGGGCCCGGCGGCCGGCACCTGGCCATCATGGCCTCACCCCGCGCCGGCGGCGGGTTCGTGGTCGGGGTCACCGACGTCACCGACGAGCTCGAGCTGCGCCAGCGGCTCACCCAGACCGAGAAGCTCGCCGCCCTTGGCACCCTGGTCTCCGGCACCGCCCACGAGCTCAACAACCCCCTCGCGGGCATCAGCGCCATGGCCCAGGCGCTGCTCATCGAGGCGGAGGGCGAGGAGCTGGTGCAGGGGCTCCAGACCATCCGCCGCGAGGCGATGCGCGCCGCGCGGATCGTCAACGACCTGCTCGCCTTCGCGCGGCTGCGTCCGCTGGAGCGCCGCGACACGCAGCTCAACCAGATCGTGCGCGAGACCTTCGCGGCCACCCCCTCGCTCTCCAGTGACGGCGCGGTGTGGATCCTGGGCCTCGACCCCACCCTCCCCGCCGTGAGCGGCGACCCCGACCAGGTGCGCCAGGTGATCACCAACCTGCTCATCAACGCGGCGCAGGCCATGGCCGAGGCCCCGCGGCGCGAGGCCCACGTGCGCACCGCGTGGGACGCCGACTCCGTGAGCTTCGAGGTGCTCGACAGCGGGCCCGGCGTCCCGGCCGACGCCATGCCGCGCGTCTTCGAGCCGTTCTTCACCACCAAGGGGCACGGTGAGGGCACCGGCCTCGGCCTGTCGATTTCCCACGGCATCATCCGCGCCCACGGCGGCGAGATCGCCGGCGAGAATCGCCCCGAGGGGGGCGCCCGCTTCGGCTTCCGCCTCCCGCGCGTCCCGACCCGCCTTCCGAGGACCAGCCATGCCTGATTCCGTCCTGCTCATCGATGATGACGTCGGCGTGCTCCGCGCCGTCGGGACCGTGTTCGAGCGCGCCGGCTACGAGGTAGCCCGCGAACTCGATGCCGAGAGCGGCCTCGCCGCCTACGACCGGCTCCGGCCCGAGGTGGTGGTGCTCGACCTGCACCTGCCCGGCATGGACGGGCTCGAGGCGCTGCGCCGCTTCCGCGAGCGCAACGCCTCGGTCATCCTGCTGACCGGCCATGGCGACGTCGCCACGGCCGTGCAGGCCATGCAGCTGGGGGCCGAGAACTTCCTGGCCAAGCCCATGGACGTCGAGCACCTGCTCGCCGCCGTGGCCCGCGTGGCCGACAAGGTCCGGCTCCGCCGCCTCAACGAGCTGCTCCTGCTCCGCGCCCAGCCCGGCGAGGGCCTGGAGGCCCTCGGTGATTCTCCCGCCATGCGGGAGTTCTCCCGCCAGGTGGGGCTGGTCGCGCTCTCGGAACGCACCCCCGTGCTGCTCATCGGGGAGAGCGGGGTCGGCAAGCACTGGCTGGCGCAGATGATCCACCAGCTCTCCCCGCGGGCGCAGGCGCCCTTCGTGGACGTCACCGCCTTCGGGAAGCCGGCGGCCGACCTCGATGCCGAGCTCTTCGGCACCGAGTCGGCGTCGGAGAAGGAGGGCCGCGAGCGCCGCCCCGGGCTGCTCGAGACCGCGGCCGGCGGCACGCTCTATTTTGACGAGATCACGGACGTCGCCTCCGAGCTGCAGCCCAAGCTCCTCCGCCTGCTCGAGACCCGCACCTTCCGCCGGGTGGGCGGCACCCGCGAGCTGGCCACCGACGTCCGGCTGATCGTGGCCAGCGCGGCCCCGCTCGAAGCCGCGGTCGAGGCCGGCCGGTTCCGCGAGGACCTGGCCTACCGGCTGAGCGTCATGCCCCTGCACATCCCGCCGCTCCGCGAGCGGGAGCGCGACGACCGGCTGGCGCTGCTGCTGGCCCTCATGAACGAACAGCAGCGGGTCATCACCGGCGCCCCCGCCGCCCTGGCCCCCGACGCCCTGGAGCGCTTGCTGAATCACGTCTGGCCGGGCAACGTCCGGGAGATGCGCAACGTGCTGGAGCGGGCGCTGATCCTCGGCCGGGGCCAGCCGGTCATCGGCCTGGAGCACCTGCCGGGCGAATTCCGCAACCGCCCCGGTCCCGGCGACCGCCGCCACACCCCGATGACCCTGGACGAGCTGGAACGGGCCCACATCGAGCGCACCCTCAAGCACCACGGCGGCAACCGGACCCGCGCCGCCCAGGAGCTCGGGATCTCGCGCGCCACGCTGATCAACAAGATCAAGCGGTACGCCATCGCCGGCTGATGGCCACGGAGGACGGGCAGATGAAGAAGGAAGACCTGAAGGAGAAGGACGCGATGGGCTGCCGGGCCTGTGGCCGCGAGGAGCGTGCCTCCGAGGGCTACCCCTGCGACAAGTGCGGCACGTTCATCTGCATCATGTGCAGCTTCAAGGGCATCACCCGCTGCCAGGCCTGCGTCAAGGAGCACGGCCCCGCATGACCACCACCGCGCTCATCGGCCACGCCGGCGTCACCCCGGTCTACCGCGAGCCGAACCTCCGCGCCGAGCAGGTGACCCAGTTCGTCCTCGGCGAGACCGCGCGGGTGCTCGAGGCCCAGGGCGACTGGCGCCGGGTCCGGCTGGACCTCGACCGCTACGAAGGCTGGGTGCACCGCGGCTACGCCCTCGAGACCGACCACGAGGTGGCCCGCGGCTGGCGCGACAGCGCCGGCGGCTGGAGCGAGGGCGCCGTGGTCCGCACCGAGGACGGCGTCATCGTCCGGCTCCCCATCCGCGCGCGGGTGGGGCTGGCCCACCCCCGGGTGGACCTCCCCGACGGCCGCCGCGGCACGGTGATCGCCGGGGAGATCACGCCGTACGACCGCGTGATCGCGCGCGCCCGCGCGGTCTCGCCCGACCTCTGGGCCCGCCGGGCCTTCGCCGGCACGCCGTACCAGTGGGGCGGGGTCACCCCCTGGGGCGTCGACTGCTCCGGGCTGGTGCAGACCAGCTTCCTCGTGCGGGGGATCACCCTGCCGCGGGACGCCGCCCAGCAGGCCACCGTCGGCGAGGCGGTGCCCCCCGGGCAGCACCGGCCCGGCGACCTGCTCTTCTTCTCCGAACGCGGGGAGCGCGTCACCCACGTGGCGCTGGCGGGCCCGTCCGATACCCTGGTCCACTCCACCGTCGCCTGCGGCGGATTCGTGCTCGAGCCCTGGAGCCCCGGCACCCGCGCCATGCTGCTCCGGGCCCAGCTGGTGGCGGTGCGGCGGGTGGAGTGACGAGATTGCCCTCCATGCGGACCCTCGTCCTCTTCGACATCGACGGCACCCTCCTCCTCACCGCGGGGGCCGGCCGCCGCGCCATCACCGCCGCGCTCTACGCCGAGCTCGGCGGCAGCGACGCCTTCGAGCGGGTGCGCTTCGACGGCAAGACCGACCCGCAGATCGTCAGGGAACTGCTCGACCTGGCCGGCCATCCCGGCGCCACCGACGCCGACTTCGTGTGGAGCCTGTGCCGCCGCTACGTCAGCTACCTCGCCGAGGAGCTGCGGCACCCGCGCAGCGAGACCACCGTCATGCCCGGCATCACGCCGCTGCTCGAGGCCCTCGAGGCCCGCGACGACGTGATGCTCGGGTTGCTCACCGGCAACATGCGCGAGGGCGCCGCGCTCAAGCTGCAGTCGGCGGGGATCGCGCCGGCCCGCTTTCCCGTGGGCGCCTTCGGCTCGGACTCCGCCCGGCGGCCGGACCTCCCCGCCATCGCCACGCAGCGCGCCGAACCGCACTTCGGCCGGCGACCCCATGGGCGCGAGGTCATCATCATCGGCGACACCCCCGCCGACGTGACCTGCGGCCGCGGCATCGCCGCCCGCGCCATCGGGGTGGCCACCGGCGCCTACCCGGTCGCCGAACTCGCGGAGGCCGGCGCCGACCACGCCTTCGAGGACCTGAGCGACACCGCTCGCGTCCTGGAGGCGATCCTTGGCGAGTGAACTGGAGCTCAAGGCCGTGGTCGAGGACCCGCACCGGGTCCGCGCCGCGCTCGCCGCGGCGGGCGCGACGCCCGTCTTCCGCGGGCTGCTCCGCGACACCCGCCTCGATGCGGCGGGCACGCTCACCGGGCGGGACCAGGTGCTCCGCCTGCGCCGCTGGATCCCGGACCGCGGCGCCGAGCGGGCCGAACTGGCCTGGAAGGGGCCCACCAGCGTGAACCCGGCGGGCTACAAGCACCGCGAGGAGCTCGAGCTCGGCGTGTCGGATGGGGCCGCGGCCCTGGGCCTGCTGGGGGCCCTCGGCTACGCGGTGACCCACGCCATCGACCGCGCGGTCGAGGTCTATCGCCTCGGCGAGACCGTGGCCCGGCTCGAGTGGTACCCCCGCATGGACGTGCTGGTGGAGATCGAGGGCCCCCCGGAGGGGATCGAGCGGATGATCGCGGCCACGGGACTGCCCCGCGCCGCCTGCACCGCCGACGCCCTGGTGGCCTTCACGGCCCGGTTCGAGGCCCGCACCGGGCGCCCGGCGGTCCTGGCCGAGGCTGACCTCGCCGGCGAGGCGCCGGACTGGGCGCGGCGATGACCCCGGCCACCGATCGCGCCGCGCTCCTGGTGCCCGAACTGGGGCCCGGCCTCGGCCGGCTGGTCGCGCCCCCGCCCGCCCCCGGCGCGCCCCAGCACTGGATCGCGCTCGACGACATCCGCCTGGCGCTGGTCACGCAGCTCTTCGACCTGGCCGGCGACGCCCGCCGCTGGGCCCGTGAGGGCGATCGCGAGCTCGCGCTCGCCACCCTCGACGGCGAAGCCTGGTCGACTGCCTGGCAGGTGGCCGTCGGCACCGTGGCCCAACGGGCCGCCGCCGCGATCAGCGCGCGGCTCCTCGCCGCGGCCGCGGAGGTCCGCCTCCCGGCCGCCCGGGCCCGGCGGCTCCCGCTCGACCAGCAGGAAACCCTTGCCCTGGCCGGCCGCCTGGGCCGCGGGACCGGCGCGCTGCAGGCCGCCCTGGCGGCGCTCGACCAGGCCATCCCCGGCGCCCGTGCCGCCGGGTCGGGCCAGCGCGCCTGGCAGGACGCGGTGGGTGCCTGCGCGCGGCGGCTCGAGGCGGCGTGGATCGCGCTTGAGGAGGCGCTGCACGAGGAGTGGCGCCGGTGGGACGCGGAGATCGCCGATCTCCGCGCCTGGCGCCGGCCCCGGTGGCCGCTCGTCCTCTCCGGCCTGGCGCTCTTCGGCGCCGCGGCCTGCCTGGGGTTGGTGCTCGGCGGCTACCTGCCGGTGCCGGACTTCCTGCGAAGCTTCGTGGAAATGGTCTGGGCACGATGGAACTGATCGGCGTCGGCATCGACCTGGTGGATATCGTGCGCGTGGAGCGGATGCTGGCGCGCCACGGGGACCGGGTCATCGCCCGCTTCCTCACCGACCGTGAGCGCGCGTACGTGGTGGGCAAGTACCGCCCGGCGATGCACATCGCCGCGCGGATCGCCGCCAAGGAGGCCGCCTACAAGGCGCTCCAGTCCCTCCCGGGGGCCCGGGCCGTGAGCTGGCATCACCTGGAAGTGGAACGGGAAACCGAGGGGCGGCCGTACCTGGTGCTGAGCGGCCTGGCGCACGAGCTGGCGGAGCGGCATGGCCCGCTCGAGATCCAGCTGTCGCTCTCCCACTCCGACGCCACCGCGGGCGCGGTGGCGGTCCTGCTGCGCCGGCGCTAGGCCCGGCGCGCCCTACATCGGCCGCCGGTTCCGCAGCAGGCGCAGTGCCCCGGGGATGGCCTTGATCCGTTCCCACCAGCCGGGCGCAAAGGCAAACCGCAGGAACGCATCCCGCTCCGCCAGGCTCTCCGCCTCGTAGCCGAACCACCACGGCTTCCGGATCAGGTCCAGCCGGTCGCTCCCCACGAACCGCACCCGGCAGGTCTCGTACAGGCCGTACTCCCCATGGGTGCGCCCGAGACCCGATGCCTTCTCCCCGCCGTGTGGCACCTCGGCGGCGCCGACGTGGAAGGTCGCGTCGTTCACGAGCACGGCCCCCGCCTCGATCCGGCGCGCCAGCCGCTCGCCCCGCGCCCGGTCGCCGGTCCAGATGCTGGCGGAGAGCCCGTAGGCGGTGTCGTTGGCGATGCGGATGGCCTCCTCCGCGTCGGCGGCCGGCACCACCGGCAGCACCGGGCCGAAGACCTCCTCGCGCCACAGCGGCGCGTCGAGCGGGAGGTCCGTCACCACCGTGGGCTGGAAGAAGGTCGGTCCCACCGCCGGCAGCCGGTGTCCGCCGGTGCGCACCCGCGCCCCGCACGCCACCGTCTCCGCCAGCTGGCGCTCCACCTCGCGCAGCTGGCTTTCGCGGATGAGCGGGCCCACCTCGACATTGGGCTCGGCGCCGGGGCCGACCCGGAGCCCAGCCACCTGCTGCACCAGCCGCTCCACGAACCGATCGTACAGGGGCCGCTCCACGATCAGGCGCTTCGCCGCGACACAGGTCTGCCCGCCGTTGGTGAAGCGCGCCCAGATCCCGCCGCTCACGGCGCGCTCCAGGTCGGCATCGGCGAGCACCACGCAGGGATCGCTGCCCCCAAGCTCGAGGCTCACCGGGATCATCCGCTCCGCGGCGGCGAGGGCCACCTTCTGCCCGGTGCGGGCGCTCCCGGTGAAGAAGACCTTGTCGGGACCGGCCGTCACCAGCGCCGCGCCGACCTCCCCCGCGCCAACCAGCACCTGGCACAGCGCCGGCGGCAGCCCCGCCTCGTGGAGCAGGTCCACGCCGGCGAGCGCGGTGCGCACCGTGAACTCGCTGGGCTTGAGCACGACGGCGTTGCCGGCGAGCAGCGCCGGGAGCAGTTCCCCGAAGGGGAGCAGCAGCGGATAGTTCCATGGGGAGATGATGGCGATGACGCCGAGCGGCTCGTGGTACACCCAGCCCCGCTTGCCCAGGAAGGCCAGGTTGCCGTGCCGGATCCGCCGCGGCCGGAGCAGGCGCTCGCTGTGCTGCAGGTAGTATCGCGCCAGGTCGAGCGTGACCGCGACATCGGTGAGCAGCGCTTCCGCGATCGGCTTGCCGTTCTCGCGCGTAATCAGCTCGGCCAGCGGCCGTCGCCGGGCAAAGAGCAGCGACTGGAACCCCGCGACGATCCGGAGGCGCTCAGCCAGGGGCCGGGCGGCCCAGGCCGGCTGCGCCTCGCGGGCGCGCGCCATGGCCAGTGTCACCTCGAAAAGCGGGGTCGCCGGCGTGTCGGCGAAGATCTGCCCGGTGGCCGGGTCGATGGCGGGGATGGAGGCCATGGGCCAAAGCTAGCGGTCCCGGGGGCCCGCCTCTAGCAATTCCGATGTACGTACTCTAGAATGTACGCAGACTTCAACAGCGATTGAGAATGGTTCTCATTTCTGCGGTCAGCCTGCTGGCGACCCTCCTCTCCGCCGTCCCGGGCGTTCCCGACCAGGGCGACCAGGCTCCAACTGTCAGGCGGATCGCGGCCACGGCGGCGCTCGCCGCCCAGGAGTACGACATCGGGGTCGAGGGCGGCCGGATCATCGCCGCGGCGGAGGTCGAGGAGGCGACCCTCTTCCTGACCGAGGCCCGGCGGACGGCGGGGCTGATGCCCGCCGTCGCGGCGAAGCCGGCCATCGCGGAGCTCGATCAGCTGCTGGCGATGGTGGCGCGGGTGGCGCCTCCGGAATCGGTGGCGGTGCGGGCCCGGCAGCTGGCCGAGACCCTCGCCAGCCGCTTCGGCGTGAGCCTCGAGGAAGTGCCGGCGCGGGCGCCGCTGCTGAGCCGGGGCGCCGAGGTGTACCAGGCCCAGTGCGCCTCCTGCCACGGCACCGTCGGGCGGGGCGATGGCGCGGCCAGCGCCGGGCTGTCGCCGGTCCCCTCCGACCTCACCGATTTCCGCAATCTCGCCGACCGGACTCCCCTCGACTTCTACCGCCGCGTCACCATCGGGGTGGCGGGCACGGCCATGCCGGCCTTCGAGAGCCGCCTGACCACCGAGGAACGCTGGGCCGTGTCGCTCTACGCCTCGGCCCTCCGCCTTCCGGCGGCGCGGGGCGAGGTGCCGGCCGGGCTGCGCGAGTTCCCCACCACCGCCCGCCTGAGCGACTCGGCGCTCGCCGCCGCCGTGGCGCCCGGCGCCGACCCGGCCTCCCCCGACACCCGGACGCGGGTGGCCGCGGTGCGCATCTACGGCGCCTCCAGTGAGGGTGCCGAGGATGCCGGCCCGGTCTTCCAGGCGGTCCGGGTGCAGCTCGATTCGGCCCTGGTCCAGGCCGATCGCGGAGAGGCGGAGCGGGCCAGCGCCACGGCGTTCGATGCCTACATGACCTTCGAGAAGGTGGAGCGCGGCGTCCGGGCCAAGAACGCGGACCTGGCCGATGCGCTGGAGGCGGCGTTCGCCACCCTGCGCACCCGGGCCGCCGGCGGGGCCACGCTCCCCGAGCTGCGCACCATCCACGCCAGCCTGCTGGGCGAGCTCGAGAACGCCGAGCGCACCATCGCCGACCGGCTCTCGCCCCTGAATCTCTTCTTCCAGTCGTTCATCCTGCTGCTGCGCGAGGGGCTCGAGGCGATCCTGGTCGTGGGCGCGCTGATGGCCTTCCTGGTCAAGACCGGCGCGCAGGAACGCCGGCGGGACATCCACATCGGGGTGGGCGCGGCCCTCGGCGCGAGCCTGCTGACCGCGGCGCTCCTGGAGACCATGTTCCAGGTGAGCCAGGCCCGTCAGGAGGCGCTGGAAGGCGGTGTGATGCTGATCGCCACCGCGATGCTCTTCTACGTGAGCTACTGGCTGCTGTCCAAGATGGAAGTGGCCAAGTGGAACCGGTTCGTGAAGGGACGGGTGCAGGATGCCGTCTCCAGCGGCTCGGCGCTGGCGCTGGCCTCGGTGGCCTTCCTCGCGGTGTATCGCGAGGGCTTCGAGACGGTGCTGTTCTACAAGGCGCTGTTCCTCGCCGGCGCGGGCTCGGTCTTCCCGGTGCTGGCGGGGATGCTGCTGGGCGCGATCGCGCTCGCGGTGGTGTACTACGCCATTAACCGCTGGGGGGTGCGAATCCCGCTCCGGCCGTTCTTCGCGGTCACCAGCGCGTTCCTCTACTACATGGCGTTCGTGTTCGCGGGGAAGGGCATCGCGGAGCTGCAGGAGGGCAACGTCGTCGGGATCACGGTGCTCTCCTGGGCGCCGCGCTTCCCGGCCCTCGGGGTGTATCCGACGGCGGAGTCACTCGCCCTGCAGGGATTGCTGCTCCTGCTGCTGACCGCGGGTCTGCTCTGGACCTTCGTGCTCGAGCCGCGGCGACTCCGCCTCACCGGGCACCTGGTGCCGGAGCCGGCCGCCACGGTGGCGGCGGCCGCCCTGCCCGTCGAGGGACCGATTCCAGTGGAGCGGGCGCTCAAGCTCGAGGGGGACATGCTGCGGTCGCTGGAGCGGATGGACGCCGACCTCGCCGAACTGCGGTCGGAGGTCGAACGGCTCCGGGGGCTGCTGGTCCGCTCGGCGCGGCGCGTCGAGTAGCGCCGTCGGCGCGGCGGGGGGAAATGACAAACGCCTGCCGAGTGGCAGGCGTTTGTGCGAGTAGGGTGGCAGGTCGCCCCCTGAGTTGTGGACGGAGACGAACAGAGTGTTCGCTCCACTCTTCTTCGACCTGCCACTTTCCTGCACCGTCCCCGCTGGCCCGGTGCGTCGGGGAGGTGATAGGCCGCCCCCTGAGTTTGTTCGGAAACGAACGGAGATGTCCGCTCCCACTCTTCTTCGGCCTATCACTTTCTCGTTGGCGCTTGGCGCCGACGCACCATTTCTTTGCACGACATGTGCCAAATATCACAAAATCCGTATGTCATTAAATTGAAATGACTTACGTGAGATATCCGAACATGCCGACTCGGAACAAAATGCCGGAACTGGAAAGAAGTTCCGGCACAAATTTCCTGGTGTGGCAGTTCCTGCCGCTAGGACGGGGTCTGCCGCAGGTACGGGCCAGGGGCGAGGTCGTCGTCGTTCCGGAAGGTCCCGAGGATCAGCGCCCCTCCGAGGCAGAGCGCGATGCTCACCAGCTGGGCGATGGTGAGGGGGCCGAAGAGCCGGTCGTCCTTGGCGCGGAAGATCTCGATGATGAAGCGCTCGATGCCCGCACACACGAGGTAGACGCCGAAGATCCACCCGACGGGGCGGGCCCGGAGCCGGAGCCGCCACAGCACCGCGAACGCCGCCAGCATCAGGATGGCCTCGTACAGCTGGGTGGGGTGCACGGCGAGGACCGCCGCCGGATCGGTGCCCGGTGGCAGCGTGAGGCCGAACTGCTCCTGCAGGTTCTGGGCGGTGGAGGGGGGGAGGCCCTGCGGGAACCTGACTCCCCACGGCAGGTCGGTGGGCCGGCCGTAGTCGTCGTTGACGATGAAGCAGCCGATGCGGCCCAGGGCGTACGCGGCCGCGAGCGCCGGGGCGCAGAGGTGAAAGGTCCAGCGGATCGGCACCTTGAGCCGCCAGCCGTTGAGCATCACCGCCAGGAAGCCGCCCACGAAACCGCCGTACCAGACCAGCCCGCCGCGGGAAAAGAGGCTGCCGCCGTTGAGCACCCAGTACCACAGCTTGGCCCCCACGATGCCGCCAACCACCGCCGCCACCGTGATGTCCGAGGCGTACTCCTCATAGAGGCCGCGGCGGCGGAGTTCGAGGGCGATGAGCCACCCGCCGACCAGGAAACCGACCATCATCATGATCCCGTAGCCGGTGAGCTCGACGGGACCGAGTTTGACGATGAAGGGATAGATGTTCATCGAGGGCTGCCCAGCGGTTCGGGGGAGGTGAGGAGGCCCGGGAAGGGGAGGTCGGCCCGGGCCTCGAGGTCGGCGTCGTGGCGCTCGCCCTGGCTGAGGCGGCGCCACCCTGCGGCGCCGATCATCGCGGCGTTGTCGGTGTTGAGGCGGTGGGACGCGGTCACCACCCGCGCGGCACCGGCCAGGCGGGCGGTGGCGGCGTCGCGCAGGGCGGTATTGCACGCCACGCCGCCCCCCAGCACCAGGACGGGGAGGTCACGCTGTTCCACCAGCATGGCGGCCTTCTCCACCAGCACCGCGACCAGCGCGTCCTGGAACCCGCGCGCCAGGTCGGCGCGGTCGGCGTCGAGGTCAGTGCTGGCCTGGACCGCGCGGAGCACCGCGGTCTTGAGCCCGCTGAACGAGAAGGTGTACCGGTCGGGCCCCTCGTGGCCCAGGGTATCGAGCATCGGGCGGGGAAACCGGTACCGCCCGGGCCGGCCGGTGGCGGCCAGCCGCTCGAGGGCGGGGCCCCCGGGGTAGCCCAGCCCGAGCAGGGTGCCCACCTTGTCGAAGGCCTCGCCGGCGGCATCGTCGCGCGTGGTGCCGTGGAGCCGGTAGCGGCCCCACTCCTGCACCTCGAGGAGCAGGGTGTGCCCGCCGCTGACCAGCAGCGCGGCGAAGGGTGGTGCCAGGTCCGGGTGCTCGAGGGTGGGCGCGAAGAGGTGCCCCTCGAGGTGATGCACGCCATGCAGGGGCACGCCGAGCCGGCGCGCCAGCGTCTTGCCGTACATCACGCCCACCAGCAGCGCGCCCACCAGCCCGGGCCCGGCCGTGACCGCGATGGCGTCGACCTCCTCGAGGCTCACGCCGGCCTCGGCGAGCGCCTGGTCCACCACCGGCCCGAGGGTGGTGAGGTGGGCACGGCTGGCCAGTTCGGGGACCACGCCGCCGAAGATCCGGTGCACGTCCTGCGACAGGATCACGCAGCTCGCGAGCGCGGGCCCCGCGGCCCCGCGCCGCAGGACGGCCGCGGACGTCTCGTCGCAGGACGTCTCGATGGCGAGCAGCGTGCCCGGGGTGGTCACCGGGCGGCGGGGAGGGTGTCGGCGGCCGGCGCGGCGGCCGCCGTGTCCCCGAGCAGCCGGCGGATCAGCGCGCGGTTGACCGGCGAGACCCAGTCGTGCGCCCCGATCACCCGCTTCATGATGACGCCGTTGCTGTCGAGCAGGAAGCTCTCCGGCACGCCGGTCGTCTGGTAGGCCTGCTGGATGGTGCCGGTCTGGTCGTGCAGGATGTCGAAGCTGAGCCCGAGGTCGCGGGCGAACTCCCGCACCACCTCCGGGCCCTCCTGGTCGATGCTCACCGCGGCGATGCGGAAGCCGCGCGGCGCCAGCGAGTCGTAGAGCTGCTGCATGGCGGGCATCTCCTGGCGGCAGGGCCCGCACCAGGTGGCCCAGATGTTCACCAGGGTCACATGGCCCCGGTACTTCTGCCGCAGCCCGACGCTGTCGCCGGTGGCGAGGTCCACCACGCGGAAGTCGGGCGCCTTGGCGCCGACCGCCACCGGCTGCACCTCCGGCCCGTACCAGACCAGCAGCGCGCTGCCGATCACCAGCCCGCCGATCACCGCGAGGACCAGCACCCACTGCTTCGACATCGGCTAGGCCCTTTCGCGGCAACGCTGCCGGAGCGCCGTGATGGCCGCGCCGATGTCCGGCTGGCCGAAGACAGCCGTGCCCGCGACGAAGGTGTCGGCGCCCGCCCGCCAGGCTGGCTCGATGGTCTCGACCGTGACGCCGCCGTCCACCTCGAGCACCGCCCGGGAGCCGGCACGATCGAGCAGGGCCCGGGCGCGGCGGATCTTGTCGGTGGCCCCCGGCAGGTACGATTGCCCCCCGTAGCCGGGATTCACGCTCATGATCAGCAGGAGGTCGAGGTCGGGCACCACCTCTTCCACCAGCGCGAGCGGGCTCGACGGATTGAGGGAAAGCCCGGCCAGCATGCCCCGCTCCCGGATGGCGCTCAGGTGCCGCTGGACATGCACCGTGGCCTCGGGATGGAAGGTGAACACGTTCGCGCCGAGGTCGGCGTATTCCGTGATGTAGCGCTCCGGTTCCACCACCATCAGGTGCACGTCGATCGGCGCGTCGGTGAAGCGGCGCAGCGCACGGATGAGGGGGGCGCCGAACGTCAGGTTCGGCACGAAGCGGCCATCCATCACGTCGACGTGCAGCCACTCGGCACCGGCGGCGAGGGCCGCCTCGACCTGCTCGCGCAGGCGGCCGAGGTCGGTGGAGAGGAGGCTCGGGGCAATCCGGACGCTCATCAGGGTCCCTTCCTCGTCACGATCAGTTCCATGGCGCCGCCGCGCGGACTCCGGGTACCGCCTGGGGGGCGCTGGTCGACCACCACCCCTTCCGGCTGGCCCGGGACGATCCGGTAGCCGACCCGGCCCACCACGAGTCCCGTGCCGGTGATCCGGTCGCGCGCCTCCGCGAGGGCCAGCCCGACGACGCCGGGCACGGTAAGCTCGGCCGGGCCAGAGCTGATGACAAGGTCGACCGGCGTGCGTGCCGGCCGACCCACGCCCGCGCCGGGCCGGGACTGGACCACCATGCCCGCCTCGCCGGCGGCGGGCAGGGTATCCAGGGTGCCGACGATGAAGCCGGCCGCCTTGAGCACCCGTTCGGCCAGCGCGCGGGGGAAGCCCGCAACGTCCGGCACGGGGACGTCGGGCGGCCCTTCGCTCAGCGTGAGCGACACCGGCGCATTGGGCGGGAGCACTACCCCGGGGGGTGGATCCTGCCAGATCACGGTGCCGCGGGGCGCGGACGGATCGGTCTGCTGATCCTCGATCCGGGGCCGGAAGCCCTGCTTTTCCAGGGTGGCACGGGCCGCGGTCACCCCGACGTCCATGACCGTGGGGACCATGTGCTCCCGCGACCACAGCGGGGCCGGAAACAGGGTGAACATCGTCACCAGGTAGCCGAGCAGGAAGGCCGCGACCACCACCAGCGCCTGCCGGCGCAGCCGCTGGCCGGCGATGGTCTGGAAGTACCCCTTGGCGGGCTGCGCGCCCGAGGGCCGGCGGAACTGCATCAGGCCCGCTTCCGCAGGCGGGCCGCGAAGGCGCCGTCGGTGCCGTGCCGCTGGGGCAGCAGCTGGAGGTCCCCGGAGGGAGTCAGGAGCCCGTCCGGCATGGGGGCCGGATCACGGTGGAAGTCGGGATGGCGGCTCAGGAACCGGTGCACCTGCTCCTCGTTTTCCTCGGGTTCGAGCGAACACGAGGCGTAAACTAACCACCCGCCGGGCCGGACGACGGCTGCCACCGACTCGAGCAGCCGCTCCTGTTCCCGGGCCAGCCGTTCGAGGGCGTCCGGACCTACCCGCCACCGGGCGTCGGGGTGCCGGGCCAGGGTGCCGGTGCCCAGGCAGGGCGCGTCGAGGAGGACCACATCCACCGGGCGGCAGGGTGGCGCGGCTGCCGATGCCACCACCACGAATTCCCGCCCACTCCCGGCCCGGGCCAGGTTCTCCGCCAGCCGCCGGGCGCGCGCCAGGCGCAGCTCCCCGGCCAGCACCCGGCCGGCCTGGTGGGCCACCGCGATGGTCTTGCCGCCGGGCGCGGCGCAGGCGTCGTAGACCGTGGCGCCGGCGGGGCAGGCGACGAACCGTGCCACCAGGGCCTGGGCGGCGTCCTGCACCATGAAGCCCCCGTCGGTGAAGCCCGGCAGCTCCGCCGGCCGCACCCCTTCCACCACCAGGCCGGCGTCGCAGGGGGCGCGCCGGGCGCCCACGCCGCCCGACCAGAGCGCGCGCTGCAGGTCGTCGAGCGTGGCGCGCGCCGGCTGCAGCGTGAGCGGCGGGCGCTGGTTGTCCCACGCGAGCAGCGCCTCGGTCTCTGCGTCCCCGAAGCGCGCCAGCCAGCGGCGGACCAGCCACACCGGGTGCGAGTGCACGCTCGCCAGCCGGACGGCGGGGTCGGCGTCGTCGGACGGGGGCGCGGCGCGGCCGCCCACCCCGCGGAGGATCGCGTTGGCAAACTTCGCCGCCTTCTCGCCCAGGACGGCGCGGGCCAGGTCCACGGTGGTGGAGACCGCGGCGTGCAGCGGGACACGGTCGAGGGCGGTGAGCTGGTAGGCTCCCAGGCGGAGCACGTCGCGCAGGTCGGCGGGGACGGAGGCCCAGCCCCGGTGGACCAGCGGCTGCAGCCGGGCATCGAGGTCGGTACGGCGCCGGAGCACGCCCGCGGCGAGCTCGTGCGCCAGCCGACGGTCGGCGTCCGCGAGGGGCTCGAGGCCGCGGTCCAGCGCCTGGTCGAACGGCACGCCGTCGTCCACCGCGCGGAGGATGGTCCAGGCCGCCCGCCGGGCGGGAAGTCCGGCGGGATCGCGGTGGGTCACCCCGCCATCCCCGAGGTCGGGCTCGAGGGCACGGCCACCTCGCGGCGCGGCATCCGGCCGGCCAGGTAGGCCAGCCGCCCGGCCTCGACGGCGTGCTTCATCGCCGCCGCCATGGCGACGGCATGGGTTGCCTCGGCGATCGCGGTGTTCATCAGGATCCCGTCCACGCCCTGTTCCATGGTCACGCAGGCATCCGAGGCGGTACCGACGCCGGCATCGACCAGCACGGGGACCTTCAGCCGCTTCTTGATGGTGCGGATGCTGTAGGGGTTGAGCAGCCCGAGCCCGCTGCCGATCGGTGAGGCCAGCGGCATCACCGCCGCGGCGCCGGCGTCTTCCAGGCGCAGGGCCATGATGAGGTCGTCGTTGGTGTAGGCCATGACCTGGAAGCCCTCCTGCACCAGGGTCCGGGTGGCCAGCAACAGGCCGTCGGTGTCGGGGAGGAGGGTCTCGCGGTCGCCGATGACCTCGAGCTTGACGAACTCGTTGAACCCGGCCTCGCGGGCCAGGCGGGCATAGCGGATGGCCTCCTCGGCGGAGTAGCAGCCGGCGGTGTTGGCCAGCAGGAAGTACCGCTTCGGGTCGAGGTGGTACAGCATCCCTTCCTCGCGGGTCCGGTCCAGGTCGACCCGCCGCACCGCGACGGTGACGACGTCGGCGCCCGAGGCCTCGATGGCCTGTACCATTTCGGCGTTGCTGCGGTACTTGCCGGTGCCCACCAGGAGGCGCGAGCCGAGGGTCCGGCCGCCGATGACGAGCGGCGGATCGGTGAGGCCGTGGGTGCTCGAACGGGCCGTGCTCATCTCATGACTCCATGCCCTGCGGTGTAGGTTGAGCCCGGGAACGCGCGCGGGCCCGTCGCGAGTGCGCGCGGTGCCACGGCCGGCGCCTAGCCCCCGCCCACGAAGTGCACCAGCTCGATCGTGTCGCCCGCGTGCAGCGCGACCTCGTCGTGGCGCGCGCGCCGGATGATCTCGCGGTTCACCTCGACCACCACCATGCGCGGATCGAGTCCCAGGTGCGCCAGCAGGGTGCGGACCGTGGCGGGACCGGGGACGGCGCGGGCGTCACCATTGACGGTGAGCTGGAGGCTGCTCACGCCGCCTCCCGCCATGGGGCGAGCATCGCGGTGGCGGCCGCGGCCGGATCCGCGGCATCCCACAGCGCGGTGATGGCCGCGACGCCGAAGGCGCCGGCCTGGTGCACCGCCGCCGCGCGGGCCGGGGTGATCCCGCCGATGGCAATCACCGGGCAGGGTCCGCGGGCGATCGCGGCGAGGGCCGCGAGGCCGAGGGCTCCCCGGTCTGGGTGCGACACCGTCGGGAAGATGCTGCCGAGCAGGAGCCAGTCGGCGCCGGCGTCGGTGGCGGCCGCGGCCTCGGCGATGCTGTGCACCGAGACGCCAATCTTCCCGCCCCAGGTGGGCCCGAGGACCGTGCGCGCTTCGCGGGGCGAGAGGTCACCCTGGCCGAGCTGGAGCCCGGTGGCCCCCGCGGCGAGGGCGAGGTCGGCCCGGGCGTTCAGCACCAGGGCGGCGCCGGCGCCGTGGGCCACGTCGCCGAGGAGGGCGGCGCGCTGCAGCAGGTCGCGGGCGGGGAGGGCGCGATCACGGGCGTGGAGGGCAAGCGCCGGCCCGGCGGCCGCGGCGAGGCTGGCGGCGCGGGCCGCGAGGTCGGGGAGGGCCAGGGTGCGGGCGTCGGTGACGGCGTGGAGGCGGGGCAGGGCGATCATGTGAAGCGCTGGCCGACGGCCACCCCCCGGCCGCGGACCCACGCCTCGACCGGCATGCGCTTCTTGCCCGACGGCTTGACCTCGGTAACCTCGAGCGCGCCCACCTGGGCCGCCACCTGCAGGGTGGCGCCGGCGTCCAGCACCGTGCCCGGCGGCCCGCCGGCATTGGCCACGCGGCCGCCGAAGAGCTTGACCTCCTGCCCCTCCAGTTCGGCCCAGGCGCCCGGCTCCGGGTCGAAGGCGCGCACGGCGCGCGCGAGGGTGGCGGCGTCGGCGTTCCAGTCGAGGCGGGTCACGGCGCGGCCGATCTTGGGGGCCAGGGTGGCGCGCGCGTGCTCCTGCGGCACGGCCTGCGCGGCGCCCCCGTCGATCATGGTCAGTGCCTCGATGAGCGCGGCGGCGCCCAGCTCGGCCAGCCGCTCGGCGAGCTCGCCACCGGTCTCGTCGGCGGCCACCTCGGTTTCGATGCGGTGGAACACCGGCCCGCTGTCGAGCCCGGCCTCCATCTGCATGACGCTCACCCCGGTGGTCTCCAGGCCCTGGAGGATGGCCCACTGGATGGGGGCCGCGCCGCGGAGCGCGGGGAGCAGCGAGGCGTGCACGTTGATCATGCCGAGGGGCGGGATGGCGAGGATCTCGGGGCGGAGGATGTGGCCGTAGGCCACCACCACGCCGAGGTCGGGCGCCGCCGCGCGGAGCGCCTCCGCGAAGGCGCCGACCGGCCGCTCCGGCTGCAGCACCGGGAGGCCCTCCTCGAGCGCCACGCGCTTGACCTCGGGTGGGACCAGCTGGCTGCGCGAGCGGCCCTGCGGCCGGTCGGGCTGCGAGATCACCAGCTGCACGTCGAAGCCTTCCTCGAGCAGCGCCCGCAGGGACGGGACCGCGAATGCCGGGGTGCCGAAGAAGGCGACGCGCATCAGCTGGAGCCGGCGGGAGCGGCGCGCACCGGGCGGGTGTGGCCGATGTCGTCGGCGTGTTCCTTCCGCCAGCGGGCCAGCAGCCGCTTCCGCTTGAGGATGCTCAGGTGGTCGAGGAAGAGGATGCCGTCGAGATGGTCGATCTCGTGCTGCACCGCTCGGGCCGCCAGGCCGGTGAGATCCGCCCGGTACGGCTGGCCCTGCTCGTCGAGCGCCTCCAGCACCACCCGGTCGGGGCGGGTCACGTCGGCGTAGAGATCGGGCACGGAGAGGCACCCTTCCTCGCCGGTCTCCTTGCCCGACGCCTCGACGATGCGCGGGTTCACCAGCACCAGGCGCCGGTCCTCGGCGTCGACCACGGCGATGCGGGTGGCGACGCCCACCTGGTTGGCGGCGAGGCCGACGCCCTTGGCGGCGTACATGGTCTCCCACAGATCGGCGATGAAGCGCCGGACGGCATCATCCACCACGGGGACCGGCTTGCTCGCCTCGCGGAGCACCGGCGATCCCAGCAGGTGGAGGTCGAGCAGGCTCATCCCGCGACTCCCTGCGCCGCCTGGTCCCCCACCTTGACGATACGGGCCCGGTCCACGACCACGGCGGCGGTGCCGGACTCGATGGTCACCCGGTCTTCCTTGATGTCCTTCACCTTGCCCATCAACCCGCCGACGGTCACGACCTCATCGCCCTTCTTGAGGTTCTTGAGCAGCTCCTCGTGCTTCTTCCGCGCCTGCTGCTGGGGGCGGAGGATCAGGAAGAAGAACACCAGGCCGATCGCGCCGATCTGGAGCAGCAGCATGGTCAGGCCGGCGGACGAGCCGTCAGGGGCCGGGGCCATCAGGGCCAGCAGGGAAAGCGTCACGAGTCTCCTCGATGGTGATAGCGCTCGAGCCAGACGGCCCGGAAGCGCTCGAACGTGCCCTGGCGGATCGCCTCCCGCGCCTGCTCGGCGATCCGGATCAGGAACCGGATGTTGTGAATCGACACCAGCCGGAGGCCCAGCATCTCCTCCGCCATGAACAGGTGCCGCAGGTACCCCCGCGGGAACCGGGTGCAGGTCTCGCAGTCGCACGCCGGGTCGAGCGGGGCGTCGCTCAGCTTCAGGTGGGCCGCCCGGATGTTGACCTTGCCCGTGCTGGTCCACGCGCTGCCGTGGCGCCCGTTCCGCGTGGCGGCCACGCAGTCGAAGAGGTCCACCCCCCGGGCGATCCCCTCCAGCAGGTCGTCCGGAAACCCGACGCCCATAAGATAACGGGGCATCTCGGCCGGGAGCGCCGGGCCGAGCCCCTCCAGCACCCGGTGCATCACCGGCTTGGGCTCCCCCACGGACAGCCCGCCGATGGCGATGCCGGTCCACGGGCCCCGGGCCAGGGTGCCCTCGAGCGAGCGCATCCGCAGGTCGGCGTGGGTCCCCCCCTGGACGATGGGCCAGAGGGTCTGGGGGCTCGGCGGCTCGCCGGCTCGGCGGCTTGCCCCGGCGTCGGCGAGCTGCGCATGCCGGGTCCGGCAGCGGTCGAGCCAGCGCAGGGTGCGTTCCATCCCCTCCTCGGCCAGCTCCCAGGTGGCCTGGCCCGGCACCACGTGGTCGAAGACCATCGCCACGTCGGCGCCGAGGGCCCACTGGATCTCCATCGACGACTCGGGGGTGAGGAGGCGCGCCGAGCCGTCGATGTGGCTCACGAACTCCACGCCGTGCTCGCTGATCTTGCGGAGCCCCTCCAGCGAGAAGACCTGGAAGCCCCCCGAGTCGGTGAGCATGGGGCGGTCCCACGTGGTGAAGCCGTGCAGCCCGCCGAGCGCCGCCACCACCGATTCGCCGGGGCGGAGGTGCAGGTGATAGGTGTTGCCGAGGATGATCTGGGCACCGGCCCGGCGGACTTCCTCGGGGTGAAGGCCACGGACGGCGCCGTGGGTGCCTACCGGCATGAACGCCGGCGTCTCGACCACGCCGTGCGGCAGGGTCAGCCGGCCGGCGCGCGCGCCGCCCTCGGTGGCCTCGAGCGCGAACTCAAACATGGGCAGATGGTAAGCGCGCCCGGCCGCGGGCGCCACCGATCCGGGCCCTCAGCGCAGCACCATCGCGTCGCCGTAGCTGTAGAAGCGATAGCGCGCGTCCACCGCGTGCCGGTAGGCGGCCATCACCCGGTCGTAGCCCCCGAAGGCCGCGACCAGCATCAGCAGGGTGGAACGGGGCAGGTGGAAGTTGGTCAGCAGCCGGTCCACCACGCGGAAGTCGTAGCCGGGGGTGATGAGCAGCCGGGTGTCGCCCCGGCCGGCGCGGACGGTGCCGCCGTCCGCGGCCGCGCTCTCGAGGGCGCGCACCACCGTGGTGCCCACCGCCCAGAGCTTTCCGCCGCGGGTGCGCAGCCGCCGGATGGCGTCCGCCGCCGGGCCGGGGATGTCGTACACCTCGCGGTGCATCGGGTGGGTGGCCGGATCCTCGACCTCCACCGGCTTGAAGGTCCCCGGCCCCACCTCGAGCGCGATTCGCGCCAGCTCCACGCCCCGCGCCTCCAGCGCCGCGAGCAGGGCCGGGGTGAAGTGCAGCCCGGCGGTGGGCGCCGCCACGCTGCCTTCCCGCTCCGCGAAGACGGTCTGGTAGCGGGTTTCGTCGGCCGGGGTCGGGGCGCGGTCGATGTACGGGGGGAGCGGCAGCCGGCCGGCGACGGCCATCGCCTCCTGGGCGGTGATGCCCACGAACCGCACTTCGCGATAGCCCTCCTCCAGGACGGCCACCGTCTCGATCCACGCGGCGGGGCCGATGGCCACCCGCTTGCCAGGCCGCAGGGCCGAGCCCGGCTTGCCGATCGCGATCCAGTGCTCACCCTGCGCGGGGTGGATGAGCAGCACCTCCGCCGGGGCGCCGCTGGGCCGCGTGGCCAGGAAGCGCGCGTGTCGCACCCGCGTGGTGTTGAGCACCACGAGGTCGCCCGCGGGGACCAGGGCGACGAGGTCGGGGAACTGCAGGTCGGTGCAGGCACGCGCCGGGTCGGGGGCGGTGCGGTCCACCAGCAGCAGGCGGCTCTCCCCCCGTTCGGCGATCGGCTCCTGCGCGATCAGGCCGGGGGGGAGCTCGTAGGCGAAATCACGGGTCTGGTAGGCGGGGGGCACGCCGGGCCGGTCGCTACGCGTCGCGCTCGAAGATGGTCCGCTGGGTGCCGGGGGGCGGGGTGATCCCGAACCGCTGGTAGGCGAGCGCGGTGGCCACGCGGCCGCGGGGCGTCCGCTCCAGGAATCCCTGCTGGATGAGGTACGGCTCGTAGACATCCTCGAGCGTGCCGGCATCCTCGCTCACCGCCACCGCGACCGTGCTGAGCCCCACGGGGCCCCCGCCGAACTTCTCGATGATGGTGGTGAGGATGCGGGCATCCATGTCGTCGAGGCCGAACTCGTCCACGTTGAGCCGCGCCAGCGCCTCGCGGGCCACCGGCCCGGTGATCCGGCCCTCGGCCCGGACCTGCGCAAAGTCGCGCACCCGGCGCAGCAGCCGGTTGGCGACGCGCGGGGTGCCGCGGCTCCGCCGGGCGATCTCGGCGGTGCCCTCCGCGTCGGCGGGCACGCCGAGGATGCTCGCCGAGCGCGCCACGATCACGCCGAGGTCCTCGGGCGGATAGAAGTGCAGCCGCTCGACCATCCCGAAGCGGGCGCGCATCGGCGGGGTCAGGAGCCCGAAGCGGGTGGTGGCGCCGATGAGCGTGAAGCGCTCGATGGCCATCGGGATGGTCTGCGCGTTGGGGCCATCGGCGATCCGCACGTCCACCCGGAAGTCCTCCATCGCGGGATAGAGGAACTCCTCGAGCACCGGGCGCAGCCGGTGAATCTCGTCGATGAAGAGGATGTCGCCCGGGGTGAGCGTGGTGAGCAGCCCGACGAGGTCGCCGGGCTTCTCGAGGACCGGGCCCGAGGTGGTGCGGAGCTGGACGCCCATCTCGCGCGCCAGCAGCATGGCCAGGGTGGTCTTGCCGAGACCCGGCGGTCCGAAGAAGAGCAGGTGGTCGAGCGGTTCCTTGCGCGCCTTCGCCGCGTCGATCGCGATGCGGAGCGACGCCTTCACCTGGCCCTGGCCCACGAACTCCTCGAGATGCCCGGGGCGGAGCGCGGCTTCGGCGCCCACCTCCTCGGGGAGGGAATCGGGGGTGGTGATCTCGAGGCGGCTCATGAAGATGGCTCGGCGGCTCGGCGGCTCGGCGGCGATCCGCCCAGCCACCCGGCCGTCTAGTCTTCCAGCCTCGCGTCCCAGCGCACCGGGCGCTTGCCCGGCTCGAGGACGTGCCGGGCGTGGCAGTGATTGCAGCGGTCGAGGGTGCGCGGCGTGCTGGCCGCGACCAGCACCCGGTTGGTGCTGCCGCACCGGGTACAGAGCCACTCGGCGGTGGTGGCGGGAACGGTCATGGTCTGGCTCCTCGTTGCTCGGCGGCCCGGTCGCGGGGCTACCGCTTGGTGGACAACCACTGCAGGGCGTACCGGATCACCTTGGCGGTCTCGGTGATCCCCTCCGCGATCGCCCGCCGCGTGGCGTCTTCCGCCTGCGGCGCCGGGTATCCCAGGCGGACGAGTGCCTGCACCGCTTCGCCGCCGGGGCCGGGGGCGACCGGCAGGTCCGCCGGCACCGCCGCAAAGCGGTCGCCCAGCTCCACGATCAGCTTCTCGGCCTTCTTCCGCCCGATGCCCGGCACGGTGGCGAGGGCGGCGATGTCCCGCTCCTTGAGGCTGCGCACCGCCCGCTCGGGGCCCAGTGTCGAGAGCACCGCGAGCGCCAGCTTGGGCCCCACGCCGCTCGCCGAGAGCAGCCGCTGGAAGACGGTCCGCTCACCGGTGCGGTCAAAGCCGTAGAGCGACCAGCCGTCTTCCCGCACCACCAGCTCGGTGTAGAGGCTGAGCCGGCTGCCCGGCGCGGGGAGCCGTTCCAGGACGCCGAGTGGCACGGTGACCGCGTACCCCACGCCCCCCGTCGTCTCGATGAGGGCGGTGTCCCCGTGAAGCTCGCGCAGCGTGCCGGTGACGAAGGCGATCATCGCCGCACCCGGCGGCGGGTGCCGAGGAGGTGGGTCAGCGCCACCGCGCAGCCATCGGCGGCGTCGGCCGGCCGGGGCACCGCCTTGAGGCGCAGCAGCTGGGCCACCATGAATGCCACCTGCGGCTTGAGGGCCTGGCCACGTCCGGTCACGGTCTTCTTGATCTCCGCCGGCGAATACTCCGCGATGGCGACGCCCGCGGCCGCGCCGGCCAGCAGGATGACCCCGCGGGCGTGGCCCAGCACCAGGGTGGTGCGCGCGTTGCGGGCGTGGAACGCCTCTTCCACGGCCAGCACCTCCGGCTGGTGCCGCGCCACCAGGCCGGCGAGCTGCTCATGGATCTGCAGCAGCCGGTGCGGCAGGGTGGCGCCGCGCTCCGGCCGGATCACCCCGCATTCGAGCAGCCGGTACATCCCGGGTCCCGCATCCTCGACCACGCCGTACCCGGTGGCGGCGGTCCCGGGGTCCACCCCCAGCACCTTCACCGGCCGCCACCGGTCAGGACGAGGCCTCCGCCAGCTGGCTCGCGTCGATGTCGAAGTTGGAGAAGACCTTGGAGACGTCGTCGAGCTCCTCCAGCGCTTCCATCAGCTTGATCATCTGCTCGGCCTGCTTGCCCTCGACCTTGACCGTGCTCTTGGGCACCATCGCCACCTCGGCCGACTCGAGCTCCAGCTGGCGCGCCTTGAGCGCCTCCTGGACGGCGTGGAAGGTGGGGACGGTGGTGGAGACGACGTACTGGTCGCCATCCCGGGCAAAGTCCTCCGCGCCGGCCTCGAGGGCGGCCTCGAGGGTGGCGTCCTCCGGATAGCGGGTGGCGTCGAGAAAGATCTGGCCCTTGCGGTCGAACATCCACGACACCGAGTTGGTGGCGCCGAGGTTGCCCCCATTGCGGTTGAAGGCGTGCCGCACCTCGGCCACGGTGCGGGTGGAGTTGTCGGTGGTGGCCTCGATGATGATCGCGGCGCCGCCCGGCCCGTAGCCCTCGTACATCACCTCTTCGTAGACCGCCCCCTCCAGCTCGCCGGTGCCCTTCTTGATGGCCCGGTCGATGTTGTCGGCCGGCATGTTCACGGCCTTGGCGGCGTCGATGGCGGTACGCAGGCGCGGGTTGCCGCCGGGATCACCGCCGCCGGCCTTGGCGGCCACGGTGATCTCGCGGATCACCTTGGTCCACGAGGCGCCACGCCGGGCGTCGGTGATCGCCTTCTTCCGCTTGATCTGCTTCCACTTGCTGTGGCCGGCCATGGGGAGGCTCCGAAGGGTGGTACGGGGCAGGAAAATAAGGGAAGCGGACCCCCGTGGCTACGCACCGGGCCGGCCTCCCTTGCCCGGAGACGGGCCGGGGCGCTACTCTCTCCGCCATATGCGACGCTCTCTCATGCTGGCGGGCCTGCTGCTCACCCTCGCCTGCCAGGAACAACGCCCGGAAGCCCGGCTGTCCGATGTCATGCCCACCATCCCGCTGCCACCGGCGGCGGAGGTGATCTCCCGCGAGGGGGGGGAGGATGCGCTCAAGATCCGCTTCCGCTCCACGTCCTCGCCCGACGCGATCGCAGCGTACTACCGGGAGGTCCTGAGCAAGGGCTCGTGGCAGCTGGTCAGCGACACCAAGCTGGAGGACGGCTCGGTGGCCCTCTACGCGGAGCACTCGAAGGGCCCGCCGCTGTGGGTCACGATCCAGAAGGCCGACGGCGCGTCGGGGACGTTCGTGGACCTGGCGGGCGCCAAGGCCAAGTAGCCGGAGGGCCCCGGGGCCGGCTAGCGGTCCGGGTCGAGCATGTCCTCGAAGCGCAGCCAGTGGCGGTAGAAGTAGAGGTCGAGGTAGCCGGTCCCGCCGTTGCGGTTCTTGCCGATGATCAACTCCACCGCGCCCTCCACCCCGGGCGCGGGTCGGTACATCTCCTCCCGATAGATCGCCAGCACCACGTCCGCCACCTGCTTGACCACGCCCTGGCCCCCCAGATCGTCGAGGGTGGGACGCGGGTCGCGTCGGCCGGCCCGGAACCGGGGCAGCTGCGCCGCGGCGAGGATGGCCACGTCGCGCTCCAGCGCCAGGTTCTTGAGCGCCCGCGCGGTGGCCGCGGTGCGCTCCTCGCCCTGCGGGGCGGGCAGCGGGCTGCCGGCCAGCTGCAGGTCGTCCACCACCAGCAGGCCCCGGCGGGGCACGGTATCCAGGGACGCCGAGATCTCCTCGAAGCGCTCGCCGGCCATGGGGCGCACCTGGAGCGGGAGGTCGCGCAGGCGGAGGGCGGCCGCGCCGACGGCGGAGCGGTTGAGGTCATCGAGGTCGCCGCCCCGGAGCGTGTCCACGGGGACGCGGGCCAGCAGCGCCAGCGCGCGTTCCAGCAGGCGCTCCTCGGTCATCTCCCCGGAGAGGTAGGTGACCGGGATGCCGGCCCCGGCGGTGCGGAGCGCGATGGCGAGCGCGAAGGACGACTTCCCCGCGCCCACGTCCCCGGCCAGGATCACGAGGTCCTGGCGCCGGAACCCGCCGCCCAGCTGGCGGTCGAGTGAGGGAAAGCCGGTGGGGACGCCATCGCCCCGGTCGCCGGTGCCGGCCTGCGCGTCGAGCCGGGCGACGAGCGCCTCGGCCGGGGAGGGGGCGCGGGAGGAACCGGGACGGGGTGGGCGCATGGCTCCCAAGATAGGAAGGGAGCCCCTCAGCGGGACAGGCTGGCGGCCGCGGCGCGGCGGGCCCGGGCGGCGCGCTGGACCGCGTCGGCCGCCTCGCCGCTCACGGTGTCGCGGGCGGGCGCCACCAGGGAGGCGAGCACCAGGGGCACCCCCGCCGCGCCTTCGCTGCGGAGCCCGCCGAGCGCCGCGCCCAGCGCGCGGCGCAGGGGGGGCGGCAGGGTCAGGCTGGAGAGTCGCCGTTCCAGCGCCTGCAGCCGGCGGCGGCAGGCCCGCTCGGCGAGGGGCGGCTCCAGGAGCAGGTCTTCGGCCACCCGGAGGGTGAGCCAGAGCGCGAAGGTGCCATCGCGCCGCGGCCCGCGGGCGGCACGGGGCAGCAGCTCCAGCAGCCCCTGCTGGCCGGTGTTGCCGTCGCTCACTGGCCGAGCTCCAGGGCGCGGCCGAGCACGAGGTCCGGCATCATCTCCTCCATGCACTGGTGATGGGTGAGGGGGCAGCGCGGCCCGCCCTTGCTGCTGCAGGGCCGGCACGGCATCGGGCGTTCCAGCACGGTGGCGCGGCCCCGGTAGGGGAAGAACCCGAACTGCTCGACGGTCGGGCCGAACAGCGCCACCACCGGGGTCCCGACCGCGGTGGCGAGGTGCATCGGCCCGGTATCGCCGCTGACGGCGACGGCGGCGCGGCGGAGCAGGGCGCCGCTGGCCTGCAGGTCGAGCTCCCCGGCCGAGCTGGCGGCCCGGCGCCCGGCCGCGGTGGCGATCTCGGCCGCCACCACCCGATCGCCCCCGCCGCCCAGCAGCGCCACCCGCCAGCCCCGCCGGACCAGGTCGGAGGCGAGCCGCCGCCAGTGCCGCACCGGCCACCGCTTGGTGGCGTGGGCGGCGCCCGGGATGAGCACCGCGAGGGGCGCGTCGAGATCGAGCCCCACCCGGAGCAGCCAGGCCTCCGCCCGGGCCTCGGCGGCGGGGCTCACGAACAGCTCCGCCGGACCGCCGTCGGGCACCACGTCGAGCGCGGCGGCCGCCTCGAAATACCGCTCCGCCACCGGCACCCGGTCAGAGTAGCGGTCCTCGTGCTGCCGGATGAGCCGCTGCCGGGGCCCGCGTCGCGCGTCGAACCCGGTCCAGGGTCCCGGCACCAGGAGCCGGAGCACCCGCGTCCGGACGCTGCCGTGCAGGTCGAGCAGGTGGGTGTAGCGGGCCGCCCGGAGGGCCCGGGCCAGCGGCACCAGCGACTGCCCCGGGGCCACGCTGATGACTTCATCGAGGTGGGGGTTGGCGGAGAGCAGCGGGGCCCACCCCTGCTTGGTCAGCGCGGAGAGTGTGGCGGCCGGATGGCGGGCCCGCAAGGCCCGGATCAGCGGCGTCGTGAGCACGACGTCGCCGAGCGAACTGAACCGCACCAGCAGGATGCGAGGGGAGGACACGACCGAATAGTAAGAGGATGCGGGGGCTTCGGGGGCCCCGCCGGCGGGCGGCCCCGCCGGCGCCGCGTCCCGGTTGCCGCGGTTCCCCCCTATCTTGGGGGCATGCCACGCCCCCGCAGCATCCTCTGGGTCGATGACGAGGTGGAGAGCCTCTCGTCCCACATCCTGTTCCTCGAGGAGCAGGGCTTCACCGTGGAGAAGGCCGCCCACGGCGACGACGCCCTGGTCCTGCTGCAGCGCCAGCCCTTCGGCGTGGTGCTGCTCGACGAGCAGATGCCGGGCCGGCGCGGGCTCGACCTCTTCCGTGCCATCCGCAGCATCGACACCACCATGCCGGTGGTGATGGTGACCAAGAGCGAGGAGCCGGCCACCCTCAAGGACGCCATCGGGGCCGAGATCTCGGACTACCTGGTGAAGCCGGTGAACCCGCGCCAGGTGCTGTCGGTGGTGACCCGGCTGCTCGAGGGCGACCGGATCCGGCAGCAGCGGCTCTCCCGCGACTTCGCCACCCGCTTCCGCGAGCTGGAGGCGAGCCGCCACCCCGACATGAACTGGCGGGAGTGGACCGAGCTGGTGGTGGAGCTGGCGGAGTGGGAGGTGCGGCTCGGGCTGGCCGACGAGCCGGGGCTCTCCGAGGCGCTGCGGACGCTGCAGGAGAGCCTGCGGGCGGAGTTCGCGCGGTTCATCGAGCGGCACTACGCCGGCTGGCTGCGGGGCAGCCGGGCGGAGCGGCCGCCGCTCAGCGTGGACATCGTGCCGGAGTTCGTGGAGCCGGCCTACCGGCAGCACGGCAAGGCGCTGCTGGTGGTGGTGGACTGCCTGCGGCTGGACCAGTGGGAGGCGATCCGCCCGCTGATCAGCACGCGGTTCGACGTCGAGACCTCGTACTACTTCTCGATCGTGCCCACCGCCACGCCGTTCGCGCGCAACGCGATCTTCAGCGGCCTGCTGCCCCGCGACCTCGCCGCGCGCTACCCCGGCTGGTGGAAGGACCAGGACGAGAACAGCCTCAACGCCCACGAGGCCTCGCTGCTGGCGGCGCAGCTGGAGCTGCGCTACGGCCGGGTGGTGCCGGTGCGCTACGAGAAGGTCTTCACCGCCGCCGACGGCGAGTCGCTGCTGACGCGGCTGCCGGCGCAGCTGGCCGCCGAGGGGGTCACGGCGCTGGTGTTCAACTTCATCGACCAGCTGACCCATGGCCGCACCGAGAACTCCACCCTCTTCGAGGTGGCGCGGGACACGCCCGCGCTCCGGAGCCTCACCCGCACCTGGTTCGAGCGCTCGCCGCTGTGGGCGGCGCTGCGGGAGGCGGAGCGCCGCAACGTCCCGGTGCTGCTCACCACCGACCACGGCTCCATCCACTGCCACACCCCGGCCACGATCTTCGCCCGGCGCGACGCCACCCAGAACCTGCGCTACAAGTTCGGCGAGGACCTGAAGACCCAGGAGCGCGAGGCCGCGGTGGCGGTGGACGACCTCCCCGCGTGGGGACTGCCGCCGCGACCGCCGGGCACCCGGCTGCTGCTCGCCACCGGCGACCGGTTCTTCGTCTACCCGACCAAGCTGCGCGAGTACCAGGCGCGCTATCGCGGGGCCTTCCTCCACGGCGGCGTGACGCCGGAGGAGATGGTGCTGCCCATCGCGCTGCTCACCGCGAGGCGGAGTGGCTGACGAGGGACGCCCGGCCGCGCGGCGGCTCGGGGGCTGGCTGTGGCCCTACCGCGGACGGCTCCTCTTCGGCATCGGGGCCACGACGCTCGCCTCGGTGCTCGACGGCGCCACGCTCCTCTTCCTGATCCCGCTGCTCCGCCACCTCTTCGGCTCCGCCGGGGCGCTCGCCGCGCCGGGCGGGCTGGAGCGCCTGGTGGACCAGCTGCTCGGCCCGCTGCTCGGCGGGCTCACCCCCGCCGGCATCACCGTGCGGCTGGTGGCGCTGCTGTGGGGCACCCTGCTCCTCAAGAACGGGCTGGCCTATTTCGCCGGCGTGGCCAGCGTGCGGGTGCAGGAGGGGCTGGTGCGGGACCTGCGCGGCGCGCTGTTCGAGCACCTGCTGCGGCTCGACCTGGGGTGGCTGGAGCGCACCCGCGGCGGGCAGGTGGTGGCGCGGGTCATGACCGACGCCGACCAGGCCAAGGGCGCGGTCAGTGCCGGCCTCGCCTCGTTCTTCCAGAACGCGGTGCTCATCCTCACCACCCTGCTGGTGCTGGCGCAGCTCTCGTGGCGGCTCACGGTGCTGACCCTGGCCGCCGCGCCCCTCCTGCTGGTGGGCATCCGGCTGCTGATCCGCCGGCTCAAGCGCCACGCGCGCTCCCGCGCCGAAGAGGCGGGGGAGATGACCGCCACCCTGAGCGAGCGGCTGGCGGCGGTGAAGCTGATCCGGCTCTCGGGGGCGGAGGCGCGCGAGGGCGAGCGCTTCCGCGCCCAGGCCGACCGTTACCGCCGCTCGGTGGTGCGGACCCAGCAGTTCGCCACCCTGACGAGCCCGGTGAGCGAGCTGTTCGGCGGCCTGCTGCTGGTGCTGCTCATCGCGGCCGGCGCCTCCCCCGGGTTCCGCGGCGGCTCGCTCTCGCCGGAGGGGCTGCTGGTGTTCATCGTGGCCGCCCTGCGGGTGATGGCGCCGCTCAAGGCCATCACCCAGTTCCCCGGCCAGATGGCCCTGGCCCTCGCCGGGGCGGAGCGGGTGTTCGACGTGCTCGACCTGCCCCCGGCGGAGCGGGATCCCGCGGGGGCGGCGGGGGCGCGATTCGAGCGGGAAATCCGGTTCGAGCAGGTGGGCTTCCGCCACGCGCCGGACGCGGCCTTCGCGCTTGCGGGCATCGACTTCACCCTGGCCCGCGGGGAGACGGTGGCGCTGGTGGGTCCCTCCGGCGCGGGGAAGACCACCATCGCCGAGCTGCTGCCGCGGCTTCGGGAGCCGACGGAGGGGCGGATCCTGCTCGATGGCGTGCCGCTCCCCGCACTGACCCGCGCCTCCGTGCGCGCGCTCATGGCGGTGGTGAGCCAGGAGACGGCCATCTTCAACGACACGGTCCGCGCGAACATCGCCTACGGGCGCCCGTCCGCCAGCGCGGCGGAGATCGAGGCGGCGGCCCGGGCGGCCCACGCCGACGGCTTCCTCGCGCAGCTGCCGCAGGGCTATGACACACTGCTGGGAGAGCGGGGCACCCGGCTCTCCGGGGGGCAGCGGCAGCGGATCGCGCTGGCCCGCGCCATCCTCCGCGACCCGCCGATCCTCATCCTCGATGAGGCCACCAGCGCCCTCGACTCCGAGTCGGAACGGCTGGTGCAGGACGCCATCGTGCGGCTGATGGCGGGGCGGACGGTGCTGGTCATCGCGCACCGGCTCGGGACGGTGCGCCACGCCGACCGGATCCTGGTGGTGGACGAGGGGCGCATCGTGGAGCGGGGGCGCCACGAGGAGCTCTACGCGCGCGGGGGGCGGTACCGGCGGCTGTGCGACGGGCAGTTTGCTGATAAATTGTCCCCCACCACGCCATGACTGCCCCCTTCGCCGGCCTCCGCCTCCTGTACGTCGCGCCCATCGACGACGCCGACCTGGCCCACAACGCCCTGCGGCGCCGCGCGCTCGAGCGCCTCGGCACCCAGCTGGTGCACCTCGATCCCGAGCGGGCCGGCTGGCTGGAACGGCTGGTGCGGCGCGATCTCGAGCACCGGCTCCGCTCCACCCTGGAGCAGCACGTCCCCGACGTGGTCCTGGTGGCGGGGCACGGCGTGGTCCCCGGCGAGGTGGTGGACCAGGTGCGCCCCGCCTTCAAGGCACGCTGGGTCCAGCTGCTCGGCGAACAGGTGACCGACCTCGGCGCCGCCACCCGCGAGGCGATGGCCTACGACCAGGTCTTCGTGGGGGGGAGCGGCATCGTGCGGGCGTTCGACCGCGAGGGGGTGAAGCACACCGACTTCCTGGCCGTGGGCTGCGATCCATCGGTGCACAAGCCGCTCAGCGCCCGCGGCCCCTTCCGCGCCAACGTGGTCTTCGCGGGAGCGGCCACGCCGCGGCGGGAGCGCCTGCTCTCGGAGCTGGTGGAATTCGGGCTGGCGCTGTGGGGGCCGGGGTGGCGCAGGACGTCGCTGCGCGACTACTGCCGGGGCGAGCTGCCCAACACGGAGGACTTCGTGCGGGCCTACGCCGGCGCCACGGTGGGCGTCAACATCCACCGCTTCGAGGCCGACGACCCGACCGGGAGCGGCAGCGCGGTCAACCGCCGGCTGTTCGAGATGGCCGCCATCGGCGTGCCCCAGGTGGTGGATGCCCGGGCCGACCTCCCGCTCCATTTCGAGGAGGGCTCGGAGGTGCTCACCTTCACCACCGCGGAGCAGCTCAAGGGGCAGGTCAAGCGCGCCGTGCAGGAGGACCAGTACCGGCAGCGCCTGGCCACCAACTCCCGCCAGCGCACCCTGCGCCAGCACACCTACATGCACCGGATGTCCGCGCTGCTCGGCGCGGTGACGGGGACCGGTCCCGGGGCCTAGGCGCCCGCCGCCGCGGTGCGCTCTCCCGCCGGAAGGACCCCGCCCGCCAGGAAGCCGGCGTACATCCGCAGGTATGCGGCGGTCATGGTGCGATGGGTGAAGTACCGTTCTGCCCGGGCCCGGCAGGCCTCCGGGTCCTTGGCCGCCGCCGCGCCGATCCGCGCCACCAGCTCCTCGACCGTGTCACCGCACTCCGCCACCTCGGGACTCAGGATCTCGGGCAGCGCCCCGCGCCGGGTGCCCAGCACGGGCGTGCCGGAGAGCAGCGCCTCGATGAGCGTGAGCCCGAACGGCTCGTCCCACTGGGCCGGCATCCACAGCAGCCGGGCGCCCGCCAGCCACGCTGCCTTGGCCGCGCCGCCCACCTCCCCGACGAACCGGACGTAGCGCGAGAGCGAGGGCCGCCAGCCGCCCGCCACCACCAGCTTGCGTTCCGCCGCCTTGGCCCCGGCGATGGCCCACTGGTACCCCTTGCTCTGGTGCAGGCGGCCGAGGAAGAGGTCGTAGTCGCCCTTCTGGCGGCGGAACTGGAAGTCGGCGGGGTCGAGGCCGTTGTAGACGAACGCGCTGGCCTGGTGGCGTGCCGCGTGGTCGGCGCTGACGTAGATGGTGTTCGGCGGGCGCACGGTGCCGGGCTTGGTGGTCCCCTCGAGGGTCCAGAGCCAGGGCAGCGAGGGCGGCTTGCGCAGCGGGTAGAAGGCGTGGAGGAGGTCGGTGCCGGGCGGCACGTGCGGCGTGAGGTCGAAGCCCTGGTCACCGAAGCGGCCGGGGTCGAGCGGGATCACCCGGGCCTCCGGCACCCGGGTGCCGGTCGGGGCGAGCAGGCTCACCTCGTGGCCGGCCTCCGCCAGGCCGCGGGCCAGGGCCACCACCACGCGCTCGGTGCCGCCGTACCCGTCGACCGGCAGCCGCGTGTGATGCACCAGCGTGATCCGCATATCTTTCCGTCGTCTCTTCCCCGCGCGAAAGTCCCGCGATGCGCGTCGTCGGTGTCAGCCTGGTGGCCAATGCAGTGCGGCTCGACTTTCCCATCGTCGAGGCGCTCCGCTCGATCCTGCCCCTGGTGGATGAACTGGTGGTAAACGTGGGCCGGTCGGGCGACGGCACCCGCGACCTCGTGGCCAGCCTGGCGGACCCGCGGCTGCGGATCCTGGACCACGCCTGGGACCCCTCCGCCGGCAGCGCGCTGCTGGCCACCGAGACCGATCGGGCCCTCGCCGCGTGCACCGGCGACTGGGCAATCTACATCCAGGCCGACGAAGTGCTGCACGAATCCGGGGTGGCGTCGCTGCGCGCGGCGCTTGACACCGCCCACGCCGATCCCCGGGTGGATGCCCTGCTGGTCGACTTCCTCCACTTCTACGGCGGCCCCGACCATGTGGCCGGCAATCGCTCCTGGTACCGCCGCGAGGTGCGCGCCCTCCGGCTCGGCCGCGGGCTCCGGAGTCACGCCGACGCCCAGGGGTTCCGACAGGCCGACGGCCGCGGCAAACCCCGCGTGCGGCGCAGCGGGGCCACCTATCATCACTACGGCTGGGCCCGTCCCCGTGCGGCGCTGGCGGCCAAGCGTGAGATCGACAACGCGCTCTACCACCCCGCCGGGCCCGGCCGCGCCCCGGTGGCGGCGGCGCTGCCGTGGGAGGTGGGACTCCGCCGCTTCACCGGGCGGCATCCGGCGGTCATGGAGGCGTGGCTGGCGCGGCGCCGGCCGGAGGCGCCGGTGGCCTTCGGACCGCGCCCCTGGGATGCCCGGCGCCTGGCACTGCTGGCCTCGCTGGGCGTGGAGCGGCTCACCGGGTGGCGGCCGTTCGAGCGCACCAACTACGTGGAGGTGTAGCCCTGTCCCGCGAGCAGCCGCTGGAGCCGGTGGGCGTAGGTATGCTGCGCCAGGACGTGGGCCCGGCCGGCCGCCGCGAGGCGGGCGCGCTGCGCGTCGTCGGCCAGCGCGCCCCGCGCCAGCTCCACCGCATCCGCGGGGTGGCGGTACCAGAGGGCATGGACCCCGTGCCGGGCGAACTCCTCGACGTTGTCCACGTACTCGCCCAGGTAGCACCCCCCGGCGGCGAGCACGCGCCACAGCCGGTTCGAGGTTCCGCCGCGTGCCTCCGCGCGCTGCGCCTCGAGCGCGTCGACGCCGAGCATGAGCCGCGCCCCGCGGGCCACCCGCGCGAACTCCGCCGCGCGCACCGTGCCGCCGGCCACCGGGAGCTGCCCCGCGAGTGCCGCCCACCCCGGGCCACGCACCTGCAGGGTGAAGTGCCGGGCCAGTGCGGTCAGCACCGCGTGCCGCCTCGGGTAGTCGCCCGACCCGACGAAGGCGAGGTCGCAGTGGTAGGCCGACGGCGCCGTCTCCGCGGGGCGGTCGAGCGCGGGATCGGCGCCCTGCGGCAGGAACTCGGCCCGGAGCCGGAGCGCCCGGAAGGCCTCGACCTGGTAGCCGTAGGTGGCAAAGACCGCGTCCACGCCGCGCGCCAGGGTCACCACGCGCCCGGGCAGCGGCTGCACGGCATCGAAGTACCAGAAGGCGCTCCGCCGGCCGCGCACCAGGTGCCGGAGGGTGCGCTCGCCGGCGCTGGCCGCGTGCCGGGTGCAGAGCACCAGGTCGGGCGCAAAGCGATCGGCCTGCCAGCGGAGCACCAGGCCGCCGGCCTCGCCGAGGCGCCGCCGCCAGCCGAGGGCGTCGAGGACGCGGGCCTCGTGGCCCAGGGTCCGCGCGGCGCGGGCCAGGGAACTCTCGGTGCGTTCGGCACCGGCAGCACCAACCACCAGGATGCGCATGCGTGAGGCGAAAGCTGGACCGGTGCCGGCCCCGGCGGTAGCGCCGCTCCGGGTCCTCGTCTCCCTCCACCAGGGGGGCGGCTCGGGCGCGGTGAACTCGGTGCTTCACCTGGCCCGCGGCCTGGCGCGGCGCGGACTCGTGGTGCGGTTCGTCTGCCCGCCCGACAGCGGCGTGGAGCTGGACGCCCGCCGGGCCGGGCTCGAGGTGCACCCGATCCCGCTGGCCACCGGCACCCGGCTCAAGAACGCCGGCGCGCTGGCCAACCTGCTGGCGGTCCACCCGGTAGACCTGGTGGACGCGCACGGCTCGCGCGACCGCGAGGCGTTCACCTGGCTCGGGCTGAGCGGGCGGCTCCCGGTGCCCGCCATCTTCACGCGCCGCTCCTGGCCCCGCACCACGCGGCTCGAGAACTGGCTGGCGGGCCGGGTGGCCCGCCGGGTGGTGGCGCTGAGCGAGCCGGTCGCGACCCGGCTGGCGGCCACGGGCATCCCGGCGGACAAGCTGCGGGTGATCCACAGCGGCGTGCTGCTCGACCGAATCGACCGGCCGGTGGTCCCCGACGACGTCGAGACCTGGCGCCAGCGGGTCGGCTGGTCGGCGGCGCGCCCGACGCTCGCCGTGGTGGCGCGACCCAAGGACCAGTCGGTGGTGCTCGAGGCGCTGGCCCTGGTGCAGACGCCGGTGCTGCTGGTGCTCACCGGGCTGCATGGCGAGGCGCTGAGCGGGCCGCTGCCGCCGATCCCCGAGCGCCACCTGGTGGTGCGGCTCCCCTTCCTGACCGACGTGCGGCCGTTCTACGAACTGGTCGACGTGGCGCTGCACCCGTCGCGCTGGGACGCGCTGCCGCAGGCGGTGCTCGAGGCCATGGCGCTGGGCAAGCCGGTGATCGCCTCCCACGCCACCGGCAACGCGGTGATCATCCGCGACGGGAGCGACGGGGTGCTGGTGGAGCCGATGGCCCCGGCGGCATGGGCGGCGGCCATCGACGCCCTGCTGGCCGACCCGGCGCGCCGGACGGGGCTCGGCGCCGCCGCCCGCCAGCGGTCCCGCGAGGGCTTCCCGCTCGACCGGACCCTCGACGCCACGATCGCGCTGTACCACGAGGTGCTGGGCCGGTGAAGGCCCTGCTGCTCGCGCGGGACTTCCCCCCCGAGGGGGGCGGCATCGCCCGGGCGCTGGGCGAGGTGGCGCGCCACGCGCCCGCGGGCACGCTCACCGTCTGCACCGGGCGGATGCCGGCGTCGGCGGCGTTCGATGCCGCCTGCGCGGCGCCGGTGGTGCGGGTGGGGGTGCCGTGCGACCGGCTGCGCACCCTCCCCGGGCTGGTGCGCTGGGGATGGCGGGCCGACCGGCTGGCGCGGCACGCCGACTTCCTGTGGGCCGGCAACGTGAAGCCGGCGGGCCACGTGGCGCGCTGGGTCGGGGGGCGCCGCGGCCTCCCCTACGGCCTCATCGTCTACGGACTCGACCTGCAGCTCATCGCGCGCCAGGCGGCCGCCGACCCGGCGCGCCGGCGGCGGGCCGCGGCGCTGCTGTGGGACGCCGCAGGCACCGTGGCGATCAGTCACTGGACCGCCAGCCGCTTCACCGCGCTGGCCGGGGAACTCGGCGTCGCCGATGCCGCCCGCCACCTGCGCGTGGTGCCACCGGGCGTGGATGCCGCGCGCTTCCACCCCGGCGCCAGCACGGCGGCGCTCCGCGACCGGTACGGCCTGGTCGACCGGCCCTGGCTCCTGACCGTTGCGCGGCTCATGCCGCACAAGGGCATCGACACCGGGCTCGACGTGCTGCAGGCGCTTCGGGCCGCGGGGCACGAGGTGGGATACATGGTGGCCGGCACGGGCCCCGACGCCGAGCGGCTGCGGCGGAAGGCCGACCGACTCGGCGTGGCGGCGGACGTCCGCTGGCTGGGCCGGGTGCCGGAGGAGGATCTCCCTGGCCTCTACGGCGCGGCGACGGTGTACCTGGGGCTCTCGCGGCAGGAGGGCGACGAGGTCGAGGGGTTCGGGCTGTCGCTGCTCGAGGCGCAGGCCTGCGCGGTCCCCGTGGTGGCGGGGCTCGAGGGCGGCACCGAGGACGCGGTGACCCACGGCGTCACCGGCTTCCTCGTGGACCCGGGGACCGAGGTGGCGGCGGTCCGGACCGTGGCAGCGCTGCTGGCCGATCGGTCGCGCACCCGGGTGCTCGGCCTGGCGGCCCGGGCCCGGGTGGAGCGGGAGTTCGGCTGGCCGCGGGTGGTGCGCGAACTCGCCGAGGCGGCCGCCGCGTTCAGGGGCGGGCGGGGGGCGCGAGTCGGGCGCTGATGGCGTAGGTCGGGCAGTTGCGCACGTAGGCGCCATCGAGCGGGGACCACGACTGGATCGCCTGCCGCACCACCGCGCGGCCCGCCTCGTCCAGCTCGAACACCCAGGGCGCGTGCATCACGCAGGCGCTGCACCCGACGCAGCGCTCCCGGTCCACCCGGATCTGCACCTTCCGCTGCGGGTGGATCCCGTGGCCGGCCGGGTCGAAGTCGGGGCCGAGCTGGTCGAGCAGGTCGGCGGTGGCGCGGTACCCCTCCTCGATCAGCTCGCGGTTGTGGCCGAAGGCGAACAGCGACACGTGCTCCACCCGGGGATGCACCAGGACCAGCGGGGGCGCGGTCCAGTGCCGCAGCCGGCTCTCCATCATGGTCTGCATCACGATCTCGAGCCCGCGGATGTAGGTGGCCGCGAAGCCGTCGTGCTGCACGTTGCTGCGGAGCGCGCTGGTGGCGCCGACATCCACCGCCATCACCGGGCCTTCCCCCTGGGCGGCGGCGATCTGCACCGGCATGTTCTCCGTCACCGCGCCGTCCACGAACCAGCGGCCGTCGATCTCGCGCGGGGGGAAGATCCCGGGCAGGGCACAGGAGGCGAAGACCGCGTCGGCCACCCGCGCCTGCCGCAGGCCCGGCAGGCCCCAGAACACCTGCATGCCGGAGTTGAGCTCCACCGTGTTGATGAGCAGGGGGCGGGGCAGCTGATCGAAGGTGCGGCTGCCCACGAGACTGTCGATCAGCGCGTCGAGCGGCTCCCGGCGATACACCGCCGGCGCGCGCATGCGCTTGAGCGCCATGTCCACGTGGGCCACCTGGAAGATGTCCTTCCGCCGCACCGCGAGCCCCCGCTCGGTCATCTCCGGGATCGACATCCCGGAGGCCCAGGCGGCCGCAATCAGCGATCCCATGCTGCTCCCGACCACCAGGCCGGGGTGCAGCCCGCGCTCCTCCAGCGCCCGGAGCACGCCGATGTGCGCCAGGCCCTTGAGGCCGCCGCCGCTCAGCACCAGCGTGAAGGGACCGCGAAAGGCCATTACCTTCTTCCACCGTGGTTGGGAGACCGTCGAAACGTACGCCGGTGACCGGAGGGATGAGAAGAGTGGCCTATGACATCGCGGCCCTGCGCGCCCAGGAGTTCCCCTGGGCCGGCGGGACGACCTACCTGGATCACGCCTCCATCGGCCCCACGCCCGAGCGTACCCGCCGCGCCGGCGAGGCCTACCTGGGACGACGGTCCCGGCCCTACGAACTCACCCACGACGACCTCTTCGGGGCCTTCGACGCCGCCCGGCGGGCGGTGGCCGGGCTCATCGGCGCCACGATCGACGAGATCGCCCTCGCCACCAACACCAGCTACGGGCTGGGCGTCGCGGCCCGCGCCCTTCCGTGGCTCCCGGGCGACATCGTGGTGGCGAGCGACCGGGAGTTCCCCGCGAACGTCTATCCCTGGAAGCGCCTCGCGGACCGCGGCGTGTCGCTGGAACTCGTCCCCACCACCGGCGCCGGCTGGCCCGACGAGGACCGGCTGGTGGAGCGCCTCGCCGACCCGCGGGTGCGCTGCCTGGCGGTGTCGCTCACCCAGTTCGCCAACGGCTATACCGTGGACCTCGCCCGGCTCTCCCGGGTCACCCGGGAGCTGGGCAAGTACCTCGTGGTGGATGCCATCCAGGCGGTAGGCCAGCGGCCGCTGGATGTCCGCGAGACCCCGGTGGACATCCTGGCGTGCGGGGCCCAGAAGTGGCTCCTCTCGCCCTGGGGGAGCGGCTTCCTCTATGTCCGTCGTGAGCTCATCCCCGCGCTCGAGCCGGTGCTCGCCGGCTGGATGGCGTTCGAGGGCACCGACGACTTCAGCCGCATGACCCAGTACCAGGACGCCCTGCGCGAGAACGCCCGCCGCTTCGAGCTGATCACCCTGCCGTACCAGGACTTCGTGGGCATGACCGCCTCGCTCGGCCTGCTGGCGGAGCTTGGCGTCGAGGCGATCGCCCGGCACCTCGCCACGCTCCAGGGGCCGGTCCTGGCCTGGGCCGACCATCACGGGGTGCGGGTCACCTCCCCGACCGGCGCCGCCGGCTCGGGCATCATCTGCGTCGCCCCGCCGCGCCTGGAGGAGTCGCACCGCGCCCTGCGCGAGGCCCGCATCTACTGCAGCCTGCGCGAGGGCGCACTCCGGTTGGCCCCGCACTGCTACAACACCCTCGAGGAGATGGGGCGGGTAACCGAGGTGCTGGAGCGGGTGCTGCGGCGGTAAGGCGGTAAGGCGGTAAGGCGGTAGATTTCCCGGTCCGTTTCCCGTTTCCCTCCAACACCCTGCGCCCCCATGCCCGGCACACTCGCTGACCAGCTCGCCACCGGCTACGGCTTCTCGGGCCCGGCCATCGTCCTCGGCGCCGCCCTCGAAGGCTCGCGCCTCCACCCGGAGCCCAAGGTCCGGATTCCCCTCGCCATGACCAATCGTCATGGGCTCATCGCGGGGGCCACCGGCACCGGCAAGACCAAGACCCTGCAGCTCCTCACCGAGCAGCTCTCGGCCGCAGGCGTCCCGGTCTTCGTGGCGGACATCAAGGGCGACCTCTCGGGGCTCGCCATGCCGGGGCAGCCGGGGGAGCGCATCACGCAGCGGGCCGGCGATGTGGGCTGGACCTGGACCCCGGCGGGGGTGCCGGTCGAGTTCGTGAGCCTCTCGGGCCGGCTGGGGGTGCAGCTCCGCGCCACGGTCTCGAGCTTCGGGCCGCTCCTGCTGGCCAAGGTGCTGGGCCTCAACGAGACCCAGACCAGCGTCCTCACCCTGGTCTTCAAGTACTGCGACGACCAGCAGCTCCCGCTGCTCGACCTCACCGACCTGCGCGCCGTGCTGCAGTACCTCTCCGGCGACGACGGCAAGGCCCAGCTCGAGGGCTATGGCGGGATGTCCCAGGCCACCGTCGGGGTGCTGCTGCGCAAGATGATCGAACTCGAGGTGCAGGGGGCCGAGCAGTTCTTCGGGGAGCCCGAGTTCGACGTGCACGACCTCCTGGCCACCACCCGCGAGGGCCGGGGGGTGGTCACCTGCCTGGAGCTGGGCGACGTGCAGGACAAGCCGCGGCTCTTCTCCACGTTCATGATGTGGATGCTGGCCGAACTCTACCACGCCCTGCCCGAGGCCGGCGACCTCGAGAAGCCCAAGCTGGTCTTCTTCTTCGACGAGGCGCACCTGCTCTTCAACGACGCCTCCAAGGCGTTCCTGGAGCAGGTGGAGCAGGTGGTGCGGCTCATCCGGTCCAAGGGTGTCGGGGTGTACTTCGTCACCCAGACGCCCAAGGACGTCCCCGCCGATATCCTGGCCCAGCTCGGCAACCGGGTGCAGCACGCCCTCCGCGCCCACACCCCCGACGACGAGGCCGCGCTCAAGGCCACCGTGCGCACCTTCCCGAAGACCGAGTACTACGACCTGCAGGCCACCCTCACCTCCCTCGGCATCGGCGAGGCGGTGGTGACCGCCCTCGACCCGCGCGGGGTGCCCACCCCGGTGGTGGCGGCGCGGCTGATTCCACCGTCGTCGCGGATGGGGCCCCTGACGCCGGAGGAGCTGGCGGCGGACATCCAGCAGTCCGACCTCCTCAAGGAGTATGGCCAGGCGGTGGACCGGGAGAGCGCGCGCGAGATGCTCGCGGCGCGCCTGGCCAGGCCGGCGGGCTCCGCGCCCGAGGACCGACCGGGCCCACGCGGCCAGGCGCCCGCCCCCGCGCCTGCGGGAGGGCGGGCCAAGATGTCCACCGGGGCCAAGCTCGGGGCCGCGGTGCTCGGCGCACTGGGGACGACCATCGCGCGGTCGGTGGGCCGGGAGCTGGTGCGGGGCGTGCTCGGCGGCCTGCTCGGCGGCAAGACCACGCGGAGCACCCGCCGGACCCGCTGGTAGGCTGCGTCGCGACGCACCACGGGGGCGCGCACCACCGGTGCGCGCCCCCGTGGCGTGCGCGGGGTGCTACTTCTTGGTGACGGTCTCTTCCTTGAGCACCTTCTTGGAGAACATGAACACCAGCCAGGCCACGATCACGAAGTTGAGGAGCGCGCCCAGCACCGGGCCGATCTGGAACGGGCCCACCGCCCAGGACTGCCATGCGCCGCCCGGCAGGACCAGGCCCACGACCGGCATCAGCAGGCCATCGACGATCGTCTTCACCAGCTCGCCCGCCTTGCCGCCGATGATCACGCCGATCGCGAGGCCGATGACGCCGTACTCCTTCAGGAACTTCATGAACTCGCCTTGCATAGCCACTCCGCTCTAGGGGGGTGAGACTGGAAGGGCCCGGCGCGTCCCTGCGCCGAGCCCGGCGAATATCCATGCATGGTCGGAACTGCGCCAGCGCGGCTGACCCGCGCGCCTGTCGATCCGGGGTGTCAGGTCAGCGTGACGAGCGCGTAGCTGCGCTTCCCCTTCTGCAGCAGCAGGTACCGCCCCGCCAGCACGTCCGCCTCGCCCAGGGTGTATTCGGCGTCGGTGACCTGCCGCCCGTTGAGCGAGTACGCCTTCTGCGGCAGGCCGCGCCGGGCCTCGCCCTTGGAGGCGGCGAGGCCGGTCCGCACCAGGGCGTCCACGATGCCCAGGCCCGGCAGCTCCACGCGGGGCAGGGCGGTGGTGGGGATCTCGGTGGCCAGCACCTCGAAGACCTCCGCACCGGCCTCCGCCAGGTCGAGGCCGCCGAACAGGAGCCGGCTGGCCCGTACCACCCCTGCGGCGGTGGCGGCGCCGTGCACCCGCGCGGTCACGTCCTCGGCCAGGCGGCGCTGGGCCGGCCGCTTGCCCGGGTCGGCGGCCTGCGCCGCCACCAGCGCGGCAATCTCCTCGAGCGACAGGAAGGTGAAGAAGCGCAGCAGGCGCTCCACGTCGCGGTCGTCGGTGTTGAGCCAGAACTGGTAGAACTGGTACGGCGAGGTGCGGGCGGGATCGAGCCAGACGTTGCCCGACTCGCTCTTGCCGAACTTGCCGCCGGCGGCGTTGGTCAGGAGCGGGAACACCAGCCCGTGGGCGGCCCCACCCTCGCGGCGGCCGATCAGTTCGGTGCCGGCGGTGATGTTGCCCCACTGGTCGCTGCCGCCCAGCTGCAGCTCGCAGCGATCGGTCTTCCACAGGTGCCAGAAGTCGTACGCCTGCACCAGCATGTAGCTGAACTCGGTGTAGGAGATCCCGGTTTCCATCCGGCTCTTCACCGCGTCCTTCTGCAGCATGTAATTGATGGTGAAGTGCTTGCCCACGTCTCGCAGGAAGTCCATGAGGCCGAGCGGCCGGAGCCAGTCGGCGTTGTTGCGTACCCGCGCGGCGGTGGGACCGTCGAAGGAGACGAACCGCTCGAGCTGGGTGCGGATCCGGGCCACGTTGTGGTCGATCTGGGCCACATCGAGCATGGGCCGCTCGTTGCGCTTGCCCGACGGATCTCCGACCATCCCCGTGCCGCCGCCGACCAGCACGATCGGCGTGCCCCCGAGCCGCTGCAGCCAGGCGAGACCCATCACCGGCACCAGGTTGCCGACGTGCAGGGAATCGGCGGTGGGGTCGAAGCCCACGTAGCCGGTGACCGGGCCCTGGGCGAGGCGGGCGGCCAGTCCGGGGGTGGCGTCCTGCACGAAGCCGCGGGCCGTCAGGATCTCGAGGAGGGTGCTCATGGGCGCCAATCCTAGGGCGGCCACCGGGTGCGCCGCAAGCGGGTACCGCTTGATTCTCTCCAGCCCCGTGCGCATATAGAGGAACTTTTCACCCTCATGGTGGCTCGTCCGTGCCGACCTCGCGGCATCCGGGCCTGACGGCGCTCGGCGTCGCGGTCCTCTGCTTTCTCCTGGGTTGCGCCCTCCAGTCGGGGCTGCTGCCCGTGGGACTGGTGCACCTGTGGCCGCAGACCGGCGTGGTGGTCGCGGCGCTGCTCACCACCCGGCGGGGGTGGCCCGCGATCCTCGCGGCCGGTTTCGGGGCCGAGGTCGCGGCGGTGGCCGTCTTCGGGGGGCTCAGTGTCCGGACGCCCCAGATGGCCGCCATCGGGGCGCTCTCCGCCTGGCTGGCGGCGCGGCTGCTGGGCAGCCGGGCGTGGCGCGGGCCGCTCCTCGATACGCTGGCGGAGGTCGCCCTTCTCGGACTCGCCACGATCGTGGCCACGACCGTCGGGGCGACGGCCGGGCTCCTGCTCGAGGCGCTGAACGGGTGGCGGATGCCGCCGGGCTTCTGGATCAACTGGGCGTCCACCCACGCCATGAGTGTGCTGCTCATCGCGCCCGCCATCCTTGCCCCGGTCACCCACCGCCTGGCGGAGCCCCTGGGCCGTCGGCGGCGGGTCCTCGAGGCACTGGCGCTCGCGGGGACGCTGGGCGTGCTCCTCTTCCAGCTGTTTGCCCGGCCGGCCACCCCGGTCGTCTCCCCCTCCTGGCTGGCCCCGGTGCTCCTGTGGGCGGCGGTCCGCTTCGGGTCGTCAGGGGCGGCGCTGGCGTGCCTGGCGGTGGGCGTCGTGGCGTTGCCCGCGGCGCTGAGCGGCCTGGGGCCGATGGGCTATGCGCCGGCGATCGCCGATCGGCTCTTCGGCACCCAGGCCATGCTGGCGATCTCCGCGGTCACCTCCCTTGCCGCAGCAGCCGTGGTGACTGAGCGCCGGCGGGCCGAGGAACTGCTCCGCGAGAGCGTCAGCCGCTTCGGGCGGATCTACCACTCCAGCATGGTCGGGGTGCTGGTGTTCGATGAGCAGGGGCGGGTGGTCGAGGCCAACCACTACGCGCTCGGTCTCCTGGGCTACACCCCGGAGGACGTCGCGGCCGGTGAGGTCACGGGCGGCCGGATCACGCCGCCCGAGCGACAGGCGGAGGCGCGCCTGGCCTGGGACACGCTGCGGCGGGAGGGGGTCACGCCGGCGGCGGAGATCAGCTGCCTGCGGAAGGATGGTGCCCGTGTCTGGGCCGCGCTCAGTGCGGCGCGCCTGGTGGGCGAGACGCCACGCTACCTCGCGCTGCTGCTCGACGTGACCGCGGAGCGCCGGCAGCTGACGCTCATGGCGGAGACCCAGTCCAGCGCGCGCATCGGCGGGTGGGAGTTCGAGCTGGCGACCGGCGCCACCTTCTGGACCGCGGAGACCTTCCGCCTGCACGGAATGCCCCCGGCGAGTCAGGTGCCCGACCTGGCCGTGATGGCGGCGCGCTATCCCTCGCCGGGACGGGAGCGGCTCCTGGCCGCCCTGCACCGGGCGCGGACCGAGGGGACCCCCTTCGACCTGGAGCTGCAGCTCCGCGCGGACAGCGGCGCCGAGCTGGACGTGCGGGTGACCGGTCGTGCCGAGCTCCGCCAAGGCGCCGTCACCCGTGTCTTTGGCACCCTCCAGGACATCACGGGCCGCAAGCGGCTGGAGCAGCAGTTCCTCCAGGCGCAGAAGATGGACGGGCTGGGGCGCCTCGCCGGCGGCGTCGCGCACGACCTCAACAACATCCTCACGGCGATCTTCGGGCACACCGCGTTGCTGGAACGTTCCCTGCCCGAGGGTGACCCCGTCCGGGAGGATGTCGAGGCCATCCATGCGGCGGGCGACCGCGCCGCCTCGCTGGTCGCCCAGCTGCTGGCGTTCGCGCGGCGCCAGACACTCGCGCCCCAGCCCGTGGACCTCGTGGCCCTGCTGCGCGGCCTCGAGCGGATGCTCGGGCGCGTGATCGGCGAGGACATCGTGCTGCGGGCCGAGCTCCCCGCGGAGCGGTGGCTGGCCCTGGCCGATCCGCACCAGCTGGAGCAGGTGGTGGTGAATCTCGCGGTCAATGCGCGCGACGCGATGCCGGGGGGCGGTGAGCTGTGCCTCGCGGTACGCCACGCCGTGCTGAGTCCCGCCGAGGCGGCGCTCCGGCCGCCCCTGCCGCCCGGGCCGGCCGTCTGCCTTGCGGTGACGGACCAGGGGGAGGGGATCCCGGCGGAGGTATTGCCCCACATCTTCGAGCCGTTCTTCACCACCAAGCCGCAGGGGCGCGGCACCGGCCTCGGGCTGGCCACCTGCTACGGGATCGTGCAGCAGGCCGGGGGGATGATCGAGGTGGAGAGCACGGTGGGGCGGGGCAGCACCTTCCGGGTCTGGCTTCCGCGGGTGGAGCCAACGGCCCCGGCCCGCCCGGCCGACGGCCGGACCCCTGCGGCCACCCGGGGCACCGAGCACCTGCTGCTCGTGGAGGATGACCCGGCGGTGCGCGCGCTCGCCCTGCGGGCCCTCGAGGGTGCCGGGTACCAGGTCCGGGCGGCGGGACGGGCCGGCGAAGTGCTGGCCCTCGACGCGCAGGATCTGGCCGGCGCGGCGCTGCTGGTGACTGACGTCATCATGCCCGAGATGAGCGGGCTGGCCCTGGCGGCCGAGCTGACGGCGCGGTTCCCCCGCCTGCGCGTGCTCTACATCTCGGGGTATGCCCCGGAGGTGATCGGCCGCGGTCTGGCGCCCGCCGGCGCCCGTCTCCTGTCGAAGCCGTTCACCCCCGACGCGCTGGTGCGCGAGGTGCGGGAGGTGTTGGACGCCCGGACGCCCGCCTAGATTCCCTCCATGGCCTTTCGTCCCCTGAGCACCCTGCAGCGGTGGTGGTATACCCCCCGCATCCGCAGCAACTTCCTGACCGCGGTGCTTGCCGTCCTCATGCTCGGGCTCGGCGTGGCGGTGGCGGCGTGGACCCGGGCGTGCGCCAACAGCGCCTGCCCGTCCATCGCGCCCCTGGTCCGCACCTACGATCCGGCGCAGGCCTCCAAGGTGTATGCGGCCGATGGCCGCCTCATCACCGACCTCGGGGCCGAGCGGCGCACGGTCGTCTCGCTCGAGCAGATGTCGCCGGCGGTGGTGGCCGCGTTCGTGGTGGTGGAGGACAAGCGGTTCTACGAGCACGAAGGGGTGGACTGGGTGCGGGCGCTCGGGGCGCTGCGCCACACCGCCGTCTACGTCCTGACGCACCGGGGCCAGATGCAGGGGTTCTCGACGATCACCATGCAGCTGGCCGGCAATCTCTTCCCCGACGACCTCAACCGCCGCGACCGGACGGTGAAGCGCAAGCTGCGGGAGATGCACGTCGCCTTCGAGATCGAGTCGAACTTCGCCAAGGGCAAGATTCTCGAGTTCTACCTCAACCAGATCAACCTCGGCAACGGGGCGTTCGGGGTGGAGGCGGCGGCCGAGCGGTACTTCGGAAAGACCGCCCGCGAGCTGAACGTGGCCGAGGCGGCGACCCTGGCGGGGATCCCGCGCTCGCCCACCCGGTACAACCCGCGGCGGAATCCCGACCTCTCGGTGGAGCGCCGCAACCTGATCCTCGAGCTGATGGCCGAGGAGGGCGTCCTGACCCGCGCGGACGCGGACCGGTGGAAGGCCTACCCGCTGCTCCTCTCCACCCGCTCCGACTTCAGCGAGGTGGCGCCGTACTTCACCGAGTACGTGCGGCAGCAGCTGCAGACCCGCTTCGGGTCCCAGCTCTACAAGGACGGGCTGCGGATCTACACCACCGTGGACCTCGACATCCAGCAGGCGGCGGAACGCGCCCTGGCCCGCCAGCTCGACGAGATCGAGCGCAACAAGGCCCGCTACGGGAAGTACCCCCGGCCCACGTATGCCGACTACCTCGAGAAGCGCGGTGACGACACCGACCTGCCGGCCGAGTCGCCCTACCTCCAGGGGCTGGCGGTGGTGCTCGAGGCGCGCACCGGCAAGCTCCTCGCCATGGTGGGCGGCCGGGACTTCAACGACAGCAAGTTCAACCGCGCGGTCCAGGCCGTGCGGCAGGCCGGCTCGACCTTCAAGCCGATCGTGTACACCGCGGCGCTGCGGGCGGGGCATCCCTGGTCGGAGATCATCGAGGATACCCCGCTCAGCATGGAGATGACGCCCGGGGAGCCGGCGTGGGAGCCGCAGAACTACGACAACAAGTTCGCCGGCCCCATGTCGCTCAAGGAGGCGTTCTACGAGAGCCGCAACATCCCCGCCATCCGCGTCGGGGATGATATCGGCCCCGGCGCCGTGGTCGGCGAGGCGGCGCGCTTCGGGATCAGCACCCCGGTGCCGCCGTACCCGTCGACCTACATCGGCGCGGCGTCGGTGATTCCGCTGGAGATGATCGCCGCGTTCAGTCCCTTCGCCACCCTGGGCATCCGGACCACGCCCTACGCGATCGAGCGGGTGGAAGACCGCCGGGGGAACGTGCTGTGGCAGCCCCGGCCCCGCTCCGAGGTGGTGATGGACTCGGCGCTGGCCTGGCTCATGCTCGATGGCCTGCGGGACGTCGTGCGCCGCGGCAGCGCGGCCGGGACCGTCGGCAGCCAGCTCGGCCCGATCCCCGCCGGCGGCAAGACCGGCACCACCAACGACGGCGCCGACGTCTGGTTCATCGGCTTCACCCCCGACCTGGTGGCGGGCGTCTGGATGGGCATGGACCGGCCGCAGAAGATCATGGACAATGCCCAGGGCGGCCGGCTCGCCGCGCCGGCGTGGACCATGATGATGAAAGAGGTCTACGAGCGCCGCCCCGTCCCCGCCGGCTGGCCGCGGCCCGACGGCCTGACCGTGGTCGAGGTGGACCGGCAGACCGGGCGCAAGTTCACGCCCTTCTGCCCCAAGGACTCGCTCGCGGTCGAGTCGTTCCTGATCGGCACCGAGCCGCGCGACTTCTGCCCCATCCACAACCCCTGGGGCGCCGGGGCGGGACCCGCCGCCGGCGGCAATCCGCTGCAGAACAGCCCGCCATGACCGGGGTGGCCCGGCGGTTCACCGCCGGCTGGGTGGTGCCAATGGGCGCGCCCCCGATCGCGGGCGGTGCGGTGCTGGTCGGGCCCGATGGACGCATCGCCGCCGTGGGCCCCGCGGCCACCGTGCCGCTCCCGCCGGGCGTCCCTGAGGAGGCCTGCCCGGGGATGGTCCTCCTGCCGGGGTTCATCAACGTCCACACCCACCTCGAACTGACCGGCCTCGACGGGCAGGTGCCCGAGGCCGACTTCCCGGCCTGGATCCGGCACATCATCGCGCTGAAGGCCGGCCGCACCCCGGCGGACTTCCTCGCGGCCGCGCGCCGGGGCCTCCAGGACTGCTGGGCCGCCGGCGTCACCACCGTGGCCGACACCGGGGATTCCGGTGCCGTCATCCAGGCGCTGGCCGAGGCGGGCGGCAGTGGCATCGCGTACCACGAGGTGTTCGGTCCCCACCCCGCCCAGGCGGACGAGGCCATTGCGAGGGCGGCCCGGCGGCTTGACGAGCTCGCGCCGTTCACCTCCGAGCGGGTTCGCCTGGGCCTGTCGCCCCACGCGCCCTACAGCGTGAGCGGCGCCCTCTACGCCCACGCCGCGCGGCTGGCCACGGCGCGCGACCTGCCGCTGGCAGTGCACCTGGCGGAGTCCGCCGACGAGTCGCTGCTCCTGGCTGAGGCCACTGGCGGGTTCGCGCGGGCCTGGGAGGGGCGGGGCATCCCTCTGCCGCCGCTGCCGGGTCGGACCCCGGTGGCGTGGCTCGACCAGCACGGCGTCCTGGGGTCACGGACCCTCTGTATTCACCTGGTGCGGGTCTCGGCGGAGGATGTCACCCGGCTGGCGCGCGCCGGAGTGGCCGCGGCGCATTGCCCACGTTCCAATGCGCGGCATGGGCACGGCGCGGCGCCGCTGCAGGCGCTGCTCGAGGCGGGGATCCGGGTGGGCGTCGGGACCGACTCGGTCGCCAGCGTGGCGCCGCTGGACCTGCTGGCCGAGGCCCGGGCCGCGCGGGCGCTGGCCGGACTCGGCGCGGAGGCGGCGCTCCGTCTGATCACCACCGGTGCCGCGCGCGCGCTTGGGCTCGAGGGCGAGGTGGGCAGCCTGACCCCGGGCCTCTGGGGAGACGTGGTGGCCGCCCGGCTGCCGGCCGGGCGCCGACCCATCCCGGATTCCGGAAGCCGTCTTGTCCCTCGGCCGGGACGCGATATTCTTGACCTGCCTCGCGGGCCGTCCACGGTACCGCGGGGAGAGGCTGTGACAGCTGAGTGCTGTCAGCTATCAGCCGCCGGCTGAACTGTGGGACGCCGCGCGCCCGCGGGGCTCCCATCGCTGACTCCAACCCGCTGCAGCGTCCCGCGCTGACAGCCTCCCGGGAGTTCCACTCCACATGAAGCTCCAGCGTCACGCGGCCATCCTCCGCATTGTCCGCGAACGCCGCATCCAGAGCCAGGATGACCTGCGCGAGGCCCTCTCCACCGAGTCCATCTCGGTGACCCAGGCCACCCTCTCCCGCGACATCCGGGAACTCGGCCTCGCCAAGCTGGTCGACCCGCAGGGCGGCTCTTACTACGCCAACCCGCACGAGGGCTCGCTCCGGCCCGACCTCGGCCAGATCCTCCCGACGCTGATGGTGAGCCTGGAGAGCACCGGGCCGCTGATCGTGATCAAGACGGCCACCGGCGGCGCGCCGGCGGTGGCCGCCGCGCTCGATCAGGCGGGGTGGAAGGAGATCATCGGCACCCTCGCGGGCGACGACACCCTGCTGATCATCGCCAAGAACCCGCGGATGCGGCAACTGGTCGAGGGGCGGCTGGCGGCGCTGACCCGGTAACCGGACCGTTGCTTGCGCCGCCCGGGCGCGCCGGAGTACGATTCACGGTCCCCTGACGGTGGAGTGTTGCCTCTGGTGCGGTGCCTGGCGCTCAACGCGTCGTTCGAGCCCCTGACCATGGTGCCCGTGCGGCGCGCCCTCAGACTGGTGATCGAGGGCAAGGCGGAGATCGTCGAAGCGGAGGGACGGGACGTGGTGCGCAGTGAGCGCCTCGTCCTCCCCAAACCGGCGATCATCCGGCTGGTCAAGTTCGTGCACGTCCCCCGCCGCTTCCGCCGCCAGGTCACCAACACCTTCCTCTTCGCTCGCGACGGCTATCGCTGCCAGTATTGCGACCGCTCCCCGCTCGACCTGCGGGGCCGCGAGTGCCTCACCCGCGACCACCTGGTGCCCCTCTCCCGTGGTGGCACCAACGAGTGGACCAACGTGGTGACCGCCTGCTCCACCTGCAACACCCGCAAGGGCAACCGGCTTCCCGAGGAGTGCGGCATGCAGCCGCACTCCCACCCGCATGAGCCGCACTTCGTGCACCTGGCCTGGGCCGTCCGCCGGCTCACCACGACCCAGTCCAAGTACATCAAGCTCTTCTACGGCGCCGACGCCCTGAAGGCCCTCGGCGGCTGACCGGCCGTGGTCCGGAATGGCAGGAGGGTGGGGCCCCGGACCGGGACTCCACCCTTTCTCGTCCGAACGCCCCATCGCCCTGCCGCCTTACCGCCCTACCGCACCTCGAACGGCTCGGACCGGCCACTGCGCTGCAGCGTGGGCAGGCCGGCCAGCCGGAGGACCAGCCGCCGGGCCCGGTCCACGAACGAGCCGCCGCTGTTCTCTCCCTGCAGCTCGCCACGCAGCAGGCGCTCGAACTTCTCGAGGTCCGTCTCCGAGAGGGTGACCACGTCGAGGGAGGCGGCGTAGTAGTACCGCCCAGCCACCTTGGGTCCGATCCGGAACTGGTAGGTCAGGCCGAGGACCTCGGCCAGGGCACCCGCGGTGCCGACCCTCCGGGTGGTGGAGAGGTTGCCCGGGCCCAGGCGGGTCACCGAGAACTGGTCGAGCAGCGGCTCGTGACGGACCACGAGGGTCCAGTCCAGGGTGCGGTCCACCTCGTCCAGCCACCCCTCGCGGGAACGCCAGGTCTCGAGCCGATACTGCAGCCGGACCGGCAACCCCTCCCGCAGGGCGGAGAGCCACGGCGTGTCCTCGAGCAGGTTGCGGGTCCGGACGATCGGGTCACGGGCCGGCCCGGTGACGCCGACCTCCAGGGTGACCTGGGTGGAATCCTGGGCGGCAACGCCACTGGGGGTGGCGAGGAGGGCCGGCACCAGGGCCAGCCCTCCAAGGACGAAGGCGATCCGCCGGGTCACGTCCTAGAACCGGCGATCCAGCCGGAGGAACACCCGCACCGGCTGGCCGTCCGTGACCGACTTGGCCAGGTACACCGCCACGCCGCCGGCATCGAGGCCCACCCCGACGTCGGCCTTCCATTCCGTGAGCGCGCGGATGCGGTCGGCGGGAACGCGGCCCGGCCCGTCCCCGGCCAGCCACGCGGACCCGGCGTCGCCGAAGATGACCAGGTCGGGATCCTCGAAGCCGACGAACCGGTCCAGCTCCTGGTGGGCGCGATCGCGGACGGTGTATCCGGCGCGCAGGCGGAGCCGGTGACGGAACTCCGCCTGCGCCACCAGGGCGCGGTCGCACAGCGCGGCCTGCGCGGGATCGTCGAAGCCGGCGGGGGCGCAGTCCAGCGACCGGAACAGGTACCCCGGGAGCAGGTCGGTGCCTCCGAGGGAGAGCCGCCGCTGCACCGGCAGCGGGTCACCGGAGAGCCAGCCGCCGGCCCACACCCGTGCGTTGAGCTGGATCTCGGGCGAGAGCCGGTTGTAGCGGCGCAGGTCGAGGGTGAAGCGGTTGAAGCCGTAGTCGCTGGTGGGCAACGGGCGTCGCACCGCCGCCGGCAGCGCCACGGGCGCCACGTCGTCGCTCGTGGCGTGCTCCACGCTGCCGCGCAGCCACCAGCCGGAAGACGGCGCGTCGGTCACGTTGCGGCTGTCGTAGGCGGCCGAGAGCGCCAGGATGGTGTAGTGCCCGTCGTCGATCAGCGGGTTGGGGCGCCAGCGGTCGCTGTTGCGGAACAGGGTCCAGGGATCATTGGCGCGGACCGAGCCCTGCTTCTCATAGCGCAGGGCCCCATCCACCCGGAGGCGCGGGTGCAGGTAGGCGTAGGCGGTGGCGCCGACTCCCTCGCTGGCGAAGTAGTCGCGGTTGTCACGCTGGAACAGGAACGCGTTCCACCCGATCTCGTCGCGCGGGAGGGTGTGCTCCTCGATGCCCGAGATGAGTGAATAGGTCCGGGCCCCGAAGCCGAAGCCGCGGGCGCCGTGGAAGCGCCAGTCGGTGCGGATCAGCCAGCCGAGGTCGCGCCGGAAGGGAGAGTTGTCGGGGGCGGTGCGCAGGATGCCGCGCAGGTCCAGCGTGGCGCTGGTGTGCGCCCCCGGGCGCCACGCGAACGCAGGCCCGAAGACGATCCCCAGGCCCTCGATGCGGTTGTAGGTCTGCGTGGTGGTGAGCCGCAGCGTGGTGGCGATGCGGCCCGACTGGAAGGTCCGCTCCGCCGTCGCGAGCGCGCCGATGGGCCGGCGGCGTTCCCGGACGCCGAGGGTGCCGTCCGATTGGCGGGTCACCGGTGCCGCGTCCCAGTAGACCCGCGCCTCCCCTTCGTGCAGCGCGCCGGCGCCGATGGTGAGCCGGCCCCCCGCCACCAGGATGGGGCCACGCACCACGCCGCCCGGCAGCAGCACCAGGTCGCCGTTGATCACCGTGAGGGTGCCGCGAATCTCCCCGGCCACCCGCAGCGTGCCGCGAAAGCTCGCGACGGTCCCCTCGAGGCGCGCGCCACCCGGGAGCGTGAGGCCGCCGGGCAGGCGGATGGTGGCGCTGTCGTTCCAGGTGGCGAGCAGCTCCTGCAGCACCTCGGGGGCGAGGCCGGAGACCCCCGAGTCGGCCCCCGGCACGTCGGGGTCGATCACGACGACGCTGTCCTGCGCCGCCGCCCCGCGCGCCGCGAGCAGGAGGACGCCGGCCAGACCGAGGACCCGCCGGGCCGCGCGCGCCGTCACCGGTCCTCCACCACCGGCTCGGCCCGGGCGGTGAGCCCGAGCCGCTTCATCCGGCGGTAGAGGTTGGCGCGGTCGGTCACCAGCACCCGAGCCGCCTCCGCCACGTTGCCTCCCGCCTGCTCCAGCGCGCCGGCGATGAGCGAGCGCTCGTAGTCGTCCAGCGCGTCGGTGAGCGGGAGCCCGGTCGCGGGGACCGGCGCCCCCTCGCCGGCGTGGCGGGGGGCCGGTCCCTCCGCGCGTTTGCCGGCGCCCGGGAGGATCGCGGCCACCTCGGGCGACCCGAGGGTCTCGCCGCCGATGATCGCCAGGCGCTCCACCACGTTGGCCAGCTCCCGGATGTTGCCGGGCCAGTGGTGCTGGCGGAGCAGCGCCAGCGCCTCGCCGGCATACTGCTGGGGCCGGCCCGGGCGCGCCCGCCGGGCCAGGTGCTGCACCAGCGCCGGCAGGTCCTCCAGGCGCTCACGCAGCGGGGGCAGGTGAATCGGGAAGATGTTGAGCCGGAAGAAGAGGTCCTCGCGGAACTGTCCCGCCGCCACCGCCTGGTCCAGGCGCCGGTTGGTGGCCGCGAGCACCCGGACGTTCACCAGGGTGGGCTGCTCCGCGCCCAGCCGCTGCAGCACCCCGGTCTCGAGCGTCCGGAGCAGCTTGGCCTGTGCCTCGAGGTTGAGGTCGCCCACCTCGTCGAGGAACAGGGTCCCGCCGTCGGCCAGCTCGAAGCGGCCCAGCCGCCGCTCCGTGGCGCCGGTGAAGGCGCCGCGCTCGTGGCCGAACATCTCCGACTCGACCAGCTCGCGCGGGATCGCGGCGCAATTGACCGTGACGAACGGCTCGGTGGCGCGGCGGCTCGCGCGGTGGATCGCGGCCGCCACCAGCTCCTTGCCGGTGCCCGACTCCCCGGTGATCAGCACCCGGGCGTCGGTCGGTGCCACCTGCTCGATGAGCCGCCGCACCTGCCCGAGCGCGGGACTCTCGCCCACCATCTGCTCCCGGGCCTCGAGGGCCTCCCGGAGCGCCCGGTTCTGGTGCCGGGTGCGCCCCAGTTCCACCGCGGAGCGCAGGGTGACCAGCACCGCCTCGGGGCTGAGCGGCTTCTCCAGGAACTGGAAGGCGCCGAGTTGCGTGGCGCGCACCGCGTCGGCGAGCTGGGCCTTGCCGCTCATCATGATGACCGGCACGTCGATGCCGCGGGCGCGGACCTGGGTGAGCGTCTCGAGGCCGTCCGGCCCCGGCGGCATCAGGAGGTCAAGGAAGATCGCGTCCGGCTCGAGCTGGTCCAGGGTGAGCAGGCCGGCGTTGCCGCTCCCCGCTTCCTCCACCGTGAAGCCCTCGGCCCGCAGCAGGGCCGCCAGCATCCGGCGGATGTTGGGCTCGTCATCGATGATCAGGATGCGGTGGGCCATGCGCTCAAATGTAGACGGACCGGCGGGGAGGCGCGCCTAGGCGGCCGGCCGCCGCAGCCGGGGCAGGGTGACCACGAAGGTGGCCCCGCCGCCGGGTGTGGGCTCGTGGCGCACCCGGCCCCCGTGCGCCTCGACCGTCTGCCGCACGAGGGCCAGGCCGAGGCCGGTACCATCGGCCTTGCCGGCGGTGACGTAGGGATCGAACAGGCGATCCTGCAGGTCGGCGGCGACGCCCCGGCCGTGGTCGGCGATCCGCACCTCCGCACCGTTCTGGCCCAGCGGGCTGCAGCTCACCTCGAGCCCGGCCGGACCGGTCCCCGCCTCCACCGCGTTGCGGAGCAGGTTGCTGAAGGCGCGCCGGAGCGGCTCGTAGTGGCCGGTGATGCGGGGCGTGGCCGGGTCGCAATGCACCTGCACCGGCACGTCGGCGGGGATGAGCGTGCGCAGCAGCTCGGCGAGGAGTTCGCCCAGGTCCACCTCGGCCATCGGCCCCTCGGGCAGCCGGCCCATCTCGGTGAACTCCCGCGCCAGCTGCTCCAGCCGGTCCGACTCGGTCGCGAGCACCTCGAGGGATTCCTGCTGATCCGGCCGCGCCGTCCGCCGGAGCGCGCTCACCGCGAAGCGGATGGGTGTCAGGGGGTTCTTCATCTCGTGGGCCACCCGTCGCGCCACCTCGCGGAAGGCGGTCAGGCGTTCCGCTTCGAGCTGCCGGGCCCGGGCCTCGGCCAGCCCGGCGGCCATTTCCCGGAAGGCCCCGCGGAGCGCGGCAAACTCGGGCGCGCCTCCCTCGTCCACGTCGGGCGGGAGCGGCTCCTCCCGCTGGATCCGCCCGGTCCAGCCCACCAGTTCATCGATCGGCCGGCTCAGCTGGCGCGACAGGTACCCGCCGACCCGCACTGAGGCGTAGAGCACCAGCGCGCCCAGGCCCAGGATGATCGCGGCGTAGACCGCGGAGTAGTAGGTGGCATAGGTCTCCTGCCGCTTCACGCGGGAGAGCGCCTCGTTGAGCGCCTGACTGTGGGCGGCCAGGGCGCGGCGTTCCTCCCGGCCCAGGCGGGTGGAGTCCACCGTCTCGACGAGGGCGCGACCGGTCTCGCGCAGCGATTCCACGGTTTCCCGGGTGGTGGCGAGGCCGCCCACCGGTGGCCGCACCGCGAGCGCCCAGCCGATCACCGCGACCGCGGTCGGGACGGTGCCGAGGGCCACCAAGGCGAGCAGGATCCGCCGGCGGAAGGGAAGCGCCATGCTCTAATGTAAGGTGGCCGGCGCGACCCGTCGGGCATCGCCCCGGCTCCACCGGCCGACGCCGGTCCCGGCCAGGCCGCCCACCGCAGTGCCGACCCACTCCGCGGCGGGTGGCGGGGCGAGGCCCGCGAGGTGGCCGGCCAGCCAGAGCATGCCCACCGCGAGTCCCGCGACGAGCAGGCCCGGGATCCGGCCTCGCCCGGCCCAGTACCCGGCGGGGAAGAGCAATGTGCCCAGCCAGAGCCCGGACCACACCGCCGCGAGCGGGCCAAGCACCGGGTGGTAGGGGATGAGGCTGGCCCAGAGCAGGCCGGCCTCGAAGGGGATCCAGCGCTCCACGCGCGCCGTGCCCGACGCCACCGCGACATACCACGCGCCGTGCACCACGCCGCCACGAACGGTCAGCGTATCACCCGGGCGGATTTCCGGGGGGGCGGGGAGGAAGGCGGTCAGTTCCCCGAGCTCGATGGCGCTGAGCCCTGTCCGCATCCGGAAGAAGAACTCGCCCCGGCGCTGGCCCAGCACGAAGATCTCGCGCTGCTCACTGTCGAAGATGCTGACGATGGGGGCAAAATCGCGCGTCGGGGGGCTGGCCAGCACCCGGGCCTCGACCAGCACCGAGTCCTGTAGGAGCAGCGCCCGCACTTCCTCCGAATTCCGGAGGCGGCCGGCCGGGAGTGGCTGGTCGGCGACCGCCGCGGCGAGCACCGCCCCCCCCCATGGGGCGAACTGCCCCAGTTCCGGCGCCCACTGTCCCCAGTAGACCGACCGTGGCAGGGAAGGGCGCAACAGGTACGCCGTCAGGGCTACGCCACTCAGCCAGAGCACGGCAGCCACGGCTGCGAAGCAGGCGCTGCGGCGGGGGGCGGGAGGACCAGGCCACGCCAATGGCCCCGGCACACAGCACGCCAATCCCGCCACCCAAGCTGTTGGTGAGGATATCGCGCAGGCTGGCATCACGGCCGATGAGCCAGTGGTACTGGGCGAACTCCACCGAGACCGTGGTGAGGAACACCAGGAGGAGCGCGCGGATCGGGTGCCCCATGGCCGCCAGTGCAAGGCCGAGTGGCACGAAGAGCGCGACATTGAGCACCGCGTCACGCAGCCCGTAGTCGCCGCAGGGGTAGAGGCAGGTCCAGGGCAGCCGGGCCGCCGCCTCGGCATCGTCCAGGGAGGGGCGGAGCGTGAACCAACCGATGATGGCCAGGGAGGCCAGCGTGAGGGGGAGTCCCCACCTCGAGCGTGGTTTCAGTGCCACATTTCTCCGGGTTTCGGCCCGCTTGCGCCGGTGGCATCATAACTGCACTATCCTTCAGCCCGACAGTGACCGCCCTTTCCTTCATTCCCGGACCCCCTATGCCTGCTGTCCGTCTGAAGCGCTTTCATTGGTATGCGCCGACGGTGGCCGCCATGATGCTGGGCATGCTGGCGCTCCCGCTGCATGGCCAGAGCCTCACCGAGGGTGCCCTGAACGGCGTCATTGCGCTGGCCGACGGGACCCCGGTGCCCGCCGCTACCCTCACCCTGGAAGACGTGTCCGGGGTGGTGGTCAGTCGCCTCAAGTCCGATTTCCGCGGCCGCTTCACGGTGCCACTGCTGGCGCCTGGCCGGTACGCTGTCCTGGTGGAGAAGGCGGGCTACCAGCCACTGCGGCAGCGCGGGGTCGACATCGCCGCCGCGGCGGCGACCCAGCTCACCATCCGGGTAGCGCGGCGCCCGCCGCCGATTTCCCAGGTCGAGGAATCGGTGGTGGCGGAGCAGCGCCTGGCGTGGTCGATGCCGGCGGTGGCAAGCGTCCTGACCTCGCCCACCGTTCCGGATCTGACGCCCCGCGGTGATATCACGGAACTCGGGCGCAACGCGGCCGTCATTGCCGGTCCCCGCGAGGGGACGTCCGGGTTCGCGACCGCGTTTGGTGGCCTGCCGCAGCCCTATGCTCGCCTGATAGTGGATGGCCTTCCCGGGAACTGGTTCCGACACCCCGGACTCGACACGGACGTCGGTGGGACCCCGGCCATCGGCCAGAGCCTGTTCGGCCAGATGCAGGCGTTCACCCATGTGCCCGACGCCGAACTGAGTGGGGGCAATGCGGGGATGGCCACCGCGGTGTCACGGCGGGGAACCAACCGGTTCCGGTTTGCGCCCTACGCGTCCTGGAGCGGGGCGATCGGCCAGCCTGCGATCCAGAATCCGGCCGATTCCTCGGTCAGTTCCTTCATGGGTGGCGCCACGATCTCGGGGACGCTCATCCCTGACCGGGCCAACTACATCGTGGGGGCGGAGTACCAGTCGCTCGATCTCCCGTCCTCCAATCCGTGGGACAACGACGCCGCCACGTTCGATGGCGGGGCCGTCTCGCTGCGGGGCGCCATCGCCCGGATTGCCCAGGACAGCTTCGGCCGAACGGTGAATCGCTTTGTGGCGCCGACGGTGCGTCACAGCACTGGCGGGTCCGGTGGCTTCCGGGTGGACTGGCGGCTCAGTAACAGCCATACCCTGGTGACCCGGGCCAACTTCGCCCGCCACAGCGAGACCAGCCCCGAGGCCCCCGGCGACGTGCTCAACGGCGCAGGCGGCGACCTCGACGCCCGCGATTTCTCCTCCGCCGTCTCGGTGATTTCCACCTTCGGCCCCACCATGGCCAACGAGTTCCGGTTCGGCATCCGCCGGACTACCCGGGCCTGGTCGGGATCGAGCCTGCCCAGCAGCTACTTCGTGGCCGACGGTGCGGGGATCGGCACCGCGCCGACCCTGCCGGGCGAGTTCGTCCGGAAATCGGTCGATTTCGCCGAGACGTTCCAGTACAGCTTCGGCCCCGGGGCCGTGCATCGGGCCAAGGTCGGCCTGCAGTATTCCAACGGGAGCTGGGAGCAGGACTACCTCTTCGGCCAACCGGGCATCTTCTCCTTCGGCAGTCTCGACGGGTTTTCCCAGGGCCGTGGGGCGTTCTTCGTCGCGGAGGCGCCATCGACGCGGACCACGACCACGCTCGAGGAGATCGGCCTCTTCGGCCAGGTGATCTACCGGGTCGGGCCCGGCCTGTCGGCGTTCGGTGGCATCCGGTGGGACCGGCAGAAGTACCCCCGGCAGAACGACTTGCCCATCCAGCGCGACGCACAGTTCAACGCCCTCTTCGGCCTCCCCAACTCGCGGGTCCCCGACGACAACAACAACGTCGGGCCGCGTCTGGGTGTGCGCTTCGAAGGGGGCCGGAATCAGGAGTGGACCGGCGGCTTCGCGCTCTCACGGCAGTATGGCGGGCTCAATCCGGCCACCTTTGCCGAGGCACGCCTCAACGACGGCGGCGTGACGATCCGCCGCGGGATCGGGGCCTTCGGCGCATGGCCCGCGTTGCCGGACACCGTGTTCGCGCCCCGGGTGGGCAAGCAGATCACCCTGTTCAGTCCCGACCGAAAGGGGTACAAGAACCCCCGGAGCTTCAAGGCGGACCTGGAGCTGTCGCGGGCGATGGCCTCGGGCCTGGTTATCCGGGCCTACGGCGGGTACCACCACACCGACTTCCTGCTCCGACGCACCGACCTCAACATCCTGCCTGGGCCGACGGGCCTGACCCAGGAGGGGCGGCCGGTCTACGGCACCCTGGTCCAGGAAGGCGGGATGGTGGTGGTCACGCCGGGCAGCAACCGGGCGATCGCCGGATTCGACCTGGTCTCGGCGCTCGCATCCACGGGGTTTCAGGACCACTACGAGGCAGGCCTCTCGGTAGGCCGCGAGGCGGCCGTCGGTTTGTCTGTCGTGGCCTCCTATACCTTTTCCCGCACGCGGGACAACTGGCTGCTCAGCTGGAGCGGCGACCCGAGTGACGCGCTGTCGCCGTTCCCCGAGGACCGGATCGGCCATGAGTGGGCCGAAGGGGTGTCGGACTTCGATGTGCCCCATCGGGCGGCTGTGCTGGCCAGCTGGCGCGCGGCGGGTTCGGTGCCGGTCACGCTGGCCGCGCGCTACCGTTTCCGTTCCGGCCTGCCCTTCACGCCTGGCTTCCGGCCCGGTGTCGACGTCAACGGTGACGGGAGCGGCCGCAACGACCCGGCGTTCGTGGACGATGCGATCCCCGGTCTCAGTCAGGTCATCGGTGATCACGACTGCCTGGCCGAGCAGGTCGGCCACATGGCCAAGCGGAACAGCTGCCGGGCCGACGCCAACCACGCGCTCGATCTCTCCACCGCGGTGGGCCTTCCGCTACGGTCCCTGGGCGGGCGGGTGGAACTGACCGTGGACGTGCTGAACCTGGTTTCCACACCTGTCGGCATTGTGGACCGTGCGCTGGTGCTGGTCGACCCCGCCGGGGCGCTCACCACCGATCCGCAGGGCAATGTCACGCTGCCGCTCGTCGCCAATCCGCGGTTCGGCAAGTTCCTGAGCCGCCGCACGGAGCCCCGGATGGTCCGGTTCGGCCTCCGGCTCGCGTACTGATCGAGGCCCCTATGCCGCGCACGTTTCGCACTTACCTCCGGCCGGGGCTCCTCATCGCCGCCAGCCTGGTCGTCGGAATCGCCTGTGGAAACGCGGGTGATGGGCTCGGAATCACCCCTCCGGTGAAACGGGCGGTGGTGGGGCAGCTCTTTGTCGATCGCGACTTCAACGGCGTGCTCACCCAGGCCGACACGCTCGTGGCCGGCCTGCGGGTCTTCCTGTTGGTGGCGGGCGGGCAGGGGGACACGGTGGCCGTGGACACCACTGACGTCAACGGCGCGGTGGGGTTCGACAACCTCCCGTTCGGACCGTACACCGTCTCGGTGGACTCGGTGCCCGGCCTGGGCGATTCCCTGCGCACCTTCCTGACGCCAGCGACGGTCCAGGTCGACGCCACCGGCACGACCCCGCTCTTCGCGATCCGCCTGGGCTACCCGTCGGACAACGTGATCGGGGTGCGAGGTAGCGCCCTGGGCCGGCGGGTGGTCACCTCGGGGACGGTGCTGGCCGGACAACAGTCCTTCGGCGATACCAGCGCCTACTTGCGGGACACCGGCGCCGCCCTCCGGCTCACCAACGCCCTCGTGACGGTGGGGAATTTCGTGGCGCCGGGGGACTCGGTCCGGGTACTGGGCACCGTGGCGGTGCGGAACGGCCAGCCGGTCCTCGACAGCGCGCGCATCGTGCTGCTGCGACCGGGCACCACCGCGCCTGCCGCCGATACCGTGACCACCGCCGAGGCCGCCGCCGCGCTGGCCGGCGCCCGCGACGCCGACCTGGTCCGAATCCAGGCCTCGAGCGTCACCGACTCCGCCACCACTGGCGCCGACTACACCGTGACCGTCGATGATGGCTCGGGTCCGCTGGTGGTCGTGCTCGACTCGGTGCAGGGCATTCCCTCCACCGCCGTGGTGCCGGGCGATTCCCTCCGCGTCAACGGGGTGCTGGTGCCCACCGGCACCGGGAGCTGGCGACTCAAGCCGCGGGTGCAGGCCGACCTGACGGTCTACTAGGTGCCTGACCGACCCATCCCGGCGGGTCTAGCCCCCGACGGCCACCCGCCGTCCCAAGTGCGAGAGGAGCGCGGAAGGTGAGCGACCGCCGCAGTCTGCCGCCCAATCAGGCCCTGCTCTGGCGCATGGTTGCCGTGCTGGGGTTCGCCTTCCTGCTCGCCGGGCTGCTCAACGCCGGCACGCTCTGGTTCCCGCTGGAGCTCGGCGAGTCAGAGTGGGAACTGGGCACCTCGAGCAGCTTCTTCGACACCTTTCCGATCCTCGGGCTGGGCATCGGCTTCCTCGCGGCGAGCTCGGTGGCCCTGGGCCGGAAATGGAGCGCCCGCTCGATCGCGGCCGCCTGCATCCTGATCGCCGTCTTCATGTGGCTGGCGTTCGCGCTGTATGCCACCGTCCTGCCGCTGGTCCTGCGGGTGATCAAGAATCCGGTCGCCTTGACCCCGATCAAGAAGGCCGCGGCCAAGACCGTGGTCCAGGCGCTGGTCTATCCGTTCGCCCTCCTCTGGGTGGCCGGTGTGGCCTGGCGGGCGACGCTGCGGCGTCGGGGTAGCGCCTAGTCGGGGCGGAGTTGTTGTTGTGTCACGACAACAAGTCACTTTGCCCTGCGCCGACGTTCCCTCTTTTGTGTTTCTCAACGTGTTGTCACATATCATCTTAACAGAGGCTGTCCGCGCTCGTCGATCTGGCCCGAACCCTGCACATGACAGCGGCGTGGCCAACGGGTGCGGGACAAGAAAGAGATGACCGGTTCCCGTATCCTGATCAAGTCGGACGAGAAAAACCGCTCCACCCTCGACCCCAATCCGGAGTCCGGGTGGTACCTGCTCGGAGGCATCGGGCTGGTGTTCTCGGTGGTGGCGCTCGCGGATCTGGTGCTGGCCTGGTACCCCCTGCAGTTCGGGGATGCCGAATGGGAGTTCGGGACCGCGACGACGGTTCTGGGTGGGATGCCGCTGCTGGCGATGGGGCTCGGGTTGAGCTTTGGCTCAGCGGTGGCGCGGGGCAGGCTGGCGATGGTGCGGGGCCTGGCCGTGGTTTTCGGCCTGCTGGCCCTGCTCCTCCTCGGGGTTCTCGCCCTATACGCCGGTACCATCACGACGGCGCTCGCCACGATCCAGCCGGAGCTGAAGGCAGGGCTGCAGAAGGCGATCCTCAAGACGGTGGCGCAGGGCCTGCTCTACCCCGCCGCCTTCCTCTGGATCGGAATCACTGGATGGAAGCACGCCCGCACGGGCGTGTCACCATAGTTCACCAACTGACGAGGAAGTCACAATGAAGACCGGCCGGTTTGTCGTCCTCCTGGGCGCGCTCACGTTGGCTCTTCCCGCTGCGGTGCACGCCGACGGGTTCCGGAGCTACCGTGTCTGCGGCGGCGACCAGTTCGCCACGTGTGCCGCCGTCAACATCAGTGTCGTGGGCTCCAACGTGACGGTGCGCCTCTGGAACCTGAGCGGCAACGCCGCGGGGACCTGGGGCCATGGCGCGGGGACCTACGCCGGGACCGTCTTCAACGGCATCGGGTTCTACAACACCACTGGCGCCTCCGCCGTGCTCGGCTCGCTCTCGGTGAACGGCCCGGCCATGGCCGGGACCAGCCCCGGCAGCTGGAAGCTGACCAACAACTCCCGCGTGAACTTCGGCGTGGATTTCCGGGTCGGCTCCCAGGGTTCGAACAACATGGACAATGGCGTGGCGAGCGGCTGCGGGTCCAGCGCCGCGTTCCCGACAGGGGTGGACCTCTACTCCAATCCGTGCACCTCGGTCACCGGCAACACCAATGACTGGGTGACCTTCAGCTTCAAGATCTCGGGTAACTGGGATCCCAATGCCTCGGACATCGTGATCCGCGGCATCAACGGCCCCACCGGCAACGCGACCGAGTGCTGGACCGGGAGCACCCCGGCCGGGACCCCGAGCAACTGCACCACTATCACCCCGGAGCCGGTCTCCATGACCCTGCTCGCGACGGGGTTGGCCGGGATCGGTGGCGCGGGCGCCTTCCGCCGCCGGAAGCAGAAGCAGGACGCCGCCTAGGCTCTACCGCAGTCACTTGGTGAACTGGCCCCGGGGTTCGTCACCCCGGGGCCGCTGCGTTCGGGGCCTGAAGCTTGCCTGCAAATGGCCCCATATGCGTAAGTTACGGCAGGTATGACCGGCCATCTCGCAGGACCGTCGCTTCCCGCCACACCCGGCGCACCCCACCTGTTCACGGTGGACGTCGAGGACTACTTCCAGGTCGTGGCCTTCGAGGGGGTCGTGGATCGCGCCCGGTGGGGCGACTACGCCAGCCGGGTCGAGGCCAATACCGACCGCCTGCTCGAGCTGCTCGCGGGCCAGGGCGTCCGGGGGACGTTTTTCACCCTCGGCTGGGTGGCCCAGCACCATCCGGGGATTGTCCGCCGGATCGCCGCCGCCGGGCATGAGGTGGCTTCGCACGGCCAGTGGCATCGGCGGGTCAGCACCCTCACCCCGGAGGAGTTCCGGCAGGACCTGCGGGAGTCCAAGGCCCGGCTGGAGGCGGTGAGTGGTCAGCCCTGCCTCGGCTTCCGCGCGCCGTCATTCTCCATCGTGCCAGGCCTCGAGTGGGCCTTCGACGTGCTGCTCGAGGAAGGCTACCGGTACGACTCGAGCCTCTTCCCGATCCGGCGGCCGGACTACGGCTATCCGGGCGTCCCTGACGGACCGTTCCTCATCCCCCGACCGGCCGGGACCCTGCTCGAGCTCCCGCTGGCGACCCTCCGCTTCATGGGAATGACGCTTCCCGCCGCGGGCGGAGGGTACCTCCGGCAGCTGCCGCTGGGCCTCCTCCAGCGCGCCTTCCGCCAGCACGCGGCGCGCGGCGCCTCGGCGATGTTCTACATCCACCCTTGGGAGTACGACGTGGAGCAGCCCCGCCTGCCGTGCGGCCGCGTGACCGCGCTGCGGCACTATCGCAATCTCGACCGCACCTGGCCGCGGATGGCGGCGCTGCTCCACGAATTCCGCTTCACCAGCGTGGCCGAGCGCTTCGGCATGCTGGCCGAGTTCGGCATGGCGGCGGGGGGGGCGCGATGAGCATCGCCGTGGGGCCCTTCGCGGGCACGGCCGCGGAGTGGGATGCGTTCGTGGCAGCGCAGGAGGGCTGGACGCACTTCCACCGTTACGGCTGGCGGGAGGTGTTCGGCAGCGTGTTCGGGCACGAGTGTCTGTACCTCGAGGCACGCGGGCCCGACGGCGCCCTGGCGGGCGTCCTGCCCCTGGTGCGGGTGAAGAGCCTGCCGTTCGGGCACTATCTCGTGTCGCTGCCGTTCGTGAACTACGGCGGCCCGCTCGGGACCGACGCGGCGGTGCGCGCCCTGGTGGCGTGGGCGGCCGCGCGCGCCACGCAGGATGGGGTGAAGCTGCTGGAGCTGCGCAGCCGGCGCCCGCTGCCGGTCGAGCTTCCGGTCTCACACCGGAAGATCACCGTGGTCCTCGATCTCCCGGCCGACCCCGAGAAGCTGATGAAGAGCTTCGAGGCCAAGCTGCGCAGCCAGGTGCGCCGTCCCGCCAAGGAGGGGATCACGGTGCGGTTCGGTCCCGACCAGGTGGCGCCGTTCTTCGAGGTCTTCGCGCGGCACATGCGCGACCTCGGCACGCCGACCCAGTCGCGGCGGCTCTTCGAGCGCATTGTCGAGGTCTTCCCCGACACCTGGGTCGGCTGCGCCTGGCTGGGCGACGTGCCCGTCGCGGGCGGCGTCGGGTTCGTCTGGGGGCGCGAGTTCGAAATGACCTGGGCCAGCTCCCTCTACGCCTACAACAAGCTCTCGCCCAACATGGGGCTGTACTGGGCGTTCATGGAACGGGCTTGCCGGGAGGGCCTCACCCTCTTCAACTTCGGCCGCTGCTCGCCCGGGGCCGGGACGCATCGCTTCAAGAGCCAGTGGGGCAGTCGCGACGAGCAGCTCTGGTGGTACCAGGTGGCCCGGGGAGGAGGGGAGGCCTCGACTCCCTCACCGGACGCCGGCGCCTATGCCTGGGGTCCACGAGTCTGGCGCAAGCTCCCCCTGGGCCTCGCCACCGCCCTGGGTCCGCACGTCGTCCGGGGGATTCCCTGACATGACCATGCCATCCGTGATCGTCGCCGCTCCAGACCGCGCTCGCCCGATCCCGCCATCCCCTGACGCGGGGCCGGACCGCGCGCTGCGGGTGCGCATCGCCGCGAGCCTCCGGCCGCACCGGGCCGCGCTCGTTGAGCGATGGTACGGCAATCAGTTCGATCCCGCCCTGGTTGGGCGCTATGCGGTCGCGGGCGTTGCCGGCGCCGATCCCGGGGAGCTCCGGCAGCGGTACGTGGGCCCGCTGCTCGATCTCGTCCTGGCCATGTTGCCGGCCGACGATCCGCGGCTCGCCGACGTCTACCTCGACGAGCGGCGCCGCTATGCGCCACATCTCCAGGCGCCGGAGGTGCTGCAGGCCTACTTCGCGGAGGTGCTGCCCCGGGACGCCGGCGCCCTCCTCGATCTTCTTGGGGGCGAGGAGCGCGAGGGGATGCGGCGCTGGCTCGAGACGCTGCACCGACCGCTCGTTGCCTCCATTTCGGGTGCACCGCTCCGCATCCTCGCGCTCGGGGACTGCCTGCTCGGGGAGGTCCGGGTCTTCCTGCTGGGTCACGCCCGGCGCGCGGGGTGGTCGGTGGACCTGCGCCAGCTCTACTTCAGTGCGCCGCAGGGCCGGGCCCTCGGCACCGACGAGGCCATCGGGATGCTGGCACAGTTTCCAGCCGACGTGGTGACCATGAGTTTTCTCTCGTACGAGGGGATCCCGCCGTACGCCGCGCTGCTGCGCGACGCCGACCGGCTCCGGGCCGGAGAGATCTGCGCGAGGGTCGGGGGGGTGCTAGGGATGGTGCGCGGCTACGTCGAAGCGCTCCGCGCCAGGACCGATGTCCCCTTCCTGCTTCACAACGCCTCGGGGCTGCCGCTCACCGGGTGGCGCCGGCGCTTCGGGTTCCTGACACCGCTTTCCCCGGGGCGCCGGCGCGTCCTGGCGGAGGTCAACGAGGGACTGGCCGCGCTTGCGGCGGGGCTCCCGAACGTGATCCTCCTTGACGAGGCTGGGGTGGTGGCCAGGCACGGGGCGCGCGAAGCCTCGCGCCCGGTGGTACCCCCGAGCGTGGTCTCCGATTCGTTCTTCCACGCCGCCAGGCTCGGCCAGTTCCTGGTGGAGCCCTACGCCGACGTCCTGGAGTCCTACCGGGCGCTGGCCCGCATCAAGGTGCTGTGCGTGGACTTCGACAACACGCTGTGGGAGGGCGTGATGGCCGAGGGCCCGGTGCGGCATTTCCGCGAGCGTCAGGAGCTCCTGCGGCGCCTCAAGGAAGCGGGCATCCTGCTGGTGGCAGTGAGCAAGAACGACCCGTCAAGTATCCGCTGGGATGAGCTCGTGCTCACGCCGGACGACTTCGTGCTGCACAGAATCAACTGGGACCTCAAGTCCCAGTCGATCCGCACGGCCGCGGAGCAGCTCGACCTCGGCCTCGACAGTTTCGTCCTCCTGGACGACAACCCGGTGGAGCGGGAGCTGGTGGAGGTCCAGCTCCCGAAGGTCCGCGCGCTCGACAGTCTGGAGCCGCGAACCTGGCAGTGGCTGGAGCGGATGCTGGCATTTCCCAACACCAGGGAAACCGCGGAGGCACGACAGCGGACCGAACTCTACCGCCAGCAGGCCCAGCGGAAGGAAGCGCTGGCTGGGGAGGTGGACTACCCTGCCATGATGGCCTCCCTCGGTCTGGTGGCGGAGTTCGGGCCGGTCACCCCGCGGGACCTGGACCGGGTGACGGAGCTGGTGCAACGCACTAACCAGTTCAACACCACCACCATCCGCTACGGCCGGCAGGCCCTGCAGGGCATGCTGGAGTCGGCAACACACGCGGTGTACGCCGCCCACCTCGCAGACAAGTTCGGCGCGGTCGGACTGGTGGGCGTCGTGATTGTGGAGCGTCAGTCCGGACGGGTCGTGCTCGATTCCTTCATCATGAGTTGCCGCGCCATGGGCTTCGAACTGGAACGGCTGATGCTGGCGTTGGTTCGGGAGGCCGAGGGGTCCGGGCGCGAACTCGTGGGGCGTTTCGTGCCGACCGACCGGAACGGTCCGGCAAGCGGGTTGTATCCGGGGCAGGGTTTCGAGCCCGCGGGCCCGACCGAGTGGCTTCTATCGGCCGGGGCCGCCGGGCCGGAACGCCCGGCCTGGTTCACCGTGCGACCGCGCGCCTCGTGAGGCGAGCCTTGCGCGCCGGCAGGGGGACATGAGCCTCGGCCGGCGCCCGCCGGTCGCCTCGCCGGTGCCGCTTCGGGGGTTCGCCCAGGCGGTGGGTACCGCGCTGCTGCCGGCCCACCGGGAGCGCGCCGCTGCGGCCATGCACGCCTGGCTGCGGAACCGCTTCGGCGGGAACGCCGCGCTCCTCCTGGACAGCGGAACCACGGCCCTGACGCTGGCGCTGGTCCTTGCCGTCAAGGCCACGGGGCGACGGAAGGTGGCGTTGCCGGCCTACGGCTGCTTCGACCTGGCCACCGCCTGCGATGGGGCGGACGTCGAGGTGGTGCTCTATGACTTGGCCCCGGGCACGCTGGGCCCGGACTGGGACTCACTGGCGCGCGCGGTGGACCGGCAGACGGCCGCCGTGGTGGTGGCGCACCTCTATGGCATCCCCGTGGACCTCGCGAGGGTCCGTGCCCATACCGGTCCCGCAGGTGTGGTGCTGATCGAGGATGCCGCGCAGGGGATCGGCGGGAGCATCGACGGGCGCCCGTTGGGCAGCCATGGCGACCTGGCCATCCTGAGTTTTGGTCGGGGGAAGGGACTCACCGCCGGCGGCGGAGGAGCGCTACTCTGTCACGCGGAATGGCTGGCGGCCCGGGTGGTGGCGGCGGGGCGCGATCTGGTACGCGGAGGGAGCGGCCTCAAGGGTCTCGCCATCTCGCTCCTGCAGTGGGGGCTCGGACGGCCGGGGTGGTACTGGCTGCCCACCGGCCTCCGGTTCCTGGGGCTCGGCGAGACCCCGTATCACGTGCCGTCCCCCCCCCGTGGCCTCTCCGCCGCGGGTCATGGGCTGCTGTCGGCCGCGATTGTGGTGGAGCCGTTGGCCTCCGACGTCCGCCGCGTGACCGCCGCCGCGCTGCGGAGCGCACTGGCCGGAGGCGCCGAGTTTGGCATCCCGGACGTGCCGGCGGGCGGCACCGCGGGCTACCTGCGCTTCCCGGTCGTGGCGCGGCCCCCGCTGGCAGAGCGGCTCCGGGGATCCGATGCGCGGGAGGAGGGGATCATGCCAGGCTACCCGCTGTCGCTTTCCGACCTCCCGGGCTTTCGGGAGCGGGTCTTGACCGGATTCGGCGAATATTCGGGCGCCAAGTCCCTCGTGGGCGGGCTTTTTACCCTGCCCACGCATCGATGGGCCCGGACCGCCCGTCTGGCGCGTGTCGTTCTCGGGCCATAGCAGGTGTGGAGTTTAGCCCAGAGATGCCGAAACTAACCTGTAGTTGTAACTTGACTTAGAGTTCATATAACAGAAGCGGAGCGCTCCGCCAGCGGCGCCGGTTCCGGAGAATGTGATCGCGGTCAGCGAACCACACCCCCGCGCCGGCTAGGTTGGATGCATCTCCCGACATGGGCATCCCGGACCGCCGTGCGGCGTTCCGGGCGGCTCTTGGATCACCCAAACCACTCAGCGGTTAGCGAGCGCGTATGCCTGCGCATCTTGTCACCAGCCGACGATCTTTCCCCCCCTTCTCCCGGGCCCTGCCGCTGGGCGTTGCCGTCCTGCTTTGGGCGTGCACCGCCGAATCGCGAGTGGGGACATTGCCGCCGCCACCGAATCTGCCGCAGCTGGTGGTCGCCCCGTCGGTCGTGAATTTCCAGTACGCGCTGGGCGGGACGGCGCCGGCGCCCGTGGCCGTGAACGTCACGGACAATGGCGGGACGGTGACCGGGCTCCAGGTCGGCACCATTCTGTACAATCCGATTTCCTCCGGCTGGCTCGCGGCGGACTATGCCGGCGGTGCCTCCAGCACGCCGACCACCATCGTCCTGACGCCCACCCCCCCGCCGGACCTGACGCCAGGGACCTACGTCGCGTCAGTACCGGTGCAGTCCACGGTGGCCGGGGTGCAACCGCAGTACGTCCTTGCCACGCTGACCATCGATTCGATCCCCGTGGTGGAGCTGTCCCCGGACACCGTGCTCATGGCGGCGACCGTGGGTGGCGCGAGCCCCTCGGCCCAGACGGTGCAGGTGGTCAACGCCGGAGGCCTGACACTGTCCGGGCTCTCGGTGGGCACCATCGGATACAGTGGGGCGCAGAGCGGCTGGCTCACCGCCTCCTTCAATCAGGCCACCGCGCCCGCGACGGTCACCCTCCAGGCCAGCACCTCGGGACTGGCCGCGGGGACCTACCTGGCCCAGGTGCCGATCCGTTCGAGTCTGGCCGGCGTGGTCCCCGACACGATCACCGTGAGCGTGGGTGTGGGTGCGCTGCCAACCCCGCCGTCGATCGCGCTCTCGCCGACCAACCTCGCGATGTCGGCCACAGTGGGCGGCGCCAATCCCTCGCTGCAGCTCGTGGGTGTCTCGAACGGGGGTGGTGGCACACTCTCGGGGCTGGCGCTGGGCGGGATTACCTATGTGAGCGGGCAGGGAGGGTGGTTGTCGGCCACCGTGAATGGGACCACCGCGCCGACGACCGTGAACGTGCAGGCGACGACCGGGGTGCTGGCGGTGGGGAACTACGTCGCGGATGTGCGGATCTCCTCCAGTCTGCCGGGCGTGGCGAGCAAGACCTTCCGGGTGACGTTCACCGTCGGGGCCGGCACCTCCCCCCCGGTGATCAACGTGGCGCCGTCGGCGATCCCGCTCGCGGCCAGCGAGGGAGGCGCGAGCCCGGCCCCCGTGACGGCGACGGTCTCCAACGGCGGCGGGGGCGCGCTCAACCTGCTGGCCCTCGGGACGGTGGTGTACACCGGCGCGGCCAGCAGCTGGCTTTCCACCGCCCTCAGCAACACGACGGCGCCCGCAACGATCACCCTGACCCCGAGCACCGGGGCGCTGGTGGCAGGGACGTACACGGCGACCGTTCCGGTGACCTCGGGGGTGGCGGGCGTGGCCGCCTCGAGCATCGTAGTGACACTGACCGTGACGAGCCAGACCGCCGCCCCGCTCATCGCGCTGTCCCCGGCGGACTTCAACCCGAACGTCACGGTTGGCGGCGCCAATCCCGCGCCGCAGGCGATCAGCATTTCTAACGCCGGCGGCGGCACGCTCAACCAGCTGGCCGTAGGGCCGGTGAACTACACCGCCGGGGGGGCCACCGGCTGGATCAGCGCGGCCCTCAACCAGACGACCGCGCCTGCGACCGTGACCCTGACCACGAACATCGCCGGCCTGGCCGCAGGCACCTACCGCGCGCTGATCCCGGTGAATTCACCGGTGGCCACCAACAGCCCGCGCAACATCGCAGTCCGCCTCACGGTTGGGTCCACGCCCGCCCTGACTCTCACACCCTCGAGCGTGGTCTTCACCGCCACCACCAGCGGGAGCAACCCGACCCCGGCCACCGTCACCGCCGCCAACAGCGGGACGGGGACCATCAGCGGGCTGAGCGTCGCCTCGGTGACCTATGGTGCGGGCCAGCCCACCGGCTGGCTCGCGGCCAACCTGAGCGGCGCTACCGCCCCGGCCACGCTGGCCCTCACCCCGACGACCGGTACACTCGCCGCGGGCAGCTACACCGCCACCGTGACCGTGACGTCCACCACGGCTGGGGTGGCCAGCAAGACGGTCACGGTCAGCCTGGGCGTGGGCGCGCCGAGCGGCGGCTTCGTGATCCTGCAGGGGAACAACCAGAGCGGCAACGTGGGCACGGTCCTCCCCGTGGCGCTGAAGGCACGGCTGCTGGATGCATCGAGCAACCCGGTGCCCAACGCCGCGGCCGTCTGGCAGGTGACCAACGGAGGCACCCTGCAGAATGTGGTGTCCACCACGAATTCCCTCGGCGAGGTGAGCGCCAATTGGCTGGTCGGTCCGTTGGCGGGCATTCATACCGTGACGCTCTCGGCGCCGGGTGTGCCGCCGGTGACGTTCTTCGCCGACGTGCTGCTCCCCGGAAACCCGAACGCGCATCCGAATGAGCCACCGAGCTTCGCGGCCTTCGCGGAACACAACCTCAGCTCCATCCCGAGCGCCCAGCGCTCTTTGGGTGGCCTGCTGGGGCAGTGGTATGGCCCGGGCACGGGGACGCTCAATCTGTCGGTGGTCTTTCCTGACCTCACCGCCCCGGAAAGCCCCCCCAACGTGCACCGCACCCGGTTCCCCAACGGCCTCAGGGCCGGCACCGGCCCCACCGACTGGGGCGGCTGGGACTCACAGGGGCTCTCGGCCACGAAGAGCAAGATCTACTTCTCGATGTGGCTGCAGATCGAGGGTGCCGACTTCGAGCAGAACAACAACGGCACGAAGATGGGCTACTTCGGGTACGGCCGCGCCGTGAACACCTCGGCGGGTAACGAGGGCATCATCATCCTCGAGGGCCAGGGGAGCCAGCACTTCATCGCGAACGCCTTCAAGATCCACTACTACCAGGGTGGGCACATCACGCCGGCGCGGATCATCTACCAGAACGCGGATACCCGGAAGCTGTTGACCGTCGGCGTCTGGCACCACATCGAGATGGTGAATGAGCTGAACACGCTGGGGCAGGCGAACGGGATCCTCAAGATGTGGGTCGACGGCATCAAGATCCTCGACTACAACGACCTCGAGTACATCACGGCCGGCAACACCGCCGGGTTCTGGTCGTGGCGCTGGAATCCCACCTGGGGCGGCGGGCTTGGCCCCAAGACCCGGGATGACTACATGCGCATGGACCACGTCTACATCTCCGGGGTGCCGTGATCGCCGGGCCCGCCGGGCAATGACCGACGCGACCACCGCCGAGCCCACCCCTACCCGGTTGCGCCGCTGGCACCTGTTGATGCTGGCGGCGCTGGGGGTGCTTGTCCTGCTTGGCATCGCCGAGGGCGCCTCGCGCCTCTACCTGCGCGCCGCCGAAGGCTACGACGGCGCGCATCTCTACCAGTTCCGGTTCGATCCTTACAAGAACATCCTCCCGGCGCCTGGATACGTCGATACCCGCGGGATCCGGCACAACAAGGCTGGCTTCCGCCGCACCACCGAGGTGAGCCGGGAGAAGCCGGCGGGGACCTACCGGATCTTCCTGATGGGCGCCTCGACGGCGTACGGGTTGGGCGGACTGTGGCCCCACCTCGACCCCAGCTGGCCGGTACTGCCCAACGATTCTACCATCGATGCCTACCTCGAGCGGGAACTCGGGGGCCGCTTCCCCGGCACGAAGGTTGAGGTCATCAACGCCGCGATCACCAGCACCTGGACGCACCACCACCTGATTTACCTGAACCAGCGCATCATCGGGTACCAGCCGGACATGGTGCTGTTCCTCGACGGCTACAACGACTTCTACTTCTTTAATCGCGACCACGACCAGTTCGACAGCTACGGCTACAACCTGGAAAGCCAGAAGATCCTGGGGGATCCCACTCTCAAGTCGCTGGGGTACGGCGTGGGATGGTGGTTCTACCGTCGGAGCGCGTTCATCCACCTGTTGGGGCAGGGGGCCCGCAACGTGGTGCTGCTCGCCAAGGGCAAGCCAGTGCAACGGCCAATGGCGGTGGATTCCGCCGTGGCGGGGTTCGAGTCGGTGTTCCCCCGCAGCGCCCTCAAGATGCACGAGCGGGCCGGTCTGGTCCTCCGCAACGAAGGGATCGTGCCGGTGTTCATGATGCAGCCGATGCTGCTGCTGGAACGCGGGAAGCCCAAGGACGCGGTCGAGGAGAAGCTGTTCCAGTTCGACGTCGGTTCCTGGAGGCCTGGCTACGAAGAGTACCTGCACCGGGTCGTCCCGATCGCCCGGGATTCCGAGGCGGCGATGGCTGCACGGGTCGGGGGCATGGCCATCGACCTCACCGACATCTTCCGGGCTATGCCGGAGCGGACCTACACTGACTACGCCCACCTCACGCCGCTCGGCAACCGGGTCCTGGCTCATCTCGTGGCCGAGCGCATCGCCCCTGCCATCGCCGACAAGCTCCAGCAGCCATAGCCTGAATGTCGTCCCGTCGCCACGGGGCGCCTCCGGGACGCTACACAATCCTCTGTTCTGTTGCGTGGATGCAACACCCACCGACCTCCCTTTGGACCGCGCTGCTGCTACAGTTCTTGCACTGAAAGGGCTGCGTGCAGCCGGGAGGTTCCCGGCAGGCGCTGGTTCCAGACCCTGCATCCCGGGCTTCCTGCCGAATGACAGCACCACGGGCAACGTACCGCACTCCTTCCGGCGCGATCACACGACCCCGCACCTGCCGACGGGGGGGCTAGCATGTGCGGGCTGGCGGGACTGATCCAGGCCGAGCCGGGGAGCCGGGAGGTGGTGTCGGCGGTCGTGAGCGCGATGACCGAGACACTTGAGCACCGGGGTCCGGATGACCAAGGGGTCTTCGTTGATCCGGCGGGGCGGGTGGCGCTCGGTTTCCGGCGACTGGCCATCACCGACCTCTCCGCGCTCGGGCACCAGCCCATGGTGTCGGCTTCGGGGCGGTTCACGATGGTCTTCAACGGCGAGGTGTTCAATCACCAGGCGCTGCGCCGGGAACTCGCTGCGGGCGGCGCCACCTTCCGGGGCCATTCCGACACGGAGACGATCCTCGGCGCGTTCGAGGCGTGGGGCATCCGGGCTGCGGTGCGTCGGTTCGTGGGGATGTTCGCCATCGCAGTGTGGGATGGGGAACAGCAGGAACTGACGCTGCTGCGGGACCGTCTCGGGATCAAGCCGCTGTTCGTCTACGCCGAGCCGGGGCTGGTCACGTTCGGTTCGGAGCTCAAGGCCCTGCATCAGGGCCCCGCTTTCGACCCCTCGCTCGACTCCACCGCGGTCCTGGCCTACCTCCGGTACCTCTACGTCCCCGCGCCGGCGACGATCTTCCAGCGGGTCCGCAAGCTGGAGGCCGGTCACCTGTTGACGATCCGCGACCCCGCGCAGCCGCTGCCAGCCTCCGAGCCGTTCTGGTCGCTCGCGGAGGTGGCGGCGGCGGGGCAGGCCTCGCGGCTGGGTGGCTCCGACGCCGAGGTCGAGGCCCAGTTCGATGCGCTCCTGGTCGACGCGGTCCGGCTCCGGATGGAAGCCGACGTGCCGCTCGGCGCCTTGCTTTCCGGCGGCGTGGATTCGAGCACGGTCGTCGCGGTCATGCAGGAGCTTTCGCCCCGGCCGGTTCGCACCTTCACCATCGGCTTCGACCGCGCGGAGCATGACGAAGCGGGCTACGCCCGCGAGATCGCGGCTCACCTCGGCACGGACCACACCGAGCTGTACCTGACCGGCGACGCGGCCTTGGAGGTCGTTCCCCGGCTCGCGGAGATGTACGACGAGCCCCTCGCCAATCCGTCGCAGATCCCGACCTACCTGGTCTGCCAGCTGGCTCGCCAGCACGTGACCGTGGCGCTCACCGGTGACGGGGCCGATGAGCTCTTTGCCGGCTACAATCGCTACGTGCACGGCGAACGCATGATTGCGCGGGCGGCCAGCCTGCCCGCGCCGCTGCGGCACCTGGTCTCCCGCGGCCTCTCGGCGGTGGGACCCGAGGGCTGGGACCGGGTCGAGCGGGTGGCCGGTCGGCTGGTGCCGGGGGCCGGGCGCGTCCGCCTGGCGGGGAGCAAGGCCCACAAGCTGAGCCGCCTCATGGCCGCCGACTCGGCGTTCGAGCAGTACCGCTCGCTGATGTCCATGTGGGACGCGCCCGCGCGCCTCCTGCGGCGAGCGGGGCCCGAGGTGGACCGGACCCGAGGCGTGTTCGAGGGCCCCGCGCCGCTCCTGGAGCGGATGATGCTCGCCGACCAGATGACCTACCTGCCGGACGACCTCCTCGCCAAAGTGGATCGGGCCAGCATGGCGGTGAGCCTCGAGGCGCGGGTTCCGCTGCTCGACCACCGCCTGGTCGAGTTCAGCTGGCGGCTGCCCCGCCAGTTCAAGGTGCGGGACGGGCGCGGCAAGTGGATCCTGCGCCAGTCGGCCTACCGGCGGGTGCCCCGGGCGCTGCTGGAACGGGAGAAGGTCGGCTTCACGGTCCCGATCCGCGAATGGCTGCGCGGTCCCCTGCGGCCCTGGGCGGAGGCGATGCTCGCGCCGGAGAAGCTGGAGGCCACGGGGCTGCTGGCACCGGCGGCCGTTCGGGCGGCGTGGGACCGGTTCCAGGGGGGCCAGGGCGATGATGGCCTGGGGCTGTGGGCGCTGTGCCAGCTCCAAGCCTGGTGCGAGCGGTGGCAGCAGGCGCCACGGATGACCAGCGCGGGAGGGATGCGATGAGCGGCGCCATGCCGGCCCTGACGTGGCTGCTGCTGCCGGCGGCGCTGGCGGCCCAGGACCCGTCCACGGCGACCTGGCGCCCGCACGAACCGACCGGTTACGAGCGTTTCGTCGAGGCCGACTTCAGCAACCCGGAGGGCGCCGGCGAGGCGGCCGCGACCCGGGTGGGCAAGTGGGAAGGTCGCGGGCCGCGGCAGGGCAATCTGCGGTTCGAGACGGATCCGTCCGCGCCGCACTCGGCCCCCGGCGTCATGACCACGCGCTTCCCGCGGGGACTCCTTGCCGGGCGTGGCCCGGTCGAGGTGGGCGCGTGGGCGCAGTCGGAGGGACAGGGGCGGCGCCGGTACCGGAGTATGTACTTCACCATGTGGGTGAGGATCCAGGGGACCGATTTCTACCAGAACTCCTCCGGCACCAAGATGGGGTACTTCGGGTATGGGCGGTCGCCGCAGCGGTCCCCCGGCAACGAGGGGATCATCATCCTCGAGGGCCGCGGGGCGCAGCACTTCACCGCCTCCGCCTTCAAGCTGCACTTCTACCAGGGCGGGCACACCCGCCCCGAGCGGGTCCTGCGGCAGAACGTGGAACGGCGGGAACTGATGACGGTCGGTGCCTGGCACCAGTGGGAACTGCTCATGCAGGTCAACGACATGGGACAGGCCAACGGGATGCTGCGCATGTGGATCGACGGCACGCAGATCATGGACTATCGCAACATCACGTTCATCACTCCCCAGGCGCCCAACGGGTTCTATTCCTGGCGCTGGAACCCGACCTGGGGTGGCGGGCAGGGGCCACGCATCCGGGATGACTTCATGCAGATTGACCACGTCTACATCTCGGGCCAGCCGATGGCGGGCGGGGACGACGCAGAATGAGGCAGGTGGCCTGCTTCTTGCCCGTCTGGCCGCGTTCGAACGCCGCCCGGCCGCGCCGGGCGGGAGTCCTGTCTCGCTGGGGGGGTGCGTGAGCGTGGCCCGTCGTCCGGTGTACATCCTCGGCATCTCCGCCTTCTATCACGACAGCGCGGCCTGCCTCCTGCGCGACGGCGAGATCGTCGCCGCGGCGAGCGAGGAGCGCCTCACCCGGATCAAGGGCGACCCCGCCTTTCCGCTGAAGGCGAGCGAGTTCTGCCTGCGCCAGGCCGGCATCACCGCCGCGGACCTCACCGCCGTGGGCTTCTACGACAAGCCGCTGCTCAAGTTCGAGCGGATCCTCGAGACGTACCTCGGGGTGGCGCCCCGGGGCTTCCGCCAGTTCCTGATGGCGGGCCCGCTCTGGGTCAAGGAGAAGCTCTTCCTGGATCGCGAGATCCGCGAGGCGCTCCAGTACGAGGGCGAGATCTACTACGCCGAGCACCACGACTCCCATGCGGCGAGCGCCTACTACCCGTCACCGTTCGACGAGGCCGCCGTCCTCACCATGGACGGCGTCGGCGAATGGGCCACCGCGTCGATCGGGGTAGGTCGCGGGGCCGAGCTGACGATGCTCCAGGACCTGCAGTGGCCTGACTCGCTCGGCCTGCTGTACTCCGCCTTCACCTACTACACCGGATTCAAGGTGAACTCCGGCGAGTACAAGGTGATGGGCCTCGCACCCTACGGGGAGCCCCGGTACGTAGACCACATCTTCCGCGAGCTGATCGACCTCAAGGAGGACGGCAGCTTCCGGATGAACCAGCGCTACTTCCGCTACCTCGACGGGCTCACGATGACGAGCCCCGCCTTCGACGAGCTGTTCGGCGGGCCGCCACGGGTGCCCGAGTCGAAGCTGACCCAGAAGGAGATGGACCTGGCCCGGTCGGTTCAGGCGGTGTGCGAGGAGATCATGCTTCGGATGGCGCGCACGGCCCACAAGGTGACCGGCCTGCCTGACCTCTGCCTGGCGGGGGGCGTGGCGCTCAACTGCGTCGGGAACGGACGCCTGCTGCGCGAGGGGCCCTTCCGCCGCCTCTGGATCCAGCCCGCGGCTGGCGACGCCGGCGGGGCCCTCGGCGTGGCCCAGCTGGTCTGGCACCGGCAGCTCCAGCAGCCGCGTCCATCGCCCCACGGGCGGGACGCCATGCGGGGGGCCTACCTCGGTCCGGACTACACGCCGGAACAGATCGAGACGTACCTCACAAGCGTCGGGGCGCGCTACGAGCGCCTCGACCGGGAACCGCTGCTGGAACGGGCCGCGGCGCTGCTGGCCGACGAGAAGATCGTAGGGTGGTTCGATGGTCGCATGGAGTTCGGGCCCCGCGCCCTGGGGGCGCGGAGCATTCTTGGCGACCCGCGCAGCCCGCGCATGCAGGCACAGATGAACATCAAGATCAAGTTCCGCGAGGGCTTCCGCCCCTTCGCGCCAAGTGTGCTGCGAGAGCGGGTCCAGGACTACTTCGAGCTGGACGGCGACTCGCCCTACATGCTGCTGGTGGCGCCGGTGAAGCGGGAGCGCCAGATCCCCATGACCGAGGCCCAGCGCAAGCTCTGGGGGATCGAGCAGCTCAACATTCCTCGCTCCGACATCCCGGCGGTGACCCACATCGACTACTCCGCCCGGATCCAGACTGTCACCGCCGACGTGAGCCCGAACTACCACGGCCTGATCCAGGCCTTCGAGCGGCGGACCGGCTGCCCGGTGGTGGTGAACACGTCATTCAACGTGCGGGGCGAGCCGATCGTGTGCGATCCGGCCGATGCCTATCGCTGCTTCATGCGGACCCACATCGACGCGCTGGTCCTGTATCCCTTCCTGCTGCGGAAGGAGGACCAGCCCGAATGGAAGGAGACGTCGGATTGGCAGAAGGAATTCCAGCTCGATTGAGCGCGGCGGAGAACCGGAAGTTCGGGCTCACCGTCGGCGGGGCCTTCGCGGTCTTCGGCGCGATCTCGCGCTGGCGAGGCCACGACGTGGCACCCTACGTCCTGTGGAGCCTCGGCGGCGCACTGCTCGCCGGGGGACTGCTGGTGCCACGGCAGCTGGACGCCGTGCGCCGAGGATGGATGGGCTTTGCCCATGCCCTCTCCAGGGTCACCACCCCGATCTTCATGGGCGTGGTGTACTTTGTCGTGCTCACCCCCATGGGGGTGGTGCGCCGGCTGTTCGGACACAACTCCCTGGTACGCGCGGCGCAGCCCGGCCAGGGGTACTGGGTGACGCGCACGCCCCGCCCTGACGCGGACGAGGCGATGCGGCGGCAGTTCTAGACGTGTATCTCCAAGCCAGGAGGCGCAGTGGCGAAGTCGAGTCTGATCGGCGAGTTGTGGGCCTTCATGCGGGTCCGGAAGAAGTGGTGGCTGCTACCCCTGATCCTGATCCTCACGCTGGTGGGTACGCTGCTGGTCTTCGCGAAGGGCTCGGCGCTGGCGCCGTTCATCTACACGATCTTCTAGTGGCGGATACGGCGGTGGCGGGACCGCGGCCGGCCCGGCGACCCCGGCGGCTGGTGTATGTCTATGACGGCGACTGGCCCAAGGGTGCCACCCGGGTGGTCAAGGAAACCCGCAGCCTCGCGGCCGCGGGCCATGAAGTACACCTCGTGGCCCGGAACGAGACCCGGGATCCCCGGGTGGAGCAGACCGGCTGGATGACCGTGCACCGGCTGCCGGCGCTCGGGCCCCGGCTGGTCAACAAGGCGATCAACTTCCCGTACTTCTTCAACCCGTTCTGGATCCTCGCGATCTGGCGGGTGGCGCGGACGGTCGGCGCCGACGGGATCCTGGTGGCCGACCTGCCGCTCGGGCCCACCGCGCTATGGGTGGGCCGGTGGCTCGGCCTGCCGGTGTACTTCGACATGGTCGAGGTCTATCCCGAGTTCCTTCGAACGCTCTGGCAGTTCGAACCGATGGGGTGGTCCGACCACCTGGTTCGGAATCCGCGGGTGGCCGAGTGGCTCGAGCGCCTGATCCTGCCCCGGTTCGAGGTGGTGTTCGTGGTTTCGGAGGAATCGCGACAGCGCGCCGTCGCCCTCGGGGTCCGGCCCGAGCGGCTGGTCATCCTGGGCAACACGCCAGAGCATCCGGAGGACTTGGCCGGGGACCGTCCCATGCCACCGCCACTGCTTCCCTACCAGGGCCGCCCGGTCCTGCTCTTCGTGGGCACCATCATCCAGGACCGCGGCGTGCTGAAGGCGGTCGAGGCGATGCCGCTTGTGCTGGCGAGCATGCCCGGCACCCTGCTCGTCGTAGTGGGTGACGGCCCCGCGCGGGCGGAGGCAGAGGCGGCGGCCGGTCGACTGGGCGTCGCCGAGCACGTGCTGTTCGCCGGTTGGCGTCCGCACGCCGAGTTGGCCGCGTGGTACCGGCATGCCGACGTTGGCCTGCAGCCGTTCCTGGACGGGAGCCACGTGCGCATCACCCTGGCCAACAAGCTGTTTGACTACATGGCGGCCGGCCTGCCGGTGGCCGCTACCGATCTTCCCTCCACCCGGCGAATCCTCGAGGATGCCGACGCCGGCATCCTGCTGCCCGTGGACGATGCACGGGGTTTTGCTGACGGGCTGATCGGCCTCCTCCGGGACCCGGAGCGCTGCCGGCGGCTGGGTGAGAATGGCCGTCAGGCGGTGGCAGACCGTTACGCCTGGCGTCACGATGAAGCGCGGCTCCTGGCCGCGCTGGAGTGCTGACCGCGATGGCCACCACCGCGTTGTCCTCTCGCTCGCTCCTTCCCCGGTTCGACCTGTACCGGGCGGCGCTGTTCCTGCTCATCATCGTCGCCGTCGGCAAGAGTCACCTGCACTTCCCGATCATGGTGCAGTTGCGGCCCGCGCTGGTGCTCACCGGGCTCACCATGGCCTATGCCATGATGAACCCCTCGGGCCTGGCCGACCGATCGGTCCTCAAGCTGTGGCCGGCGCGGCTCATCGCCGCGCTCGGCGTCTGGTCGGTGGCCAGCATTCCGCTCAGTATCTCCCCGGGCGGCACCGCGATGTTCGTCTTCACCGAGTATTCCAAGACCATTGTCCTTGCCCTGCTGCTGATCCTCGCAGTGCGCGACACCCGTGACCTGCTGACGCTCCTGTGGGGATTCGTGGCCGCCGTGGGCTCCCTCGCCATCCTCTCGATCCTGGTCTTCAAAGTGACGCAGCACGGCGACGACGAGATCGCCCGGATCCAGAACGGCTACGCCTACGACTCCAACGATATCGGGCTGGTGGCGGTGGTCGGGATCGCAATCACCCTGCTTCTGTTCCAGTCATCCAAGGGCATGGGAAAGCTGTTCAGCATGGCCACGCTCGCCGCGCTGGGTGCCACGATCGCCCGGACCGGCTCGCGCGGTGCGTTCGTGGGCCTGGTGTGCGTGGGGGGGGGGCTGCTGGTCTTGTTGCGGGAGGTGCCGATCGCCAAGCGCATGGCCTTCGTGGTCCTCTGCCTGGTCGGCGTCGGTGTCGCTGCGCCCGCCGGGTATTGGGAGCAGATGCAGACCATCCTCGTGCCTTCGCAGGACTACAACTGGGACGCCAGCCAGGGCCGCATGGAGCTGATCAAGCGCGCTTTCGGCTACATGATGCGCAATCCCGCGACTGGCCTCGGCGCCGGGCAGTTCGGGCGGGCCGAGGGCACCATGTCGCCGCTGGCCACCGCCCACAGTGAGGACCCGGGGTCGGCAGGCGTGAAGTGGTCCGCCGCGCACAACTCCTTCATGCAGATCGGGGCCGAGATGGGCGTCCCCGGGCTGGTGCTGTTCGGCATGCTGGTGTTCGGCTGCATCCTGGAGGGGCTCCGGCTGCAGCGACGCTTGCCCGCCTCCTGGCGACAATCGGATCCCGAGCGGAGGCTGCTCTATTCCTGCGCCACCTACCTGCCGGTGGCATTCCTGGGCTTCGCTTCCGCCGGGTTTTTCGTCTCCTTCGCCTACCTGGACGTGATCTACGTGCTCACCGCGTTCCACCTGGGCATGCTGCGCTGCATCCAGATGAAGGAGCAGGAAGAACTGGGTGGCGGGACGGGGGGAGACATCCCCGTCGCCGTGCCGCGCCGCGGCCGCGGCGGCGGCTGGGGCCCCGCGGTCCCGGCCCCATGGCCGCTCCCGCCGCCTGGCACGCCTGCCCGCCCGCTGGCGCCTGAACTGCGGGAACGGTCGCGGTGAGCCTGGCGGGCGTCCGAACGTGAGCCTCAAGTCGCTGGTCGAGCGTGGCCTCCTCCATTCCGGCGCCGCGGCGCTGCACCGGCGGCGGATGCGCGGCTGGGCACTGGTTCTTGCCTACCACAATATCCTGCCGGAGGGCGTGCTGCCCGCGGGCGACCGCTCGCTGCACCTGCCGGTGCGACGCTTCGCCGAGCAGCTCGATGCGCTCACCGCCGTCGCTGACGTGGTCCCTCTGGCCGAGCTCGATACCGCCATCACCACTGGCCGGCCACGGGTGGCGATTACCTTCGATGACGCATATCTCGGCGCGGTCACTGCAGGCTTCGATGCCCTGGCGCAGCGGGGGTTGCCCGCGACCCTGTTCGTGTGCCCCGGGATGCTGGACGGGGTGACCTTCTGGTGGGACGCCCTCGCCGGCGCGGAGCTGGCCCCTGCGCACCGTGACCACGCCCTGACGCACTGTCAGGGGCGCCAGGCGGAGGTCCTCGCCTGGGCGCGCGGGGCCGGGCTCCCGGTGGCCACGATGCCGGCCCCCTGCCGCAGTGCGCCGATGGAGGCGGTCATGGCGCTGGCCCGCCGCCCCGGTGCGACCCTCGGGTCGCATACGTGGGGTCACCCCAGCCTCCCGCGGCTCGATGGGGCGCTCCTCGCCGAGGAACTGGCCCGGCCACTGGCGTGGCTCCGCGAGCACGTCGGTGCGCCCGCCCCAGTACTCAGCTACCCGTACGGCCACAGTTCCCCGGCGGTGGCGGCCGCGGCGGCGGCCGCTGGGTACACGATGGGGCTGCTGGTCGAGGGCGGGTGGCGGGGACCGGAGCACCATGCGCTGGCCGTGCCGCGGTATAACGTGCCGGCCGGCCTCTCGCTCGAGGGGTTCCAGCTGCGCCTCGCGGGGCTGCTGTGCCGGTGAACCGCCTGCGGGTGCTCCATGTCGTGCAGAACCTGGGGTATGGGGGCATGGAGCGGGTTTTTGCCGACCTGGTGCGGCGCCTGGACCCATCCCGCTTCGAGTCCCATGTGCTGGTGCTCAGCTACTTCGGGGTGAACGCCCAGGGGCTCGAGGCCTTCGCGACAATGCACCAGCCGTTTAATCAGGGGCGCCTGTCACTGCTGCGCCCGGCCGCCTTCGCGCGCGTCATTCGCGAGATTGCCCCGTCGGTGGTGCACAGTCACCAGGGGGTCTGGTACAAGACGGCGCGGGCCGCCCGCCTCGCCGGGGTGCCCTGGGTGGTGCACACCGAGCACGGGCGGCAGCATCCGGATCCGTGGACCGCACGGCTGATCGGCAACCTCGCCTCCCGCCTGAGCGATGTCATCGTCCCGGTGTCGCAGGTGCTGCTGGACCAGATGGCCCGGTCGGTCGTGGCCCACCCGAAACGGTTGGTGCTGGTCGAGAATGGAATCGACACCGACGTCTACGCCCCCCGGCCCGACGATGGCCTGCTGCGGGCCGAGCTCCGGCTCGCCCCCGACGTGCCGATCATCGGCAGCATCGGGCGCCTGGAGCCGATCAAGGGGTACGACGTGATGGTCGAGGCCTACGGGGAGTTCCGGCGCCAGTGGGACGGCCACCCGGTGCCAGTGCTGGTGATTGCCGGGGACGGCAGCCAGCGGGAAGCGCTGCTGGCGCGGGCGCGGGAACTGGGGATCAGCGACGGCGTGCACCTGCTCGGCTGGCGCGACGACACCACCTCACTGCTCTCGGCGTTCAGCCTGTTCACCCTCTGTTCGCGCAGCGAAGGCACTTCCATCGGGGTGCTGGAGGCAATGAGCGCCGGCCTCTGCCCCGTGGTGACCGACGTGGGGGGGAACGCGCGGGTGCTGGGCGAGGCACTGCGGCACCGGCTGGTGCCTCCGGTCGATCCGCCCGCGATGGCGCGCGCCTGGCGCCACGCGCTGGGAGGCGACGCCCAGCGGGCACGCGACGTCGCCGCCGGCCGCGCCCGGGTGCTGGAGCAGTTCGGGCTCGATGCGACCGTGCGCAAGTACGAAACCCTCTACCAACGGGCGTTGCCGCGATGAGTCTCGACCGGCCAATCGTGATCGTGGGTGTCGGGCGGAGCGGCTCGACCGTCTTTCACCACCTGTTCACCCGGCACCCCCACGTGGCCTGGCTTGCCGATCTCGAGGATCGCTGGGCCTACAAGCCGTGGATCAACCGGCTGGTGCTGCGGGGCGTGGACCTGCCGCTGCTGGGCCGCGGCTTCCGGCACACCTTCGACCCGGGGGAATCGTACCCGTTCTGGGACGCGGTCTTCCCGGGTTTCACCATGCCCCACCGTGACCTCCGGGCCGACGACCTGCTGCCGCACGTGCAGCGGGCCCTCCTGGCCCGCTGCGCCACCGTGCCCACCGGGGCCCGCCAGCGGCTGCTCTTCAAGGTCACCGGTTGGCCGCGGGTGGGGTTCTTCAAGGCGCTGTTCCCGGACGTGCGCCTGATCCACGTCTCGCGCGATGGCCGTCCGGTGACGGCCTCGATGCTGCGGATGCCCTGGTGGAGTGGCTGGCGGGGCCCGGAAGGGTGGGGCTGGGGGGAACTCTCCGCGGAGCACCGCGCCGAGTGGGAACGGCACCACCGCTCCTTCGTCGCCCTCGGTGGCATCCAGTGGAAGATCCTGATGGAGGCGATGGAGGAGGGAAAGCGCGCCGTGGCGCCCACCGAGGTGCTGGAACTGCGCTACGAGGACATCTGCCGCGACCCGATCGCCGCCTATCGCTCCGCGGTCGCCTTCGCCGGGCTGGAGTGGACGCCGGGGTTCGACGCGGTGGTCCGGGCCCACCCCTTCCGCAGCGAAAACGACCGGTGGCGCCGCGACCTCACCGCGGAGCAGCAGGTGGTGCTGGAGTCGGTGCTGGCGCCGGCGCTGGCGCGCTACGGCTTCGGGGGGGCACCACCGACTCGATGAGCTCGACCAGCCGGCGCATCTGCACCGCGCTGGTCCACTGCGAGAGCAGCCCCGCGTCGGGGGCGCGCGCAGTGGGGTCGGCGACGAGGCCCAGGGCGCGCTCCAGGGCCAGCACCGCCGTGCCAGCGTCGGTGTCGGTGACGACCTGGTGCCCGCCCACCTGTCGCAGCATGACCGCACATTCCCCCTCCGCGTCCACGAAGGCCAGGATCGGCCGGCGGGTCCCCAGGTATTCGTAGAGCTTGTTGGGAATCTGCACCGGCTGTCCGCGGGCCAGCAGCAGCAGGAGTGACGCCCCGCCGACCAGCCGACGGCTCTCCTCGTGCGGCACCCAGTCGCGGAAGGTGACGCGGTCCTCGAGGTCGAGCCGGCGTACCTCGGCCTCCACGTCGACGGTCCCGAAGCTCCGGCAGTGCCCCACGAAGTCCACCAGCAGGCGGTCCCGGATCCCCGGGTGCCGCGCCACCACCGTGGCCAGCGCCTCCAGGAAGAGCCGCGGGTCCCGGTCGAGGTAGAACGACCCGACGTAGGTGATCCGGAGCGGGGCGCCCGGCAGGGGCGCCTCCGGCACCGGCGCTAGGTCGTCGATGCCATTCCGGACCGTCTCGACCCTGGCCCGCAGCGCTGGCGGCAGCTTGGCGGCCAGCAGTCCCGCGATCCCGTCGGAGACGGGGATGACGCGCACCGAGGCCCGCAGGCAAGCGTGCTCGAGCCAGCGGCCCACCGCCTCCGCCGGGCGGCTCCGGAGCCGGGCTGGCTTCCACGGATTGTCGCTCCACGGATCACGAAACTCGGTGATCCACGGCAACCCGGTGCGCCACGCCAGCCAGAGGCCCGCCAGGTGGGTGGAGAAGGGTGGGGCCGTGGTGTAGAGGACGTCTGCCGGGTCGGCCGCGAGCCGCTTGCGTGCGGCACGGGTCACGGCCGGGATGAAGCCCTGGCGGTAGTCCGGCAGCCAGAGGAACGAGAGGATCCAGCGTTTCCACCGCGGCACCCGCTCCTCAGGGTCCCAGCCACGATTGGCGGGCGCCGCGGCAGGCGGCGCGGGCTCCCCCTGAGTCGGCGCGGCGCGGGTCCGCCAGTCGTGCCACGCCTGCTGCGGATGCCGCCACGGGACCACCGTCTCCACGCGCAGCCCCGGCTCCTCCACCCGGATCCGCGCCCCCTCGTTCGGGAGGCAGGCGGTGAGCACCGTGACCCGGTGGCCCCGGGCGCGGAGCGCGGCCGCGACCTTGGCGGCGCGGAGGCCCCCCACCTCGGGCGCCGGCGGATAGAAGTAGCTCACCAGGAGCACGTGCAGCGTCATGCGCTCAGGCTCCGGCACGGGCACGCAGGGCGCGCCAGTAGCGGCGGCCCAGGAGGCGGAGTTCCGTGAAGGGCGCGCGGGGCAGCGGCGAGGGCAGGGTCTCGTACCCCAGTTTGGCGAGCATTCGCCCGGCGCGACGCTCGAAGCAGATCCGCTCGCCCGCGGTCATCCCCTCCCGCCAGCGGCCGGCGTTGTCGGCCACCGGGCGCTGGTTCAGCAAGGGCCAGAGGTGGCGCTTCTCCTCGGGGACCGAGCGGTCTACCCGCTCATGGTAGGTGAGCATCTCGGGCGCCCACGGGAGCCCCAGGAAGGCGGCTACGCCCCGGAGCACCTCCTCGGGCCGCGCGACGAGGTCCTCGTACTGCAGCTCGTGGTACCGGGAGGCGCCGAGGAGTACGCCCATCCGGCGCACCCACTCGACCTGCTCGCGCCACAGGTCGGCGCACTCGGTGAGGTCCTGCACTCCGAAGGACTGTCCCCGATGCGAGAGGCAGGCGTCCCGCCCATCACGGATGATGTGCACGATGCGGCAGGTGGGAAACCAGCGGTGCAGCCGGTCGATGCGATGCATGTTGCCCGGATCCTTGTCGCCCCACTGCCGCTTGCCGCGCGCCTCCGCGTAGGCCAGATGGAACGCATCCATCAGGCCGGGCAGGCCCGGGTAGCGCCGGAGGGCAAGGATGTGGTCCGCCGCCAGCGGGACCTGCCACAGCCGGATCCGTTCGTCGGCCAGGATGTCCCGGACCATGCGGCCGACCTCGGCCTCGTCGGCGAGTCCGCCATAGTCCGCCAGGCGGTCCTCGTAGCGGGCCCATAGCCCCACGGTGTCGAGCGGGATCGCGATGTCGGGGTGATTGTCCAGCATCAGCCGGAGCAGCGTGGTGCCGCTGCGCTGGAAGCCGACAATGAAGAACGGCGGCGCGGTCATTTCCGGATCTCCCGGGCCAGGGCTTTGAGGCTGCTCAGGCGGTCGCCGAAGGCAAGCAGCATAACGGCAGGGTAGGCCACGGCGCCCGCGAGCACGGCCGCGCCGAGATGCCAGGCGTCGGACCAGGTGCCCGGCATCACGAGCCGGACGGCCAGTACGACCGCGGCCATCGCCACCGAGGCGATCAGGGGCGGCCGCACGGCGTCGAGGTACTCGCCGAAGCCCAGTCCGGCCGCCCGCTGGACCGCGCGGAACTGGACCAGCACGAGGAACGGGTAGCCCACCACCCAGCCCATCGCCACCCCGGCCAGCCCCCAGTGGGACCCGATCAGGAACAGCGGCAGCAGGATCGCGATGCCGAGCAGATTGAGCCGCATGGCCAGCCCGGACTGCCCGACCGCCTGCAGCACGTGGGGGTAGGTGGCGGTGATGGAGCGCAGTCCGCCGTAGAATGTCAGGATCGCCAGGGGCGCGATCGCGGGCCACCAGCGATCGCCGAGGACCACCACCACGAAGAGGTCGGTGATGGAGGCCAGCCCGAATGCCAGCGGGAAAGTGAGCAGCGCGAGCCCCTCGGTCACTTTGAGCAGGTAGCGCCGCAGGGCCGGGAGGTCGTGCTGGACCGCGGAGAAGATTGCGGGGGTGACCTGGGCCACCAGGCCGCTGATGCGATCCACCGGGAGGCTGGCGAGGGTCCACGCGTGGTTGTAGGCGCCGAGCAGCACCTGTCCCAGCCGCTTGCCGACCACGGCATTGTCGGCGTTCGAATACGCGTACCAGGCCAGGCGGGACACCATGATGTGGGTGCCAAAGCCCACCGCGCTGCTCACCTCGCTCCACCTACGGGGCCAGGCGATGCGATGGGGCCGCCACATGAGGGCGAGTGTGGCGCTCACCACGGCGCCGAGCACCATCCCGGCCATCAGGGACCAGAAGCGGAAACCGAGCAGCGCCAGGATGAGGGTGGCCACGCCCTGGCAGCCGGCCTCGATCGCGTCGAGCGAGGCCACCCGGCGGAACTGGAGATCGCGCGAGAGCAGCGACTTCGGCAGTACCTTCAGGGCGGTGGTGATGAACAGGCCGCTCAGCAGCACCAGCGGCCAGCGCAGGTCGGGCGCGTTGAAGAAGGCTGCGACCAGGGGCGCAGTGAGGAACGAGAGGCCGAACAGACAGAGCCCGAGTGCCATCGATAGCCCGCCCAGGGCGGAGATCTGGTGATCGTCGAGGTCACGGCGACGGACGATCGCGGCGCCGAGCCCGAACTCGTTGACCAGCTGCACCAGATTGACGTACAGGGTGGCGTAACCGTACAGACCGTAGTCCGCGGGGCTGAGCACTCTGGCAAGCGCGATCGTGATGCCCCAGTTGAGCAGCTGGGTGATCCAGCGGAAGGCACCGGTCCAGGCGACCCCGTGAATCAGGGCGCGATCGAGCCCCCGCCGGTCGGGCGTCGCCGGGGGGACTGGGGCCGGGGTGTCAGGGATCCGATCCATCCTTGGCAGGGCGTGAGGCGCGTGAAATTCGCAAGATCGAGGCCAGTCCTAGCCGCATCATGGCGCCGGCCAAGACTCTGGTCAACGCCAGCAACATAATAGGGCACAATGTCTTACGCCTTGTTACGTTGGTGTGGGGCGCCGCGGGCCGTGGCACCCATCCCGGCACCAACCGTGCAGTAGGCAAGGAGCTCCTGAAACACGACCATGACTGCCGACTCCCAGACCCCGTCGTTCCGGAACCGCATCGCCCGCTCCCTGGCGGCCCGCTGGCGCACCCTCCGCGCTGCGCCGCTCTTCAACCCGCTCGGGCGGGCCGAGCTGGCGCGGGAGCGCGCCGGTGGCCACCCGGTCGATCCCGACCATCGCTCCCACCTGCGGGAGGCGATCGCGTGGGTGTGCCGGGCCCAGGACGCCACGCCGGATGATGGCGTCGCCCGCGGCTACAGCGTCTTCTACAGCCCGTACTTCCAGGGGCAGGGGTGGCAGCCCTCCTATCCCGAGACCACCGGCTACCTGATCCCCACCCTGCTCGAGGCCGCGCGGGAGCTGGAGGATCCGGCCCTGGTCGAGCGGGCGCTCCGGGCGGCGCGGTGGGAAATCGCGATCCAGCTCGAGAGCGGCGCGGTGCAGGGCGGGGTGATCGGCGAGGGACGCACCCCGGCCATCTTCAACACCGGGCAGGTGATGTTCGGCTGGCTCGCGGCGTTCGAGCACACCGGCGAGGGGATCTACGCCGATGCCCTCCGTCGCGCCGGCCGCTACCTGGTACAGTCGATGGACGGGGAGGGGCAGTTCCGGCAGGGGGAGTCGGACTTCGCGCGGAAGGACGCCACCCTCTACAACGCGCGGGTGACCTGGGCGCTCGCGGAGACCGGCAAGGCGCTGGCGGAGCCGGCGTTCGTCGCGGCCGCGGCGCGGCACCTGCGCATGGTCGCCGGCCGACAGCATGCCAACGGCTGGTTCCCCCACTGCTGCCTGAGCGATCCCGAACGCCCCCTGCTGCACACCATCTCCTACACCGTGCGCGGGCTGCTCGAGGGGGGCCGGGTGCTGGAGGACGCCGCCATCTTCGGCGCGGGGGTGCGCGCCGCGGAGGCGCTGCTGCCGCTGGTGCGCGCCGACGGGTTCCTGCCCGGGCGTTTCTCGGCGGACTGGACGGGGGCGGTGGACTGGAGCTGCCTGACGGGCGACGTCCAGGCGGCCAACAACTGGATGCGGCTGCACCTCATCACCGGCGAGGCCCGCTGGCTCGAGCCGGTGCCGCGGGTGCTGGCCTTCGTCAAGCGGACCCAGAACCGGACCTCGGACGATCCCGGCCTGCGCGGGGGGATCAAGGGCGCCGCGCCCATGAGCGGGGACTACGGGCGGCATGAGATCCTCAACTGGGCCACGAAGTACTTCGCGGACGCGCTGCTGCGGGACGGCCAGCTGGCCCGCGACACGGCGCGGGACCGCATGCAGCCCTATCGCCTGGCCTGATCCCCGGGAATGACCGCCAGGCGGCGCACCCGGGTCCGGCCCAGTTGCACCTGGTCCGTCGTCGCGAGCGAGTCGCCGGTGTATCGCCCGAGCGTCACCAGCGCGGAATCCGCCGCGATTGCGCCACGCTCCACGATCCAGAACGCTCCGGCCTCGCGAGCCTCGGCCAGGACCTGCCGCGCGATGCCCTCGTCCGAGGGCCGCATCTCCAGCTGGGCGCGCGGCCGCTTCCAGTTCGGCACCGGCAACGTGTAGACCGGGTTGGAGCGGGGAAAGTAGTACGCCAGCGGGAGCGCGCCGTCGGTGGCAAACAAGAGCACCGGGTCGGCGGCATGGATGTTCATGTTGAGGTACCGGCCCACCGCCTTCCAGTCGGCCTGGCCGCGGTAGTTGCGCGCGTAGCTGACCGTGCCGAGCGCAAAGGTCGCCAGCAGCAGCGCGCTGGCGACCCGGCGCGGCCATCCGGGCGCGGCGCCGGCCAGCACCAGGCCCGGCAGGAGCAGCAGGCCGGGGACCGCCACCACCCAGTGCCGCTCCTCCACCAGGGAGAGGTTGGTCACCCGCAGCAGCAGCAGCACGCCGACCGGCGTGGCGGCGGCGAGGAGCATCTGGCCCTCGGTGCCGCCCAGCCGCCGGCTGCCGCGGCGCAGCCGCGCGGCGAGGACGCCCGCGACACTGGCCAGGACCAGCGCCAGCCCGGCCGGCGTCCGCATGAACGGCGTGAACCGGAAGATGGACTCGACGACCGTGGCGAGGGACCAGCCGCCCGCCGCGCGGGCCAGCGTCGGCCCGGGCGGGAGCGCGGTCCAGTCGAGCGGTGGGAGGTAGTTGAGCCGCGCCTGCAGCTGGTCCAGGACCCCCGGGATCCAGGGGAGGAAGAGCAGGCCGACGGCGCCCAGCGCCACGGTCATCTCCCGGGCGCGGGAGGAGCGGAGCGCCGCGATCGCGTGGCCCAGCAGCACGAAGCCGGTGTAGTAGAAGGTGAGCAGGCCCAGGTAGGAGACCGCGGCGTAGGCGAGCAGGTCGCGGTCCCGCATGGGGCGGTCGGGGTCGAGCAGCCGCAGGAACAGCCAGGTGCTCGCGGTGACCGAGAGGATGGCGAGGGCGTACACCCGCGCCTCGGAGGCCGCCCAGAGGAGTTGCGGGGTGAGCGCGCCGAGCAGCGCCAGGTCCCAGCCCCGCGATCCGATGCGCAGGTCCCGCGAGATCCGGGCGAGCAGCGTGATCGTCCCCAGGCTGATCACGACGGACAGCAGGCGCAGGAACTCGACAGACGGGTGCATCACCCGCCAGCTCCACGCCAGCAGGAAATAGAGTGGCGGCTGCTGCTCGAAGCGCAGCGCCCGGCGCAGCGCGTCGCCGGGCCCGGCGGCCGTGGTCGCGAGGGTGCAGGCCTCGTCGTACCACAGGCTGTTCCGCAGGCTCATGAAGGTGCCGAGGGCGGCGACGATGGCCACGCCCGCCAGCCACGGCCAGCGTGGCGCGTGGCTTGACCCTGTTCCCGCCACCTCCCTACCTTCGTCCGTACGCACCATGCCTCCGGTTCCCCGGGAATCCCGGACCTCTACCTGATGCCCCACACCCCGCCGCGCCCGCCGCTGCTCCGTCGCCGGCGGCACGACCTGCTCGCGCTCGCGCTGGTCCTGCTGGTCGCGCTGCTGCCCCGGATCGTGGAGCTCGGCGCTGATCCGCCGGCCCGGGTCCTCGGCGCGTTCCTCAGCGACGAGGGCTGGTGGGCCCAGAATGCGCGGCAGCGGGTGCTGTTCGGCGAATGGGTCATGGACGAGCACAACCCGGCCCTCTTCGCCGCGCCCGCCTACACCGCGGCCCTGACCCTCACCTACCAGCTCGCGGGCCTGGGCCTGACGCAGACCCGACTGCTCAGCGCGCTCGCCGGGGCCCTCGCGTGCGGGGTCTTCTACCTGGGCCTGCGGGCCGTGATGCCCACCCGTCGCGCCCTGCCTCCCGCGCTGCTGCTCGCCCTCGGCGGCTTCGGGATCCTGCTCAGCCGCATGGCACTGGTCGAAACGCTGCAGCTGGCCTTTGCCATCCTGGCCATGGCCGGCGTGCTGGCCGCGACCCGCTATCCCCCGCTCGGGGCCCTCGGCGGCCTGGGGCTGGTCGGGGCCGTGCTCAGCAAGCCCAATGCCGTCATCCTGGCGCCGGTGTTCGCCGTGGCCTGGTGGTTCGACTATCGGCAACGGCGCCGGACCGAGGAGCCGCTGCGCCCCCTGGCCCTGCAGATCGCCGCATTCTCGGGCGCCGTGGCCTGCAGCGTGGTGGCGGTCCTGGTCTTCTTCATCTGGCCCAACTGGATCGCGGTGCGGGACCAGCTGGCGGTGAGCCTGGCCAACGTCACCACCCAGAACAACCGGCTCGCTGATGGCGGCGTGCTGGTGTTCTTCCTGCCCTTCCTGAGCCTTCGTCCCAGCCTGCTCTTCCTCGAAGGTGTGGTGCCGATGCTGGGGCTGGCGCTGCTGGCCTGGCGGCGGGTGGCGCGCCCCCTGGCCGAGCCGCTCGACGCCGCGGAACGGCTGGGCTGGGCCTGGTGGTGGGGCGTCCTCGCGTACGTGGCGAGTCAGGCCTACCAGCCCGACCGGCGGTTCCTGCTGCTGGTGCCCGCGGTGGCGCTGCTCGGCGCGCGGGGGCTGTTCGAGCGGGATGCGGGTGCATCCACGGCGCCGGCGCCGGTCTGGCGCGGCGCCTGCGGCGGCGCGCTCGCGGGGGCCGTGCTCGGGCTCTACGTCATGGCGTGGGGGATCCCGCCGCTCGTGGCCCTCACGTCGGGGCTGCACGTCGGGGGAGAGGATGGCATCTCGGTGTACCCCATGCAGCTGGGGCTGTGGCACCTGGCCGTGCTGGGCGGCGCCGCCATCGGCGCCTGGCTTGCCCCGCGGCCGGGGGCGTGGCGGTGGTCGGTGCCGGCCGGCGCGTGGGTGGTGCTCTTTGCCCTGACCGAACCGCTGAGCATTGCGCGGGACCTGCTGCGGCCAAGCTTCTCGGAGCGTGATGCCGCCCGCGCGATCGCGCAGGTGTCACGGGTGCTCCGGCCCGAACGGCGGGTGATGACCGGCTTCCTGGCCAACTCCCTCGCCCTCGAGAGCGACATCTTCCCGTTCTACATCCGGAACGAGCCCGGCATCGGTGCCGCGATGAACCTCGATGGCTGGGAGCGGTTCCGCCCGACCCTCGCGGTCACCGCCGCACGCAACGGCGTGCGGATGGGCCTGCCGCTCGACCCGGCGCGCCACGGCCTGCGGCCGCTGTGCCGGATCCCGCTCTGGCACGAGGTGCGCAACGCGACCCCGATCGAGGTCACCCTCTGGTTGACTCCGGACCAGCCGCCGCCGGCCTGTCCCCCGCCCGCGCGGCCGGTGGCGGGAGGCCGGGCCCTGCCCCCCGTGCCGTGAACAGCGCGCCCCCGACCAGCCCCGCGAGGAGCGGGCAGGCGAAGTAGCTCAGGCTGAGCGCCACGGCGTCGCCGGAGGGGACCCCGAACGGGGCCAGGAACCACACCCATGCCCACTCCCGCACCCCGAGCCCCGCGAGCGAGAGCGGCAGCATCGTGGCGAGGGAGACCAGCGGCACCCCCACCAGGAAACGACTGGCCGGCAGGGACAATCCCACCCCGCGCGCGATCACCATCCAGAGCAGTACCATCAGGGCCTGCACCGCGAGGGAGACGAGCAGCGCAAGCGCCGCGCTCCGGCCACGCGCCAGCGTGGCGCGGAGGGCGGCCGCGAGGGTCGCCGGCAGCGCCCGGAGCCGCGGCTGGCGTCGCGCCAGGAGGGCGAGGATCGCCAGGCCGGTGAGGCCGGCGGAGACGAGGAGCAGCAGTCGCCCCGGCGCCAGGGCCCCGGCCAGCCGCACGCCAAGCCCGCCGGCGCTGGCCGGATCGAGCAGGACGCCGGCCACCCCGAACAGGAGCAGCGCGAGCACGCCGAAGACGCGGTCGAGCACGACGCTGAGCACTGCCGCCTCTGGCTCCGGGGAGGACCGCGCCACCATGGTGGCGCGAAAGGCATCGCCCCCGACGGCGGTCGGCAGGAACAGGCTGAAGAACGCCCCCACCAGGTAGAGGTGGATGAGCGCGGAGAGCCGGGGCGCCCCGGGGCCGAGCAGCAGGCGCCAGCGGACCGCTGCCAGTGCCTGGGACAGCAGGAGGAGCACGCTGCCCGCCAGCACGGCCGGAAGCGTGGCCCGGGAGAAGCGCGCCCCGAGGGCCTCTGCCCCGGCGCCGCGCAGCACCAGCCAGAGCAGCGTGATGGCGATGGCCGCGCGGAGCGCGAGCCAGCCACCGCTTGACCCGGTTCCCGTGTGCGCCCTAGTTTCGGCCAGTGTCATCCTCCCCAGGTTCCGTCGAGTCGCGCGGCGTCCGGCGACTGTTGCATCGCTTCGTGCCCTCTCACTTCCAGGATCCGGTCGGACTCGCCCGCCGCCTGGTGGGGAGCCGGGACCCGGACGCCTACGCCGCGATGGGCCACGCGGCGCTGGGGCTGGCCTGCACGCCCCTCGACATCGCGCTCGCCGCCGGCGAGCAGGCGCTGTACCGCGCCGCCCCGCCGCCCTCGCAGCCGATGCTCTTCGTGTGCGGGCCGCCGCGCAGCGGGACCACCCTCGTGGCGCAGACGCTCATGGCGCACCTCGAGGTCACCTGGCTCACCAACCTGATGTCCGTATTCCCGCGTGCGCCACTCCGCGCGACGGCGCTGTTCCACGCCCGCCTCGCCCCCTGGCGCCCCACCTACCGCAGCTTCTACGGGCGCAGCCGGAGCCTCGCGGCTCCCAACGACTCCCTGGCGCTGTGGGACCGCTGGCTGGGCGCGGACCGGTCGCGGGTCCGCACCAGCCTGACCGGGGCGGAGCAGGCGGGGCTGGTGCAGTTCTTCGGCGCGCTGGAGCGCCAGGCGGGACGGCCGGTCGTCACCAAGAACAACAACCTCAACTGCCAGGCGCTGCCGGTGGCGGCCGCGCTGCCCGGCGCGCGCTTCCTGTGCCTGGACCGGGACCCGCTGTTCCTGGCGCAGGCGCTGCTCACCGCGCGCCGGCAGATCCACGGTGATGCCCGGGTGCCCTATGGCCTGCACCCCGCCTTCGACCCGGCGGACGACCCGGTGACCAGCGTCTGCCGGCAGGCGCGGGCCCACCACGACGCGGCCCTCGCCCAGGCCACGGCGCTCGGCCCCGAGCGCTTCCGGCGACTGTCGTACGAGACCTTCTGCGAGCGCCCGGCGGAGGCCATCCAGATGGTGGCCACGGGCCTGCTCGGCCTGCCGGCGTCGGCGATCCGCCCCGTCGATACCGGGCTCCGCTTCACCGCCTCGCGGTCGGCGCGGCTCGACCCCGCGGAATTCCGCGCGCTGGAAGCGGGGCTCGCCGCGCTGGAGCCTGCGCCCCCCGCCTAGACCGCCCGGCGCACCAGGTCCGAGGCGAAGCCGCTGCCGCCCGCGGGCGCCCGCGCCACGCCGGGCGCCACGATCGCGCAGCCGGTGACGCAGGTCCCGGCGATCCGCTGCACCTCGCTGAAGCGCACCCGGTTGAAGTCGTCCGGGGCATACTGTCCGTTGAGGAACTCCACCAGCGCGTGCACCTCGTTGGCCACGCCGGTCTCCACCGCCCGGAAGCCCTCGAGCACGTCGGCCACCAGCTCCGCCGACGGCGCCGTGCGGCCGCGCCCGATGCCGGCGTACCTGAGCCCGCGCCCGGTCACGTCCGCGGCGTGCCAGAGGTTGCAGCCGTCCACGACGCCCACCGCATGCCGCGCGGCACCGAGCAGCGCCTCCCGCTCGTCGAGGTAGACGCGGTGCGCGGTGCACATGATGAGCACCTCCGCCGGGGCCACCGCCGCCTCGAGGTCGCGGGTGAAGAAATCCGCCAGGCCGGTGCGGCGCAGGTTCTGGTCGGTGGGGTAGACGTAGGGGTCGTGGATGGTGACCCGCGCGCCGCGGTCGAGCAGCAGGCGGGCGAGCACCAGCGTCGGGGAGTTCCGGGTATCCTCGGAATTGAACCGGTACGCCGCGCCAAGCAGCGCCACCGCCCGCCCGTTGAGCGGCCCGAAGGCGCGCTCCGCGAGCGCGAGGGTCTGGGCTGGGGAGTCGTCGTTGATGCGCCGGGCGTCGAGGATCAGGCTGCGTGAGGTGTCGCGCTTCGCCTCCAGCGCCCGCCACCAGAGCAGGATGCCGTCCTTGGGGAGGCAGTGGCCGCCGACGCCGACCGTCGGCACCAGCAGGCCGCCGCTCGGCACCGCGTTGGGGTCGGCGCTGGCCTGGTCGGCCTGGGCGAGCCGGCTGTTCACCTGGTCCCGCAGGGCGTAGAAGTCGAGGTCGCGCTGGTCGCAGTGCCGCACGACCTCCGCGGCGAAGGCGATGCGCACGTCGCGGTACGCGTTCTCCAGCGTCTTCACCACCTCGGCGGTCATGCTGTTGGTGGGATGCAGGGTCCCGCGGGTCACGATGCGGGCGTACAGCCGCTGGATCAGGCCTGGGGTGTCGGGGTGCAGCCCCGCCACGAGCTTGTCTGAGGTGGACACCCGCTCCACCAGGCGGCCCGGCATCACCCGGTTGGGGCTGTTGCCGAGCAGCACGTCCCGCCCCTCCACCAGTCCGTGCGTCGCGAACAGGTCCCGGACCAGGGTGGTCATCGTGGAGGGTGCCAGGGTCGACTCGAAGATGATCACCGGGACGTTGCCGGCCGGCCGCTCGCGCAGGGCTGCGGCGAGGCCGTCCAGCGCCTCGAACAGCGGCCCGTAATCCGGGGCCATGCCGCGCTTGTCGGTCTGGGTGCAGATCAGCACCACGTCGGCGTCCCGGGCCGCCGCGTACTCGTGGCTGGCCGAGAGCAGGCCGGCCTCCACGGTGTCCGCCACCACCCGGTCGAGGTCGGGCTCGATCCCGCCGATGGGGGACCGGCCGGCGTTGATGGCGCCCACCTTCCAGCCCGAGGTCGGCGAGTTGCGCTGGATCACCGTCACGGTGGCCGGCTGGTCGCTGCCCTCGCGGATGCGGGCGTGCGCGAGCATGGCGGCCATCGGCATGCCCACGATGCCGGGCCCCACGACGGCGATGCGACGGACGGACCACTGGGTGACGCGCTGGTCGGTGAACGTAAGCGGCATAGGGTCGGGTCAGTCCCGGTCGATGAAGGTTCGGTACCACAGCTCGAGGTTCAGCAGGCCCCACAGCCGTCGGCTGAAGGCCGGTTCGTACTCCATCAGCTTCTCCACCTGGGGCACGTCGAACAGGCCGCGCTCCCGGCAGCGCCGGGACAGCAGGATGTCGGCGAAGAACTCCCGCGACCGGCCCCGGGCCCACAGGTGCAGCGGCACGGGAAAGCCCATCTTGTCCTTGCGCTCCAGCACCGCCCGCGGCAGCAGGTCGCCGATGGCGCGCTTGAGCACGTGCTTGGGCTCGCCGCCGTGGAACTTCATCCCCGGGGGCATGCTGGCCACCAGGTCGGTGATCCGGTGGTCAAGCAGCGGCACCCGCGACTCGAGCGAGTGGGCCATGGTCACGCGGTCCTCCACCTGCAGCAGCGCCGGGAGGTTGGTGACCATGTCGTAGTGGGTCATCTTGTTGTAGTACGAGCCGGTGTCCGGGTGGTTGAACACCGCCTGGAACCGCCCGAAGATCCGCTCCCGGTCGTACCCGGCGCGGTACCCCGCCGAGAGCAGCGAGAGCGCGCCGCCGCTGCGGTCGGTGAGGTGGAAGTAGCGCCGGTCCATGTCCTCGAACATGCCGCTGCGCCAGAACTGCTGCAGCATGGGGACGTACTGCCGCAGCACCGGCAGGTTCGGCAGGATCGAGGCCAGCGAGACGATGTGTTCCGCCTCCTCGTTGGTCTCATGGATGGCGCCCTTGAGGGCCTGCTCCAGGTACGCCACCAGGTAGCGGGCGTAGCCGCCGAAGATCTCGTCCCCCCCCTGGCCGCCCAGCACCACCTTGACCTGGCGCGCGGCGAGCCCCGAGACCATGTACTGCGGGAAGAGGCCCGGGCCGGCGACCGGCTCGTCCATGTGGTAGACCAGCCGCGGCAGCGCGTCCACGAACTGCGCTTCCGTCGGGGTGATCACCTCCATCCGCGCCCCGAGCTGCTCCGCCACCAGCCGGGCGTAGCCCGATTCGTCGAATTCCGGTCCCTCGTCGAAGCGGCCGGTGAAGGTGGTCAGCGTGCCCGGCGCCACCCGCGCCGCCAGCGCGGTCACCAGGCTCGAGTCGAGCCCGCCACTCAGGTAGGTCCCCACCGGCACGTCCGAGCGCATCTGCAGCCGCACCGCGTCCTCGAGCAGCCAGCGCAGCTTCTCCACGAAGTACGTGTCGGTGTGGGCGACGTCCACCTGGAACCGGGGCTCCCAGTACTGCACCGTGCGGTGGCTGCCCTGCGCCAGGTCCACCAGGTGATACTCGCCCGGCAGCACCTTGGTGATGCCGCGGAACATGGTCCGGTCGGCCAGCACGTACTGGAAGGTCAGGTACTCCTGGACGCCCTCGCCATCCGCCTCGGCCCGCACCTCGGGGTCGGTGAGCAGCGCCTTGATCTCCGAGGCGAAGAGCAGCCGGGCCGGCGTGGCGTGGAGGTAGAGCGGCTTGATGCCGAAGTGGTCCCGGGCCAGCAGCAGCTGGCGCTCCACCCGGTCGTAGAGCACGAAGGCGAACATCCCGTTGAGCCGCGCCACCGCCTCGGCGCCGTACTCCTCGTACAGCTGCAGGATCACCTCGGTGTCCGAGGCGGTCCGGAAGGTCCGGCCCCGCGCCATCAGCTCGCTGCGCAGTTCCAGGTAGTTGTAGATCTCGCCGTTGAAGACGATGACGGCCCGCGCGCTCTCCATCGGCTGGTGCCCGGTGGCCAGGTCGATGATCGACAGCCGCTGGTGCGCCAGCCCGACCGCGCCGTCGGTGAACACCCCACGGTCATCCGGGCCGCGATGCTCCAGCACCCGGCTCATGCGGGCGAGCAGCTCGGGCTGGGCGGGGCCCCCGTCAAAGCGGATGATGCCGGCGATACCGCACATGGGGCGTGCCGCCTACGCGGCGGGCCTCGGCGCGGCCGCCGGAGCGGCGGGTCGGCCGTCATCGGCGAGGCGCCGGGGCAGGCCGCCCCGGGCCAGGATGGCGCGCGCGTGCGTGCTCATGTCCACCAGCCGGAAATGCGCGCCCAGCCGGCGCAGCACCCGCAGGAAGAGCTGGATCTTCCGGGCGCCGGTCAGGTCCATCCCGGGGAAGAACGCCAGCTCCCGCACCTGGTCGCCGCCGAGCAGGTCGAGCGGGTGCAGCAGGAAGCTCGGCTCGGTGCCGGTGGCCCGGCACACCGCCAGGGCGGTGCCCAGGTAGGCGTGCATCAGCCCCTCGGAGAAGCGGCTGAGGTAGAGCAGGTAGCTCAGGTGGAACGGCACCTTGAGCACCGGCATGGTGGTCACCGGCAGCTCCAGCAGGGCGCGCCCCGAGGGCAACTGCCAGTGGTAGGGCCGCACCGGCCGCCGCCCATCCGCGAAGGTCCCGAAGAGGTGGGCCCGCTCCCGGCGCTGCTCCGCGCTCAGCTGGGCCGTCATGAAGTAGTACCGCCGCGCCAGCGGCCCGAGGTAGGTCGGCAGCGTGGAGGCGTCGTAGAGGTAGCCGCGGTCAGCCAGGATCTCGAGCAGGGTGGTGCTCCAGCTGTAGCCGGGTCCCCGGAAGCCGATCGGGCGCTGCCCCGTGGCCCGTTCCACCGCCTGCTCGGTGCGCTCGAGCTCGCGCACCAGCGCGTCCGGCGCGTAGAGGTGCAGCCAGGGCTCGTGCTCGTAGGAGTGATTGCCCACCTCGTGGCCCCGCGCCGTCAGCGACTGGAATGGCCGCAGGTTCTCCTCGCGGTCGGCGTCCACGCCCACGCAGAAGAACGTGATCCGGAGGCCGAGCTCGTCGAGCGCGTCGAGCACCGGGGGGAAGAAGCGGTCGAGGTAGGTCGGCCGCGCCTCCCACCCCGCGTCCCCGTGCGTCTTCATGTAGGACCAGAGGTTGTCCACGTCGAGCGAGACGCTCGCCAGCGGGCGCGGGTCGGTCATCGGGCCGGGGCGTCCGCCGGCGCCCGCCGTCCGAGGCGCGCGCCGATCTCGCGCGCCTTCGCGGTGGCCAGCCCGACGGTCTCGTTCAGGTTGAGGGTCCCGTTGGCGATCTGCGCCGAGTTCACCAGGTGGACGCCCGGCAGCGAGGTCGGCGTGGGCGGCAGCCGCTCGGCGCTGTAGTTGAGGGTGGAGAGCGCCAGCACCTCGCGCACCCGGGATACCTGGAAGGCCAGCACGTCGGCGGGCCGGAACGCCGGGTACATCCGGGCCAGCGCCGTGAGGAACTCCTCGCGGATCTCCGCGTCCGTCCGCTGCCAGAAGGCGTCGTCCTGGGTGAGGTAGCGCGGCAGGTACACCAGGCTGTGGCCGCCGAATGTCGCGCGGTCCACCAGGGTGGTCATCTCGATGACCGCGGTGAAGGGGACCCACGACTCGGTGATGTTGGTGACGTAGTAGGGCGCGAGCGGCTGCCGCAGCAGGACCGAGGCGCACGCGATGCCCTGGTAGGTCACGCCGCCGAGCCGGGCGCGTTCCTCCGGAGTCAGGCCCGGGCAGAGCGCGCCCACGCGGCCGCAGGGGACGGTCAGGATCACGTCGTCGAACTGCAGCGCCGTGCCGCCCTCCAGCGTCACGGTGACCCGCGGTTCGGTGCCCGATTCCACCCGCGTGGCGGCGCGCCCGGTGCGCAGCACGACGCCGGCCGCCTCCAGCCGCTCGCGAAACCGCCGCAGGACCGCCGCGTACCCGCCCTCCACGTAGCCGAACTTCTCCTGCTTGAGCCCCGAGCGGCGCGCGGCGTACATCCGCGCGATGATCGCCCAGATGAAGGAGGCGCTCGCGTGGCGGTAGTTCTCCCCCAGCTTGCTCTTGAGCAGCGGCAGCCAGATCCGGGTGAAGGTCCGGTAGCCCGACCACTTGATGAGCCAGTCCGTCACCGGCACCCGCTCCAGCGGGCGCCCGTCGGCGATCCGCGAGGCGCGCAGGATCGTCGCCGCCAGGCGCGCCTTGTCGATCAGGCTGAGGGGCGGGAACTGCAGGAACTCGAGGCTGGTCGAGAGCGAGTACAGGGTCCCGTCGGTGTAGAACCCGGTGCGGGTGGTGCCGAACCGCAGGCGGTCCTCCAGGCCGAGTTCGGCCAGGAGCCCGCGGAGGTGCTGGTCCGAGAGCAGGATGACGTGATAGAAACGGTCCCAGGTGAACCCGCCCAGCTCGGCCGGGGCCGCCAGGCCGCCCGGCTCGGCCGCCGCCTCGATGACCGTGACCTGGTGGCCCTCGGCCCGCAGCCGCCACGCCAGGGTCAGGCCGAGGAAGCCGCCCCCGACGATGCCGACCTCAGACACGGCGGACCTCGCCGCTCGGGCGCGGGGCGGGCAGGGGGAGCGGCGTGCTGGTGGCCCGCACGAGGGGGCGGACGCTGCCGCGCAGGCGGGCCAGGGCGAGGCGGGACAGCAGCCCCAGGTGCCCGAGGATGGTATGCACGATCTTCATCTTGGACCGGCCGAGCATGCGGACCTGGAGCGTGGTGGGGAACTCCACGATGCGTCCCCCCGCCAGGTCCAGCCGCCCCACCAGTTCGGCCACGCCGAGGAACCGGGTATCACTGATCTCCACCTGCTGCACGATGCTCCGGCGGTACACCCGGAAGCAGCTGGTGTAGGTGGCCAGCTTGTGATGCAGCACCAGGCGGTAGATCCGCGACAGGGTGCGGGACAGCACCAGCCGCCACTCGGGCACGTTGCGGACGTTACCCGCCGGGTGGTAGGGCGACGCCACCACCAGGTCTACCTCGGGGGTCAGCAAGGGCACCATCTCGCCCAGCAGGTGGGGGTCATAGGTGCAGTCGCAGTCGATGGAGCAGACGATTTCGGTCTGGGCGTGCTGCAGCCCGGTGCGCATGGCGCCGGCCACCCCCTGGTTCACCGTGTGGCGCACGAACCGGCAGTCGCGTCGCCGGCTGAACACCCGCTGCAGCGCCTCCCAGGTGGCATCAGTGCTGGCGTCGTCCACGAAGAGCCAGGTGATGTCGTACCGCGTGGCCAGCCGGGTCCAGACGCTGCGCAGCGTGTTGGCCAGGTAGGGGAGGATCAGCTCCTCGTTGAAGCACGGGATGACCACGGTGATGGGCACCAGCCCTTCGGCCGGAGTCCCGGTCGTGACCGTCAGGTGCTCCGGGCCCGTCGGGACGGGCGTCGACGTCGGGACCACGGGCTGGGAGCGGCGCCCTCCCGGCAGCTGCACCGCCAGCCCGAGGTGCTCGGCGATCGAGGCAAAGCGGTACTTCTCGAGGAAATACCCGAGCCGGGCCGGCATGGCCTCGAGGTTCCGGTAGGTCCGCACCCGCTGCAGCCACGGCGCCGCGCTGATCTTGGGCAGGTCGGGATCCAGCTCCCAGGCGTGGAAGTACATGACGAAGGGGGCGGTGTAGGTCCGGTGCCAGTGCGCCACGGCCCGGCGCACCAGCGCCTGGGGGATCTGCCGCAGCCAGTTGCCGCCAGCGACGGGCACCATCCAGCCCAGCACGTCCGCCGCGGAGATGGGGAACTCCCAGAGCGTGCGGGTCCCGAACTGGTGTTCGTGCGCAAAGCGGCGCCACGGCTCCGCCGCGAAGCGCCGGCCGATGGGCCCGACGCTCGAGTCGTAGTCGTAGCCCTCCTCCGCCAGGACATTGAGCGCCCACAGGTCGGCGGGGGTGAACCAGTCGTCGGCCACCCGATAGCCGAGCACCCGCTGACCGGAGGCGCGCTGCAGCGCCTCGCGCGCCCGCGCCAGGTCCTCGCGGAACTCCGACGGCGTCATCCCGCGCACGCTGCGGTGGTAGTAGCCCTTGCTGGCGATCTCGTGTCCGCGCCCCGCCACCTCCGCCACCAGCTCCGGCATGGTATCCGCGACCCAGCCGAGCACGAAGAACGTGGCACGGTGCCCGCGGGCCTCGACGAGGTCGAGCGCCCGGCGGGTATTCCGCGCCAGCCGCGACTCGAAGCGGTACCACTCCCCACGCTGGATGAGGTGGTTGAAGGCGCCGAGCTGGTAGTAATCCTCGAGCGCGATCGTGAGGAGGTGTGGGCCGTTGCTGTGCAGGCGAGGGTCCATGCGAAGTCGGGAATTGAGGTGGTGCCAGGACGGGCTATCCGCCAAGCAGTGCCAAGTTTGCAAGGTTTGCGCCTCCGCCGGGGACGGAGCGGCGACGGGCCCGGAATCGGCGCGGCGGGGGGGCCGGGCCCCCCCATCGGCACGGCTCTTGCCCGTCCGGCCTCAACTCTCGCATATCATCTATCACCGGGGCTCGGCTGGAGCTCCGGCGGTGTCATCCAGTGACGTTGTCTGGAGGGGGGATGGAGCAGTCGCTCGGCCTGTCGGTCATCGTGCCGGCCTACAACGAGGAGCGGACGGTGCGCCAGCTCATCGAGCGGGTCCGGACGGTGCCGCTCGCCATCGAGATCGTGGCGATCAACGACGCCTCCCGCGACAAGACCGGGGAGGTCCTGGAGCAGCTCCGGACCGAAGGCCTCATCGACGTGGTGGTCCATCACCCGCACAACCGGGGCAAGGGTGCCGCGATTCGCACGGGCATCCAGCACGCCACCCGGGACGTGATCGTGGTCCAGGACGCCGACCTCGAGTACGACCCCGCCGAACTGCCCCAGCTCCTCCGGCCGATCGCCCGGGGCCAGGCCGATGCCGTCTTCGGCTCCCGCTTCCTCGGCGCGGAGCATCGGGTGCTGTATTTCTGGCACTCGATGGGGAACAAGCTGCTCACGCTCCTGTCGAACATGTTCACCGACTTGAACCTGACCGACATGGAAACCTGTTACAAGATGGTCCGCGCGCCGCTCATGAAGCAGCTGATCTTCACCACCGATCGCTTCGGCTTCGAGCCCGAGATCACCGCCCGCCTCTCGCAGGCCCGGGCCCGCATCTGGGAAATGCCGATCTCCTATGCCGGTCGGACCTACGCCGACGGCAAGAAGATCGGCTGGAAGGACGGGGTCGCCGCCCTGTGGCACATTGTCCGGTTCAACCTCCTCCCGCCCAAACAGCCGATCTGGAGGGAGTGATCACCAACCCTGTTGCGCGTACGCAACAGGTGAGGCTTTCGTACCGGTTCCTTGCCGCCTGAGCCGTTTCAGCCGTGGCTTGCGTTACACTATCGCGTTGGCAGGACGCAACAGGTGTTGCGCTTTGGCGGACCCAGCCGGAGGAGCTGAGCGATGAACGGAGCCGAAGGCAGCCCGACCGCAGGCTCCCGGCTGTCCACGCTCGCCGTGGCCGCGCTGGTCCTGCTGCTCGGACTTCACCTCGTGCTGGCCTGGCTGATTCGCGAGCCGGGCATCACCGTCCGCAACGACGACGCGCTCTACCTCCTGCTCGCCCGCTCCCTGGCGCACGGGCAATTCCGCGATCTCCACCTGGCCGGGGCTCCCCCGCACGCCCTGTATCCCCCGGGGTATCCCGTCTTCCTGCTGGTCCTCGGCGCCCTCGGCGGCGAGCGGATCGACCTGTTCCTCGCCGCCAACATCTGCCTCTCGGTGGCGAGTCTCTGGCTCACCTTCGACCTGGTGCGCCGGCGGTGGTCGGTACCCGTCGCCTTCCTGGTGCTGATTCCCCTGGCAGTGAACAACACCCTGGTGCGGTACGCGGGCAGCCTGATCTCGGAGCCGCCCTACCTCTTCCTCGGTACCTTCGCGCTCTGGCTGCTGTCCCGCGGCGCGGTCGGTCCGCGGCTGCTGGCGGCCGGGACCGTGGTCATCGTCGCCGCCGGCCTCACCCGGTCGGTGGGGGTGGTGCTGCTCGCCGCCGTGGTCGGGTGGCTGTTCCTCGAGCGGCGTCCCCGCGCCGCGATCCTGGTCGGGGCGATCGGTGGGCTGTGCATCGGTGGCTGGCTGCTCCGCACCTTCCTCCTGCCGGATGAGTTCCGGACCATCGGCCGCTCCTACGCCGAGGACCTGGAGCGGATGGTCCACCTGGGCGGCGATTTCTACCTGACCAAGCGCTTCCGCATCGGGGTGTTCTACGCCACGGTCTTCCTGCCGGAGGCGCTGCCGATCCCCGGGGTGCGCGAGGGTACGCAGGCGATCACGCTCTGGGGCGCCGCGCTGGGCGCCCTGGTGCCGGTGGGGCTGGCCTTGTGGTGGCGGCGCGGCTGGACCCTCGGCGCTGCGTACGTGGTGGGCTACATCGTCCTCCTGGCGATGTGGCGCATGTCCTCACCCCGCTTCCTCGCGGTGATCCTGCCGCTGCTCATGGCGGCGATCGTCGTCCCACTCTCGGGGTGGCGGGGCCCGGCCCTGCGGCGCGTGGGGCTCGGGCTCGCCGGGCTGCTGGTGCTCCTGCTGGTCGTCGAAGCGGGACGCCGCTGGAACGCGGACTGGCGGGCGCTCGCGGGATGCGACCGTGCCGACCCGCTTGGCGCGCCAGGGTGCTTCCCCCCGGATACGCGCAGCTTCTTCCGCCTGGCCCGCCGGGTCCCGGAGGTGGTGCCTGCCGATGGGGTGGTGCTCACTGCCCGGGAGGCGACGTTTGCCTACTACAGCGGCCGCACCGGAGCGTACCTCAACCGGGCCTTCACGCCGGACAGCGCCCATATCCTCCCCGGCCTGGAACGGCAGGGCGTCGGCTATGTGCTCCTGGGCCACACCCATTCCACCGAGGTCCGCCTGCTGGCGCCCGCGCTGGCGCGGGACTGTCAGCGGCTGGACCTGCTGCTGACCGAGCCCGAGCGGAGTGCGCTCTTCCGGATCCGGGGTCCAGCCGAAGGGCCGGGGGACCTCCGCGCCTGCACCGCCCTGGAGCTCTACCGCGCCGACTCCACCCCGGTCGCGCGCCAGCGGAAGTGACGGGAATCGCCCCTCTTCACCCACCCCGCCGGACCGGTGCATCCCTGCGGCAGGCCTCCGCCGCCGGGATCGGGCGTCGAATGTCGACACAACTCTTTGTAAATCAACGTGTTTGGTCCTGGCGATGCCCCGCTTCACCTCGCCTTGGCGGGCTCGATGACCGTGGCACCACACTTGCCCCCCTCCGGCCCGGAAACCTGACAACCCACCATGCCATCGGGAGTTGGACGATTGACCAGCGGCAGCCCATCCACCGCACGAGGCAGCGAGACGGATACCCCGCCGGGCGTACCTGCCCCGAGCGTCGGTGTGGCCGTCCTGGCGCTGGGGACCTCGGCGGAGTTGAGCGCACTGCTGGCGGCGCTGGTGCCGTCCTCGCGCGAGTATCGGGTGGAGGTGGTGGTGGTGGCCCGGGGCGCGCCGGATCAGGCGGTCGAGGAGACGGACCTGCTGCGCGTGGTGGCGCTGGGTGCAGAGGCCACGGAAGAGGCCATGCGACGCCAGGCGCTGATCGAACTCACGACCGACGTGGTGGTCTTCACCAGCGACCGGGAACCCCTGGCGGCCGACTGGTCGGCGGTGCTTCCGCGTCTCACGCAGGTGGTGGTCAGCCGCGAGGAGGCAGTCTCCTCGACGGACTGGTTCGGGGTGTTGCGGCGGCTCGATGCCGCCGAGCCGGGGGCCTGATCGCGCGGGGGGCGAGCCGGTGAGTGCCGCCGTCCTGTCGGTGGTGGTGCCCTGGGTGAATGACGCGGCGGACCTGGCGGGCGCGTTGGCCGCACTCGCGCGGGAGCGGGAGTCGCTGGCGCTCGAGGTCCTGGTGCCGGCGCGCCAGACGCCGCAGGCCGTGGCCGAGATGGCGGCGCGCTTCCCCTGGGTACGGCTGCTCCCGGCCCCCGTGGAGTGCACGATCCCCGAACTGCGGGCCCTCGCATTCCGGACGGCGAGCGCCCCCGCGGTGGCGGTGATCGAGGATCACGTGCTGGTGCCCGAGGGCTGGGCCGGGGCCATGCTCCGGGCGCTGGAATCGGGGGCGGTGGCGGTGGGGGCGCGGTCGAGAATGCCGCGACTGAGACGCTCCTCGACTGGGCCGCGTTCCTGTGCGAGTACAGCCAGCTGCTGCCGCCGCTCGCGGCCGGCGAGGTGGGCGGGCTGACCGGCAACAACACGGTGTACCGCCGGTCGGCGCTCGAGGCGGCCCGGCCCGCCTGGGAGGCGGGCCGCTGGGAGGATCACCTGCATGCGGCGCTGCGGGCGGCGGGTGGGCGCCTGGAGCAGCGTCCGGAGATCGTGGTAGGGCACCGCAAGCACTACACGCTCGGCGAGTACACCGGGCAGCGGTACCTCTACTCCCGGGCGTGGGCCGGGATGCGGGCGACGGGATGGTCGGCCGGGCGCCGGGCCGCCACCGGGGCGGTCGCGCTGGCGCTGCCGCCGGTGCTGTTCGTCCGGATCGTGCGCACGGTGTGGGGCAAGGGCCGGCACCGGGGACTGCTGCTGCGGTCCCTGCCGTTGCTGGCGGTGTTCGTGCTGGCGTGGGGGTGGGGCGAAGTCGTGGGCTACTGGGCCGGGGCCGGGGCGTCGCTCCGCCGGGTCCGGTAGCCCTGCCGGGTGGGTCGTTCCGTCATTCCGATCGGAGACGTGATGTCGTCTGAGACTGCCGCGCCGCGCACCGTGACCCGCATCAAGCCGGGCGACCGGGTCGTCGTCATCGGGGCCGGGCCCGCGGGCCTGACCGCCGCGTACCTGCTGTCCAAGAAGGGGTACGCCGTCACGGTGCTGGAGGCCGACGACATCGTCGGCGGGATTTCGCGCACGGCGCAGTACAAGGGCTATCGGTTCGACATCGGGGGCCACCGCTTCTTCACCAAGATCAAGCCGGTCGAGGACCTCTGGTACGAGATCCTGGGCGAGGACTTCATCTCGGTACCGCGGCTCTCCCGCATCCACTACGACGGCAAGTTCTTCGACTACCCGCTCAAGGCGATGAACGCCCTGCGCGGCCTGGGCCTGTGGAACGCGATCACGATCATGCTGAGCTACCTGCGCTGGCACTGGTGGCCCAACCCGGTCGAGGAGAACTTCGAGCAGTGGGTCACCAACCGCTTCGGCAAGAAGCTCTACTCCATCTTCTTCAAGACCTACACCGAGAAGGTCTGGGGCATCCCCTGCACCGAGATCCGCGCCGAATGGGCGGCGCAGCGGATCCAGGGGCTCTCGCTGGCCAAGGCCATCCTGAGCGCCGCGAACCTCAACCGCCGCTCCGACAGCATCAAGACGCTCATCAACGAGTTCCAGTACCCCCGGCTCGGTCCCGGCCAGATGTGGGAGACCTGCACCGACCGGATCCGCGGCATGGGGAACCAGGTCCTGATGCGGCACTACGCGCACGCCATCGAGACCCGCGACGGGCAGGCGGTGGCGGTCCGCGCCCGGACCGACGCGGGTGAGCTCCGGTTCGAGTGCGAGCACGTGATCAACACCGCCGCGGTGCGCTCGCTGGTGCGGGCCCTCGACCCGGCGCCGCCGCCCGCGGTGACCCGCGCGGCGGAGGGGCTCAAGTACCGCGACTTCCTGGTCGTGGCCCTGATGCTCGAGGCCGAGAACCTCTTCCCCGACAACTGGATCTACATCCACACCCCGGGCGTGAAGGTGGGCCGCATCCAGAACTTCAACAACTGGAGCAAGGCGATGGTCCCGGTGGCGGGCCATACCTGCCTGGGCCTGGAGTACTTCTGCTTCAAGGGTGACGGCCTGTGGGACTCGCCCGACGCCGACCTGGTGAAGCTGGCCACCGAGGAGTTCCTCTCGCTCGACCTGGCGCCGCGGGATACCCGCGTCGTGGACGGCGCGGTGATCCGCATGCCCAAGGCCTACCCGATCTACGACTCCGAGTACCGGGCGCACCTCGACGCGGTCCGGGCCCACATCGACACGATCCCGAATCTCCACACCGTGGGCCGCAACGGGATGCACAAGTACAACAACGCCGACCATTCGATGCTGACGGCCATGTTCGCGCTGGAGAACATGCACGGGGCGAAGCACGACGTCTGGGCCGTCAACACCGACTACGAGTACCACGAGGAGCAGAAACTCGAGGAACAGCAGGTCGGGGGCCGGAGCGGCGCAGCCGCCGCGACCGCTGGCTGAGGCATGCGCATCGGGGTCGACGCCACCAGCTGGGCCAACGGGCGGGGCTACGGCCGGTTCATCCGGCACCTCCTCCCCGCGATGGTCCGCCAGGCGCCGGAGGACGAGTTCCTCTGCTTCCTGGACCCGGCGTCGGCCGGGGCGTTCGCGCTGGAGGCGCCGAACGTGCGGCGGGTGGTGGTGCAGCAGGGGGCGGCACCCACCGCCGCCGCCGCGGCCGACGGCTACCGGGCGCCGCTCGACATGCTCCGGCTCACCCGGGCCGTGTGGGGCGCGCCCACGGCGGTGTTCTGGTCGCCGACGGTGTACACCTACTTCCCGCTCCCGCCGGGCCAGCGGGCGGTGGTGACGGTGCATGACGCGATCGCCGAGCGGTTCCCGGAGCTCACGCTCCCCTCGCCGCGGGCGCGGCTGTTCTGGAAGCTCAAGGTGCGGCTGGCGCTGGCGCAGGCCCGGCTGGTGCTGACGGTGTCGGAGTACTCGGCCCGCGACCTGGCCACGGTGCTGGGCGTGGACCGCGCCCGGATCCGGGTCACCGTCGAGGCCCCCGCGGAGGCGTTCCGGCCGAGCGAGTCGCCGGAACTCGCGGCGGCGGCGGCGGGGCGCGCCGGCGTCCCAGCGGGAGCGGCGTGGTTCACGTACGTCGGGGGCTTCAACCCCCACAAGCACGTGGACACGATCGTCCGGGCCCACGCGGCGGTGTGCCGCGGGCGCGCCGAGCCGCCGCACCTGCTGCTCGTGGGCACCGTGGACAAGGATGTCTTCCACGGCGACCAGGCCGGGATCCGTCGGGCCATCACCGCTGCGGGCACCGAGGCCCTGGTCCACTGGACGGGCTTCGTGCCGGACGAGGAGCTGCGGCACCTGCACAGCGGGGCGGTGGCGCTGCTGCTGCCCTCCGCCTGTGAGGGGTTCGGCCTGCCGGCCGTCGAGGCGGCGGCGTGCGGGACCGCGGTGATCGCCACCACGGCGAGCCCGCTGCCGGAGCTGCTGGAGGGGGGCGGGGTGTTCGTGCCGCCGGGCGACGCCGCGACGCTGGAGGCCGCGATGCGGCGCCTGCTGGACGACGGGCCGTTCCGGCGCGGACTGGCGGCCACGGCGCGGACACGGGCGGCGGGACTGTCCTGGGACCGGGGCGCGGCGGCGGCGCTGGCCGCGCTGCGTGAGGCGGCGGCGTGAGCGGGCTGCGGTTCGCGTTCCTGACCACGTTCTACCCACCGCACAACTTCGGCGGGGACGGGATCGGGATCCAGCGGCTGGCGCGGGGGCTGGTGCGGGCGGGGCACCACGTGACGGTGATCCACGACGTGGATGCCTACAACTCGCTGCGCCAGGGCGCCGAGCCGGAGGCGCCGCCGGAGCCGGCGGGGCTGGAGGTGATCCGGCTGCGCAGCGGGCTCGGGACGCTGTCGCCGCTGCTCACGCAGCAGCTGGGGCGGCCGGTGGTGAACGGGCCGCGGATCGCGCGGATCCTGGACGAGGGGAAGTTCGATGTCATCAACTTCCACAACGTCTCGCTGATCGGCGGACCGGGCCTGTTCAAGTACGGCCGCGGGCTCAAGCTGTACATGGCCCACGAGCACTGGCTGGTCTGTCCCAGCCATGTGCTGTGGCGCCATAATCGTGAGCTGTGTACCGGGCGGCAGTGCTTCCGCTGCCAGGTGAGCTACCGGCGGCCGCCGCAGCTGTGGCGCTGGACCGGGTACCTCGAGCGCGAGCTGCGGCACGTGGACGCGTTCATCGCGATGAGCGAGTTCAGCCGGCGGAAGCACCAGGAGTTCGGCTTCCCGCGGGAGATGGAGGTCCTGCCGTACTTCCTGCCGGATCCGGAGGCGGGCGGGGCCAGGGTCGGGGGGGCCTCCCCGCATCCGCGGCCGTATTTCCTGTTCGTGGGGCGGCTGGAGAAGATCAAGGGGCTGGACGACGTGATCCCGGTGTTCCGCGACTTCCCGGATGCCGATCTCGTCATCGCCGGCGACGGCGAGTATGCCGCGACCCTGCGGGGGATGGCGGAGGGACTGCCCAACGTCCGGTTCCTGGGGCGGGTGGCGCCCGAGGCCCTGCGGCGCTACTACGAGCACGCGATCGCGCTGGTGGTGCCGTCGGTCTGTTTCGAGACCTTTGGCATCATCCTGATCGAGGCGTTCAAGCAGGGGACGCCGGTGATCGCGCGGCGGATCGGGCCGTTCCCCGAGATCGCCGCCACCTCGGGCGGGGCGGCACTGTTCGCCACGCCGGAGGAGCTCCGGTCGATCCTGGTCCGGCTCCAGGCGGAGCCGGCGGAGCGGGACGTGCTGGCGCGGGCGGCCAGCGACGGCTTCCTCGCCCACTGGACGGAAAGGGCGGTCATTCCGCGCTATCTGGCCATCGTCCGTCGGGCGGCGGAGCGCAAGGCCGCCGCGGAGCACAGCAGTCGTTGACCGGCGGGCCATCGTGGCCCGCCCGGGGCACTCCTGCCCCATCCCGGCGCTCCGGCGTCGCGGTGCCTTAGGGGGACGCATGCGGGTATTCATCACGGGCGGCGCGGGGTTCATCGGATCCCACCTGGCCGAGCGGCTGCTGGCGCGGGGCGACCGGGTGCTGGTCCTCGATGACCTCTCCACGGGCACGATGGACAACATCCAGCACCTGGTCGGGCAGCCGGGCTTCGAGTACCGGATCGGCACCGCGCTCGACCTCCCGCTGGTCACCGAGTGCGTGGACCGGTGCGACGTGACCGTCCACCTGGCCGCCGCCGTGGGCGTCAAGCTGATCGTGGAGCGCCCGGTCCACACCATCGAGACCAACGTCGGCTGCACCGAGGCGGTCCTCGACGCCGCCGCCAAGAAGCAGAAGCTGGTGCTGGTGGCGAGCACCTCGGAGGTCTACGGCAAGAGCGGCAAGATCCCCTTCAGCGAAGAAGACGACCTGCAGCTCGGCCCGACCAGTCACAGCCGCTGGGCGTACGCCTGCTCCAAGGCGCTGGACGAGTGGCTCGCGCTGGCGTACCTGCGGGAGAAGAAGGTGCCGGTGATCCTGGCCCGCTTCTTCAATACCGTCGGCCCGCGGCAGACGGGGCGCTACGGCATGGTGCTCCCCAACTTCGCCGCGCAGGCCCTGGCGGGGGATCCGATCACGGTCTACGGCACCGGCACGCAGTCGCGCTGCTTCGGCCACGTCAACGACGCGGTGGAGTCCATCCTGCGGCTGATCGCGACGCCCGCGGCCGTGGGAGAGGTGTTCAACGTCGGCAACGACGAGGAAGTGACGATCCTGCAGCTGGCCGAGCGGGTGCGCGCCGCGGCGGGCTCGAGTTCCGAGATCCGGCTGGTGCCGTACAACGAGGCGTATCCGGAAGGGTTCGAGGACATGCACCGCCGGGTGCCGGATGTGCGGAAGCTGGAACGGGCGATCGGCTTCCGTCCCCGCACGCCGCTGGTGCAGATCATCGCCGACGTGCTGGCGGACCAGAAGCTGAGGCTGGCGGCACGGTAGGCGCCGGGGGCGCCTGCCGCCGCCGCCCGGGCACCGGACGATGCGCGCGATCCTGACCTATCACTCGCTCGACGGATCGGGCTCCCCGATCTCGGTGGCCCCGGAGGCGTTCGGCCGCCACGTGGCCTGGCTGGTCTCGGGCCGGGTCCGGGTGGTGGACCTGGCGGAGCTGCAGGCGCTGCCGCCGGAGGCCGACGCGGTGGCGCTGACGTTCGACGATGCGTTCCAGAACTTCGTCGCCGTGGCCGCGCCGCTGCTTCGGGCGCATCGGCTGCCTGCGACGGTGTACGTGGTGCCGGGGCACGTGGGTGGCACCAATGCGTGGGGCGGGGTCAGCGACCCGCGGGTGCCCACGCTGCCGCTGGCGGACTGGGATGCGCTCGGCCGGCTGGTGGAGGCGGGGGTGCGGCTGGGCGCGCACACCCGGAGCCACCCGCACCTGACCCGGGTGCCGCCGGCCCAGCTCGCGGACGAGCTCGTCGGGGCGCAGGAGGCCATCCGCCAGGCCACCGGGCAGCGGCCGGACTGCATCGCCTATCCCTACGGGGACGTCGATGCCACCGTGGCCGCGCGGGCGGCCGCGACGTACCGGCTGGGGGTGACGACGGAACTGCGGGCGATGGGCGCGCGGGAGGACCCGCTGCGGCTGCCGCGCCTCGACATGTACTACCTGCGGGACCCGGGCCGGCTGGAGGCCTGGGGCAGCACGGCCTTCGCCGGCCGGCTGTGGCTCCGGGCCCAGGCCCGGCGGCTCCGCGCGACACTGGATTCGGCAGGGGGAGGCTGGTGAGAGCAGAGCATCCGCTGATGTCGGTGATCGTCCCCGTGTTCAACGGGACGCGCGTGCTGCCCAGGGCGCTCGCGGCGCTTGCCGCCAGCGACCTGCCGCGGGCGTGCTGGGAACTGATCGTCGTGGATGACGGCAGCACCGACGACACCCCCGGGGTGGCCTCGCGGTGGGCGGACCTGGTGGTGCGCATTCCCGGCGTGCCGCACGGGCCCGGGTACGCGCGGAACCGCGGGGTCGAAGCCGCCCGGGGCGAGGTGGTCGTGTTCATCGACGCCGACGTGGTGGTCCACCCCGACACGCTGCGGCGGATCGCCTGGGTATTCGCCCACGATCCGGGGCTCGGCGCCCTGTTCGGTTCGTACGACGACCGCCCCCCGGCTCCTGGGCTGGTGTCCCGCTATCGCAACCTGCTGCACCACTGGCATCACCAGCAGAACCCCGGGCCGGCGGAGACCTTCTGGGCCGGCTGCGGGGCGGTCCGTCGGCGGGTGTTCCTGGCAGCGGGGAAGTTCGACGAGTGGCACTACCGCAGGCCGAGCATCGAGGACATCGAGCTGGGCCATCGCATCGCGCTGATCGGCGAGCGGATCCTGCTGCGGCCGGAGATCCAGTGTGCGCACCTCAAGCAATGGACGCTGTGGAACGTGGTCCGGACGGACATCAAGGACCGCGGCATCCCGTGGATGCGGCTGCTGCTGCAGGAGGGGAAGCTGGGCCAGCGGCGCTCGCTCAACCTCAAGCCGATCGAGAAGATCAACACCGCGCTGGTGGGACTCGCGGTGCTGGCGCTCGCGGCGGCGGTGGCGCTGCGGGACCCGCGCTGGCTGCTGGTGGTGCCGGCTGTTGCGGCCTTCGTGGGCCTCGCCAACCTCCGGTTCTACGGCTTCCTGGTGCGCGCCGGCGGGCTCGGGTTCGCCTTGGGCGCGTTCCCGATCCACCTGCTCTACTACATTGTGAACGGCGTCTGCGCCGCGGGCGGATACGTGGCGCACCACCTGATCGGCGAGCCGGCCCCGGAGGCGGCGGTGCAGGCTTACGCCGAGGTCGGGGTGCGTCGCTGGCCGCCGATCCCGGCGCGGGCCCCGATCGGGGCCTGGGCGCCGCGATGACCCGCGGCCAGCGCTATCTTTAGAGGGTTGCCCATGACGGAGGCCCTGATGTCCCAATCGCGTCTCACCCCGGCGGACGGCTCGCTGCCGCCGGAACTCGAGCTGGCCTTCTCGCCGCTGCACAAGCGGGCCTTCGGCCTGGCGGTCGGCGCGGCGCTTGGCCTGCTCATCGCCGGCTTCACCCTCGTCTACGTGGCCAGGGCCGAGCCCGGAGATCTCCCGGAAATGGCACTGCTCCGCAATTACTTCGCGGGCTACACGCCCACGGTTCCGGGGGCGGCGATCGGTGCGCTGTGGGGCCTCTTCGTCGGCTTCGTGGGGGGCTGGTTCTTCGCCTTCTGCCGCAACTTCGCCGTCGCGCTCTCGGTGTTCATCATCCGCGCCAAGGCGGAGCTGAACCAGAGCCGCGACTTCCTCGACCACATCTAGGCCACCCGTGACCCGGACCGCCCGAGAGGGAACGATGGACCAGACCCAGAAGGACCTGAACGACGTCATCCTGCGCCTGAACGGCCGCTCCTGGGGGATCGCCGCGGGGCTGCTGCTCGGGTTCGGCCTGTTCCTGGCCACCAATATCCTGGTGCTCAAGGGCGGGCACGAGGTCGGCAAGCACCTGGGCCTGCTGCGGGTCTTCTTCCCCGGCTACTCGGTGACCTTCGTCGGCAGCGTGATCGGCTTCATCTACGCCTTCGTCCTGGGCTATGCCCTGGGCCGCGTGGTGGGGACCGTGTACAACCGCCTGGTCGCGGCGCGCTGAGCGGACCGTCCGTGGCCACCTCCGCGCCCCTCGCCCGCTCCGCGGTGCTCGCGGCCTGGATCCGCCTGCTGCGGCCGCAGCAGTGGGTCAAGAACGCCTTCGTGCTCACCCCGCTGGTCTTCTCCGGCAAGTTCCTGCAGGGGGAGGCGGTGGAGCAGGCGCTGGCCGCCTTCTGCGCCTTCTGCCTCGTGGCGAGCGGCGTGTATGCCGGCAACGACGTGGTGGACCGGCACGCGGACCGGGCCCACCCGGTCAAGCGGAACCGGCCGGTGGCGGCGGGGATCATCCCGGTGGGCGGGGCCCTCGCCATGGCGCTCTCGGCCGTCGTGCTCGCGCTTGCCATCGGGGTGGCGGTGCACCCGGCGCTGGCCGGGATCATCGCGGCCTACCTGGGCCTCAACGTGCTCTACACCCTGTGGCTCAAGCACATGGTGCTGCTCGACGTCTTCACCATCGCGGCCTTCTTCGTGCTTCGCCTGCTGGCGGGCGCCACGGCGATCGCCGTGGCCCCGTCGATCTGGCTGCTGCTCTGCGGCGGGCTGCTGGCGCTCTACCTCGGCTTCGCCAAGCGGCGGCACGAGCTGGTGCTGCTCGGCACCCAGTCCTCGGAGCACCGCAGCGTGCTGTCCGAGTACAGCCCGATGTTCCTGGACCAGATGTCCACCGTGCTGCTGGCGGTCACGGTCGTGTCCTACATCATGTACACGGTGTCCCAGGAAAAGCTGGCCGAGGTGGGATCGTACGCCCTGACCGGGAGCACGGTCTTCGTGCTCTACGGGGTCTTCCGCTACCTGTACCTGGTGCACCAGCGACAGGGGGGGAGTCCGACCGAGACGCTGCTCACCGACCGCTCCCTCATGGTGGCGGTGGTGCTGTGGTTTGCCTACTGCGGCATGGTGATCTACCTGCCCCTCTGAGCCGGGCATCGTGGTGTATCACTATGCAGCACAAGGACTTTTGGAATGCCGCCGGGACGGTCTCCCGGCGGGTCGAGGGGCCGTAAAGTGGCATGCCTATTGCACTTCGGCCATTGCTCCGCGGGAAGCAGCCGTGCTCCCGCGCACCACCACCGTGTCGTGAAAAGGTCGCCCCATGCCCACGCCCCTGCTCGCCGCGCATCTCGCCCTGTATGTCGGCCCGGACCAGCTGCTCCCGCTCACGTCGATCCTCGGCGCCATCGGTGGCGCCCTCATGATCTTCTGGCGCCAGGTCACCGGCTTCGTCAAGAAGATCTTCAAGCGTTCGTCGAACTAGTCCCCTGCCCGGCGCCCCGATGACTTCCTCGACCCTGCCCGCCCAGTCCGCCGGTGTCCGCGCCGAGGACACCCTGAAGGAACGGATGAACATCGTGATCGGCGGCCACGTCGACCACGGCAAGAGCACGGTCGTGGGCCGGCTGCTCGCCGACACCGGCTCGCTCCCCGAGGGGAAGCTCGAGGCGGTCAAGGCGCTGTGCGAGCGGACCGCGAAGCCGTTCGAGTACGCCTTCCTGCTCGACGCCCTCAAGGACGAGCAGTCACAGGGCATCACGATCGACGCGGCCCGGGTCTTCTTCAAGACCGCCAGGCGGCACTACATCATCATCGACGCGCCGGGGCACATCGAGTTCCTCAAGAACATGATCACCGGCGCCTCGCGCGCCGAGGCTGCCCTGCTGGTCATCGACGCCAAGGAAGGGGTGCAGGAGAACAGCCGCCGGCACGGGTACATGATGTCCATGCTCGGCATCCGCCAGCTGGCGGTGCTGGTGAACAAGATGGACCTGGTGGGCTACAGCCAGGCCCACTTCGACGGGATCGTCCGGGAGTACTCGGAATTCCTGGCCAAGATCGGGGTGCACCCCGCCTGCTTCATCCCGGCCGCCGGCCGCGAGGGCGACAACATCGCCGCGCGCTCGGCCGCGATGCCGTGGTACAGCGGCCCCACCGTGCTCGAGGCCCTGGACCAGTTCCACACCGAGCGGCCGGCGCTGGACAAGCCGTTCCGCATGCCGGTGCAGGACGTCTACAAGTTCACGGCGCAGGGCGACGAACGGCGCATCATCGCGGGCACCGTCGAGACCGGGGTGCTCCGGGTGGGCGACGAGGTGGTCTTCTACCCGTCGGGCAAGAAGGCGCGGGTGAAGACGATCGAGGCCTTCAACCGTCCGCCGCAGGAGGTGGCCTTCGCGGGCCAGGCGGCCGGGTTCACGCTGGCCGAGCAGATCTACGTGGGCCGGGGCGAGGTGGCCACGGTCGCGGACCAGGGCAAGCCCGAGGTCACCACCCGCCTGCGGGTGAGCCTGTTCTGGCTGGGCAAGCAGCCGCTGGTCAAGAAGAAGGACTACATGATCAAGATCGGCACCGCGCGGGTGCCGTGCCGGCTGGAGGAGCTGCATCGGGTCATCGACGCCAGCAACCTGAACGCGAGCGAGACGAAGGACCGCATCGACCGCCACGACGTGGCCGAATGCACCCTCAAGCTCAACCGGCCGGTGGCGTTCGACCTGGCCGACGAGCTGGCGGCGACGTCGCGCTTCGTGCTGGTGGACGACTACGAGATCCGCGGCGGCGGCATTATCCGCGAGGCGCTGGCCGACCGGCAGTCGGACATCCGCGAGAAGGTGATGCTGCGGAACTTCAAGTGGGAACCGAGCATCATCCCGCCGGAGCGGCGCGCCGAGAAGTTCAGCCAGAAGGCCTCGCTGATCCTGATCACCGGCGCGCGCGACGCCGACCGGAAGACGCTCGCCAAGGACCTCGAGGCGCGCCTGTTCGAGGACGGCCGGGTGGTCTACTACCTGGGCATGGCGAGCGTGGTCTACGGGGTGGACGCCGACATCGCCCGCAAGTCGGAGAACCGGGCGGAGCATCTCCGCCGGCTCGGCGAGGTCTCGAACATCCTCATCGACGCGGGCGCGATCCTCATCGTCACCGCGCAGGAGTTGACCCAGGACGACCTCGAGGTGGTCAAGACCGCGGTCGATCCCGACCGGATCGAGCTGGTCTGGGTGGGCGACCACGTGACCACCGACGTGAGCTACGACCTGATCCTCGGTGACCAGGAAGCCTCCTCGGAGGGCGTGGACCGGATCAAGCGCCTGCTGCAGGACAAGGGCCTCCTCTTCCGCCCATGGTAGGCGCGGTGGAGCAGGCCACCGACGGCGGCGTGGTCACGGTCAGTCCCGACGCGCTGGTCCGGCTCTGCGCCCTCGCGGTGGAGGCCGGCCGCGCCACGCTGGTCCACTACCACGCCGGCGTCAAAGTGGAGCAGAAGGGCGACAAGGGCCCGGTGACGGCGGCCGACCACGCCGCCCACGCCGTCATCGCGGCCGGGCTCGCCGCCTGGGACCCCGGCGTGCCGGTGATCTCCGAGGAAGCGGAGCTGCCCGGCTACGAGGCGCGCCGGGCCTGGCCGCGGTTCTGGCTGGTCGACCCGCTCGACGGCACCAAGGAGTTCATCCAGCGGAACGGCGAGTTCACCGTCAACATCGCCCTGATCGACGGCGGAGTGCCGGTGCTGGGCGTGATCTACGCCCCGGCCCTGGACCTGTTGTACTACGCCGGCCACGGCCTCGGCAGCTGGAAGCGGGAGGGCGGCGGCCCGCCGGTCCGCATCACCTCCCGCCCGCCACTGCCCCAGCATGCCCTCCGCGTGGCGGAGAGCCGGTCCCATCCCTCCAAGGAGCTGGAAGCGTACCTCCAGACCATCCAGGTCGCGGAGCGGGTCCCGGCGGGCAGCTCGCTCAAGTTCTGCTGGGTGGCCGAGGGCAAGGCCGACATCTACCCCCGTCTCGGGCCCACCATGGAGTGGGACGTGGCCGCGGGCGACTGCATCTTCCGGAATTCCGGGGAGGGCCGGCCGCGGCGCTCCGCGCTGGTGTACAACCAGCCGGAGCTGAAGAACCAGGGGTTCGTGATCGGCCTGGCCGACAGCGAGCTCGAGACCGGCAGCGGGGCGGGGCGGGTGATCTGGTTCACCGGACTCTCCGGCTCGGGGAAGAGCACCATCGCCCGCCGGGTGGTGGAGGCGCTGGAGGCGCGCGGCGCGGCGGTCGAGTACCTCGACGGCGACGCCATCCGCGACATCTTCCCGGCCACCGGCTTCACCCGGCCCGAGCGCGACGCGCACATCCGTCGGGTGGGCTGGGTGGCCAGCCGGCTGGAGCGGCACGGGGTGACGGTCATCGCCTCGCTGGTCTCGCCCTACGAGGAGTCGCGCCGCTTCGTGCGCGGGCTCGCGGGCCGGTTCGTCGAGGTGTGGGTCTCCACCCCGTTCGACGAGTGCGCCCGGCGCGACATCAAGGGGCTGTACGCCCGGGCGCTGCGGGGCGAGATCAAGCACTTCACCGGCCTGGACGATCCCTACGAGCCGCCCAGCGCGCCGGAACTGAGCATGGATACCACGCACCTGACGGTGGACGAGGCCGTCGCCCGGGTGCTTCGCTACCTGGAGGAACACGACGCATGACCACGACCGCCACCATGGACCACCTCGACCAGCTCGAGGCGAAGAGCGTCCACATCTTCCGCGAGGCCTACGCGAACTTCAAGAGCCTCTGCATGCTGTGGTCCATCGGCAAGGACTCGACGGTGCTGCTGTGGCTGGCGCGGAAGGCCTTCTACGGCCACGTGCCGTTCCCGCTGGTGCACATCGACACCGCGTTCAAGATCCCGGAGATGATCGCCTACCGCGACCGGCTGGCCGCGGAGTGGAACCTCAACCTGATCTACGGCCAGAACGTCGCGGCCCTCGAAGCCAAGCGGACCTTCCCGGACGGCGCGATCGACCGCATCGCCTGCTGCGGCGCGCTCAAGACCGAGGCCCTCAAGAAGACGCTCTCGGGCGAGTGGCCGCGGTGGAAGTTCAACCACGCCAAGAAGGGCTACGAGATCGACCGCAACAGCGAGCCCTATACCGGCGTGATCGTGGGGGCCCGGGCCGACGAGGAAGGCAGCCGCTCCAAGGAGCGGTACTTCTCGCCCCGCAACCAGCAGAGCACCTGGGACGTCGGGGACCAGCCGCCCGAGTTCTGGAACCAGTACAAGACCGACTTCGCGCCCGGCACGCACCTGCGGATCCACCCGCTGCTCGACTGGACCGAACTCAACATCTGGGAGTACATCGAGCGCGAGAACATCCCCACCGTGTCGCTCTACTACGACCACGGCACCGGGATCCGGTACCGCTCCCTCGGCTGCGGGCCCTGCACCAAGCCGGTGGAGTCGACCTCCCGGAACGTCCAGGAGATCATCGCGGAGCTCAAGACCGGCAAGTTCGCCAACATCGCCGAGCGCGCCGGCCGCGCCCAGGACAAGGACGATGGGGGCGGGCTGGAGACGCTGCGCCGCGACGGCTACATGTAGGCCTGGCCCCGCGGTTCCGGGCCGGAACGACGGACGGGCGGCGCTCCCAGGGGAGCGCCGCCCGTCGGCCGTCAGGGGGACCACCTAGCGGAGGAGGTAGCTGTCCTCCGGCTCCCCGGCCGCCTTCATGATGGACTCCATGTCCACCTTGTCGTACCCGCCGGAGAGCAGGGTGATGAACCGCTCGCGGAGCATCGGGATCTCCCGGGCCCGGCTGAAGATGCTGTTGGCGTCCTTCTTCTCCAGGATCCGGTACCAGTTGTAGATCATCTTCACGATCCGCTCGAGCGGATGCCGGACCCGCTCCTCGTAGACGGCCAGGCGGGCGGCACTGAAGTCATTCCCGTGCGCGAAGCAGTCCAGGATCGCGTCGGCGGCGTACACGCCGCCCCGGGTGGCCAGGGTCACGCCGGCCGAGAACACCGGGTCGATGAAGACCGCGGCATCGCCCACCAGCACGAAGCCGTTGCCCACGAAGTGGTCCGTGAGGTAGGCGATGCTGGAGATGGTCTTCATCTCCATCGTCTGCGTCGCCCCGGTCATCCACTCGCGCACGCAGTCACAGCTGGCGATCGCCTGGTCGAAGCGCTCCTGTGGCGACTCGCCCAGGGTCTTCGCGAACCGGGCATCGAGCACCACGCCGACGCTGGTCACGTCATCCTTGAGGGGGATGTACCAGACCCAGCCGCCCTCGATGGTGTGAATGTCGGTGGTCACCGAGTTGGGAATCACCTCGCCGATGGTGATGATGTCCTTCGGGTCGCGCCGGAAGGCCCCGGTGAAGTGGCTGAAGTGGCTGATCTTGTTGAGCTCGGGGTGGGGCCGCCGCCAGCCGAACTGCCGGGCGATGTGGCAGTCGCGCCCGGAGGCGTCGATCACGACCGACGCGTACACCGGGTGGGCCGGGGCCCCGTTGGGGCCGGCCATGACGCCGATCGCGGTGTTCCCCTCGAACAGCACCTCGGCCACCGACCACTCCTGGCGCACGTCTGCCCCGCTCTCCGCCGCGTGGTCGAGCATCACCTCGTCGAACCGGGCCCGCTCCACGTGGTAGGTCCACGGCTTCTCGAAGTACTCGGGAAACTCCGCCGTCATCAGCACCACCGGCGGCTTCTGGTTGAACATCCCGAAGTTGATGCCCTGCTTCACCGTGAAGCCCTCGGCCGCGAACTTGTCCACCACGCCGAGGCGGCGCCAGAGGTCCCAGCCGCCGGGCAGCAGCGACTCCCCGATCATGAAGCGCGGGAACCGCGCCCGCTCGAAGACCACCACGCGCTTGCCGGCACGGGCCAGGATGGTCGCGGCGCTCGCTCCGCCGGGCCCGCCGCCGATGATTGCCACGTCAAACCGCTCCTCAACGGGTTGCACCATGTTCCGGTCCGGGGTTGTGGGGAAGGCTCTGGCCGCTGATGCAGGGCCGCGGAGTCGTGAGCAAGTGTGCAGAATCCATGCGCAGCCTCTACCGGCCCCCGGAGGGGGCCTGGCCTCGCTAGGCTCTGGTAAGTGATTATGAAATAATCACTTGCGATACAGAATTGGGAGCAATGTTCTCCCATTCTGTCTCGCGGATTCGGCGGAGTGTGGGCAGGACGCTACTGACCGGGCCCCGGGGCAGGCTCTCGCGGACCGGTCGCGGGGCCGGTTCAGCGCAGCGGGCAGGTGTCCTCGCCCCCGCCCGCGGCGTGCATGATTGCTTCCATGTCGACCTTTTCGTAACCGCCGGAGAGCAGGGGGATGAACCGGTCGCGGAGCATCGGGATCTGTCGCGCCCGGCTGATGATGTTGTTGGTGTCCTGCCGGCAGAGGATCTTGTGCCAGTTGCAGGTCATCTTGAAGATCCGGCTCATCGGGAGGCGGATCCGCTGCACAACCTCCTTGAACCCATGCCGCGCGCAGCACTGCGCCAGGGGAAGCAGAAAGGCCCCCCGGGGTTCCCCGGGGGGCCTCGGTCAGGTGGTGGACGGGCTCAGGCGGCGCTGCCCTCGGGCTCGGCCACCGGGCGCGCCGTGGCGGCCAGCTTGATGAGCTGCCGGAGGCCGGGGCTCTGCTCCTCGGGGTAGATCCGCCCCGCGAAGAGATCGATGATGTCGTCCCGGCAGGACGACTGGTGCACCAGGTGCGCGAAGCCGATCGGGTTCTCCCAGAAGCCGTCGATCAGCGCCTGCACGTTGTCGAGACCGCGCTCCAGCCGGTCCTGGTGCGCCTTGAACGGGTTGCCCTCCCGGGGCAGCTGATCGTCGAAACAGGCGCGGATGACCGGCGCGGCCAGCCGCGCCTCCTGCATGGACACGTAGAGCCCGAAGGAGAAGATCGGGTCGATGAAGCGGTGGGCGTCGCCGATGGCGATCCACCCCTTCCCGGTGAAGGTGCGGCAGTGATAGGAGTAGTTGGGAATGGCCCGGGCCTCCTCGGTGAGCGTGGTGTCGACCAGCCGCCGGGTGAGTTCGGGGTTCAGCTCCTGCAGCTCCCGCTTGAGGTAGGCCTCGCGGCTCTCCTTCTTCTCGGCGAAGTAGGCGCCAGGCGCCACCACGCCCAGGCTCACGGTCTCGTCGTCGAGGGGGATGAACCAGGCCCAGTGGAACTTGCTCTTGTAGAAGATGAGGGTGTTGTCGGGGTGATCGGACCGTTCCGGGCCGTGATCGCGGAGCGGGTTGGCCACCTGGGAGAAGATGGCCACCTGCTTGTCGTAGCGGCCCGGAACCTTGTCCGAGGTCAGGCCCTGGTGGGCAAAGAAGGTGCGCTTGCCGCTGACATCCAGCGTGACCCGCGCCTCGACCCGCTCGGTCTGCCCGTCGGGGTGCCGGACCAGGACGCCGCAGACGCCGCCCTCGTCGTCCTGGAGCACCTCGACCGCTTCCGCCCGGAGGAACTCGGCCCCGCGGGCCATGGCCTCGTCGAGCATCATCTTGTCGAACTCGGAACGGCGCACCTGCCAGGTGAAGGCCGGTGTGAGGGTGTCCGGGCGGTCCGCGCCATGACCGGGACGAACCAGCCGTTCTTCCCGGTGGGGCCGAAGACCTTCACGCCCTGCTTGGCCGGGTGCCGCGCGGTGCGCATCTTCTCCTCGAGGCCCAGATCGCGCAGGATCCCGCCGCATTCCCCGGTCATCGATTCGCCGATATGATAGCGGGGAAACTGGTCCCGTTCGATGATCAGGGGGCGAAGTCCCTCGCGCAGGAGGTACATCGCGGCCGTGGTCCCTCCGGGGCCGCCGCCGATGATGGCGACGTCGGTCTTGATCGTCATGGTCGGGCTCGATGGTGGGTGAAGGGTGCAATGCCGCCGCAGCTTGAACAGGGGACATTGCGAATTCCATGCTACGTGCCGGGAAATCCTTCCGCGCAGGACCGGCCCATGGCTGCGTCGTAAGTGCATGATAGAAAACAACTTGACAATCATTTTACCTCGAATGATTCACCTGAACCGTGGATCCTGGGCCGGCGCTGTTGGCGAAATCCGACACCAGTCGCCGGCTGCCAGCCCATGAGGCCGCCCCCGTCCGAGCCCGGTGATGGACCCGGGGGGGGGGCGCCCTTCGGGGCCGGGTCAGCACGGATTCTGCTACGCGGGGGCCCGTGCCCTGCTGACGCGGGCTGCATCCCACTCCCAACTTCTGGTCCTCCATGGATTTCGCCTGGTCTGCCGAGCAGCTCGAGTTCCGGGGCATGGTGGTGGATTTTGCCCGCAAGGCCCTGCAGGACGACCTCATCGCCCGCGACGCGAAGGGAGAATTCTCCCGCGAGCACTGGCAGCGGTGCGGGGAGTTCGGCATTCAGGGGCTGCCCTTTCCGGAGGCGTACGGCGGGGGCGGGCGGGACATCCTCTCCACCATCCTGGCGATGGAGGCCCTGGGTTACGCCTGCAAGGACAACGGGCTGCTGTTCGGCCTGGCGGCGCAGATGTGGAGCGTCCAGATGCCGATCTTCCGGTTCGGCACCGAGGCGCAGAAGCAGAAGTACCTGCCGCGGCTCAACAGCGGCGAGTGGGTCGGGGCACACGGCATGAGCGAGCCGGACTCCGGGTCGGATGCGTTCGCCCTGCGCACCACGGCGACCCAGGATGGGCAGAGCTGGGTGCTCAACGGGACCAAGACCTTCGTGAGCGAGGCGCCGGTCGCGGATGTCTTCGTGGTGTTCGCCACCCTCGACCGGGGGAAGGGGGCCCTGGGCCTGACCGCGTTCCTGGTGGAGCGAGATACGCCGGGCTTCGGGGTGGGCAAGAAGATCGGCAAGATGGGGCTGCGCACCTCGCCGATGGCGGAACTTTTCTTCGACAACTGCCGGCTCCCGGCGGAGTGCCTGCTCGGCCGCGCCGGGCGCGGGGTCCAGATCTTCAACGACTCCATGGAATGGGAACGGGCCTGCATCCTCGCGAGCAACCTGGGCACCCTGGAGCGGCTGATCGAGGACAGTGTCCGCTATGCCAAGGAGCGGAAGCAGTTCGGCCAGGCCATCGGGGCGTTCCAGGCGGTGTCGCACAAGCTCGCGGACATGCGGACCCGGCTCGAGGCGGCGCGGCTGCTGCTGTACCAGGCGGCGTGGGCCAAGGACGTGGGCCAGAACCCCGGCCCCGCGGCCGCGATGGCCAAGCTCTATCTGGGAGAGGCGATGGTGCAGGCCTGCCTCGACGCGGTGCAGATCCGGGGAGGGTACGGCTACACCACCGAATACGAGGTGGAGCGGGACCTGCGTGACGCGGTGGGCGGCACGCTCTACTCCGGCACCTCGGAAATCCAGCGGAATCTGATCGTCCGTAGCCTGGGGCTCTGATCCGGCGGGGCTGGGGGAGTCCCCGGGGCGACAGGGTTTGTAGCGGCAATACAGCACCCTGTCGCGTATCCGCCACATTCGAGGGCGTTCCGCAGGATGCGCCACCGGCCGGCAGCCGGTGGGGCGCCACTTCATGGTGGCACGTTCTTGGCTAGTCGGGAACCCATCGCTTCCCGACCGGGCCGCTTCTGCGTCGGGTTGCCGGTATCCAAGCCATTGTCAAAATGAGGGTTATGACGACGTCGATCGGCCGGATGCCGGCTGCCGCTGCCGACAGCATCGACCGGGCAGTTGTAGAGAAGTCGCCCGTGCGCGTGGCGCTGCCTGCCCTCCAGCTGGGGCTGGTGGTGCTGCTGGTCTGGCTGTTCCGGCTGGAGAGTCGTGCCTTCTTCCACATGATGCTGGTCCTGTGGGCCGGGTTCACGGTCCACGCGCTCCTGCCGCTCCGCTTCCGCCTCCAATTCTATGTCCTGCTCTGCCTGACCAGCCTCGGGGTGCTCTTCGGCACCGCGGGCTCTGGATCGTGGCGCTCGTGGCCGCGTTCGTGGGCCTCGCGCACCTGCCCACCACGTTCTCGCTGCGGGTGGGCATCCTGGTGGTGGCGGGTGTCGCGGCGGGCGCCCTGCGGGCCGGGGCGGTCCCTCGCCGGTGCCGCCGGCGGTCTGGCCCATCGCCGCGTCGATGCTGATGCTCCGGCTCTCCGTCTATCTGTACGACCGGGAGCATTCCACGCTGCCGCGGAATCTGTGGCGCACCTTTGCCTATTTCCTGATGCTGCCGAACCAGGTCTTCGGCTGGTTCCCGGTGGTGGACTACAAGGCGTTCGAGCGGAAGTATTACGACGAGGATGCGCAGGTCATCTACCAGCGCGGGTTGCTGTGGATCGCCCGGGGCATCACCCACATGCTGGCCTACCGCTACGTCTATGCGGTCCTGGCGCTCGACCCCTCCGACGTGCGGGACCTGGGCGACCTGCTGCAGCACGTCGCCGCCGCCTTCCTGACCTACCTCAAGGTGACCGGACAGTTCCACCTCATCGCCGGCCTCCTGCTCCTGTTCGGCTTCAACCTGCCCGAGACCAACCACCGCTGGCTGCTTTCCACCAGCTTCGTGGACCTCTGGCGGCGGGCCAACATCTACTGGAAGGACTACATGCAGAAGCTGGTGTACTTCCCGCGTATTTCCGGCTGCGCCGGAAGTGGGGAGACACCCGCGCCCTGGTGCTGGCCATGATCCTGGTCATGTTCGTCACCTGGCTGCTGCACGCCTACGCCTGGTTCTGGATCATCGGGACGCCGCTCTTCACCGCCACCGACATGGCCTTCTGGGGCCTGCTGGGCGCCCTGGTGGTCATCACGGCGGCCCGCGACGCCCGGGGCGGCGCGGCGCGCCAGGCCGCCGCGCGGCGGCGCACCTGGGACTTCGGTCGCGGGGTGGCCACCTTCGCGACCTGCGCCACCCTCTGCGTGCTCTGGTCGCTGTGGACCGCGGACTCGATCACCGACTGGCTGGCCATGTTCGGCGCGGCGAAGGTGGTGACCGTGGGCGCCGTCGCGGCGCTGGTGCTGGTGGCCGCGGGCCACATCACGATCGCGGCCTACAACTGGGAGCAGGCCCCGACGCTGCCCGCATGGGCCCGGCTCGCGGCCTGGCAGCGCCAGGCGGTCCAGTCCGGCGCGCTGCTTGCGGGGATGGCCGTGCTCGCGCTGCCCGGGGTGGCGGGGCGCCTGGGCCGGCCCACCTTCGAGGTGATGCAGGTCTTCCGGCAGGGGATCCTCAACCAGCGCGACCTGGCCCGCGAGGTCCGGGGCTACTACGAAAACATGGGCGACGCCGGGGCCGACCTGCTCAAGCCGTGGGAGGGCACGGCCCCACGGGCAGAGACCATCATTGAGGCGGGGGTGGGGTTCCGGCGCGACGATTTCATGATCTACGGACTGTACCCCTCGGTGTCCAGGACGTACCAGGGCAAGCGCTTCACCACCAACCGCTGGGGCATGCGGGACCAGGACTACGAGCTTGCCAAGCCGGCGGGGGTGCGTCGGATCGCCATCCTCGGGCCCTCGGACGTGATGGGGTACGCCGTGGACGACGGGGAGCCCTACGAGGCGGTGCTGGAGGCGTCCCTGAACGCGCGGGGCCGCGGGCGCTACGAGGTGCTCAACTTCGGGGTGCAGGCGTTCAGCCCCCTGCAGCAGGCGCTCTACATCGACGAGACGGTGCTGCGGTTCAGCCCCGACCTCATCATCATGACGCTGCACAACCAGGACCTGGGGCTCATCGCCCGCCGGGTGGTCGGGGTGCTCAACAACCGCTTCCCCATCCCGGTGCCCCCCCTGGCGGCGGCGGTCGAGGGGGCCGGGCTCGACTCGGGGGCCACCTTCGAGCAGGTCTACCGGGCCCTGCGGCCGACCGGCGACGACATCCTGTTCTGGGCGGTGGACCGGGCGGCCAGCCGGGCGGCCCAGGCCGGGGCGCGATTCGTGCTCATGGGGGTGACCCTCCCCACCGAGCGGCCCGGCCGGAACATCGCCGCCATCCGCCGCGAGGCGCTGGCCCGGGGCTACCAGTACATCGACCTGACGGACGTCTGGGACGGGTCGGAGCGGAAGGACATTCGTGTCGGGCCCTGGGACCAGCACCCCAACGCCGCGGGGTACCGCCTGATCGCCGCGCGGCTGGAACGCGAATTGATTGCACGTGACAGCATCCTCCACCTCGGCCTTGGCCAGGGGTCGGAGGCCACCACCACCGGAGGGGGGCAGTAGCCATGGAAGACATTCAGGGTCAGGTCAAGCAGTACATCCTCGCGACCTTCCTCAAGGGCGAGGACCCGTCGGCCCTCCGGTCCGACACCCCGCTGATCACCGGCGGCATCCTCGACTCGCTCGCCACCCTGGAGCTGGTCTCGTTCCTGGAACAGAAGTTCGGGATCCAGTTCGAGGCCCACGAGGTGGACGCCGAACGGCTCGACACCCTGGACGCCATCACGGCGATGGTCCAGGGCAAGATGGCCCGGGTCTAGGCTCATGGCCTGCCTGCATGGCTGGCTCGACGCCTCCGCGGCCCGGGCGCCGGGGAGCACGGCCATCGTGGACCCCGGACGGGGCACGATCACCTACGGCGATCTCGCGCACCTGTCGGACCGGGTGCGGGACCGCCTGTGGGCCATGGGGGTACGGCCGGGCGACCGGGTCGGGATGTTCCTCGGCAAGTCCATCGACTCGGTGGCCACCATCTTCGGGATCCTCAAGGCCGGCGCGGCGTACACGCCGGTGGATCCGGACTCGCCCGGCGGTCGCGCGGCCTTCATCCTCACCAACGCGGCGGTGCGCGTGGTAGTGGTGGAAGAGCGGCGGGCCGCGGAGCTCACCGCCGAGGCCACCACGCTCGGAGCGTCACTCCCGCTGCTGCGGCTGCCCACGACCGGTGGCGGGGCGGGGCTGGTGGCGGCGCTCGACGCCGCCGACCGCTCCACGCCGGTGCCCGTGGTGCCCAGCCATGACCCCGGCCTCGATGGCCTCGCCTACATCCTGTATACCTCCGGGTCCACCGGGAAGCCCAAGGGCGTGATGCTGACGCACCGGGCCGCGATGAGCTTCGTGGACTGGTGCACCGACATCTTCGCGCCGACCGCCGACGACGTCTTCAGCTCGCACGCGCCGTTCCACTTCGACCTCTCGGTGCTGGACCTCTACCTCTCGCTCAAGCACGGCGCCACGCTGGTGCTGATCGGGGAGGAGCAGGGCAAGGACCCGGCGACGCTGGCGCCGCTGATCGCAGAGCAGCGCATTTCCATCTGGTATTCGACGCCGAGCATCCTGAGCCTGCTGGCCCAGTACGGCAAGCTGGAGCGCCACAATTATGGCCGCCTCCGGCACGTGCTGTTCGCCGGCGAGGTCTTCCCGGTGCCGCAGCTCCGGGCCATCAAGGCCGCCTGGCCGCACCCGCGGTACTGGAACCTGTACGGCCCCACCGAGACCAACGTCTGCACCTACTACGAGGTGCCGGCCGGGCCGATCCCGCCGGAGCGGAGCGAGCCGTACCCGATCGGGCGCTGCTGCGAGCACCTGCGCTGCCGGGTGGTGGACCTCGATGACCGCGACCTGCCGCGGGGCGAGGAGGGGGAGCTGGTCGTGGCCGGACCGGGCATCATGACCGGCTACTGGAACCTCCCGGACCGCAATGCCACCGCCTTCCTGGTGGATGAGGCCGGGGTGCCGTGGTACCACACCGGGGACCTGGTCGTGGAGGAGCCCAATGGCGACTACATCTTCCACGGCCGCCGCGACCGGATGGTCAAGCGGCGCGGGTACCGGGTGGAGCTCGGGGAGATCGAGTCCGCGTTTGCCGCGCATCCGGACGTCCGGGAGGTGGCGGTGGTCTCGCACAGCGCGGCCGACGGCGCGGTGACGATCACCGTGTGGCTGGCGCCCAAGACCGGGGACCGGCTGTCGATCATCGCCCTCAAGAAGTACGCGATGGAGAAGCTCCCCAAGTACATGATCCCGGATGCGTTCGGCTTCGTTCCCGCCCTCGACCGCACCTCGACCGACAAGATCGACTACCAGACGCTCAAGGCCCGGGGCACGCCATGACCAGCATTCCCTCCGGCCTGCCCGTCGGGGCGGCCGCCGCGCGCGCGGGCGCCGACGCGCGCGCCACGGCGGTGACTCCCGCCGCCCTCGTCCTGGCCACCGCGCAGCTCGCGCTGCTGGTGCTGCTGGTGCGGATCTTCCGGCTGGAGAGCGTCTCGTTCTACCAGGTGATGCAGCTGATGCTGGTGGGCTTCGTGGTCCACGCGCTGCTGCCGCTCCGCTACCGGCTGCCCTTCTTCGTGCTGCTGTCCTTCGGCGCGCTCTACGTGGTGCTCAACCGCGATGCGCTCTGGGTGATCGGCCTGGGCCTCGGCCTGATCGGGCTCTGCCACCTGCCGTTCCGCTGGCCGGTCCGGCTCGGGGCGGTGCTGGTCGCGGTGGCCCTGCTGGCCCTGCTCCGCACCCAGGCGCTGGCCAACGGCATCCCGCCGCATGTCTGGCCGGTGCTCGGCGGGCTGTTCATGTTCCGCCTGGCGGTGTACCTCTACAACCTCAAGCACAACGAGGTCCCCACCTCGCCGTGGCGCAGCCTGGCGTACCTGTTCATGCTGCCCAACCCGAGCTTCACGCTCTTCCCGGTGGTGGACTACAAGACCTTCGCCCGGCAGTACTACGACGCCGACGAGGGCCGGATGTATCGGCTGGGGCTCAAGTGGATGCTGCGGGGCATGGTGCAGCTGCTCGGCTACCGGATGGTGTACCATTTCATGGTGCTCGACCAGAGCGAGCTGGGCTCGCTGTCCGAGGTGGTCATCTACGTGGTGGCCACCTACGGCCTGTACCTGCGCGTCTCGGGCCAGTTCCACCTGATCATCGGGGCCCTGCACCTCTTCGGGTTCCGCCTGCCGGAGACGCACCACCGGTACTACCTCTCCAGCAGCTTCCTGGACCTCTGGCGGCGGATCAACATCTACTGGAAGGACTTCATGATGAAGCTGGTGTACTATCCCAGCTTCTTCCGGTTCCGCGCGCGCGGCAGCACATTCGCCCTGATGGCCGCCACGGCGATCGTGTTCGTGATCACCTGGCTGCTGCACTCCTACCAGTGGTTCTGGCTGCGGGGGAGCTTCCCGCTCCGGTTCACCGACCTCGTCTTCTGGCTGATGCTGGGCGTGGCCGTGGCGGTGCTCACCCTGCGCGAGTCGCGGGCGCCGAAGGTGAAGAGCCTCAAGCGCCGCGGCTGGAGCCTGGGCACCGGGCTCAAGACGGCCGGGTTCTTCCTGCTCATGTGCACGCTGTGGTCGTTGTGGAGCTCGGCCACCTTCGCCGAATGGCTCTCCATCTGGCGCCCGGCGCTCAACGTTGACCTCAAGGGCGTGCTGCTGCTCGCGGGTATCATCGTGGGCTTCACGCTGGTGGGCGGCTATCCCTGGGGCCCCGCCGACCTGGTGCGCCCCGACCAGACCCGCCTCGGCACCCTCGACTACGCCCGGTCCTTGGCGCCGCAGGCCGCCATGGCCTGCGGGCTGATGGCGCTCTGCCTCCCGGCGACGCGCGAGGCGTTCGGCCCGGAGTACAACGGCGTGGTGGCCCTGGTGCAGGATACCCGGCTCAACCGGCGCGACCAGCAGCTGGAGCAGCGCGGCTACTACGAGAACCTCGACGTGGCGCGCTTCGACACCCGGGCGTGGGAGTCGCGGATCCAGAAGCCGCTCGACTGGGTGGAGCTCAAGGAAACCGAGGCCTTCCTGCCGCGGCGCGACTTCCTGATGGCGGACAACCGGCCCGGCGTGTTCCTCCCGAAGCACAAGGGCAAGCCGCTCACCATGAATCGCTGGGGGATGCGGGACCAGGACTACGACCAGGTCAAGCCCGCCAGCACCTATCGGGTCGCGCTGCTCGGTCCCTCCGACATCATGGGCTCCGGCGTGGGCGACGGCGAGACCTTCGAGGCGGTGCTCGAGCGGCGGCTCAACCTCGAGGTCGCGGGCGAGCGCTACCGGCGCTTCGAGATCCTCAACTTCGGCATCCCGGGCATCGGGGTGATCCAGCAGCTCTTCGTGCTGGAGGACCGGGTCATGGCGTTCCAGCCGGACCTCATCGTGGTGTCGGCGCACGCGCAGGACGCGCGGACGGTGGTGCTCCACCTGAAGCGGGTGGTGGACTCCGGCTTCCCGATCCCCTATCCCTTCGTACAGCAGGTGGTCGAGGCGTCCGGGGTCACCCCTGGCATGGGTGAGACCGAGTTCCAGCAGCGCATGCGCCCGCACCGCCAGGCGCTGTTCGACTCGACCTACGCGCACCTGGCCCGCGCCGCGGCGGCCACCGGGCAGCAACCGATCGTGCTGCTGCTGCGGCCGCCAACCGACGACGTGGACCCGATGGACATCACCCGCGACGCGGCGGCGCGCGCCGGGTTCGACCTGATCGACCTGAGCCGCGGGGTGTATCCGATGCTCAGCGAGCCCGGGTACCGGGTGGCACCGTGGGACTACCATCCCAACGCCGAGGCCCAGAAGCTCACCGCCGACCGCCTCTACGAGGAGCTGAGCCGACGCGACGCCAGGCTGCAACTGGGGTTCACCCGAGCGCCGCGCCCCTGACGGGGCGCGGCTCCGGCGCGTCGTGACCGGCACTGAGCGCCCCGTCGCCCGGGGCTTCCTGGCCCTGGGCCTCGGCGAGGCCCTGGCCCGGCTGCTGGCCTTTGCCGCCATGGTGGTGGCCGCCCGCCGGCTGGGTCCCGCGATGTACGGCGTGGTCGGCGTCGCCAGCGCGCTCACCCTGTATCTCAATCGGGTCGTCGACTGGGGCCTGGAACTCGGGCTCGGCGTGCGCGAGGTTGCCGCGCGGCGCGAGAGCCTGGCCCGCGCGCTCCCGGCCCTCCTCACCAGCCGCCTCCTGCTCGCCAGCGCCCTCATCGCCGCCGCGGTGGCGCTGAGCCTGGCCGTGCTGCCGGCGCCCGACGCCGCGGTCGTGGCCACGACCACCCTGACCCTGACGGCCGTGGCGCTCGGCACCCGGTGGGCGCACATCGGGCTCGGCCAGACCCGCACGGCGGCGGTCGGAACCGTGGTGGGGCAGGCGCTCTTTGCGGTGCTGCTGGTGGCGCTGGTGCGCGGCCCGGGCGACGTGGCGCGGGTGCCACTGGCCCAGCTGGCCGGCGACCTCGGGGCGGCGCTGCTGTGGCTGCTGGCGCTGCGCCGCGCGGGCCAGCCGTTGCCCGTGCGCCTCGACCGCGCGGTGGTGGCGCCGCTGGTGCCGCGGGGCGCCGCCCTGATGGCCAGCGCGCTCCTCGGCATCTTCATTTTCAACGCGGGACTCATCTTCCTGCGCACGCAGCGGGGCGCGGCCGCCGCGGGCTATTACACCGCCGCGTACACCCTCGTCACCTTCTTCCTGAACGTGGGCATCGCCTACAGCCTGGCGCTCCTCCCGGAACTCACCCGGACGCGGGACGATCCGGGGGCCCAGCGGCGGGTGGCGCACACCGCCGCGGCCCAGGTGCTTACCCTGAGCCTGCCCATCGCGGTCGGCGGCGCGCTGCTGGCCGGCGAGGTTGCGAGCCTGTTCTACGGCCCGGGCTACGGACCGGCCGGACGGCCGCTCGGCATCCTGCTATGGACCCTGCCGCTCTGCGTGCTGCGCGATGTCCCGATCATGGTGCTGCAGGCCACCGGGCGGGAATCGGCCGTGCTGCGCCTGACCGCCTGGGCGGCCGGGATCAACCTCGTGCTGACGGCGGTGCTCGTGGCGCGCTACGGCCTGGTCGGCGCCGCATGGGCGGGGGTGGCTACCGAGGCCGCCCGACTGGCCCTGGCCTACGGGTCGATCCGGCAGCAGGGTCTGGACCTGCCCCCGATCCGCCGGCTGTGGCGGACCGGGCTGGCGCTGGCGGCGATGGCCGGGGCGGTGCTGGCGGTGCCCGGCCTGATGGTGCTCCTCCGTGTGGGGATCGGGGGGGTGGCCTATCTCAGCGTCCTGACCCTGACCGGCGCCATCCAGCTGCGGGCCGGGGGTCGGCCCCGCCTGGCCGTCTGAGCCGCGGAAGGGCCTCAAGTCGTTCAGCGGCATAGGTTTTGCCTGAGAGTGACGTCCAGTCTCGAGTCCGTTACCCCCTCACGCGCCGAGCGGCATGCCGACGTATACCGCCACCCTCAATCGCTTCGAGGTGAAGTACCTGGTGGCCACCCGCCGGGTGCCCGAGTTCCTGCGCGAGCTGGGGGACTACACCACCCCGGACCCGCATGACCTGGGGGGCCGGGGCTATGGCATTCTGTCGATCTACTGGGATACTGCCGACTGGCGGCTGTTCTGGGAGAAGGTCGAGGGACTGAAATTCCGGCGGAAGCTGCGGTTCCGGCGCTACGGGGACAGCAAAGACGTCATGATCGAGGTCAAGCAGCGGGAGGACCGGACGGTCCAGAAGCGGCGCGCCAACTGGCCGCTGGCCAGGCTGCGGGAGGCCTTCCCCCTGGGGGGACGCCCCAACTGGGACGCCGTGGGTGACGACCCGGTGGGCACCGAGGCCACCCTGATGATCGAGCGGCTGCACCTCCTGCCGCGGATGGCGGTCCTGTACCGGCGGCGGGCGCTGTTCGGTGCCTTCGATCCGGAGCTCCGGATCACGCTCGATTCCCGGATCCAGTACTCCACCACCGCCCTCGACCTGGGGCAGCCGCTCGAGACCGGGAAGTACGTGATGGACCCGCGGGTGACGGTGCTCGAGGTCAAGTACAACCATCGCGCGCCGGTCTGGTTCTCGAAGGTGGCGCGGCGGCACGAGCTGTCGATGGTGCGGATGTCCAAGTACTGCACGGCCGTGGACAAGGCGTGCTTCGGGCACCAGCTGACGTAGTCCGGCCCGGGCCCTGAACGGCCCGGACCACCACTTTTCCTGGGGGCGTTGTGGACGAATTCATCCGGCAGGCATCGGGCGGCGGGGTGTCGGGGTTCGGCGTCGCGGAGACCTTCGCGGCGCTGTTCCTGAGCTTCGGGCTGTGCCTGATCCTGGCGTACATCTACCGGCAGACGCACCGCGGCCTGTCCTACTCGGTGTCGTTCGTGCACGCCATGATCCTCATGGGCGTGACGGTGGCGGTGATCATGCTGGTCATCGGCAGCAACATCGCCCGGGCGTTCACGCTGGTGGGTGCGCTGTCGATCATCCGCTTCCGGAACGCGGTGAAGGACTCCCGCGACGTGGCATTCATCTTCCTCACCATGGCGGTGGGGATGGCGGTCGGCACCGGGTTCTACCTGACCGCGGTGATCTTCACGATCTCGGTCTCGTTCATGGTCTACTTCCTGTCGCGGTTCGAGATCGGCGCCACGGTGAGCCGGGAGCAGCTGCTCAAGCTGCACGTGCCGCCCGAGGTCGAGTATCACACCGCGTTCAACGACCTGTTCTTCCGCTACGCCCGGGAGCAGGCGCTGCTGTCCGTGGAAACCCTGCGGGACGGCGGCGCCCTGGAGCTCATCTACTCGCTGGAGCTCAAGCCCGACGCCGACGAGGCGAAGTTCCTCGGCGAGCTGCGCGGCATTACCCGCGGTGGCAAGGTGGCGCTCCTGACGGGCAAGGAAAACATCGACGTATGACCGGCCAGCCCCTCGTCCCGCCGGCCTGGCGGGAGGGGTTCCGGCGGCACGAGCGGGCCGTGGCATGGACCTACGTGGCGCTCGTCGCCGGATTCCTGGCGCTGCTGGTCCTGCCCCCCAGCCGGCACTGGCTGCTTGGCCGGGTGGAGGCCGGCGTGCGCGCCTCGGAGGGCCGCTGGACTTCCCGGCTCGAGGAGGGTGAGCGGCTGCTGGCCGCGGGGGACTACGCGCGCGCCGCCGAGCGGCTGGAACTGCTCAACCGCGAGTTCCCGGCACGGGATGTCCGGCACGGCCGTGACAAGGAAAAGGAGCGCGTGCTGCTGGCGCTCACCGCCGCCTACACCCGCCTGGAGCAGAAGGGCCGTGCCCTCCGCGCCGCGCAGGCCCTGGCCGCCTTCGACCCGCTCAACTATCGCAACCACTACGCCCTGGCCCTGGTGTCCGACCACTTCCTGAGTGGCTGGGCGCTCGCGCCCGAGGCCCGGGATGCCTACGCCGCCGTGCTGGCCATCCACCCGAGTCACATGCCGTCCATGCGCGGCTACGTGGCCTACTACGCGGCCCGTGGGGAGTGGCCCGAAGTCCGCCGGATCTGGGAGGTCTACCTCGACGCGTTCCTGCTGCAGCCCGTCACCCTCCGGGCCGGCCGCGCCAGCGTGACCGTGATGGCCAATGCCACTGGCCGGCCGCAGGAGGTGGAATTTCTCCTCCCCGCCGGCAGCACCGCTGACAGCCTCCACTTCGACGCCCGCGGCATGGCCCTGGCCGTGGACCGGGTGGCGCTGGTGCGCCCGCTCCGCGCCGGCCTCCTCGAGCGACGGGCGGACCTGCAACTGGCCCTGGCGGGACCGCTCCGCGGCGACACGGCGCTCACCGTGGCATTGCCGCCCGGCGCGGGGGCGCTCGAGCGGGTACGGGTGACGCTCCGGCTCTTCAAGCCCGCCGACAAGTCGCTCCGGAACAGCGTGGCCGCGGCCTATCGCAGCCTGCTCGACTGGGATGGACTGGCGGCGGCGGAGGCCCGGTTCGACGTGGTGCCGCGGCCCGGCCTGGCCGACTCGGTGCTGGCCCGCCAGGAATGGGCCACCGAGGGCCAGGCCGGGCGGCGGGACGAACAGGAGTTGCTGCGATGAACCGCCTGCGCGCGCTGCGCCTGGTCGACGCGGTGGTCCTCACCACGGTGCCCCTGCTGGTCGGCGTGTACCTCGTCTGGTCCGCCGCGGAGGCATTCCGGCGGGACATCCAGTTCGACGACTGGTGGTCCGCGCGCTCCTCGGTCGCGTCCCGCTTCGACGCGCGGGTCCGCGCCTTCCGCAACCTGCCCCAGCTCCTCCGGGTGGAGCGTCGGCTCGATGCCGGGCAGAAGGACGCGGGAATCGTCCGGCTCAACCTGCCCAGCGACGACTGGACCCGGATGTGGACCGACCCGCAGCTGGGATGGGGAGTGTGGACCGATGCCGAGCTCGCGCGGGATGGCAGCACCCTCCCGGTCAAGCTCCGCAAGCGCGGCGACAACAGCGTCCACTGGTCCACCGACAAGCACACGATCACGGTCCGGACCCCACGCGAGGAGTTCTTCAAGCGCTATCGCGCCTTCGGGCTCTCCGTGAAGGACCCGCTGCAGGCCTTCCTCGCCAACCGGCTGGCCGGGGAGTTCGGCCTGCTGGCGCCCAGCACGACGGTGGTGCCGGTCTTCCTCAACAACCGCTTCTCCGGGCTGTACCGCTTCATCGAGCCGGTGGACGAGTCCTTCCTCCGCCCGTTCGACCGCATGCCGGGGAACATCTTCCGCGGCGACGCGGCGGAGCGCAGCGACTACTTCAAGGGCCTCCCGCGCGACGTCTTCCAGAATCCCTACATCTGGAACCGGGTGGCGATGAACGACCGTCCGACCGGGCCCGGCACGTCGCAGCTCGCCCGGTTCCTGGCCGACGTGAACGGGAGCACGTTCGAGCGGCACCTGAGCCTGATGCACCGGCTGGACCGGGCGGAGCTTACCCGGCTCCTCGCCTACCTGCTGCTGACCGGCGACCCGTACCACATGGACGCGGTCCACAACCAGATGTGGTACGAGGACCCGTCCACCGGGATGCTGCACCCGATCCCGTGGGACACCCGGCTGCTCCGCCTCTCCCGCCAGGACCAGCGGCTGAGCCCGGTGTTCCGCGCCCTGCTGCGCGACCCGTTCCTGGTGGACGGAATCCTGCACGAGGTGCGGCAGCGCCTCGACGGGGGCTTCCTCGTGACCGCGGACAGCCTGCTCCGCGCGGTCGTGACCCGCTATCCCGACGCCATCGCCTACGACCAGCTCCGCACCGGCCTGGTCCCCGATCCGGGTGACCCCGACGCCGCGATCGGCGTGCTCCAGGCCAACGCCACGGAGCTCCGCCGCTGGCTCGACCAGGCGGAGGTGGCGGTGGCCGCCGGGCGCGCGGAGGGGCTGACGGTCCTGGACCTGGACCTCCGCGGCTACGTGGGGGTGGACCTGACGGCCCTCGCGCTGCCGGGCACGGCCACCACGCCGGCGCTCTTCCTCGACCGAAACCGGAATGGGGCGCTCGATCCCGGGGATCCCGCCGTGCGCGGCACGTTCCGGGCGGGCGTCTTCACCCCGGCGGCGCCCGTGGCCCTGCTCCCGGGCTGGCGCACCGATACCCTGGGCGTGCGCCCGGGCCGGCTCGCCTATCGCCTCTTCGTGCGTGGTGCGGCCGGCGCGGTGCGCCCGGTCCTCACGAATCGGGTCACCGGGGCCGCGGTGGAGCCGGGGCAGTGGACCGGCGGCGAGGCCATCCCCGCCACCCGCTCCTACAGCCCGTGGGCCTTCCCGGTGCCGGGCCACACCGTTCACCGGTGGAGCGGCACGGTGCGCCTCACCGAATCGGTCCGGATTCCCGAGGGCGACACCCTGATCGTGGCCGCCGGCACCACGCTGCGCCTCGCGCCCGACGTCAACGTCGTCTCCCGGGGCCCCATCCTGATGCAGGGCACCCGCGAGCGGCCCATCAACGTGATCCCCGATGTCCCCGGCAAGCCGTGGGGCGCCTTCTCGGCCCTGCGCCACGGCGCCGACGGGACGACCGTCACCTGGACCCGCTTCTATTACGGGGGTGGTGGATTCCTGGACGGGGTGGAGTACATCGGGATGGTGAACCTGCACCGGGTGAACCGGGCGCTGTTCCGCCACGTCACCTTCGAGCAGAACGTCCGCAGCGACGACACCTTCCACGCGCTGCACAGCCAGATCACGCTCGACAGCTCGGAGTTCATCAACGCCAACTCCGACGCCGTGGACCTCGACATCTCCACCGGCGTCATCGCCCACAACCGGTTCCGCAACTCCGGCGGCGACGCCATCGACCTCATGACGTCGACCCCGCTGGTCTACGGCAACCACATCGTGGCCTCGGGTGACAAGGGCGTCTCCATCGGCGAGGCCAGCAGTCCGCTGGTGTTCAACAACTACATCGAGGGCGGCAAGCGCGGCGTGGAGGTCAAGGACCGCTCCACGCCCCTGGTGCTCAACAACCACCTGGTCCGCAACGGCGTGGGGATCTACCAGGACCGGAAGAACTGGCGCTACGGCGGCGGGGCCTGGGCCACCGTGGCCAACAACCTGTTCGAGGGCAACACGCTCGGCATCCAGAGCGACGCCTTCTCGCGCCTCACCCTGGCCGACAACCCGGGGATCGACTCGGCGGTGGGTGCGGGGGCGGCCTGGGTCGCACGGCCCGCCGCCGTCGCGCCACCACGGGAACAACTCGGCTGGCTCTACGCGCTCTACGGCATCCCGGCGCTCGCCGACACCGCGGGGCCCGTTCCCGGGCTTGAGCCACGGCACCAGCCCGACCTGGTCGAATGGCAGGAGTTCGAGGACGACTTCGGTGCCTACACCGACGGCTGGACCGCGGCGGAGAACATCGTGCGGCTGACCAAGCGGCGGTCGACGCTGGTCCTCAGCGTGGAAGCCCGGCCCGCCGCGATCACGCGGGCCGTGGACTGGACCGTGCCCCCGGGCGAGGAGTGGATGGTGGTGATCGAGGCCTCGACCGCCGAGCTGACCGGCGCCGCGCTCGAGGTGCAGGGCGCCGCCGGCACCCTGGCGCGGCCGCTCGAGCTGACCGGCGACCCGCTGCTCTTCCGCCTCACCGGGATCCGCCTCCCGCCGGGGCACTATACCGGCCTGCGGCTCCGCGCCGCGCCCTCGGCCAGGGTCGAGAAGGTGGCCACCAAGACCGGCTGGATCGACCTCAAGCCGAGCGAGCTGTACCTGCGTGGCTGGCGGCTGGTCCGCCTGCCCGCCGCGCCCGTCTCCACGGCCCTCGCGGCGCCCTCCCCGGAGCACCCGTGATCTACCGGCACCTGGCACTGGCGCTGACGCTGGCCGGCGGGGCGCCCCTCGCGGCGCAGCACGAGGCCCCCTACACCTTCGTGGTGCTGGGCCACGTGCGGGGCGGCGCCACCGGCGAGCTGAGCCCCAAGCTCCCCGAACTGCTGCAGCGGGTCCGGGCGGAACGCCCGGCGTTCGTGGTCATCAATGGCGACCTGATCTGGGGGGACATCGACCACAACCCCACGCGCACCGAGGTCCTCGAGCGCCAGTGGGACCAGCTCGACTCGGCCCTCGCCACCCTCGGCGTGCCGGTCTACCGGACCCCCGGCAACCACGACATCAGCGACCTGCCCAGCCGCGACGTGTGGGTGCGCCGCTATGGCGCGCCGGCCATGGCCGTGGAGCAGCATGGCAGCCGGTTCATCCTGCTGCCGTCGCCCTGGATCCCGCCCGACGGAGACCTCCGGCACAACCCGTTCGTGCGGCCCACCGCGCTCGACAGCGGCAAGGTCGCGTGGTTGCGCGCCGAGCTGGGACGTGCCGGGCCGTGGGACCACACCTTCGTGGTGATGCACCACCTGCTCTGGTGGGATGCCAGCGCCCCCTGGTGGCGCGACGTGCATCCCCTGCTGCAGGCGGCCGGCGTGCGCTGGGTCTTCGGTGGCGACCTGGGTCCGCTCAAGTTCAGCTGGGTCACCAGGGACAGCGTGCGGTACGTGCAGTCGAGCATGGAGGCGGGCACCCAGCTGCAGACGCTGCGGAACCTCGAGAAGAGCCGGCTGCTCTCCTCGCAGTTCGATACCTACCTGGTGGTGCGGGTGGACGGACCGGCGGTGGATGTCGCGGTGCGGACCTTCGGCGAGTTCACCAACCCCATGTTCACCCCGGAACGCTACACCGCGATGCTGGAGCCGGTGCCGGTGCCGGTGCCGGCCAGCGCGCGCTGGGCGGCGATGTTCTCGGTGAAGCGGGTGCTGGCGGGGTTGCTGGTGCTGCTCACGGGGACGGCGCTGGGCTGGCGCCTGGCGCGGAGGCGCCCCTAGCCACGCGTCGCCGCACCCGCCGCCGCATCCCGCGCCGCCGCCCGCAGCTCCGGGGCGGCGTTCACGTGCGCGGGCGGGCCGTCGGTCACGTACCCGAGCCACTCCCCCCAGGTCCAGGCGCCGACCATCGCCAGCAGGGGCACCAGCGACCGCAGGTACATCACGCCGGCGGCGGGCGAGCGGAACGCGCGCCGGGCCATGCGCCACATGATCAGCGGCGGCAGCAGCGGGGCCAGGCAGGCGTACACCACGCGGCGCGCCGGCGAGCCGCCGAACCGGTTCCGGTTGCAGGCGAACATCCGCCCGAAGGCGTAGCGCTCGTAGACCGCGTCGGCGAAGGTCACGGCCCTGCGGGTGTGCACTTCCGCCTCGGGCACGATCCAGAGCACCCCGAAGCGCTCCGCCAGTGCGGCGTTGACCGCCGTCTCGTGGAAGGTCTCCCGCCACAGCGCTCGGACGGCCTCGAGCTGCTCGCGCCGGTACGAGACGTTGCACACCGTGAGGGCGGGCGCGGGCCCCGCCGTGCAGGGGCGCATGTACCGGTAGTAGTCCACGAGGTAAAACGCCCAGGTGACCGCGCTGCCCGCGTGGTCGGTCTCCACGGCGCCGCCCACGACGGCCCGCCCCGGCGCATGGGCACCGACCAGGCGGCGAAGCCAGTCGCGGGCGGGGCGGCAATGGTCCTCGGTGAGGACGATGATGTCGCCGGTGGCCTCACGCAGCGCGCGGCTGGCGATCTCGATCGGGGTGCTCTGGCCTTCGTTGCGGATGATCCGCACCGACGGGAAGCGCGGCGCCAGCTCCGCGACCCCGGGGAGGTTGGGGTCGGCGACCGCGAGGATCTCGTGCGGCGCGGGGCCCTCCTGCGCCAGCACCAGTTCCAGGCACCGGGCCAGGTGCTCCGCCCCGGCGATGGCGCACACCAGGACCGAGACGCGGGGTTCGGCCATCGGTCAGGCGTCGCCGGCTGGCTGGAAGGGCGCGTCGCGCCACAGCAGCCAGAGGATCACGCCGGCCAGCAGCAGGACCATGATCGGCGTCCCGCCCCGCGCGAGCGCCGGCAGATAGGCCATGGCGGTCTTCTGGAGCACGGTGTGCCACGGCAGCTCCGGCCCCAGGGCGAAGACCCGGAGCAGCGCGGTGAAGACGTTCTCGCGCGTCATGGCCATGGCCCACGCGATCGTCAGGGTCGGCACCACCAGCAGCCACGTGACGGCGCGGGGCAGGTGCAGCAGCACCGGCACCAGGGCCACGAAGAGGAGCGGTACCGCCGGCACCAGGTAGCGCACGCCCGTGTTCCACTGCAGCGCGGCGAACGACACGGCCGAGCAGAACAGGTACAGCGCCAGGCTGGCGCCGAGGAGCAGCGTGAGCTCGGCCCCGCCCGCGGCCCCCGGCCGGCGACGGTAGCGCGGGGCCAGCAGCGCCGCGAGGAGCATGGGGCAGGAGACGAGCAGCCCATACCGCGGGTCGAGCAGGTTGCGCCACAGCAGGTCTGGCGTGGGCACCTGCAGGCCGTTCCAGCCATCCGTGCTCAGGTCGGTGGCCGGCATGTAGCGCTGCGCGGGGAACCAGGGGCTCCCGAAGGCCACGGCCTGGTAGGCCAGCAGGGCCGCGATGGGGCCGACGGCCCCCAGGGTAAAGTCGGCTCCCTGCCGAACGCCGAGGGCGAGCCCGCCGCGGCGCCACCCGGTCGCCACGAGCCACACACCGAAGGCGATGAGCAGCGGCGCCGCGGAGTAGTCGCACAGCAGCCCGAGGCCCAGGGCAAAGCCGGCCCAGCGCACCCGTCCCCGGGGCAGGGGCCGGTCGGCAGTGGTCTCGCCGCCGTGCCAGGCCAGCGCCAGGTAGGCCGCCAGGGTGCAGTAGGCCAGGGCGAGGTTCTGGTTGAGGAATGCCGAGCGGAAGAAGACCGGCGTGCCGAGCGCAAAGAGCAGCGCCAGCCAGAGGGCGGCCCGCTCATCCCGCAGCCGGGCGCGCAGGAACAGGAACAGCACCACCGCCGCGAGCGCGCCCAGGGGGACGTTGAACAGGAGGTGGATGGCGGCCGCGGCCAGCCCGAGCTTCACGTCGAGGCCGCGGGCCCGCATTTCGTTCATGAAGCGGGTGCGATTGGGCCGCGGATCATCATAGGTGGCCGGCGGCTTCGGCGCCGCGAGGCTTGGCACCGCGCGGAGCAACCCCTCGATCGCCGGGGAGGCCGCGGCGTACGGGACCGCCGCGAGCAGCGAGACGCCGGGGTTGTTGTTGATGTAGGCGCCGCGGCCGGGAATCTCGAAGAGGTCGGGATGCAGGCCGAGGTAGCGATCCACCCGCACCGACGCGCTTTCGCCGAGCGCGATGGCGAGGTAGGTCTCCCGCACCACGTTCGGCGCAAAGTGGATGGCGTAGACCAGCGCCACCGTCAGGAAGAGACGGCCCGGGAGACCGAGGCCCCCGGGCCGTCGCGCACCTGCCAGCCCTTCGGTCATCGCGCGGTCAGTACGCCGATTCCTCGGCGGTGGCCGGCTCCGGCTCGCCACCGGGGGTCGGGCCGTCCGCCAGGCTCACCGGCAGGCGCTCGGAGGGGTGCAGCGGGAGCGGCTTGCTCCACACCTTGCCCTTGATCGTGGCCTCGAGCAGCGGCAGCGGCTGGTACACGATGCTCGACCACATGAAGACCTCCGTGGTGCACCAGCACTCCTTGCGCGCGATCGAGGCGCGCAGCGCCTTGGCCTCGGCCGAATGCCAGATCTCCGGGAAGGTCTTCTGCCGCAGGTTGCCGATCGGCTTGTGGATCTCGCAGACGCCGACGTCGCCGTTGGCGTAGACCACCCCGCTGATCTTGCCCGCCTTGCAGGGCACGACCTGCCGCTCCTGCTTCACGGATTCCGTCTTGGCCCACTGGAGCATCGGCTCCACCGCCGAGCCCGTGCGGCCCTCCTCGCGCGGCGCCCACAGCCGGCGGATGTACTCGTAGAGGTCCTCGTACTGCTTGAGGCTCGGGCCCTTGAGGGTCGGGTTCTTCCGGTCGCCGCGGATGATGGCCAGGTTGTGGTGGTCCATCTGCGGGCAGCGCTCATAGAGGTAGGTCGTGAGCTTCTTGATCTCCTCCATGTTCACGTCGGTGGCGGTGGAGATGGAGTGCACCCGGACCCGCGGGTCCTCCTTCTGCAGCTCGACGAGGGCGTCGTAGGTCTCCATCGCCTTCTTGAAGGCGTGGCGCGCCACCCGGAACTTGTCGTGGAACTCGGGCATGCCGTCGAGGGAGATCTCGGCCACGAACAGGTCGAGCGACGGCTCCTTGAGCACCTCGCGGATGGCCGCGATGCAGCGCTCGGTGAAGTAGCCGTTGGTCGGCACGTAGATCTGCTTGACGCCGTTGGTGCGGATGAACTTGCGGCAGATCTCGCCGAATTCCTTGCGCAGGAACGGCTCGCCGCCGGAGAGGTTCAGGTTCTCGATCTGTCCCAGGGAGTCGGAGAGCGCAAACATCTCCTCCTTGGACAGGTCGTCCTTCTTGTTGAGGCTGGTCCAGTAGAAACAGTGCTCGCACTTCATGTTGCAGATGCTGTTGATGAACAGCACCAGGAAGGGCGGGCTATCCATGTCGCGATAGGAATAGCTCGTCAGGCGCGCATGGCGGGCGATGCGCTTGATCGGGTTCATTCCAGCTCCTCACTCGGTGCGGCGAAACGACGGGTCGAGATTCGAGGCTGCAGGGAGCAAAGCTCATGCCCTGCGCCAGCTTAAGCGGATCGGCGGGAATATCCGACCCCGGTTCTGGTATTCCAAGGAGGACCCTGGAATCGGGCCCTCTCTACCGGTTTATGTTGCACAATCGCAGCGCATGTGGCGAGCACGCAACACTTCGGCTCAGTCCTCGACCACGTGGGTGCGAAAAACCTCGCGGAAGGCCTGCCACCGGGCCTCATCGAACCGGCCGTCCTTCAAGCACTCCACTGCGCTGTAGGCCATGAACAGCGCATGGTGCGTGTTGTCGTGCGCAAAGAGGCCCTGCCGGCCGTAGCTGATCATCTGCGGCAGGCTGTCCGCCCAGCGATCCAGGACCCCGAAGGGCACCTCGTAGCCGTTCAAGTACACCGGGTAGGCCTGACGCAGCCGCCGGGTGTAGACCGCCGTGGGCGCCGCGGGAAGGGAGAGGCCGGCCCGCGCCAGGTCGTCACCGACCAGCGCGCCGAGCGCGGCGTCGTCGAGCTTCCAGGTCGCGTCGTCGACTTCGCACGGCAGCTCGGCGCAGAGCGTGGTCCGGCCCGGGAGGTCCTGCCGGTCGGCGTAGTGCTTGGGCTCCGACAGCCGGGTGATCCGGATGCCCGCGTCGGGGAAGTAATGTGCGTCGTACTCGGTGAAGCGGTCGACCGGCAGGTCGAGGTAGATCAGCAGCATGGCGCGGTAGCTGATCTGGCCCGCCGCGGCGTGTACCTCGGCCGGGGTGCGCTGGCCCATGGCCCGCGCCAGCGCGGTGATGGGGATGCTCGACCAGACGTAGTCCGCCTCGAGCGTCGTGGGTCCCTGCGGCCGCTCCACCTGCACCGTCCACCGCCCGCCGGGCGCCGCCGGCGGGGTGAGCCCGGCGACCCGGCTCTCCATCCAGAACTCCGCGCCCATCCCGCGCGCCGCCTCGGCGTAGGCCTCGCTGATCTGGCCGAAGCCGCGCCGGGGGTAGAAGAACCGTCCGCTGCCCGGCGGCTTGAGTCCCGGGACGGCGGTCAGGACTTTCTTCACCAACTTGCCGAACGAGCCGGCGGAGACCCGGCGCCGGGCCTGGATGCCCGAGAGCTCCTCCGGCGTGCGGCCCCAGATCTTCCGGGCATACGGAAAGTAGAACTCGCGGCAGATCGTGGGGCCCAGGTTGGCCCACAGCACCGAGGCAAAGGTGTCGCCCTCGTCGGCCTTGCCGCCCAGGGCCTTCCGCGCCATGTCGCCGAGGGTGCCGAGCGCGAAGCCCGGGTCGAGGCGCAGCAGGAGGTCCACCGGCTTGAGCGGGAAGTGCACCAGGCGCCCGCGCAGGTGGATCCGGCCGTGCCGCGGCCGGTCGAGCAGGTCGGGGCCGAGCAGGCGCCGGATGTCGGCGAGGATCTCCGGCTCGCAGGCCGGGTGCAGGCGGTGACTGCCGAAGTCGAGGCGCTGGAAGCTGCCGTCGAAGCTGCCGGAGTTTCCGCCGACGACCGGGTGCTGTTCCAGCACGGTCACCCGCGCCTTGCCGGTCTGCCGCAGCCGCCAGGCCGCGCCGACGCCGGCGGGGCCGGCGCCCAGGACAACGATGTGGGGTTCAGCCATGCCCGGGGTGTGTCACCTGGTGAATGATGGCGCCGGGGCGGTCCACCGTGCCCTGGCGGGTCCGGCTGAGCACCAGCCAGACGAGGCCGCCGAAGAGCCCGCCGCCGATGAGCACGGTCTGCCACAACAGCGAGCAGACCACGCCCAGCGCGAAGGGCACGCCGAAGGGGGTAAGGAGGGCGGCCAGCGTGGTCTCGCGCACCGCCAGCCCGCCCAGGCTGATGGGCATCAGGCCGGCGATCTTGGCCAGCGGCCAGACGAGGAACCAGACCGAGAGCGGTACCCGGATGCCCAGCTGGTACCCCAGCCAGGCGTTGAGCAGCACGAACCCACCCTGGATGGTGAGCGAGAGGCCGAGGCCCTGCAGGCCGTGGGCCGGGTCGCGGGCCAGGCGGCGCAGCGCCACCAGCGTGCGGCCGATCGGCCGCCGCAGCTTCCTGGGCCAGCGGTGGAGTGGGCGCCGCAGCACGAAGGGCAGGGAGAAGCCCAGCGCCACGAAGCCCACCAGCAGTGCCACCGTGAAGACGCCCTCGCCCCAGCCGGGGAGGTCGTTGCGGGCGAAGAGCGCGCCGCCGGCCACGAGGATCGCCATCGCGATCATGTCGGTGAGGCGGTCGAGCACGCCGCCCAGGAAGGCGGCCTCGGGACGGCGGGTGAACTTGCCCGCCAGCGCCATGCGGAGCACGTCCCCGCCCACGATGCTCGGCAGGCACAGGTTGGCGAAGAGACCGGCGCCGTAGCAGAGCGCGGCGTCGCCCAGCCGGAGGGCGGCGTGGCCGGCGTTCACGAACAGCCGCCACTTGAGCACGCCGAGCGCATGGCCCGACACGAAGCCGAGCAGCACGAGCGTCCACATGCCCGGTGAGAGCCGGCGGATCGCCTCCTCGACTTGGTGCCAGGGCAGCACCCAGGCCAGCAGGCCGAGCAGCCCGAGGCTGACGGCGACCTTGAGCCAGACCTTCATCGCTTGAGCCCGATGCGCGCGTTCTGGTCGGCCAGCAGGCCGACGGCCCACACGATCAGCGCGCCCAGGAAGCAGAGGACGACCGTCTCGGAGAGGTTGTCCCGGTAGATGTCATAGGCCAGCTTGCCGAGGCCCACCAGCGACAGCCCCGCGCCCAGGGGGATGAAGACCTTGAGCGGGTTGAAGTAGATGATGGTCCGGAAGGTCAGCAGCGCGAAGTCGTAGGCGTGGCGGGGCCGGATCTTGGACTGGCCCTTCCGCGAGTGGTAGTCGATCGCGATGTACTCGACCGGATGCCCGTTGCAGTTGGCGGCCAGGGTGATCGTGGTGGTGAACGAGAACCCGTTGGGGAGCAGGTGCTCGTAGCGCGCGATCAGGTCCCGCCGCATGAGCCGCAGCCCCGAGTTGATGTCCGGGATCGGCCGCTCGCTCAGGTAGCTGGCCAGCCAGCGCAGGAAGGCCTTGGCGGGGCGGCGTACCAGCGGCACCTGCACGGTCTCCCCGGTGCGGGCGCCCACCACCATGGCGTTGCGGTCGGCGGCGGCGAGCAGCACCGGGATCGCGCTCACCGGGTAGGTGCCGTCGGCGTCGGTGATGAGGATCCAGTCGTGCTTCGCGCGGTGGATCCCCAGCTTGAGCGCCGCGCCGTACCCGCGGTTGGGCCGCCGCCGCAGCACCCGGGCCCCGGTGGTGTCGGCGGCCTCCGCGGTGTTGTCGCGGCTGCCGTCGTCGACCACGATGATCTCGTAGGTCCAGCCGGATTGCCGCAGCACCTCGTCCACGTCGCGCACCTGCTGCGCCACGTGCGCCCCCTCGTTGTAGGCGGGGATCACCACGGAAACGGCGTGGGGCAGGACGCCGGCGGCATCCTCGTAGACGTCCTCGATCACTCGGCGGTCCTCGGGGTGGAAGCGGAATCGGCCGGCACCGGCGGGCGGCTGGCCAGCACCACGATCGCGCCCCCCCCGACGGTGCCGGGGAAGGTGGCCATCTGCTGGTAGTCCGCGAGCTCCTGCCAGACGTCCGGATACGCGGCGGCCAGCCGCACCGGGAAGGTGTACAGCACCCAGGTGCGCGGATGGGCGCCGGCCAGCTGCCGCAGCGCCGTCGCCTGCTCCACCGGGACCCAGTCGCGAGCATAATAGCGCGTCAGCGGATAGGTGGTCAGGTCCACCGTGGCCACCGCGTCGTCCGGGCCGCGCTGGGCATCGACGTAGCGCATCGCCGCCACGAAGTCCTGCTTGGGCCCCCAGGCGCGGGGCACCGTGAGGGCACTGGCGAGGATCACCACCACGGTGCCCGCGAGTGCCAGGCGGCCGCCGTGCGCGCGGGTGACCATCCGCGACAGGCTGAACCCGCCCCGGATCACGATCAGGACCGCGAAGGTGGCGGAGAAGAAGAAGAACCGCGGCCACAGGTTGTGCCGCAGCAGGATGATCGCGGCCAGCGTCACCAGGCCGGGCAGGACCATGGCGCCCAGGATGGCGAGGCCCTGTCGGGCGTAGCTCACGAGGCCCGCGACCAGCACGCCGGCGCCGAGCCCGAGCGCCACCCAGCCGCCGGGCAGGCCGCCGGCCAGGCCGCGCATGGCCTCGAGCGCCATCCAGGTGGGGTTTTGCCACTCGGTCTCCGCGTGGAAGGCCGAGGGCTCGGTGAGCGTGGCGGCGAACTGCGGCAGCACCGGCGCGTAGAGCAGCAGGCTGAGCGAGCCCGCCAGGACCAGCCCGAGGAGCGAGGCCAGCGCCGGACCGCCGCGCGATTCCGGCCACCGCCGAAGCACGAGCAGCGCGAGGATGCCGGCATGGGCCACCGCCACCAGCACGGCGGTGGCGTGCGTGTAGACCGCCAGCGCCATCGCGAGGCCGTAGAGCAGCGCCAGGCGCCGCCCGTCCTCGTAGACGCCGGAGAGCAGGCGCAGGAAGCACCCGGTGGCGACCACGGTCCACAGCAGCAGGCCGGTGTAGCCCCGCGCGTTCTGCGAGAACCAGACATGGTGGTAGGAGACGGCGAGCAGTGCGGTGGCCAGCAGCGCCTCGCGCCAGCCCGCCACCGTCCGCCCGAACCGCCAGGTGGCCCACAGGCTCGCCACCCCGAAGGCCACCGCCGGCAGCCGGAGCGTGATCGCGCCCTCGCCTCCCAGGGTGGTGACCAGGCGGGCGGTCACGGAATAGAGCAGGTGCTGATTCTGGCTGTCGAACCGGGTCACGATCTGGCCGAGCGGCAGCCGGACGTACTCGACCAGCGTCTGGATCTCGTCAAACCAGAGTCCATCGGCGAGCGCCGGCAGGCGCAGCCCGAGCCCCAGGAGCACCAGCGCGCCGGCGGCCCATGCCGCCCAGGCGGGCTCCTCGCTCCCCCGGGCCAGGCTGCGGGGCGAGAGCAGCGCGGCACCCTCAGTGAGCAGCGGGAGCCGCCCCCAGGCGAGCAACAGCCCGCCGTGCAGCACGAGCATCAGCTTGAACAGCCACAGCCCGGTGGTCACCTCCCCGGCGTGGTGCAGACTGACGGGGGAGACCGCCGTGCCGAGGCTCCCCGCCGGCAGCGCGAGGCCGGTGAGCAGGAGGATGATGCCGAGCGCTGTCAGTAACTGCTTGGATCGCATCCGGTTGCGGGCGTTGAAGTGAAGCCTCCTGCCCAGCAAGCCCCGGACCACGAGGCGGCGGGCTGGGTGGGCGGTCGGTTCCGGGGGACGCGTCCGGAGGCTATATTCTAAGCTGTTGTCACGTCGCGTGTTACAGATTTGATCGCCGGGCGTGACATGGCGCGGTGGCGGGCCGGCCCACCCCCACGCTTCGTTCTGCAGGATGGCTTGGATTGTGCCCTTTGTCCCCCGCCTCCAACGACGGTCCGTGATGCTGCTCTTTCTCGCGCTCCCCCTGCTGGCCGCCCCGATGGTTGCGGACACGGTCCGGCCGCCGATCGCCATCACCGGCGTCACCGTGATCGACGCGACCGGCGCCGCGCCCGCCCCGGGCATGACGGTCCTCATCGCGGGCGACCGCATCGTATCGGTCACCCCCGCGGGCGCGGCGCGGCCGCCACGCGGCGCGGTCGTGGTGGATGGTCGCGGGAAGTTCCTGATCCCGGGGCTGTGGGACATGCACATGCACCTGGCCAACCGGCCGCTCCGGCCCGACAGCAACCGGGTGCGTGGTCTCGAGCGGAACCGCGCCGCGGTCTTTCCGCTCCTGCTGGCCTCCGGGGTCACCGGCGTCCGCGACATGGCGGGCGACCTGGCCGTGCTGCGGCGCTGGCGCGACGAGGCGGCGACTGGCGCCGTGCCCGGTCCACGGCTGGTGATCACCGGGCGAAAGGTCGGCAAGAACCCGGTCACCCCGGAGGCGCCATTCCCGATCGGCTCCGATGCCGACGTGCTCCGCTCGGTGCAGCTCCTGGTGGAGGGCGGCGCCGATTTCGTGAAGGTCGACGGCCTCGAGGGGCGCTACTACCTGCGCCTCTTCCAGGCGGCCAACGCCGCGGGGCTCAACGTGGCGGGACACACCGCCATCGACCTCGGCGCGGTGACCGTGGCGCGGATGGGCCAGCGGAGCATCGAGCACCTCGATGGTGTGGTGCTCGCCTGTGCCGCCGACGAGGCGTCGATCCGCGCCGATGCCCTGGCCGAGGAGGGATGGTGGCGGCGCCTGCTGGCCCGGGTGGGACTGTCGCACCCCGAGGAGAACTTCCGGCGTCGCTACCGGGAGATGCTGGCCACCCAGAGCGACCCGCGCACCGACAGCGTACTGGCGGGGTTCCGGAGCCACGAGACGTGGCAGGTCCCCACCCTGGTCATGCTGCGGGACATCCGGTTGGTGCCACCCTCGGCGGAGCTGGCGGGGGAGCTGCGCCGGTTCCCGGGCCTCAGCAGCGGCGAACCGTCGACCGACGTGCGCTGGGCCGGCGATACCACATTGGCGCACCAGCTCTATCGGCGAGAGCTCGCGATTCTCGGCGGGATGATCCGGCAGGGCGTGCCGATCCTCGCCGGCACCGACGGGCCGGGCGGGACCCGGCTTCCCGGGGCGAGCCTGCACGACGAGCTGGCGCTGCTGGTGGAGGCGGGGATGTCGCCGATGCAGGCGCTGCAATCCGCCACCCGCGAGGCGGCCCGGTTCCTGGGCCGGCAGGATACGCAGGGGACCATCGCCGTCGGGCAGGCGGCCGACCTGGTGCTGCTCTCGGCTGATCCGCTGGCGGACATCAGCAACACCCGGCGGATCGCCGGGGTGGTGGCGCGGGGGCGCTACTACGGGCCGGCCGCGCTCGATTCCCTGCGGGCCGTCGCGGCCGGCGCCTCGGCCCCGTAGCCGGACGGCTACTCCGGGTCGAGCCCGACCACGAAGGCGTCGATCACGCCGCCGAAGCCGACCTGGAGCGCGCCGAGCACGGGGAGGCTCTGCGACGTGGTCTGGCCCGTCAGGTACACGGTGCCCTGGGGCGACACGATGATCGACCGCCCCCGGTCATCGCCGGCCCCGCCCACCACCGCCGCCACGAGGAGCTGGCTCAGGTCCGGCGAGAGCTTGGCGAAGAGCAGGTCCTGGCCCCCGGCAAAGTTGTTGCCCAGGTTGGTGGGGAAGTTGCTCGAGGTGGTATAGCCCGTCAGGTAGATGTTGCCCCGGCTGTCGGTCGCCACGCCCTCCGCCCGTTCCGCCCCCGACCCTCCCAGGTACGTCATGGCCAGCAGGGCGCCCGCCGGGCTCACCTTGGCCACCATCGCGTCGGTCCCGCCCCCCGCGGGCTGCCGTTGGACGGCGGTGCCGCTGGTGGGCAGGTCGCTCGAGGAGGTGGGGCCCACCACGATCGGGTTGCCGGAGGGGTCGAGCGCCAGCTGGTGGGTCTCGGTGTCCTCGGTGCCGTTGCCGCCGACGTAGGTGCCCCAGAGCAGGCTGGCGCCGTCGAGGCTCAGCTTGGCCAGGTAGATGTCGGAGGTCCCGCCCAGGGTATGGTCGAATCCGTTCGGCGTCGGGATGTCATCGGAGCGGGTGAGGCCGTCCACATAGACGCCGCTCGCGTCCACCCGGATGGAATTGGTGTTGGCCTCCTGGCCGCTGCCGCCGAGGTAGGTGGCCCACAGCACCTGGGTGCCGTCGCCCTTGACCTTGGCCACCAGCATGTCGCGGCCGCCGGCGATGGCCGGCTGGTAGGCGTTGGCAAACCAGCCCGACGGGAAGCCCCCGACCGAGTCGGAGGTGACGATGTAGATGTCGTGGTTGGCATCCACCGCGATGTCGCGGATCGGCACGTAGTCGGCATTGCCGAAGTAGGTGCAGAACACCACGGAGGCCCCCGACGGGCTCAGCTTGCAGAGGAAGCCATCCTGCGGGCCGTACTCCGGGCCGCCATTGCCGCCGGCGAAGGTGCCCTGAAGCGCGCCCGCCGTCGGGGTGAAGCCGCTCCCCGCCCGTCCGGCCAGGTAGACGTAACCCTGGTCGTCCACCTCGATGGCGTAGGCGCGCTCATACTCCGGCCCACCGAGGAAGGTGCCCCACCCCTCCACGCCGGCGGGGGAGAGCTTGAGCGCAAACGCGTCGGACGGGAAGCCGCCGGCGCCGTTGTAGGTGACGTCGAAGCTGCCGGGGGTCACCGGGAAGCTGGCGGACTTGGCGCTGCCGGAGATGTAGCCGTTGCCCTGCGCGTCGGTCGCGGCGTCCCGCCCCATGTCCTCGCTCCCGCCCCCGGCGTAGGTCACGAAGCCCATGGTCAGCCCCTCGCCGGCGGGCGGGGGGGGCAGGGTGTCGGTGCCCCCGCCGCCGCCGGTGGGATCCCCGCCACAGGCGAGACCGGCGGTCAGGCAGGCGACCGTGGCGAGTCCCGCCAGGGTGGCGTCGCGGTGGGACATCGTGGGCACTCCCTCCGTCAGGGCGCCGCGAGGGGCGCCAGGCTCACCTGGCCGTCCCGCTCGATCCGGAGGCTCAGGTACTGCGATCTCGGGTAGCGCTGCCGCACCTGCGGGTTCAGCGCCGGGTCATCCCGGACAAAAAGTACCCGGTTCCGCTCCAGCGGGTACGCATTGAGCGGGAACGCGAACTTCCATCCCCATCGATGTTCGTCGACGAAGACCAGCGCGTCCGTGACGCCCGCCACATGGACAGCGTCCCGGATCCGGCCGTCCACCCCCCGGTAGAGCTGGCGGTACTCCCGGACCAGGGGCGGGTAGGCGAACAGCACGGTGAAGCACACCAGGGCCGCGACGATCGCGCGGCCGCGGCGGGTCGTCTCTTCCGTCCCGCGTTCCAGCCAGTCGGCGGCGGGACGCGCCATGAGGAGGGCGATCGCGGGGGTGGCCAGGTAGAGGTGCCGGGAACCGTAGGCCACCCCATGGTAGAAGTGCAGGAAGTACACGCCGGTGAGCGAGGCCGCGGCGGCCACGCTCACGCCGAGCCACTCGTCCCAGTCACGGCGGCGACGCACCGCGAGCACCATCGCGGCGATCGGCAGCAGGGGCAGGCCGTAGAGGTCGAGGAACAGCTGGCTCAGGCGGTAGGCGGTCACCACCACGGCATCGGCCGGGGTGAACCCGGGCCACTCCTCGCCGTGGAGCTTGGTCCCCATCTCGGGGCCGAAGCCGAGGCCGAACTGCTCATGCGGGTTCCGGACCTCGAAGTACCGGCTCACCGTCATCTCGGTGGCATGGCCGGTGAGCGCGCGGTTGTAGGCCAGGGTGGCCAGCACGCCGAGGCTCGCGGCCGCCAGCGCCAGCGCAAAGAGCGGCACCAGCCGCGGGCCGCGCCGCAGGCGGAGCAGGCCCTGCACCGCGAAGGGGACCCCGATGGCGACGGTGTCCACCGGGCGCACCAGGAAGCACGCGCCGAGCGCCAGCCCGGCCACCACCGCGTCGCGGCGCTGCTCCAGGCGCAGCAGGCGCGCCCAGCGCCAGCAGAACAGCCCGAACAGGACCAGGGTCGTGGCGTGCGACATGTAGGTGCCGTTCATGAAGACGAGGAACGGCGAGACGGCAAGGAGGAGGATGGCCAGGCGCGCGGTCCGCCCGGTGACACCCGCCTCGTGGAAGAAGCCGCGGAAGCACCACAGCGCCAGCACGCCGAGCAGCGGGTTGACCAGCCACGGGGCGCGGACCAGGAAGCCGAGGGCCAGGAAGGCGGGCCACCCCGGGTTCATGATGCCGTACCACTGGCCATTGTCCACCAGGGTGTGCAGGAAGACGAACGATTCCCGCGGCTCCGGCGGTGGCAGGCTCAGCCGGCCGAGCGCCATGGTCTTCGCCTGGAACAGGTACGCCACCTCGTCGCTCACGTGCGGGAACCCGTCGAAGACCAGCCACCCGGCGAGCAGGCTGGCGAGCATCCCCGCGCCCGCCACCTGCGCAAAGCTGCGCCGGTCGAGCCACTCCACCAGGCGGGCGGTGTGCGGCGCCAGCCCTTCGGCCAGCATGTACAGCGCCAGGAAGCCGACGGTACTGACCACGGTGCGCTCGGCGTACCCGGTCACGTCGAGGTAGCGCCGGGCGAGGAGCGCCAGCGTGCCGGCCACGACGAGGGTGGGCACCACGATGCGTGCCCCGAAGAGGGTGCGGGTGGCGCTCCGCAGGCTCAGTAGCCCGCTGGCGTGGCGCGGAGCCCCGAGCGCGAGCAGCACCAGGAAGACCGTGAGCAGGAGGCCGGTCATGGCTGTGGCCCTCCCGCCTGCTCCATCCGGAAGCGGTGCGCAGCGCCCTGCCGGAGCAGCATGTCACCGAGCAGCGGCACGTCGCGGACCCAGCCCGATCCCACCAGGACCAGCAGCAGGACGAGGGCGGCGCGCGCGGGGCGGGCGGCCGACCGCCAGCGCTCCAGCGGCCCGCCCGTGGCGGTGAGCAGCGCGGCGGCGCCGAACGCCAGCAGCGGGTGCAGCGTCAGGGAGTAGCGGGAGAGGGCGTACGTGGCGCCGAAGAGGAGCACCGTCTGTCCCACCAGGAGCACCGCCAGGCGGGAGAGCGGCGGCCGGGAGTCCAGGAGCAGCCCCGCCAGGCCGGCGAGGACCAGCAGGGCGTAGAAGCCCGCCGACGCCACGGTGACGAGCGGGGTGACCCAGCCCGGGAGTCCCTGGCCGTACCATCCGTTCCGCAGGTGGCGCAGCAGGAAGGAGTCGAGGGTCCACAGGTGCCCCGCTTCCCACAGGCACTTGGCCAGGAAAGCCGCCGGGTCGGCGGCGATGTTGACCTTCGCCTGCGCCATGGCCCCGCCCTGGGCCCGGGCGGCATCGGTCAGCACCAGCTCAGTGTACGGCTGCCCGTCCACGCGGCCATAGCGGCTGGACCAGACGTCGTCCTTGTCCACGAACCGTGCCTCGGGCTGGCTGCCGACGAGGAAGTTGAAGGGGCCGTTGCTGTCGATCAGGATGAACGTCCCGGTCACCCGCTGGTTGCGGGCGCTCCAGGGCAGGATCACCAGCAGGCAGGCCAGGCCGAGCCCGAGTGTCTGCAGCACGGGGCGGGCGAGGCGCAGGCCGTCGGCGCCGCGGTCGCGCCAGGCGTTCCAGAGGAACCACACGCCGATGAAGGGCAGCGAGGTGACGACCATCGGCCGCACCAGCGCGCTCGCGCCCAGCACCAGGCCGGTCAGCGCCACGCGACGCCAGCCCGGCGCCCGGGCCACGAGGAGCAGCTGGTCCAGCGCCACGAGGAACAGGGCGATGAACAGCGTCTCGGACCAGAGGCGGTGGGAAAAAGCCACGAGCAGCGGGTCGAAGGCGAAGATCAGCACCGCCACCCGTGCGGCGCGCTCCCCCGCCTCCCGTGCCACGATCCGGTGCAGGAGCACCGTGGAGGCGAGCGAGAGTGCCACCTGGACCAGCCGGATGCCGAGCGTGCCCGCCCCGAGCCACAGCCAGAAGGCCATGAAGGCCGGGTACCCTGGTGGACGGAAGGTGCCGGCAAAGCCGCGGCCCGCCGCCAGGCCCTGCGCCAGCTCCAGGTACGCGCCCTCGTCCAGGATCGCGTCGTGGTGCCGGACGGCCACCGCAAGGGCCAGCTTGAGCAGGCCCGAGGCCAGGAGGACGGCGGCGAGGAACCGGGGCGTGCCCCACGGCGTGGTCTTCACGGCAGCTCCGACGCGGGGCCGTCCGGTGGGAACTCCGCGACCTCACGGAGCAGCGCCAGGTAGCCCTCGGCGAGGGCGCGTCCCGGCGGGGAGCGGTACAGGTTCTCCCGCTCCTCCGGGTCCGTGGGCCACGCGAAGAGCTGGTGACTCCCATCGGCGTGCTGGATGAACTGGTAGGCCGTGTCGGTGAGCGACCGGAGCGCGCCGTGGGCGCCGGGGTACCACTCCGGCATGCGGATCGCCTTCTGCACCTCGGTGAGGACCGGCGCCTCCGGCGCGGGCACGCTGTCACCGAAGAACCGCTGCAGCGGGCGGCCCGGGAAGGCGCTGCCGGCCGCGGGGGTGAACTCGAGCAGCGTGGCAGGGAGGTCGCGCAGGCTCACGGGCCGGGCCACCCGGCGCGCCGCGGGCACGCGGCCCGGCGCCCAGAGGAGCAGCGGCACGTGCACCGCGTCACGGAACAGCGTGTGCCCGTGCAGGTAGGCCCCGTGCTCACCGAATTCCTCGCCATGGTCCGAGGTCACGACAACGATGGTGTTGGCCAGCACCCCGCGCGCCTCGAGGCTGTCGAGCAGCTGGCGGATGGCGTCGTCGAGCCAGGCGATGGACGCCTCGTAGGCGTCCCGCTCCAGCTGCACGTCGGCCGGCCGCATGCCAGCGTGACGCCCGGCCATCCCCAGCCGCCGGAAGGGGCTCAGGTGGCTGGGGCGGTCGTGCCCGGCGATGCGGCGGAACCAGTCGTCCGGCGGCAGGTACGGGTCGTGGGCGTCGAAGTAGTTGAGGAACGCGAAGAACGGCCGCTCGCCCGTGGTGGCCTGCCAGTCCAGGAATTCCGCGTTGACGACCGCCGCGTGCTTGCGGCCGAGGACCTGATCGGTGCCGAGCCAGCGCCGGAACGCCCGGGTGTCGCTCAGGCGGCGGGTGAGGGTGCAGCTCCGCAGCAGCGTGGCGAGGCCCAGGGGAAAGTCCTCGTACCGCTGGAACCCGCGGGCCAGTCCCTTCTCGTAGTCGGTGTAGATCAGGTTGGCCACGAAGCCGCCGGTGCGGTAACCCCGGGCGGCGAGCGCCTCCGCCAGGGTGGAATCCCGCGCGTCGAGCGGGCGAAACCAGCCGGTGGAGAGCTCATGGGGCCAGCGGCCGGTGAACATGCTGGCGTGGGAGGGCAGGGTCCACGGGGCCGGCGCGAGCGCCTGGTCGAAGACCACCCCTTCACGCCCCAGCCGCTCGAGCTCCGGCGAGGTGGGTCGGGGGTGCCCGTAGAGGCTGAGGCTCGCCGCCCGCACGGTGTCGAGGACCAGGAACAGGATGTTCGGTGCCCCGGGCGCCGCGGCCGGCAGGGCGGCGGCGGCCTGCCGCTCCCGGCGGGCCCGCCCCCCCAGCTGCACCGCGGCCACCGCCAGCAGCGCGACCAGCAGCCAGGGGGCGGCGCGGCGCGCCAGGCGGAGCGTGGCGGCTTCACGGGCCGCCGCGAGGCGAGCCGCCTGCGCACCGAGGCCCAAGGCCAGCAATCCCAGCGCGGCGGGGTGGAGTCGCTGGCCCAGCAGCAGGAAGGTCACGCTCAGCGCGATCCCGGCGGCCGCGGCGAAGACCGTCAGCCACAGCGCGGGGAAGCGTGGCCGCCGCCACGCGATCAGGCCCAGCAGCAGCGCGCCCAGCGCAAAGACGAGCACGTACCCCAGCGGCGCGAGCCACAGGACGTCACGGCTGCGCGCCGTGAACTGGCCCAGCCAGGCGCGCCGCAGCAGGACCGTCGCCACGTCCAGCGCGCCGCCCACGACGCCGAGCCCGGCGGCGAGGCGCAGCAGATCCAGGATGCGGCCCGCCGGTCGGGCATCGCTCACTGGCCGCCCGCCTGGCGGGCTGGGGCCGGCAGCGCCGCCGCGGTCGCCGAGGCCCGCAGCCGGCCCAGCACGTCCGAGTCGGCGGAATCCGCGGCCAGGTTGTGCCGCTCGGCCGGATCCTGGCTCAGGTCGTAGAGCTCCTCGCGCCCCTCGAGGTTCCGGATGTAGTGCCATTGATCGACGACCACCGCCACCAGCGGGCCCTTGGCGCTCGGGCCGCGCGCCTGCCGCTCGGGACTCGCCTGCACGGCGGCGGTGATGGTGTCCGGGACGGTGCGGCCGCAGGCGGGCGCCCGCCAGCACGCGGCGAAGGACTGCCCCGGGAACCGGGGCCGCGCGAGGCCGGTGAGTTCCTGCACCGTGGCGGCGACGTCCTCGAGGCTGGCGGGGGTGCGGACGCGCACGCCCTTGGGCACGCCGGGCCCGAGCATGAGCAGCGGCACGTGCAGCAGGGGGACGTACAGGCTCTGGGCGTGGCCGTGGAGGCCGTGCTCGCCGAAGTGCTCGCCGTGGTCCGAGGTGATGATCACCACCGTGTGCTCCAGGATGCCCTGCGACTCGAGGTCCCGCAGCAGCGCGCCGATCTCGCGGTCGATCGACCAGATGGCGATGTCGTACCGGTCCTGCTCGGTGCGGGTGCCGCCGAAATCGGGGTGCCCCGTCACCGGCAGGAAGTAGGGCTTGTGGGCGTCGAAGAAGTTGAGGAAGCCGAACCAGGGCCGGTCGGGGTTGCGGGCGAGCCAGCGGCGGAACCGGGTCTGGACCACGGCGGCGTCCATCTCGTCCGCCTCGCGTTCCTTCTCGTACCGGCCGAAGATGCGCCCGGCCACCATCTGGCCGGGTACCGACGACAGGAGCAGCTGCCGCACGGTCCGGGGGTGGTCCACGAACAGGTCGAACCCGCGGGCCAGGCCCGATTCCTCGGTCACGTAGAAGAAGTTGGCGGACACCCCGGCGGTGCGGTATCCCGCCGCGGCGAATGCCTCGGCCAGCACCGGCTGGGTCGTGTCGAGCGGCTTGAGCCAGTTCACCGAGAGCGCGCGGTGCGGCTCGCCGGTGAACAGCGTCCCGTGCGAGGGCAGGGTCCACGGGGCGGGCGAGTAGGCCGAGTCGAAGACCACACCCTGGGCCGCCCAGGCCTCGAGCATCGGGGTGGTCGGGCGGTGGTAGCCGTAGAGGCTGAGCGCGCTGGCCCGGACGGTGTCGAGGATCAGGATCAGGACATTCGGCGCGCCCGCCACCGGCGGCGGCGTGGCCGCCAGCCTCCGCCGCACCTGCCAGGGCTGCACCAGGAAGCTGTACGCCGCGGCGATCAGCACGCCCGCCAGCATCACGCTGGCCATCCACCGGACGTGGCGCCGGAGGCCCGCGCTGTACGCGCTCACCAGCCGTGAGCCCTGGATGCCCAGGCCAACCGACAGCAGCACCCGGGCCGCGATGTGCAGGCCATCGCCGAAGGTCACGGTGAGCGCCGAGAAGGCGGAGATCCCGATCAGGAGGCCGGTCACGAGGGTGGGATGCCGGTGCCGGGGCCGCAGGCGCCAGAGCACGATCCCGGGAAGGAACACCGCGCCGTACAGGAAGAGATAGGACAGCGGCGTCATCCAGGCGGTGTCCGGGCCGGCCCAGGTAAACGTCTGCTGGACCACCCGCCGGAACGCCAGGATGCCGACGCCGATCCAGCCCGACCCCAGGGCGAGGGCGGCGTAGAACGCCAGCGCCTCCGACGGCGCGAAGCGCTCCGTGGCGGCCGTGGCGCGGGGTGTCGCGCGGGGTTCGGACGAACTCATGACGGGTCCTCAGGGAGGGGGCGCAGGGCATCCCGCCGCACCAGCAATACGAGCGTCAGGGCGAGCGGCGCCCCATACAGGGGCAGGTCGAACCAGGGTCGCAGGCTCCAGTCGGGCCGGAGCACCCACGCCAGGTCGAGCACGGGAGTCAGGAGCAGGAACGCGAGCGCCACCGCGCTCCAGGGCGTCGGCCACGCGAGTGCCACCACTGGCACCAGCCAGAGCGCAAACCAGGGCCAGACGTGGCCGGTGAGTGTGGCCAGCGTGAAGCCGATGATGGCGGCCGCGCTGGCCAGCCATCCGGCCGCCGTGGGTGCACGGAGGTCCCGCCCCAGGAGGACGGCGACCCCCGCGAGGCCCACCACCGCGACGGCCAGGTCGACGGTCCGCTCGGGCAGGGCGTGCCCCGCCAGGCCGGTCACGGTGGTCACGAAGGTCGTGGGCACCCAGAAGATCCACCGCTGCATGGCGGCCGTCGCCGCCATGAAGCCGGGGCCATCGTAGTACCGACCCAGGCAGAGCGCCACGAGCAGCGCCGCCACCGCCCCGGCTCCCCAGTAGCCCGGTCGCCGGAGCGCCCCGGTGCGGGCCGCCAGCAGGAGTTCCAGCCCGAGCAGCGGGGCCGCCACCAGCTTCGTCAGGCAGGCCAGGACCAGCCAGAGCGGGGTCCAGCGGTGGTCCCGGCGGTCCGCGGCCTCGAGCCAGAGTGCCACGAACATCAGCATGAACATATCGTTGTGGCCCTCCGCCAGGCCAAACAGCAGCAGCGGCGGCAGCCACGCCGTCAGGCAGGCGGTGCGCAGCGCGGCCCGCACCCCCCGCCTGCCGGCGGCCCTGGTCAGGGCGCCGACGGTCACCGCCCAGGCCAGGAGCAGCACCAGCTTGCCCAGGACGAAGGCCGCCGCCGTGCGGTCGCCGGCCAGCACGGCCAGGCCGTGGCTCAGCAGCGCCCACAGCGGTCCGTAGGTGAACCGTTCCGTCTCCTCGAACCCGCCTCCCGGGATCCCCTGGAACGCCACATGGGTGAACGGCAGGTAGTAGGCGTTCTGGCCGACCGCGAACATCCTCCCCCATGCCACCGAGAGCCAGAAGTCCACGGTATAACTTGGCACGGCGCAGCTGGCCACCACACCGAGGGCGAGGCCCACGCCGAGGACCAGGCGGAGCTGGCCGGCGTGCAGCGCCTCGGCCGGCTGGCGCTCCACCCAGCGGAGCAGGGCCAGCATCGCCGCCGTGGCGAGGAGCACCGGCCCGAGGACCGCGACCATCCGCAGGTCGGGATCGGCCAGGGGGCCGGCGCCCCGGGCCGCGAGCCGGATGGCCTCGGCGAAGGCCGGCACCGCGGCGAGCCCCTGACTCAGGTGGTCCAGGAAGGTGATTTCGTCCCGTTGCAGGTAGAGCGTGGGCGAGAACCCGGCCAGCAGCGGCGACAGCAGCACGAGCGCCAGCATCGCCACGAGGCTCAGGAGCCCGGCGCCAAGAATCGTCGCGGGCGGCGGCGATCCCTTCACTGGCCGACCTTGCCCACGGTGCCCGGGGCCGGCACCGGCGCGCTGCCCTGCCAGCCGGGCGTGAGGAGGGCGCGGAGGGCCGCCCGTGCCGAGTCGAGCACCGCCTGCTGCGCCGGCTGGGCCGCCAGGTTGGTGGCCGCCGCCGGGTCGGTCGACAGGCGGTACAGCTCCTCCCGCCCATCCCCCCAGAGCACGTAGTGCAGGTCATGCCCGAGGACGGCGTTCATGGTCCCGCTGGTTACCGGGTCGGAGGGCGGCGTGTTGATGCCCTTGATGATCTGCGCCAGCACCGGGCTCGGCGTGGCGCTGTCGGCGCCCTGCCACAGCGGCGCCAGCGAGACGCCCGGGAAGGGCGCGCCCGGCAGCTGCACGGTGGCCCGGATCGTCTCGGCCAGGTCTCGCAGGGTCACCAGGCGTCGCACCCGCGCCCCCGCCGCAACGCCCGGGCCGCGGAGCAGCAGCGGCACGTGGAGCACCGGCAGGTAGAGGCTGTTGCCGTGCTCCTTCAGGCCGTGCTCCCCCATGTGCTCGCCGTGGTCGGAGGCGATGACCACCAGCGTGCTGTCGAGGATGCCCCGCGCCTGGAGGGAGTCCAGCAGGGCCCCCACATAGCCGTCGGTCAGGTTGATCGCGTAGTCGTACCGGTCCTGCAGCCGGTTGCCGGCGTCCCAGGGGCTCCCCGCCGGGATCCGCGGACGAGGGGCGTGGGCGTCGAAGAGGTTCAGGAAGACGAAGAAGCGCTCCGGTCGCCGCGCGTCGAGCCACTGCAGGAACTCGGCGTTCACCTCCGCGCCGGACTTGGGCTCGTTGTCCCGCCTGAACCGCTTGGTGCCGGTGTAGCGGAGGGTCACGCCGGCGCAGAGGCTGCAGTCGAGCCACGCCTGACGCAGGGTGAACTTGTAGTCGCGGAAGGTCTCGAAGCCGCGGGCCAGGCCGCTCTCGCGGGTGGTGTAGGCCAGGTTGGCGACGAAGGCCGCGGTGCTGTACCCCGCGTCCCGAAACGCCTCGGCCAGCACCCGGTCGGCGGCGTCGAGCGGCCGCAACCAGTCGGTGCTGATCTCCTGGTGATAGCGCCCGGTGAACATCGACCCGTGGCTGGGCAGGGTCCACGACGTCACGCTCATGGCGCTGTCGAAGACCACGCCGCCGCGGGCGAACTCGTCCATCCGCGGAGTGGTGGGGCGGGGGTAGCCGTAGAGGCTCAGGGACTCCGCCCGCACCGTGTCGAGGATGATCAGCAGCACGTTCGGCAGGGCGGTCCCCGCGCGGCCAGCCGCCAGCGCCACGCGGCGGGACCAGAGTCCCGCCCCCGCGCCGGCCGCGGTGACCAGCAGCAGCGCCAGGCTCGCCCGCCGGAGCCCGGGGGCCCAGCGCGCGAACCGGGCACCGATCCACTGCCCGCCCCGGATCCCGACGCCCAGGCTCAGGAGCACCAGCGCCGTGGTGGCCAGCCGGTTGCCGGCAAAGATGAACAGCAGCGTCGCGGTCAGGAGCGTGAGCGCCACCGCGGGGGCGAGCAGGGGAGCCCAGGCCGGCCGGAGGAGGCCCACCAGCAGCAACGGCAATCCCAGCCCCAGGAACACCGCGGCGTATACCGGGGGCGCCACCCAGAGCGCCTCGGGCGGGATGAAGGTGATCTGGTGCAGCGCCACGCGCTGGAAGGCGAACCAGCCGGCATCCAGGAGCCCGGTGAACAGCCCTGCGCCGAGCAGGAACAGGAGGCCATCGAGGAGGCCGACGGTGGCAGGGGTGCGCGGGTCCGTCATGGAGTCGTCCGTGGGGCGGGGGATCGCCAGCTGAGGCCATGGCCGGCGAGGGTCGAGGCCAGCCGGGTGCTGAAGTCCGCGAGCAGCGGTGCCCGCGCCGGTTCCGCGGCGAGGTCCGTCAGCTCCCGGGGGTCACGGCCCAGGTGGTACAGCTCCGCCCGGCCGTCTTCTTCCTCGATGTAGTGCAGGCTGTCGGTCACCAGCGCGGCCACCGACCCGCGCGAGGCGGGCCAATTGGACGGCACCGAGGAGCGCCGGGCCAGCTCCGTCTGGACCACCGTCCCCGGCCGCTCCACCAGCGGGAGCGGGTCGCCGGGAAAGGCCGCGTGCCCGAGCCCCAGCGCATCGAGGACCGTCGCCGGCACCTGGGTCACCCCCACCGGGGTCGTGATCACCCGCCCACCGTGACGTCCCCCCGGCCAGCGGACCACGAGCGGCACCGACGTCTGCTCCTGGTAGAGGCTGTGCCCATGGTAGATCATCCCGTGCTCCCCCCAGCTCTCGCCGTGGTCGGAGGTGATGATCACCAGGGTGTTCTCCAGCAGCCCGCGGGCGCGGAGCGCGGCGAACAGCTCGCCCAGCGCGGCGTCCAGGGACAGGATGGACTCGTCATAGGCATTGCGCAGGGCCTCGAGCCGCTCCGGCGGCGGCAGCTGCATCGTGGCGCCGATCGCCCCGATGTCGATCTCGCGTGCCGTCCCCGCCGTCGTGTCGCCACCGAAGCGGCCGGCGTAGGGCGGGGGCGGCGCCAGCGGCGCGTGCACGTCGAAGTAGTTCACGAACGCGAAGAAGGGCCGGTCGCCGAGCCCGTCGAGCCAGGCGAGCAGGTCCCGGTTGAGCCGGGGGGCCCATTTCCGTCCGGGCATCGCGGTCCACCCGAAGCGCGGCAGCACCTCGTACGCCAGCCGCCGGCCCAGCGTGGTCCGGGCCAGCGCGTCGCCCACGGTGCCGTAGAAGTCCTCGAAGTGGGTGAAGCCCCGGGCCAGGCCGGTCTGCCGCCCGACCCAGAACGTATTCGCGACAAACCCCCCGGTGCCGTAGCCCGCGTCACGCAGCGCCTCCGCCACGGTGGGAAACCGGCCATCGAGGTACGGACGGCGGAGGATGCCCGCCCGGTGCTGGTGCAGCGGCTGGCCGGTGAACATCCCGGCGTGGCTCGGCAGCGTCCACGACGAGGGGGCCGAGGCGTTGGCGTAGCGGACCGCCTCCGCGGCGAACGCCGTCAGGGCCGGCGAGGTCGGACGGCCATAGCCGTAGAGCGACAGGTGGTCGGCACGCTGGGTATCGAGCAGCAGCAGCAGGACGTTCGGGCGGCCGCCCGGGCCCGACGGCAGCCCCGCCAGCGCGCGGCGTTCGCCGAGCCGGCGTCCACCGATCGTGGCCAGCGCCAGCACCGCCACCACGGCGGTCAGCGGAAGCGCGGTGCGGGCGCAGAAGGGCAGCAGCCGATCGCGCCGGGCGCCGTACCAGCGGAGCACCACGGTCGTCACCCCCGCGGCGAGGAGGAGCGCGGCGACCTCCGAGAAGACCTGCCCCTGCAGCGTGGCCACCAGGTAGGCGCCCAGGAAGGTCACGAGGCCGACCAGCCCGAGATCCCACCGCCGCGGCTGGCGTGCCGGCGCCGCGGCGAGCGCCGCCATGGCACCCAGCGCCAGGCCAAGCGTGCCCATGACCAGCGGCGCCATCCAGATGGCATAGGAGGAATTCCCGGTGCGCCAGGAGAGCGCGCCGGGGATCAGGCCGAGGGCCAGCCACTCGACGCCCTCCACCAGGCCCACGACCAGCCCCAGCCACAGGCCGAGGCGCAGCAGGTCGGTGGCGGACGGCGCGCGTGGGCTCACGGGCGCCGGCCCCGCGCGGTGTCCGCGTGCCATGTGGCGGGGATCCTGGCACGCAGCGCGTCGTGCAGGGTATCGATGGTCCCGCGTCGCGCCGGCTCGGCCGCGAGGTCGTGCGTCTCGGACGGGTCGGCCCGGCGATCGAACAGCTCCAGCGCCCCGTCACCATTCACGATGTAATGCAGCCCGCCGCTGAGGACCGCGCTCATGTTGCCCCGGGTCACCGGCTCCGTCGCGGGCGTGTTCACCCCTTTGGGCACCCCGGCGAGGATCGTGTCCGGGGGCGCGGCGCTGTCGCGCCAGGCGCGGGCCAGCGTGGCTCCCGGGAACGGATGCGGCTCCCCCGGATAGGCCAGGTCGAACACCGTCGCGGGGAGGTCGCGCAGGCTCACCTCGCGCGGGATCCGCCGCCCCGCCGGCACCCGCCCCGGCGCCCAGATCACCAGGGGCACGTGCAGCACCTGACTGTAGAGGCTGTTGCCATGCTGGTGCAGGCCGTGCTCCCCGAAGAGCTCCCCGTGGTCGGACGTCAGGATCACGATCGTGCTGTCGAGCACCCCCCGGGCCGCGAGGGTGTCGAGCAGGCGCGCCACCTCCTGGTCGAGCAGGGCGATGGCCCCGTCATACTTGTCGATGAGCTTGACCGGTCCGTTGAACCGCGCCCGGTAGCCGGGCGGCGGGTAGTAGGGATCGTGCGCGTCGAAGTAGTTGAGGAAGGCGAACCACGGCCCCTCGCCGCGCCCTTCCCATGCCAGGAAGTTGTCGGTGATCGCCGCCGCCCGCAGCGGTTCGTAGATGCGCATCCCTCCCCGGAAGAAGGGGCGCCAGCGATCCAGCCGCTGCCCGAGCAGGGTGCTGCGCACGGCGGTGCCCACCGTGAACGGGAAGTCCTCGTAGCGCCCGAAGCCGCGGGCCAGCCCGCTTTCGCGCGAGGCCGCCACCAGGTTGGCCACGAAGCCCCCGGTCCGGTACCCGCGCGAGGCGAGCTCCCCGGCGAGGGTCGGCGCGCTGGTGCGCAGGGGCGTCCGCCAGCCTACCGAGAGGTCCTGCGTGTACAGGCCGGTGAACATCCCCGCGTGCGAGCCAAGGGTCCACGGCGCGGTGCTCATGGCCTGTTCGAAGGTCACGCCCGAGGTCGCGCGGCGGAGCGTCTCCGGCGTGGTGGGGCGGGCGTAGCCGTACAGGCTGAGGCTCTCCGCCCGCACCGTGTCCCAGATGATCAGCAGCACGTTCGGGCCGCGGCCCGACGCCGCGCCGCGCACGGCGCGTCGTTCCCGCAGCCGGTTACCCGCGACGAATCCGACCGCCACCAGCAGCACCGCGGCGACCAGCCACGGCAGGCGGCGGCCGGCCAGCGCCGGCGGGGCCACGCGACGGCTGTACTGGAGCCCGATCCCGACGGCCAGCAGCAGGTGCGCCGACCAGTGCAGCAGGCCTCCGAACAACAACGCCGAGAGCACCGCCGCGCCCAGGAACCCCGCCACGCCCGCCAGGCGGGCCCAGGAACACAGGCGCGGGGCCAGGCGGATGGCCAGGGCCGCGGCCACCGCGAGGGGGATCGCCGCCGTCAGGTACACCAGGGGCGCCATCCAGAGGACGTCGGCCGGCGCCCACACGGACTGGTGCTGCACGAACCGGCGGAAGGTGAGGATCGCGCCCTCGACCAGGCCGGTGAGCAGGCCGGTCCACAGCAGCAGGCGCGCGCCATCCATGGGACGGGCGGGGGTGGTTTGGGTCATGGGAGAAAGTGGACGCGGTCCATCATCGCGCGGAAGACGGGAAGCCGGGCCTGCCCCACGCTGTCCGGCGCCAGGTTGTGCGCCTCCAGCGGATCGCGCTCGAAGTCGAAGAGGCGTTCGTCCCGGGTGTCGAGGTTGCGGATGTAGCGCAGCCCCTCGCTCGTGAGCACGGCGAGGTTGCCCTGGGCGGCGGGATAGAACTCGGGCTGCCGGATCGCGCGCCGCACCCCGCCCAGCAGTGAGTCCGCCGGCACCGTGTCACCGAGGGCGCGGGTCAGCGAGCGCCCGGGAAACGCCGGACCACCGCGAATCCCCGCGAGGTCGAGGATGGTCGCCGGCAGGTCGCGCAGGCTCACCGGGGTCCCCACCCGCCCGCCGGCGGGGAGCCGCGCCGGGTAGCGGACCACCAGCGGCACCTGCATCGCCTGGCGGTAGAGGCTGTTGCCATGATCGAACAGTCCGTGCTCGCCGAATTCCTCGCCATGGTCCGAGGTGATGATCACGATCGTGCTGTCGAGCAGCCCGCGGCGCTCCAGGTCGGCCAGCAGCTGCCCGAGCTCCCGGTCCAGGAAGGCCAGCCCGCCATCGTACGCGTTCACCGCCCAGGCGGTCTTCTCCACCCGCGCCGTGTCGCCCGGCTGGGCGGTGCGCGCGGGGCGCGGGTCGGGCTGGGTGCCCTCCGGCACGAACATCCGGTCGTAGGGCGCCGGCGGCAGGTAGGGCCGGTGGGCGTCGTAGTAGTTGAGGAACAGGAAGAAGGGACGGTCGGTCGGCCGGCGGTCGAGGAACCGCGAGGCGCTCCGGTTGATCTCGGCCGCCCCCTTCCGCCCCAGGGCGTCCTCGGCCCCGAGGAACCGCTTCACGGTGCGGTTGCGGCTCACCACCCGGACCAGGGAGCTGTTGCGCAACAGCAGCCCCGGGCTGAGGACGTAGTCCTCGAAGGTGACGAACCCGCGCGCCAGCCCGACCTCCGCCGAGACGTAGTTGAGGTTGCCCGAGATGCCGGCGGAGTAATAGCCCGCGCGGCCGAGCGCTTCGGCGATGGTCGGCGGCCCCGGCTCCAGGGGCTCCAGCCAGTCAGCGCGCAGCTCGTGCGCCCAGTGTCCTGTGAACATCGAGGCGTGCGAGGGGAGCGTCCATGGCGCGGTGGAAAAGGCGCGGTCGAACGTCGTCCCGCCCGCGGCGAACCGCGCCAGCCCGGGCATCGTCGCGCGTCCGTAGCCGTAGAGCTCCAGGTTGAACGCCCGCACCGTATCCAGGACGATGAGCAGCACGTTGGGGGCCCGCAGGCCTGCCGGTCCCAGCGCCCGGGTGGCCGCGCGCTCGGCCAGCGCCTGGCGGCCCCGCACCCCGGCAAACAGCAGCAGCACCGCGCCGGCCAGGATCGGCAGGGCTCGCCGGGTCACCGCCGTGAGGCGCTCCTCACCGAGCCCGGCCGCCCACCGTCCCGCCTGGACGCCGACGCCCAGGGCCAGGGCCAGCGCCGCCACCCGGTGCAGTTGCGCGAAGATGTAGAGCATCCCGAACGTGCCGAGAAACAGCCCGGTGCCCACCAGCGTGGCGCTGGTGATCCGTGACCAGAACTGCGCCGCCACCCAGCAGATGAACCCCAGGCCGAGGAACAGCACGGCGTTGACGAGCGGCGCCGTCCACAGCACGTCCGGCCCGAGGAACAGGAACTCGTGGAGCAGGGCGTGGCGGATCCAGTGACCGGCAAGCTCGAGGAAACCCGCCAGGAGGCCGGTGCTGAGGGCGATGGCGAGAAACCGGCGAAGACGGGGCATGAGCTCTCGGGTTGACTCCAGAACGATCAGGGCGCGCGACGCACCGGCGGGCCCATGACCCGGTCCAGCTGCTCGGTGAGGGCGGCCCGCTGGGTGCTCCACGCAGGGAGCGGCGCCAGGTTGCGGGTTTCCAGTGAATCGGTGGCGAGGTCATAGAGCGCGATCCCGCCATCGGCCTGCCGGATCAGGTGGAGGTCTCCCACCACGACACCCTGCAGGTCGCCCAGACTCGTCGCATCCCAGGTCGGTCGGTTCCGGGCCAGGCGGGTCTGGACGTACAGGGTGTCCGGCGTGGCGCTTCCCTTCAGCCAGAAGCGGGCCAGCGAGGCCCCTGGAAAGGGGTTGGCCCCCCCAGGGGCCGCCAGGTCCAGGATCGTGGCCGGCAGGTCCCGGAGGCTGACCCGATCCCCCACAACTACGCCCGCCGGGATTTGTTCGGGGAGCGCAAGGATCGCCCCCACGTTCAGCGCCTGCTGGTTGAGGGTGTGGCCGTGCCCGTACAGCCCGTGCTCGCCGAATTCCTCCCCGTGGTCCCCCGTCACGATCACCAGCGTCCGCTCCAGTTCCCCCCGCGCCGCCAGGCTGTCCAGCAGCCGGCTGATCTCCCGGTCCAGGGTGGCCAGCGCCTGGTCGTAGGCGCGCTCCTCCCGCGGGCGGTCGTCCGGGTGGTCGCCGCCGTGGCGGCTGGGACGGGGCGGGGGATACGGCGGGGTCCCGAAGGCCGTATCAAAGGGCGCCGCCGGGAGGTAGGGATCGTGCGCGTCGAAGTAGTTGAGGAACGCGAAGTACGGCCGGCCCGGCGCCCGGTCGAGCCAGGCGAGCAGCGCCGCGTTGACCTCCGCCGCGGTCTTGCGGTGGTAGCCCTTGTAGTACGGGGCGAGCAGCGGCTTCACCCAGCGGCGGCTGGTGAGCCAGCTGGTCCAGGCGGCGCTCCGGGCCATCTGGGTGAGGCTCACCGGCACATCCTCGAAGTGGGCGAAGCCGCGCCCCAGCCCGACGCTCCGCCCCGCGTAGGAGACGTTGGCCACGACGCCGGCCGTCCGGTACCCACGCGCCGACAGGGCCTCCGCCAGCGTGAGCGTCGAGTCATCCAGCGGAATAGTCCAGCTGGCGCTGAGCTCGTGCGCCCAGCGCCCGGTGAAGATCCCCGCGTGGCCCGGCAGGGTCCAGGGCGCGGTGCTGATGGCATTGTCGAAGCGCGCGCCCCGCGCCGCCAGGGCGGCGAGGCCGGGCGTCGTCGGTCGCGTGTAGCCGTAGGCGCTCACGTTGAGCCGCCGGGCCGTGTCGAGCACCAGCAGTAAGACGTTGGGCGCGCCGGGGCGGGCCGCCGGCAGCGCGGCCAGCGCGCGGCGCTCCCGCAGCCAGTAGCCCCCCGAGACCCCGAGGGCGAGCAGGGCGGTGACCGCCCCCGCGAGCAGCGTCACCGTCGGCAGCCATCGGCGCACCCGGTCCGGCCGCGCGCCCAGCGCGCGTGACCCCTGCACGGCACAGCCGAGCGCCAGGAGGTCCACGGTGTAGACGGAGAGCGTGGCATCGAGGACGCGGAGGGCCGCCGCAGCCGTCAGGAACAGGAACACGAGCAGTGCCCGCGGCAGGGTCACCAGTCCGGGGCGGACCGCCGCCAGCAGCACCAGGACGGCACCCGCCAGCAGGAAGAACGCGGCGTTGGCCACCGCGGGCATCCACAGGGTGAACCACCCCAGCGGGAGCATCCCGTCGCAGCAGGCGTGGCGGATGAACTGGCTCGCGGATTCCAGCAGGCCGGCGACCAGCCCGCACCCGGTGGCCAGGAGCAGGAGATCCCGCGGGCCTGGCGTATCGCGCCCGTTCATGGCGCGGGCCGGTAGCCCGTATGGAGCCGCGCCGGGCCCACCTGCGCGGTGAGGACGGCACCCAGGGCATCCGCCCGGGCCATCCCCGTAGGGGTCCCGATCAGGTCCGACGAGGTGAGCGGGTCGGTGGCGAGGTCATACAGCTCCCGGCGACCGTCCGCCTCGCGCACCAGCAGGTCGTTCCCGGCGAGGAGTCCGTGCAGGGTGCCTTTTGAGGTGGGATACCAGGGCGGATTGTTGGCAGCGAAGCGCGAGCCCGCGTAGAGCGTGTCGGCAGCCGGGTCCGGGGCGCCCCAGGCGTGGGACAGGGGAGCGGCCGGGAAGGGCTGCGGAGCGTCGGGGGCCGCCAGCGCCATGATGGTGGGGGCCAGGGCCTGCAGGCTGACCCACGCCGGCACCCGGAGCCCCGCCGGGACCCCGGGGCCGGCCACCAATAGCGGGACCTGGAGCATCGGAAGGTACAGGGTGCTGCCATGCCCGTAGATGCCGTGCTCGCCGAAGGCCTCGCCGTGGTCCGCCGTCACGATCACGATCGTGCGCTCGAGCAGTCCCCGCGCCGCCAGTCCCGCGAACAGCTGCCCCAGGTCGTGGTCCAGTGAGGCGATGGCCTGGTCGTACGGGCGCATTTCCCGGGGGCGATCGAGCCCGGGACCGTCGGCGCGGGTCGGCAGCATCGGCCCGTACGTCGGGCTCGCGAACAGGGTGTCGAAGGGCGGCTGGGGCCGGTAGGGGTCGTGCGCGTCCATGTAGTTGGCGAACGCGAAGAACGGCCGGTCTCCTCCCTGGTCCACCCAGGCCAGCAGCGCGCGGTTGATGTCCGCGGCCGTCTTCCGCACGTAGTTGATCCGCGCCTCCGGCAGCCAGCCGCCGAAGGGCAGGGCCTTGTAGAGCTGCCCCGGCAGCTTGGCGCTCACCAGCACCTGCGGGAGCGACACCAGGTGCGCCTCGTAGTGCCCGAAGCCCCGTGCGATTCCCGCCGCCGGGGTGGTATGGGTGAGGTTGGCCACGAAGCCGCCGGTCCGGTAGCCGAGCCGGTCGAGCGTCTCGGCCACGGTCGGGTAGCGGGCGTCGAGCGGCACCAGGTGGTCCGCGGTGAGCTCATGCTCCCAGCGCCCGGTCATCATGCTCGCATGGGAGGGGCGGGTCCACGGCGCGGTCGCGATCGCCCGGTCGAACACCACCCCGCGCGCCGCCAGCCGCTCCAGCTCCGGGCTGGTGCGGCGCGCGTACCCGTACACCGAGAGGTTCATCGCGCGGACCGTGTCCAGCACCAGCAGCAGGACGTTGGGCCTCCCCGCCTGCGCGGCCGGCAGGGCGGCCAGCGCCCGCGCTTCGTTGCGCCGATCCCGCCAGATGACGCCGCCGGCGATCGCCGCCACAAGCAGCGCGCCACCCCACGCAGTCCGGTGCAGGTGCCGCCGACGCGCGGCCAGCCAGGGGCCGAGCCCCTGCCCGGCGCGGACGGCAATGCCCGCGGCGACCAGGTTCACGGTCCAGACGCCCAGCAGGTTGTCCAGCAGCCGCAATCCTGACAGCACGGCCAGCCCTGCCAGGAGGCCCGTGAGCGCGCGCCACGATCCGAGCCAGCGCCAGGCCCGCCCCACGGCCCAGGCCAGCCCCCCGGCCAGCAGCAGCAGGACCGCCATGGCCACCGCCGGCATCCAGGCCAGGTGCGCCCCGAGCATGAGGCGCCCCTCGCTTGCCGCGGAGATATCGCTGAGCAGCAGGAGCAGCTCGAGCGTCCCCCCGGCGATTCCGAGAACCAGGGCCAGGGCCCCGACATCCCCCAGGGTAGGGGACTCCTCCATTCGGGTATCGTCGCTCATGCGGGGTGGCGTCGGGTCTGCAGGGGTCAGCCTCGGGCAGCCAGGGGCGTCGTCAGGGGTGGTGCGGGTGGGTCCAAATCTGGGGCCGGCGCGGGGGACGCGGCAGGGGGCGTGTCCCGTCCGGGAGCCGGGCTCCAGCGGCCTGCCGGGGGAGTGTAGCTTTCGCGCCTCACCCCACGACCGGTCCGTGGCATGACCACCGCGGCGGGACAGTACAGCTCTTGCTCCAAGAGGGCGTTCCATGCCTGCCTTGCTCCCCCGCGTGCTTCATGCGCTGGCCCCCGGCCCCGCCGGTGGGCTGGAAAGCGTCGTCCAGATGCACGCCAGGGGCTGGGTGGCCCAGGGTGGGGAGGCGGCTGTCGCCCTGGTCCTCGATGAGGGGGCGGACCTGCCTGAGCCCTTCCGGGCCCTGGCAGACGTCGGGGTTCGGGTGTTCTGCCACCCGGTGCCGCACCGCGCCTACCTGCGGGAGCAGGCGCAGTACCGCTCGGTCCTCGCCACTTGGCGGCCGGATGTGGTGCACTGCCACGGGTACCGAGCCGACCTGATCGCTGGCCGTGCCGCGCGGACCGCCGGGATTGCGCGGGTGAGCACGGTGCACGGCTTCACCGGCGGGGACTGGAAGAACCGCCTCTACGAGCGGCTGCAGCTACGGAGCTTCCGGCGCTTTTCCGGCGTGGTGGCGGTGTCCCGTCCTATCGCGGCCCGGTTGGTCTCCACCGGCGTGCCGCGGGACAGGGTGCACCTGATCCCGAATGCCTGGGCACCGGGGCTTCCCCCGCTCGCCCGGGCGGAAGCTCGCGTGCGGCTCGGGGTCGGCCCGGCCGACCGGCTCATCGGATGGGTGGGGCGGCTCTCGCGCGAGAAGGCGGCGGACGTGCTGCTGGAGGCCCTCGCGCGGGTGGAGCAGGTGGCCGTCGTCGTGGGCGATGGCGGTGAACGCGACGCGCTGCGGCAGCAGGCCGGAGCGCTGGGCGTGGCGGGCCGGGTCCGGTGGGCGGGGCTGGTGCCGGAGGCGGGGCGGTACTTCTCGGCCTTCGACTGCTACGTCCTCAGTTCGCGGACCGAGGGGACACCCATCGCGCTCTTCGAGGCCATGGCCGCCGGCGTGCCCATCGTCACCACCCGCGTCGGCGGCGTGCCGGATGTCGTCGGCACCGCGGAGGCGCTGCTGGTGCCGCCGGAGGATCCGGCGGCGCTCGCGTCCGCGATCGACGCCGTGTTCACCGACCCGGGCGCTGCCGCCGCGCGCGCGGCCCGCGCCGCCGCGCGCCTGGCCGACGAGTACGCCCTCGAGCCCTGGCTCGAGCGGCACGCCGAACTCTACCGCGCCGTCATGGCGCGCCGTCCCGGGGACCTGGCATGCACCTGATGGATGTGGAAGTGCTCCTCGCCCTGTCGCCGGGGCTGCTGTTCGGGTACGCCTACTTCGTGTACCCGGCGCTGCTCAAGCTCTGGGGCGGGCTCCGGCCGGCCCCGCCGGTGTACCCGGACCCGCCCGAGTGGCCGGCGATCTCGATCGTGGTGCCCGCGTACAACGAGGTCCACGCCATTCGGCGCACCCTCGACTCCCTGCTGGCGATCGACTACCCCGCCGACCGGCGCCAGATCCTGGTCGTCTCCGACGCCTCGAGCGATGGCACCGACGACGTGGTGCGGGAGTACGCCGACCGTGGGGTCGAACTGCTCCGCCTGGCCCAGCGGTCGGGCAAGACCGCCGCGGAGAACGCCGCCCTCGCGGAGCTGCGTGGCCGCATCGTGGTCAACACCGACGCGACCATCCGGATCCTCCCCACCTCGCTCAAGCCGCTCATCCGGGTCTTCCAGGACCCGGCGATCGGCGTCGCCTCCGGACGTGACGTGAGCGTGGGCGACCTGAGCATCGAGGCCAATGAGGGGGAATCCGGCTACGTGGGCTACGAGATGTGGGTCCGCTCGCTCGAAACGCGGATCGGGTCCATCGTGGGCGCCAGCGGCTGCTTCTACGCCATCCGGCTGGAGTTGCACGAGACGCTGGTGCCGGCCGCGCTCTCGCGCGATTTCGCCTCGGCCCTGACGGCCCGGGAGCACGGCCTTCGGGCGGTGTCCGTGGATGAGGCGGTCTGCCTGGTCCCCCGCACCTCCTCGCTGCAGCGCGAGTTCCGGCGGAAGGTCCGCACCATGGCCCGCGGTCTCGAGACCCTCTGGTTCAAGCGCCACCTGCTCAATCCGTTCCGCTATGGCCGCTTCGCGTGGATGCTCTGGTCCCACAAGCTCGTCCGCTGGCTCGTGTTCCTGGCGGCCCCGGTCGCGGTGGTGGCGGTGGCGCTGCTGGCGGTGGACCATGTGGCGGCCCGGGTGATGCTGGCGCTCATCCTGGCGGGCGCGGGGCTCGGCGCCGTGGCGCTGCGGGCGCCCGAGGGGCGGCGTCTGCCCCGCCTGGTGTCGCTGTGCGGTTTCGTGCTCACCACGCACCTGGCGGGGTTCCTGGCGTGGAGCAAGGCGCTCCGCGGCGAGCTGAATCCGATCTGGGAACCGACCCGCCGCCCGGTGTAGTCCCGCGCCGGGCGCCGGTCAGCGCGGGGGGAGCGCCGCAAAGACCTCGGGAATCAGGTCCGTGGCGGCGCGCGTGGCCCACGCGGCCGCCACGTCCTCCGGGGTCTCCGGATTTAGCCAGACCACGATGCGCACCAGCGCTTCCTCCGAGCGGCCCAGCAGCGCGGCGTCACGCAGCAGCTCCCACTTGACCCGGTACTCATTGGCCGCCACGCGGCCCCGGCCCTGGTACCAGTAGAACACCAGGGCGCGCTGGTCCTTGCGCTGGAGCAGGTACCGATTGACCATCCACGCCCCGGCCGAGGTCGGGACGCTCGTCGTGGTCTGCTGCAGTGCCTCCCACCCGGAGCCGGGGAGGCAGTTCTTGGGGGAGTGGATGGTGCGGCCCTGGGTCTGCTGCTCGTAGTACCCGACGTAGATCTCGAACGGCGCCACCGCCCCCTCGAAGCGTCGCATCAGGTAGGTGGACACGCCCGCCACCGCGAGCTGGTCCTCCGGCAGCGTGCCGCGCAGGCCGGCCCGCCCGGCGAGCGTGTCCGCGATCTGGTCGAGGGGCCGGACCATCGGCATGGGGTGCTGGCGGTCCACCGCGAGCGTGAAGATGCACCCCAGGGCGAGCACGCCGCTCGGCAGCCAGCGCGTCCAGTCAGGCATCGGCGGGGGCCCCCGCACGCCGGTGCTCCACCCAGGCCACTGCCCAGGTGAAGGCGCCCAGAATCAGGAAGGCCATCACGAACATCAGCCATCCCTCGCTGAGGTGCATGAACCCCTCCCCGAGCTTGGGGTCCACCCAGTAGACGAGGTACCCGGTCAGGAACACCCGCACCGCGTTCACGACCATCGCCACGGGGATGGCCAGTGCCACCAGGAGCAACCGGCTGAGCGGGTGCCGCAGCCACAGCCCCCCCACCAGGACGCCGAGGGACAGGAGTGCCGTCAGCGATCGGAGTCCGCTGCAGGCCTCGGTGACGAACAGGTCCCGCAGGGGCTGGCCGGCGGGGTCAAGCAGCCGGATGATGTTCCCGGACAGTTCCACCGGCACATGGCGGACCGCGAGCATCGCGGCCCCCCAGCGGGACGCACGGAGCTGCAGCGGCAGCGCCAGCGAGGTGGTAAGCACGTCGGGGATCGGGATCGAGAGCGCCAGCAGCAGGATCGGCAGCCACCAGTGCAGCGCCTGCCGGATGCCGCGAAAGAACAGCACCAGGGCCACGGCCGCCAGCAGCATGGATCCGCGCATGGTGAACAGCTCGGCGGCCAGACCGGAGAGGTAGCGGATCGCCACCGCCGTCACCAGGAGCAGCAATCCCAGGAGGCGCTCGGGCGCGGCGGACACCAGGCCGCGCCGCCACGCGAGCCAGGCCGCCAGTGGCGCGAGGAGCAGGCCGTGCCCCGCGTCCGGGTCGTTCCACCAGTCGCGCAGCAGCAGCTGGAACGGCTGCCGGAAGAGCAGCAGGAAGAGGACGGCGGTGAGGACGAGCGGGGCGAGACGGAGAGGGTCCCGCACCAGGGCGGGAGGGCGGTCAGCTGGGAGCGTGGCAGCCACCCGGTGTTACCACCCACCCCGACGGAAGAGGATCACCGGGACCGTCTTGAGCATGATGAGGATGTCCTGCCACAGGCTCTGCCGCTTCAGGTACTGCAGGTCGTAGTCGAGCTTGTTCCGGACGTCGTCCAGGCACTGGTCGTACTGCTGGTTGACCTGGGCCAGGCCGGTGATCCCCGGCTTGACCCGCTGGCGCGCCTCGTAGCCGCGGATGTTCTTGCGCAGCTGTGCGAAGATGCTGGGCCGCTCCGGCCGGGGCCCGACGATGTTCATGTCGCCGGCCAGCACGTTGAAGAGCTGGGGCAGTTCGTCCAGCCGGTACTGCCGCAGGAACTTGCCGACCGGGGTCACCCGCGGGTCTTCCTTGGCGGCCCACACCGCGCCGGAGAGGTGCTCGGCGTTCACGCACATCGTGCGGAACTTGTAGATGGTGAAGACCTGGCCGCCGAGGTCGTGCGAACGCAGGGTCTCGCCATCAGGTGGCGGGGCGCGGTTCCACCGGCGGTCGAGCCCGATCCGGGTCTGGGTATAGAACACCGGGCCGCGACTGGTCAGCTTGACCGCGACCGCGATCAGCAGGAGCAGGGGGGCGATCAAAATGATGGCCAGCAGCGCGAGGCCGAAGTTCAGCGCGCGCGACAGCGCCTCCGATCGGGTCTGGGGGACGATCGGATCCTCCACTTCCTCCACCAGCTTGAGCCAGCGCTCTCGCGGGGTCACTCGGGCCGTGCGCGAGGTGCTACCGGTCGCCATGGTGCGGTCCGCTGCCTGGGTCTGCTGCACGCCTAGAAGATGCCGAACAGTTTGCCGATGCCGTACGTGCTGATGATCAGGGCGGGAATCACCGCGATCGTCCGCAGCGTCGTGTACCAGTCGCTGGGCTGCTTGATGCCCACCTCCACCACATCCCCCGCCCGCAGGTTCAGCTGGTCCAGGGTGACGCCGTCCGTGACGGCCTTGTTGAAGGCCTCGCCGTCCATGATCTGGTCCTCGCCCCGCAGGATCTTCGAGTCCTTGAGCTCCGTCTGGTTGCCGATCCCGCCGGCCTGCATGAGCGCGTCGCTCAGCATGATGTCGGCATCCATCTGGTAGAAGCCCGCCTTGCCCACGCCGCCCATGAACGTGAGCCGGATGGTCGGCCGCGCCTTGATCTGCGGCTCCCGCACGTAGCGCCCCACCTGCTCGGTCAGGTACGCCTCCAGCTCCGAACGCAGCACGCCACGCATGGGGATGTCCGGCAGGCCGGGCAGGGTCAGCACCCGGCCGGGGCCAATCGCCTTGATGCCGGTGGTGCCGCTGTCGCCGATCATTGTGATGTTGATCTGGTCGCCGACATAAAAGTCGCCCTCCAGCAGCCGTTCCCGGATCAGCGCCGCCTCGTCCCGCTTGGCCTCCCGGAAGCTGGCGCTGTACGCATCGGAGTTGGCCAGCGCCTCCGCCGCCTCCAGTGACTGCTGCAGCTGGGCCCGGGTGACTACCGGCCGGCGCCCGGAGGTGCCCGGATCGGCCTCGTCCTGGGCCCGGAGCGTCGACGGGCCGGCGAACACCGCGGCCACGAGCAAGGCCCATACCGACCACCGGCGGGCAACCGACAACGGAAGGGAACAGACGAAGGTCATAGGTCTCGGATCTCTCGGTGCACACCGTGTGCTAGGTTGAACGGCCGCGGTCCGGCCTGGAGGCGCTGGCCAACTGCCTGTGCTTGAAAGACTTGGGAAAGTGTGGCGCTCCACGCTGTGGACACAAGCCTACACCGTCCGATGCGTCCGCGCCACGCGCCGCGTCACAGAGTCCCGTTCCGCGTACCTCGGCCGTATCGGGCGCGGCTGGGTCGACAGGCACGGCATGCGAGCAATTCGCACTCTCGCGCCGCATTTCGTATTGCCCCGCGCGGCACCCGTGCGTATCCTACCATTGTCAGTGCGCGTTGGCCCCCGTCAGCTCCCGCCGAGCCGTCCTGGGTCGTCCGCCGCACTCCCATCTCCAGCAACCTGGGATCCCCGCAGTGCCGCCCCGCTCGCTGGGCGGCGGCACGCGGCGGTTGGCTCCCGAGGGATCATGACCGAACCCGTGATGTCGTCACCCCCGCTGGTCCTGATCGCCAACGACCAGGAGTGGTCTGCCCGGTCGCTGGAGAGCATCCTTGCGCCCAACGGCTACGCGGTGCTCCGGGCCTACACGGGGCAGCAGGCGCTCGATCGCGCCCGGAGTGCCCGACCCGACCTGGTCATCCTCGATGCCCAGATGCCGGACCTCCACGGCTTCGAGGTCTGTCGGCAACTGCGCGCCGATCCGCGCTTCAACGCCACCACGCCGATCATCATCACCACCGCAGGCCCCTCGGGCCGCGCCCAGCGGCTCGACGCCTACCGCGCCGGCGCCTGGGAGTTTCTCGGCCAGCCGCTCGACGGTGAGAGTCTGCTCCTCAAGCTCGCCACCTTCCTCGCCTCGAAGCTCGAGTCCGACCGCCTGCGCGAGGAGAGCTTCCTCGACCAGCTCACCGGCCTCTACAACATGCGCGGCCTCTCCCGCCGGGCGCGCGAGATCGGGGCGGAGGTCTCCCGTCGGCACCAGCCGCTGGCCTGCATGGTGTTCGCCCCCGAAGCCGGCGACGCGCAGGTCGAGGACCAGGCGCTCGAGCGCATCGGGCAGGTCCTGCGCGCCCAGGGCCGCTCGTCGGACGCGTTCGGCCGCCTCGGCGACGGCGAGTTCGCCGTCGTGGCCCCGGATACTCCATCGATCGGCGCCGTGCGGATGTTCGAGCGCCTGGAGGCGCTGCTGGCCCCCGCCAACGCGAACGGCGCAGGCCGGCTCCCGCTGCGGGCCGGTTACTGCGCCGTTCCGAACTTCGCCGAGTCCAGGGTCGACGCGGTGGAGATGCTGCTGCAGGCCACCTCGGCCCTCCGCCAGCTGCAGGCCGCCGACGGCGCCGAGCGGATCCGGGCCTTCGCCCCGGCCCCCGCGCCCGCCGCGGGCTGACGCCCGCCGCCTACTCCCCGCCGCTGGTCCCCGCGCTGGACTGGGCCGCCACCTGCGGCGGCGCCTGTTCCTCGTCGGACGAGTAGCCGTACAGGTACGAGTAGTACCGGTACACCCCGTCCGCCTGAATCTCGTTCAACACCGCCCCGAGTACCCGCACCGGCAGCCGGTCCAGCAGCCGGAGCTTCGCCTCGGCCATCTGTCGGTCGGTCTCGCCGGAGCGGAAGACCATCACCATGTGGCCGGTGGCCGTGCCCAGCACGAACGGGTCGATGCCGGCCCCAAGTGGCGGGCTGTCGACGATCACCACGTCGAAGCGGGCCTTCATCTCTCCCATCAGTTCGGCCATCGCGGCCGATCCGAGCAGCTCCGGGCCCTGGTGCCGGCGGGTGCCGCACGGGATGACCGACAGCCCCCGCTGGCTGGTGGGCCGGATGATGTCGTCGAGCGGCGCCTCGCCGGTGAGGTAGTCCAGCAGCCCGGGGCGACGGTCCACGCCGAACATGCGGTGGATCTCCCCGCGGCGGATGTCACCGTCGATCAGCAGCGTGCGGTACCCGGCCTCGGAAAAGGAGACCGCCAGGTTGGAGGAGACCAGTGACTTGCCGTCGCCGGCGCCTGCGCTGGAGATCGTCAGGGTTACCGGACCGGCCGCACCGTAGGAATGCGCCAGGTTGAGGCGCACGGTGCGGAAGGCCTCGACCACTTGGGCCGCCTGGTCCGCGGCGAGTTCACCGCGCCGCGTTTTCTTGATGGCGGGAATCGCGCCCAGGATCGGCAGCCCCAGCTCGCTCGACACCTGTTCCGGGTAGCGGAACCGCTTGTCCAACTGGTCGAGCAGCAGCGCCAGGCCCACCGCCAGGCCCACGCTCGCGCCCAGGGCCATCAGGATGATCTTCGGCGCGGAGTTGCTGGCTGGCTTCTGCGGCGCCACGGCCCAGTCCAGCACCCGGACATCGGGGATAGCGGAGAGCTCGGAGAGCTTGGCCTCCTCGAGTCGTCCGTTGAGCATCTTGAACAGCTCATCCGCCGCCTGCAGGTCCCGGGTGAGTCGCGTTTCCGTGATGGTCACCGTGGGCACGGCCGCCAGTTCGGTGGCGCTTTGCCGCAGCCGACCCTCGAGATCTGACTCCTGGTACCGGAGCTGGTCGATGAGGGCCTGCGCATACTGCGGAATCGCCTGGTTCCGGAGGTGGTCGATCGTCTGCTGGGTGGACTTCACCATCGGGTGGTCGGGCGTATACCGCTGGAGCAGCGCGGACATCTCCGCTTCCCGGATGGTGAGGTCGGAGAGGGCCTGCTTGAGCTGCGGGGCCAGGTTCACCGAGGGGATGGTCTGGAAGGCATCCACCGTGATGGCCCCGGCCCGTCCGCGCTCGAGCACGGCCTCGATCTGCTGCCGGTCCCGCCGGAGCTGGTCCAGCTGCACCCGCTGTTGCGTATAGAGCGCCGTGGCATCCCCGGTGGTCGTCGACAACCCGGGGGAGACCGGCAACGCCCCGGAGCGGGGCTGAGTGATCGTCGCGATCTGGAAGTTCTTCAGGCGTGCCTCGGCCTCCCGCAGATTCTGGTAGGCCGTCGTCACCTGGGAATCCAGGGCGACACGCAACTCGGTCAGCTTGCGGCGCTTGAGGTCCGCGGCGATGTCCACGAACTCCTGGCTGATGGCGTTGAGGACGCCGGCCACGCGGTTCTTTTCCTTGCTGGCCAGCGACACCCGCATGAAGGTGCCCTTCTCCGGCATCTGCGCCCGCAGGTCGGCCATCAGCTTCTGCAGCTCGAGGCGCGGATCGGTCAGCTTGAACTCGATCTCCGCGCGGCCCTTGAACAGCGCCGACGCAGGGGCCCACAGCCAGCCCTGACGGCGGCCGATGGAGTCCCCGAGTTGCCCGGTCTCGATCTCCTTGCCGGCCCGGAAGAGCGTGTACTGCTTGCCCCCCTCCTGGATGGTCAAGCTGAACTTCCCCGTCCGGAACCGCTCGCCAATGTCGAACGTGCTGAACAGCACGGTGTCCCGGATCTGCTTGGGCGCCACGTAGAGGCGCAGGCGGTGCACCACCGGTTCATACACCATCGGCGTCTGCAGCAACTGGACGTAGCCAAACTGATTGAAGAGCTCGCCGGACCGGAGCGGACCGGAGCGGCCGCCCTGGTCCTCGATCCAGATGGTGGCGGTGGCCATGTACTCCGGCGGGACGAACTTGGTGGCAACCACGCCCAGGGTGGTGCCCAGCAGCAGGATGAGCAGCATCAGCCACCGGTACCGCTTCAGGGCGGAGAGGTAGCGGCCGAAGTTGACGCCCTCTTCCCGGGGCTCCGGAGCCCCGAGCGGGGCGCCGTGTCCCTGGAACGGCGTGATGTCGACGGCGCGGTCACTGGTGAGCGCTGCGCTCTTCGACGTGACGATTTTGCCTGCCATTGGCGTCCTGGCGTCTGCTGGGGGTTCCGAACGACCCTGACGGTCGCTCATGGTCGGCTGACCCTAGTGCAAAGTCAATACCGCGGCGAGTCGGTGGGAGATGCGAGCCGGACGCCGACTTGCACCCTGCGAGGGGCCCCCCGTTTCAGGCTGGGATACCCCTAGGTGTTGCGTTCACGCAACATTGTTGCTCGCCGAAGGCAATAGAATGTAGCTTGTGCAACATCCTGCTGACTCCTCCACGCACCGGGGTGTGGCACCAAGGATGCAAGGTAAAGGTGTCTAACCACCGTTTGCGGCCCCACCGGCCGCGCGAGACACCGGAATCTGGCGGTTTTGCATGGTCCCCGGGGCCCCCCGGCTGGACCGAAGGAGTGACCGATGGGATCCTCGCTGACGCACACCCCCCGGCGGCCCGATGGGCCGCCGGGCGAATCCGGCGGACGGGATCCCCTCTCCATCCCCGGTGAGGTCAAGGCCAGCATCCGCATCCTCATCGTGGACGATGAGCGGACCCTCCGGGAGAGTTGCGCGAGCGTCCTCCAGATGGACGGCTACAACGTCACCCTCATCGGCCGCGGGGAGGAGGCGCTGGAGGTGGTCAAGCGGCGGAAGTTCGACATCATCCTCGTCGACCTCTACATGTCGCAGACCTCCGGGATGGACATCCTCCGCTCGGCCCTCGAGTTCAACCGGGATACCATCGTGGTGGTGATGACCGGCAACCCGAGCGTGACCAGCAGCATCGAGGCCCTGCGCGCCGGGGCCTGGGACTACCTGCCGAAGCCGTTCTCCGCCACCCACCTGCAGGTGCTCATCGGCCGCGCGTCGCATGCCGTCATGGTGGCGCGCGAGACCCGGGACCTCAAGCAGCAGCTCGCCACCCAGGGCGGTCACAGCGACAAGATCTCGCTCATCGGCATCTCGCCCCTGTTCCGCAAGGCGGTGGACCTGGCCCGGAAGGTCGCGGCCACGGATGCCTCGGTGTTCATCTCCGGCGAGAGCGGGACCGGCAAGGAGGTCATCGCCCAGTTCATCCATCAGCACAGCCGGCGCGCCAGCCGGACCCTGGTGCCGATCAACTGCGCCGCGCTGCCCGAGCCCCTGCTCGAGTCCGAGATGTTCGGCCACCGCAAGGGCGCCTTCACCGGCGCCGACCGCGACAAGCCCGGGCTGCTCGAGACCGCCAACGGCGGTACGCTGTTCCTCGACGAGCTCACCGAGATGTCGATGCCGCTGCAGGCCAAGCTGCTGCGGGTGATCCAGGACGGGGTGGTGCGCCGGGTGGGCAGCGAGACCCAGGACGCCGTGGTCGACGTGCGGTACGTGGCGGCCACCAACCGCGATCCGCAGGAAGCCGTGAATCAGGGCATTCTGCGTGGCGACCTGTTCTACCGCCTGCGGGTGGTCCCGATCAAGCTGCCCCCCCTCCGCAAGCGGCCGGAGGACATCCCGCTGCTGGCCAACCACTTCCTGACCTACTACTGGCAGCGGCACCGCCAGATGGGCGACCGCCTGCCCAAGCTCACCGACGCCAGCATCGCCTTCCTGCGCTCGCGCCCGTGGCGCGGCAATGTGCGTGAGCTGCAGAACGTGATCGAGCACGTGGCGGTCCTGGCTGAGCCGGACCAGATGATCCAGCCCAATGACATCCCGATCTACGAGGATGGCTCCGAGTACCCCTCGGAGTCCGCGATCGCCGCGCCGGTGCTCGATGAGGCCTACCACGTCGCGAAGGACCGGGTGGTGGCGCAGTTCGAGAAGGAATACCTCACCCGGCTGATCGGGCGGGCCGGCGGCAACATGTCCAAGGCGGCACGGCTGGCCAACATCGACCGGACCACCCTGTACCGCCTGATGGACAAGCACAACTTCCAGCGCGACGATCTCTCGGGGTCCGCGGAGTGATGGCACGCGCCGGCGAGCCGGTCTGCGCACGCGCCGGCGGGCAGGAGATCACCGCAGAGCTCTGGGACGCCTTCGACCGCGCGATCACCGCTGTCGGGGCGGATTGGGAGCAGGTGGCCGAGGACAGCCCGGCGCAGGAGGAGGTCCGCGGGCTGCTGGCCCAGGTCGCGGCCGCGGTGGGTCGGGCCGCGCGCGGCGAGGCGGCGGCTGTCGACGGCCTGCCCCGCACGGTGCTCACCCGGCGCCTGGTGGATCTCACCCGGCGGCACCTGGTGGGGCAGGCGGAGCGGCTCTCCCCCCCACCGGACGGTGCTGCCCTGCTCGGCCTGCTCTGCGCCATCGAGAAGGTGCACTGGGCCCTGGAGCCGGACTGGGCCCAGCACTTCGCCGACCGGCTCTCGGGGCCGGACGGCATGGAACTGGTGGTCGAGGTGGCCCACGACCTCCGCTCCCCGCTGACCTCCATCCTCTTTCTGGCCGAGACGCTGCAGCGCGCCCGCAGCGGGCCGATCAACGCGGTGCAGGAACGCCAGCTCGGGCTGATCTACTCCGCCGCGTTCGGGCTCTCCTCCCTCGCCAGCGACGTGATCGAGCTGGCGCGTGGGGGCGATCGGCTGGTGGACCTCGACCCGCTGCCCTTCTCGATCGCGGACATCTTCGAGTCGGTGCGGGACATCGTGCAGCCGATCGCCGAGGAGAAGGGGCTGTCGGTCCGCCTGTTCATGCCGCCGGAGGACTTCCGGGTGGGGCACCCGGTGGCGCTTTCCCGGGTGCTCCTCAACCTGACCACCAACGCGCTCAAGTTCACCTCGGAAGGGTACGTGGAGCTGCGGGGCGACCAGGGCGTCGGGAACACGGTGCAGTTCTCCGTTCGAGACACCGGCCGCGGGATCCCCCCCCACGCCATGCTGACGCTCTTCGAGCCGTTCCGGCGCCGCCAGAAGCAGGGCGAGTACGCCTTCTCCGGCGCCGGACTCGGCCTCTCGATCTGCCGGAAGCTGGTGGAGGCCATGCGATCGACCCTCAAGGTCGAGACCGCCACCGAGACCGGCACCCGTTTCTTCTTCGAACTCGACCTTCCGCTCGCCTCCGAACGGCAATGACCCGTCTCCTGCATATCGTCGGTGCCCGGCCCAACTTCATGAAGGTGGCGCCGGTGCTCCGGGCCGGCCGCGCACGCGGCGGCGTCGAGCAGTTCCTGGTCCACACCGGCCAGCACTACGACGCCGCGATGAGCGACCGGTTCTTCACCGACCTCGAGCTCCCGGCCCCGGACGTGAACCTGGGGGTGGGCTCGGGGAGCCACGCGGTGCAGACCGCCAGGATCATGACGGAGTTCGAGCCGGTGCTGGAGCGCCTGGCCCCCGAGTGGGTGGTGGTCTACGGCGATGTCAATTCGACGATGGCCTGTTCCCTGGTGGCGGCCAAGCGTGGGGTGAAGGTGGCGCACGTGGAGGCCGGGCTCCGCAGCCGTGACCGCGCCATGCCGGAGGAGATCAACCGGCTGGTGACCGACGTCCTCGCCGACCGGCTGCTCACGCCGAGCCGGGACGCCGACGCGAACCTGCTGGCGGAAGGGGTCCCCGCGGAGAAGATCCGGTTCGTCGGCAACGTGATGGTCGACACCCTGCTCACCCTGCGCGGGAAGGCGGCGGCACTCGGGGCCCCGGAGGCGCACGGCGTGGCCGGGCGACCGTACGCGTTCTGCACCTTCCACCGGCCCTCCAACGTGGACCACCCTGAGCTGCTCCGGGAGATCCTCGGCGCCCTGGACGACCTGGCCGGGCAGATGCCGGTGATCTTCCCGATCCATCCCCGGACCCGGCAGCGCATCGGGGAGTTCGGCCTGTCGGAACTGGCCCGGCGCGTGACCCTCCTCGACCCGCTCAGCTACCTCGAGACCGTCTCCCTGGTGGACCGCGCCACCCTGGTGCTGACCGACTCCGGCGGCCTGCAGGAGGAGACCACGGTGCTCGGCGTCCCGTGCCTGACCGCACGCCCCAACACCGAACGGCCCGTCACGATCACCGAGGGCACCAACCGCCTGATTCCCTCCAGCCGGGAGGGGATCAACCTTGCGGTGGCCGCGGTGCTGGCCCGGCGGGCGGGCGGCGGCTACCAGCCGGGGCGCCCGGAGGGCTGGGATGGCCGCGCCGGGGAGCGGGTGATCGCCGCCCTCTGTCTTCCCTGACCCCCTCGCCGCCGGACGGGCACCCGCTGTAGATTTGTCCCCTGATCCCGGCCTGCTCAGGACCGCCATGGTGGCGGCCGCGCCGGGATCCGCGATGGCGAGGCGGGCACGGAGGAGTGAGCGGCGCGAGCCCTCCCTCCCTTACGCCCCGCGCTCCCCCCGCGATCCCAGACCCAAGACGGAATGTGACCACACCCCACCTGCGACACCTGCGTGCCGGGGATCCTCCCCTCCACGCGCCCAACGCCGCGTTGATGATCGACTTCGACAACGTCACGCTGGGGATCCGCTCGGACCTCACCAAGGAACTGAAGCACCTCCTCAACAGCGACATCATCAAGGGCAAGGTCGCGGTCTCCCGCGCCTACGCCGACTGGCGCCGGTACCACCAGTACATCGTGCCGCTGTCGGAGTCGTCGATCGACCTGATCTTCGCCCCGGCGTTCGGCACCAACAAGAAGAACGCGACGGACATCCGCCTCGCCATCGACGCGATGGAGCTGGTGTTCACCCGCCCCGAGATCGGGACCTTCATCCTGCTCTCCGGGGACAGCGACTTCTCGATGCTGGTGATCAAGCTCAAGGAGTACGGCAAGTACGTCATCGGGGTCGGGATCCGGGAGTCGGCCAGCGACCTGCTGATCCAGAACTGCGATGAGTACTACAGCTACTCCGACCTGGCCGGCCTCACCAAGGAAGCCGACGCGCCGTCGACCCAGAAGGACCCCTGGGCCCTGGTCCAGGAGGCCGTGGCGACGATGGCGCGCGACGGCGACGTGATGCGCTCCGACCGCCTCAAGCAGGTGATGCAGCAGATCGACCCGAATTTCGACGAGAAGAACGCCGGCTACAGCCGGTTCTCGAAGTTCGTGCTCGAGGCGAGCCACAAGGGGCTGATCAAGCTCTCCAAGATGGAGAACGGGCAGTACGAGGTGGCGCCGCTGGGGGGTGCCGCCGAGGCGCCCGCCCGGGCGCCCACGCGTGCCCCCCGGCCGGAGGCCGTGGAACCTGCCGAAGAGGGGGGAGCCGGCGAGGAAGGCCGGAGCCGCCGCGGCCGTGGCCGCCGGGGCCGGGGCCGGGGCCGGGGTGGCGAGCGCGAGGCGCGGGACAGTGGAGAACACGCCCGTCCGGCGGAGGAGCGTGCGCCCACCGCGGCCGCCCCCGCCGCGCCGAAGCAGGAGGGCCTGACGCTCGCCCGGGCCTTCGATCTCCTGCGCCGGGCGCTGGCGGAACTGCCCTCGCCGTCGGGGCATGATGCCGTCCGCAATCGGATGTCGGCCCTCTACGGCCGTCAGGACCCCCTGCTCGACAGCGGCCGCTTCTTCCGCCTCCTGCGGCAGGCCCACGACGCCGAGGTGGCGGATGTGCGGAAGCTGGGCGAGGACGACTACGAGGTCATCGGGCGGCGCACCGACTCCGGCCCGGTGCCCGGGATCGCGCCGTCCGCGGCCACCGACGCCGCTGGCGGTGAGGACCAGCCGGCCCCTGCCACCAATGCCGAGGCGGCGTCGGTGCGCGGCGGCCTGCGGTTCCGTCGTGGTACCCGGCTCGGGTCGGCCTCCGCGGTGATCCCGATGATCGGCGTGGTGAACCTCGAGGAGGAGGCGCCCGCAGCCGAGCCGGTGAAGAAGGGCCGGGCCCCCGCCCGGAAGAAGGCGGCGAAACCCGCGCCGGAGGCATCGGAGGAGGCCGAGGCTCCGCCGCCAAAGAAGAAGGCGGCGCCCCGGACCCGGGCCAAGAAGAAGGCGGAGGAATAGCGATGCAGGCGGGACAACGGGCAGCCTCGCTGCCCGTTTCCTTTTTCCGGCGGGATGCCAGCATCGTGGCCCGCGAGCTGCTCGGGGCCGTCCTCGTCGTGGGCGCGGGCGGTCGCCGGGCGAGCGGGCGAATCGTGGAGGTCGAGGCGTACCTCGGCGCCGAGGATCCGGCCTCGCACGCCTACGGGTTCCGGCGCCACCGGCAGAACGCCGCGATCTACGGGCCGCCGGGGACCTGGTACGTGTACCGGAGCTACGGGCTGCACTGGTGCGCCAACCTGGTCACCGGTCCGCCCGGCCAGGGTGCCGCCGTGCTGCTCCGGGCCCTGGAGCCGCTGGAAGGACTGGCACTCATGCGGCGCCGTCGCGGTGGGGTGCCCGACCGATTACTCTGCGCCGGGCCCGGTCGGCTGTGCGCAGCGCTGGGCATCACCCGAGTCCTCGATGGCGCCCGGCGCCACCCGTCCACCGCCGTGGTACTGCGCGGCGAAGCGGCAGGCGCGGAGGTGGTGGCATCGCTGCGGATCGGGATTTCGCGGGCGCGCAACTGGCCCCTGCGATTTACCCTCCAGGGCTCGCCCTGGCTCTCACGACCGGTGCCCTGAAACAAAGCGGGGCGGGCCACCGTGGCCCGCCCCGTTGGCGTGGGCACCTGCAGGCCGCGCCCGTGAGGGCTAGTCGCCGCCGCTCGTCCCGCTGGCGCCGTCCGAGCCCTCTCGGGCACGGCCCAGGCCGAAGCGGATCCCGCCCATGAAGGCGTGCGTCGGTCCGACGAGCAGCTTTCCGTTCTGGGGTGCTGAGGCCAGCATGTACTGACCGAAGAGCATGATCCGCGACACGCGGAACTGTACGCCGCCCACCAGGCTGATGAACCCGCTGCCGCCGAGCCGGCTGGCGAGCGCCTCGGCGCTGTCGGCGTCGGCGGGGGTGGCGAAGAACCCCTGCGGGTAGTTCTTCACGGTGTGGATGTATCCAGCCCCGACGCCCACGTACGGCTGGGCGACGGTCTTGAGCGGGAACACCACCAGCGAAGCGGAATACTTGCGGATGTTGTTGAACAGGACCTGCCGCGAGCCCCCGAGTACCGTGGCGTCCGCGTAGGAGCTGCCCTGGTTCTTCTTGAAGCCCTCCTCCACGGCCAGGATGAGGCCGGTGCGCTTGGCCGTGACCAGCATGTGGACGCCGCCGGTGATGATGGCGCCTTTGGTCTGGGTCTCGGTTTCGAAGATTGTGGCGCCAGCCTGAGCCCCGATGTACCAGCGGTACGTCTCGAAGCCCGTCACCTGGGCGGCGAGGGACGGGGCGAGAGCCAGTGACGCCAGCCCGAGCACCGTCACGGTGCGACCGAGCATGCGCATCGCGATGCCTCCAGATGAGTGCGTGAGAGCCGCTATGGGCTTTTCCAGCTTCTGCTTGGAGCGTTGAGCTTCCAAACTACTTGAAGTCTACCGAACCCACAAGACTCCAAATACCCAAAGAGATGCCGAAGGTGTGCCGCCGGTCACACGATGCCGAGGCGCTGCCCCACCTTGCGGATGGCCCGGAGGGCCTGGTCCAGGTCATCCCGGGTGTGGGCCGCCGAGATCTGGCAGCGGATGCGGGCCTGGCCCTGGGGCACCACGGGGAAGCCGAACCCGGTGACAAAGACGCCCTCGGCCAGGAGCTGACGGCTCATCTCGATGGCCTTGGCGGTCTCGCCGAGGATCACCGGCACGATGGGCGTCTCGCCGGGGTGGGGGGCGAAGCCGCTGGCAAGCAGTTCCTCCCGGAAGTAGCGCGCGTTCTGCCGCAGCGTCTCGACCCGCTCGGGGTGGTGCTCGAGGTACTCGACGCTGGCGAGGGCGCTCGCCGCCACCGTGGGGGGGAGCGCGTTGGAGAAGAGCTGCGGCCGGGCACGCTGGGTGAGGAAATCGCAGACCGCGGGGGTCGAGGCGACGAACCCGCCCGCGGCGCCCCCGAGCGCCTTGCCGAGGGTGGAAGTGATGATGTCCACCTCGCCGACCATGCCGAAGTGCTCCGCCGTCCCGCGGCCGGTCTTGCCGAGCACCCCGGTGGCGTGTGAATCATCCACCACCAGCACGGCATCGTGCCGGCGGCAGAGCTCGGCGATGTCCGGCAGCCGGGCAATGGCGCCTTCCATCGAGAAGACGCCGTCGGTGATCACCATCCGCACCCGGCGGTCCTTGGCGGCCACGAGCCGGGCCTCGAGGTCGGCGAGGTCGGCGTGCTTGTAGACGGCGGTCTGGCACTTGGTGATGGCCTTGGCCAGGCGGACGCCGTCGATGATCGAGGCATGATTCAGCTGGTCGCTGATGACGATGTCCTCCTCGCCGAGGAGGGTGCCGGGCACCGCCTCGTTGGCGTTCCAGCAGCTCACGAAGCTGAGCGAGGCGGCCGTGCCGACCAGGCGCGCGCAGCCCGCCTCGAGGGCGCGGTGCACGGTGAAGGTGCCGCAGATGAAGCGCACCGACGCCGTGCCAGCCCCGTACCGATCGAGCGCATCCTTGCCGGCCCGGACCACCTCGGGGAGGTTGCTGAGGCCGAGGTAGTTGTTGGACGAGAGCACGATCACCTCGCCGTGCCCCTCCATGCGGACCCGGGGACCCTGGGCGCCGTCGATGTAGAGCAGGTGCTTGTAGACGCCGTCGCGCCGGAAGCCGTCCAGTTCGGCGGCCAGCCGCCGGTCGAGTGCCTCGATCATGCGCCGATCTCCAGGATGACCTTGCCGGCCTGCCCGTCCTTGATGACCTGGATGGCCTCGGCCATCTGCTCCAGGCGGAAGCGGTGGGTGACGACCGGCCGCGGGTCGAGCTGGCCGGCCCGCAGCAGCCGGAACATCTGCTGCCAGGTGTCGTACATCCGCCGGCCGGTCACGCCATAGAGCGTGAGGCCCTTGAAGATCACGTCGCGGGCGAAGTTCACGTCCGTGGTGCGGCTCGGCGTGCCCAGCAGGTTCACGCGGCCGGCCAGGCGCGCGGCGCTGAAGGCGGTCTGGTGGCCGTTGGGGTGCCCGCTCATCTCGCAGACGAGGTCCACGCCGTCCCCGCCGGTCAGGTCGCGGATGCGACCCACCACGTCGTCGGTGGCCGGATTGAGGGTGACATGGGCGCCCATGCGGCGGGCGAGGTCGAGGCGGGTGGGGTTGAGGTCGCTGGCGATGACCAGGGACGCGCCGGCCGCGCGGGCCACCCCGACGGCAAAGCACCCGATCGGCCCGCAGCCGAGCACCAGCACCGCGCTGCCCGCCACGTCGCCGCCCTCGAGGACGGTGTGGACGGCGTTGCCCATCGGGTCCATGATGGCCCCGATCTCGGTGGGGATGCCATCGAGCTTCATCACGTTCGAGGCCGGCATGGCGATGAACTCGGCGAAGGCGCCGTCGCGGTCGACCCCGATGATGCGGGTCCGGCGGCAGACGTGGGCGTCACCGGTGCGGCAGGGGAGGCAGTGGCCGCAGACGATGTGCCCCTCCGCGGTGACCCGGTCGCCGACGGCGAGCAGTCCCTCGGCCCGCGCCTCGACGCCCAGCTCCACGATCTCGCCGGCGAACTCGTGGCCGATGGTCACCGGCGGCTTGAGGCGCGCGCTGGCCCAGGCGTCCCATTCCCAGATGTGGAGGTCGGTGCCGCAGACCCCGGCGTAGTGGACCTTGATCAGGACGTCGCTGGGGCCGCAGGGCGGGACGGGCACGTCCCGGACGACCATTCCGGGACCGGCTTCGGTCTTGACGAGTGCGCGCATGGGCAGGGAGCGGGAGTCAGTCGGCGGCCCGGCGAGTCCGGGGGCACGGGCGACAAAGCTAACGGCTGCACGGCGCCCGGGGCTACGGTGCGCCGGGTTGCATGAAATCCCGCACCGCCGCATTGACCGAGTCGGGCTGGGAGCGGGGCAGGGTGCGCCCGCCGAGCGGAATACTGTGGAGCTGCGCCCGCGGGAGGCAACGCGCCAGCGTCGCGAGCGTCCCCCGCTCCTCCGGCGGTCCATCCGCGCTGCCCAGCAGCAGCACGGGAAGGTCGATCGACTGCAGTTCCGCGCAGCTGATGGCTGGCTGCGGGGCGGCCGCCGTGGGGAGCGTCTGCGCGTTGGCCAGCAGGCGCTCCCGGGTGTCACCCGGCAGGGCCTCCAGCGTGATCCCGGGCCCGAACCAGGCCGCAAGCAGCCGGTTCACCGCCGGTCCGGGCGCCCGGGCATCGAAGACCTGCAGCGCCTCGTCGTAGGCCTGTCGCCGGGCCGCCGCCACCGCGGCCCGGCGGGCGGGATCGGGAATCAGGGAGTCCACCACCGGATTCACCAGCACCAGTCCACCCACCAGCCCGGGAAACCGGCGCGCGAGTTCCAGCGCCGCGGGGGCGGCCCACGAATGGACCATCACGACGGGCCGCTCCAGGCGCAGGGCCCGGATGATGGCGGCCAGGTCGGCGGCGGTGGTGGTGAAGCCCGCGGGGGGATCCTCGGGGCGCCAGGGATTCGGGTAGTGCGCCCGGCGGCTCAGGGCGAGGACGCGCGCGCCGCCGGCGAGTCCGTCCAGCTGTGCGGTCCAGAAGCGGAGGTCGGTGAGCGCTCCATGCACCAGTAGCAGCGGCGGCCCGCTCCCCCGGTCGGCAAAGGCAAAGCGGTAGCCGTTGGCAAGCACCGCCTGCAGCGGCGGGGTGTCCGCCTGGGCCCGTACGGCGGCGGGAGCGGCCAGGAGCGCCAGCGCGGCCCAGGCGGCGCGCATCAGAGAATGGAGCGGGTGAGGCCGCCGTCCACGCTGAGCACCGCCCCGGTGATGTAGCGGGCGGGCTCCGAGGCCAGGAAGAGGGCGGCGGCCGCGAGCTCCTCGGGGGTGCCGATCCGGCGAATGGGCACCGACGCCCCCATCTCCGCCAGGACCTCCGCGGCGCCCCGACCCTGCGGGCCGCCGCGCGCCGCCGCGAGGCTGGTGAGTCGATCGGTGCCGAAGTAGCCGGGGCAGAGCACGTTGACGGTGATCCCCTGGGCCGCCACCTCATCAGAGAGCGACTTGGCGAACCCGAGGACGCCGGCCCGTGCCGTGGTGGACAGGATCAGCGCGGACGCCGGTTGCCGGGCCGCGACGGAAGTCAGGCAGAGGATGCGGCCCCAGCCCGATGCCCGCATGTGCGGCACAGCGGCCCGCGCCAGGTGCACGACGCTCAGCAGCGACACGTCGAGCGCCTGCTGCCAGGCCTCGGCGTCGTGGGCCTCGAACGGCCCGGCGGGCGGGCCCCCGGCATTGCAGAGGAGGATGTCGGGGCCGCCGAGGCGGGCGTGGACCTCCGTCACCAGGGTGGCGGCCTCCGGGGGGCGGGACACGTCGGCGGGGAAGGCGACGGCACGGTCGCCCGCATTGAGGGAGGTGAGGGCCTGCTCGAGGCGGGCGGGGTTGCGGCCGTTGAGGGCCACGCGCACGCCCTCCGCCAGCAGCCCGCGCGCGATGGCCAGGCCGAGGCCCGACGAGCCGCCGCAGACGAGCGCGACGCGATCACGAATGCCAAGGTCCATGGGGGAAACATGGCCCCGCCCCGAGGGGAATGGAAAGTGCCTCGGTCAGCGCCCCGCGGCGGGGTTCGCCCCCGGCCAGCCGGCGATGGCCGTGTGGAGGGCGGGATCGTGGGGCGGTTCCTCGGTCAGTCCGAGGATGCGCGGGTCGAGGGCAATCGCGGCCAGCTCGATGAGCCGCCACACGCGCATCCCCGCGCCCACCCTGTCAGGGGTGGATGGGGCGTCTGCGCGGCGGGCGGCGGCCCGCCCCATCCCGCCGTAGACGCGCCCCAGCAGCAGGATCCCGTGGCGGTAGCGAAGCGGGGTCCGCCACGCGGCCAGCTCGGCGCTGGCGTAGTACGCCTCCCCCAGCCGTGCGAGGTCCAGGAGCATGGGGCGGAGGCGGTCATGGTTGATGCCGGCGAGCACGTCGTCCGGCGTCAGGCCGTGCCGGGCCAGCCGGGTGGCGGGCAGGTAGACGCGATCACGTGCCGCATCGGCCCGGACACCCAGCAGGATGTTGCTGACCTGCAGCCCGATGCCCAGGTCGACCGCCCGTGTCAGCGCCACCGGGTCCCGGATCCCGAGCAGCGGGGCGAGCATCTGCCCCACGGCGGCGCTCACCTGGTAGCAATAGCGGAGGAAGGCGGTGTCATCGGGGATACGGACCAGGCCCAGGTCGCTGCGCATGCCGTCGAGCAGGTACCGGGTGCACCCGAGCGGGAGCCCGCTCCGGGCGGCCCCGGCACGGAAGGCGGCGATCAGCGGCCGGGGCTCGGCGCGCCCGACAGACTCGGCCTCGATCGCATCGAGCGCCGCGCGGGCGGCGCCTGGGCTCGGCGCCTCATCCACCGCGTCGTCGAGGTGGCGGCAGAAGCAGTAGAGCAGGGCCACGTCCTCGCGGTCCACCGGGGGAATGAGTCCCGGAATCAGGCCGAAGGCCCGGGCGGTCCGGTCGAACTCCTCCCGGGCCGCCGCCACGGTGTCTGCCCACCGGGCGTACCCGGGCCAGGCGGGACCGTTCATCCGACCAGGCGGTCGAGCAGGGCGAACGCGAAGACCGTGGAGGACATGACCGCGTTCATGGTGAAGAACGCCGCGTCGAGGCGGCGCAGGTCATCGGCCCGGATGAGCGAATGCTCGTAGAGCAGGATCCCGGCGGCGACTGCGACCCCGGCGAAGTACCACGCGCCGAGCCCGGCCCCGACCCCGAAGGCAGCGAGGGCGGGGATGGTCAGGGCATGCAGCACCCGGGCGATGCCGAGACTGCGCGCCACGCCGTACCGCGCGACCAGGCTCCGCAGCCCCTGGGCCCGGTCGAAGCTCTCGTCGGGCAGCGAGTAGAAGATGTCGAAGCCGGCCACCCAGGTGGTCACGGCCAGAGTCACCGCGGCGAGTGTCCACCAGGGCTGCGACCAGGCGCCGGTCACCGCGAGCCAGCCGCCCACCGGGGCGATCGCGAGCGAGAGGCCGAGCCAGAGGTGGGGCCAGCTGGTGAACCGCTTGGCCAGGCTGTAGCCCATCACCCACAGCAGGGCCACGGGTGAGAGCCTGGCGCAGAGGGGATTGATGCTCCCGGCGGCCAGGAAGAACACGGCCGCCGCCACCAGCACCGAGGCCCACGCCTGCCCCACCGTCAGGGCGCCCCGGGGGAGTTCGCGGGCCTGGTTGCGGGGGTTCCGGCGGTCGAATGGCAGGTCCGCGATCATGTTGAACCCGAGCGCGACCCACCGCGCGGCGGTGAAGGCCGCGATGGCAAGCGCCAGTGTCCGAAACGGGACCGGGGCCTGCCGGGCGGCGGCGACGGCGCCGAGGAGGGCAAAGGGCAGGGCGAAGAGGGTGTGCGGGAACTTGACCAGGTTGAGATAGCGGACCAGCACGGATCCGCCCCGCAGCACCTGACCGTCCGGATTGGCGACGACCGTGCCACCAGGAGGCCCCGCTCTGTCAGGTCCCCTCATGTTTGCTTCATTGGGCATGGGCTATCTTGCGCCGGTCGCGGGAAAACTATCATGAAGCCGTACTCACCGAGGAGCAGACATGATGGATCGTGAGACGATCGTCCGACTGGTGCGCGAAAGTGACGCGTTTCAGGGCGAAGCCCGCTACCTGGAGCGCGGCGGTTATCAGCTGACCGAGGAGCCCCGCCTGTTCAAGCACCTCGAGGACGACCTGGTCCGGGTGGTCTTCGCGACCAGCGCCACGGAGGTGATCGAGGGCACCGTGGTGGCCATGGTCACGCTGTTCGACCAGCGGCAGAAGTACAACATCTACGCGCACGCCATCTGCGCCGGCCCCGGCGTCAACATCCTGCTCAAGGCCCGCTTCAACCCGATGCCGCAGGCGCGGCCGCAGCCCGGCGTGGCCGGCGAGGCGGCGATCGCCAAGTTCGTGACCTGGAAAGAGGCCAGCTGGACCAAGTTCCTGAACGACGAGCTGGTGCTCGGCACCGAGGCGGCGTCGGCCATCTGGCTTGCCTGCTTCTGGAAGGCGCTCGACCGGATGTTCGGCGGCGGCCACCTGGTGAACTACGATCCGGACGCGATTCTCGCCGCGCACGTCTAGTCGCCGGCGGGGAGGGAAGGGGATTGGGGGAAGCCTGGCCGGCTTCCCCTTTCTCATTGCCCGCCCACGGGCCGGCCGCTACCGCCGGAGCCCGCCCGGGCCGAAGTACTCGGCCCAGCGCTGGTCCACCTTCCGGATGATCTCCTCGGGCATGGTCACGGGGAGGGGGTAGCCCTCCTTCCACGTGGCGTCGATCGCGATGGGGCCGGTGTAGACCGGCCGGGCCCCCACGAACTCCTGCCGCGCGAAGATCATGTCGAGCACCGGGTCGAACCGGTTGAAGATCCCCCAGAGCAGGCTCATCTCGTCCTGCAGGTCCACATCGCGACTGACCGCCGCGACGAACTTCACCTCGCCGAGGCCGGGCCAGCGGAGCAGTGTCTCGAGCACGGCGCGCGGGTCGCGGTCCACCGTGACCACCAGGAAGCCGCCGTCGAGCAGCCGATGGGACACCACCCGGCGGTCCGCGGTGGCGGGGTCGGGGAGCGAGGTCGGCGGGGGGCGGTCGGTCACCGCCTCGCCGGTGGCGTCGAGGACCACCTTGCTGCCCACGTGCATCACGTACGAGGTGTAGTCCAGCGTGTCGAGGGCGCCGATCGGCAGCAGCAGCATCCGCTCCCGGGGCTCGAAGCGGTACCACAGCTCCCGCAGCAGGGCGCTGAAGTTCCGCACCGGGACGTCCTCCCGCACCATCACCGCCACCTTGGTCAGCGCCAGCTGCCCCGTACCGAGGAGGGCGAGCGCCGTCTTGAGCACCTCCTTGGGGTGCCGTTCCTTGAGCGAGACGCCGATCAGGTTGTGGAAGCTCGCCGAGTCGTAGGCGTAGAGATCGGTGACGTTCGGGTTGAACAGGCGGATGAGCGGGCTGGTCATCTCGCCCACCGCGTTGCCGAGGTACTTGTCCTCCTGCGGCGGCTTGCCCACCACGGTGGCGGGGTACATCGCGTCCCGCCGGCGGGTGACGCGCTCCACGTGGAACACCGGGAACTCGGCCGCCTCGGAGTAGTGCCCGTAGTGATCACCGAAGGGGCCCTCCATGCGGCGCTCGTGCGGCGCCACGTAGCCCTCGAGGATGATCTCGGCGGTGGCGGGAACCAGGAGGTCGCCGGCGATGGTGCGGACCACCTCGGTGCGGGCGCCGCGGAAGAAGCCGGCGAAGGCGAGCTCGTCGAAGTCCTCGGGGAGGGGGAGGATCGAGGCCATCATGGTGAGCGGATCGCCGCCGAGCACCACCGCGGTGGGCAGGCGACGATCGAGCTTCTCGGCCTCGTAGTGGTGTGACCGGCCACCCTTGAGGCTCTGCCAGTGCATGCCGGTCTCGGCTGCGTTGAAGACCTGCAGCCGGTACAGCCCGAAGTTGCGCCGGCCGGTGAGCGGGTCGGCCGTCAGCGTGGGACCCCAGGTGACGAAGGGGCCGCCGTCGCGGGGCCAGCTGGTGATGTGCGGAAAGGCGTGCAGGTCCGGCGGCTCGACCACCGCCTGCACCGGGGCGCGGGAGACCACCCGGGGCCGGACGAAGCGCCCGCGGGCCAGGAACCCGCGCGAGGCCCAGAGGGAGGCGAGCGACGGCGGGTTGAGCCGCTGGATGGCGGCCACGAGCTCCTCCCCGATCTCGGCGGGGTCGCGGCCCAGCGCCAGCTGCACCCGCCGCTCCGCGCCGAAGAGGTTCATCACCAGCGGGAAGCGGGACGCGCCGGGGCGCTCGAAGACCAGCGCCGGCCCGTCCTCGCGGATCACCCGCTGGACCAGCTCGGAGACCTCCAGGTGCAGGTCGACCGGCGCGGCCACGCGGCGCAGGTCGCCCTGTCGCTCGAGGGCGGCGAGGAAGGACCGGAGGTCGGGAAACGCGGGCAGGGGCGCGGGCATCGGGGAGGCTCGGAGAAAATCGACCCCGTAGGCTAATCACGCCGGGGGATTCGGCAACGGCCCGTCGCGCCGGCCCGCGTCACGTGAACATTCCTTGCGACACGATGCGGCGCCGCGCCCCGGACGGGGCGCGGCGCCGCGTCGTGTCGGGGCTACCTCAGGTGCTGGCGGGCGTGGGCTTCGGCCTGGGCCGGAGGTCCGTGGCGCGGGTGCGGAGGGTCTCCAGCACCAGCGGGTGGAGGCCCTCGCCATGGTGCTGATCGAGGTACGCGTAGATGGCCGTCCGCATCCGCGGCTCCCAGAACCGCCGCAGGTGGGTGTAGATCCCCTCGATGGCCTCGGCATGCTCGGGGAAGGCCTCGTGGTACTGGGCGATCTGGTTGGCCATCTGGATCAGGTGCTCGGTGTTCATGGCCGGGCACCGGGGCTGGCCTGCTGCAGGAGGGCCAGCTGCTCCTCGGTGAACTTGCGGAAGCGGTTCTGCCACTCGGAGGTGCCGAAGACCGGCAGCACCTGCACCGCGGTGACCTTGTACTCGGGGCAGTTGGTGGCCCAGTCCGAGTTCTCGGTGGTGATCACGTTGGCGCCCGATTCCGGGTGGTGGAACGTGGTGTACACCACCCCCGGCTGCACCCGCTCCGTGATGCGGGCCCGCAGGGTGGTCTCCCCGGCGCGGCTCACGATCCCGACCCAGGCGCCTTCCGTGATGCCCCGCTCCTCGGCGTCGTGGGGGTGGATCTCGAGGCGGTCTTCTTCATGCCACTGGACGTTCGGGGTGCGCCGGGTCTGGGCGCCCACGTTGTACTGCGAGAGGATCCGGCCGGTGGTCAGGATCAGCGGGTAGCGGCCGTTCACCCGCTCCTCGGTGGCCACGTACTCGGTGATCATGAAGCGCCCCTTGCCGCGCACGAAGGCCGTCTCGTGCATCACCGGGGTGCCCTCCGGGTGGTCGGCGTTGCAGGGCCACTGGATGCTGCCGAGTTCCTCGAGCCGCGCGTAGCTCACCCCGGTGAAGGTCGGGGTCAGCCGGGCAATCTCGTCCATGATCTCGGAGGGGTGGCCGTAGCGCATCGGGTAGCCGAGGGCGTTGGCCAGGTCCACGGTGATCTCCCAGTCCTCCTTGCCGGCGAGCGGCGGCATCACCTTCCGGACCCGCGAGATGCGGCGCTCGGCGTTGGTGAAGGTCCCGTTCTTCTCGAGGAACGAGGAGCCGGGGAGGAAGACGTGGGCGAACTTCGCGGTCTCGTTGAGGAACAGGTCCTGGACCACGATGCACTCCATGGCCTCGAGCGCCGCGGTCACGTGCTGCGTGTTCGGGTCCGACTGGGCGATGTCCTCGCCCTCGAGGTAGAGCCCCTTGAAGCTTCCGTCGATGGCGGCGTCGAACATGTTGGGGATCCGGAGCCCCGGCTCCGGCTCCAGGGTCACGCCCCAGCTCTGCTCGAAGAGGTGGCGGGTGCCGTCGTCAAGCACGTGGCGGTAGCCGGGCAGCTCGTGGGGGAAGGACCCCATGTCGCAGGAGCCCTGCACGTTGTTCTGGCCGCGGAGCGGGTTCACGCCGACCCCCTCGCGCCCGATGTTGCCGGTGACCATGGCCAGGTTGGCGATCCCCATGACCGTGGTCGAGCCCTGGCTGTGCTCGGTGACGCCGAGCCCGTAGTAGATGGCGCCGTTGCCGCCGGTGGCGTACAGCCGCGCCGCGCCGCGCACCTCCGCGGCCGGGACGCCGGTGACGGCCTCGAGGGCCTCGGGGGAGTGATCGGCCCGGGCCACGAACGCCTTCCACTGCCGGTAACTGGCCACGTCGCAGCGGGCCTCGGCGAAGGCGTCATCCGCCAGGCCTTCGGTCACGATCACGTGGGCCAGGGCGTTGACCAGCGCCACGTTGGTGCCGGGCCGGAGCTTCAGGTGGTATTGCGCCTCGACGTGCGGGGTGCGCACCAGGTCGATGGCGCGGGGGTCGGCGACGATGAGCCTCGCCCCCTCACGGATGCGCCGCTTCATGGCCGAGCCGAAGACCGGGTGCCCGTCCGTCGGGTTGGCGCCGATCACGAAGATGACGTCGGTCTTGCGGATCGAGTCGAAGTCCTGGGTGCCCGCGGACTCGCCAAGGGTCTGCTTGAGCCCGTAGCCGGTGGGGGAATGGCACACCCGGGCGCAGGTGTCGATGTTGTTGTTGTGGAAGGCCGCGCGCACCAGCTTCTGCATCAGGTACGTCTCCTCGTTGGTGCAGCGCGAGGAGCTGATGGCGCCCACGGCGTCGCGGCCGTAGGCGGCCTGCAGCCGGTGGAACTCCGCGGCGGCGTAGCTGATGGCCTCTTCCCAGGAGACCTCGCGCCATGGGTCCGTGATCTTCCGGCGGATCATCGGCTTGGTGATCCGGTCGGCGTGGGTGGCGTAGCCCCAGGCGAACCGGCCCTTCACGCAGGAGTGACCGTGGTTGGCCTTGCCGTCCTTGTGCGGGGTCATGCGGACCACCTCGGTCCCCCGCAGCTCCGCCGCGAAGGCGCAGCCCACCCCGCAGTAGGCGCAGGTCGTCACCACCTCGCGCTGCGGGGTGCCCGCCTCGATGACGCTGGTCTCCATGAGGGTGGCGGTGGGGCAGGCCTGCACGCAGGCGCCGCACGACACGCACTCGGAGTCCATGAACGATTCCATCTGGCCCGGGGAGACCTTGGAGTCGAAGCCGCGGCCGTCGATGGTCAGCGCGAAGGTCCCCTGGACCTCCTCGCAGGCGCGCACGCAGCGGGAGCAGACGATGCACTTGCTCGCGTCGAAGGTGAAGTACGGATTCGACGTATCCTTCTCGGCCCGCAGGTGGTTGGCCCCCTCATACCCGTAGCGCACCTCGCGCAGGCCCACCGCGCCCGCCATGTCCTGCAGCTCGCAGTCGCCATTGGCGGCGCAGGTGAGGCAGTCGAGCGGGTGGTCGGAGATGTAGAGCTCCATCACCCCGCGCCGGAGCTGCGCCAGCCGGTCGTTCTGGGTCACCACCCGCATGCCCGGCTCGGCCGGCGTGGTGCACGAGGCCGGGAAGCCCCGGCGCCCGTCGATCTGCACCAGGCAGAGGCGGCAGGAGCCGAAGGCCTTGAGGCTGTCGGTGGCGCACAGCTTGGGCACCGCGATGCCGGCCTCTGCCGCCGCCCGCATCAGGGAGGTGCCGGCGGGCACCGTGACCGGGATGCCGTCGATGGTAAGGCTCACCATCGTGGCGCTCTCGGCGGCCGGGGTGCCGTAGTCGATCTCGTGGACAGCGGTCATCATTCGTCTCCGTCAGGCGAATGCAGGGTCAGCGGGCGGCCGCCGCCGCGGGGGCGGCGGGGAGGCCGAAGTCTTCCGGGAAGTGGTTCAGGGCGCTCAGCACCGGATACGGGGTCATCCCCCCGAGGGCGCAGAGCGATCCGGCGAGCATGGTGTCGCACAGGTCGCGGACCAGGGCCAGGCCGGCCTCCCGGTCGTCGCCGGCAATGATGCGGTCGAGCACCTCCACCCCCCGGGTGGAGCCGATGCGGCAGGGGGTGCACTTGCCGCACGATTCGATGGCGCAGAACTCCATGGCCCAGCGGGCCTGGCGCGCCATGTCCACGGTGTCGTCGAACGCGACGATGCCGCCGTGGCCCACCATCGCGTTGAGGGCGATGAAGGCCTCGTAGTCGAGCGGCGTGTCGAACTGCGACTCGGGCAGGTAGGCGCCGAGGGGGCCGCCGATCTGCACCGCCCGGATGGGCCGGCCGCTGAGCGAGCCGCCGCCGAAGTCGTACAGCAACTCCCGCACGGTGACGCCGAAGGCCTTCTCCACCAGGCCGCCGAACCGGAGGTTCCCGGCCAGCTGCACCGGGAGCGTGCCCCGCGAGCGGCCCATGCCGTAGTCGCGGTAATAGTCGGCGCCCCGGTCGAGGATGATCGGCACCGAGGCGAGCGAGATGACGTTGTTGATGACCGTCGGCTGGCCGAAGAGCCCCTCGATGGCCGGCAGCGGGGGCTTGTAGCGCACCATGCCGCGGCGCCCCTCCAGGCTCTCCAGCAGCGCGGTCTCCTCGCCGCAGATGTAGGCCCCGGCCCCGATGCGGACCTCGAGGTCGAAGGCCCGCCCGCTGCCGAGGACGCTGGCGCCGAGATAGCCCCCCTGGCGGGCGTGGCCGATGGCCTCGTTGAGGGCCGTGGCCGCGTGCGGATACTCGCTGCGGAGGTAGATGTAGCCCCGGGTGGCGCCCACGGCGAGGCCGGCGATGGTCATCCCCTCGACCAGCACCAGCGGGTCTCCCTCCATGATCATGCGGTCGGAGAAGGTGCCGGAGTCGCCCTCGTCGGCGTTGCAGACGATGTACTTCTGGTCGGCGGTGGTGCCGAGGACCGTCTTCCACTTGATGCCGGTGGGGAAGGCCGCGCCGCCGCGGCCCCGCAGGCCGCTCTGGGTCACCTGTTCCACGATGGCGGCGGGCGCCAGCGTCAGGGCGTTCCGCAGCCCGCGGAAGCCGCCGTGCCGTTCGTAGTCGGCGATGGACACCGGGTCGGTGATGCCCACCCGTGCGGTGGTGAGCCGCTCCTGCCGGGCCAGGTAGGGGATCTGCTCGGTGGGGCCGTGGGCCAGCGGGTGCGCGCCGCCGGTGAGGAAACCGGCCTGGAACAGCCCCGGCACCTCGGCCGGGGTCACCGGGCCGTAGGCCACCCGGCCCGCCGCCGTCTCGACCTCGACCATCGGCTCCAGCCAGTACAGCCCGCGGGAGCCGTTGCGGACGAGGGTCACCGCCTGGTTGCGGACCGCGGCCTCGGTGGCGATGGCGCGGGCCACCGCCTCGGCGCCCATCGACAGGGCACCGGAGTCGCGGGGCACGAAGACCCGGGTCACGAGGGCCTCCGGAGTCCGGCCACGATGGCGTCGAACCGGGCCGGCGTCACGCGGCCCACCACCTCGCCGTCGACCAGGAGGGCCGGGGAGAGGGCGCAGTTGCCGAGGCAGTAGACCGGCTCCAGCGTCACCGCGCCGTCGGCGGTGGTGCCGTGCAGCTCGATGCCCAGGCGCTGCCGCGCGTGCGCGGCCAGGTGCTCGCAACCGACCGCCTGGCACGACTCCGCCAGGCAGACCTTGATCACGTGCCGGCCCGCCGGGTGGTCGCGGAAGTCGTGGTAGAACGTCACCACGCCGTGCACCTCGGCCCGCGAGAGGTTGAGCGCGTCGGCGATCACCGGCACCGACTCGGGGGGGACGTAGCCGAGGTGGTGCTGGATCTCGTGCAGGATGGGCAGGAGGGCACCCGGCCGGTCCTTGTGGGCGTCCAGCGACTGCTGGACGGCGGCGGCCCAGGGGGCGTCGGTGGTGGTCTCAGGCGGCATGGATCACGGGAAGGTCGGCCGTGGCGGCCAGGTGAGCAAGCACGAACCGCGCGACGGCGTCGGCGGCGTTGAGGTCGAGGCGGTGCGCCGGCGGCGCGACGTCGAGCGGGGCGTCGGTGGCCACCGCCACCACCCGTGGGTCGGTGGGCCAGCACTTGGGCGGCTCGCCATGGGCGGGGCGGTAGACCTCGATCTTGGGAACGGCCTCTCCGGCGAAGCCCTCCACCAGCACCAGGTCCACCCGGGACCGGTCGAACCGCGCCAGCAGCTCGCGGAACGGCGGCTCGTCCCGCTCGCCTTCGCATTCGCCCAGCAGCACCCAGCGCGACCGGGAGGCCACCAGCACCTCCGCGGCGCCCGCCGCGCGGGCCCGGTAGCTGTCCTTCCCCGGCTGGTCCATGTCGAAGCCGTGCCGGGCATGCTTGAGCACCGCCACCCGGAGGCCAGCCTCGCGGAGGCACGGCAGGACCGCGGTGATGAGCGTGGTCTTGCCGCTGCCGCTGCTGCCGACGAACCCCACGGCGGGGAGCGGCAGCGGGTCGGGTCGGAGCGGAACTTCGTTGGTCAACGGACCTCCCGAACAACGGTCAGGGGCTCGGCGCGCAGGCCGGTGCGCCCCCATTTCTGAGGAGGCTCGGCCGCCTTCAATAAAACTTGACGTTCAGCCGGAAAGTGGCAAATCGACACACCCAATCGGCCCATTGACGGGGGCAATCGGCGCCCGGATGGCGGCGCCCTATATTCCGCCGGTCCACCGCTCCGCCTTCCCCGGAGACACCATGGCCAACGAACTCGAGCAGATGGAGCATCCCCTGGGGCTGCGGCGCCTGGGCTACGCCGGGGCCACCCTGGCGCAGGCGGCGCTGGTCTACGGTCCGGCCGGGGTGGTCCCCTCCGACGAGGTGGTGGCGGAGGAGGTCCCCGTGGCCCTGGTGTACAACGGGGTTCCTCACGCGGTGATGATGGCCACCCCCGAAGACCTCGAGGACTTCGCCGTCGGTTTCAGCCTGACGGAGGAGCTGGTGCCGGCGCCCGCGGACATCCGGGGCCTGCGGGTGGACCGCTACGCCCTCGGCATCGAGGTCCAGGTCAGCGTCAGCGAGGCCTGCGCCGCGGCGATTGCCCGGCGCACCCGCTCCCTCACCGGGCGGACCGGCTGCGGCATCTGCGGCTCCGCGACCGTCGAAGGGGTGCTCAAGCAGCTGCACCCGGTGGCGGCCGGTCCGGCCATCAGCACCACGGCCATCCGGCAGGCGCTGGAGCAGCTTGAAGCCCGGCAGCCGCTCAATGCCCGGACGGGGGCGGTGCACGCCGCCGCCTGGGCCGCCCTCGACGGTGGCCTCTGCCTGGTGCGCGAGGACGTGGGCCGCCACAACGCCCTCGACAAGCTGGTGGGCGCCCTCGCCCGCGGTGCCACCCGGCCCGAGGGCTTCGTGGTGGTGACCAGCCGGGCGAGCTTCGAGATGGTCCAGAAGGCCACCGTGCTCGGGGCGCCACTGCTGGCGGCGATCTCCGGCCCCACCGGCCTCGCGCTCCGGGTGGCCCAGCAGGCCGGCCTCACGCTGGTGGGCTTTGCCCGCGGGGAACGACTGACCGCCTACACCCACCCCGAGCGGTTGCGGGCGCCGGCCTAGCCGGGCGCCGGGCCGCCGGCCTCGAGCGCCCGGGCCACGTCGAGCTTTTCCGCGATCCGCAGCAGCTCCCGGGCGGAGGGCGTGAGCGGGTCGCGGTCGGGTACCACCAGCCCGATGGTATGGTCGTGCTCCCCCGGCTCCAGCGGGATGGCCCGGGTCCCGGGTGGTTCCCCGAACAGGTACAGGAACGGGTGCGGCAGCACGGTGCACCAGGCCCCGGAGCGGACGTGGGCCCACAGGGTGAGCACCGAGTTGGTCTCCACCATGGCCCGCGGCTCGGTGCCGGCCTCGGCAAACTGCGCGTCGAGGATGCGCCGGTTCTGCATGTCCGGGGTGAGCAGGCAGAGCGGCTGCGAGGCCGCCTCCTGCCACGAGACCCGGGACCGGTCGGCGAGCGGCCCGCCGGACGGGGTGAAGCACAGGAACCGTTCCCGGTAGAGCGGGATGGTCCGCACGTGGGTGAGCGGCTCGTTGTCGAGGTAGGTCACCCCGGCGTCGAGGCTGAAGTCGTCGAGCCCGCGCTGGATGTCGATGCTGGTGAGCGAGAGGATCGTGACGCTCACCCCGGGGTGGCTGCGGCTGAACGGCCCGGTGAGCAGCGCCAGCATCGGCAGGGTCACCGGGATCGCCCCGATCCGCAGCCGCCCCACCAGCCCCTCCCGCAGCTCGCTCGCCTCCTGCTCCAGGCTCTCCGTGTCAGCCAGGATGCGCCGGGCCCAGCCGAGCATCCGCTCGCCCTCGGCGGTGAGCCCCTCGAACCGTTGTCCCCGGCGCACCAGCAACAGGCCCAGCTCCTCCTCCAGCTGCTTGATGCCGGCGGAGAGCGTCGGCTGGGTCACGTCGCAGGCGCGCGCCGCGCGGGCAAAGTGTCCCTCGCGCGCCAGCGCGGCCAGGTACCGGAGGTTGCGGAGGAGCATGCGGCGGGGTGGGGGAGTATCGGTGGGCGCGCGGCGCCTCAGGCCGATACGCCCCGCGACTGGTGGGCCGCGGCGGGCGGGTCGGTCACCTCGGGCGGCTTGCTGAGGAGCAGCCCGGCGGACCGCGCGGCCCGTCGCTTCTCCGAGGGCGCGTCCTCCCGCACCCACTCGCCGTAGTGGGACAGCAGCGCCTCCGGCTTGAGGGCGTGCTCGCTGGGCAGGATCAGGTGCACCCCGCAGGGCGCGGTGCGCGCCATCAGCCGCTCCAGCACCACGCGGCGGCGGCCGGAGGGTTCCGCCTCGAGGGTGGCGGTGTCGATGGCCACGACCTGGATCCGTTCCGGCATGAAGTGCGGGATCTGGCCGGTCGGGGCCACGTAGGTGCTGCAGTAGTAGCCGAGCGCCTCCTCCGCGACCCGTGACTCGACCTGGTCCACGAAGGTCATGTCGCTGCCGCTGAAGACCACCTCGACATCGAACGCGGCGAGCAGAAAGGCGAGCGGCGCGGCATCGTTGCCGATGATGAGCGCGGTGTCGCCGGGCTCGAGCCGGGGAAGGATGGCCTTCACCGGGCAGCCGGGATCGACGCCCCAGTGGGTCGGCTCCCGCTGCGCCTCGCGCAGCTGCCGGAAGTGGCGGGCCCAGCGGTTGTACGGCTGCAGCCGGAGCCGGCGGTAGATCAGCCGGTCCACCCAGTCGGTGAGCAGCACCTCGGTGAGCAGGAACTGGGCGCCGTCCGCGGCGGCCATCTCCCCGGCGGCGGCATCCCCGAGCTCGAGCAGCTCGCGGCGCGAGAGGCTGTTCTTGTAGCCCTCGATGCGCTGCAGGATGTACTCGTGGTACTGCTGCTTGAGCGACGGGAGGGCGCGCCGGCGCCGCTGCTGCTGGAGCTGGAGGGCTGTCAGCATGGAGGTTCGTTCTGCCCGTTCCGGCGCCTGGGGGGAAGTGCTCTGGGCGACTGCTACAAAGTCGTCGGGGCGGGGTCCAAGTGTCAATCCTGCCTGAGGTTCCGGCCCCGGGCCTCAGCAGGCGCGGAGGGCCGCGCCCTTGAGATATCCGGTCTCCGGGATGGTCACGATCTCGGGGTGATCGGCCCCCTGCCCGAGCTGGTGGGTCAGTGCCAGCTGGCGCCCGCTGTCCCGGGCGGCGTCCTCGAGCATCCCGTAGAAGTGCTCCCGTCGCAGGTGGAACGAGCAGCTGGCGCTGACCAGCGTGCCGCCGGGGGCAAGCAGGCGCATGGCCCGGAGGTTGAGCTCCTTGTAACCGCGCACCGCCTGGGCCAGCGCGCCCCGGGTCTTGGCGAAGGCCGGCGGGTCCACCACCACCACGTCGAACCGGCGCTTCTCCCGCTCGTAGCTCCGCAGCAGCTCGAAGGCGTCGGCCTCCACCCACTCGATGTTGTCACGCCCGTTGAGCGCGGCGTTCTCCCGCCCCCGCGCCAGCGCCGCGGCGCTCGCGTCGACGGCCGTCACCCGGGCGGCGTGGGTGGCGAGGTGCAGGGCAAAGCTGCCATGATACGTGAAGCAGTCGAGCGCGGTGCCGCCCGGCCGGGTGAGCGCGGCGGCGAGCACCCGGTTGGGGCGCTGGTCGAGGAATGCGCCGGTCTTCTGGCCGGTCCACGGGGCGGCGAGGTAGCGGACCGGTCCTTCCCGGACCTCGATGGTCTCCGGGACCGATCCCGCGACCAGCTCGGTCTCCTCCGGGAGGCCCTCGTGGCGCCGCACCCCGACGTCGTTGCGGAGCAGGATCCCCTCGGGGGCGAGGATGGACTGGATGGCCTCGAGGATCAGCGGGCGCTGGGTCTCGAGGCCGGCGGAGAGGAGCTGGGCCACCACCCAGCGGTCGTAGCGGTCGATCACCAGGGACGGGAGGCCGTCCCCCTCGCCGTGCACCACGCGCCAGGCGGTGGCGTCGATCCCCGCCCGCCGCGCCACGGCGCGCGCCAGCTGCTCGCGCCACCACCCGCCATCCACCGGGCGATCGCTCCGCTCCAGCAGCCGCAGCCGGATCTCGGACCGGGGGGAGACCAGCGCCGTGCCCAGGAACCTGCCGCGCCGGTCCTGCACGGCGGTGATCCCCGGCTCGGCCGGGGCGGCGAGGACGTCGCTCCGGTAGATCCAGGGATGGCCCTGGGCCCAGCGGGCGGCGCCCTTGTCGGAGACGCGGGCGGTGGCAGCGGACATGGTCGGTGGCTCGGTGGCTCGGTGGCTCGGTGGCGGATGCCGCCGGACCGCCCAGCCCTCCTACCGCCGTCCCCCATCCGCCCGGTCCGGACGAAGCGCGACCGCGCCCCGGAGATAGACGTGCCGGATCTCCTCGCGGGTGCGCGCGGTATAGGCGTGCACCAGCAGGCGGATGCAGCGGGGCAGCGACCCCGGCACGGGGATCTCCGTGGAATGAAGCAGGGCCACGATATTCCAGCCGTAGACCTCCGCCGCGCGGGCAGGGAAGGCCGCGTTGAGGTCGGCGGTCATCGTGAACAGGCCGCTCACGATATCATCAGGCTGGAGGCTGTTGGCCTGGATGAGTTCGCGCAGGAGCTCGTCGGTGGCCTCGAGAATCTGCTGGGCCTCGTTCGCTTCCACGGTGATGGCGCCGCGGATGCCCTGCAACCGGATCGGGTGGGCTTCACTCATGGCGTCTAATCTAGCGCAGCAGCTGCGGCTCATGCTGGTCACCGACGACCGCCTCCTGGCCGGCCGGGACCTGGTGGACCTGGCCCGGCGGGCGGTCCGGGGTGGGGTCACCGCCGTGCAGCTGCGCCTCAAGCAGGCAAGTGCCCGGGAGCTGGTGGACCTAGCCCGCGCCCTGCGCGCCGCGGTGCCCGTGCCCGTGCTGGTCAACGATCGCCCTGACGTGGCCTTTGTGGCCGGCGCCGGCGTGCACCTCGGCCCCGACGACGTGCCGGTGGAGCTTGCCCGCCGGCTGCTCCCGCCGCCCGCGATCGTCGGCGCCTCCGCCGGCACCCTCGCCGAAGCGGAGGGGGCGCGGGGAGCCGACTACTGGGGCGTGGGGCCGTGGCACGCCACCGGCACCAAGGCCGATGCCGGCGGCGCCATCGGCGCCGCGGGGTTCCGCGCCATCGTGGCGGTCTCCGGGGGGATCCCGTGTGTCGCGATCGGGGGGATCCGGCCCGAGGACGTGCCGGCCGTCCTCGGGGCCGGTGGCGTGGGGGTGGCGGTGGTCTCGGGGATCCTGGCCGCGGACGACGTCGAGGCGGCGGCCCGGGCCTACGCCCGGATGTTCGGTGAGGGCGGCGCGGCGGGCGCCGGCTAGCGGGCGCTGCGGGGGCGGCGGACGTCGCCGATGGCGCGGTTGTGCTCCACCAGGGTGCGACTGAAGCGGTGGCTGCCGTCGCCCACCGCCACGAAGTACAGCCAGGGGACCTCCGCCGGATACAGCGCGGCGGTGATGCTCGCGAGGCCCGGGGAGTTCACGGGCCCGGGCGGCAGGCCGCGTACCCGGTAGGTGTTGTACGGCGAGTCGATCTCGAGGTCCTTGAACAGCAGCCGCGGCTTGCGGGCGCCGGTCTTGAGCTGGATGGCGTACTGCACCGTCGGGTCGGCCTGGAGCGGCATCCCGATCCGGAGCCGGTTGGTGTAGACCCCCGCGATGGTGGCCCGCTCGTCATCCCGCCGCGCCTCGCCCTCCACGATCGCCGCCAGCGCCAGCAGCTCGTGCCGGCTCCGCCCCAGCGAATCGAGCCGCGCCGTCCACGCCGGGTTCCACCGCCGGGTGAACTCGGCGGTCATCGCGTCCACCAGCGCCCCCGCCGTGACCGGGAGCGGCAGGGTGTAGGTCTCGGGGAGGAGGTAGCCCTCGAGGCTCGGGGCCGGCACGCCAAGCGCGCGGAGCCGCGCCGAGTCGCGGGCGGCGGCGGCCACCGAGTCGGCGGCGATGCCGAGCCGCGCCTCGACCAGGTCGCCGAGCTCGAGCAGGGTGAGACCCTCAGGGGCGGTGAACCGGATGGTGGCGATGCGGCCCCGCTCCAGCTGGGTGAGCAGCTGCCACGCGCTGGCGCCGGCGGGGAGGTCGTACACGCCGGCCTGCACCTTCCGGTCGATGCCGCGCACCCGGGCCAGGACGCGGAACCAGGGCCGCGACCCCACCAGCCCGCGCGCCACCACGGTGTCGGTGACAGCCCGGAAGGAAGAACCCGGGGGGATCGTGACCCGGACGGGCGGGCCGGCGGGGCCCGGGCGGGCGCAGGCCAGCGTCAGCAGCAACAGAGAAAGGGGAAGCGGGAAGGGGGGAGGGGCGCGCCGCGGCCGGCCCGCCTTCCCGCTTCCCGCTTCCCCCTTCCCTAACCGATGGCTCATCCGCGCGTGTTCCTTCGTCGGTCCAGGTAGCCCTGCAGCAGCACCGCCGCGGCGAGGGCGTCCACGTCCTCCCGGCGGCCCCGGGCCGAGCCACCCTGCGCGTGGATCTCGCGGTGGGCGCGGGCCGTGGTGAGCCGTTCGTCCTCCAATATGGCGGGGAGCGCCGTGCGGGCGCTCACCTGGGCGGCGAGCTCGCGGGTGAGCCGGGCGTTGTCACCCTCCAGGCCCTCGAGGGTGAGGGGCAGGCCCACGACGATCCCCACCGGCTGGTGCTCGGCGACGAGCTCGAGGAAGCGGGGCATGGGGAAGCGCTTCCCCGGCCGGCGCACCAGGGTCTCGAGCGGCGTGGCGAGGGTCTGGGTCTCATCAGAAAGGGCGAGGCCCAAGCGGACCTCGCCCCAGTCGATGGCGATGACGCGGCCGGCGGTCGGGATGGGCATGGGCTCGCGGGACGATGGCGCCGGGGGCCCGCACGGGGCGCGCGGGCCTATTGCGCCATCGTCGCGAAGAACTCCTTGTTGGTCTTGGTGCGCTTCATCCGCTCCAGCAGGAACTCCAGCGCCTCCACGGGGGGCATGTCGGCCAGGAAGTTCCGCAGCAGGTACACCCGGTTGAGCTCGTCCTTGTCCATGAGGAGCTCTTCCTTGCGGGTGCTGGTCCGCTGGATGTCGATGGCGGGGTAGATGCGGCGGTCGGCCAGGCGCCGGTCGAGGACCAGCTCCATGTTGCCGGTGCCCTTGAACTCCTCGAAGATCACCTCGTCCATGCGGCTGCCGGTGTCGATCAGCGACGTGGCCACGATGGTGAGGGAGCCGCCGCCCTCGATGTTCCGGGCGGCACCGAAGAAGCGCTTGGGCTTCTGCAGCGCGTTGGCGTCCACGCCGCCGGAGAGGATCTTGCCGGAGTGGGGCACCACCACGTTGTGGGCGCGGGCCAGGCGGGTGATGGAGTCGAGCAGGATCACGACGTCGCGGCCGTGCTCCACCAGGCGCTTGGCCTTCTCGATGACCATGTCGGCCACCTGCACGTGCCGGTCGGCGGGCTCGTCGAAGGTCGAGGCGATGACCTCGGCCTTCACGTTCTCCTGCATGTCGGTCACTTCTTCCGGCCGCTCGTCGATGAGCAGCACGATCAGCACGCACTCCGGGTGGTTCTCGCTGATCGCGTTGGCCAGCTTCTGCATGAGGATCGTCTTGCCCGCCTTGGGCGGGGCCACGATCAGGCCGCGCTGCCCCTTGCCGATGGGGGAGAGCAGGTCGACCACGCGCATGGAGAGGTCGCCGGTGGCGCGCTCGAGGCGGATGCGCTGGTCGGGATAGCGCGGCCGCAGGTTGTCGAAGGCGATCCGGTGCTTGGTCTTCTCCGGCTCCTCGTAGTTGACGCTCTCGACCTTGAGCAGCGCCAGGTACCGCTCGCCCTCCTTGGGGGGGCGGACCTGCCCCATGACGGTGTCGCCGGTGCGCAGGTCGAAGCGCTTGATCTGGCTGGGCGAGACGTAGATGTCGTCAGGGCCGTAGAGGTAGTTCCAGTCCTGGCTGCGCAGGAAGCCGTAGCCCTCGGGCAGGATCTCCAGCACCCCTTCGCCGCGGATGACCGTGTCCTGGTCGAGCAGCGTCTGCTCGATGCGGAAGATCAGGTCCTGCTTGCGGAGGCCCGAGTAGTTGGTGATGTTGAGCTGTTCCGCCAGCGCATGCAGCTCGGCGACGGATTTCTGCTTGAGTTCGGCGATATCCATGGGCGCAGAACTCCGCTCAGTGGGATTGCGCTCGGTCGGACTCCGCTCGGGAGTGGGCCGCCGATCAGCGGGCGGACGAGCCTTAGGGGCGGGCAATTGGGATTGGGGCTAGAAGTGACAGCGGGCCGGAGGGTCCGGCCGAGGCGCGCAGTGGCTGGGTTGGGTCGGTCAGGAAAGGTCTCAGAATCTACAGGGAGCGCCCCATAATAGGATGGGGCGCCACCAGCGTCAAGGGCAATCGGTGGACGCCATCACTCGGTGTTTTGACGCCTGGCGGCTGATCCGCGCCGGGCAGCGGGAGATCGTGGAAGGACTGGTGGCGCCCGCCCATCGGGGACCCTCGCCCGAACTCGCGGCGGCGCTCGCCGCGTGGCCCCACGTCCACTACTGGGCCACCCCCGACCGCTCCGAACTGGTGCTGGTGCGGCCGCTGGTTGCCCGGCGGCGGGAGGCGTGGGCCCTCCACCTGCTGCTCTTCCTCGTCACGATCGTGTGCGCCCTCGGCGCCGGCGCCGCCCTCGAGGGGAGCTACCACCCCCTCATCGGCCACGACCTGCTGAGCGCCCTCCGCGCCGGGGGGAGCTTCTTCCCCCAGTTCCTGCAGCTGGGCGAGGCCACCATCCTGAGTGGCTGGCGCTTCGCCGTCCCGCTCCTCGGCATCCTGCTGGTGCACGAGCTGGGGCACTACTTCGTGGCCCGCCGCTACGGGATCGATGCCTCCCCGCCCTACTTCCTGCCCATCCCGCCCTCGCTTTCCCCCATCGGCAGCCTCGGCGCGTTCCTGCGGCTCCGCTCGCCGGTCGTGGACCGCCGCCAGCTGCTCGACGTGGGCGCGGCCGGCCCCCTCGCCGGCTTCGTGGTGGTGCTCGGGGTGCTGGCCTGGGGCTACGCCAGTTCCGCCTCGGTGACGCCGGCCTTCGCGCCCACGGGCTCCTTCATCGAGTTCGCCGGTTACCAGTACGTGCTCGGGGACTCCCTCCTCACCCGGGCGTTCCGCGACTACTTCCTGCCCGGCGCGGTCTCGGTGCACCTGAGCGCCGCCGCCTTCGCCGGCTGGGCCGGCGCGCTGATCACCGGGCTCAACCTGCTGCCCCTGTCACAGCTCGATGGCGGTCATGTGGCCTTCGGCCTGCTCGGGCGGCGGCAGACGCCGCTCGGGCTGGCGGTGCTGATGGGCCTCATCTACCTGGCGCAGTTCTGGACCCCGTGGCTCCTCTGGGTGGCGATCACGCTCGCCGTGGGGGGGCTCCGGTGGACCCACCCCTCCGTGATGTGCCCCGAGCGCTCGGTCCCGACCAGCCGGCGGGTGCTCGGGCTGGTGTGCGTGCTCGTTTTCGTCCTCACCTTCATGCCGGTGCCCTTCGGTTCCTGACGTGGCCACGGCGCCGGGCGGGTTTACGGACCGGAATCCGTCCTTATATTCCCGCAGCCGGCCCGGCCGGTCTCCCCCCACGCCAGGTGTACGCACGTGACGTCCGAAAGCGACCGCTTCCACAAGCTGCGGCACGACCTGTCGAATCCACTCTCCGCGCTCCTGGCGGAGACCCAGCTCCTGCTGCTCAATGAGACCCGTCTCGACCCCGAGACCCTGACCAGCCTGCGGGAGATCGAGGCGCTGGCGGTGCGGATGCGGGGCATCCTGCGGGAAGGCTGAGCGGCCGGCGGCCTGCCGCCGCTCGGACACCGCGCGAGGGATCCTGCCGGGGACGCTCCCCGGGGGGATCCCTCGGTCGCTTCGGGGGGGGAACTCAGGCCGGGCCGGGCGCCGCGCGGCGGAGCGCCGTCCAGCCGTTGTACAGGTAGGCCAGCAGGAAGACCAGGCTCGCCGAGCTGACGCTGAGCCGGTAGGCGAGGCTCTGGGTGCTGGCGGAGACGAAGCCCTCGATCAGCCCCGCGATCACCAGCAGCAGCACGGCGGCCCCGACCATCCGGAGGGCCAGGCGGCCCGCGTGCACCAGCGCCTCCGCGCGGCTGAACGACCCCGGCGCGATCAGGGCGCGCCCGAGCAGGAAGCCCGCCGCGCCGGCCACCCAGATGGCGAACAGCTCCAGCACGCCATGCCCGATCACGAAGGTCCACAGATAGTCCAGCAGGCCCACGTTCGCGAAGTGCCCTGAGATGGTGCCCATCGAGAGCCCGTTGAACGCCAGCAGCACCAGCGAGCCCACGCCCGCGAAGATGCCGCCGGCAAAGCAGTAGAACGCCACCCCGATGTTGTTGGTCATGATCGACGACGCCATCAGCGGCCGGTCCTCCGCCTCCGCCTCGAAGTACCCCCGGCCCTCCCGCTCCCGCGTGACACCGGCCTCTGCGCGCTCCAGCATCACCTCGGGCAGGACCTGTTCCGCGAGCGGCGGGTCCTCCCGGAGCAGCGCGTAGCCGGCGAGCCCGGGCAGCGTGAACACCAGGAAGGCGAGCAGCACCGCCCGGCGGGCCTCGAGGATACCGGCAGGGCACTCCTCCATGAGGAAGCGCCAGATGCGCCCTCCGGTGTGGCGCTCGTCGCGGTAGAGCACGTTGTGGCCCGCGGCCACCAGGCGTTCGAGCCGGGCCCGGGTGGTGGCGGGGGCGCCGTAGGTACGGGCGCGGGCCAGGTCGGCGGCCACCTCGCGATAGCGCGCGGCGAACTCCGGCAGTTCGGCCCCCGTGAAGCTGTCGAGGCCCTGGGTGGCGGCCCGCTCGGCCAGCGCCTGGAAGGCGTCCCACCGGGGCGCCTGCCGCGCCACCAGGCGCTCGGCCGCCCCCGCGCCGGGGGTACGGCGGTCGCCGGCGGGCGCGGCCTGCCGGGCGCCGAAGCGGCCACGCCGGCGCGCCTGCTCCTCCTGGTGCAGGGTCGCAAGGAAAAGCCCGGGGTCGGCGGCGCGGACCGGGTAGCGGGGACCGAAGCGCTCCACCAGGCGGGCGGCCAGCCGGTCCCGGACCGGGGCGGGGAGGCTCGCCGCCCGCTCCACGTATTCGCGGAGCAGCCGGAACTCCTCGTCGTCGAGTTCGGGCACGCCCAGGAGGTCGGCCGCGGCGGGATCGAGGGCGGGGGCGGCGGCGGCGTGTTCGACGGGGCGGTCGCGGACCACCACGGTGCCGGCGACGAGGTCGCCGAGCCGTTTGCCGCGCGGATGCACCGCCACGGCGATGGCGCCGATCAGGTAGGGCGGCGGGAGGAAATCGGCGACGCGGAGCAGATTGCGGACCGCGGCGGCCCCGAAGGTGAGGGCGTGGCCGCTGTCGCGCACCACCCGGATGCCCAGTCGCCGCTTGCCGGGGGTCTGGCCGTGCCGCAGGCCCTCGAAGAAGGTGAAGTACCCCCACACGGACGCGAAGCCCACGAGCGTGAAGAGGGCCACGGCCCACTCGCCGAGCCCGGTGGCGAGCAGGGAGAACGCCACGCCGAGCAGGATGCCCCAGAGCCCGAGGATGCCGGTGTCCACGAGCGCCGCGAGCGCGCGGGAGCCGAGGCCCGCGATCTCGTAGTCGAGCAGCACGTGCTCGGGGGTTTCGACCTCGAGGTGCTGCCGGAAGTCGGGCGTGGTGGTCATGGGAATGCGGCAATCTACGCGGACGCGGCGCGACTTCCCAAGGCCGGGCACGGCGGCCATCTTAGACCATTCACCCCTGGAGCCCTCCGTCATGACGCCGCCGGTTCTCCGTCCCCTCTCGCTGGGCGAGATCCTGGATGTGGCCTTCGGGCTGTACCGGAGCCTCTTCCTGCCGCTGCTGGTGGTCACGCTCGTGACCAGCGCGCTGCCGGTGGTGCTGTCGGTGTACATCGAGTCGGCCGGCGGGGCGCTGCTCAACCTGCCGATGTACTTCCTCAACCTGCTGCTCAATGCCGTGCTGGGGGCCATCGCCTCGGCGGCGGCCACCTTCGTGGTCTCCGACAGCTACATGGGGCGCACCATTTCGGCGCGCGACGCCTTCGCCCGGGCCACCCCCTTCATCGGCCGCCTGATCGTGCTCGGGGTGCTGATGAGCCTGGTGATCGGGATCGGGCTGGTCTGCGTGATCATTCCCGGCGTGATCCTCTTCACCGGCCTGGCCCTCTCCACCCCGGCGCTGGTCATCGAGGAGCTGCCGAGCGCCAATGCGGCGATGGGCCGGTCGTGGGCGCTCACCCGCGGCTTCCGCGGCAAGCTGTTCTGGGTGCTGCTCACGGTCCTGGTGCTGATCCTGCTGCCGACGATCGCCCTGGGCGGTTTCGCCGCCGCCTCGGGCGACGCGACGCTGCTCGAGCCCACGGTGTCGCCCGCGACCCTGGGGTGGCTGGTGGCGGCATCGCTCATCCAGCTGCTGATCTATCCCCTCTTCTACTGCGTGCTGACCGTGGCGTACTACGACCTCCGGGTGCGCAAGGAGGCCTTCGACCTCGAGGTGCTGGCCTCGGGGCTCTCACCCGCGTGACCCTGCCCCAGGCGGATGGCGCCGGGCCCGAGGCGCTGCGGGCCGTGCTCGACACGGTGTTCCAGGGGGGTGAGTACCGCTGGGTGCAACGTCCGCATCCGTTCGCCTTCCTGGCCCGCTGGTGGGACGCCCTCCGTGAGGCGCTCGCGGGGCTCGAGGAGACGCACCCCGACCTCTTCTGGGTACTGTTCTGGGCGCTGGTCGGGGTGCTGCTGCTGATCTTCGCCCACGCCGCCTGGGTGATGGTGCAGACCATCCGCGCCGCCGCGGCGCCGCCCGCCGGCGCGACCTCGCCCGCCGCCGTGGCGCGGGGCGCCGCCTGGTACCGCGCCGAGGCGCGGCGCCTGGCCGCCGGGGGGGCGTATGCCGAGGCGATGCAGGCGGACTTCGTGGCGCTGGTGCTCGAGCTCGATGCCCGGCGCGTGGTGCGGTTCCATCCGAGCAAGACCCCCAACGAGTACACCTACGAGGCGGGCCTGGGCACCGGCGAGCGGGAGGCCTTCCGCGACCTGGTGCGGGCGCTGTACGGCTACGCCTTTGCGCGGCGGCCGTGCGGCCCCGACGAGTACCGTGCGTGGCTCGTGGCCGCCGCGCCGGAGCGGTATGCGCCCGCGCACTGAGGCGCTGGCCGGCCTGGCCATGCTCGGCATGCTGGTGGCCATGGCCGGCGCCCTGGGCCAGCGGGACCGGCGCGACACCGGCGAGAACCCGCTGGCCTCGTCGTTCGTCACCGGGCCCGCGGGCACCAGCGGCCTGGCCCAGGCGCTGGGGCGGCTGGGCCTGGAGGTCCGGCGCCAGCGCGGGACCCTGCGGCACTTCCGGGCCGACACCGCCGCCGCGCCCGCGACCGCGCTGCTGGTGCTCGATCCCCTCGCCCCGATGGCCGGCGCGGAGCTGGAGCAGCTGGTCGGGTGGTCCGAGGGTCCGGCGGGCGGGGACCTGGTACTGGCGGGGCCCGGCGCGGCGCGGGTGATGCGGTGCTTCGGCGCGGCACTTGACTGGCGCGACGGGGACAGCGTGACCGTGGCGGGGGGGCGCTTTCCTCCGCTGGGCGGGGTCCTGGCCTCCACCTCGGAGGGCTTCGTCACCGACTCGTCCCGCGCCGCCGACGCCGGGACCACCGGCTGCACCGTGCCGCCGATGGCGCGGGCGGAGACGCTCCTCACCACCATCAGCGGCCGGGTGGCCGCGCTGCGCCTCACGCGGGACGACACCGGGCGGAGCGTCGTGCTGCTGGCGGACGCGGGGCTGCTCCGCAACCGGGCCTTGCGCGACACCGATGCCGGCCCCTTTGCCCTTGGGCTCTTCGTGGGACGCTACGACCGGGTGATCTTCGAGGAGTCCCACCAGGGCTACGGCGAGGGTGGCTCGCTCCTGGCCGCGCTGCTCGGCTGGAGCCGCCGTTCCCCGTTCGGCTGGGGGCTGTGGCAGCTCGCGCTGGTGGGGCTGCTGGCGCTGCTGGCGGGGGCGGTGCGGTTCGGCCCCATCCGGAGCACCCTGGTGCGGCGACGCCGCTCGCCGCTCGAGCATGTGCGGGCACTGGCCACCGCGCTGGCCGCGGCCCGGGGCCACGACGTGGCCATCGGGCTGACCATCGAAGGGCTGCGCCGCCGGCTCCTGCCGGCGGGGCAGCGGCCCACCGGGGACCGCGGCGCCTGGCTGGCGCAGCTGGCCCAGCACGTCCGCACCGCCCGCGCGCGGGACGCGGTGCGCACCCTGCAGACACTCAACCGGCCCGGACACGACACCGACCAGGTGCGCCGCGCCGCCAACGCCGTGGAGGATGTGTGGGAGGAACTACGCCCGTGACCCCGGACGAACTCCGCCAGCAGGCGGACGTCGCGCACCAGCTCCTGGCCCAGCTCGGCCGCGTGGTGCTCGGCCAGGAGGCGGTGCTGCGCGAGGCGGTGCTCGCGCTGGTGGCGCGGGGGCACGTCCTCTTCGAGGGCGCGCCCGGCACCGCCAAGACCCTGCTGGTCCGCACGCTCAGCGAGACCATGGGGCTCGACTTCCGGCGCATCCAGTTCACCCCCGACCTGATGCCGAGCGACATCACGGGCGTGAACCTGCTCACCGGGCCCGGCGGCTTCACCTTCCGCCCGGGGCCGTTGTTCGCCGACCTGGTGCTGGGCGACGAGATCAACCGGGCCCCGGCCAAGACCCAGGCCGCGCTGCTCGAGGCGATGCAGGAGCGGCACGTGACCGTCGATGGCACCACGCACCCTCTCTCGGCCAGCTTCACGGTGTTCGCCACCCAGAACCCGATCGAGTTCGAGGGCACCTACCCGCTGCCGGAAGCGGAGCTGGACCGGTTCCTGATCAAGAGCCTGCTGGCCTACCCCGACGCCGCGGCGGAGCAGGGCGTGCTCACCCGGGTGCTCGAGGGCTTCGAGGCGGCGGAGCCGGCGAGCTTCGGCGTGACCCAGGTGCTCGATGCCGCCGGCCTGGCGCGGCTCCGTGCGGCCGCCCGCGCGGTGCGGGTGGAGCCGAGCCTCGTCGGGTACATCACGGCGCTGGTGCGGGCCACCCGCGAGGCGCCGGCGCTCACGCTGGGGGCCAGCCCCCGCGCCAGCGTGGCCCTGCTCAAGCTGGCCCAGGCCGCCGCGCTGCTCGATGGCCGCGACTACGTGGTGCCGGATGACGTGAAGACCCTGGCGCCGCCGGTGCTCCGGCATCGGGTGGCCGTGGCGCCGGAACTCGAACTCGAGGGCGTCACGCCGGACCAGGCGCTCCGTACCATCCTAGAACGGATCGAGGCTCCCCGATGAAGACCCTGCTGCTGCTCCCGTTGCTCGCGCTGCCGCTCGCCGGCCAGGAGCCGCCGCGCGCCATCCGGCGCACCGTGCCGATCACCCGCAGCTTCGAGCGGGCGCTCCGCCTTGGCACCCGAGACTCCACCGGCCACCCCGGTGCCAGGTACTGGCAGCTCACCACCGACTACCGGATCGACGCCCGGCTGGACGCGGTGGCGGGGCGGGTGACCGGCCACGCGACGATCACCATCCACAACCCGTCGGACAGCGCGCTCAAGCAGCTGGTCCTGCGGCTGTACCAGAACCGCTTCAATCCCTGGGCCCCGCGCAGCCGCGTGCCCCCCTCGATCACCGGGGGCACCGTGCTCTACCGCCTCAACGCCAACGGTGAGGAAGTGGACGTCAAGAGCATGGCGGCCCAATGGGCCGCCAGCACCGTGCTCGGACTGACCCTCGCCAACCCGATCCCCGCCCGCGGCACCGGCACCGTGGAGGTGGACTGGGCGGGCGACATCCCCGACATCCCGCAGGGCCGCGGGTCGGCCCGCGGCGGCCGGCGCGGGCTCAGGATCTTCCAGCTGGCGCAGTGGTACCCGCAGGTGGCGGTCTACGACGACCTGCGCGGCTGGGACCGCGAACCGCACCTGGGCGGCAGCGAGTTCTACAACAACTTCGGCCGCTTCGAGGTGAACCTCGACCTTCCCGGCGGCTACCTGGTGGGGGCCACCGGCACCCTCACCAACCCGGACGAGGTGCTCGCGCCGATGGTGCGCGAACGGCTCGCCTCGGTGCTCGAGAGCGACAGCCAGCGGACCATCGTGGGCGAGGGCGAGCGGGGGCCCAGCAAGGCGACCCGCGGCGGCAGCCGCCTGGTGTGGCGCTTCGTGGCCGACACGGTGAACGACTTTGCCTGGGCCGCCTCGGCCGACTTCGTGTGGGACGCCACCCGCGCCACGATCCCGGGGCGCGGGCCGATCCCCGTGCATGTCCTCTACCTGCCGGAGAACACCCGCTACCGGCAGACCGGGGCGCTCGCCCGGCACGCGCTCGAGTTCTACTCGACGCTGTGGTTCCCCTACGCCTTCCCCCAGTTCACCCAGGTGGATGGCCCCGAGAATGGCATGGAGTACCCGATGCTCACCATGAGCGGACCGGGCTTCGGGGTGACGGACCACGAGATCGGGCACCAGTGGTGGCCGATGATGGTCAGCAACAACGAGACCTGGTACGGCTGGATGGACGAGGGATTCAACGAGTACATGAACGTCCTCTCCGAGGCGGCCCACGAGGGGCGTCCCCCCGTGCTCGACAGCCTCGGCGGCCGTGCCGGCGCCCTGGCGGGGAACGAAAGCCAGGCGCCGATGATGTGGGACAACAACTACGGCGGTCCGCTCACGACCTACGTGACCTACTCCAAGGCGCCGATGATGCTCTCCATGCTCGGCGCGCTCGTGGGGGACAGCGCGGTGGCCCGGGCCATGAAGGCCTACGCCGCCGACTGGCGCTTCCGGCATCCCTCGCCCTGGGACTTCATGTTCGCCATGAACCGCGAGCTCGGCCGCAACCTCGACTGGTTCTGGTACAGCTGGCTCTTCACCACCGAATCGGTGGATGGCGGCATCGAGCGGGTCGTGGAGCGCGGCCGCGCCTGGGAGGTCACGGTGCGTCAGCGGGGGGAGATGCCCGCGCCGATCGTGCTCGCCGCCACCCTGGCCCCGGGGGGACCCTCGCCGCGGCTGCCCCGCAACGCGGTGCTCCGGGGCGACACCGTGACGGTGACCTGGCCGGTCGAGACCTGGTTCGACGGCCGGCGCAGCCGGCCGGTCACGCTCGACTTCGGCGGTCGGCGCATCACCGCCGTGACCCTGGACCCGGGGGCGCGATTCCCCGACCGGGACCGGACCGACAACCGCTGGCCGCGATGATCTACCTGCCGGACCGCCGCTGGTATCTCGGCGCGGCGGGGCTGGCCCTGCTGTGGCCGGTGGCCCTGGCCTGGCCACCCGCGGCCGTCGTGCTCCTGGCGCTCGACGCGACCTGGCTCCTGCTCCTGCTGAGCGATGGGTGGCGGCTGGCCGCCCTCGAACCCGCGAGCCTCACCGTGGAACGGGAGGCGCCGCCCGCGTTCTCAGTGGGCCGGGCCCTCCCGGTCGGCTACCGCTGGGCCCACCCGCTGCCCTGGCGGGTCACCCTCCGGATCCGGGAGGAGTACCCGGCCCTGCTCACGCCGCCGACGGTGGAGCGCCGCCTGGAGCTCCCGGCGGCGGGGAGCCAGCGTGAGGAGGTGCTGCTCCACCCCAGCCAGCGGGGCCGGGGGGCGGGGGGCCGGATCCACCTGCGGCTCCGGGGCCCCCTCGGCCTGTGCTGGCGGCAGCTGCGGCTGGAGCGGCCCTGGCAGGTGGTTGTGTATCCCAACCTGGTCGGCGCGTCCTTGCGCTCACTACCCACCCAGGCGCAACGGCGCCGCGAGGCCGGGTTCCGCAACATCCGCCGGATCGGCGAGGGGCGGATGTTCGAGAGCCTCAAGGAATGGGTTCCGGGGGAGGACACCCGGACCATCGACTGGAAGGCCACGGCGCGGCGGGGCAAGGTCATGGCCCGCCAGTACGAGGACGAGCGGCGGCAGCAGGTGCTGATCGTGATCGACGCGGGGCGGATGCTGACGGCCGAGGTGGACGGCCGCTCCCGGCTGGAATCGGTGATCGAGGCGGCGCTGCACCTGGCCCACAGCGCGGTGGAGCACGATGACAACGTCGGCCTGCTGGTGTTCGCCGACACGGTCCAGCAGTGGGTGGCGCCGGCCCGGGGGCGGCGGGCGCTCCGGGCGGTGCTGGATGGGCTGGCGGGGGTCGAGGGGCGGCTGGTGGAACCGAACTACCCGGCGGCCTTCGCGTACCTGGCGGCCCACAACCGGAAGCGGGCGCTCACCGTGCTCTTCACCGACGTGATCGACCGGACGGCGAGCGAGGCGCTGGTGGCGCAGGTGGGGACGCTCCGGCCGCGCCACGTGCCGCTGGCGGTGACGCTCCGGGAGCCGGGGCTCGAGCGCCTGGCCACCGCCCGGCCGGCCACCACCGCCGCGGCGTTCGAGCGGGCCGCGGCCGAGGAACTGCTGCTCTCCCGCGCGGCCGCGCTGGCCGAGATGCGGGGCCGGGGCATCCTGGTGCTGGACGTCCCGCCGGCAGGGGCCAGCGGGGCGGTAGTCGAGCAGTACAACCGGCTCAAGCGCCGGGGTGTGATCTAGCAGGCACTCGAGGCGGACGGGATCAACCACTTGAAGGGGGAGACATGCGTGCGGTCGTGATGGGGGGCCTTGGGTCCCTGATGCTCCTGCTGGCGGCCGAACCGGCCGCGGCCCAGGGCCAGCCGTCGCTGCGGCGACTGGTGGCGGCGCAGGCCCGGGCCGCGCGGGGCAATCCGAGCGAGCGGGCCTTCACCTCCACGCCGCTCATCCGGCCCAACCAGTTCCTCCCCGGCGAGCTCGGTGCGGGGGATGGGCAGCTGCAGAACGGCTGGGTGGTCGACCAGTGGACCTACCAGGGCGCCCGCAACGAGCTGGCCGCCTTCACGCTGAAGGCACCGTACGAGGTGACGCTCGCGATCTTCCTGCAGCAGGGCACCGAGCTCAAGTACTTGGGCGAGGTGAAGCCGGCCGCGGGCGCGGTGACCCTGGAGCTCAAGCTCCCGGTGGACGGTACCTACACGCTCTACGTGATCGGCACCCAGCCCACCTCCCGCGGCGCCTACACCCTGGCCACGAAGTCGCAGGGCTCGGTCACCAGCATCGACTACGCGCGGCTCTACCCCGGCGGCGGCGACCCCAACGGGCGCTACGCCCTGCTGGTGGCGGCCGATGACTACCCCGGCGAGGAGAGCGACCTGGTGGGCGGGCCCACCAATGACGTGATGCTCATGCGCCAGCTGCTGGTGGAGCGGTACGGCTTCCGGGCGCAGGACGTCGTGATCCTGCGCGACGTCGAGGCCAACCGCGACCAGATCATCGAGGCGTTCCGCCGGCACCTGGGGCAGGCCGGCCCCAACGGCGTGGCGGTGTTCCACTATTCGGGGCATGGCATGCAGCTGCCGGACAACCGCGGCTACACCGGCGCCGACGACCCCGAACCCGACGACAAGGACGAGGCGATCGCCACCTGGGGCACCCAGGGCGACCTCTACGGTTACCTCCTCGACGACGAGCTGGGCGTGCTCACCGCCGAGCTCCGCGCGGGCCGGGTGCTGATTGCGCTCGACATGTGCCACGCGGGGACCGGCACCCGGGGCGGCCCGGCGACCGCCCGCACCTGGGAGGAGGCCCTCGGCGCCGCGGCCCCGGCGGTGGCCAGCCGGTTCCGGGTGGCGGGTCCGGGCGCGGTGCCGGCGACGCGCTTTGCGCGGTACCGGGACATCGCGGCGCAGGTGGAGACGCCATCCACCTACGTGACCACCGGCAACACCCGCGGGGTGGGCAGTGAGTATGCCCAGCCGGCCAATCACATCCTCCTGGCCGCGGCGCAGCCCACGGAGACCTCGGCGAACTACATGCTGCGGCTGCAGAACGGCGAGACGGCGCGGGTGGGCTTGTTCACCATCCTGCTGTACCAGGCGCTGATCCAGAGCGGGCCCGACCTGACCTTCTCGCAGCTGATGACCCAGATGGCCCCGGAGGCCAACCGGCTGGCGATCGAGTTCAAGGAGTCGTCGCAGAACCCCGCGGTCGAAGGCGCCCGCGCCAACGAGTCGATCGCGCGCTTCCTGGGATCGCTGCGCTAGGCAGCGGGCGGGGGCCACAACGCGACGGGCGGGCCCGCGAGGGCCCGCCCGTGGCGTCTCCGGGAGGGCGCGGTCAGCCGGCCTGGTTCGGGAAGATCGTGTGGATCGGGTGGCCCATCGCCTGGAGGTAGTCCCGGTCGAAGGCGGCGGAGATGGTCTCGCGGCGGCTGTAGGGGCCCGGGGTGTAGGCGCGGCTGGTGACGCCGGCCTGGCTGAGTTCGCAGACGTGCCAGTCCTCGCGGTTGGTCATGTCCCAGAACCGGACGCCGTCCTCGATGTCGAAGGCGCCCGGCTGGAGCGACGCCTCGTTGAAGAGCCAGTGGCAGAAGATCGTCGTCCGGTCCGGCGCCACGGGCCACAGCACGTGGAACATCACGTAGTCGGGGTGCAGCGAGAGCAGCATGTTGGGCATGATGCTGTAGTAGTACACCCGGTCATGGTCCTCCACCGGGAGCCCGGGATCCACGGGCAGGCCGCAGACCCGCCCGCTCATGGTCATGCTCTTTGCGTCGTCGGCGAGGATCATGTACCCGCCGAGGAAGGGGCCCTCGACCAGGTCGTTCTCGCCCAGGGTGGGCGGGGTGCGCTTGGTGAGGGTCGGGTGCACCAGCGGGCAGTGGTAGCACTCGCTGTAGTTCTGCACCACCAGCTTCCAGTTGGCGTGGACGTCGTACGCGATGGTGCGACCCACCTTGAGCGACGGCAGGTTGAACCGGGTGAACCGGGTGAGCAGTGGCGCGTGGGACTCCTCGAAGGGCACCGGGTCGGCGGCCAGGTTGAGGAAGATGAATCCCTCCCAGAGGTGCACCGCCACCGGCTTGAGCGGCCAGTCCTGCTTGCGGAAGCCCTCGAGGTCGTGGGTGGCGGGGGCGCCGATCAGGCGGCCGTCGAGCCCGTAGGTCCAGGCGTGGTAGGGGCACTGCAGGGTCTCGGACAGCTGGCCCTGGTGCTCCTCGCAGAGCTTGCTGCCGCGGTGGCGGCACACGTTGTAGAAGGCGCGGACGGTGCCGCCCTGGTCGCGCAGGATGATGATGCTCTCGCCCGCGAACTCGTGCAGGAAGTAGTCGCCCGGCTTCGCGATCCGTTCCTCGCGATCGATGCAGAGCCACTGCCGGGTGAACAGCCGCTCGACTTCCTCGGCGAGGATCTCGGGCGCCGTGAAGTAGCGGCGCGGCAGGGTGGTCTGCCCGTGGGTGGGGAGTTCTCGAGGCTTCCAGACGGTCGTGGTCACCGGGTCCACCTGCGGCAATGAGGGAGGCGGAAATCTGGCACCGCGCCCGGGGGCGCGGAAGGGTCGCGGCCCTCCCCCGGCCCGGCTAGGATTCCCCCGATGCCCCGACCCGTCGTGCATCTCATCGCGCACACGCACTGGGACCGCGAGTGGTACCTGCCGCTCGGGGCGCTCCGCGCCCGCCTGGTACCGATGCTCGACGGGCTCCTGGCCCAGCTCGAGACCGACCCCCGCGTCGCTTCCTTCCTGCTCGACGGCCAGACCATCCTGCTCGAGGACTACCTCACCATCCGCCCCGAGCAGCGGGAGCGCGTGGCGGCGCTGGTGCAGGCGGGCCGCCTCGGCACCGGCCCGTGGTACGTGCTGGCCGACGAGCAGATTCCCGCCGCCGAATCGCTGCTGCGCAACCTGTTGGCGGGCCGGATGCACCTGCGCGCGCTGGGCGCGCCGGAGCACGGTGTGCTGTACTCCCCGGACGCCTTCGGGCACCCGGCGGTGCTGCCCGCGCTCGCGGCGGAGGCGGGCCTGACCGACGCGGTGCTGTGGCGCGGGCTCTCGCCCGAGCAGACCCGCGGCGGCGACCTCGCCTGGTGGGAGGGGCCGGATGGGCGGCGGGTGCTGGTGTATCACCTGCCGCCGGAAGGCTACGAGATCGGCGCCAGCCTGCTGGTGGCCGGGGACGCCCTCGCGGCGGCGTGGGCCGCGGTGCGCGCGCGGGTGCTGCCCCGGGCGGCCACGCGGCATGTGGCGGTCTTCGTCGGAGCCGATCACCACGCGCCCGACCCGGAACTCGGCGGGCTCGCCTCCCGGCTGGCGGCGGTCGACGCGTCCGTCGAATTCCGCTCCAGCAGCCTCGCCAGCTTCTTCCGCGCCGCGCGCGGCGACCTCGGCGACCTCCCCCTGCTGGCCGGCGAGCTGCGGTGGTCGTACGGCTACACCTGGACCCTCCAGGGGGTCCATGCCACGCGCGCCCCGCTCAAGCGGCGCAACAGCCTGGTCGAGCTGCTGCTCACGCGCCTGGCCGAGCCGCTCGCCTCGCTTGCGCCGCACCCCGGCGAGGCGGCGGTGCTGCGCCACGCCTGGCGCGAGGTCCTGCAGTGTCACTTCCACGACGCCATCGGCGGATGCTGCGCCGATCCGGTGGCCCGGGCGATGACCACCCGGTTCGAGGATGCCGAACGCGCGGCGCATGAGGTGGTGACGATGACGCTGCACCGCCTGGCCGGGCATGACGCCGACCGGGCCCGCGAGGGCGCCCCCACCGAGCCGATGCTGGTGTTGTGGAATCCCGCCGCCCGGGCGCGGCATGGCGTGGTGCTGGCGGAGGTCACCGGCTTCCGGCGCGACGTACTGGTGGGCCCACCCGGCGGACGCACACCGCGACGAGGGCGGGGCCTTCCCGCCTTCCAGTTCGGCTGGACGGCCGCCGATGGCAGCGTGCTCCGGGTGGCGCCGCAGGTGCTGGAGCGGCGGGTGCGGCCGGACCGGGTGGATGCCCCGCGCCACTACCCGGACCAGGATGAAGTGGACGCGGTCCGCGTGGCCTTCCCGCTCCCGGAGGCGCTGGAACCGCTGGCCGGGCGGCTGGTGTCCATGATGCCGGGGGACGGTCTGGCACTCGAGGCCTTTGCCCAGGCGCAGGGGCGGCTGCTCTGGAACGGGCGGGCGGAGCTGGCCCTCGACGATGACGGGACGGCCGTGCTGCAGGCGCCAGGCGCGCCCGCCGCCCTCCCGGGCCTGCTGGCGCTCGAGAGCGAACTGGATCGCGGGGACACCTACACCTTCTGCCCGGTGCGCGGGGACCGGGTGCGCCGCCCCGCGCGCGCCATGCGCGTCCGCGTCTCCGCGCCGGGGCCGTTCGTCGCCGGGCTCGAATGGGCCGTGGCGCTGCAGGCGGGGCGCGGACCGCGGGGCCGGCCGGGCCGGGTGGAGGCCCAGTTCCGGGTGGAGGCGGTGGGAGATTCGCCCGTGCTCCGGGTGCGCCTCACACTGGACAACCGGGCCCGCGATCATCGCCTGCGGCTGCGCTTCCCTACCGGGCTGGCACGGACCGGCATCGTGGCCGGGGCGCAGTTCGGCACCGTGGGCCGCCCCGCGCCGGGCCGCCACCCGGGGCGGTACCCGGCCGAGACGCCGGTGGCCACGGCGCCCGCGCACCGCTGGGTGGCGGCGGCCCAGGGCGCACGGGGGCTCGCCGTCTTCGCGCCGGGGTTCTTCGAGTACGAGTGGACCGCCCGGGGCGACCTGCTCGTGACCCTGCTCCGCGCGGTGGGGGAGCTGTCCCGCGACGACCTGGCCACGCGACGGGGCCACGCGGGCTGGCCGACCCCGACGCCCGGAGCGCAGTGCGAGGGCGTCGAGGTGATCGAGCTGGGACTGGCCGCGATGACGGAGGATGACCTGCGCGCGCCGGAGCGGCTGGAGCGGTGGTGGGAGGATGCCTTCGTGCCTCCGCTGGCCGTCTTCGTGCGGGACTACTGCGCCACCGACGTGCCCCTGATCGACGCGCGCCCGGTCGCGCTGCTGGGCGAGGGGCTGGTGTTCACCGCCATGAAGCCGGCCGAGGATGGGATGGGGTACATCCTGCGGTGCGCCAACCTGCGCGGCGAGGCCACGGAGGGCGCGTGGCGCTGGGCCGCCCCCCCGGCGCGGGTGACGCGGGTCCGGGCCGACGAGACCACGCTCGCGCCGATGGCCTGCGATGGCGCCGAGCTGCGCTTCGAGGTGGGGGCCGGCGAGGTGTGGTCCTTCCGGGTAAGCCCGGTCTGAGGGTCAGGTCGCGTCGGTGGCCGCGCTGAGGCGCTCCCACAGCGCCGGCAGCCACGCCAGGTGCTCCGGCTTCATGAGCACGGATCGCAGGCAGGTGAGGGTGGGGCGGTCGCGGACGAGTTCCCCCGCCGGGTCCACGAGGTCGGGCGGGAGCTCCGCCAGCGCCAGGTGCAGGTCGCGGCGCGCCGCCTCCTCGAAGATGCGCCGGGACCGGGCGCTCGCCGCCGCGACGCCGGCGGCCCGTGGGGTCCACACCACGATATCGAGCTCGGGCACCAGCCCGGCGAGGACGCGCGGGTCCGCGGCCAGCCGGCCGTGCAGCGCGAGCGCCGCGGCCCGGCTCGTGGCCAGTCGCCCGGCGAATTCGCCGCCGGGCACCGGCGGGAGCAGCCGCTGGGTGGCCCACAGCGCCACGGCCGCCGCCCCGGCGCGTGAGCACTCCAGGCTGATCTCCCCCAGGTGCAGCTCCGCCGAACTGAAGTAGGTGTAGGGGGAATCGTGCCGGTAGAACCGGCCCACCGACGGGTCACGGAACAGCACGGCGCCACAACCATAGGGCTGCAGGCCGTGCTTGTGCGGGTCGATCACCACGCTGTCCGCGGCGCCGATGACGTCGAAGGCGGCCCGCGCCGCGGGGGCGAGGTTGTCTGCCAGCCCGAAGTAGCCCCCGTACGCCGCGTCGACGTGGATCCGGAACCCCGCCTCGTGCTGCAGCGCCAGCAGGCCGGGCAGGGGATCCACCGCGCCGACGGCGGTGGTGCCGAGCGTGGCCACCACGGTGCCGACCGGCCCCGTGTCGAGCAGGGCGCGCAGGGCCTCGAGGTCCATGCGCCCGGCGCGATCGGCCGCGACGGTCGAGAACGGAAGGCCCAGGACCGCCGAGATGCGCTGGTGGGTGTAGTGCGCCTGCGCGGAGGCCACGATCCGCTCGCCCGGGCGGCACTGCCCGGCGACCCACAGCGCCTCGAGGTTCGCCATGGTACCCCCACTGGTCAGGTGACCGAGGTGCTCGGTCCAGCCCAGCAGGGTGGCCAGCGTCGCGACCGACTCCCGCTCCATCCGGGAGCTGGCGCGGCCGCCATCGAGGGCGTGATTGTTGGGGTTGAGATGGAGCGCCAGCATGTAGGCCAGCCGCGCCATCCGGTGCGGCGGGGTGAGCATCTGGCCCGCGTACAGCGGGTGCGGGTAGGGGAAGTTGTCGTGCAGGCGGTCGGCCACCTCGTCGAGCACCGCGGCGATCCGCGGATCGTCCGGGGTGGCGGCGGGGGGCAGGTCGCGGAAGCCCGTCTCGAGGCGGGCCAGGGCCCGGTCGAGGTGGGCCAGCGCGGCGCGGTCGAACAGGGTCATGTCACCATCAGCGGTCGGAGGATTGCATGCGATGGATCGAAGTGGCGCTCCTGGCGGGCTGCGTGGCCCCGGCACTGGCCGCGCAGGAGAAGGAGGTGCTCCCGGTGCCCGGCGCGGTGGCCGGCCTGCCGTTCTCGCCCGCGGTGCGGGTGGGCAACATCATCTATCTCTCCGGGCAGATCGGGAACCGGATCGGGACCCGCGAGGTCGTGCCCGGCGGGGTGGCCGCCGAGACCCGGCAGACGCTGGAGAACATCCGCGTCATCCTCCAGGCCGCCGGCAGCACCATGGACCGGGTGGTCAAGTGCACGGTCTTCCTGGCCGACATCGCTGACTATGCCGCGATGAACGAGGTGTACGCCACGTACTTCCCTGCGGCGCCGCCGGCCCGTTCCACCGTGGCGGGCAGCGGCCTCGCGCTCGGGGCCCAGGTGGAGATCGAGTGCTTCGCCACCGCGGGGAGCTGAGCGGGTCCTAGAGCCGGCCGGCCGCCATCGCGTCGCGCGCCGCGCGGATCACGTCGGGGCGATTGCTGACCATGCCGTTGGCGCCGTGGCGCCACAGCCGGAGCGCGCTCCGCGCGTCGTCCACCGTCCAGACGTGCACGGTCGCGTGCCGCGCGGCCGCCCGCCGGACAAACCGCCGGCTCGGGATGGTCAGCCCATGGTACCGCTCCGGCACCGCAAAGAGCCGGCAGCGCGGGTCGGGGGCGCCGAGGCCGAAGAACACCCGCGCGATGTCCCGCCGGCTCGCGCCGAGCTGGAACGGCGCGGTGCCGAAGGCCACCAGCGCCCGCCAGTCATCGCCCGCCACCACCGCACGCCCCGCCGCCCCCCCCTCGAGGAGCGCGCGCGCCGCCGCCTCCTGCACCTCGCGCTCCTTGATCTCGATCAGCAGCGGCGTGTCCGGAAAGGCCGCGAGGACCTCGGCCAGGGTCGGGATGCGCACGCCCTGGCCCCGCCACGGGGTGGCGCCATCGGCATCCACGAACCGATGGCCGGCGTCGACCTGCTGCAGCTCCGCGCAGGTCAGGGCCGCCACGGGGCCGCTCCGGTCGGTGGTGCGGTCGAGGGTGGGGTCATGAAAGACCATCGCCACGCCGTCGCGGGAGCGGCGGATGTCGAACTCCAGCGCCTCGGCGCCCTGCGCGAGGGCCAGGCGGAAGCTCTCGAGGGTGTTCTCCGGCGCGTACGCCGCGGCGCCGCGGTGGCCGATGACCGGCCGGGCGGACCGGTCGAGCAGCAGGGTCATGCCGGAGCGTACTGCCCTCGCGACCGTTCGCGCAACGTGCATCGCCCCGCGCCGGAAGTGCGCCGGCAGGGTCAGCGGCGGTCGAGCCGGTCCCGCAGTGCGTCGCCGATGAGGGTCGAGGCGATCACCACCAGCACCAGGGCCACGCCCGGCGCCACGGCGACCCAGGGCGCATTCACCAGGGTGTCACGGCCCGAGGCGATCATGCCTCCCCAACTGGGGAGCGGCGGCTGGGCGCCGAGGCCCAGGAAGGACAGCCCCGCCTCGAGGGTGATGGCGTTGCCGACGCCGAGCGCGGCCGCGACCGTGACCGGGGTCCAGGCGTTGGGCAGCACGTGGAGCAGCGCGATGCGCAGCCGGCCCTGGCCCAGCGCCTCCGCCGAGCGCACGAAGGGGCGGGCCCGCAGCGTCTCCGCCTCGCCGTAGACCAGCCGCGCCACGCTCATCCACCCGGTGAGTCCCAGCACGACCACCACCAGCGCCGCGCTCGGCGACCAGAGCGCCGCCAGCAGCAGCAGGAGCACCACGCGGGGCAGCGCCAGGGCGAAGTCCGTGAGCGCGAGGAGCGCGCCGCGGGCCGGTCCCCGCAGCACCGCGGCGCCGAGGCCCACCCCCACGCCGATCGCCACCGAGAGCACCGTGGCCAGCACGCCGGTGGCGAGCGAGATCCGCGCGCCGTACACCAGGCGGCTCCAGACGTCGCGCCCCAGCCGGTCGGTGCCCAGGAGGTGGAAGCCCCCGAGGCCGTCGTGGGCGAACGGGGCCGCGAAGCGGGTGCGGACCACGTCGGTCTGGGCGATGGGGTCGTAGCCCGTCACCAGCGGCGCGCCCAGGGCGAGCAGGACCATCACCCCCAGGACCGCGAGCCCGATACGGGCGCGAGTGTCAGCGGGCATGGCGGAGGCGTGGGTCCACCCACGCACGGAGCAGGTCGGCCAGCAGGTTGCCGGCCACCACGAGCAGTGCGCTCACCGTCGCGCCGGCCATGACCACCGGGTAGTCGCGCGCCTGCACGGCACTGATGAGCACCCGCCCCACGCCCGGCCAGGCAAAGATCCCCTCCACGAACACCGCCCCGGAGAAGAGCGCCGGCAGCGAGAGGCCGAGCAGCGTGACCACCGGACCGAGGGCGTTGCGGAGCAGGTGCCGCAGCAGAAGGCGGGTGGGGGCCAGGCCGCGGGCCTCGGCCGCCAGCACGAAGGGCTCGTCCCGGACGTCGAGGAGGGCGCCGCGCACAAAGCGCGCGGCCCCGCCCGCGCCGATCAGGGTGAGGGTGAGGAGCGGCAGGGCGAGGTGCCGCAGGCGGTCCACCAGGGCGGCGCCCGGCGGGAGGAAGTCCGCGTCGAGGCCGGCCGCGCCGAAGGCGGGGAGCAGGCGCCAGTGGTAGGTGGCGAGCCACACCAGCATCACGCCGAGCCAGTAGCCCGGCATCGCGAACAGCGTGACGCTCGCCAGCGTGAGTGCGGTGTCCGTCCGGGGCCCGCTCCGGGCCTGCCACAGGCCGATGGCGATCCCGCCGAGGTAGCTCAGGGCCAGGGAGAGGGCCACGAGCAGGGCGGTGGCGGGCCACGCCTCGCCCAGCATGCGCGCCACCGGCCGGCCGGTGGCGAGGCTCCGACCCCAGTCGCCTCGCGCGGCGCGGGACAGCCACTCGCCGAACTGGACCGGCAGCGGCCGGTCGAGCCCCAGCGCCGTCCGGGTGGCGGCCACCTGCTCCGGGGTCGCGGCGGGACCGCTCAGGAGCGCGGCGGGATCGCCCGGCGCCAGGTGCAGCAGGAGGAAGGTGAGGGCGACCACGCCCAGCACGATCAGGCCGCCGATGGCCAGCCGGCGCGCGAGCAGGACGAGCATGCGGCGGAATGTGGCCCCGGCCCGGGGTCCCCGCCAGCCGCCCGGGGGCGTTTGCTTTCCGGCGGGCGCGCCGCACCTTTCGGCATGCTTCGCCGTGCCCTCGCGCTGCTCCCCCTGCTGCTCGCGGCCTGTGCCCCCGACGCCACCCGCCGGGGCAGCACGGTGCTGTTCGCCTCGGGCGCGGACCTGCAGAGCATCAACCCGCTCTTCACGGTGCACCCGCTCGCCCGGCAGGTGCAGCGGTACGTGCTCCTGACCACGCTGGTGCGCCGCGACTCGAGCCTGGCCATCGAACCGTACCTTGCCCGCCGCTGGGCCTGGAGCGAGGGCGGCCGGCGGCTGACCCTGTTCCTTCCGGGGGCGCCGCGATGGCATGACGGCCGGCCCACCACCGCCGCCGACGCGGCGTGGACCCTCGAGCGCGCCCGCGATCCGGCCATTGCCTACCCGCGCCGGACCGACCTCGCCACGCTCGTGGCGGCCACCGCGCCCGACGACACCACGCTGGTGCTCCAGTTCTCGGCCGCGCCGGGGACGATCCCCGACGTGCTCACCGACCTGGCCATCCTGCCGCGCCACCTCCTCGACACCGTGCCGCCGGCACGGCTCCGCCAGGCGGCGTGGCAGGAGGCGCCAGTGGGGAACGGCCCGTTCCGCTTCGTGGCGCACGAACCCAACCGCCGCTGGGTCTTTGCGCGGAATCCCGACTTTCCCGCCGCGCTGGGCGGGCCCCCGGTGCTCACCCGCCTGGTGCTCGCCGTGGTGGACGAGCCGATGACCAAGCTCGCCGCGCTCACCTCGGGAGAACTCGACTTCGCCGGCATCCAGCCCGCGCATGCCGCCTTCGTGGCGCGCGACCCCGCGCTCGCCGTGCGCGACTACCCGCTGCTGCTGACCACCGGCATCGTGTTCAACGCCCGCCGGGCCCCCTTCGCCGCGGCCGCCGCCCGCCACATCGTGTCGGCGGCGCTCGACCGCGCGGCGCTCGTCGACGGCTTCACCTACGGCTACGGAAGCGCGGCGACCGGTCCGCTGCCCCCCGAACTGGCGCCGGCACCCGTGGCACCACCGTCCGCGCCCGCGGGCATGGCGTCCGGCCTCGCCTTCGAGCTGCTGACGGTGGGCTCCGGGGAGGCGGCGCTGGAGCAGATGATCCAGGCCCAGCTCGCGGCACGGGGCATCACGGCGCGCATCCGGCAGCTCGACCTCTCCACCTACCTGGACCGGGTCTACGGCGCCCGGCACGACTTCGACGCCGCGGTCGTGGGCACCACCGGTGACCTGGGGCTCGGGTACCTGCAGCCGCTCGCCGCCCTGTCGGGCCTCGACGCCCCCACTGACACCGCGGCGCTGCTCCGGCTGTTCCGCGAGGCGGCGCCGGTCGCGTTCATCTATCATGCCCGTGGGTTGCAGGGCGTGAACCGGCGGGTCCGTGGGGTCGAGCTCGGGCTCCGGGGCGAGCTGGCGAGCGTGACCCGCTGGAGCGTGGCGCCATGACGGATGGCACCGCCCGGATGCTGCCGCCCACGGTGCGGGCCAGCGCCCCGGTCCGGCTCGACTTCGCGGGCGGATGGACCGACGTGCCGCCCTTCGCCACCCGCGAGGGTGGGGTGGTGGTGAACGCCGCGATCGACCTCCGGGTCGAGGCCGAGTTCGAACCCGGCCGCGGGGGGCTGCTGCTGCGGTCGGAGGACACTCGTCAGGCAGCGATGGTCCGGCACGCGGGCGAACTCACCGCCGACGGGGTGCTCGACCTGCACAAGGCCGCGGTCCGCATGCTCCCGCCCGGGCCGGGCACGCTGCGCACGCGCTCCCCCGTGCCGCCCGGGTCGGGCCTCGGCAGCTCCGGCGCCCTCGACGTGGCGATGGTCGCGGTCCTCTCGCAGGCCCGCGGCGAGCGGTTGGCCGCCGCCGCGATCGCGCATGAAGGGTGGCATCTCGAGGCGGTGGAGGCCGGCCTGCCCGGCGGGCGCCAGGACCAGTACGCGGCGGCCCTGGGCGGATTCCACCGGCTGGCGTTCCAGGCGGACGCCGTGGAGGTGACGCCGCTCGCGGTGCCGGCGGCGGCCGCCGCCGACCTGGAGCGCCGCCTCGTCCTCTGCTACACCGGGCGCTCCCGTGTCTCGGGTGAGACCATCGCCCGGGTGATGGCGGCGTATGCCGCCGGCGACCGGACCGTCGCCGGCGCGCTCCACCGTCTCCGCGAGATCGCGGAGCGGATGGCCGCGGCGCTCACCGCGGGCGACCTGGCGCAGGTCGGCGCGCTCCTCAGCGCCAACTGGGCGGCGCAGCAGGCGCTCGACGCGGGGATGTGCACCCCGGAGATGGCCGCGCTGGAGCAGGGCATGCGCGACGCCGGCGCGATCGGGGGCAAGGCGGCCGGTGCCGGCGCCGGTGGCTCGATGTTCTTCCTCATGGGTGATGACCCGGAACCGGGACGCCGCGCGGCCGCGGCGCAGGGGGTTACGCTCCTCCCGGTCCGGTGGACCAGTGCCGGAGTCGAGACATGCTGACGTACGATGAGATCGAGGCGCGCCGCGCCGCGATCGAGGGCTCCCCCGACCTGACCGCGCTGCGCGACCAGCTGATGGCGGCCGCGGCGAGGGTGGCGGAACGGGCGCCGGCCCTGCCGCGGAGCAAGGGGATGCTGAGCGCCGACGGTGGCGTCTGCCCCTCCGACCACCGGCCGCTGGTCTTCGATCCCTGGTCGCCCGACGGGCATCGCTGCCCCGGCTGCGGGGTGGTCCACCGGGGCCCGCGGCACGACCGCCGCTGGGCCTGGCTGGCCCACCTGTGGCGCGCCGAACGCCTCGCCACCGCCGCCTGCGTCGGCACCCTCGCGGGGGATGGCGAGCTGCTCGGCTGGGCCGCCGACGCGGTGACGGAGTATGCGGAGCGGTACCACGACTATCCCAATCGCGACAACGTCCTCGGTCCCTCGCGCCTGTTCTTCTCCACCTACCTCGAGTCGGTGTGGCTGACGAACTACGTCGCGGCGGCGTTCCTGCTCCGGGAGCAGGGCGCGCTCGAGGACGCGGCGCTCGCGGCGGTGCATGCCACCATCGAGGAGTCGGCCAACCTGATCGGAGAGTTCGACGAGCGGCTGTCCAACCGCCAGACGTGGCACAACGCCGCGCTGGCCGCCGCGGGGGTGTGGTTCGAGGACGAGGACCTGGTGCAGCGCGCCATCGAGGGGCCGCGCGGACTGGTGGGGCACCTGGTGGACGGCTTCGGCGCGGACGGCATGTGGTATGAGGGGGAGAACTACCACCTCTTTGCGCTGCGCGGGCTGCTGGTCGGGGCCGACTGGGCCCGGCTGGCCGGGGTGGACCTGTTCGAGGCGGACGCCGGGCGCGACCGCCTGGCCGCGGCGCTCCGCGCCCCGCTGCTCACCGCGCTCCCCGACCTGCGGGTCCCCGCCCGGAAGGACGCGCGCTTCGGCCTCTCGCTGGCCCAGCCGATGTATCTCGAGCTCTGGGAGCGGGGCCTGGCGCGGCTGGCGGAGGCCGGGGCCGCGGAGGCCGCCGTGGAGCTGGCGGGGGCGCTGCGCTCGCTGTACGCGCTGCCGGCGCCGCCCGCCGAGACCTTCGACAGCTACCTGCACGAGGCCGGGGATCCGGTCCCGGCCGCCCGCACCCGCGCGTCGCTGTCCTGGTGGATGCTCGCCACCATGGCCCCGGAGCTGCCGGAGGGCCCCGGGTGGCAGCCTGGGAGCACGCTGCTGCCCGAGCAGGGGCTCGCCGTGCTGCGCGGCGCGGGCCGCTACGCCAGCCTGGAGTGCGGCGAGTACGGCGGCGGGCACGGCCATCCCGATCGCCTGCACCTCACCCTCCACGCCGGCGGCGTGCACTGGCTCGCCGACCCGGGCACCGGCTCATACGTCGATCCGGTGCTGCACTGGTATCGCTCCACCCTCGCCCACAACGCCCCGCGGATCGATGGTGCCGACCAGCCCATGGAAAGCGCCCGCGCCGAGATGTTCGAGCCGCGCGATCCCTGGGGCTGGGTGCGGGGGCGGTTCGGGCGGCTCACCCGCACCGTCGTCGCGGGCCCGGCCCACCTGGTGGACGTGGTCGAGTTCGCTGACGAGCAGGAACACCTGGTGGAGCTTCCCTGGCACCTCGACGGCACGGTCGAGCTGTCTTCGCCGGGGACCTGGGAGGCCGCGCGGCTCGACGAGCCGTGGGTCGGCGGCGCCGAGCGCTTCGTGCCCGCGGCCGCCGGGCCCATCCGCTGGCGCGCCACCCAGGGGGGCGCCACCCTGGAGGGCTGCTTCGAGGGCGGCGGCGAGCTCCTGCGCGCCCAGGTGCCCGGACGTCCCGGCGAGGCCGCCGGGCGCGCCATGCTCCTGCTGCGCCGCACCGGGCGCTATGTGCGCTTCGTGTCGGTGCTCGCGTGGGAGGGGCCGGCGCTCACCGGCCTGCGCGTGGCGCCCTCGGAGATCGTGGTCGAGACGGCGGCGGGCGAGACCACCCACCAGCAGACCAGCGAGGGGTGGGAGGTGCGCGACGGCGCGGTGGCCCACCCGCTTCGCGGGCTGCGCCGCGCGCTGCCGCGGATCGAGCTCACGGCCGCGGTGCGCGACAGCACGCGGGATGTGCCCGCCGCGGCCGTGGCCTATCACCTGGCGCAGCCACCGGCGCTCGACGGCACCCTGGCCGGCTTCGTGACCGAGGCCCCGCTGCACCTCGACCATGATGACCAGTACCGGCGGACGGAGGAGCCGTACCCGGGGCCGGAGGCGCTGGCGGCGCGCGCCTGGCTCGGCTGGGACGAGCGGGAGCTGTTCGTGGCGGTCGAGGTCGATCACCCCCGGCCGGTCTTCCGCTCCGCCGCCGCGCCGCCGCTCCTCCTCGACAACGAGCCCGACCTGATCCATGCCGACGGGATGCAGCTCTACCTGCAGCCGCCCCAGGGCGAGGTGCACGGCTGGCTGGTGGCGCCCGACCCAGGCGGCCCCGGGCTCGGCGTCCGCGTGGTGCAGGGCCTCGCGGGGGACGCCACGGCGGTGCGCGGCGCCTGGCGCCGCACCGCGACGGGCTACTGCCTGACACTGGGCCTCGCGGCGGCCGGCTGGCCGCCCGGCGCCAACGCCGGGCCCGCGCGCTTCGACCTGATCGTCAATGAAATGGCGGAGGGCCGGGAGCGGCGCCAGGGGCAGCTGGTCTGGTCGGGTGGCGGCGGCTGGGCCTACCTGCGGGGCGACCGGCAGGACCCCGCCCGCTTCGGCACGGTGGACCTCGCGTGAGGATCCCCGGATTCACCTCGACCGGCAGCAAGCGGCCGGACGCGCTGTTCGGCCCCGCCGCGCCGCGCGGGCTGCCCGTCAGGTTCACGCGCAGCGCGGGCGCCCGCCTGTGGGACGCCGAGGGCCGGGAGTACCTGGACCTCGTCATGGCGCTGGGGGCGGTCGGGCTCGGCTATGGGCACCCCGCGGTGGCGCGCGCCGCGCATGCCGCCATCGATGCCGGGGTGGTCGGTTCGCTGCCGCCGGAACTCGAGGAACGGGTGGCCGAGCGGCTGGCGGCGCTGGTGCCGGGCATGGAGCGAACCCGGTTCCTCAAGACCGGCGCGGAGGCGGTGGCGGCCGCCGTGCGGCTGGCGCGGGCCCACACCGGGCGGGAGGCGATCCTGCGCTGCGGCTACCACGGCTGGCTCGACTGGTGCCAGCCCGCCGGCACGCCCGGAGTGCCGGGCGCCGTGGCCGGCCTCCTCGGTGAACTGCCCTTCAACGACAGCGAGCGGGCCCGCTTCCTGGTCCGCCGCGCCGGCGAGCGGCTGGCGGCGGTGGTGATCGAGCCGGTGGTCGAGGCCGCGCCCGATCCCGAGTGGCTCGAGGTGCTCCGCGAGGAGACCCGCCGCGCCGGGGCGCTCCTCATCTTTGACGAGATCAAGACCGGGTTCCGCGTGGGCATCGGGGGCGCGGCCGCACGCTACGGCGGTGCCCCGGACCTGCTGGTCTTCGGGAAGGCGCTTGCCAACGGGTTTCCGCTGGCCGCCGTGGGCGGACGTCGGCCCGTCATGGAGGATGCCCGCCGCACCTGGATCTCCTCCACCCTTGCCACCGAGATGGTGGCGCTTGCCGCCGCCGACGCCACCCTCGAGGTCGCGGCCCGGGAGCAGGTGCCCGCACACCTCGAACGGGTCGGCACGCTGCTGCTCGACGGTCTCTCCCGGCTCGCCGCGCGGTATCCCGGCCTGCTCGGCCCGCCGATCGGCGTGCCCGAGATGTGCGCCCTGACCTACCCCAGCGAGGAGGCGGGCATCCGGCTGGCGCGGTTCGCGGCGGAGCAGGGGCTCCTGTTCAAGCGGAACGCCTACAACTTCGTGTCCCTGGCCCACGGGCCGGCCGAGGTGGCGCAGGCGCTGGCGGTATTGGAGGAGGGGTGCCGGATCCTCGAGGGCGATGGCACCTGAACCGGAGGCGCCCTAGCCCGCCGCCCCGGGCCACCCCAGATTCCGGCATGCTCATCGACGTGCACGCGCACTTCTTCCATGAGCGCGCCGGCCGCGCGGACTGGCAGGAGCGCAACGCCAGCCGCCTGGCGGCCGGCGAGCGCATCGGCATCCGCTGGCACGTGGCCTCCATCCTCGGCAGCTGGGGCCACACCTCGCCGGTCTACTTCCCGTCGCCCGACGACGTGACCTTCGCCAACCTCCGCCTGCGGGACCTCGCCGCCGCGCACCCCGCCCGGGTGCGGGGGTACGTGGTGGTCAACCCCAACCACACCACCCACGCGCTGGCGGAGATCGCCACCGGGGCGGGGCAGGGGATGATCGGCGTGAAGCTCGCGGCCAGCCGCCGGGCCGACGACCCGCTGCTCGATCCCGTCTGTCAGGCGGCCCGGGAGCACCGGCTGCCCGTGCTGCACCACGTCTGGCAGCACCGCCGGCGCGAGTGGCCGGGCCAGGAGGCCTCCGACGGCGTGGAACTCTGCCGGCTGGCCGCGCGGCATCCGGAAGTGTGGTTCCTCCTGGCGCACATCGGCGGCGGCGGCGACTGGCTGCACACGCTGCGGGCCGCGCGGGGCGCGCGCAACGTGCTGCTCGACCTGTCCGGCAGCGGGGTGGACGGCGGCATGCTCGACGAGGCGCTGCGCGCCGTGGGCGCCGAACGCCTGGTCTGGGGCGCCGACGTGACCCTGTGCACCGGCTGGGCCAAACTGCGGTACCTCGAGCGGCGCCTTCCCCCCGCGGACGTGGCGCTGGTCTGCGGCGGCAATGCGCAGCGCATCTTCCCCCCCGGGGCCTTCGCATGATCGACGTGAACGCCTTCCTCGGCGCCTATCCCTGGCGCCGGGTGCCCGGTACCTCGGCCGCGGGCCTGATCGAGGCCATGGACCGCGCCGGCATCGCGAGTGCCTGGGTGTCGCACCTGCCCGGATTCTGGTGGAAGGACCCGGCGGCCGGGAACGGCTGGCTGTTCGAGGCGGTGGCGCGGGAACCGCGCTTCCGGTCGGTGGCCACCATCCACCCCGGGCTCCCCGGCTGGGAGGATGACCTTACCACGGCCGTAGAGGCCGGGGCGGTGGCCGTCCGCGCCGATCCGGGCTACCTGGGGCTCTCCCCCGCGGGGCCGGAAATGCTGGCGCTGGTGCAGGCCGCGGGCGGCGCCGGGATTCCCCTCCTCGCGGCCGTCCGCCTCGAGGATGGCCGGGGCCGCCACCCGCTCGACGTGGCCCCCGAGCTCACGCCCTGGGCCGTGCGGCAGTGGATCCGGGCCAGCGCCACGGTACGCCTGGTGATCACCCACGCCGACCGGGGCTTCATCGAGGAGGTGCATCACGGATCCACCCCGGCCGAAGCGGGGCGGATCTGGTGGGACATCAGCTGGGTCTGGGGCCCCCCGGACGACCACCTGGCCCTCCTGCTTGCCACGATGGGCGCCGCACGCTTCCTTTTCGGCAGCGGGCAGCCGCTGCGCCTGGCGGAGACGCCGGGGGCGCGGCTTGATCTGCTGTCCCTCCCGGCGGCGGACCGGGCGGCGATCACCCACGACAACGCGGCCCAGCTGGCGGGCCGGCGGAGTCCACCGGCATGACCGAACCTTCCCGACGGCACCTGCCGCGCCTCTCGTTCCAGGGCCGCCCCGCGCCCAAGCTCGAGACGCCGGGCCACAGCTACGAGGTGCTCGACCTTTCGCCGGAGGGCCTCCGGTTCCGGGTGGCGACCGCCGACCGCCCGGCCGTCACCATCGGCGACGTGCTCCGGGCCACGCTCCACTTCCCCGCCGATCGCTCGGTCGAGATCGAGGGCCGGGTGCTCCGCGTGGTGGGCGACGAGGCCGCCGTGCGGCTCGATCGCGGGCACGACCGCATCGCCTCCACGCTCCCCGCGGGCCCGGCCCGGCCGCGGCGGACGGGACTGGCCTGGTAGGCGCGCCATGGCCTGGGTGCATGAGCGCGAGCATTACCGGGTGGCCTATCCCACCCAGCTGCGGCCGAAGTTCCTGGTCCAGGGATTCGCCTTCGACGTGATCGACATCTCCGAGCGCGGGCTGCGCTTCCGCCTGGCCGACGCCGCGACCCCCGAGGCCGGCAACGAGGTCCAGGGCACGGTCCGCTTCCGCCGCGGCGAGACGATCACCGTGCGCGGCGCCGTGCTCCGGGTGGATGGCCGCGAGGTCGCGGTCCGGCTCGAGGAGGGGGTCCCGCTGCGGGTCATCATGGAGGAGCAGCGCTACCTCCTCGACCGCCACCGTCACCTCGGCATGTAGGGTGGCGGCCGCCCCGCACGTCCTCGTCGTCGGGCTCGGCGCCACGGGCAGCGCCGCCGCGCTCACCCTGGCCCGCCGCGGCATCCGGGTCACCGGCCTCGACCGTTTCCGCCCGCCCCATCCACACGGCAGCTCCCACGGGCGCTCGCGCGTGATCCGCGAGGCCTACTACGAGTCGCCGGTCTACGTGCCGCTCATCCGTCGCGCCTACGAACTCTGGCAGGCGCTGGAGCGGGATGGCGGCCGTCCCCTCCTCCGCCAGACGGGCGGCCTGATGCTCGGGCCCGAGGGCGGCCCGCTGGTGCGCGGCGCCCGCCACAGCGCGGTCGAACATGGCCTGCCGTTCGAGTTGCTGGATGCCGCCACGATCCGCCGCCGGTTCCCCGCCTTCCACGCGCCGGCCGGCACCGTGGGGGTGCTGGAGCCGCGGGCCGGCTTCCTGGATCCCGAGGCGGCCATCGAGACGTCGCTCACGCTCGCGGCGCGCGCCGGGGCGGACCTGCGGTTTGATGTGGCCGTGGCCGGCTGGCGGGCCACCGCGTCGGGCCTTGCGCTCGACACCTCCGCCGGCCTGCTCGAGGCGGACCGGGTGATCCTCACCGCGGGCGCCTGGGCCCCGGCGCTGCTCGCGGGCGCCGCAGTGCCGCTCCGCGTGGAGCGGCAGGTGATGTACTGGTTCGCGCCCGCCAGGCCGGAGGGATTTGCCGCGGGCACGCTGCCGGTCTTCATCTGGGAGTGGGAGCCGGGGCGCCTCTTCTACGGCATCCCCGATCACGGCGCCGGCTTCAAGGTGGCCCAGCACCACGGCGGGGAGGCCACCACCGCCGACACCGTGCGCCGTCGGGTGCTGCCGGAGGAGGTCGCGGGCATGCGTCAGCTGCTGCGGCGCTTCCTGCCCGACGCCGACGGGCCGCCCACCGATGCCGTCACCTGCCTCTACACCAACACGCCGGACCACCACTTCGTCCTCGGGGCCCACCCGGGCGATCCCCGCGTCATCCTGGGCAGCGCCTGCTCCGGCCACGGCTTCAAGTTCGCGACCGTCCTCGGCGAGGTGCTCGCCGACCTCGCCCTGACCGGTCGCTCCAGCTTCGACCTCACCCCGTTCCGCCCGGGGCGCTTCGGCTGACGCGCCATGAGTGGTGTGCGGGGAACACAACGGCCCGGGCCTGCGCCCGGGCCGTCGCGGTTCCTGCACCCGGCTCCCGCTACTGCCAGCGGAAGATGCGCAGCGCCAGGAGGAAGCCGAGCACCAGCCACACCACCAGCACCGCGAGCTGGCTGGCCACCGCCGCGAGCCCGGCCCCCTCGAGCATGATGAGCCGCAGGGCATCGACCAGCGCCGTCAGCGGCAGCGCCCGGATCAGCGGCTGGATCACCTCGGGGAAGCGCGCGGAGGAGAAGAACACGCCGGAGAGCACCCACATGGGCATCAGCACCAGGTTCATCAGCCCCGAGGCGCCCTCGATCGTGGTGGGGCGCGCGGCGGCGAGCAGCCCCAGCGCCCCGAAGGTGAGCGAGCCGATGACGGCGGTGACGCTGAGCGCCAGGAGCGACCCCCGGATCGGGACCCCGAAGGCCAGCACCCCGAAGAGCAGGATGGTGCCGACCTCGAGCACCAGCAGCAGCAGCTGGGCCAGCGGGAACGAGGCGAGGTACTCCCCGCGCGACATCGGCGTGGCCAGCAGCCGCTTGAGCAGCTTGCGGCGCCGCGCGTCGACGATCGAGAATCCCGTGCCCCACACCCCGCTGCCCATCACGTTGAGGCCGATCAGGCCCGGCAGCAGGAAGTCGATGTAGCGCGAGCCCCGCTCGTGGACCACCTGGTCGGTGGTGCCCGCGGGATCAGCGCGGCCGGCGGCGCGCTGGAGCCGGTCGTCCACGCGGAGCCGCGCCATCGCCGCCTCGGGCCGGGTGTCGTCGAAGCGATACGCGTACCCGCCCCCCGCCGCGGGCACCACCACCAGCGCCACCTTCCCGGCGCGGAGCGCCAGCGCCGCGGCCGTGGAGTCGGGATAGCGCGTCACCACGAAGGCCGAATCGCCGGCGAGGGCCGCGGCCGTCGCGGTGGCGCTGCCATCCGTCCACTCCGCCACGCCCACCGGCACCTGGTCGACCGGCTTGTCGCGGAACGCGATGCCGAGCCCGCCCGCCAGCACGATCGGAAAGCCGTAGGTCCAGAACACCGCCTCCGGCTCCCGGAAGAACTCGCGCAGCCGGACCAGGATCATCGCGCGGATGCTCGTGCCGAACTCAGCCATCGCGCAGGTGCCTCCCGGTGAGGGCCACGAACACATCCTCGAGGGTCGGGGCGTGGGTGCGCAGCTCCTCGAGCGCCACCCCGGCCGCGGTCAGCAGGGCGAGCAGGCCCGGCAGCGCGGTGTGCAGCTGGCGCACCCGGAGGGTGACCGTGCGCCCCACCTGCTGCACGCCAAGGACGCCGGGCACCTGGTCCCACGCCGGCGCCGGCCCGCCGGCCCCCTCCAGCAGCATCACCTCGATCACCTGCTCGGCCCCGATCGAGGCGATCAGCTCGCGCGGGGTGCCCAGAGCGATCACCTTCCCCCGGTCCACCACCGCCACCCGGTCGCACAGCCGCTCCGCCTCGTCCATGTAGTGCGTGGTGAGGATCACGGTGCGGCCCTGGGCCCGGAACCCGGCGATGAGCTCCCACAACTGGCGCCGCGACTGCGGGTCGAGCCCGGTGGTCGGCTCATCGAGGAACAGCAGCTCCGGTGCGCCCACCAGCGCGCAGGCGATGGCCAGCCGCTGCTTCTGCCCGCCGGACAGCTGGCCCACCCGCGCGCCCGCCTTCTCGGTGAGCTGCACCCGGGCCAGCACTTCCGCCGGCGGCGCGCCGGCGGCGTAGAAGCTCCGGAACAGCGCCACGGTCTCGAGGGTGGTCAGCTTGTCGGAGAACTGGGTCTCCTGCAGCGACACGCCGATCCGCTCGCGCAGCGCCGCGCGGTCTCGGCGCCAGCCGAGGCCCAGGACCTCCACCGTGCCATGGTCGGGCTCGAGCAGCCCTTCGCAGATCTCGATGGTGGTGGTCTTCCCGGCGCCGTTGGGGCCCAGCAGCCCGAAGCACTCGCCGGGCCGGACCTCGAGGTCGAGCCCGTCCACCGCCCGCACGTCCTTGTACGCCTTGTGAAGGCCGGCGAGCCGGAGCGCGGCGGTCATGCGCCCCCCCGCGGCTGGCAGGCCGCCCAGTAGCGGAGCAGGTCACGGGTGGAGTCGAAGACCCGCACCGCGGGATCGGCCAGGGCCCGTTCGCGCGCCTCGAGCTTGAGGTCGAGGTGCGGCCGGCCGTCGCGCAGGTGGAAGGCGCGCCGCGGCGCGCCCACCCGTTCGCGCAGCGCGTCGAGCTCGGCGAGGTCGTTGGTGCTCGAGAGCACGTGCGACCAGCCCGGCACCATGAGGTTGTCGCGATCCATGAGGAGCATGCGGCGGAATCTGGGCGCCGCACGGGGCGGAAGTCCAGTCACGGGGCTCGACGCCCCGGCGCCGGGGTGAGTAGAATTCGGCCTGCCCCAACCGCCCATGATCGCCGGAGCCGCCGTGCCCGACCGCCCCGACCTGCAGGATGCCATCGCCGTGCCCCGCCTCGCCGCCGAGCAGCTGCTTGCGCGCGCGGGGGAGGTGGAGGTGCTCCTGCTGACCAACCAGTCTCCCGAGTCGGACCGCGCGCTGGCGGAGCAGGTGGCGCGGCGTGCCATGCGCGACACGCCGTTCCACGACCCCGCCTTCACCGTCGCCGATCGCGAGGACAGCCGCCTTTTCCTGGCGCGCGAGGCGGGCGTGGCGGTGGGGTTCGCGGTGTTGCGGCTGCGGCCGCGCTGGGCCTGGTGGTCGTGGGACGACTGGGACGCCGAGCGGCGTCCCTCGACCGGCGTGGCGCCGATGAGTTCGTGGACCGTCGAGACCATCTGGATCCACGCCGGCTGCCAGGGGCATGGGCTGGCGAAGCGCCTCCTCGACGTGGCGGCCGCGCAGGTGGGGCAACCCATCGAGTCATTGGGGTGGCACCGCCCCTTCACGCCCTCGGGTGAGGCGTTCGTGCGCCGCTGGTGCCCCGAGGGGATCTGGGTGCCGGACTAGGCCGCGTGCCCGCGCAGGGCCCGGGCGTGGCCGCGCAGCAGGGCCCACAGCTCCCGCAGTGAGGCCGGGCGCGCCCCTCGTGCCACGTTGGCTGCGGCAATGGCAAAGAGCAGCCGCCACTGGGCAAAGAGGGTCCGATACGCCGTGCCCAGCGCGTTCGCCGGATCGTAGATGCTGGTCGCCTCCGCCGTCGCCCCGTTCAGCTCCACCACCTGGAAGTCCTCGCCCCGCTGGAACGCTGCCACATCCGGCGTGCGGATATCGTAGCGCCCGAACCAGAAGCCCGCATACCCCTGGCTCAGCCCGTCGATGGCGGCCGCGAGTGCCGGCGTCTCCACCCAGCCGCCGTCGAGGAACACCGCCCCGCGGCAGTGCGTCCCGAGTTCCACCAGCGGGACCACCTCGCCGGCGGCCGGCACCCAGGTGAGCCGCGCCGCGTGCCGGCGGAAGTGAAAGGGCGCCATGCACAGCGCGCGCTCGTCCCGCAGGATCAGCTCCTCGAGGGGCGTCACGCCGTCACCGGTGAGGGTGGGGAGCCGCTTCTCGGTGATCGAGAAGATGCGGCCCGCCGGTTCGCCGGGGTGGCGCACGTAGAACACCCCGAACTCCGCTCCAGGCGCGAAGGCCTGCGCGATCGTATCCCCCGTGGCGCGCGCGAGGTACGCCTCCACCTCGCCCTCGCTGCGGGTGATCGCCACCCCCGAGCCCCGCTCGCCGATGTCGGGCTTGAGCACCAGCGGCCAGGGTGCCGGCAGGGTGGCCTGGAAGGCGCGCGCCGCCGCCACGCGCCCGGGGGCGGGAAGCGCCGCGGGCACCAGCGTCCAGGGGGCCACCCGTTCCGGGTTGCCCGCCAGCCCGCGGAGGATGGCAGACTTCGACTCGCCCACGAAGCCGCCGCCCGGGATCGCCGGGTTCACCGCGGTGAACAGCAGCAGGGAGCGGTGGCGCAGCGCGAGCCACAGGATGTAGAGAGCCACCGGTGGGTAGAACGCCCAGCGGGGCCAGAACTCCCAGCGCGTGAGGCGCCGCCAGCGGGCGAGCAGCAGCCGCCGGCCCCGCCAGGTCACCAGCGGAATCAGCAGCTTGAGCAGCACGAACAGCACCAGCGCGGTCACCAGCAGGTAGAGCGCCGCGTGCTCCCGGAAGACCGCCAGCGCCCGCTGCACGGCCTCGCCGAAGGCGACCGACACCCCCACGATGATCGGCGTCCAGATGGCACAGCCCACGAAGAAGTACAGCGCGAACGTCGCCATCCGGGTGCGGAGCATCCCCGCCGCGAAGTAGGTGGGGAGGCGGGTGCCCGGGAGCACGCGGGTGAGGAACACCAGCGCCGCCCCCCGCCGCTCGATCCACTGGGAGCTCCAGGCGATGGCCTCCGGGGTGATGAACCAGCGGACCGGCGCCCGCGCCAGCACCGCCCGCCCGAACGTGCGCCCGGCCTGGAACACCAGCAGGTCGCCGAGGAAGATCCCGGTGAAGCACGCCAGCGTGCCGGTCCAGAATCCCAGCGTGCCGCGTGCGATCATCAGGCCGGCGGTGATGCAGGTGAGGTCCTCGCTGATCAGCGTGGCCACCGCGAGCAGCAGGAACACGATCCCCAGCGCCAGCCCCTCGATGCGCGGCAGGCTGCGCGGGTCGAACGGCCGGGCGGCCGCCGCCAGGCGGTCGGCGGGCGCGGTGGCCCGGGTAACCGCGGCACCCGCCTCGACGGCGTCCACGAAGCGGCCGATGGGGTCCGCCACCGCCTCCGGGTGCGTGAAGGTGGTGAAGTGGTCGCCGTCGTCCAGGCGCAGCTCCGCCTGGGGCACCAGGCGGGCATGCTCCCGCGCCGCGGCCGGGCTGACCAGCACGTCCCGCGCGCCGTGGAGGATGAGCATTGGCCCGGCGTAGCGGGACAGGATGCCCCGGTACGGCCGCTGGTCGGTGTCGTAGAAGTTCCGGGCGTACGCCACGCTCAGCATGCCGTCGTCCAGCCAGCCGAAGTGCGGCACGCCCTCGCGCAGCAGCCACAAGCCCGCCAGCTGCACGCCGTGGATCAGGTGGTTCAGGTGGTAGTCGCCCAGCAGTTCGTACTCCTGCGCCCCGATGGCGGAGAGCAGCGTGAGCGAGCGGACCCGGGCCGGCGCCAGCGCCTCCACCTGCAGCGCGACCCCGCCGCCCATGCTGAAGCCCACGAGGTGCGCCGCGGGCACGCCGAGCGAATCGAGCAGTTGCAGCAGGTACCGGGCATGGGCCCGGTTGGAATACTCCGCCACGTCCCGGCTCGAGCCGCCGAAGCCTGGCAGGTCGGGCGCCAGGACCCGGTACCGCGTGCCCAGGATCCGCCCGAGCCCACGCACTTCGTCGTTGTCACCGGGGCTCCCGTGCAGCAGCACGATCACCGGGCGGGTCGCGGCGGAGTCCGCCGGGGCGTCCTCGCGATACGCGATGCGCACCGGGTCGGTGCCCTCCCGGTCACCCGCCACCGCCCGGACCGTGCGGGTGCGTTCGTCCGCATCGGCGGGGATCGTGGCGGGCGAGGCCAGCCGGAAGCCGTGGCTCGCCACCAGCAGGACAAGGTACGACCACGGCAGCCAGCGCCGTCGCGGCGCCGGCTCAGGCGGGCCGGCGGTCACTCAGGCGCGGGGCAGGGGAGGGCGCGGCGATCCAGCGTGAGCGGCGGGAGGGGCAGGCCGCGGCAGGGGGCATCGGGCACATGCAGGAGGGTAACCCGGTCGGGAGTCACCGTCACCTGCGAGAAGCTGCGCGTCTCGGCATCCTCCCGGTGCATGCAGACCGAGCGCTTGCCACGGTCCGGGTGATGGCTCCGGTGCAGCGCCGCCAGCTCCGCGGCCGTGCCGGGCGCCGCCGCGGCGAACTGGGCGCGCCGGGACGCGGCCACCTCCGGCGCCGTGACCGCCGAGCTGGTGAGCAGCAGGCCCGGCGCGTGGTGCGTGGCCATGGCGAGCGCGGCCCCGTCCCACTCCGCGATCCGCGGCGGCCGGTCCGGCTCGAGCGCCACCAGCAGGAACGGGGGGGTGCGACGCAGGTCCGAGCGTTCCAGCGCCTGCAGCGCCCCGGCCACGTCCGCCGCGGCGATGAGGCCGAGGATCACCAGGCCGCGGCTTCGCGCCGGCCCGGCCGTCACCACCGCCCCGGGACCGTAGCGGTTGAGCAGTCCCAGGGTGAGGCCGCCGTCGTTCACCGCGAGCCAGGTTCCGCCATGGTCGCTGTCGAAGGGGGCGAGGAACACCCGCCCCGACGCCGCCCGCCGCTCCGGCGGAAGCGCCGGGCCGCGGGTGTGCCGCTCATCGCGATTGAAGCAGAGGGTGTATCCGCCGGCGGCCGGCAGCCAGCTCACCGTGCACATGCCGTCTCGCGGTCGCGCGCCTGCAGCGTGGAGGGGGCCACGCCGAACTCGGCGCCCGGGTCGAAGCCCTCGCGCCGCAGCAGCTCCTTGATCAGCGCGTAGTGGTGCACCGTGTGGCTCACCAGGAACTGCAGCTCGCGCTTGACGCTCGAGTCGCTCCAGTCGGGCTCGCTGCCGCTCCCCGCCACGCTCCGGAGCGTCACCCGCACCGGCCGGCTGGCGATCTCGGACGGCAGGCGGGCCAGGTCGCCCAGGTAGCCGAGCGCCGTGGCCAGGGCCAGGGCGCGGTCGGTCTCGAGCGGGACCTGGCGCGTCCGGGCATCGTAGTCGATGGCCCCCGCGGCGAGGCCCGCCAGGAAGGCCTGGTAATGGTCGAAGACGTGGCGGAAGTGCACGCCCACGGGCGAGATCCCGGGGGCCGCGCCGCCGCCGGCGTACGTGGCGTCGTCCAGCCGGCGCAGCGCCGCGATCGCCTGCTCCAGCACGATCAGATTGCCCGCCACCGCTTCGAGTCGCTCCGGCATCCTCACTCCACGACAACAGGGATGAACTGGGCCGAGACTGCCGCGTGCAGCCGGCCCGCCAGCCGTTTCCGGTCCTGCTCCGCGATCGGTGCCGCGCCGAAGCGCACCGTCGCCGCCACCCAGGGGAGGCGCGCCAGCGCCGCCAGGTGATCGCCGAACGTCATCTCGCCCCACCAGCACACCGCCAGGTGCGCCGGCGGCCCGCCCGGCGGTGTCGCGTACGCGATGCTGGCGTAGTGCACCGGGTGCCCGGTGCGCGCGGCCCACTCGAGCAGCGCCGGCCGAAACGGCAGGACCCCATGCCCCGCGGTGCTGGTGGCCTCCGCGAAGACCAGCACGCCGTCGCCCTGGGCGATCGCCTCCGCCATCGCATCCAGGGTGCGCACGGCGTCGCGCTTCACCTCGCGGTCGATGAAGATCGTCCCCATCGCCGCCGCCGCCGCCCCGACCAGCGGCCACCGCCGGACCTCGCGCTTGGCCACGAAGCGCACCGGCGACAGCGCGGCGTAGACCAGGATGTCGAGGTAGCCCAGGTGGTTCGACACCAGGTAGAAGGGCGCCGCGGGAGGCCGCCCCTCCACCGCCAGCCGGATGCCGAGGATCCGCGTCCCCAGGCGTCCCCAGGCGCGCAACGCCCCGCGCCGGACCGCCCGGCGCGCGCCCGCCACCGGCGCCACCAGCAGCGTGAGCACCGCCCAGCTCCCGATCGTCGCGCCCGTGAGCAGGGCCAACAGGGTCAGCCGCACCGGCCCCCGCACCCGTTCAGCCCCGCCGGAAGAAGAAACGGTAGCTGTGCGGGTCGAGCGCCAGGGCGTCGAGCGAGACCAGGAAGTCGATCGTCTTGAACTCGCGGTCGATCGCCGGGGGTCCGAAGATCTTGGCGCCCAGGTTGAGGTAGCTCGCGAACAGGGGCGGAATGTGCACCGGCGCCGCGGCGACCGCGGCCGGGTCGGCAGCCTCGCAGCCCAGCCCGGGGAGCGGTGGCGCCAGCAGCGTCGGGTGCACGTGCCCGTCGCGCGCCAGCTGCCGCATGGTGGCCTGGCCGAGCGCCGGATCCTGCGAGGTCAGCGAGCAGCAGCCGAAGAGATAGCGCTTGCGGTTCCACAGCAGGTAGAGCGCCAGCCCGCGCCACAGCAGGTTGAGCACCCGGCCGTTCCGGTGCCCGCGCGCCACGCAGGCGCGGCCCACCTCCACCGCCTGCGCCAGGTAGTCCCGCGGCAGGCCGCCCAGGTCGAACTCCCCGGCGGAATAGAACCCCGCGCGGCGCTCGGCCATCTCGGCGGTCTGCAGGCGGTAGGTGCCCACGATCTCGCCGGTCTCGCCACAGGCGATCAGCAGGTGGTGGAAGTGCGCGTCGAGGGCGTCCTCGTCGCGGCCGGTCTGGAAGGCGCTGTCGAGCCCCTCGCCCAGCTCCAGGTTGAAGATCGCGAACCGCAGCCGCTGGATGGCGTCGAGGTCCTCGACCGAGCGGGCGAACCGCACCCTATAACGCCCCGCGACCACCTCGCCGTCCGGCAGCAGGGCCGGGAAGCTGGGGTAGGGGGTGCCGATCTCTCGGCGGGCAAACCCGGTGGTGGCGCGCGAGGCGCGGGGATCAGGGATGGGCGTCATAGGGACCCTCCCGTCCGGGGAGGGGGCACAGCCACAACGAGCCGGGGCGGCATTTGGTTCCTCCATTGGGGGTCCTGAATGGAGGACGGGGCCGGTCACGGGGCGGTCACGGCGGGGTCCCCCGCCGCCGGAGCCTAATGTCGGGCCGGGGGCGGCGGGGCGCTAGGGTGCCTCAGCGCCAGTCGCCCACCAGGACCCAGGCGCCCCAATAGTAAGGATGGGCGTACTTCGGGTTCGCCTTGACGGTCTGCTGGGCCTGCCGCAGCGCCGTGGCCGTGTCCATCGTCCGGAGGTTCCGGTAGAAGGCGGTGATCAGCAGCTCGGTGGCGGCATCGTCCACCGGCCAGAGCGAGGCGAGCACCGCGTCGGCGCCCCGCTTGAGGAAAGCGGTGGCCGGGCTGAGCGGCCACCCCGGCACCGCGCTGCTCGACACGGCCGTGTTGCACGCCGACAGCACCACCAGCCGGCGCTGGCGGAACACGGTGGAGCCGAGCACCTCGGTGATGGTCAGGCGGCCGTCCTCCTTGCCGTCGGCGCTGGGATAGAGGCTCAGGTAGCTGTCGCTGAACCGCTTGTAGTCCAGGTTGCCGTGGGTGGCAAAGTGGATCACCGTGAACTGCGGGCCCAGGGTCTTGGCGGCGCGCTCGTTCGCGTCGCGCCGGGTGTACACCTGCGCCGTGGGGAAGAGCCGCTTGAGGTCGCCCACCTCCCGCTCCGCGCTGGTGAGCAGCGAGTCCGCGGGCCCGAACGCCGCCAGGCGCACCGCCGGCCGCGGCCCGCGCGCCGCGGGACGGATGGTGAGGTCGGTCTCGTAGAAGACGGTGCGCTCATCCGCGAGGCGGCGGAAGCCGCCCTTGCCGTCGGGGGTGCCGAGGATCTGGAACGGCAGGTAGAGCAGCGCGCCGCTGGGCACGATGGCCAGCCGGGGACGGGCGCCGATCACGGGCAGCGCCGGCGCCACGAGGATCTGGTACAGTTCCGCGGCCAGCGCCAGGGGGTCGCCGGTCGGGGCCGGGCCCGCCTGGCCGGCCGCGCCCGCGCGATTGGGCAGGCTGGCATCGCCGGGCACCCGGGAGAGCGCCACCAGCTGCTCCACCCGCCGGGTCAGCTCGTCGCGGCCGATGGGCACCACCCGCGCCACCACGGTGTCGGTGGTGGCCACGAAGACGTACAGCTCCTTCGCGCCGGGGAGGTAGGTCAGCAGCGCCACGTCCCGGGGCAGCTCGGCGTTGGCGGTGGGCAGGTCGGTCAGGTTGATGCTGGCCAGCTCCCGCAGGTCGGGCTGCGCCTCCGCCATGCCGTAGACGAACGAGAGGTACTGGCTGTCGGCGATGGTCCGGATGCTGTCGAGCGCCCGCAGCTGCGCCTGCTGCTGGCCCGCGGCCGGGGCGGCGCGCACGGCCGCGATCTGGGCCTCGATGCCGTCCACCCGCGCCTTGAGCTCGCGCTCCTGGGCCAGGGTGCGCGCCTCGGTGGAGTCGCTGAGCCGGACGCCGAGGGCGCGGAACCGGCTGCGCAGCTCCTCGCTGTTGCTGCGGTCGAGCACGGCCAGCGCCCGTCCCACGTCGCCCCGGCGCACCAGCAGCCCCACCAGCAGTTCGTACGCCTGGTCGTAGTCCGCGCCGGAGGAGAAGCGCTTCTGCGCGTCCTGCCCCCCGACCACCCGGGCCCGCAGCGCCTCCAGCACCTTCGTCGCCTCCTCAAGGCGGCCCAGCGCCCCGGCCGAGTCGCCCTGGGCCAGCTGCAGCCGGCCCAGGTAGAACAGCGGCTCCCACAGGAGCTTGGTGGCGCCGATGGCGCGGGCGCTGTCGGCCGCGAGGGTGTAGTACCGGCCGGCCGCGGGCCGGTCGCCCCGGCGCTCGGCCAGCCGGCCGCGCTGCGTGGCGATCGCGGCGGCGTCCGCCCGGAGCCCCGCCGCGCGGACCAGGCTGTCCGCCAGGCGCAGCTCGCGGTCGGCGTCGTCGACGCGGTCCGTGGCGGCGTAGAGCTTCCCCAGGATGGTCCGCGCGCTCGACGCGATCCGCACCGAGCCGGCCCGCTCCGCGAGCGCCAGGCCGGACCGGAGCTTCGGCTCGGCCTCGGCGTACCGCCCCTGCTCGTAGTAGACCTCGCCGAGGTTGGTGGTGTAGGTCGCCGGGGCATCGCCAACGTCGGCGTCGGGGCCGGCGGTGGCCAGCAGCCGCAGCGCCTCCTCGAACTGCGGGATGGCGTGCTCGTAGTCGCGCTGCCAGAAGTAGATGGTGCCGATGTTGTTGACCGGGGTGGCCCGCGCCTCGGCGCGGTTCCCCGCCGCGTGCAGGCTGTCGGCCAGGTGGTAGAACCGGATGGCCTCCTGGTAGTCGCCGAGCTCGTTCTGGATGTTGCCGAGGCCCACGTAGGAACGCGCGATCCCCCAGCCGTTGCGGACCTCTTCGCTGAGGGCCAGGCTCCGCTCCTCGATCCGGGTGGCCTCGGCGTAGTTTCCCTGCAGCGTGGCCAGCCAGCTCAGGGAGGAGAGCGCGTCCGCCAGGCCCTTCCGGTCCCGGGCCGAATCGGCCCGCGCCGCGGCGTCGTTGAGCAGGGTGGCGGCGGCGCGGAAGTCCCCGCGGAAGGTCGCGAGGTCCCCCCGCGCCACGTCCACCCGCGCCGTCCAGCCCGCGTCGTTGACCTGCCGGTAGAGTTCGCGGGCGCGGCCAAAGGCGGCGGCGGCGCTGTCGAGCGCGTTCGCGGCGCGGTAGCGCCGGCCCACGGCGTACTCCAGCCAGGCGATGTCGGTCTTGCTCCCCGAGCGGGTGGCGAGCACCATCCCTTCCCGGTAGAAGGAATCCACCACGGCCGCGGGCTGGCGCAGGTTCTCGGCGACGAGCCCCAGGTTGGACAGCGACTTGGCCTGGCCCACCATGTCTCCCGTCTGGCGGTAGAGCGCCAGCGCCTCGCGGTAGGTCTCCAGCGCGCAGTCCCACCGCTCCTGGGCGTAGCAGGCCTCCCCGATGTCGTAGAGGGTGGCCGCCGCGTCGGCGGTGAGTCCGAGCCGCCGCTGTACCTCCAGCCCGGTCCGGTAGGTGGCGATCGCCGCCGGGTAGTCCGCCTGCGAGGAGTAGAGGTCGCCGAGCTCATTGCGGACCTCGGCCTCGCCCGCGGGGTCCTGCGCGTCGTGGTAGAGCACCGCCGCGCTGTCCAGATAGGCGAGGCCGCGGGCCGGATCGCCGGAGTCGCGGAACAGCGCCCCGAGCTTGCGGAGCGAGTACGCCGCCCCGCTGCGGTTGCCGGCCTGGCGCCGCAGGGCCACCGCCTCCTGGTGCGCGGCGATGGCGCCCGGAAAGTCGCCCAGCGTCCAGCGCGACTGCCCGATCTGGGACAACGCGTAGGCGGCATCCCCCGGGTTGCCGGTCTGCTGGTGCAGCGTGCGCGCGGTGTCCCACAGCGCGATCGCCGCGCGGTGCTCCCCCAGGCGGGAGAGGTTGTAGGCGATGTTGTCGAGCTGGTCGGCCTCGCCCTCGCGGTCGAGCAGGTCCCGATAGAACTGCAGCGTGGTCCGGTAGGTGGCGATGGCGCGGGCGTAGTCGCCCCGGTTGCCGTGAATGCTGGCCTGGCGGGCGCGCGCGTCGGCCTCGTCCCGGGCGGCGGTTTCGGTACTCGCGCCGGCGAACATCCGTTCCGCCTCTGCCAGGGCGGCCAGCGCGTCGTCCCACCGGCCCAGCTTCTCCAGCGCCCGGCCGCGCCCCATCATCGACTGGCCCAGCCGCTGCAGCGCAATGCCGGTCGAGTCGGCGCCGAGCCAGGCGCGCTTGGCCACGATGGCGGAGTCGTACGAGGCCAGCCCCTCCGCGCCCCGGCTCAGCCGGAGCTGGATGTCCCCGATGTTGTCCGCGGCATAGCCGGCGCCCTGCCACTCGCGCGCCGCGCGGAACAGCGCCAGCGCCGCGCGGTTCGCCGCAATCGCCTCGTCGAACTTCTCCTCGGCTTCGAGCAGCTGGGCCCGCCGCAGCTCCGACCACCCCTGGTTGGCGGTGTCCCCGAGCACGACCGCCACCTCGTACGCCAGCGTGCTCAGCCGCCGCGCCTCGGCCAGGCGGCTCCCCCGCACGGCCTCGGCGGCGTCGTTGTTCCACCAGGTCAGGAAGTTGTTCCGGATGTCCCCCGCGTGGGCCAGCACCACCGGTCGGCGCGCCGCCGCCGTGGGCAGCGCCAGCAGGCTGTCGCGGAGGTCGTCCTGGCCGAAGGGCGCGTCGTTGATGAGCCAGGTGGCGAAGGTCTCGTTGATCTTCCACCGCTTGCCCATGTACTTGCCGGGCCACGACCGGACGAAGACGAGGAACCGGCGCACGTCGGCCGGGGTGGCCGTCTCCATCACCCGGAAGGCCGACCGTCCCTGGTAGCGGCCCGCCGCCCGGACCCGCTTGAGGTCGCTGGTGGAGTCGAACATGTCGCGGACGAAGTCCGCCGTCTCGTGGATGTCCGCGGTCATGCTGTCGAGCATCACCCGCTCCAGCGAGTCCCCATCCAGCCGCAGGATCTGCCGGCGGGGGAGGAAGTCCTGCCGCGAGAGCCCGACGAACTCGATCCCCAATTCCATGAGGTCCGTCAGGATCCCGGCGCGGGGCGGGGTCGGCAGCCGGGTGGGGAGCGCCACTAGGTTCAGCCGCTCCAGCCGGAGGCCGGCCCCGGGTACCATGACCACCTGCACCACCGCGGAGTCGGGTCCCAGCAGCCGCACCGTCACCGCCCCCAGATACCGATCGCCGTTGGTGGCCCGGCCGCGAGCCCCCTCGAACAGGCCGTCGCCGCTGCCCGCCCGGATCACGCCGAGGGCGGTGTCCCCCCGCTGGCCCAGGAGGCTGTCGACGGGGTAATGGACCAGGCGGGACCGCAGGGGGCGCTGGTCCTGGCCCTGGAGGCCGGCGGCAGCGCCGAGTGAGAGCCCGGTGAGGGCCAGGATCCAGATTGGGAGCCGGAAAGACGAGGCAGGCCGAGGCATGGAATCCCTGGTTGGCACGGGGCAGTCGGGGGAACGGCAAGCTTCCTGCAGAACGCGGGCCGACAGCTAAGTCGCACGTCGCCAGCAAATTACAGCGTTGTCATCTGCAGTTCCACGTGCAAGTCGCGCGGGCGGGCGCATTCTCTGGCCCAAACACCCCACGGACCCGAACCCGAGCCGGTATGTCGCCGAGAACGCTCCCGCACCTCCCGCTGCTGGGTGCCCTGCTGCTGCTCCCCCTCTCCCAGCCGGCCCCCGATGGGGCATGGGATGGGGTGGGTCGCGGCGCCGCCACGGGAGTCCGGGCCGACAGCGGCCGGAAGCTGGCCCTGATCATCGCCATCGCCCGGTACCCGCGCGCCAGCGGCTACAGCCGGCTCAGCTCCGACAACGACGTCCCGCTCATCCGCGCCGCGCTGCTGCGGCAGGGGTTCGACTCGGCCGCCATCCGGGTCCTCGCGGATACCCAGGCCACGCGGGCCGGCATCCTCCGCGCCCTCGACGACCTGGCCGGTGCCGCCCGTCCCGGGGATGTAGTGGTGATCCACTACAGCGGGCACGGGCACCAGATCACCGATGACAACGGCGATGAACTCGACGGGCTGGACGAGGTGCTGGTGCCCTTCGACGCCCGGGCCGACGTCGATCCCGCGACCTACCATGGCGAATTCCACGTCCGCGACGACGAGCTGGAGCCTCGGCTCCTGGCCCTGCGGACCCGGGTGGCCGGGGGCGGCAACGTGGTGATGTTCATCGATGCCTGCCACTCCGGATCGGCCACGCGCAGCGCGCTGCCGGTGCGGGGCGGGCTGCCGCCGATCGGCACGCCGGCGCGCGCCGCCACGCGCGGCGGCGCCGAGGGCGGCGACTGGGTCCGGACCGCCGCGCCCACCCGGGGCGGGGGCGCGAGCGCTGATGGGTTGGCACCGATGGTGATCTTCTCCGCCGCGCGGCAGGACCAGCTGGCGAGCGAGGTGGAGCTCAAGGACCAGGACGAGACCGCCGGTTCACTCTCGGTCGGGCTCTCGCGGGTGCTCGCCAACCTGGACGGGGGCGCGCGCCTCACCTATCGCGGGGTGTTCGACCAGCTCAAGGGCTGGATGCAGGGCGAGGTCCCCCTGCAGACGCCCCAGCTCGAGGGCGACGCCGACGTCCAGCTCTTCAGCGGCCGGGCGGTGGTCCAGAAGCCGTATCACCGGGTGCGCGCGCTCGAGGGCGACTCGCTGCTCCAGCTCGACGGCGGCACCCTGGTGGGGCTGCTGCCCGGCTCCCGGCTGGCCTTCCATGCCGTGGGCACCGCCGACCCCTCCGCCGCCACGCCGGTGGGGCAGGGCGTGGTGGTCCGCGCGGACGAGCTGGGCGCGGTGGTGCGTCCCGACGCCCCGGCGCGTGTCACCGACCTGCGGTCCGCCTGGGCCTTCGTCACCGAGTACGCCTTCGCCGAGTTCCGGGTGCGGGTCCGGCTCGATCCGGCCATCCCGGCGGGGCTGCGGCAGGCCATCGCCGCCGACTTCAGCCGCAGCGGCGTGATCCAGCTCTCCGAGCACCTGGGCGAGCTCATGATCCGGCCGGTGGGCGCGCTCACCCGCGGGGCCGCGCCGCTGACCGTGGCATGGACCGAGGACACCACGGTGGCGCTGCTCGCGCCGGTGGATGCCACCACGCCGGCGGGCCGCGCCACGCTCACCGAGCGGGTCCGCACCCTGGCGCGGAGCGCCTACCTGAAGCAGGTCGCGATGGTCGACCCGCGGATCCGGGTGCGGATCGAGCTGGTGCCCGCCACCCACGTCTTCGGCACCGACGGGAGCTGCGACTTCCGGCAGTCGGACACCACGCGGGCGCGGGCCCACCTCTCGGCCGGGAACCAGTGGGTCCTGCAGCCGCAGGACGGTTTCCTGCTCCGCTTCATCAACGAGGGCACCGAGCCCGCCTACATCGCGGTGCTCGACCTCATGCCCGATGGCGAGATCGGCCAGCTCTTCCCGCGGCCCGAGCTCTCCGGCGAGGACAACCTGCTGCCCCCGGGTGGCCGCTACACCTCGACGCTCTGCTACTACGCGACGGAGCCGTTCGGGACCGAGGTGTTCAAGCTCTTTGCCACGCGCCGCCGGGTGGACTTCCAGCCCGTGCTCACGCAGCGCGGTCCCACCCGAAGCGGCTCGGCGCACCCGCTGGAGCGGCTCCTCGGCGAGACGTACACCACCACGCGCACCGGCACCGCGGCGGCCCCCCAGGGCACCGGCACCACCGCGACGCTCACCCTGCAGATCGTTCCCCCCACGGCGCCATGAAGCGCCCCATCCTTCACTCAGGAGCACGCATGTTCGACCGTTCGGCCCTGCGCCCGCTGCCCGGGCGCCTGCTGCTCGGTGCCCTCGCGCTGACCCTCGCCGCCGGCCCGGCCGCCGCCCAGCAGCAGAAGGCGATGAAGCAGTCTCCCGCCCGCAGCAAGGGGCGCGTGACCCTCGCGCAGGCCAAGGCCGTGCGCGGCAACACCACCCTGCTCCCGGGGCTCAACGCCCGCGGCGAGCTGGACCAGGCCGATCCCGTCATGGGCAACGACAAGACCCCGTATGAGGTCTGGTCGTACAGCGGCAAGGCGGGCGAGGTGCTCACCATCACCATGCGGAGCTACAAGGCTGACGCCTACCTGCTGGTGGTCCGGCAGACGGCCAGCGGCCTCGAGACCCTGGCCGAGGATGACGATGGCCTGGGCGGCGGCACCACCGACGCCGGGCTCCGCCTCCGCCTCCCCGCCGATGGCGACTACCTCATCGTGGCCAACGCGGCGACCACCCTCGGCGCCGAGTTCTTCTACGGCGCCTACACGCTCGAGCTGGTCTCCTCCCTCAGCAACCCCTCCGCCACCAACTTCGCCGCGCTCTACCCGGGCGGCGGCGCGGCCGGCGAGAAGTACGCGGTGGTCGTCGGCATCGCCGACTACCCCGGCGAGGAGGAGGACCTCACCGGCCCGCGGCAGGACGCCGCGATGTTCCGCGAGGTGCTCATCAGCAAGTACGGCTTCAAGGAGCAGAACATCGTCACCCTGACCGACCGCAATGGCAGCCGCGACCAGATCGTCAATGCCTTCCGGCGGTTCCTGGCCCAGGCCGGCCCCAACGGCACGGTGGTCTTCTACTACTCCGGGCATGGCACCCAGCTGGACGAGAACGTGGGCCTTACCGGGGCGGACGACCCGGAAGAGGATGGCAAGGACGAGGCGATCTACGTCTGGGGCAACACGGCCGAGGAGAAGGGGAGCCTGATCCTCGATGACGAGCTGGGCATCCTCGCCAACGAGCAGGGCGCGGGGCGGGTGCTGCTGGTGCTCGATGCCTGCTTCTCGGGGACCGGCAGCCGGGCCGGCGGTGGCACGCCCAAGCTGGCGCGCTTCAAGGACATCAAGGCCGTGGTGGACCTGCCCAAGGCCTACGTGGCCCCGACCGGGCGCGCCGCGGGCATGAAGATGGCCTCGGTGCCGGAGCCGGGGCGCCACGTGCTCCTCGCCGCCTCCAGCGACAAGGAAGTCTCGTGGACCGCCGGCGGCTGGCCCACCCGCGGCGGCATCGCCAGCGTGTTCACCTACTACCTGGTGGAGGCGATGGCCAAGGCGCCGGCCGGCGCCACGATCGACCAGCTGATGGCCACGATCACCAGCCAGACCAACACCTACGCCAAGGACAAGTACGGGAAGACCCAGACGCCCCAGGCGGAGGGATCCCGCCGGACCGACGCCCTCGCGGCGTACCTGGGCAACTAGGACCCCGGCATGGCGAGCGTCAGCTACCAGGCCAACTACGCGCCCCAGGGGCGCCTGCTCGGCCTGGCCTGGCGCTCGCTGCTGCTGCCGGGGATGCTGCTGTCGGGAATGCTGTATCTCGGGGTGCCGGTGGGGCTCGCGATCGTGGGCTTCACCGGCGCCATCACCTGGTCGCTCGCCAGCCGCATCCGCCGCGGCACCTTCACCCTGCACGATGGTGGCGTGGTCGAGGAGCTCGTGCCCTTCCTGGGGCGCGGGTCCGCGGCGCAGGTGGCACGGCGGGAGTGGCGCTGGGACCAGGTACGGCACTGGTCGCTGGAGGAGGAACTCACCCGGGGGCTCGAGGTGCGGCGCCGCCTGACGATTGCGCTGGCCGAGCCGGCGTGGCGGATCCGGCTCGATGAGGTGGGCGACGAGGCCCAGCGGGCGGCGTACGCGCGGTTCGTCAACGCCTTTGCCGCGCGGGCGCAGGGCGGGGCGCTCCCCGACCCGGCGGCCCTGCCCGCGGAGATCCCCGACGCGCTGCTCAGCCGGGCCCCGGCCCCGGCCGCGGTCGGGGCCGCCGGCGTCATTCCCCGGCGCGCGGCCTTCTGGGACCGCCCCACCGGCCAGGCGGTGGGCCTGGCCCTGATCCTGCTCGTCGCGGTGGTCGCGGCGGCGCTGGTCCTGCTCGGCGGCAGCGCGTCGAGCTGGTTCCGGCTGGTGGCGGTGATGCTCCCGGGCGCCGCCTGGATCTACTGGCGGCTCTTCCTCAAGCGCTGAGCAGGCGCGCGGTCTCCCGCGCGATCAGCTCTTCCTCACGGGTGGGAATCACCCACACCGCGAGGCGGCTCTCCTCCCGCGAGATCCGCTCCTCCCGCACCCAGTCCCCATCCTCCCCCAGCACCACCCCGGCCCACCCGAAGGGCGCCGCGATCCGGCCCCGGATGACGCTCGAGTGCTCGCCGATGCCGCCGGTGAAGATGATGGCCTCCGCCGCGCCTTCGAGCACCGCAAGGTAGGCCCCCACGTACTTCCGCACCCGGTAGCAGAACAGGTCGATGGCGAGCCGCGCCTCCGGATCCTCGCGGGCGAGCAGGTGGCGGAGGTCCGCCTCGCCGGCGAGGGCCGTGAGCCCCGAGCGCCGGTACAGCAGGTCGGTGAGGGAGGCCTCAGTGTGCCCCTCACGCAGCAGCTCCAGCAGCACGCCGGCGTCGAGGTCGCCCGGGCGGGTGCCCATCACCAGCCCCTCGAGCGGTGAGAGGCCCATCGAGGTGTCGACCGAGCGTCCGTCACGGATCGCCGCCGCGCTGGCACCGCTGCCCAGGTGCAGGATGATGAGGCTCGGGTCGGCGCGACCGGTGAGCTCGGTGTAGCGCTCCAGCACCGAGAGGTAGGACCAGCCGTGGAAGCCGAAGCGGTGAATCACCCGCGAGGCGGGCACGGCGTATCGGGTGGCCACCGGTGGCAGGGTGCGGTGGAAGGCGGTATCGAACGCGGCCACGTTCGGCACCGGGAGGTGCCGAGTGGCGCGGATGCCGGCCAGCGCGGCCTCGCCGTGGAGCGGGTCGAGGGGCACCAGCGCCTCGAGGTCGGTGAGGACGGCGTCGGTGATCGGGGCCAGCGCGCCGAACCGGTCCCCGCCGTGGACGCAGCGGTGGGCCACCGCGTCGGGCGGCACCGGCAGGGTGCCCAGCAGGTGCGCCACCGCGCGGCCATGACCGGCCGCCAGCTCCTCCCGACCCTGCGCCACGATCGTCAGGGCCTCGCCCACCACCCGGACCAGCTTGTACTTGAGCGTGGCGCTGCCCGCATTGATCACCAGGACGTGCATGCACTCCCTCCGTTCGGCGCGGAAGGATACGCCGTCCCTTCCTGTCGGGCGAGGGGTGTCCGCTTCGTGGATGAGGAGCCCTTCACCCATCGGCCGCAGCCCCGCGTTGTGCCGGCTCCCGTGGGGGAGTGGACCCGGGCCGCTCCCCGTCCGGCGGGCGGCGGTTAGCTTGCAGGGCATGACCGACGACCTGCAGGGCTTCATCGGCCGGGTGAGCGCCGCGCGCGAGGGCTACGCGCTGCCGGTGCAGGCCGGCCGGCTCGCGGAGGAACTCACCCACGCCGCCCTGGCGCTCCTGTTCCCGCACTTCGCCGCCAGCCAGAGCACTGCCGCGGCCGAGATCCGCGGGGAGCTGGAGCGGCTCCGGGGGCAGCTCGACGCGTTCCTCCTGGCCCAGGGCCTGGGCCCGGAGCGCGCGACGGCGGTGGGCCACCGCTTCGTGGCCGCGCTGCCGGCGCTCCAGGAATCACTGGCCCTGGATGCCCGCGCCACCTGCGAGGCGGACCCGGCCGCCCGGAGCGTGGACGAGGTGCTGCTCGCGTACCCGGGGTTCCTGGCCCTGGCCTGCTACCGGATTGCGCACGCCCTCTGTGCCGAGGGCGTGGTGCTCCTGCCCCGCCTGATCGCGGAGTTCGCCCACCGCGAGACGGGCATCGACATCCATCCGGGGGCCCGCATCGGCCGGTCGCTCGCCATCGACCACGGCACCGGCATCGTCATCGGCGAGACGACCGTGATCGGCGACGGGGTGCGGCTCTACCAGGGCGTGACCCTCGGCGCGCTGAGCGTGCGGAAGGACCTGGCCCGCCAGAAGCGGCACCCCACGATCGAGGACGATGTCGTGATCTACGCCAACGCCACGATCCTGGGTGGCGACACCGTCATCGGGGCCGGGAGCGTGATCGGCGGCAACGTCTGGCTCACCCACAGCGTGCCGCCGGGCTCGGTGGTGACACATGGCGCGACCGTCGAGCGCCCCCGGGTCGCGGACGAGCCGCTGCTGGAGTACAATATCTAGCATGGTATCCGCCTACCTCATCCGAGCGTGGCCCGCGCCGCCGGCCCGATGTCGGCCGGCGTCCCGGCATCCTCACCCCTCCTGATCGCTCCGCTCCGCCCCGGCCCGCACGGGCGCGGCTGAGCGGTTCGACCCGCTTCCCGCTCCGGAGACTCGCGCCATGAAGGCCAGGACCATCCTCGAGACCATCGGCAACACCCCGCACGTCCGCATCAACCGCCTCTTCGGGGCCCAGTCCGAGGTCTGGCTCAAGCTCGAACGCGCCAACCCCGGCGGCAGCATCAAGGACCGCATCGGCCTTGCCATGATCGAGGACGCCGAGAAGCGCGGGGTGCTGACCAAGGCCAGCGTGATCATCGAGCCGACCTCCGGCAATACCGGCATCGGCCTGGCCATGACCGCGGCGGTGAAGGGCTACCGGCTGATCCTGGTGATGCCGGAGTCGATGTCGGTGGAACGCCGCCGCATCATGGCGGCGTACGGCGCGGAGCTCGACCTCACGCCGCGGGAGAAGGGCATGAAGGGGGCGATCGAGCGCGCCAGGGAGCTGCTGGCCGCCACCCCCGGCGGGTGGATGCCCCAGCAGTTCGAGAACCCGGCCAACATCGAGGTGCACAAGCGCACCACGGCGCGGGAGATCCTGGCCGACTTCCCGGAAGGGATCGACGTGCTGATCACCGGGGTGGGGACCGGCGGGCACCTCACCGGGGTGAGCGAGGCGCTCAAGGAGAAGCTGCCCCGGCTCCAGACCTACGCGGTGGAGCCGGCCAAGTCGCCGGTCATCTCGGGCGGCCAGCCGAGCCCGCACAAGATCCAGGGCATCGGCGCCGGATTCATCCCGGCCAACCTGCACACCGCCACCCTCGACGGCACCATCCAGGTCACCGAGGAAGAGGCGTTCAGCTACGCGGCGCGCGCCGCGCGCGAGGAGGGGATCTTCGTCGGGCCCTCCTCCGGGGCCTCCCTCGCCGCGGTCGCGAAGAAGCTGCCCGAGCTCGCGCCAGGGGCGCGGGTGCTGGTGTTCTGCTACGACACCGGGGAGCGGTACCTGTCGATCGAGGGGTTGTTCTAGGCGGTGAGGCGGTAAGGGCGGTAGGTGCTACCACCCTACCGCCGTACCGTCAGCAGATCCGCGGCAGCTGGTCCCCGGGGAGCATGTCGACCACCCGGGTCCCTCCGATGCGCGTCTCCAGCACCACATACCCGGGATGGTTGGCGGTCACGGTGCCGATGATGCAGGCGGCGGCGCCGGTCGGGTGGCTGCGCAGGGCGGCCAGGGCGGCCTCGGCGCGTTCCGGCGCGACGATTGCCGTGAGCACCCCTTCGTTGGCGACATACATCGGGTCGAGGCCGAGCATGTCGCAGGCGGCGGCAACGTCGGTCGGGACCGGGATGCGGTCCTCGCGCAGCTGCATGCCTGCCTTCGAGGCCTGGGCGATCTCGTTGAGCGCGCTGGCGAGGCCGCCGCGGGTGGGGTCGCGCAGGGCGCGCATGGCGTCGCCGGCCGACGCCTTCAGGCGCTCCACCAGCGGCGCCAGGTTGGCGGTGTCGCTGGTGATGGCGCTCTCGAACGCCAGGCCCTCGCGCGCGGCCATGATGGCCATGCCGTGCCGGCCCAGCACCCCGCTCAGCAGGATCACGTCGCCCGGCCGGGCGCGATCGGGGCCGGGCCGGAAGGCCGGGTCGACCAGGCCCAGGCCGGTGGTGTTGATGTAGAGGCCATCGGCCTTGCCCCGCTCCACCACCTTGGTGTCGCCGGTGACGAAGGGGATCCCCGCCGCGTTCGCGGCCGCCGCCATGCTGCGCACGATCCGCTCCAAGGTCTCGAGCGGCAGCCCCTCCTCCAGCACGAAGCCGGCGGTCAGGAAGCAGGGCCGTGCCCCCATCATCGCCACGTCGTTCACGGTGCCGTGCACCGCGAGCACGCCGATGTCCCCCCCGGGGAACTCGAGCGGGCTGACCACGAAGGTGTCGGTGGAGAGGACCGCCTCCGCCCCGCCGATGGTCACCACCGCGCCATCGCCCAGCTGGGCAAGCCAGGGGTTGCCGAGGTGCGGCAGGAAGCGCTCCCGGATGAGCCGGGCGGAGAGCTTGCCGCCCGAGCCGTGCCCCAGCTGCACCCGCTCGGTGTCGTCGAGGGGCACCGGGCAGGAGAGGCCGTCGAACCGGACGCCGGTCATGAGCCCACTCCCGTGGGGCCCGCGGGTTCGCGGAAGCGGGCGTAGTTGTAGTAGGCGGCGCACGCGCCCTCGGACGACACCATCGGCGCGCCGAGGGGATGCTCCGGGGTGCAGCGGGTGCCGAAGGCCGCGCAGCCGTTCGGCTTGAGCATGCCGCGGAGCACGTCCCCGGCGCGGCACTCGCGCGGTTCCTGCGCGGTGATGTCGCCCAGCCCGAAGCGCACCTCGGCGTCGAAGTCGGCGTACTCCTCGCGCAGGCTGAGGCCGCTGCCGGGGATGGTGCCGATCCCGCGCCACTGCCGGTCGGTGAGGCGGAAGACCTTGCGCACCAGCGCCTGGGCAGGGGGCGTGCCTTCGCGCCGGACTGAGCGGACGTACTGGTTCTCCACCTCGTGCCGCCCCTCCTCCAGCTGCCGGACCGCCATCAGGATCCCCTCGAGAATGTCCACCGGCTCGAAGCCGGTGACCACGATCGGCACGTGGTGCCGCGCGGCGATCGGCTCGTACTCCTCCCAGCCCATCACGGCGCAGACGTGCCCGGCCGCGAGGAACCCCTGCACCCGGTTGTCGGGGGCGGAGAGCAGCGCGGTCATGGCCGGCGGCACGGTGACGTGGGAGACGAGGATGCTGAAGTTGGGCACGCCGAGCTCGCGGGCGCGCCACACCGCCATGGCGTTGGCCGGCGCGGTGGTCTCGAACCCGACGGCAAAGAACACCACCTGCTTGTCGGGATGCCGGAGCGCGAGCTCCAGGGCGTCGAGCGGGGAGTAGACCACGCGGATCTGCCCGCCCCGGGCGCGGACCTGCAGCAGGTCGCAGGTGGAGCCGGGCACCCGCAGCATGTCGCCGAACGACGTGAAGATCACGTCGGGCCGGCCGGCCAGGTGCAGCGCCTTGTCGATCTGCTCCAGCGGCGTCACGCACACCGGGCAGCCGGGGCCGTGGATCATCTCCACCGCGCCCTCGAGCAGCTGGTCGAGTCCCTGGCGGACGATCGTGTGGGTCTGGCCGCCGCACACTTCCATCAGCGTCCAGGGCCGGGTGGCGGTGGCGCGGATCTTCGCGATCAGCCCCCGGGCCACCGCGCCGTCGCGGTACTCGTCGAGGTATTTCATGGCTGCTCCCGCGGCGGGGCACCCGCCAGGCTCTGTTCGGCCACCTCGCGCATCCAGTCGAGCTCCTCCAGCTGGCTCATCTCCTGGAGCACCTCGAAGGTGCGCCGGGCCTCGGCCTCATCCACCCGGCTGATGGCGAAGCCCACGTGCACCGTGACGTAGTCCCCCACCTTCACCTCGTCCGCCACGTAGGCCAGGCAGACCTCGCGGCGGACGCCGCCGAAGTCCACCGTGCCCATCAGCAAGCCCCGGTCGTCCCGGGTGTCGAGAATGCGGCCGGGAATGCCCAGGCACATGGGATCCTCCTCAGGTAGCGGTGAACTCCGCCCGGCGGGCGAGTTGGGCGGCGGCGATGGCCGCCTGGCCGTAACTCACCGCGCCATCGTTGGGCGGCAGGTCACGGGCGGTCAGGACGCGGAACCGGCAGCGTTCGAGCCGGGTCCGCAGGGACGCGAGGAGGCGGGCGTTCTGGAACACCCCGCCGCCCAGGACCACGGTGTGCAGCTGCGCCTGCTCCGCCACCCGGCGCACGGCCAGCTCGGTGCCGCGGGCGATGCTGGCGTGGAAGTCGGCCGCGAGGTCGCCGAGGTCGCCGCCGCGCTTGCGGCGGAGCCCGAGCCGCACCAGCATCGGCAGCGGGTCCAGCACGAAGGTCCCGTCGGGCTCATCCTCGAGCGGCATCGGGTACTCCGAGGCGGTGCGGCCGTCGGCCAGGGCCTCGAGCTCCATCGCCGCCTGGCCCTCGTATCCCACCACCTCGCGCAGGCCCAGCACCGCCGCGGCGGCATCGAACAGCCGGCCCATGGACGAGGCCAGCGGGGCATTGAGGCGCGCCGCCAGCTGGCGCTCCACCAGGGAGAGCTCCGTCGGCGCGACCTGCGCCGTCACCGGCTCGATCACCGTGTGCAGCGAGCCGTCGAGCGAGGCGTACCCCATCAGGGCCCGCCATGGCCGCCGCGCCGCCAGGTCGCCGCCGGGGAGCGGGGCATAGCGCAGGTGGGCCATGCGCCGGTAGCCCGTGAGGTCGGCCACCAGGATCTCGCCGCCCCACACCGCGCCGTCCGGGCCGTAGCCGGTGCCATCGTAGGCCACGCCGATCACCGGGCCGGTCTCGCCATGCTCCGCCAGCACGGCCGCGATGTGGGCGTGGTGGTGCTGCACCGCGAGGGTCACCGGCAGGCCCAGCTCCTGGGCCACCCGGGTGGAGAGATACCCCGGGTGCAGGTCGTGCACCACCGCCTCGGGATCGATCGCGAACAGCCGGCGGTACCCCGCGAGCGTGTGCCGGAAATGCTCCAGCCCCTCGAGGTTCTCGAGGTCGCCGATGTGCGGGCTGAGCCACGCCTGATGCCCGGCCGCCACGGTGAAGGTGTTCTTGAGGTGCGGCCCCACCGCGAGCAGCGGGACCGGCGCGGGCACCGGCAGGCGCGCGGGGAGCGGGGCGTACCCGCGCGAGCGCCGCAGGAAGAGGGGCGCGTCCGCCACCACCCGCAGCACGCTGTCGTCGGCCCGGCTGAGGATCTCGCGGTCGTGCAGCAGGAAGCCGTCGGCGATCACCGCCAGCCGGCGGCGGGCCTCCTGGTTGCCGATGGCGATCGGCTCCTCGCTCAGGTTGCCGCTGGTCATCACCAGCGGCCGATCCAGCGCCTCGGCCAGCAGCAGGTGCAGCGGCGTGGCCGGCAGCATCACGCCGATGGTGTCCATCCCCGGCGCCACCCCGGGCGCGAGGCCGGCGCCGCTCCGGGCGCGCAGCAGCACGATGGGCCGCTCCGGCCGCTCCAGCATCGCGGCCTCCGCCGGGCTCACCGTGGCGAGCGCCCGCGCCGCCGCCACCGATCGCACCATCACCGCCAGCGGCTTGGCCTCGCGCCCCTTCCGCACCCGGAGCGTGTGCACCGCGGCCTCGCTGGTGGCATCGGCGGCCAGGTGGAACCCGCCGAACCCGCGCAGCGCCAGGATCCCGCCGGCCGCCAGCAACGCGGCCCCGTCCCGCAGCGCCCCCTCGTCCCAGGCGGCCGGCGCGCCCTCCCCGCCGGTCTCGAACCAGAGCGCCGGGCCGCAGGCGGGGCAGCTGTTGGTCTCGGAGTGATGCCGCCGGTCGCCCGGCGTCTCGTACTCGCGGCGGCAGTCGGGGCACTGGGTGAAGGCCCGCATCGTGGTGCGTTCGCGGTCGTACGGCAGGCGCTCGATGACGGTGTAGCGGGGGCCGCAGTCGGTGCAGGTGATGAACGGGTAGCGGTAGCGCCGGTTCATCGGGTCGAGCAGCTCGGCCTCGCAGGCGGGGCAGAGGGCCACGTCGGGGGGCACCGGCAGCCGGGCGCCCGGCACCTCGGCGCTGGGCTCGATCCGGAACCCCTGCAGCCCCTCCGGGTCGGTCCAGGCCACCGCCACCGACTCGATGGCCGCGAGCGGCGGCGCCTCGGCCCGCAGCTCGGCCAGGAACGCCTCCAGCGCGCCTCCCTCGCCCTCGAGGCCGAGGGCCACCTCGCCGGAGGCGTTGCGGACCCAGCCGTCGAGGTGGTGGCGGAGCGCGAGGCGGTGGACGAACGGCCGGAACCCCACGCCCTGCACCACGCCCTTCACCGAGACGCGGCAGGCGAGGCGCGGGGCCGGCGGGGCGGCGGTCACCGGTGGGCGGGGGCCCGGGCTTCCGCCCGGAGGAACTGGAACCACTCGTCGAGGCCCTCCCCGGACCGGGCGGAGGTGAAGAAGAACCGCAGCTCCGGGTTGATCTCGCGGGCGTAGCGGACGGCCAGGTCCAGGTCGAAGTCGAGGTGCGGCAGCAGGTCGATCTTGTTGAGCACGGCGTAGCGCGCCATGCGGAACATCTTGGGGTACTTGAGCGGCTTGTCCTCGCCCTCGGTCACGGAGAGCACCACGATCTTGGCGGTCTCGCCGAGGTCCCAGCTCGCGGGGCAGACGAGGTTGCCGACGTTCTCGATGAACAGCAGCCGGGTGCACTCCAGGTCGATCGCCTCCAGGGCGGCCGTGACCTGCGCGGCGTCGAGGTGGCAGGCCCCGCCGGTGACCACCGCCTGCACCAGGCGTTCGGTGCGGCGGGCCAGGCGGTCGGCGTCGTTCTGGGTCTGGACGTCGCCGGTCATGACCGCGATCCCGAGCTCCTCGCCGAGCACCTCGAGGGTGCGCTCCAGCAGGCTCGTCTTCCCGGAGCCGGGCGAGGAGACCAGGTTGAACGAGGGCACGCCGGAGGCCTGGAGCCGCTGCCGGACCAGGGCGGCGAGCTCGTCGTTCTTCGCCATGACCCGCTCCCGCACGTCAATCGTCCGGACGGCCATCATCCACCTCCAGGTGGGTCACCCTGAGGTCCGTGCCGGGGAGGGTCGTGAGCTCGGCCCGCGCGCCGGCGAACGGCACGTCGGAGAGCAGCGCCTCCAGGCAGAACCGGAAGTTCTCGAGCTCGATCCCCGCGTCCTCCCCCACCTCGACGGCGACGGCCCGCACCGCGCGCGCCGGGTGGGGTGCCGCGCTCGCCTCGGCGATGCGGCAGACTTCAAGGGCGAGGCTCAGCTCATGCATGGGCCAGCTCGGCGCGGCGCACCGGGCGGTGGCCCCAGTGCGCCAGGCGGTCCACCGCCCGGAGCACCACGTCCTCCACCCGCGCCTCGACGGCTGGCGTGAGGCTGGTCCCCAGCTCGACGTCCTGCGGCTCGGCGCCGATGGCCACCGCGAGCGCGGGCAGAGTGCCCCGCAACTCGGCCAGGCCGAGCACCTCGCGCAGGTCGATCTGGTGGGGGGAGATCTTGAGGCTGAAGTACCGGGGCAGGTCGTCCCGCTCGATCACCACCAGGGTGCCCGGCGGGGTGCCGGCCCGGATGGCGTCGAGCAGGATCAGCTGGTCCGCGGTCTCGATCTGGGGCAACAGGTTCATGCCCCACGTGCCGCCGTCGACCAGGGACACCGACGGCGGGAGGTCCCAGTCCCGGGCCAGCCGCGCGAGCGCGGCGAGGCCCAGGCCATCGTCCCCCATGATGGGATTGCCCAGCCCGAGCACCAGCGCGTTACATGTCATCCTGGTCCACGTAGTGCTGGGTGGCCGGGACGAACCGGCCGCCGGTGATGATCGAGGAGATCACGCCGGTCCGCTCCAGGTGGTCGGCGCGGATGGCCAGGTAGATGTGGATCGGGATGAACGCGACGAACACCCAGGTGAGCACGTGGTGGACGAACCGCACCACCGGGAACCCGCCGAACGCCATGCCCACCCAGTTGAAGCCCTTGTAGATCAGTCCGTCCGGGTCCGCCTGCCCGTACATCGCGAAGCCGGTGACCACGGCGAGGATGCCCGCGAGGTAGATGCCGGTATAGCTCATCTGCTGCAGCGGGTTGTGCCCCAGGTAGTGGGGCGCCTTCTCGGGCTCCACCATCAGGTAGTACTTGACCTGCTGCACCATGTTGACCCAGTCGCGCGGGCGGAGCGGGAAGAGGGCGCGGAGCCGCTCGAACTTGTTGCCCGCAAGCAGCCAGTACATCCGCACGATCCCGGTCATCACCAGCAGGCAGGCCGCGATGTAGTGCGCCAGCCGGAACCAGCCCATCACGAAGTGGTCCCGGGTGTCGCCCGAGGTGATGAAGTACGGCTTGCCGATGTAGAGCCCGGTGACGGCCAGCACCAGCAGGCTGATGGCGGCCACCCAGTGCATGGCGCGCAGGGGGGCGCCCCAGAGGTACACCCAGCGGTAGTTCCCGCTTGGCGGCGGGACCTTCCGGGCCAGGGTGAAGCCCTCGGCGTTGCCGCCGGGGGCCCCGGCGGCGGGAGTGTGGGCGGTCATTGCACCTTCACCTCAGTCACCTTGTTGCCCTGGGCGTCGAGCACGTGCACGCCGCAGGCCATGCAGGGATCGAAGGAATGGATGGTGCGCAGGATCTCGATCGGCTGCTCCGGGTTCACCAGCGGGTGGTTGTCGGTGAGCGCCGCCTCGTAGGGACCCATCTGCCCCTGCTTGTCGCGGGGGGAGCAGTTCCACGTGCTCGGCACCACGCACTGGTACCGGCTGATCTTGCCCTCCTTGATCTGCACCCAGTGGCCCAGCGCGCCGCGCGGGGCGTCGAGGTAGCCGTACCCCTCGCAGCTGGCCGGCCAGGTCGACGGCTCCCACTTCTCGCCGGCGAAGGTGCGGGTGTCGCCGCCCTTCACCCGCTCGATGAGCGCGTTGAACCAGGTGTCCATCCGGCGGGCGATCAGCACCGTCTCGAGCCCGCGGGCCGCGGTGCGGCCCAGGGTGGAGAACAGCGCCTCCGGCCCCACGCCCAGCTTGCCCAGCGCCTCGTTCACGATGCCCTGCACGTCGTCATGCCCGCTGGCATAGGCCACCAGCATGCGGCTGAGCGGCCCCACCTGCATCGGCTTGCCGTCGTACCGCGGGGCCTTCATCCAGGTGTACTTGTCGAGTCCCTGCAGGTACTGCCACGGGGTCGGCGGGCCGGAGTACTTGGCCTTGGTCTCGCCCTCGAAGGGATGCAGCCCGACGTCGTCGCCGCCCGGGTACTCGTACCAGGAGCTGGTGATGTACTCCTTCACCAGCTTGTGGTCGTACTCGTGCACGGTCGAGAGGTCGCCGTTGAGGATGATGCCGCGGGGGAAGTAGAGGTCCTTGAGGTCGTTGACGCCGCCCTCGGGGAACTCGCCCACGCAGAGGTGGTTGCGGGTGCCGCCGCCGATCGCCGCCCAGTCCTTGTAGAAGCCGGCGATGGCCACCAGGTCCGGGTAGTAGACCTGTTCCACGAACTCCCGGGCGCGGCGGATCATCGCCTGCACGTCCACCAGCTTCTCGGCGTTGATCGTCCCGGTGTCCTCAAGGTTGATGGCGCAGGCCATGCCGCCCACCAGGAAGTTCGGGTGCGGGTTCTTGCCGCCGAAGATGGTGTGCAGCCGGATGACGTCCCGCTGCCAGTCGAGCGCCTCGAGGTAGTGCGCCACCGCCATGAGGTTGGCCTCGGGCGGGAGCTTGTAGGCCGAATGGCCCCAGTACCCGTTGGCAAAGATGCCGAGCTGGCCGCCGGCCACGAACTTCTTGAGCCGGTCCTGCACCGCCTTGAAGTAGCTCTCGGAGTTGTTCGGCCAGGGGGAGATCGACCGGGCCAGGCGGCTGGTGCCGCCCGGGTCGGCCTTGAGGGCGCTCACCACGTCCACCCAGTCGAGGGCGTGGAGGTGGTAGAAGTGGATCACGTGGTCCTGGATGAACTGCATCCCGTGGACCAGGTTGCGGATCAGGTTGGCGTTGGTGGGGATGGTGATGCCGAGCGCGTCCTCCACCGCCCGGCACGAGGCCACCGCGTGCACCACCGTGCACACGCCGCAGATGCGCTGGGTGAACGCCCAGGCGTCCCGGGGATCGCGGCCCTGCATGATGATCTCGATGCCGCGGAACTGCGTGGAGGTCGCCCACGCGTTGCTGATCTTCCCGTTCTCGGCCTGGGCCTCGATCCGGAGGTGTCCCTCGATGCGCGTGATCGGATCGACGACGACTTTCGTTGCAGCCATGGGTGTCTCGCGCCTCACGCGTTAGGGGTGCCGGGGCCACCGGACGGGGAGTCGATCACGGGCAGGGAACGCTTGCGCTCCCGCATCTGGTGCACGCCCGTCGCGGCCGCGTGCGCCAGGACGCCCGCCGTGGCGCCGACCGCCAGCGCCGCCCCGAAGATGTCCACCTTCTGCTCGATGCCGAACCCGCCCACGTCCGGCAGCCGGTCGTAGAACGGCGTCATGGTGTCCCAGAACCCGCGCTCGGTGCAGCCGATGCACGGGTGCCCCGCGCCGATCGGCCAGTCGGTCTTGCTGTTCCACTGGAAGATCGGGCAGGGGGAGAACGTCGCCGGTCCCTTGCAGCCCACGTGGTACAGGCACCACGCCTTCTTGGCCGCCTCGTCATCGAACTTCTCGACGTACTGCCCGGCGTCGAAGTTGGCCCGCCGCGGGCACTGGTCGTGGATCCGCGCCCCGTAGGCGAACAGCGGCCGCCCGTCGGAATCCACCGACGGCAGCCGGCCGAACGTCAGGAAGTGCGCCACCGTCGCCGTCACCACGTCGGCGATCGGTGGGCAGCCGGCGATGTTGACGATGGGACGGTTCTTGATGATCTCCGAGATCCCCACCGCCCCCGTCGGGTTGGGCCGCGCCGCCTGCACGCTGCCCCAGTGGGCGCACGCCCCCAGCGCCAGGATCGCGGCCGCGCCCTCGGCCGCCTCCTCCAGCACCGTCTGCGCCGTCCGCCCGCCGATGGTCAGGTAGATCCCGCCATCCGCCGTCGGCACCGAACCGGTCACCACCAGCAGGTACTTGCCCTTCTCCGCCTCCATCACCGTCTTCGCGGCCGACTCCGCCGCGTGGCCCGAGGCCGCCATCAGGGTGTGGGAGAAGTCGAGCGAGATCTGGTCCAGCACGAGGTTCCCGATCGACGGCTCCGACGTCCGGATGACGCTCTCCACGCAGCCCGTGCACTCCTGCAGCTGGATCCAGATCACGCTGGGCCGCCGGTCCGCCAGGATCGCCGCCGCCATCTTCGGCGCCGCCGTCTTCCCGACACCCAGGACCACGCACAGGCTGCTGCAGTATTCCATGAACTCGCGCCGGGAAACCCCGTGGCGCTCGAGTTCTTCCTCCACCGATCCGCTGGCGGGGAAGAGGGAGGGTACGACTCCGGACATCGGGACTACCTCCGGTTCAGTGGGAGGAACCAGTGACCCATGCGGGCGAGGCTGGAGGCGGGGGATGCAGCAATCCAGCATGAATTGGGTCGGGATGTGGGGCGGAAGATCGGGGCAATCTCCTGAAGGAAACCTGAAGGGCCGGTGAAAGGGCTCGGTCGTCCTTCATCAACGGCTTCCGGCGCCTGAAGTTGGACAGGGGTGGAGGGATTTGGGGCAGCGCCGATGGGCGCACCGATGCGGCCCGGCACCAACGTTGGACGGGGCCCGGTGCCCGGATCAGCGCACCGCGCCGCCCACCCCGCCGGGGTGGCGGTGCGGAATCCACAGCGCGCCCAGGTAGCGATCGCGGAAGGAGGGCTCCCCGCTCAGTTCCACGTGCTCCGCCCGCCCCGCCAGCGCCTCCCCCCGACGCCGCCGCGCCGGGGAGACCAGCAGTTGCCGCGCGCCCAGGCCGGCGGCGTTGCCTACCTGCCGGATCCGGCCCCTGGGCACCGGGGGGAACATGCCGATGCGCAGCGCGCTCCGCAGGTCGAGGTAGCTGCCGAAGGCGCCCGCCACCAGCACTTCGTCCAGGTCCTCCGGTCCGAGGCCGGCCCGGTCGAGCAGCACGTCGATGCCGCTCCGGATCGCGGCCTTGGCCATCTGGATCTCGTGCAGGTCGCGCCGCACCACCGTGAGGTCCCGGCCCGTGCCGGTCTCCCGCGCCCCGGCCAGGACGATCTCCGGCCCCTTGGCCCCGGACCGCAGCGCCGGGTGGCTGCCCTGGAGGGTGCCGCGCTCGTTGAGCAGCCCCGCCTGCCGCAGCTCCGCCATCAGGTCGAGGATGCCCGAGCCGCAGATGCCGATCGGCGGCGCATCGTCGATGGTGCGCACCTGCACCGTGTTGCCGCGGATCCGGACCGCCTCCACCGCGCCCGGCGCGGCCCGCATGCCGGTGGAGAGGTGGGCCCCCTCGAAGGCCGGCCCCGAGGGCGAGGAGCAGGTGCGGAGGCGGCCGCCATGCAGCAGCGTCATCTCGGTGTTGGTCCCGATGTCCACGGCCAGCACGGTGCCGGCGCGGCGGTCGAGCCCGGTGCCGAGCAGCATGGCCACGTGATCGCTGCCGACGAATCCCGCCACCACCGGCGGCAGGTACACCCGCGCCCCGGGCTCGAGGTCGAAGCCCAGGTCCCGGGCCGCGAAGTCGAGCGGGCCCGTCATCGCCGGCAGGTACGGGGCCAGCCCCAGCTGGCGCACCGGGAGGTCGGCCAGCAGGTGGTGCATCGCGGTGTTCCCGACCACCACCACCTCCCGCACCGCCGCCCGGCGCACCCCGGCCGCGTCGCAGACCTCGCGCGCCAGCACCACCAGCGCATCGCGGATCTGGCGGGTGAGCTGGGCCGCGCCGTCCGGCTGCTGTCCGGCGTACGCCACCCGGCTGATGACGTCCTCGCCGTACGCGATCTGGGGATTGGGGGCCGCGCGACTGGCGATCGTCTCCCCGGTGGCCAGGTCCACCAGGTACATCGCCACCTTGGTGGTCCCGAGGTCGACGGCGAGGCCCAGGCCGCCGGGTCCCGCCTCGAGCGGGTCCACGGTCACCGCGCCGTGCGCCTCGAGCTGCAGCCGCTGGGTGGTGCAGAGGGAGTCGGCCGGGAGGTGCACCCGCGCGTCGGAGAGGGCGTAGGCCTGGCACGCCAACCGGAGCCCGGTGGCGCGCTCCGTGGCGTCGAGCTCCATCAACTCCACCGCCGTGGCGGGCGTGAGCTCCCCGCTGATCCACTGCACCCGGCAGCTGCCGCAGGTGCCGGCGCCGCCGCAGGTCGCCTGCAGGGCCACCCCGGCGGCACGCGCCGCGTCGAGCAGGGTGGCGGTCGGTTCCGTGTCCACCCGGCGGCCCAGCGGCTGGAAGTCGACGGTGCGGAGGGGCAGGGCCATGGCCGGTCGCCTCAGCCGGCCGGGCGTTGCTTGCAGCGCCCGCCCTGGTCGCAGGTGGCGCACGGTTCCCCGCCGGGCGAGAGGCCGCGCCCGAGCCCGAGCAGGAAGGTGAGCGACTTGGCCGGGGTCAGCATCCCGCTCTCCAGCACCGTGAGGCCGGCGGGGGGCGTCTCGAGCAGCGCCAGCAGCTCCCGCTGTCCCGGGTGCACCGGCCACCCCGGCATCCCGGGCCCGAACGGCGTGCCCGCCACCAGTCCGCGGGCCGCCCCCTCGACGCGCAGCTCCTCCCGCGTCTCCGCGGCGAGGGCCTGCACCAGCGCGGCCCCCGCGGCGTCGAGCGCCAGCGCCAGGCCGGGGGCCGTTTCCGCGTACGCCCGGACCCGTGCCTCGAGCGCCGGCCCGAGGGTGAGCGCCGCCGCCACCAGCTCCTCCGCGCCGGCCAGCGCCGCCGCCACCGCCGGCTGCCGGAGCCGGTGCCCCCCCTCGAGCAGCACCACGTCGGCGTGGCAGGCGGCGACCCGATGGCGGGTCACCGCGATCCCGGGCTCGGCCAGCGGCCGGGCCAGCGCGAGCGCCTGCTCCGCCAGGGCCACCAGCCGTCCCGCCCGCGCGCCCAGCCGGGCGGGGTCGGCACCCTGGGCCCGCAGCACCTCGGCGGCGTTCACCGCGGGCAGGGTTGGAAGGGTGCGCACCTCAGGTGCCCGGCAGCGTCGTGAGGCCCACCCGCGCGGCCTCGGCGCGCATCAGGGTGAGCATCGCCGCCTCGCGCTCGGGCGCGAGCGCCGGCCGCCGGTACTCCGCCACCAGCTGGTCGGCCCGCGCGCGGGCCCGCGCAAAGGCGTCCAGCGCCCCCGCGTCCTGCCAGCCGCGCAGCGACGCCCGGTCGATCACCGGCGAGGGGAGGTACTGCTCCTCGCGGAAGAGGTTCCGGGTCTCCTTGAGCTTGAGGAACTCCCCGCTACGCCCGGTCCGCGCGAACATCGCCAGTGCCAGCGACTCCCCCCGCGCCTCGATGCCCCGCCCGAAGCGCTGCGCGAACGCGATCGCCTCGGCGTCGAGCACCAGCTTCTCCGCGCTGTGGCAGGCCAGGAAGTCGAGCATCCCCGCGCCGGAGATCATGCTGATTCCCGCGAGCACGCCGGTGAGCGCCGCCATGCCCGTCTCGAGCCCCGCCTGGGCATCGACCACCTTCGCGTCGCTGCCGCAGAGGTAGCCGTGCGTGGGCAGCCCGAACGACCGGCCCACCTGGCTGCAGGCGGCGTTGAGCATGGCCGTCTCGATGGCGCCCATCGGCGCGTTGCCCGTCCGCATGTCGAAGATCGCCGGCGCGCCCCCCCACACCACCGGCGCTCCCGGGGCCGCGTGCTGATGGATGGCCAGGCCGGCGAGGCACTCGGCGGTGTGCTGCACCACCGCGCCGGCCAGCGTGACCGGGGCGGTGGCCCCGGCCAGCGGGACCGACACGATCTCCGCCGGCACCCCCGCGCGCGCCAGCAGGATCAGGCTTTCGCCGGCGTAGTCCGACCAGAGCAGCGGCGGCACCGGGCAGACGTCGAACACCGCGCGGGGCCGGGCCCGCAGCGCCGCCGCGCCGCCGCACTCCGCCTCGAGCAGCGCGAGCATCGCGCGGGTGGTCCCCGCGGAGAAGGCCCCGGTGACCACCGGCTTGCCCGAGTACCACAGCACCAGGAAGAGCCGGTAGAGGTCGGCGATCTCCTGCGGGATCTCGTCGCACACCATCGCCGTGGACTGGGCCGCGTACGCCGGCAGCCCCTCGGCCACCTGCACCAGCCGCACCAGGTCGGCGGCCATCGCGGGGCGCTGGGCCCGCGTGTCCGGGTCGAGCACGTTGACGCAGGAGGAGCCCGGGTCGAAGTGCGACCGCTCCCCGCCATACTCCACCGCCGGCGCGCCGGCCCGGTCGTACAGGTGGAACCGCGGCGGCGCCGTGGCCAGGGCGGCGCGGAGCATCGGCTCGGGGAACCGCGCGATGCCGTCGGCCACCGTGGCGCCATGGTCGGCCAGCAGCGCCTGCGCGGCCGGGGCCTGCACCCGTGCCCCCGTCTCCCCGAGGAGGGTGATGGCCTCGCCGGTGATCCGGGCGAGCAGGGCCTCGTCGAGCAGCGTGACGTGCGGCCTCATGCGGCGGGCGCCTCCCGTCCGAGCAGCGCCTTCACCAGCGTCACCGCGCGCATCGCGTCCTCGCCGTAGCCGTCGGCCCCGATCTCGGTGGCCCATCCCTGGCTCACCGGCGCCCCGCCGACGATCACCTTCACCTGCTGGCGGAGCCCCTCGCGCTCCAGCGCCTCGATCACCAGCCGCTGGCCCGGCATGGTGGTGGTCAGCAGCGCCGACATCCCCACCACGTGGGGCTTGAGCTCACGCACCGCGCCCACGAACCGTTCCACCGGCACGTCCACGCCGAGGTCGTGCACCTGGAAGCCGCTGGCGCTGAGCATGGTCTGCACCAGCGTCTTGCCGATCTCGTGGATGTCGCCGCGCACCGTGCCGAGCACCACGGTGCCGAGGCTCTCCCGCTGGGCGCCGCGCCGGGCCAGCTCGGGCTCGAGCACCGCCACGGCCGCCTTCATCGCCTCGCCGCCCAGCACCAGGTCGGGCAGGAACATCTCGCCCAGGCCGAACTGCTCCCCGACGTGCGTCACGCCCGGCACGAAGCCGCGGTTGATCGCCTCGAGCGGGTCGATGCCGAGCGCCAGCGCCCGCTGCGCGAGCACGCGCACCTCGTCCGGATCACCATCGATGACCGACTGCCGCATCGCCGCGAACAGCTCCTCGTGCATGAACCCCTCTGGGTGAATGGTCGGGACGGCGCAATATTCTGGGGCCACCAAGGGGTCCGCAATCACCGACGCGCAGGTCCCGTTTCCGGTCGCGCGCCGGGGGGCGGTTCCGCTCCACGACGCGCGACTCGCCCCAGAGAGAAAGGACGCGCTCCGCATGACCCGATGGGATGAGCTGCTCGCCACGCCCGGTGCCATCCTTGCCGACGGCGCCATGGGCAGCGCGCTCATGGCGCAGGGACTCGAGCTGGGCGCCGCGCCGGAGCTGTGGAACGTGATCCACCCGGAGCGGGTCGGCGCGGTGCATGCCGGGTACGCCGCCGCCGGCTCGCGGATCATCCTGACCAACAGCTTCGGGGCGAGCCGGTTCCGCCTGGAGCGGCACGGCCTGGCGGACCGCCTCGACGAGCTCAATCGCGCGGCCGTCGCGGTGGCGCGCGCCGCGGCGCCGGGGGCGCTGATCGCCGGGGACATCGGGCCGAGCGGGCTGATGCTCGCGCCGCTGGGGCCACTCTCGGTGGCGGAGGCCCGCGAGGGCTTCGCGGCCCAGGCCCGGGCGCTGGTGGCGGGGGGCGCGGACCTGATCTGGATCGAGACCATGGCCGACCTGGCCGAGGTGGCCGCCGCGGTGACCGGGGTGCAGGACGTCGCGCCCGGCCTGCCGGTGATCGCCACCATGACCTTCGACACCAAGGGCCGCACCATGATGGGGGTCCGCCCGGAGCAGGCGGTGAAGGAGCTGACCCGGCTCGGCGTGTCGGCCCTGGGCGCCAACTGTGGCAACGGGCCCGACGAGATGCTCGAGGTGATCGGGCGCATGGTGGCGGTGGCCCCGTCGGTCCCGGTGGTGGCCAAGGCCAACGCCGGGATGCCGCGGCTGGTGGAGGGCCGCGCCGTCTACGATGCCGGACCCGAGGTGATGGCGCGCTACGCCCTCGCCGCCCGCGACCGCGGCGCGCGCATCATCGGCGCCTGCTGCGGCAGCACCCCGGCGCACCTGGCCGCCATGGGAGCGGCGCTCGGCGCGGGCCCCGCGTAGCGAAACCCCGCGCGCGCCGCGGGGGTACAATGGTGGACCCGTGCCGTCCCGTGGCACGGCATCCGATCCCCTTCACCGGAGCCCGCCGCCATGCGCCATCCCTCAGTGGCCGTGATCCCCCTGCTGGCCGCCCTCGCCGCGCCCGCCGCCGCCCAGCAGGCCACCGTGACCGAGTGGACCGTTCCCTGGTCCGATACCCGTCCGCGCGACCCGACCGTGGCCGCCGATGGCCGGGTCTGGTTCGTGGGCCAGGTGGGGAACTACGTTGGCGTCCTGGACCCGGGCACCGGCACGTTCCGCCGCTTCGAGCTCGAGGCGGGAACCCTGCCGCACAACGTGGTGATCGGGCCCGACGGCGCCCCCTGGTTCACCGGCAATCGCAACGGCACCATCGGCCGTCTCGATCCCGCCTCCGGGCTGGTGCGGACCTGGCCCATGCCCGCGGCCGACCTGAGCGACCCGCACACCCTGGCCTTCGCCCCCGATGGCAGCCTCTGGTTCACCCTGCAGGCGTCCAACGCCGTGGCCCACCTCGACCCCCGGAGCGGCGCGATCCGCGTGGTGCGCATGCCGCTCCCGGGCTCCCGGCCCTACGGGATCGGCCTCGACTCGAAGGGGCGCCCCTGGTTCGTGGAGTTCGGTGGCAACCGCATCGGCACCATCGACCCGGTCAGCTACGCGCTGCGCGAGTTCACCATTCCCGATCCCGCCGCCCGACCGCGCCGGATCGTCATCGCCGCGAACGACCAGGTCTATGCCGGCGACTACAACCGGGGCAAGCTGGTGCGGCTGGACCCCGCCACCGGGAGCTTCTCCGAGTGGCCGAACCCCGCCGGCGCCCGCTCCGCCCCCTACGCCATGGCCGGGGACGACCAGGGCATGGTCTGGCAGGTCGAGACCGGGGTGCAGCCCAACCGGCTGGTGAGCTTCGATCCGCGGACCGGCCGGTTCGGGACGCCGGTTCCCATCGCCGGGAGTGGCGGGGTGGTGGTGCGGCACATGGTGTTCGACCGGAAATCGCGGAGCCTCTGGTTCGGGACTGATGCCGGGACCATCGGGCGGGCCACGCTCGGGCCTGGCACGCCGGCCACGGGGGCGACCCCGTAGCCGGCTGGCCCCCACGCCGCGTGATCGCACACCCCGAGGCGGCGTCCCCGCCGCTCGAGCCGCCCGCGAAAGCCCCTCGGACCCCTTCACGCCATCCCCACCCCCGCTTCAGTCCCCGGTCCCTACATATAGGAAGGGCCCACAGGAGGGTGCGATGACACGGCTGACCAGGAAGCTCGCCGCGAAGGGACGGGAGGCGGCGCGGAAGGCGTACCAGAAGGTGGAAACCCGGGTGCTGGTGGCGGAGGGCCGGAAGGCGGTGAAGGCCAAGGTGCGGGCCACCGGCAAGGTAGGCGCCAGGGCCGCGAAGACCGGCGCGCTGGTGGGCGCCCTCGCCGCCGCGGCGGTGGTGGTGCGCGAGGTGCGGAAGCGCCGGGCGCTCGACGCGTGACCGCCCGGGGACCTGGGTAACGCCCCGCCGCGCCCTGCGCGACGGGGCGTGGTGCGTCCGGCGGGCGCTACGCCGCCGTGGGGGCCTCGCCCGCGAGCAGGTGCGCCTCGCCGTGGGCCAGGATGAACTGGCGGAACCGGTCCGCCGCGGGCGAGAGGAGCTTGGACTGCAGGCTCACCACGTTCCAGGTGCGCATCACGGGCGTGGCCTCGAGGTCGAGCACCCCCAGCAGGCCGCTCCGCAGCTCCAGGTCGAGGGTGTGGCGGGAGAGGAACGAGAGGCCCATCCCGGCCATCACCGCCTGCTTGATGGTCTCGTTGCTCGAGGTGTCCATGGTGATGCGCGGCATGAAGCTCTGCTCGGCGAAGTACTGCTCCATCGCCGCCCGGGTCCCCGAGCCCGGCTCCCGCACGATGAACGGGTAGTCCGCGAGGTCGGTCACCTGCAGCCGGCCGATCGCGAGGAGCGGGTGGCCCGCCGGCGCCACGAACACCAGCGGGTGCTGGGCGAACACCTCCGCCCGCGTGGCCAGGGTGCGGGGCGGGCGGCCCATCACCGTCAGGTCGGCCTCGCCGGCCATCATCAGGTTCACCAGCGCCTCGCGGTTGCCGGCCACCCGGAGGCGCAGCTCCACCCCGGGCGCCGTCAGCCGGAAGCGGGCGAGCAGCCGGGGCACGAAGTACTTCGCCGTGCTCACGATCCCGATGGTCAGCAACCCCTCCTCCAGCCGGCGGAACCGCGCCATGGCGTCCTCGGCCTCCTTGAGCGAGGCCATCAGCTTGCGCGCATGCTCCAGGAACCACTTGCCGCCGGCGGAGAGGCTGAGCTTCCGCCCCTCCCGGTCGAACAGGGGCAGCCCGACCTGGGCTTCGAGGTCGCGGATCACCATGGAGATGGCGGGCGGGGTGACGTGGAGGGTGGCGGCCGCCCGGGCCATGCTGCCTTGATGGGCGACGGCGATGAAGACACGAAGCTGTCGGAAGGAGACTTCCATGGATAAGCCAAGGCTTATGTGAGCCAAAGGAAATTGTGACTTTCGCTTATTCGATAGTGATCCTAAGTTGGCATATCCGCAGTGTCAATCGTGCACGACAGACCTCCAGGAGCTGCCATGGCCGGCCATGTGGATCCCGCGACCCCCGCCGACGCGAATGATCTCGCCCGGGACAAGAAGAAGCGGTATGCCGCCGGGGTCCTGAAGTACCGGCAGATGGGGTACTGGGATCCGGACTACCAGCCCCGCGAGACCGACGTCATCTGCCTGTTCCGGATCACCCCGCAGGAGGGCGTCGACCCGATCGAGGCGGCGGCGGCGGTGGCGGGCGAGTCGAGCACGGCCACCTGGACGGTGGTCTGGACCGACCGGCTGACCGCCTGCGACAGCTACCGGGCCAAGGCCTACCGGGTGGACCCGGTGCCGAACACCCCGGGCCAGTACTTCGCGTGGGTGGCGTACGACCTGATCCTGTTCGAGGAGGGGTCGATCGCCAACATGACGGCGAGCCTGATCGGCAACGTCTTCTCGTTCAAGCCGCTCAAGGCCGCGCGGCTGGAGGACATCCGGATCCCGGTGGCCTACGTGAAGACCTTCAAGGGCCCGCCGACGGGCCTCGTGGTGGAGCGGGAGCGGCTGGACAAGTTCGGCCGGCCGCTCCTCGGCGCCACCACCAAGCCCAAGCTCGGCCTCTCGGGCCGCAACTACGGCCGGGTGGTGTACGAGGGGCTCAAGGGCGGCCTCGACTTCATGAAGGACGACGAGAACATCAACAGCCAGCCGTTCATGCACTGGCGCGACCGGTTCCTGTACGTGATGGACGCGGTGAACAAGGCCAGCGCGGCCACCGGCGAGGTGAAGGGGTCCTACCTCAACATCACCGCCGCGACCATGGAAGACATGTACGAGCGGGCCGAGCTCGCCAAGCAGCTCGGCTCCGTGGTGGTCATGGTCGACCTGGTCATCGGCTGGACCGCGATCCAGTCGATGGCCAACTGGTGCCGCAAGAACGACATGCTCATGCACATGCACCGCGCCGGCCACGGGACCTACACCCGCCAGAAGAACCACGGGGTGAGCTTCCGGGTGATCGCCAAGTGGCTGCGGCTCGCGGGCTGCGACCACCTGCACACCGGCACCGCCGTCGGCAAGCTCGAGGGCGACCCGATGACGGTCCAGGGCTACTACAACATCTGCCGGGATGCCTACACCAGGCAGGACCTCCCGCGCGGCCTCTTCTTCGACCAGGACTGGGCCGACCTCAAGAAGGTCATGCCGGTGGCCTCCGGCGGCATCCACGCCGGCCAGATGCACCAGCTGCTCGACCTCTTCGGCGATGACGTCATCCTGCAGTTCGGCGGCGGGACCATCGGCCACCCGTCGGGGATCCAGGCCGGCGCGGTGGCCAACCGGGTGGCGCTGGAGGTGATGGTGAAGGCGCGCAACGAGGGCCGCGACATCCTGCGGGAGGGGCCCGACATCCTGGTCGAGGCGGCACGGCACTGCACCCCGCTCAAGCAGGCGCTCGACACCTGGGGCGAGATCACCTTCAACTACACGTCGACCGACACCAGCGACTTCGCCACCACGCCCACCGCGTCGGCGTGAGCCGAGGAGATCCCGACCATGATGACCAATCCGACCGGCCGCCTGACGCAGGGGCAGTTCAGCTTCCTGCCGGACCTGACCGACGCCGAGATCACCCTGCAGGTCGAGTACGGGCTGCGGAAGCAGTACGCCTGGAGCGTCGAGTACACCGACGACCCGCATCCCCGGAACACCTACTGGGAGATGTTCGGGAACCCGATGTTCGACCTCAAGGACGCGGCGGGGGTGCTGCTGGAGCTCAACGCCTGCCGCAAGACGTTCCCGAACCACTACATCCGCCTGATGGCGTTCGACTCCACCCGCGGGGTCGAGTCGATCGCGATGAGCTTCCTGGTCAACCGGCCCCGGCACGAGCCCGGCTTCCAGCTGGAGCGGAACGAGGTCGACGGCCGCTCGCTGCGCTACACCACGCGGGGCTACGCCGCCGACGCGCCCGAGGGCGAGCGGTACCGTGACGGCTGAGGCCGGCCGGGGCGCGGCGTGAGCCAGCCGCGCTACGTCATTCCCGGCGCCACGCCCGCCGCGCCGCCCCCCCCGCCCCCGGCGGCGGAGGGGCTGCCGGCGGCGCGCACCGTGGCGGAGGTGCTGGCGCAGAGCCAGGTCGAGTCGGTGTTCACCGAGCTCGACCGCGACCTGATCGGCCTGCAGCCGATCAAGCAGCGGCTGCGCGACATCGCGGCGCTGCTGGTCATCGACAAGCTGCGGCTCAACTTCGGGCTGGCCGCCGAGACGCCGTCGCTGCACATGAGCTTCACCGGCAACCCGGGCACCGGGAAGACCACGGTCGCGATGCGCATGGCCGAGATCCTCCACCGCCTGGGGTACGTCCGGAAGGGCCACCTGGTGGCGGTGACCCGGGAGGACCTGGTGGGGCAGTACATCGGCCACACCGCGCCCAAGACCAACGAGGTGCTCAAGAAGGCGATGGGCGGCGTGCTCTTCATCGACGAGGCCTACTACCTCTACCGCCCCGAGAACGAGCGCGACTACGGCCAGGAGGCGATCGAGATCCTGCTCCAGGTCATGGAGAACAACCGGGCCGACCTGGTGGTGATCCTGGCCGGCTACAAGGACCGGATGGACACCTTCTTCCGCTCCAACCCCGGGATGAGCTCGCGGATCGCGCACCACCTCGACTTCCCGGACTACAGCCACGACGAGCTGCTGCAGATCGGCGACCGGATGCTCGAGGGGATGAGCTACCGCTTCGGCCCGGGCGGCCGGGAGACGTTCGCCGAGTACCTCACGCTGCGCCTGGCCCAGCCGCACTTCGCCAACGCGCGCAGCGTGCGCAACGCGCTCGACCGGATGCGCCTGCGCCAGGCCAGCCGGCTGTTCGCCCAGCCGGAGCGCGAGCTGTCGCGCGACGACCTGACGACCCTGGAACCCTCGGACATCCGCGCCAGCCGGCTGTTCGGCGGCGCCCGCTGACCCCGCCCGACCCCCGAGACCCGCCATGCCCCTGTCGCGCCGCTGGACGCTCACGCGGTACCTGATCGAGGAGCGCCGCCGCTTTCCCGAGGCGAGCGGCGACCTCAACGCCCTGATCCTCGACGTCTCGCTCGCCTGCAAGGCGATCGCCCGGATCGTGGCCTTCGAGGACCTGGCCGAGGCGCTCTGCCCGGGCGTGCCGGCCACCGCGGGGGGGATCAACGTGCAGGGGGAGGAGCAGAAGAAGCTCGACGTGGTGAGCAACGAGCTCTTCACCCGCATGAACGAGTGGAACGGCCACCTCGCCGGCATGGCCTCCGAGGAGATGGACGTGCCGTGGCAGATCCCGGCGCAGTACCCCCGGGGCAAGTACCTGCTGGTGTTCGACCCGCTCGACGGCTCGAGCAACCTCGACGTGAACGTCTCGGTGGGGAGCATCTTCTCGATCCTGCGGGCGCCGGCCGAGGTCTGCGAGACCGGGCGGGACGTGACCGAGGCCGACTTCCTGCAGCCCGGGGCCACCCAGGTGGCGGCGGGCTACGCCATCTACGGCCCCACCACGATGCTGGTGCTGACGGTGGGCAACGGGGTGGTGGGCTTCACCCTGAACCCGAACCTGGGCGAGTTCGTGCTCACCCACCCGCAGATCACGGTGCCCGCGGACACCCATGAGTTCGCGATCAACAGCTCCAACAGCCGCTTCTGGGAGCCGCCGGTCAAGCGCTACGTCGACGAGTGCCTCGCGGGGAAGACCGGGCCCCGGGGCAAGGACTTCAACATGCGCTGGATCGCGTCGATGGTGGCCGAGGCGCACCGCATCCTGATGCGCGGGGGGGTGTTCATGTACCCCCGGGACACCAAGGACCCCGCCAAGCCGGGCCGGCTGCGGCTCCTGTACGAGGCCAACCCGATGGGCTTCATCATCGAGCAGGCGGGCGGGCGGGCCAGCACCGGCCGGCAGCCGGTGCTCGATGTCGCGCCCAGCGCGCTGCACCAGCGCATCGGGCTGGTCTTCGGCTCCCGCCACGAGGTGGAGCGGATCGAGCGCTACCACCAGGAGCCGGCGTCCCGGGACACCGGGGCCCCGCTGTTCGGCGAACGCAGTCTCTTCCGCGACTAGGCCACCACCGACTCCACGGGACCAGGGCATGTCCGAACGGCACCCCATCGTCGCCATCACCGGCTCTTCCGGCGCGGGCACCACCTCGGTGACGCGCACCTTCGAGAACATCTTCCGGCGCGAGTGCCTCAAGGCCGCGATCGTCGAGGGCGACAGCTTCCACCGCTACGACCGGGCCGAGATGCGGCTGCGGCAGGCGGAGGCCGAGAAGGGCGGGAACAAGCACTTCAGCCACTTCGGGCCGTCCAACAACCTCTTCCCGGAGCTGGAGGCGCTGTTCCGCGCCTACGCCGAGACCGGGCGGGGCCGCAGCCGGAAGTACCTGCATGACCCCGTGGAGGCCGCCCCGTACCGGCAGGAGCCCGGGACCTTCACCCCCTGGGAGGACATGGGCGAGGGCACCGACCTGCTGTTCTACGAGGGGCTGCACGGCGCGGTGGTCACCGAGGAGGTGAACATCGCCCGCTACCCGGACCTGCTGATCGGCGTGGTGCCGGTGATCAACCTGGAGTGGATCCAGAAGCTGTGGCGCGACAAGCACGTCCGTGGCTACTCCGCCGAGGCCGTCACCGACACCATCCTGCGCCGGATGCCGGACTACGTGCACTACATCTGCCCCCAGTTCGCGCACACCCACGTGAACTTCCAGCGGGTGCCGATGGTGGACACCTCCAACCCGTTCATCGCCCGCGACATCCCGGCCGCGAGCGAGAGCATGGTGGTGATCCGCTTCGCCAACCCCAAGGGCATCGACTTTCCCTACCTCCTCTCCATGGTGGACGACTCGTTCATGTCGCGCGCCAACACGATCGTGGTGCCGGGGGGCAAGATGGAGCTGGCCATGCAGCTGATCTTCACCCCGTTCATCTGGCGGATGATGGAACGGCGCAAGCGCGCGATCGGGGCCCTCTGATGAGCAGCGCCTCCGCCGACCGCGTGGTGCGGCCCGACCACGGGCACCGCGACGTGATGGCCAACGCCCTCCGGGCGCTGGCGATGGACGCCGTGCAGCAGGCCAACTCCGGCCACCCTGGCGCCCCGATGGGCATGGCCGAGATGGCGGTGGCGCTGTGGCACGGCCACCTGCGCCACAACCCCGCCAACCCCGCCTGGCCGGACCGCGACCGCTTCGTGCTCTCCAACGGGCACGCCTCGATGCTGCTCTACGCGCTGCTGCACCTCACCGGCTACGACCTGCCGCTGGAGGAGCTCAAGCGCTTCCGCCAGCTGCACAGCCGGACCCCCGGCCATCCCGAGCGCGGGCTCACCCCCGGCGTGGAGACCACCACCGGCCCGCTGGGGCAGGGGATCAGCAACGCCGTGGGGATGGCGCTGGCCGAGAAGCTGCTGGCCGACGAGTTCAACCGCCCGGGCCACGCCATCGTGGACCACCACACCTACACCTTCCTGGGCGACGGCTGCCTGATGGAAGGGATCAGCCACGAGGCCTGCGCGCTCGCGGGAGCCTGGAAGCTCGGCAAGCTGATCGCGCTCTACGACGACAACGGCATCTCCATCGACGGCGCGGTGGCGGGGTGGTTCGTGGACGACACCGCGGCGCGGTTCCGGGCCTACGGCTGGAACGTGCTCGGGCCGGTGGACGGCCACGACACGGCCGCCGTCGGCCGGGCCATCGGGGAGGCGCGGCAGTCGGCCGACCGGCCGACGCTGATCGTGTGCCAGACCACCATCGGCAAGGGCTCCCCGGGCCGCGCCGGGAGCGCCAAGGCGCACGGCGAGCCGCTCGGGGCCGACGAGGTGCGCGCCACCCGGGCGGCGCTCGCGTGGCCCGAGCCCGCCTTCGAGATCCCGGCCGCGATCGCCGGGCAGTGGAATGCCCGGGCCGCCGGGGCCACCCGCGAGGCGGCGTGGCGCGGGCGGTTCGAGGCCTATCGCGCCGCGCATCCCGCGCTGGCCGCGGAGTTCGCGCGCCGCATGGCGGGCGAGCTCCCCGCCGACTTCGCCGAGACCCGGCGGGCCACGCTGGCGCTGGGCGACGCCCCCGAGGCCATCGCCTCCCGCAAGGCCTCGCAGAAGGCGCTCGCGGTCCTCGGCCCGCGGGTGCCGGAGCTGATCGGTGGCAGCGCCGACCTCACCGGCTCCAACCTCACCGACTTCCCCGGCTGCGGCGCGGTGCGCGGCGGCGAGCCCGGGGGCCGGCACATCAACTACGGCGTCCGCGAGTTCGGGATGGCCGCGATCATGAACGGGATGGCGCTCCACGGCGGCTTCATTCCCTACGGCGGCACCTTCCTCACCTTCAGCGACTACAGCCGCAACGCGCTCCGGATGGCCGCGCTGATGAAGCTCCGGGTGATCCACGTCTTCACCCACGATTCCATCGGCCTCGGCGAGGATGGCCCCACCCACCAGGCCGTGGAGCACGCGGCGAGCCTCCGCCTGATCCCGAACCTCGAGGTGTGGCGGCCCTGTGACGCGGCGGAGACCGCCGTGGCGTGGACCGAGGCGCTGGCCGCGGCCGAGCGGCCGGCGGCGCTGCTGCTCTCCCGCCAGAACCTGCCCGCCCAGGCCCGCACGCCGGCGCAGGTCGAGGAGATCCGCCGCGGCGGCTATGTCCTCAGCGACCGGCCCGCGCCGGTGGCGGCAATCCTGGCCACCGGGTCCGAGGTGGGCCTGGCCATGGCCGCGCAGCAGCTCCTCGACGCGCGCGGGGTGCCGGTGCGCGTGGTGTCGATCCCCTCGACCACCGCGTTCGACCGGCAGGAGCCGGCGTGGCGCGAGCGCGTCCTCGGCCCCGGACTCCCGCGGGTCGGGATCGAGGCCGGCGTCAGCCGCTGGTGGGCGCAGTACGGCTGCGGGGCGGCCCTCGGCGTGGACACGTTCGGGGAATCGGCGCCCGGGCCCGCCGTGTACGCGCACTTCGGCCTCACCGCCGAGCGGCTGGCCGAGACGGTGGAGCGCTGCGCGGCCGGGGCGGCGTCGCCGGCCGGGCCGCGGCGGTAACGCCCGCGGTGCGGTATGACCTCGTCAGCTTCGACCTCGATGGGACCCTGGTCGATACCGCCGCGGAGATCGCGGAGGCGGCGTGCCGCGCGCTCGAGGAGCACGGCATCGCCCGCCGGCCGGTGCCGGAGATCGTCGGGTTCATCGGGCACGGCACCCGCGAGCTGATCCTCCGGCTGCTGGGCCGGGTCTTCGAGGAGCAGCCGGGGCTGGCTGCTTCGGTGCCGGTGGATCGGGTGCAGCAGAGCATGGATCACCACTACGCGCTGACGACCGGCACGACCGCAGCGCCGTACCCGGGCGCCGTCGCCGCGCTGCGACGGCTCGGGGCCGCCGGCGTGAAGGTCGCCTGCGTCACCAACAAGGAGGCCCGGCATGCGCACCGCGTGCTCGAGGTCACGGGCCTGGCCGGGTTCTTCGCGCTGACGATCGGCGGGGACACGCTGCCGCACAAGAAACCGGATGCGCGCGTGCTCCGGTACGTGGTCCAGGTGCTGGGCGGCGAGCTGTCCCGCTCGGCGCACGTGGGGGATTCCGCCATCGACGTCCAGGCCGCCCGGAACGCCGGGGTGGCGGCGTGGGCGGTGCCCTACGGATACAACGGCGGCTCCCCGATCACCGCCGCCGACCCGGACCGGGTCTTTCCCGGGCTGCTGGACGTGGCCGACTTCGCCCTCGGGGTGACGCCCCGCGCGTGACGGGACCCGCCGCGCTGCTCTGGGACGTGGATGGCACGCTGGCCGAGACCGAACGGGATGGCCACCGGGTGGCCTTCAACGGCGCGTTCGAGGCCCTCGGGGTGCCCTGGCGCTGGGACGCGGAACGGTACGGCGCGCTGCTCGCGGTCGCCGGCGGGCGCGAGCGCCTGCTGCACGACATGGCCGCGCGGGACGACGCGCCCGCTACGCCCGACGAGCGCCTGGCCCTGGCCCGGGAGCTCCACGCGCGGAAGAACGCGATCTACGCCGAGCTGGTGGGCGGCGGGCGCGTACCGCTGCGGGCCGGCGTGCGGGAGCTGCTGGAGGAGTGCCGCACGCAGGGCCTCGGTCTGGGCATCGCCACGACCACCAGCCGCGCCAACGTGGCGGCGCTGCTCGAGGGCCACCTGGGGGCGGCGTGGCCGGCATGGTTCGGCGTGATCGTCTGCGGCGAGGATGTGGCGCGGAAGAAGCCCGACCCCGCCGTGTACCAGGCGGCGCTGCACGGCCTCGGCCTGGTGGCGGCACGGGCGCTGGCCATCGAGGACTCGCCGGCGGGCGTCGCGGCGGCCCGCGCGGCCGGCGTGCCGGTGATCGTGACCCGGAGCGTGTACTTCGCCACCGGCGAGCTGCCGGGGGCTCTGGCCGTGGGCGACGGGCTGGACCAACCGGCGACCTGGCACCCGTCCCCGGCCGCTGCCGCCACCGGCCGGGTATCCCTGGACGACCTGCGCCGGTGGCACGCCACCGGGGAGCACGCCCCCGACTGATCCCCGCATGCCGCCGGCCCCGCCGGCGGCCCGAGCGATACGCCCGTCACCTACCCTGGAGAGGATCCGGCATGGCCTTCGTGTCCCTGCGTCAGCTGCTCGACCACGCCGCCGAGCATGGCTACGGCGTCCCCGCGTTCAACGTCAACAACCTGGAGCAGATCCAGGCGATCATGGAGGCGGCCCAGGCCACCCAGTCGCCGGTGATCCTGCAGGCCTCGGCGGGCGCGCGGAAGTACGCCGGCGAGCCCTACCTGCGCCACATGGTGCTGGCGGCGGTCGAGTCGCACCCCGACATCCCGGTGGTGCTGCACCAGGACCACGGCACCTCGCCCGCGGTCTGCCAGCAGTCCATCCGCTCCGGCTTCACCAGCGTGATGATGGACGGGTCGCTGCTCGCCGACGCCAAGACGCCATCCTCGTACGAGTACAACGTCGGGGTGACCCGGAAGGTGGCGGAGTTCGCCCACGCCGTGGGCGTGTCGGTGGAGGGTGAGCTGGGCTGCCTCGGCTCGCTCGAGACCGGCGAGGCGGAGGCGGAGGATGGCGTCGGGGCCGAGGGGAAGCTGAGCCACGACATGCTGCTCACCGACCCGGCGCAGGCGAAGGACTTCGTGGCGCAGACCGGGGTGGATGCGTTGGCCATCGCCATCGGGACCAGCCATGGCGCGTACAAGTTCACCCGCAAGCCGACCGGCGACATCCTGGCGATGGACCGGATCGCGGAAATCCACGCGGCGCTCCCCACCACGCACCTCGTGATGCACGGCTCCTCCAGCGTGCCGCAGGAGTGGCTGGCGATCATCCGCAAGTACGGCGGGGAGATCAAGGAGACCTACGGGGTGCCGGTGGAGGAGATCCAGCGCGGCATCAAGACCGGGGTGCGGAAGGTGAACATCGACACCGATATCCGCCTGGCGATGACGGGCGCGATGCGGCAGGTCTTCGCCGAGCACAAGAGCGAGTTCGACCCGCGCAAGGCGCTGATCGAGGCGCGGAAGGCGGCGAAGGGCATCTGCGTGGCGCGGTTCGAGGCGTTCGGGTGCAACGGGCAGGCGGCCCGCATCACGCCGGTGCCGCTGGAGGAGATGGCCCGGCGCTACCAGTAGGGGCCCCCGGCAACACGAAGCCCCGCCGTCAGCGGTGACGGCGGGGCCTGGTGCATGCGCCCGAGACGATTCGAACGTCCGACCTCTTGCTCCGGAGGCAAGCGCTCTATCCAGCTGAGCTACGGGCGCGTTGGGGGAGGGAAAATCGCCTCCCCACCGCGTTTACGCAACCGCCGGGACTGCTCCCGGGCTCCAGACCCGCTGCCCGTCGATTCCCCCGGGGACCGGCACCTCCAGCCACTCGAGCATCGCCGGAAAGACGTCCACGGTGCGGAGCGCGTCCGAGGGCACCGGCACGCTGGCCCAGACCGGCACCTGCATGTGGGCCCGGATCAGGCTGCCGTGCCCCGCCTTGTGTTCCGGCACCTCGAACCGTTCGCGGAAGTCGTAGCCCTCGCGCGCGATGACCAGCAGGTCGGCGGTGCGGGGGGCGCGGAACTGGTCGAGCAGCTGCACCACGCCATCGGGGTAGGGTCCGTCCCAGGTGGCGGCGAGCCACTCCGCCGCCGTCAGGGAGCGGTCATCCCTGACGCCCAGCGGGTCGCCGGTGAGGCGCCGGTACGCGATCCGCTCGCCCGCGGATTCCAGCAGCGCCTCGCCGCCCCCGTCACCCGCCGCCACCCGCACCACGCCGGGCCGCTCTTCCGCCGCCACGCACGCCACGGCGGGTTCGGCCAGCAGGGCGGCGATGACATCCTGCGTGACGCCGAAGCTGGCGCTCTCGCGCAGGCGCGCCAGGGGCCAGCGCTCCCGTCGCGGCACGCCGGGCCGCGCATAGACCATCGCCGAGCCGTTGCCGGCCACCATCACGGCCGCGGCGGGGTCCCGCTCCCAGATCACCGGGTGCGACAGGGTCCGCACGCCCTGGCCGCGGAACCAGGTGGCGAGGTCCAGGTGGGTATGCACGACCGAGGCGCCGTGGTCGCTGACCATCACGATCAGGGTGTCGTCGAGTTCGCCGCGCGCGCGCAGGCGGGCCACCACGCGGGCCACCGTCGCGTCCACCAGGCGCAGCGCCCGCAGCACCTTGGGACCGTCAGGGGTGCTCTGGTGGGTATAGCCATCCACCGCGGGGAACTGGGCAAAGATGAAGCGCCAGCCTGCGTCCACCCCGCGGAGCAGGTGCCGGGTCACGGCATCGTCGGAGGGCTGGTGCCACTCGGCATAGTGGGCCAGCGCGCCCCAGAACTGGCGCTCGCCGCTGGCGGGATTGCGCGCGGGCGTGAGGCCCTGGGCCACCGGGGTGAAGATGCCGAGGCTTTCCGGGACCAGCTCGAAGATGGTGCGGATGCCGGGGGTTACGTCGCCGTCGAGCCGCCCCGCCTGGTAGCCGCAGTAGCTGCGGACCAGGTCGCGTTCCGCCCACCACCGGCCGGTGTAGCGCTCGCGGTCCAGCCACCGGATGGAGGGGATGTTGCAGCGGCCCGGCGTGCAGCCGGTCAGGAAGGGGAGGTAGGCCACGCTGGTGGTGGAAGGGAAGACTGTGATGCCGCGGGTCCGTCCCTGCGCCCCCGTCAGGGCGGCGAGCGCGGGCAGTTCGCCGCGGGCCAGCGCGGCTTCGGCGACGTCGGGGCGGAGGCCATCCACCAGCAGCAGGAGGCAGCGCTTCATGGCCGCCAACCGTAGCCGATCGCGCGGGCCCGGGCAAGCGGGCGTCGCGTCTCGAGCCGGCCCGGCGGCAGCGTCCGGGGATCGCGTTAGTATTCGCGGACGGAGTTCGCCTCATTCCTCCATCGTGAGAACCTCATGACACGCCAGCCGGTGTGGTTCCTCGCCGCGCTGGGGCTGCTGCTCGTCACGCCGCCCCAGGCCCTCACCGCCCAGGACGAGGTGCTGGAGGCGGCGTTCAGCGTGGCCGTCGATTCCGCCCATCACGACGTGGTGCTGACGATCGGGCCGTTCGTGCTGCCGTCGATGGCGCCGGGGGGCGCGGGCGGCCATGCGCACGCCGGGCACGACGAGGCCCAGATGCCGCAGTTCAACTACAAGTTCGCGTGGCCGGTCGGGGGCACCGGCCGGGGGTTCCGGATGGAACTGCGCGACGCCGAGGGGAAGAAGGTGTCGCAGCGGGTGCTGCACCACCTGCAGATCATCAACCAGGACCGGCGCCAGTTGCTGCTGCCGATGCAGGAAAAGATGATGGCGGTGGGGCGCGAGACGCCGAACATCATGCTCCCCAACACCATCGGGCTGCCGCTGGCGGCCGGGACCCGGCTTCGCCTCAACATCATGTGGCACAACGAGACGCCACGCGACATCGAGGCGGTCTGGATGACGCTCCGGATCCGCTACTCCCCGGAGAACCTGGTGCCGCGGCCCACCCTGGTGCTGCCGCTTTCGCTCGACGTGGCCGACATGAAGGGGCGGCCCAACACCTTCACCATCCCGCCGGGGGATCACCAGATCACCCGTGAGTTCCGGCTGCCCGTGTCGGTGCGGCTGATCGGGGCCACCGGGCACCTGCACGACTGGGGACAGGAGCTGCGGCTGGAGGACGCCGAGACCGGTCGGGTGCTCACCCGGGTGCGGACCGACCTCGATGCCGCGGGCCGGATCCGGGCGATGCCGGTGAAGCTGTACGGCATCGTGGGCGATGGCCTCCGGCTGCGGGCCAATCACCGCTACCGGATCGTGGCGCAGTACCACAACCCGACCGGCCAGCCGCTCCCCGGGGCGATGGGGCACTTCAACGGCCTGGTCTCGGTCAGCGACCGGGACCTGGCGCGCTGGCCCCGGCTGGGGGCACCGGACATCGCGTACCTTGATGAGGGGGCCTGGCGGGCGGAGTACCGCCTGGAGCCGCCGGCCCCGGTCGCTCCCGCCGACCCGCAGCCCTCCGCGCCGTAGCGCCGGGGCCGGGCAAAGGCCCCGCCGACTGGGCGGGGCCTTGTGCATTTCCATCGGGGCGCCGGGATTTGAACCCGGGACCTCCTGCTCCCGAAGCAGGCGCGCTAACCGGGCTGCGCTACGCCCCGCTTCCTCCAGCCTGCAGAGGAGCGCCACGGACCATCCTGGCGCTTACACGGGCCCTGAGGGACTCGAACCCCCAACCTTTTGATCCGTAGTCAAATGCTCTATCCAATTGAGCTAAGGGCCCGATGGGCGGTACAAGACTCGAACTTGTGACCTCCACGATGTCAACGTGGCGCTCTAACCAACTGAGCTAACCGCCCGAAACGCGGAGGGGCGAGGCGGAGCCTCGCCCCTACAACGCTGACTGCGAATAGCGGGGGTGGGATTTGAACCCACGACCTCCGGGTTATGAGCCCGGCGAGCTACCAGACTGCTCCACCCCGCGACGGATTCCTGCGTGTGCGAGCCAAGGCATGCCTCGGCAGTGTACAGAGCGGGAAACGGGACTCGAACCCGCGACCCCAACCTTGGCAAGGTTGTGCTCTACCAACTGAGCTATTCCCGCAGAGCGCCGGAGTTTATCGACCGGATCGCTTCTACGCAACCACCCTGGTCATGCTTCCCGCTCCGGCCGCCGATGATGGGCGAGGGAGGGGGAGCACCGATCCGGGGCCAGCGGGGCGCAGAGTGGAGGCGAGGGGGATCGAACCCCTGACCTCGTGAATGCCATTCACGCGCTCTCCCAACTGAGCTACGCCCCCATTATATTTGCGCGCCCGCTGGCCCCCGGATCGGGAGCACGACAAGCTACTCGGCTGCCGCCGGGCATGTCAAGCGAGCGGGCCTACTTTCGTGGGGTCGGAGGGGTCTTCGCGGTGAAGAAGAAGAACGGGTCCAGCGCCAAGCCAGAGAAAGCCAAGGCCGCCAAGCCGGTCAAGGCCGCCGCCAAGCCCCGCAAGGCCAAGGAGGCCGCGGCCGAGCCCGCCCCGGTGCGCGAGCGCAAGCTCACCCCGGTGCAGCAGATCCTGGTGAACAACCAGCCCACCAAGAAGCCGCGCCGGGGCAAGCGGGAGACCTCGAAGACGCTCGGCGTCTACGATGCCGACCGCGACATCCTGGACCAGTACCTCTACGAGGTGAGCCAGACGCCGCTGCTCACCACGCCCCAGGAGATCGCCATCGCCCGGCTGGTGCGCGAGGGCGACCCCGAGGCCATGCAGGAGCTGGTCAAGCGCAACCTCCGCTTCGTCATCTCGGTGGCCAAGAAGTACCAGAACCGCGGCCTCCCGCTCACCGACCTGATCGGCGAGGGCAACGTCGGGCTGCTGACCGCCGCGCGGAAGTTCGATCCCGACCAGGGGGTCAAGTTCATCTCCTACGCGGTCTGGTGGATCCGGCAGGCCATCCTGGCCTCGCTGGCGCGCCAGGGCCGCACCGTGCGGGTGCCCCTCAACCGCACCGCCGACCTCTCGCGCATCGTGCGCACCGCCGAGGCGCTCCGGCAGGAGCTCCGCCGGGAGCCGACCCCCGAGGAGATCGCCAAGTCCACCGGGCTCTCGCTGGAGGTGGTGCAGTCGCTGGCCGCGCTCAACACCAGCGACGTGCGGCTCGACGCGCCCCTCGACCCCGATGGCGACCGCTCCCTCATCGAGCGCTTCATCGCCGACGACCAGTCCGACGCCGAGGAGCAGGCGATGGACCGGTTCCTCACCGACGAGATCGAGAACGCGCTCAACACCCTCCCGTCGCGCGATGCCAAGGTGCTGCGGCTGTACTTCGGCCTCGACGGCGGCCGCGAGCACACCCTCGAGGAGATCGGCGGGATGCTTGGCGTCACCCGCGAGCGGGTCCGCCAGCTGCGCGACCGTGCCCTCAAGCGGCTGCGCGAGGGTGACGTGGGCAAGGCGCTGGCCAGCTTCGCGGCCTAGGCCTGCGGCCTGCCGGGGCGGGGCCGTTCCGGTCCCGCCCCTCCGCCGTACCGACCCGCGCGTCCCCTTACGCATCGCGGCTCCCGCTCCTACCTTAGCCGGCGTGAATCAGGCCTCTTCCTCGCGTGCCCCCTGGGTGGCCCGGGTGGGCCGGTGGGGCATCGACAGCGCGCATGCGGTCGCCGACGTCCGGACCTGGGCACCCCACGTGCTGCCCCAGATGCGGCGCCTCGGCGTGGACTCCGTGCCCATCGCCCTGTTCATCGCGACCTTCACCGGCATCGTCCTGTCGCTCCTCTCCAAGTACATCTTCACCGGCGCCGTCCCCCTCTACTTCGTGGGCGCGCTGGTGGGGAAGACCATCATGATGGAGCTCGGCCCGGTGCTCACCGGGCTGGCCCTCGCCGGCCGGGTCGGCGCCAACATCGCCGCCGAAGTCGGGACCATGCGGGTCACCGAGCAGGTCGACGCGCTCGAGACCCTGGCCTACAACCCCAACAGCTACCTGGTGGTCCCCCGCGTGGTGGCGGGCATGCTGATGTTCCCGGTGGTCACCGCGCTGGCGGTGGCGCTCGGGGTCACGGCGGGGTGGATCACGGCCATCAACCTGCTCGACCTCTCCACCCTCGAGTTCGTGAAGGGGCTCCGCCTCTTCTACCGTTTCAAGGACATCTGGTTCGGCCTGATCAAGGCGGCGAGCTTCGGCGCGGCGGTGACGCTGGCCGGCTGCCTGATGGGGCTGGCCACCCGCGGCGGGGCGGAGGGGGTGGGCCGCAACACCACCCGGGCCGTGGTCATCGGGTGCGAGGCGATCCTGGTGCTCGACGCCTTCTGGGCGCTGGTGCTGCTGTGAGCCGGCCATGATCCGCTTCACCGACGTGCACAAGGCCTTCGGGGCCAAGGTGGTGCTGGAGGGGATGACGCTCGACATTCCCGACGGCCAGACCACGGTGATCATCGGCTTCTCCGGCACCGGCAAGAGCGTGGCGCTGAAGCACATCGTCGGGCTGCTGGCGCCCGACCAGGGCCAGGTGGAGGTGGACGGCGCGGTGGTGCACCAGCTGGGCGCGGAGGCGCTCTCGGCCCTCCGGGGCCAGGTGGGCTACGTCTTCCAGTTCGCGGCGCTGTTCGACTCCATGACCGTCGCGGACAACATCCGGATGGGGCTCACGCGGCGCGGCCTCGGCCCCGACGAGGTGGCCACCCGGGTGCGGGAGAGCCTGCGGCTGGTGGACCTGCCCGGGGCGGAGGAGCGGTTCCCGGCGGAGCTCTCGGGCGGCATGCGCAAGCGGGTCGGCATTGCCCGGGCGATCGCGCTCAGGCCGCGCTACATTCTCTACGATGAACCCACCACCGGCCTCGATCCCGTGACCAGCGCCGTGATCGACGAGCTGATGGTCCGCGCCCGGCAGGAGCTGGGCGTGACCAGCGTGGTGGTCACCCACGACATGCGCAGCGCCTACACCGTTGGAGACCGCATCGCGATGCTCTACCAGGGCCGGATCCGGCAGGTCGGGACCATCGAGGAGATCCGCCACACCGACGACCCGGTGGTGCGGAACTTCATCGAGGGGCGTCCCTCCGACCCGGACCGGCTGCTGCCGGCGGTGGCGGGCGCATGAAGGGGCGGAACGAGTTCCTCGTCGGGCTGGTGCTCCTCGTCACGCTGCTCGTGGTGGTGGGCGGGGCGCTGTGGCTGTCGGAGTCGGACATCGGGCAGCGGGAGTCGCTGCACGTGGCGCGGTTCCGCACCGTGGGCGGCCTCACCCCCGGCGCGCCGGTCACCTACCGCGGCGTGCGCGTGGGGCGGGTGGAGGCGATCCGGCTGGCCGACCAGTTCGTGGAGGCCGACCTCAAGGTGTACCTGGGCGTGGAGCTGCCGGCCAAGCCCGCGGTGATCGCGGCTTCGCAGAGCCTCTTCGGTGAATGGGGCGCCACGATCATCTCCCGGGACCAGCCCCAGGACGACCCGAACGTCCGGATCATGCTGGCCGAGACCGCGCGGCCCGGCGGCGACCGCTGGCCCGGGGCCACCCTCCCCGACGTGGGGCAGCTCACCGCCCAGGCCGGCCGCATCGCCACCGATATCGCCGCCGTGGCCGCGCGGGTGCAGGAGACCTTCGACTCGAGCGCGGTGGCGGAGCTGCGGCGGAGCATCCGCGACTTCGGCGAGATCGCCGACAAGCTGGTGCGCTTCACCGAGAGCCAGACGGGGCGGCTCAACCAGGTCACCAGCAACGTCGAGCGCACCTCCGACGCCGTGCTCAGCGCCTCCGGCCACCTGGAGAACACCCTGGCCCGGGTGGACTCGGCCACCGCCGACCACCAGCTGCAGGAGATCCTCGACAACGCCCGGAGCGGCTCCGGTGACCTCCGCGCCGCGTCGCAGGACCTCCGCGCCCTGCTCGCCACCGCGCGGGGCCAGGAGGCGAGCCTGGTGCGGACCCTGCTGGCGGCCGACTCCATCCTGACCGGGATCCAGTCGGGGCAGGGGACCATCGGCCTGCTGGCCAAGGACCCGGCCCTCTACAACGAGACGATCGAGACCATGCAGGAAATGCGGCGGCTCATCGCCGACATCCAGATGAATCCCCGGAAGTACTTCAAGTTCTCGGTGTTCTAGTGGCCAAGCCCAAGCGCAAGCCGGAACGCGAGGTCTCCGCCGGCGGCATCGTCTTCCGCCGCCAGCCCGATACCAGCGCCCGGTTCCTCCTGATCCGCGACCCCTACGAACACTGGGGCTTTCCCAAGGGACACCTCGAGGGCGAGGAGTCGCCGGCCGAGGCCGCCTTCCGCGAGACCGCGGAGGAGACCGGCCTCAGCGACCTGGTGATGCTCGGCCCGATCCGGATCATCGACTGGCACTTCCGCTTCCGCGGCCGGTACATCCACAAGTACTGCCACTTCTTCCTGTTCGAGAGCGCCGCCGCCGACGTGGTCCCGCAGCAGGACGAGGGGATCACCGACTTCCGGTGGCTGGAGCTCGAGGCCGCGCTGGAGCAGCTGTCGTATGACAACGCGCGCGGCGTGCTCAAGCGCGCCGGGGAGATGGCCCGGACCCTGGTGGCCATGGGGCAGGGCCGGCCCCGGCGGCCCGCCGACGCCGCCCCGCCCGCGCCGCCGGCCACCGCGGGCAGCTGATGCCGGTCGTCGCCGCGCTCACCGGCGGCGCGGAAGCCGCCCAGGCGCTGCGCCGGAGCCTCCCGCCCGCCTCGCCCTGGACGGTGACGGCGTGCCGCACCGTCCCCCAGCTGCGCCAGCTCTTCGCCACCCGCCTCGTGGACGCGGTGATCTTCTCGCCGGTGGCCACGCCGCCGGCCGACCTCGCCCCGCTCCGCACGGCGTTTCCCCAGGTGCCGTGGATCGCGTTCGCCCCCTTCCGGCCCGACGACGCGCCGCTGCTGCTCCGGCTGGCGGAGGGCGACGTGCGCCTGGTCCTGGTGGATGGGGTGGACAACGCGGTGGCCGGCGACCTCGTGGTCCGGCACTCGGCGGCCGCGGAGCGGGAGGTGGCGCTGCGTGACGCGGTGCGGGTGCTGCGCCTGACGGAGACCCTGCAGCAGCAGGTCTGGCAGGCGCTGCTGGCCCGGGTGGACCAGCCGCTGCGCACCGCGGAGATCGCCCGGACGCTGGGCTGCTCGCGGGAGCACCTGTCGCGGCAGTTCGGCGCCGGCGGTGCGCCGAACCTCAAGCGGGTGATCGACCTGACGCGGATCGCCTGCGCGGCGGACCTGCTCCGCAATCCGGGGTACGACGTGGCCACCGTGGCCCGGATCCTCCGCTTTGCCACCCCGAGCCACCTCTCCGCCACCGCGCGGCGGATCGCGGGGGTGGCGAGCCGGGGCCTGGCCCCCCTGGGGCCCCGGGGCGTGCTGGCCAGCTTTGCCCGGGGCAAGACCCGGAGCCGGGTGTAGCCTGCCCTCAGGCGCGGGCCCGCTCGTACGCCGCGAACACCTCCCGCCGCCCGATCGCGCCCAGCACCACCCCGGTGGCGGGATCCACCACCGGCAGCAGGGCCGCACTCCCCTCGGAGAGCCGCCGGAGCGTGGTCAGCAGGGTGTCGGCGGGCACCACGCTGGAGCCCGCGGGGCTGGCCACCGTGGCGATGGGTCCGGCGAGTTCCTCCTGGGGGCGGCGGCTCGCGCGGCGCCAGTCCACCACCGTGAGCATCCCGGTGAGATGGCCCCGGGCGTCGACCAGCGGAAACTCGAGCTGGCTGCTGCCCTCCACCTGCGCCAGCGCCAGCCCGGCGGGCAGCGTGTCCAGCAGGACGGTCGCGTCCCGGCTCATCGCTTCAGCCACCCGAAGGCGTGACAGCAGTCCCTCGTCGGTCCCGTGGGCAATGTGCACCCCGCGCCGTGCCAGCCACTCCGTGTACACCGATTCCGGGTTCAGGCCGCGCGCCACCACCAGGGCCAGGGCCGCCGAGAGCAACAGGGGAAGGATCAGGCCCCAGTCACCGGAGAGTTCGAGCACGATGAAGATCGCGGTGAGCGGGGCGTGCGCGCTGCCGGCCACCAGCGCCGCCATGCCGAGGAGGGCGAACGCCGGCAGGGAACCGGCCGGGGCCAGGCCGGAGGCGATGGCCAGCTGGCCCAGCGCGGCCCCGGCCAGGCCGCCGGTGACCAGCGCCGGGGCGAAGAGCCCACCCACCTCCGCCGCGGCCACGCACAGCCCCGTGATGATCATCTTGGTCAGGGCCGCGAGCAGGAGCCAGCCCGCCGCATGCCCCGCGAGTGGCGTGAGGGCAAATGCGCCGACCCCGAGGCGATCGCTGCCGAACAGCGCGTAGGCACCGGCCACGGCGCCGGCGGCGAGCAGCAGCCGGAGCGCCATCGGCATGCGGCGCAGGGCGTCCCGACAGCCCCAGATGATGCGGGAATAGCCGGCGCCGAGGGCGCCGCCGCCGATGCCGACCAGGGCACTCAGCCAGAGGGCGGGGAGCAGCCCCGTGCCGAGGCCCGCCGGCACCCCGATGAGGGCGTGTCCCGGGGGCATGAAGTTGTGCGAGACGGCCGCCGCCGTGGCGCTGGCAACAATCACCGGGGTGAGGCTCGTGGGGGCCAGGCCGCCCAGGATCTTCTCGGTGGCAAAGAACAGCCCCGCGATCGGTGCCCCGAATGCGCCGCTGATGCCGGCGGCGGCCCCGCAGCCGACCAGGAGCCGGAGCCGTTCCGGCCCCAGGCCGAGCCACCGTCCCCAGGTGCTGGCGGTGCCGGCGCCCAGGACGGCCACCGGTCCCTCGGCCCCGATCGAGCCCCCGGTACCGAGGATGATGGCGGAGGCCACCGTCTTGGCGAGGATGGGTCGCTCGGGCAGGTCGCCGTCGCCGCGGGCCACGACACGCATGAGGTCGGGGACGTTCTCGCCCGGCGAGTCGTGGGCCCCATACCGGACCAGCAGGCGGGCGAGGGTCAGGCCCAGCAGCACGATCCCCGCCTGGACGGCGTAGTCGGCGAGGGGGAGCCGGGTGGTGACGGCGGCGGCGAGGTCGGCGGCGAGGGCCAGGAGGCGGTAGAACCCGACGATGGCGCCACCGGCCAGCAGGCCGGTGGCGGCCGAGACGAGCACGACCAGGGCGGTCTCGCCCAGGCCAAGGCGGTGCCACAGGCGGGGGAGGGCCGTCCCCAGCCGGAGCAGGTGGAGGCGAGCGGAGGTGTGGATCGGGTGGCCCATGGCCGAGTATAGTACAGCCGGACGGTTGCTTGGAGCGCGACCTTGTGATAGTTTTCACAAGCTAGGCCGGAACCTTCATCATCTACAACCCCGAGTGATATGGCGACCGAATCCGTACTCCGTCCGGGCGAGCTCAAGGATGTGCTGCTCCGGGAGATCGAGAAGGCCGACCTGGCGTCGGTCGACGTCAATGAAGTCGGCACGGTGCTCGAGGTGCGCGACGGCGTGGCCCGCATCTACGGCCTGACCAAGGCGGTGGCCGGGGAGATGCTGGAGTTCACCGCGACCGAGACCGGCGACACGGTGACGGGGATGGCGCTCAACCTCGAGGCGGACAACGTCGGCGCGGTGGTGCTGGGCGACTACCTGAAGCTCAAGGAAGGCGACGAGGTGCGCTGCACCGGCCGCCTGCTCGAGGTGCCGGTGGGGCCGGGGATGCTGGGCCGGGTGGTGAATGCGCTGGGGCAGCCGGTGGACGGCCGGGGCCCGATCGCGGCCAAGGGGGCGCGGGCGGTGGAGATGGTGGCGCCGGGCATCATCGTGCGGCAGCCGGTGAAGGAGCCGCTGCAGACGGGCATCAAGGCGATCGACGCCATGATCCCGATCGGGCGCGGCCAGCGGGAGCTGATCATCGGCGACCGCGGCACCGGCAAGACCGCCATCGCGGTCGACACGATCATCAACCAGAAGGGCACCGGCGTCGTCTGCGTGTACGTGGCGATCGGCCAGAAGCGCTCGACGGTGGCCACGGTGGTGGAGAAGCTCAAGGAGCACGGCGCGATGGAGTACACCATCGTGGTCGTGGCCAGCGCCTCCGACCCGGCGCCGCTGCAGTACATCGCCCCCTACTCCGGCTGCGCGATCGCCGAGTACTTCATGTACGAGGAGGGGAAGGCCACCCTCTGCGTGTACGACGACCTCTCCAAGCAGGCCGCGGCGTACCGCCAGCTGTCGCTGATCCTGCGCCGCCCGCCGGGGCGCGAGGCCTACCCGGGCGACGTGTTCTACCTGCACAGCCGGCTGCTGGAGCGGGCGGCCAAGATCTCCGAGGACCCGAACGTGGTGAAGCTGGACGGCCGCATCAAGACGCCGGGCGGCTCGCTCACCGCGCTCCCGATCATCGAGACCCAGGCCGGCGACGTCTCGGCGTACATCCCGACCAACGTCATCTCGATCACCGATGGGCAGATCTTCCTCACCACCGACCTGTTCTACTCGAACGTGCGGCCGGCGGTGGACGCGGGCATCAGCGTGAGCCGGGTGGGCGGCAACGCCCAGATCAAGGCGATGAAGCAGGTGGCCGGCCCGCTGCGGCTCTCGCTGGCGCAGTACCGCGAGCTCGAGGCGTTCGCCCAGTTCGGCTCCGAACTCGACGCCGCGACCCAGCGGCAGCTGGCCCGCGGCGCGCGCACGGTGGAGGTCCTCAAGCAGCCGCAGTACGCGCCGGTGCCGGTCGAGAAGCAGGTGGCGATCATCTACACGGTGGTCAACGGCTTCCTCGACGACGTGGACGTGAAGCACATCCGCAAGTGGGAGGCGGATTTCATCAGCTACCTCGAGTCGGCGCACGCCGGCATCCTCGAGGGGCTCCGGACCAAGAAGGCGCTGGACGACGACCTCACGGCCCGGCTCAAGGCCGCGATCGCGGCGTTCAAGCCGATGTTCAAGGCCGAGTAATGGCGAAGGCCTCGAAGGCGCTCCGCGGGCGGATGCGCTCGGTCCAGAACACGCGGAAGATCACGCGGACGATGGAGCTGGTGTCCACGTCCAAGCTCAAGCGGGCCCAGGACCGGGTGGTGGCCGCGCGGCCGTACGCGGCGGCGCTGGCCGAGGTCATCGCGGACCTGGTCACCCCGGAGCTGGCCGAACGGTTCCCGCTGCTGCGGCGCCCGGCGCCGCCGGCCAAGGGCGGTCCCCGGCGGGCGGCGGTGCTGCTGGTGACCAGCAACCGCGGCCTCTGCGGCGGGTTCAACGCCAACCTGATCAAGGAAGCCCGCAAGCGGGTGGCGGCGCTGGAGGCGCAGGGCTACGAGGTCGAGCTGCACCTGGTGGGCCGCAAGGCCATCGGGTTCTTCAAGTACATCGGCCGGGCCATGGCCACCCAGCGCATGGACATCGGCGACAAGCCGACCGCCCAGCACGCGGTGGAGCTGGTGGCCCCGCTGATCGCGGACTACGAGGCGGGGCGGCTGGCCAGCGTGGACGTGGTGTACGCCCGGTTCGTGTCGCCCATCTCCACGCCGCCCACCACCCTGGGCGTGCTCCCGGTGAGCACCCCGGCGGCGCAGAAGGGCGGGGTCCGGGCCGATTACATCCTCAAGCCCGGCGCCGACCAGATCCTCGCCGAGCTGCTGCCGCTCTACGTCCGCAACCAGGTGTACCGCGGGCTGGTGGAGACGGCGGCGGCGGAACACGGCGCCCGGCGGACGGCGATGAAGAACGCCACCGACAACGCCGGCGACATCTACGAGATCCTCAAGCGCACCTACAACCGCCAGCGGCAGGCCGCGATCACGCAGGAGATCGCGGAGATCGTGGGCGGGGCGGCGGCGCTGGAGGGGTAGTCGGGAGCGACGGGAGCGGCAGCAGGCTGGGACGCGCGCACGCCCGTGCGCGGCAACAGGCGACCTCGATAAGGATCGATGCGACAATGGCGACGGCGACCATGAAGAACGTTGGCAAGGTAGTCCAGGTGATCGGCCCGGTGCTCGACGTCGAGTTCGAGCCCGCCCACCTGCCCGAGATCTACAACGCGCTGGTCATCGAGGACGCGAGCGGTCCGCTCCCGATCCGGCTGACGGCCGAGGTGCAGCAGCACATCGGGCAGAACCAAGTCCGGGCGGTGGCGATGTCGACCACCGACGGCGTGGTCCGCGGCATGTCCGTGACCGACACCGGCGCGGCGATCTCGGTGCCGGTGGGCAGCGCGGCGCTGGGGCGCATCCTCAACGTGCTGGGCGAGCCGGTCGACGGCGGCGCCCCGATCCCGGCCTCCAACGAGCGCTGGCCGATCCACCGCGAGACCCCGAAGTTCGTCGACCTCGAGCCCAAGACCACGATCTTCGAGACCGGCATCAAGGTCATCGACCTGATCGCGCCGTTCGTGAAGGGCGGCAAGATCGGCCTCTTCGGCGGCGCCGGCGTGGGCAAGACGGTCGTGATCATGGAGCTGATCAACAACGTGGCCAAGGGCCACGGCGGCAAGTCGGTATTCTGCGGCGTGGGCGAGCGCACCCGCGAGGGCAACGACCTCTACCTCGAGATGGAGGAGAGCGGCGTCATCAAGAGCTGCGCCCTCATCTACGGCCAGATGAACGAGCCGCCGGGCGCCCGGCTGCGGGTGGGGCTGTCGGGCCTGACCGTCGCCGAGTACTTCCGCGACGTCGAGGGCCAGGACGTGCTGCTGTTCGTCGACAACATCTTCCGCTTCACCCAGGCCGGCTCCGAGGTCTCCGCGCTGCTCGGCCGGATGCCCTCCGCCGTGGGCTACCAGCCCACCCTGGCCACCGAGATGGGCGACCTGCAGGAGCGCATCACCTCGACCAAGAAGGGCTCGATCACCTCGGTGCAGGCCATCTACGTGCCCGCCGACGACCTGACCGACCCCGCGCCGGCCACCGCGTTCGCGCACCTCGACGCCACGGTGGTGCTCTCCCGCGCCATCTCGGAACTCGGCATCTACCCCGCGGTCGATCCGCTCGACAGCTCCAGCCGCATCCTCGACCCGCAGTACATCGGCGAGCGGCACTACAACGTGGCCATCGGCGTGCAGCGCACCCTGCAGAAGTACAAGAGCCTGCAGGACATCATCGCCATCCTCGGCATGGACGAGCTCTCCGAGGACGACAAGCTGGTCGTGGCCCGGGCCCGCCGCATCCAGCGCTTCCTGTCCCAGCCCTTCTTCGTGGCCCAGCAGTTCACCGGCTTCGAGGGCAAGTACGTCAAGCTGGCCGACACCATCGAGAGCTTCGAGCGGGTGCTTTCCGGCGAGTTCGACGACCTGCCGGAGCAGGCGTTCTACATGGTCGGCGGGATCGAAGAAGCGGTCGAGAAGGCCAAGAAGCTGGCGAGCGCGTGATGCGGGTCACGGTGATCTCGCCCGAGTCCGCCATCTTCGACGGCGAGGCCGACGCGGTGACGGCGCCGGCCTACGACGGCCAGGTCGGCATCCTGCCCCGGCATGCGCCGTTCATGACGCTGCTCGGGCGCGGCCCGCTGGTGGTCAAGGCCGGTGAGACCATCCACCGGTTCCGGGTGCAGGGTGGGTTCCTTCAGGCGGTCAACAACACCGTCCGCGTGGTCGCGGAACAGGTCAAAGGAGAGTAACGCATGCGTCGGATGATCTTCAGTGCGGTCCTGCTCGCCGCGCTCGGCACGACGGCCGTCGAGGCCCAGACCCTCGCCACCCCCGTCATGAAGAGCCCGTACACCTCGTTCAAGCACACCGAGCTCGGGGCCTACATCTCCGACCCGGGCGAGGCGTTCAGCGTCGGGCTGCAGGGCGAGTACCGCATGGCGCGCAAGAAGTTCGACTTCGGCTTCGGGCTCGGCTACCTCGACACCAAGGGCAACGGCAAGAGCGTCTTCGCGCTGGGCGTCGATGCCCGCGCCCCGATCGCGCGCCACACCCGGGACTTCCCGCTCGACGCCGCGCTCACCGGCGGGTTCGGCACCCTCATCTCCGACGGCAAGACCGGCTTCCTGATCCCGGTCGGCGTCACGGTCGGCCGCCAGGTGCTGCTCGAGGAGTCGAACATCAGCTTCACCCCGTACGTGAACCCGGTGGTGGCCCCGACCTTCGGCGAGCTGCTCGATGACGTGCAGTTCGGCATCGGCCTCGGGGTCGATATCGCCCTTACCAAGACCTTCGACATCCGGGTGAGCGGCTCCCTCGGCGACCTCGAGGGCATCGCCATCGGCGCCGCCTGGCATCGGTAGACGGCTCGGCCGTCGGCCGCAGGTGACGCGAGGGGCTCCCCCGACCGGGGGGGCCCCTCGTTCCCTTCTGGACCGGTGCAATTGACTTATCCCCATGCGGGACGGTAGCTTGCGGCGCTTTTCCACCACGGCCGTCCTGGAGGTGTCATGCTGCGTAACGCTGTCCGATCTCTCGCCCTGCTCGGGGCGATCCTCGTCCTGGCGCGGCCCGTCGCGGCCCAGGTGACCGGGCTGCCGGTCCGCAACGCCGGCGTCACCGGCGGGCTCACGATCGGCGCCGAGATCGGCTTCCCGGACGCCGATTACGGCAAGGGCACCGCGTTCGGCGCCCGGGGCGCGCTCGGGCTCGGCCCCCTCGGGGTGAGCGCCGTGGCGTCCCGCTGGAATCCCAAGGGCCCCGCCGACGCCCAGACGGCGGTCGGCGGCTACCTGAGCCTCAAGGTGTTCGGCGGCCCGCTGATCCCGCTCTCGGTGACCCTGCAGGGCGGCGCCGAGTACAGCAGCAACAGCGGCGTGAAGGGCGTGCACGCGCCGATCAGCCTCGGCATCGCGCTCAAGATCCCGAACCCCGCGCTGGCCATCAAGCCGTGGATCGCGCCCCGGCTCGACGTCTTCCGGGTGAGCGGGACCGGCATCAACAGCGACACCGAATCCAACTTCGGCCTCAGCGGCGGCGTGGACTTCAGCCTGCTCGGCGGGCTGGGCTTCGGGCTGGCGTATGACCGGACCTGGGCGGGGAACAGCGTGAATCCCTCGGTGCTCAGCGCCGGCGTCAACTACTCGATCAAGGTCCCGGGCCTCTGATGCGCGCCCGGCTCAGGATCGTGCCGCTCCTCGCGGCGGCGCTGTTGTGGTCCGGCTGCTCGATGACGCTCGACGCCACCCGGCTCGGCGTGCCCGCGACGCTGGCCAGCTCGGCCAGCACCCCGGCGGTCGGCGATTCGTTCAGCGTCACCAGTCACGCGGTGTACGGGCTGTGGGGCGCGGTCAAGTTCTCCGAGCCCTCGCTCAAGAAGGCGCTCGCGGCCCAGCTGGCCGGCGGGCAGGAAGTGGCCGACGTGCGGGTCCGGGTACGCAGCCGGCTGAGCGACATCCTGATCACCGGGCTCACGCTCGGCCTCATCGTGCCGCGGTCGGTCACGGTCGAGGGCGTCGTCGTCACGAAGTAGCGCCGGCTCCCACCGAGGCCGTCAGGGGCGGGCCTCCGGCCCGCCCCGCGTCGCATCCCCCATCAACCGTTCCACCAGGGCCGCCGAGCGGTCGGCGGCGCCACGGCCCGTGGCCACGCACTCGCGGGCGCTGGCGCCCGCGCGGCGGCACCACTCCGGGTCGGTGAGCCAGGTGGCCCACCACGCCTCGAGGACCGCCGCGGTGCGGCGCCGGGGCAGCCACTCCAGGGCGCCGACCTCGTTGAGCCGGACGGCATCGGGGCTGCGGCGGCCTTCGGCGCCCACCAGGATCGGCACGCCCGCCGCCGCCGGCTCCAGCACGGAGTGCAGCCCGGCCCCGCCGAGCCCGCCCCCGACGTAGGCGATCCGGCCCAACCCGTACAGCAGGGCCAGGCCCCCGACACTCTCCACCACGCGCACCGGCGCCGCCGCATCGGCGGGACCGAACGCGGGCACCTCACCGAGGCCGGCGGCACGGGCACGTGCCCGCAGGCCGGCCAGGTGGCCGGGCGTCGGCTCATGGGGCACAAGGAGGAGCCGGGCCGCCGGCTGCAGCTCGCGCACCGAGCGGAAGGCGGTGAGGAGCACGGCTTCGTCCTCGGGCCAGGTGGAACCCGCCACGAGGGTGCAGGGCTCCGGGCGGGGTGCCGGGCCGCGTTCCAGGCGTTCGAGCACCGCGTCGGCGCGGGGGTCGCCGGTGACCACGAGGGCCTCGTCCCGGGCGCCGAGGGCACGGAGCCGCGCGGCGTCGTCCGCGGTGATGGCGCCGACGGCGTCGAGCGACCGCAGCGCCCGGGTCAGCAGGGGGCGCGCCGGCCAGCGGAGCCGTCGGCTCCACGGCGGAATCGTCGCCGCGAGCAGGCCAAGGCGGATGCCCCGGGCCGCCGCCGAGTCGAGGAGCTCCGGCCACAGCTCGGCGCGGGACAGGACGATGGCGGTGGGGCGCAGCTGGTCGAGCAGGGCGCTGACGTCGCGCGGCGTGTCCCAGGGGAGCAGGCCGCTCTGGTCGGCACCGAGCGCCGCGGCCACCAGCAGGCCCGAGGGGCTGAAGCAGGTGACGGCGAGCTGCCAGCCGGGGTGGCGGGCGCGGAGGCGGAGCACCACCGGCTCCACCTGGCGCAGCTCGCCCGCGGAGGCGCCATGCACCAGCAGGAGCGGGCGGGCGGGGTCGCGGTGCTCGGCGCTCCAGCGCGCGAGGCGGTCCGCGCCCTCCCGTCGGCCCGCGAGGCCGGCGGCGAGCTTGGGCGACCAGCGCGCGGCGAGGGGCGCCAGGGACGCGACCGCGCGGATCGCAAGACGGTATGGTAACGGCGTCACGGCGGGGCGGGCCCGTCTTGCGTGCGCGCCGCGTGTTTCCTAGGTTGCATCGTCCGCCCGATGTTTCACCCGTTGAGAGGAGGTGATCCATTGTCTAGTGACAGTTGCATCCATGGCTCGAACAGGGCAAGCGATCGCCTGGTGAGCTGCTGATTCCTGGTGGGCCGGGCATGCCCGGCCGCAGATCCCCCGGGATCGCCTCGAGTCCGATGCACCCGTGAGGGCGGAGCCGATGCTCCGCCCTCACCGCTTTCCGCCATCCTCGCCGCCCCCTTCCGGCCGGCCGCTCCGCCCGCTTACGATACGGCCATGGCCTCCTACTGGCGCGACACCCGCGCACCCCGCTACAGCCTGCTGTTCGCGCTGCCGCTGCTGGCCCTCTACGAGCTGCTGGCCCGGCTGGTGACGGCCGACAGCGGCATCCGCAACGGCGCCGACGTGCTGCTCAAGAGCCTCTTCCTGCTGCTCGGCGGGCAGCACGGGCTGACGCTGTTCGCCGCGGTGGTGCTGGGGACGGGGCTGGTCCTGGTGATCCGCGACTGGCGCAAGAGCGGCGCCCCGGCCGGGGGCTGGTTCCTCGGCATGTTCGCGGAATCCGCCCTGTACGCCGCCTGCTTCGGCGGGATCACGAGCCTCCTCACCGGGCTGCTGCTGCGCGGCCCGGCGGCCCTCGCGCTGGTGCAGGGGAAGGACCTGGGACTGCCGACGGAGCTGGTGGTGTCGCTGGGCGCCGGCATCTACGAGGAGCTGCTGTTCCGGGTGGTGCTGGTGGGGCTGCTGGCCCGGCTCGCGCTGGCGGGCTTCGGGTGGCGTCCCTGGGTGGCCGGCGTGTTCGCCACGGTGGTGGGCGCCGCGATCTTCTCGGCCTTCCACTACATCGGGCCGCTGGGCGACACGCTGGAACTCCGCTCGTTCACCTTCCGGCTGGTGGCCGGCCTGCTGCTCTCGGGGCTGTTCCTGGCGCGGGGCTTCGGCATCGCCGCCTGGACCCACGCGCTGTACGACGTGTTCCTGACCCTGCGCGGCGGTTTCTAGGCCGCGCGGTCCCGTGCCCTAGCGGGTGCCGGCGCGCTCGGTGTAGAGCGAGTCGAGCACCTGCTTGTAGACCGCAAACGGCATGGCGCCGCGGAGCAGGCCCGCCCCCTCGATGTACACCGTCGGCGTGCTCTCCACCCCCGACTTGGCCGCCCCCTCCGCCTCCGCCTGGACCAGCGCGCGCATCTCGCCGTTCTGCAGGCAGGGGAGGATGTCGTCCCTGGGGATGGCGGCGCTGTCGGCCAGGGAGAGCAGGAACGGCACCGGGTCCTTGAGCGGCGCCCACTTGCCCTGGTAGGTGAAGAGGAGGTCGTGCGCCGGCCAGAACTTGTCGAGCTTGGCGGCACACATGGCGAATTCCGAGGCCGCGAGGGCGTTGGGGTGGATCTGGGTGAGCGGGAAGTTGAGGAAGATCCAGCGGACCTTGCCCGTGGTGATGTACTCGCGCTCGATGGCCGGGAAGGTCTCCACCGCCTGCCGGCGGCAGAAGGGGCACTGGAAGTCGGAGAGTTCGTAGATGGTGATGGGCGCGCTGGCCGCGCCGCGGGTCCGCTGGGTGATCAGCGGATCCCCCTGGCGGTAGGCGGCGGGCCGGGCGCCGGGCGCCCCGGTCCACGCCTGCCAGCCGAGGACGGTGGCCAGTCCCACGGCGCAGGCGGTGAGGGTGATGGACTTGCGCGAGACGCCCACGGGTTCTCCCTTGCTGTAGTTCCGAGCCGCCGAGCCGCCGAGCCGCCGAGCCGCCGAGCCGCCTAGTACCGCGGTACCCGCCGGCCGCTGGCGCGATCGAGCACCAGGCGCTCCCCGGTGACCTTCACATTCCAGTACCACTCGCTGTTGGGGTCCCAGGTATCCCAGGAGCGGGCGTAGACCCACCAGTCGCCGCTGGAGAGGCGCAGCGTGGCCCGGCCGTCGGCGCCGGTGCTGTCGCCGAAGGGCTCGCGGCCCAGGCCGGTGCCGAGCGACTTGGTGAGGCTGTCGTACGCCCGGTAGGCGCTATCTTTCCAGCGGCCCATCTGGCCGCGCAAGCTGTCGATAGCGGGGCCGTAGTCGTTGCGGGCCACCGCGAGCTTCTGCTGGGCGGCGTCCCGGCGGCGGAGCAGCGGGGCCAGGCTGTCGGAGCCGGCCGCGAAGGCGCGGTAGAGCGAGTCGTAGGCGGGACCCTCGCGCGACAGGGTATCGAGCCGGGCCTTGAGCTGGGCCAGCCGCGCCTGCTCACGCTGCGCGTGGTAGGCGGCGCTGGCGTAGGTCATGAACGGGGCGCGGTAGAGCTGAAACAGGCTGTCGAGCTGGCGCGTAATCGCGCTCGGCCGCGGGTGGGCCGCTTCAAGGAGGGCGAGCACGCTGTCACGATCGTACGGCAGGGCCACGAATCCCAGGTGCGCCACGGGGGCGTCCACGGAATCAGGACCGGGAATGGCCACTTCGAGCTGGACCTCGCGGCCGCCGCAGGCGGCCAGGCCGAGGAGCAGGACAATCGCACGAGGGGACACGGGCGGCGCACTCCGGCAATGGACGCGGAAAGCTACCTGCCTGCTCGGGCTCCTACAACTCGTCCCGGCGCTGCTTGCCGCACAGGGCGAGCGGCTCGCCGCGCTGTTTCCCGCCCGCCCCGCCGGCTACCTCACCGACGTGGCCGGGATCGTGGGGGGCGGGGAGGCCGTGGAGATCGCGGACTGGGCGGAGCGGCTGCGCTCGGCCACGGGGGCCGAGCTGGCGGTGGTGACCCTGCCGACGATCGGGGACGCGGCGCCGTCCGACGTGGCGCTGGCCATCGGGCGGAGCTGGGGCGTCGGCGCCCAGGGCGAGGCGGGCGACTCGGCCAAGAACGCCGGGATCGTGCTGCTGCTGGTGCCGCAGCAGAACCACCAGCCGGGCACCGGCCGGCTGTGGATCGCCACGGGGCGCGGCATCGAGGGCATCATCACCGACGCCATCGCCGGGCGGATCACCGACCTCATGGTGCCGGCGCTGCAGCAGGAGCAGTATGGCCCGGCGCTCGCGCTCGGCGCGCGGGCCATCGCGGCCACCGTGGCCAAGGGGTTCGGGGTCTCGGACTCCGCCCTGGTGAACGCCGATCCCTTCCGGGGCGGCAATGGCGGCGAGGCCGAGAGCCCCTTCGCGGGGATCCTGGTCGTCATCGTGATCATCGTGGTGCTCACGATCATCGCCCAGAACAGCGGCGGGGGCCGCGGGGGCCGCGGGGGGCGGCGCCCGCGCTACGGCGGCACCAGCATCGGCTGGGGCGGCGGTGGCGGCAGCTGGGGTGGGGGCTGGGGTGGCGGGGGCGGCTTCGGTGGCGGGGGTGGCGGCGGGTTCGGGGGATTCGGGGGCGGGGGCGGGTTCAGCGGCGGCGGCGCCGGAAGGAGCTTCTAGATGACGCAGGTACAGCCTCTCCTCGACCGGTTCCTCGCCGACTTCGACCGGCTGGGACTCGACGACGCGAGCGTGGTGCTGCACGGGTCCGCCGCGCGCGGCCAGCACGTCCCGGGCTTCTCCGACGTGAACCTCCTGCTGGTGCTGCCGGCGCTTCCCACCGCCACCCTCGAGGCGCTCCGGCCGCTGCTCCGCTGGTGGAAGGTCGAGGCCCGCTCGGTACCGCTGCTGCTCACCGGGGCGGAGTGGGGCCGCGCGGCCGACGCCTACCCTCTCGAGATCGCCGAGATGCGCACCGGCTACCGGGTGCTCCGGGGCACCGATCCGCTGGCCGGCCTGGAGGTGCGCCCGGCGGACCTGCGCCAGGCGCTGGAGCGCGAGTTCCGGGGCAAGCTGCTGCGGCTACGGCAGGTGTACGCGCTCCTGGGGGATGACGCGCCGGCCCTCGGCGACGTGGTGCGGCAGAGCATCCCGGCGATCCTGCTGCTCTGTCGCGGGCTGCTGGTGCTCGCCGGCCAGACCCCGCCGGGCGATCCGGTGGAGCTGGTGAACCAGGCGGGCCGGGTGGCGGGCTTCGCGGGGCCGGCGGTGGCGCGCATCGTCACCCGCCGGGGGCAGGAGGGCTGGGCATGCAGCCCGGAGGATCTTCGCGGGTACCTCGCCGCCGTGGAGACGGCGGCGGGTTTCGTGGACCACTTTCAGATCGGAGAACGCCAATGACGCGGTCGCTTCGGGTGCTCCTCATCGGGGCCCTCGCCCTCACCGCGAGTGGGTGCGGGTACAACCGGATCCAGACCATGGATGAATCGGTGGGCAAGGCGCAGGGGCAGATCCAGGCCCAGCTGCAACGCCGTGCGGACCTCATCCCCAACCTCGTCGCCACCGTGAAGGGCTACGCCCAGCACGAGGAGTCGATCTTCACCGAGGTGGCCAACGCCCGGGCGCGGCTCAACACCTCGCTGCAGGGCGGCAACCTCGAGGACATGGCGGCCGCCAACCAGGCCATGAACGCGCCGCTGGGCCGGCTGCTGGCGATCGTGGAGTCCTACCCCCAGCTCAAGGCGGACGCCAACTTCCGCGCCCTGCAGGACGAGCTGACCGGGACGGAGAACCGGATCGCCACCGCGCGGCAGGATTACAACGACGCGGTGAACGGCTACAACAGCTTCATCCGCTCCTTCCCCTACAACCTCACCGCCAAGCTGTTCGGCGCCAGCGGCCCCAAGCCCTACTTCGAGGCCAAGGACGGCACCGACGCGCCGCCGCCCGTGAACTTCGGGAACTGAGCGGTGGGCGCCACCGCGCTGGCCCTGCTCCGGGCCTACCGCCGCACCGCGCTGCTGCTGGCCGCGGCGCTGGCGGTCGCGCTCGGGGCGGGGCTCCCGGTGGCGCTGGCCCGGGGCCGGCTGGTGGTCGACCCGTCCCGGGCGCCGCTCGAGGGCCTGGCCTGGAACTCCCCGGTCACCCCGCCGAACGCGCTGCGCCAGCAGGCGGTGGACGGGTTGTTCGGGGCGCTGTTCGGAGCGGCCGGCCTGGTGGTCGGGGTCGCGGCCCTGGCGCTCATCGCCCTGGCGGCGGCCCGGATGGCCCAGCGCGAGCGGGAGGTGGCGGTCCGGCGCGCCGTCGGGGCCTCGCGCCGGATGCTCCTGGGGGGCTTCCTCCTCGAGGGCGCCGCGATCGCCGCGGTGGGCGTCGCCGTGGGCCTGCCGCCCGGGGTGCTCCTCGCCCGCCGGCTGGTCGCCGCGTGGCCCGAGCAGACGGTGGCCGGCGGGTTCCTGCCCGCGGCGGTGTTCGCCGCGGTCCCCCTCGCGCTGATCGTCCTGGGCGCGCTCTTTCCGCTCTTCTTTGCCCGGCGGCCGGAAATCACCGAACCCGCCGACTCGGGCATCGCGCTCCGGATCCCGTCGCTCCTGCTGGGTCTCTCCCTGGCCACGCTCGCCACCGGCCTGCTCCTGACCCGCCACATGCGGTCGCTCATGGCCCGGGGCGGCACCGACGCCCCGGAGACCCGGGTCTACCGGCTGACCATGACCTCTGGCGACTTGGCGCGGCGCGGGGCGGCGCTCGACTCGGTGCTGACCCGCCTGGCCGCGACCCCGGGCGTCACCGCGCCGAGCCTGGTGCAGCCCGGGGCCCTGTTCGGGCTCGCGGCGGCGAGCATCGCGCGCGCCGATTGCGGCCCTTGCTGGCCGCACCGGTTCCGGCCCAGGCCGGCAGCGCACTACTACGTGAGCGCCGACAGCTTCGACGCGATGGGGGTGCGGCTGGTGGAGGGACGGGCGTTCACGGCCGCCGATCGCTATGCCGCCGAGCCGGTGGCGATCGTCAACGCGGCGTTCGCGCGGGAACAGTTCCTCGGCTCGGCGCTGGGCAAGGCCGTGATGGTGGGCGACGACCGCGACCGCTGGTACCGCGTCATCGGGGTGGCCGATGACCCGCCGCCCCGCGGCCTCGGCGCACGCCAGCGCCCCGACTACGCCGTGTACCTGAGCATCCTCCAGCACCCTCCGCAGGCGGTCGACCTGGTGGTCCCTGACGCCGCCGGCCTCGATGACGCCATCCGTGCCGCGCTCGCCCCGATCCCGGGGCTGCAGCTGGCCGGCGCGGCGCAGCCGGTGGCCGCCCTGCTGGCGGCGGAGCAGGCGCCATTGCGCTGGTTCGGGCCGGTGTTTTCCGGGCTGGGCGTGGCCATGCTCCTCCTGGCCACGGTGGGCACCTTTGCGCTCATCCGGCTCTGGGTGCTGTCACTCTCCGGCGAGATCGCGGTGTGGCGCGCGGTGGGGGCGCGACGGCGGCGGGTGCTGGCCCTCCTGCTGCGCCGGGCCGCCGGCGCGGGGCTCGGGGGCGTGCTGCTCGGTGCCTGGCTGGGACCGCTCTTCTGGGAGGCCTTCCGGCTCTGGCTGCCCGGGCTGGGGGGCTGGGAGGCGGGGCTGCTGCTGCCGGTGGCCACCCTGCTGCTGGGGGTGGCGGTGCTCGGGGCCTTCCTGCCGGCGCGGGAACTGCTCTCGCAGCCGCCGGTGGCGCTGTTCGGGGTGCACGAGGACTGACCCGCCGGGCGCCCGACGCGACGCGGGGTCCGGCCGATGGCCGGACCCCGCGTTGGCATGCCGGGGACGCGTGGCGGTCAGTCGACCACGACGTCGGGGAGCACGTAGCGGAGCGGGTCGACCGGCTTGCCATTGACGTGCACCTCGTAGTGCAGGTGCGGGCCGGTGGCGAGGCCGGTGTTGCCCACCTCGGCGATGACCTGGTTGCGCTTGACCCGCTGGCCGCGCTGCGCGAGGAGCTTGGAGCAGTGCGCAAAGCGGGTCACGATGCCGTAGCCGTGGTCCACCTCGATCACGTTGCCGTAACCGCTCACCCAGCCCGCGGAGACCACGGTGCCGCCGGCGGGCGCCTGGATCGGCGCGCCCATCGGGGCGGTGACGTCGATGCCCTCGTGCGGCCGGGCGATGTGCAGGATCGGATGCTCGCGCATCGACGTGAAGGCGCTGGAGAGCCAGCCCGCCGTCGGCATGATCGACGGCATGGCGGCCAGCCGGTCGCGATGGTGGGCCAGCGAATCGCTCGCCTCATCGAAGGAGGCGGCCAGCAGGTTGGCGCGCCGGATCAGCGCACCCAGGTCCACCCGGACCTCCGCGGCGCGGCGTCCCAGCGTCCCGTAGCGGTCCTGCCACTTGCCGGCGGAGTCGCGGCCGCGCGGGCCGCCGATGCCGGCCAGTTGCACCCCGGGGTCGTTGGGCTCGAGATTGGCGAGCAGGCGGATGCGCGCGTCGCGTTCGGCGATGGTGCGGAGGGTGTCGCTCAGGGTCGAGAGCTCACCATGCAGGTGGGTGAGTTCCTCGGCCAGGGCGGCGTTCTGCCGCTCCAGCTCCGCGCTGCGCCGCAGGTCCACCGACCGCGAGACCGCGCCGTAGCCCAGCAGCAGCGCCAGGAGGGCTACCACGGTGGCGATGCCGGTCGCGGCCTTCAGCACGCGCTGCGACACCTCGATCATTCTCGAGGCGCCGGAGCCCGGCGGCACGACAACCAGCGTCCATTTCCGTGGCGGCATACTGACACCCATTATCGACGGGATACCCCGTCGGTATGAAAGTCCCGTGCCTGAATGGGGGGCCCGGCCGATGGGCCGGGCGAGGGCGGGATAACATGCCCCTGGGTACCGGGGCCGTCAAGTGAGATTTGTCACGTACAACTCCTTGACTGTCAAGGAGTTGTAGGGGCAGGCCGGGGAAAGAGTCCTTCAGGCTTGCGTACCTGGGCGCCAACTCCCTGCGGTGCCTCAGCCTGCGCCCAGGATGCCGCAGGCGACGCGGATTGCCCGAGGTAGCCCCAGAGCTCCCCGGCCTTGGCGGGCATGAACGGGAAGACCAGGACGGCCAGGCGGAGCAGGCAGCCGGCCAGGGCATGGAGGGCATCGTCGAGTTCCCCGTCCTTCCCCTGCTTGGCCAGGGCCCATGGGGCAGTCTGCACGATGTACTGGTTGGCTGCGGTGACCAGCTCCCAGGCGGCCTCGGCCCCGCCCCGGAGGTCCAGGGCGTCCATGGCGGCGCGGTACTGGGCGACCGCCTCCGCTCCCGCGGCATCGAGGCTGGTGGACTCCCCGGCCGGGACCCGGCCGCCGCGGTACTTCTCGATCATGGCCAGGGTGCGGCTCGCGAGGTTGCCGAGGCCATCGGCCAGGTCGGAGGTGTAGCGCTCATCGAAGCGCTCCCAGGTGAAGCTGCCATCGTTGGCAAACCCGACCTCGCGCAGCAGGAAGTAGCGCAGGGCATCGGGGCCGTGCCGGGTGATCGCGTCGCGCAGGTCGAGGCGCACCCCGGCGCTCTTGGAGAGCCGGTCGCCGCCGAAGTAGATGAACCCGTGGGCCCACACCCGGTCCGGCAGCGCCTCGCCGGCCGCGTGCAGCATGGCCGGCCAGATCACGCAGTGAAACCGGGTGATGTCCTTGCCGACGACGTGGAGCTGGGCCGGCCAGCTGGCGCCCGAGCCACTGAAGCGCGAGGCGGTCCAGTAGTTGGGAAGCGCGTCAAACCAGACGTAGGTGGTCTGCGCCTCACCATCGGTGGTGGGGCGGGGGAAGGGGACACCCCAGGTCACGCGGCTGCGGCTCGCGGAGACGTCCTCCAGGCCCTGGCGCAGCAGGCCCAGGATCTCGTTACGCCGGATCTCGGGCTGCACGAAGTCGGGGTTCCGCTCGAGCAGGTCCTCGAGGAAGCCCTGGTAGCGGCTCAGCCGGAAGAACCAGTTCCGTTCCTCGACGTCCTCGAGGACGCGCGTGGGGTGCAGCACGCACTTGCCGTCGACGATGTCGGCGTCGGTCTTGAAGGCCTCGCAGCCGACACAGTAGCGCCCCCGGTAGCGGCGCTCGTAGAAGTCGTCCGGGTTGCGGGCGAAGATCCGCTCGATCAGGTCGGTCACCCCGGCCTTGTGCTCGGCGGCGGTGGTGCGGATGAACTGGTCGTTGGAGATGCCGAGGTCGCGCCAGGTGGCGAGGAAGGTGGCGGCGATCTCGTCCGTGAGCGCCTGGGGGGACACGCCCCGGTCCTGGGCCACCTGCGCCACCTTCTGGCCGTGCTCGTCCATGCCGATGAGGAACCAGACCTCGTCGCCGCGGAGTCGGCGGTACCGGGCGATGGCGTCGGCGCCGATCTTCTCGAAGGCGTGCCCCATGTGGGGATCGCCGTTGGCGTAGTCGATGGCGGTGGTAATGAAGAAGCGCGCCACTCAGGCCTCGGGCGGGGTAGAGGGACCGGCGCTCTCGCCGGCGGGGCCGCGCCCGCCTCGCCGGCCGCGGCGGCGGCGGCGGGACTTGCGCGGCTGGTCGCCGGGTCCGCCCGCGGCGGGGTCGGCCTGGGGCTGAGCCGGCGCCGGTGCGGGCGCCGTCGGCGGCCGCGGGGCCGGGGGCGTGGCGGGGCGATCACCGCGGGGCGGTCGTCCAGGGGCCTCGCGGCCGGGGCGGCGCTCGGGGCGACCGGCACCGCGCTCCGGTGGGCGCTCCGACGGGCGCTCCGGTGGCCGCTCCCGCCGCCCTTCCGGGGCCGGCGGCCGCGGCTCGCCGCGGGGACGCTCGGGCCGGGGTCCGGAGGGCGCGCCGGGGCGTTCCCGCGCCTCTCGGCGGGGTGGCGGTGGCGCGGGCTGCGCGGCCAGGGCCTCGAGCGAGGGCGCGGTTTCCATCTCCTCGCGCAGCTGCAGCAGCGGGATGATGCGGGAGCCCTGCTCGTCGTGGCGGAGGAACACCCGCTCGCGGAAGATGTCCACGGCGATGACCTTCTCCCGGCCGCGGGCCGTGGCGATCGCCTTGCCCTCGCGCGGGAAGCGCTTGCGCGCCGCCACGTAGAACTCGTGCTCGTACTTGAGGCAGCAGAGCAGGCGGCCGCAGCCGCCGGAGATCTGGGTGGGGTTGAGCGAGAGGTGCTGGTCCTTGGCGAGGGCCAGGCTCACCGGGCTCAACTCGCCGAGCCAGGTGGAGCAGCAGTACTCGCGGCCGCAGCGGCCCACGCCACCCAGGCGCGCGGCTTCATCGCGGACGCCGATCTGGCGCAGCTCGATGCGGGTGCGGAAGATGCCGGCGAGGTCCCGCACCAGGGCGCGGAAGTCCACCCGCTTCTCGGCGGTGAAGAACACGGTGAGCTTGCTGCGGTCCCACTGCCACTCGAGGTCGCTCGCCTTCATCTCCAGCTTGTGGTGCCGGATCTTCTCGGCCACCTGCCGCCGGGCCTCCTCCTCCTGGCGACGGAGATCGTCGGCGGCACGGATCTCGTCCGGATTGGCGCGGCGGAGGACGGGGCGGAGGGTGGACGACTCGGCGGCTCGGCGGCTTGGCGGCTCGGCGGGCTCGGCGGGCTCGGCGGGTTCCGGTGCCTCGGAGGGAACCGGGTCGGCGCCGGGGAAGGCCTCGCCGGCCTCGCCGGTCGCGACGAGCGGGGTCTTGTCCGCGGTGCCGCGGTCGCAGCCGCCGCAGCTGGTGCCGCACTTGGCTTCGGCCGCCGCGCCGGCGGTGTGGACCCGTCCGAAATCCAGGCCCCGCTCCGCCTGCACGATCACCGCCTCGCTCAGGCGGAGCGGATCATGGGCGTCGGGCCACAGGAAGAAGTCCCGGCGGATCCCCTTGAAACGGACCTCGATGGTCTGCGGCATCACGCCTCGGAGTACGCGCCCATCGCCGCGAACTTGTCGGCGCGGCGGCGGACCAGCTTCTCCGGGCGGACCTTGCGCAGCTCGTTCACGTGGCGGATCAGCACCTCGCGCAGCGCCTCGCCGGTGGCCTCGGGGTCGAGGTGGGCGCCGCCGATCGGCTCGGGGATGATCTCGTCCACCAGCTTGGACTTGAGCAGGTCCTGCGCGGTGATCTTGAGGGCATCGGCCGCGCGCTCGCGCTGGCTGGCATCCTTCCACAGGATGGCGGCGCAGCCCTCGGGGGAGATCACCGAGTAGACCGAGTTCTCGAACATGAGGATCCGGTCGGCGGTGCCGAGCGCGAGGGCGCCGCCGGAGCCCCCCTCGCCGATCACCACGGCGACGATCGGGGTGGGGAGGGCGGCCATCTCGAGGATGTTCCGCGCGAGGGCCTCCGACTGGCCCCGCTCCTCAGCGCCCAGTCCAGGGTAGGCGCCGGGGGTGTCGATCAGCGTCACGACCGGCGCCCCGAACTTGGCCGCCAGCTTCATCAGGCGCAGCGCCTTGCGGTAGCCCTCGGGGTGGGCCATGCCGAAGTTGCGCTTGAGGTTCTCCTTCGTGTCGCGGCCCTTCTGGTGCCCGATGACCATGACCGAGGTGCCGGCCAGGCGGGCCCAGCCGCCGACGATCGCGGGGTCGTCGCGGAAGAGCCGGTCGCCGTGGAGCTCGATGAAGTCGGTGAAGATCGTGCTCAGGTAGTCGAGCGTGTAGGGGCGGCGCGGATGGCGCGCCACCTGCACCCGCTGGATGGGGGAGAGGTTGTGGTAGATCTCCGACCGGAGCGTGTTGAGCCGGACCTGGAGCAGCCGCGCCTCCTCGGAGACGTCGATCTGTCGCTCCTCACCCAGCTTCTGCAGGTCCTCGATCTGCCGCTCCAGCTCCTGCAGCGGCTTCTCGAAATCCAGCGAGTAGTTCGATGCCATGAGGGCTCCTCAGCCAGCCTTGACGAACGCCACGGCCTCGGGCCCGAGCAGCCGCCGGAGGCCCGACACCAGTTCTTCTTCCGCGGTGACCCGCACCCGCCGGGAGCGCGCCCGCAGCCGCTCGCCGTTGCCGTCGCTCCATTCAATATAGAGCGGGACTGGCCCCGGGTGCCGGGTGCAGAGGGCCACCGCCTGCTGCAGCAGGTCGGGCGCGGGCGCCTCGGGCAGCTTCCAGCGCAGCGCCAGGCCCAGCGCGCCGGAGCCCTTGAGGTCCTCGAGCGGCCGGGCCGCCTCGATGACGAACGGCGCCCGGTCCTCGCCCCGGTCCCGGGCGCTGTACCCGCCGGTCAGCAGCACCGCCAGGTCCTCCTTGATCACCGAGTTGAGCTTGGCCCAGGCGTCGGGGAAGACGATGGCCTCGGCGGTTCCATGGAAGTCCTCCAGGATGAGCCGCGCGTATTCCTTGCCGGTCTTCTTGGAGATCTGCCGCTTGGCCTGGGTGATCACGGCCGCCAGCGTCACCTGGTGCTCGCTCCATTCGTGCAGCGTGGCGGTGGTGCGGGAGCCGAAGACTTCCACCTCCGCCCGGAACCGCTCCAGCGGGTGGCCGGAGATGAAGAAGCCGATGACTTCCTTTTCCCGGGCCAGGCGTTCCTGCTCGGTCCAGGCGGGGAGGTCGGCGAGCACGCCGCTGGTGGGGCGGGGGGCCTGTTCGGGCGCATCGCCGAACAGGGAGGCCTGCCCCGCCTCCTTCTCCTGCTGGAGCAGCTGCGCCTCGCGGAGCGCCTCGTCCAGCGCGTGGGTGAGTTGGGCCCGGTGGCCGCCCATCCCGTCCATGGCGCCGGCGGCGATCAGCGACTCCAGCACCCGCTTGTTGCACAGCCGCAGGTCCACCCGCTGGGCGAAGTCGGGCAGCGTGGTGTAGGGCGCCGCCTGCCGGCCGGCGATGATGGACTCGATGGCGCCGCGCCCCACGTTCCGCACCGCCCCGAGCCCGAAGCGGATGCGTCGCTCGCCGATGACGGTGAACTTGAACCCCGACTCGTTGACGTCGGGCGGCAGCACCTCGAGACCGAGCTCGCGGGCCTCGTTGATGTACTGCACCACCTTGTCGGTGCTGCCGATTTCCGACGACAGCAGCGCAGCCATGAACTCGGCGGGGTAGTAGGTCTTGAGCCAGGCGGTCTGGTAGCTCAGCACCGAGTACGCCACCGAGTGCGACTTGTTGAACCCGTACCGGCCGAAGGTCTCGATCTGGTGGGCCAGGTCCTCGGCCAGCTTGCGGGGGTGGCCGAGGGCCACCGCGCGCTCCACGAAGGTGCCCAGCTCCTTGCGGATGAGTTCCGCGTCCTTCTTGCCCACCGCCTTCCGGAGCACGTCGGCCTCGGCGAGGCTGAAGCCCGCCAGCACGTTCGCGATCCGCATCACCTGTTCCTGGTAGGTGATGACGCCGTAGGTGGGCTCGAGGACGTCCTTGAGGCTCGGGTGCGGGTAGCTCACCGGCTCCTGCCCGAGCTTCCGCTTGATGAACACCAGGTGCATCCCGGTGTCGAGCGGGCCGGGGCGGAGCAGCGCGTTGGAGGCGACCAGGTCGTCGAACCGGTCGCACTTCATGTTGCGCAGGGTCTCGGTGGCCAGCGGCGACTCGAACTGGAAGACGCCGGCGGTGCGGCCCTGGCGGAGCAGCTTGTAGACCCCCGCGTCCTCGAGGTCGAGCGTGTCCATGTCGAGGGCGACGCCGTGCCGCTCCCGCACCATGGCTACCGCGTCGTGGATCACGGTGAGGGTCTTGAGGCCGAGCATGTCCATCTTGAGCATGCCGACCTTCTCGAGCGGCCCCATCTCGAACTGGGTGATGATGGAGTCCTCGCCCTCGGCCGACTGGCCGGCGCCCTTGGTGGGGGCGGTGCACACCGGCACGTAGTCGGCGAGCGGGCCCGGGGCGATCACCACGCCGGCGGCGTGCACCGAGGCGTGCCGGCTGATCCCCTCGATGCGGCTGGCCAGCTGCACGCAGCGCTCGTACTGCGGGCTGGTCTCCACCAGCTCGCGGAACTCCTTGACCTTGTCCATCGCCTCCTCGACGCCGAGCGCGAACGCCGGGCCCGAGGGGATGAGCTTGGTGAGCTTGTCGGCGTCGCCGGGGGGGATCCGCAGCAGGCGGGCCACGTCCTTCACCGCGGCGCGCGCCTTGAGGGTCCCGAAGGTGATGATCTGCCCGACGCTGGCCTTGCCGTAGCGCTGCCGGACGTACTCGATCACCTCGCCCCGGCGCTCGAAGCAGAAGTCCACGTCGATGTCGGGCATCGACACCCGCTCGGGGTTGAGGAAGCGCTCGAACAGCAGGTCGAACTTGAGCGGGTCCACGTTGGTGATGCCGAGCCCGTAGGCCACCAGGGAGCCGGCGGCCGAGCCGCGGCCCGGACCCACGGGGATGCCGCGGTCGCGCGCCGCCTGGATGAAGTCCTGCACGATCAGGAAGTAGCCCGCGTAGCCGGCCTTGTTGATCACGCCGAGCTCATAGGCCAGCCGTTCCTGCACCGGCGGCGGCAGCGGCGTGCCGTACCGCGTGGCGGCGCCCTGCGTCGCGAGGGTCTCGAGCAGCGCCTCCTCGGTCAGCCCCTCGGGGCGGGGGAAGGCGGGGACGTAGTACTTCTTCTCGAAGCTGAACTCGCAGGCGTTGGCGACCGCCTGGGTGTTCTCCAGCGCCTCGGGGTGGTCCCTGAACAGCGTCCGCATCTCGGCTTCGGACTTGACGTACGATTCCTCGCCGGTGAACCGGAAGCGCTTGGGGTCGTCGAGCTCCGCGCCGGTGCCGATGGCGAGCAGCACGTCGTGCGCCTCGGCGTCCTCGCGGCGCAGGTAGTGCGCGTCGTTGGTGGCCACCACCCCGAGCCCGAGCTCCTGCCCCAGGCGGAACATCCCCTCGTTGACGCCCTGCTCCTCGGGGATGCCGTGCAGCTGCACCTCGAGCCAGAAGTGCCGGTCACCGAAGGTGCGGGCGAACCACTCGGCCGACTTCTTCGCCTCCTCGTAGTTGCCCTGGCGCAGGAACAGCGCGATCTCGCCCGACAGGCAGGCGGCGAGGCCGGTGATGCCCTCGCTGTGCGCGGCGAGCACTTCCTTGTCGATCCGGGGCCGCCGGTAGAAGCCCTCGAGGTACCCGATCGAGGAAAGCTTGATGAGGTTCCTGTACCCCGTGCGCGAGTGGGCCAGCAGCACCAGGTGGCTGTACTGGGCGGGGGCCCACGACGGCTTCTGCATCGAGGTGCGCGGCCCGAACGCCAGGTAGGCCTCGAATCCCAGGATGGGGCGCAGGCCCTTGGCCTTCGCCTCCTCGTAGAACGACCAGGCGCAGTGCATGTTGCCGTGGTCGGTGACGGCCAGGCTGTCCATGCCGAGTGACTGGACGTGCTGGACCAGCTCCGGGATGCGGTTGGCGCCGTCGAGGAGGGAGTACTCGGAGTGGGTGTGGAGGTGGACGAAGGCCATGGCGGCTCGGCGGCTCGGCGGCGCGGCGACTCGGCGACTCGATCGGGGGTCGAGGGGGCGGGCCACGCGCTGCCTGGCGGCCTATTTCTCCCTTGCTTCGAGCACCTTCAGGACGTCATCCAGCGCGACACCCCGGGCCTGCAGCAGGACCAGGAGGTGGAACAGCAGGTCGGCGGCCTCGGAGGCCAGGCGGGGACCGCCCTCCGCGTTGGCGGCCACCACGACCTCGATGGCTTCCTCACCGACCTTTTGCGAGACCTTCGCCACACCGTGATCGAGCAGTTGCACCGTGTACGACCCGGCGGGCCGTTCGGCGGCGCGGGCGGCGATGGTGGTGACCAGGCGGCCCAGCAGGTGCCCGCCGGGATCGGCGCCGGCGGCGGTGCTGCCATCCGGGCGGACTACGGTGGAAAAGCAGGTCGGGGCCCCGGTGTGGCAGGCCGGTCCTTCCTGCTCCACCCGGTAGAGGACGGTGTCGGCGTCGCAGTCGAGCCGGATCTCCACCACCCGCTGGGTGTGGCCGGAGCTCTCGCCCTTCCGCCACGGCGCCTGGCGGCTGCGGCTCCAGTAGTGCGCCTGGCCGGTCTCGAGGGTCCGGGAGAGGGCGTTCCGATCGGCCCAGGCCAGCATCAGCAGGGTCCCGTTCCGCCGGTCCTGGGCCACGACCGGGACCAGTCCATCCGCGGAAAACCGCACCTGTTCGAGCCAATGGTCACGGGTCACGGCCACAAGGTATCGGCGGGTGATATGATTGTCAAAAGCCGTTGTGGCGCCTTATCTTGCCTTCACTCTACCCCCACCTTCCATGACCCGACGCTCCGCTCGCCCACCGCTGCTGCTGTCCCTGTCCCTGTCGGCCCTCGCGCTGGCCGCGTGCGGCGGCGGGTCCGATCCGGTGACCCCCACGGTCGATTGCGACGGGGTGACCGTCACCACCCTCGCGGTGGGGGGGCATGCCATCGTGGACCCGACCGCGTCCAACGGCTGCCTGCGGCTCCCGGCCGCCGATCCGGCGGGGGCCGAGTACCTGGTGGTGGCCTATTCGGCCAACGGGCAGGAGACGACCAACGGCGTGAAGGGGTCGTTCAGCCTCCGCGGGGTGACCGATGACTTCGCGGCGCTGCGCGGCACCACGGAACCTTCACCGCGGCTGGCCGCCTTCCAACCGCCGGCGGAGCCGGAGTCGTTCCACCAGATGCTGCGGGCCCGGGACCGGGCGCTGTCGCGGAGCCCGGCGGCACAGCTGGGGCGATACCGCGCCCCGCGCGCGCTGGTGCCCCCCACCGTGGGCTCCACTCGCGATTTCGAGGTCTGCAAGACCACCAGCTGCACCTCGTTCGTGACGGTGGCGGCCACCGCGCAGTACGTGGGGGGCCGGGTGGCGCTCTACCTCGATGATTCCGTTCCCTCGGGGGGCCTGAGCGGCGCCGACATCACCGGCTTCGGTGACCTCTTCGACCAGCAGCTCTATGGTTTCGACACCACCGCCTTCGGCCGCGAGTCGGACGTGGACGGGAACGGGATCGTGGCCGTGCTGCTGACCGACCAGGTCAACGCGCTCTCGCCCAACTGCGAGACCACCGGGCAGATCATCGTCGGATATTTCTTCGGCCTGGACCTCCTGCCGGGCCAGGCGCACTCGAATGATGGCGAAGTGTTCTACGGCCTGGTGCCCGACCCCTCGAAGCCCATCTGCGCCGCGAAGGCGCGGGTGCTCGACCTGCTGCCGCCGACGCTGATCCACGAGTTCCAGCACATGATCAGCTTCAACCGCCACGTCCTGCTCGGGGGCGGCGCCGCGGAGGAGACCTGGCTCAACGAGGGGCTGTCGCACTACGCGGAAGAGCTGGGGGGGCGCCAGGCCAACAACGCCAGCTGCACCGCCAACAACTGCCTGGACCAGTTCGCGGCCGGCAACCTGCTCAACGCCTACGACTACCTGACCGCGCCCGAGGTCACCTACCTGGTGGAGCCGGGGACGTCCGGCGGCACCCTCCGCGAGCGGGGCGCCAACTGGCTCTTCGTGCGCTGGCTGGCCGACCAGTCGCCCACCGACACGCTGCTCGGCACCGACATCACCCGCCGGCTGCTCGGCGCCGACCAGGCCGGCGGCCTCGCCACGACCGGCGCGGCCACGGCGGTCGCGGCGGCCCAGCTCTTCCAGCCCGGCATCACCTTCGCCACGCTGGCCGGCCAGTTCCACCTGGCCAACGGGGGTGAGGCCGTCACCGGCTTCACCGAGCCGAGCGGGCGGCTCCGATTCAAGAGCTGGAACCTCGCGGTGGCGTTCGACCAGGTGTTCCCGGGCCCCTATCCGCTCTTCCCCGACTCCACCGCCGGGCCGGGGTACGCCGGCGCCGGCACCCTGCGTGGCGGCTCCGGGACGTACGTCCGGGTGGTCCAGCCCGGCGACGCGGCCGCGGTGGCGCTCAGCCTGTCGGTGGAGAATGCCGGGGCGGTGCAGCCGCAGTACGCGGTGCTGAGGATTCGTTGATCGACCGGGCGGCGCGGCGGGCGCTGCTCGCGCTGCTGCTGCCCGCCGGCCTGGCGGGCCAGGCCCAGGCGCCGCTGGCACCGCTCATCCTCACCCTGCCCATCTCGGTCCGTTCCGCCGGCCTCGGGGGCGCGAGCGTGGCGCTCAACGGCGATGCCAGCGCCACGTTCCTCAACCCGGCCGGACTCGCCACGATCCGCAACATCGCCATCGAGGGCGCGGCCCAGCGCTATCCTGATGGCTCGCTCGAGGGCTTCGCGGCGGCGGGGTTCCGGTTCCTGCAGTTCGATTTCGGCGGGGGCATCCACTACCTCCGCTTCAGTGATTCCTCCGCCGTGGTGGACAACCTGCAGTGGACCGCCTCGGCGGTGTACCGGGTGGGCCTCATCGCCGCCGGCAGCACCCTCCGCTACGTGTCGCTGGAGGATTCCACCGGCGACACCCGCCGCACCGCCGCGCTCGATGCCGGGCTCGGGATCCACGTCTTCGACCTGATGACGCTGGCCTTCTCGGTGCGGAACCTCGAGAGCTGGCGGGTGACCGGCGGGCCGCTCCTGCTGCCGGTGAGCAAGCATGCGGCATTCGCCTTCAACTTCACCGATCCGCAGCTCACCGCCCGGGTGCTCGGCACCGTCGAGGTGGTGTGGCAGGCGCGGGCGGCGCGGCGTACCGTCATCGGGGTCGAGGCGGGGGCGGTGCTGAGCGGGGTGGGGCTGGTGGGGCGGGTGGGATACGGCGCCCCGCCCGAGGGCTCGGGGCAGAAGGAGATCTCCCTCGGGGCCGGGCTGGTGCTCAGCCGGTTCAACATCGACTATGCCTGGCAGCGGCGGACCCGGCTGGGCCGCGAGGTCCACCGCCTGGGGCTGCGCTTCACCCTCTGATGCGCCGAAAGGGCTGCATGATCCTCCTGATCCTCGCCGGGGCGCTCATCGCCGGCTATGGCACCGCCTACGTGGCGAGCGAGGACGTCCGCTACCTCACCCGCGCCGGGCTGGAGCAGACCAAGATCCTCGAGGCGCGGACCCCGATCGCCGAGATCCTGGGTCGCGCCGACACCCCGGCGGAGACCCGGGCCCAGCTCCAGCTGGTGCTCGACGCCCGGAACTTCGCCGCCGAGATCGGCTACGAGGCCAGGGAGACGTACACCACCTACGCCGACGTGGGTCGTGACACGCTGCTGCTGGTGCTCTCCGCCAGCCCGCGCAACTGCCTCTGCCCCTACCTCTGGAAGTACCCGATCGTCGGGCGCATCCCGTACAAGGGGTTCTTCGACCCCGCGATGGCGCGGCGGGAGGCCGGCCGCCTGGAGCAGCGGGGCTACGACATCTACCTGCGGCCGGCGGGCGCCTTCTCCACGCTCGGGTGGTTCAACGACCCGCTGTACTCCACCGCGATGAGCCGTGACTCGGTGGAGCTGGCCGCCACGGTGCTGCACGAGATCGCGCACAACACGCTCTACCTCAAGAGCGCCACGCCGTTCAACGAGAGCTTTGCCCAGCTGGCGGGGTACCGGGCCGCGGAGGCGTTCTTCCGGCGGCGGGGCTCGGAGGCGGCGGCCCAGCAGGCGGCCGATCGCTGGCTCGACGAGGTGGTGCTCAGCGGCTACTACACCACCCTCGCCGACCGGCTCGATGCCCTCTACCGGGTGGCGCCCGATTCCGCCGCGGTCGACAGCGGCCGGGCCGCGCTCGGCCGCTGGGCGCGGGAGCAGCTGGAGGGGACGGTCGGCCGGCAGCTCCGCACCTACACCATCGGCCCGATGGCCGATCGGCCGGTCAACAACGCGCGGCTGGTGGCGGCGCGGATCTACCGCACCCGGCTGGAGCTGTTCGAGGAGTGGTACCAGCGCCACGGCGCGGACATCCGGGCCTCGGTGGCCGCGCTCGATTCCCTGATGCAGGGGGTGGAGGGGGACAGCGCCTTTGCGCGTCTGGCCGCGGCCCTGGCCCCCGCGGCGGTCCCCGGCGACCCCGGGACCTGAAGGAGGAGCCCATGAGCGAGGGGGAGATCCGGGCGCGCAATCCCGCGATTGCGGGCGTGCTGTCGCTGCTGCTGCCCGGGCTGGGCCAGCTGTACAATGGGCAGCCCGGGCTGGCGCTGGGGGTCTGCCTCGTGGTGTATGGCTCCGCGCTCCTGGGGCTCTCGCGGGTGATCGCGCTGCTCGGCGCCACTGACCCGCGGCCGCTCATCACCGGGGTGCTGGTGCCGGTGGGCGTGTTCACCATGGGCTGGATCGGGTCGGTGGTGCTGGCGGTGTTCACCGCGCTCGACCGGCCCGAATACGAGCTGCGCCCCTACAACCGCGGCCTCGTGTATGCCGGGTTGCTGGTGTTCGTGTACGTGGTGTTCCCGGTGGCGACCACCGATGGCGTGCTGCGCTGGCTGCTGGCCCGCAACGGCATCCGCACGCCGGAGCAGGTGGCCGCGTGGGGCGCGCGGGTGGAGGCGCTGCGGGCCAGCGCGCGCCAGCGCGGGACGGCGGTCGCGGATTCGATGGTGGAGATTCCCAACCTGGAGATCGCCACCCCGCCCGATCCCGAGGTGCTGGCCCGCGACGCGGCCACGGTGATCCACCTGGTGCTGGTCGGGGGGCCCGATGGCGGCGTGTACGACGTGTTCTCCACCCCGCCGTCCTGCACCTACCGGGGAGGCGCCGCCCCGAGCTGGGCCAACCTCTACACCGACCCGTCCGACTCCCTGGGGATCACGGCGGTCCAGCTCCAGGTCGACGCCGACACCGGCACCACTCGCGCCTTCCAGCTGAGCGTGAACGTGGGCAACCTGCCCACGGGCCGCAGCTACGTGGTGGACGGTCGCTCGGTCCGGGAAGACACCCCGCCCAGCGCCGTGGTGGAACGACGCGGGGCGGGGGCGGTGCTTCGGCTGGTGGGGACGACCGAGACCGGCGTGCGGGTGGAGGCCACGGTGCAGTGCCGGGTGCTCGCCGCCCCCTGAGCCGGGCTAGCGGGTGAGGCTGATGTCGCCCGAACCGGTCTCGATCTCGATCCGGCCGCGACCATCGCCGAGCGTGCCGCGGATCTCTCCCTCCGACTTGCGGACCAGCTGGAGCGGGAGGGCCAGGTCCAGGTCGCCGCTGCCGGTTTCGAGGTCCACGGTGGCGTTCACCGACTCGGGCAGCCGCACGGTGACGTCGCCCGACCCGGTCTCCACATGCAGGCGCGCCAGCGTCCCGGTGAGCGAGATCCAGATCGAGCCGCTGCCCGCCTCGAGGGTGGCGTCGGGGACCTGGGTCCCTTCCACGCGGATGTCGCCCGACCCGGTGTCGATGGCGAGGGTGCGCGCGGCGATGTCGCGGGCCCGTACCTCCCCGCTCCCCGTGTCGACCGTGAGGTCCCCTTCCCTCATGTCCGAGACCTCGACGTCGCCCGAGCCGGTGTCGAGGGACAGCGAGCCGCTGGCGCCGGTCACCGTCACGTCGCCCGAGCCGGTGTCGATGCTCAGGCTGCCCCGGGTGCCACGGGCGATGACGTCGCCGCTCATGGCGTCGAGGTGCAGGGTACCGTTGACGTTGGTGGCCTCGATGCGCCCCACGCCGAGGTAGATCGCCACCCGGCGCCCCTCCGGCACGCTCACGGTGAGGTCGGCCGCCGCCTCGAGGCCGTCGCCGGACCCCCGGATGGTGACCTTGCGGCCTTCGCCGCGGCCCCAGCGGTGGTCGCCGTCGCCCCAGGTGCCGTCGGGGCGGATGGTGAAGTTGGAGTTGGAGCCGTGACCGAGCGCCGGGTACACGATCCGGTCCCCGGGGTAGACGACCCGCAGGGTGGTGCGGCCGCGGAGGTCGCCGGTCTCGACCGAGAGCCGGCCGGCATCGGCGCCGGTGGGGGTCACCGCCACCGTGACCGCCCCGCCACGGCCCCCTTCCACGCGGACCACGCCGGCGATGTTGTAGACGGCCACCGACTCGCCGGACAGGGCATAGCTCCTGGCCCCCTGGCCGGCGAGGGGCAGGGCCAGGAGCAACAGGGCGGGAAAGGCGGCACGCATGCGGAGACTCCGGGTCGGGGTATGCGGGTTGGACCGCGTCGGGAGGTCAGGGGTTGGAAGGGCCCCTTGCGGCCCCGTGTCACCTCCCCCTACTTACCCATTCCCCCTCAGGATTCACCGCGGAGCAGGCATGGCCCGCGATCTACTCCCGCTGGTGCGGCAGGCCCTGACCGGGCGCTACAGTATCGAGCGCGAGGTCGGCCGGGGCGGCGCGGCCCGGGTCTTCCTGGCGCACACGCCGGGGGGCGCCCCGGTGGCGCTCAAGGTGCTGCACCCGCAGCTCGCCGCCAGCATCACCGCCGACCGCTTCCTGCGCGAGATCGAGCTTGCCTCCCAGCTCAGTCACCCCCGGATCGCCCGGCTGCTCGACTACGGCGAGGGGGACTGGCTGCTGTGGTACGTCATGGAGTACGTGCCGGGACCCTCGCTGCGCCAGCACCTGGAACGGGTGCGCCGGGTGCCGGTCGCGGACACGGTCCGGCTGGCCCACGACCTCTGCGGCGCCCTGGGCGCTGCCCACGCCAGGGGCATTGTCCACCGCGACGTCAAGCCGGAGAACATCGTGGTCTCCCCGGAAGGCGCGGTGCTGGTGGACTTCGGGATCGCCAAGGCGGTGGCCGCGGCGGGCTCCGACCGGCTGACCCGCAGCGGCTTTGCCGTGGGGACCTCCACCTACATGAGCCCCGAGCAGATCACCGGCTTCGACGGCATCGACCCGCGGTCGGACCTCTATTCCCTGGCCTGCGTGCTCTTCGAGTGCCTGGCGGGCCACCCGCCCTACGACGATCCCTTCGAGGACCTGGTGCTCACCAGGCACCAGACCGCGCCGGTCCCCGACATCCGTCCGTTGCGGCCGGACACCCCCGAGTCCCTCGCCGCCGTCGTGGAGCGCGCGCTGGCCAAGGACCGGGCCGACCGCTGGGCCGGCGCCGCCGAGATGGCCGCGGCGCTGCCTTCCCTCGCCCATATCTGACCGCCCGTGGACATCTTCGTCGCCCGGCAGCCAATCTTCGATCGGCGGCGGAACGTGGTGGGCTACGAGCTGCTGTTCCGCTCGAGCCTGCAGAACGTCTTCGGCAAGCACGACCCCAACAAGGCGTCGCTCCAGATGATGGACACGACCTTGCTGGGGTTCGGGCTCGATGCGCTGGTGGGCGACAAGCCCGCCTTCTTCAACGCCTCCCGCGACGTGCTGGTGAAGGAACACTGGGCGGTGCTGCCGCCGGCCAAGGCGGTGATCGAGGTGCTGGAGACGATCGAGCCCGACGCGGAGGTGGCCGCGGCCTGCGGGGCCGCGCGCCGGGCGGGGTACCGGCTGGCGCTGGACGACTTCGTCTTCCGCCCCGAGTACGAGGCGCTGCTGCCCTACGCCAGCGTCATCAAGATCGACTTCCTGATCACCCGGGGGGCCGAGCGGGCGGAGCTGGTGCGCCGCTTCGCGCCGCGCGGCATCCAGATGCTGGCCGAGAAGGTGGAGACCTACGAGGAGTTCCACGAGGGGCTGCAGGCCGGCTACGAGCTGTTCCAGGGCTACTTCTTCTGCAAGCCGGAGATGGTCACCGGGAAGGACGTCACCCCGGTCAAGGCCAACCTGGTCCGCCTGATCCAGGAGGTGAACCGCCCCGAGCTTGACTTCGACGCACTCGAGGCGCTCATCAAGCGGGAGGTGGCGCTCTCGGTGAAGCTGCTGCGCTACCTCCACTCCGCCGGCTTCGGCTGGCGGCACGAGGTGAGCACCATCAGCCAGGCGCTGCGGGTCCTGGGGGAGCGGCCCACCCGGAAGTGGGCCTCGCTGGTGGCGCTCACCCTCATCGGCGAGGACAAGCCGGTGGAGCTGGTGGTGACCAGCCTGGTCCGGGCCCAGTTCTGCGAGGAGCTCGGCGCCGAGGGGGCGCTGCCCGAGACCGTGGCCGACCTGTTCCTGACCGGACTCCTCTCCACCCTCGACGCGCTGCTCGACCGGCCGCTGGAGCAGGTGCTGGAACAGATGGCCGTGAGCGACGACATCCGCCACGCCCTCCTGGGCGGGGACAATCACCTGGCGGACACCCTCGGCCTGGCGGTGGCGTATGACCGTGCCGACTGGGAGCGGGTCGAGCTCCTCGCGCGGAAGATCGCCTTCCCGGAGTCCCGCGTGCCCGAGGCCTACCGGCGCGCGGTCGAGTGGGTCTATCGCATTCTCTCCGGCGGCTGACCGGGCCGGTGGCGTCATCGGCCCCTGACGCGGCCGTCATCGGGACGTGATGCGCCGGGCCCATGCTGCTCGCATGGTGCGTCCTTTCCTCCTCTCCCTGCTCCTGCTGCTCCTGGCCATCCCGGCCGCCGCGCAGCACTCCGTCGCGCGCAGCACCCTCCAGCGCGGAGTGGCCGCGATCCGGCTGCGGGCCATGCTGGCGGGGCAGGGCACCGCCCGCCCCCCCGCCGCGGCCCTCGTGGTCGATCCCCGTGCCGCCATGCCGCTCCGGATTCCGGATCGTGCCGGCCGCCTGGTGACGATTCCCCTGGCCTCGGCGCTCGACCTGCGTGCCGGCATCCTCTGGTGGCCGACCGGGCCGCGGGCCCTGGCCGGGTTCCGCTACCGCTACTAGCGGCCGTTACCGCATCCTGTCTCCCGGCGTGACGGGCACGTGACGGCGGCGCGTACCCTTCTCGCATGTCACGCCGCCTGCCGCCGGACCGCGGACGCCTCCGCGCCCTGCTCACTTTCCTGGCCCTCGCCCTGCTTGCCTGTCGCGCCCCGGCCCCGCCGCTGGCGGCGGAGGGGATGATCGCGGTGCCTGGCGGGGATTCCCTGCACTACCGGATGGTCGGTGCGGGGCCCGACACGGTGCTCTTCCTGGCGGGGGGCCCGATGCTTGGCGTCGGCTACCTGCAGCAGGCCTTCGGCCGGCTCGGCGACCGGCACGCGCTGCTGTTCCTCGACCTGCGCGGGCGGGGGGAGTCGCCGGCGGTGCGCTCCGCCGATGCGCTCCGGCTGGAGACCGACGCCACCGACCTCGAGGCGGTGCGTCAGCACTTCCAGCTGGAACGCTTCGCGGCGGTGGGCCATCACTGGGGCACGGCGGTGCTGCTCAAGCATGCGTTGCGCTTTCCCGGGCACCTGACGCGCAGTGTCCTCCTGGCCCCCTTTCCCCAGCGGGCCAACTTCGTCTTCGAGCTGATCCGGCAGCCCCACGACACCGCCGCCCAGCGGCGGCACGGCCTGGCCCGCGCGGCCCGCGCCGACACCACCGACCCCGCGGGATACTGCCGGGCCTACTGGGGCTTCGCGCTGTCACCCAGTGAGGAGACCGACCCTGCCGTGGTCCGTGCGCTCGCCCCGGCGGTCTGCGCCGGCGATCCCGCACGGCTGCTCGCGCGCGAAGGCGAGCAGCGCCGGTTCTACCAGGCGATCGGCACCTGGAACTGGTGGGACTCGATCCCCCGCCTCGGGGGCGAGGCGCTGGTGCTGCTCGGCGATGGCTCCCCGATCCTCGCCTGGGGCGCCCGCGGCTGGGCGGGGCGCCTGCCGGGGAGCCACCTGCTGGTGGTGCCGGGCAGCGCGCTGTTCCCGTGGGTGCGCTCGCCGGCGGTGGTCGAGGAGGCGGTCCGCGGGTTCCTCGCCGGACGGGTTCCCGTCGACGCGAGGCGGGTGGATGCGCCGCCCGACACGCTCCTGGCCCAGCATGAGTGACGCGGCGGCGGGTCACGAACCTCATCGCTTCCTCGTGACCAGCTCGTGACGGCATCGGGCTGGAAGTCCCGCATGGGGGCGCGATACTACCTCGCCTTCCGCCGGCCGGCGTCACGCGCCGGTTCCGGCATCATGCTGGCGCACCCGTCACGCTGCCCCGAGCGAATCCCCATGCGGATTGTCCTCCCCGCGACCACCGCGCTGTTCCTGCTCTTCTCCGCCGTGCCGGCGGAAGGCCAGGAGCCGGCGCCCGCGCCGACCCCTGCGCCCGCCGCCCAGGCCCCGGTGCCCACCGGTCGTGTCACGGGACGGATCATCGACCGGGAGACGGGCCGGCCCATCCAGGGGGTGCGGGTCTCGGTGGTGGGGATCCCGGGCGTGGTCGAGACCGACCTGGACGGGCGCTACCGGACGGCGGCCGTGCCGGCCACCCTGCAGTCCGTGCTGGCGGCCTATATCGGCTACTCCCCCACGCGGCGGGACAGCGTGAAGGTGATCGCCGGCCAGACGATCACGGTGGATTTCGCGCTCTCGGTGAAGGCCGTGGAGCTCGAGGAACTCGCGGTCGAGGGCGCGGTGCCCTCCGCCCCCAAGACCGACGCGGGGCTGCTCGCGGCGCAGCAGGCCGCTCCCGGCGTGAGCGACGGGATCAGCGCCGAGGCGATCAGTCGCAGTCCCGACTCCGACGGCAGCGACGTCATCCGGCGGGTCACCGGGGTGACGGTGTTCGACAAGAAGTTCGTGCTGGTCCGCGGCCTCAACGAACGCTACAGCAACACCACGCTCAACGGCGCCGACCTGCCGAGCCCGGAGCCCCTCAAGAAGGTGGCGCCACTCGACATCTTCCCCGCCAGCCTGCTGGAGTCGATCGTCACCGCCAAGACCGCCACGCCCGACAAGCCGGGCGACTTCGCGGGCGGGTCGGTGGAGATCCGCACCAAGGACTTCCCCGAGAACTGGGTGATGCAGGTCGGGGTGTCCCAGGGGTTCAACAGCCTGACCACGTTCCAGCCGATGGCCCAGGCGCCGCGGACCACCAGCGACTTCTTCGGGTTCGGCGATGCCCGGCGGCGCCCCAACGCGGACGCGATCGCCGGCCGCCTCAACGAGCGCGCGCTCGAGTCCTACCGCAACGTGTGGACGGGGCGGCGGGTGGACGCGGCGCCCAACCTCGGCGTGTCGCTGAACATCGGCGGCCAGTTCGGTGAGGCCCTCCCGATCGGCTTCTCGGCCGCGCTCACCTACGGCAACAAGCGCAGCTACACGCCCGGCAAGCTGCTCGCCTACATCCCCAACAAGGACGGCCAGGGCGGCAACGGCCGGGTGCTCGACGAGAGCGCCGCGGAGGTCGAGGTCGGCGCCCTGGCCAACCTCTCCATCCGGCTGGGGAGCAGCAGCAAGCTGGGCTGGAAGAACCTCTACACCCGGAACGCCGAGGAGATCCTCAGCAACGGCTCCGGCTACAACACCGAGAACAGCACGATCTTCGACACCTATGGCGTGCAGTATGTCGAGCGGGAGCTGATGCAGTCGCAGCTCTCCGGCGAGCACGTGCTGGGGTTCCTGGCCGGCTCCCGGCTGGAGTGGAAGGGCACCCTGGCCCTGGCGCGGCGGCGGGAGCCTGATCAGCGGCGGGCCAACTACATCAAGAATACCGGGCTGCCGACGCTGTCCCAGTTCAGCGTCTTCCAGACCCGCGACCTCGAGGACCAGATCCGCACCGGTCAGGCGGACCTGACGGTGCCCTTCTCGCTGCGCCATGAATCGGACGCGATCCTCAAGTTCGGCGGCCTGCTGCGGGACAAGCCCCGGACCTTCACGTCGTCCTACACGCAGATCCGCACCCAGACCACCGACGAGGCGATCCTGAGCCTCCCCCCGGAGCGGCTCTTCGCGCCGGAGAACATGGGGAGCGTCCTCACGGGGCAGGCGCTCGACTTCGGCGGGGCCTACGCCTCGGACGACGACCTCACCGCCTTCTACGGCATGGCCGACCTGGCCCTGCTGCCGTCGGTGCGGGTGGTGGGGGGGCTGCGGGTGGAGCACTGGCGGCTCAACGTCTTCGAGGGCGGCCGGCAGGCCCCCGACTCGGTGACCTGGCTCCGCCCCTGGGACTACCTCTGGTCGGCGAACCTGACCTGGTCCCTCAGCGACCGGATCAACATCCGCCTGGCCGGCTTCCGCTCGGTGGTGCGCCCCGACCCGCGGGAGCTGGTCAACGACCGCTACGTGCCGATCGGCTCCGAGTGCGACATCACGGGTGATCCCGGGCTCCGGCCCGCCCGGATCCTCAATCTCGACGCCCGCTGGGAGTTCTATCCCCGGCCCGCGGAGCTCTTCGCGATCAGCGGCTTCTACAAGAGGTTCGATGACCCGCTGGTCGAGGTCATCCAGGAGTCGGCCAACGTGTGCACCTCCTTCACGGCCAACGGCGGCACCGCCCGCAACTACGGGGTGGAGCTCGAGGGCCGTCGCGCGCTCGACTTCCTCCCCGGATTCCTGGGTGGGCTTGCGGTGGGCGTCAACGCCACGATGCTGCAGTCGGAGGTCACGCTCGACCCGATCCGCTTCGGCGGCTCCAAGGGCCTGGGGCTGCAGGGACAGTCGCCGCTGCTGCTCAACGGCTCGCTGTCGTGGGCCAACGAGGCGTCCCGCACGTCGATCTCGCTGCTGTACAACTTCTTCGATACGCGGATTGCCCGGTACGGCGGGGCCCAGCCGTCGCAGCCCGATGTCCGGCCGGCCAACGTCCTGGAGCGCGCCCGGTACAGCCTGGACGCCAAGGTGCAGCAGGGGTTCGGGCCGATGAAGATCTCGGTCTCCGGCACCAACCTGACGGGCCAGCAGGTCCGCTGGGTCCTCGAGGGCTCCGGCAACCGGGTGCAGACCCGCCGGGCGCCCATCGGCACCTCCTGGTCGGTCGGAGTGACCTATGATGTCTTCTAAGTCCTGGCGCCGCCCGTGGGCCCTCCTCGGCCTGGCCCTGGTGGCCTGGGCCTGTGGCGCCGGCGAATCACTCGGCCTCGGCGGCGCCAATGCCCCGACCGAGGTGCGTGCGACGGCACTCAACCTCAGTACGATCCGGCTGGAATGGACGCTCCCGTCGGGGGTGACCGACCTGCAGCTGCTGCGGATCGAACGGCGGGTGGACCTGCACGGCGAGTTCAGGCTCCTGGCCGAGGTGGCGCCGAGCGCCACCAGCTACTTCGACGGGAGCCTCTCGCCGGAGACCTACTACGGCTACCGGATCCTCACCGTGGACCAGGTGGGCGACCGATCCCGCCCCAGCACCGTGGCCGGCGCCCTCACGCCCCCGCTTCCGGGCCTCGTCCTGTCCACCGCGCTCCAGGGCACGGCCCAGGGGGCCGAGGATCCCAACGGCTACCGGGTGGACATCAGCGGCCCCCTGGATACCTCGATTGCACTCGGATCGGTGGCGCAGCAGACGCTCTCCCCGCTGCCGGCGGGCACCTACACGGTGACCCTGCGCGACGTGCTTCCCACCTGCTCCTTCACCGCCGGGGATTCCGTGCGCACCGCCGTGGTGGCGGATACCGGCCTCAATACCCGGACCAGCATCGGGTTCTCGCTGTCGTGCGTGGACCCCACCCGCGGGCGGATGGCCGCGCGCGTGACCGTCACCGGCGACAGCGTGGATACCGACGGGTACCGGGTGGACTACGTGGGGATCGTGAGCGGGGACACCCTGCCAGCCCTGGGGGCGACCACGCTGAGCGGCTTCGGTGGCGTGCAGGGCTTCGCCAACCTGCGCCCGGGCGACTACGAGGTCACCATCAGCGATGTGGAGGCACCCTGCCTGCTGTCCGGCGTGGCGAGCCGGAGCGTGCAGGTGGCCCCGCTCTCCGCCGACACCGTCAGCTTCGCGGTGTCGTGTCCCACCAGGGGCGGCGGCAATCCGAACGCGCCGTTCATCCTGCGGAATGTGTGGACGCCGTCGCAGGCCGGGGCGGGGCAGACCATCACGCTCGACGTGAGCCTGGACCTGTCGGCGGTGAGCGGGCAGGACGTGGGCGCGGTGCAGGCGAGCCTGCAATACGACGCGGCGGTGCTCACCTACGTGAGCGCGACCGCCCCGGCCCCCGCACTGATGAACAACCTCACGGTGAACACCGGGACCCCCGGCACCATCACCTGGCTCAACTTCAGCACCGGCAGCACGCCGCCGACGGGCGTGGTGCCGGTGGCGCGGTTCACCTTCACCGTGGCGGGAAGCACGGGACAGACCGCCCGCACCCAATCCAGCATCGCGACCATCGGCAACTTCGATGGCAGTCAGACCCTCGAAACCCAGTTCCGCGTGGTGGAGGACACCTTCACGGTCGGGGCCGGCTCCGGCGGCGGCAACCAGAACCCGGTGGCGCAGGCGGGCGGCCCGTACACCGGCAGTGCCGGGAGCGCCATCAGCTTCAGCTCGGCCGGATCCAGCGACCCCGACGGGAACATCGCCAGCTACGGGTGGGCCTTCGGCGACGGCACGACCAGCACCCAGGCCAACCCCTCCAAGGTGTACGCCACCGCGGGGACCTACACCGCCACCCTGACGGTGACCGACAACCAGGGCGCCACGGCGACGGACCAGGCCACCGTGACCGTCACCGGGGGCGGGGGGGGCGGGGCGCAGCCGTTCACCTACCGCAACGTATTCACCCCGCAGACCGCCTCCAGCGGCCAGACCGTCACGCTCGACATCACCCTCGACGCCTCGGCCCAGCCCTCCCAGAACGTCGGCGCGGTGCAGGCGATCACCACCTTCAATCCCTCGGTGCTGCAGTACGTGAGCAGCACCGCCCCCGCCCCGACCCAGATGAACAACCTGACGGTGAGCACGGGGACGCCGGGCCAGATCTCTTGGCTCAACTTCACCACCTCCGCCACCCCGCCGACGGGCCTGGTGTCCGCGGCGCGCTTCACGTTCACCGTGATCGGGAACGGCTCCTCGATCACCGGGACCAGCATCGCGGCGATCGCGGACGCGGCGGGCAGCGTCACCCTGGACACCCTGTTCCGGGTGGTGGAAGACACCTTCGCCACCGGGGCCGGCGGCGGCAACCAGGGCCCGGTGGCCCAGGCGGGCGGCCCGTACACCGGCACGGCGGGCCAGGCGATCAGCTTCAGTTCCGCCGGTTCGTCGGATCCTGATGGCAGCATCGCCAGCTACGGCTGGACCTTCGGCGACGGCACCACGAGCACGCAGGCCAACCCATCGAAGAGCTATGCCGCGGCGGGGAGCTACACGGCCACGCTGACCATCACCGACAATCAGGGTGCCACGGCCACCGACCAGGCCCCGGTGACGGTCAGCGCGGCGGTCACGCCGATCACCTGGACCAGCGCCTTCGGCGGTTTCAACGCCGGCCTGGCCGCCTACCCGCTCGTGGTGACCCTCAACCTGAGCCAGGACATCCCGCAGACCTCGGGGCCCGAGGCGCTGGGGAGCTACGTGGTGGATTCACTGGTGTGGGACCCGGCGGTCCTGGAATATCACTCGCTGGTCTTCGCCAGTGGCGGCGGGTCGTCGAACATCACGAACGCCACCGGGGGCTGCAAGTGCAAGCTGAGCTTCACCGGGGTGGCGCTCTCGCCGAACACCGGGCTCGTGCCGGTGGCGACGATCAACTTCCGGCCCAAGGGCGCCAGCGGCAACACCGCGACGCCACGCTTCTACCTGAGCAGCGTGCTCAGCACCGCCGCGCTCGGCTCGTTCAACTACCTCGGTGTCCTGCAGAGGGTGGAGGGCAGCCTCACGCTGCCCTGAGCCGTGACAGAGTGTCGTATCCGCGCCGCGTTCGGGCAGCCGCTGTGGCGTCCCGGGGGCGGCGCTCCCCGTTGGTGTGGCGGCGCCCCGGCACTTCACGAATGTCACAAGTCCACATCACGGTCCCGTTTCTTCCCCACAGACTTTGGCCCGCTCGCCCGTGACCGCTCGTGGCCGCAACCGATACCGCGACGCGGCGAGGCCTTGCTGTTATCGGCCGACTTTACCCGCGGCTTGAGAGCCCGGCCGTCCCGAGGCCGTTCGGGGCCGCTGTCCTTCCACCATCAGTTCCTCTGGAGGTTCCATGCAGTTGGTCCGCCGTCTCGGTGGGCAGGCCCGGCGTGTGATGTCGGTCGGCGCGATCGTCGCCACCGCCGTCGTCGCCGGCGCGTGCTCGTCCGACAACACGGGCGCTGGCCCGGTGCTCCCCGGCACCCCGCAGCCCAACCCGCAGATCACCCGCGCCGCCTTCCTCGCCGACGTCAACGTGCGCACCGGCGAAGTGAAGATCCGCGCCCCGCAGCTCACCGGGACCCAGAATGGTCTCGGCGCCCTGCGCGGCGAGGACATCGACGCGAGCCTGCGTGGCGTGGATCTGTCGCTGGTCGGTGGTGACGTGGTCAACATCACCACCTCGAACTTCGTGGCCTCCGCCGTCGGCGCCTTCGCGCCCGGCAAGGTGCGGGTGACGTTCGACGTGAACATCACCAACAAGCTCTCCGGCGTGCAGCTCGTGGGCCCGACCGTCTTCCCGGCGCCCCCGGCCGGCACCACCGGCCCCATCCTGTTCCCCTACGACATCGCGGTGGCCGTCACCGCGGGTGGCACCGCCACCGGCGGCCAGGGCAACGACGTGATCGTCACCCTGCCGAGCTACGGCCTGGTGGCGCCGAGCACCGACTGGAACGGCGCCCCCCACAGCTTTTTCAACGACGTCTCCTGCACCCCGCCGAACAACGGCGGCGGCGGGAGCGGCGGGCAGGGCAGCGGCGGCGGGTTCGGCCAGAGCAACGGCTCGGACTGCTTCCGCTGGGAGGAGTTCGCGGGCCCGATCTTCCCGGGCTCGACCACGGCGGCGAGCGGCGTCGGCTTTGACCTCGACCCGACCGTCGGCCAGTTCACCGCCCGCCTGATCGTGGCGGCGGACCTGCAGAACAGCGGCCCGGCCCCGACCGGCACCATCGACGGCACCGTGACCTCGCCCCAGCTGGGCGCGCTCAACGGCGTGACCGTGACTGCCACCAGCGGCATCACCAGCCTCCCGGGCACCACCGCCGGCGCGGGCGCGTATGCGATCGCCAGCGTCCCGACCGGCCCGGCGTCGGTGGCCATCACCGGCGGCCTGCCGGCCGGCTGCACCAACCCCGGCAGCCAGGCGGCCACCGTCACCAACGGCGGCACCGCGACGGTCAACTTCACCGTCACCTGCCCGGTGCCGAACGGCAGCATCGCGGGCCAGATCACCTTCACCGGCTTCACGCCGGCCGGGGCCGCCATCGACGGCATCACCGTGAGCGCCACCCCGACGGGCGGCAGCGCGGTCTCGGGGAACGTCACCAGCACCGGCGCCCTGAGCATCAGCGGCGTGCCGATCAACCTCTCGGCGGACGGCGCCGTCGCCCTCGGCAACCTGCCGGCCGGCTGCACCGCGGTCCCGGCGGGCTCGTACACCGGCCTCACCAACGGTGGCAGCCAGACCGTCAACTTCACCGTGCCCTGCGTGGCCCCGCCGGCGTTCTATCAGTACAACGGGACCGCGGTGGACAACGGTGCGACCGTGACGATCAGCTACACGATCGACATGACCACCCGCGATGACGCGGCGATCCCCGGCGCGGATGATATCTCCGCCATCCAGGGCTCGTTCACCTACAACAGCGCCCGCCTGAGCGCCCCGGTGTGCGGCAACGTGTCCGGCTCGGGCCTGACCAACGGCACCTTCAACACCAGCACCGCCGGTACCATCGGCTTCCTGAACTTCACCACCACCGGCATCCAGACCGGCGTCCAGGGCGTGCTCACCTGCACGTTCACCGACGCGGGCAGCGGCGCCCTGACCACGCTGACCACGCTGACCGTGGCCGCCAGCGACAACGGCACCGACCTGCTGCCGAACACGCAGCGCAACGACATCCCGTAACCCGGCGGGACGGAGGCGGGCGCCCCACCGTGGGGCGTCCGCCCATCCGTTCAGACCTACAGGAGAAGCCCCACATGCAGAAGTCCTTCACCCGGCTCTACGTCCGCCCGGTCGTCGCGATCGCCGGCGTGGTAGCCGCTTTCTCCGCCTGCTCCGGGGATGATCTGACCCCCCTGGGCGGCAACCAGGCCGGCGCGGACCTCGCGATCGGTGTCGCGGTGTCGTCGGCGCACGCCGGCGCCGGCCAGCAGGTGGCCGTGGCGGTGCAGGCCGAAGGCCGCGAGGCCCTCGGTGGCCTGCAGGGCACGCTGTCCTATGACGCCTCCCGGCTCGAGTTCGTGGGCCAGGCGCCCGAGGGCGCCAAGGTCACCATCCTGAACACGACGAAGGCCGCCCGCGGTGAGCTCAAGCTCATCAGCTACCAGGGCGGCACCGGCATCGGCGGCCGTTCCGGCACGCTGGTGTTCGCGGTCAAGGGCGGCGACTACACCCAGTCCCTGAAGTTCGATCTGGAGATGGCGACGGACGTCAACGGCGCCCGGGAGATCGCCCGCTACACCCGCGCCGGCACGGCCGAGCTGGCCGACCTCGCGCTGCCGTCGGCCGCCCGCGCCATGTCGATGGCCGACTGGAACGAGGCGCTGTACCCGGAGGTCGTCAAGCAGGAGCGGAAGGTGATGCCGCACGTGGCCGGGCAGTACCTGGCCAACCTGCACTACGGCAACGCCAACCTGAGCGCGGAATCGGGCGCCAGCTGCACCTCGGTGAACGTGCTCGACGCCAGCTACATCGGCAACATCGCCGTCGGCAACAACTCCGTGCTGGCCACCGACTTCCCCACCCGTGACCCGGTCGTCGCGGGCAACGTGGCCCCGAACTCCTCGCCGATCCCCGGCGTGGGCGCGGGCGGCACCCGGGTGATCGACGTGCTGGACGCCCAGGCCGTCGCCAACGAGGCGGTGGGCAACCTCCGCCCGGTGGTCTGCGACCTCATTCCGGGCCGGTCGCCGCTGACGACCAACATCGCCACGGTCTCCGGTGCCATCACCAGCAACCGCACCTTCTTCAGCGACACGATCTACCGGATCAACGGCGTGGTGAAGGTCAACAGCGGCGCCACCCTGACCATCCAGCCCGGCACCCGCATCGAGGGCATGTACCTCGGCGCCGGCACCTTCCAGATCTCCGAGCTCATCATCGAGCGCGATGGCCGGATCGACGCCCAGGGCACCCCGCTGCAGCCGATCGTCATGACCTGCGACCAGACCCCCAAGTTCAAGGGCTGCTGGGGCGGCCTGGCCATCATGGGCAACGCGTCGGTCAACGCGGCGCAGTCGGCGGCGCTCACCAGCCCGGTGATCGCGGGGCGCGCGGCCACCGGTGGCTGCTTCGAGGTGGTCTTCGAGGGCACCACCGGCACCCCGTCCGAGACCCGGTTCGGTGGCTGCAACGATGCCGACTCGAGCGGCGTGGTGCGCTACGCCCAGATCGAGTACGGCGGGTACGCCTTTGCCGCCAACACCGAGCTCAACAACCTGACGGTCGGGGGCGTGGGCAGCGGCACCGTGCTGGAGTTCATCCAGCTGCATGCGGGCCTCGATGACGGGTTCGAGATCTGGGGCGGCACGTTCAACACCCGCAATATCGTCATGACCGCCAACTCGGACGACGACTTCGACTTTGCCTCCGGGTGGAGCGGCAAGGCCCAGTTCCTGATCAGCCAGAAGGACTCGCTGGACGGGGAGAAGACCTTCGAGATCGACAACACCGAAGTGGCGGCCACGTACAACAGCACCCCCCGCGTGAACGCCCAGATCTACAACGTCACGATGGTGGGCGCGGAGGCGCCGTCCAGCACCAGCGGCACCGCCGGCAACAACGTCAACGACGCGATCCAGCTGCGTCGCGGCGCCTGGCCGGACTTCTCCAACTTCGTGGTGATCGGATACCCGGTCGTCCTCGATATCGACGACGCGGCCACCTGCCCATCGGGCGCCGACCTCGACACCGAAGTGCTGTTCCAGTCCTTTACCTGGTTCAACGTGGTGGCCGTCGGCAACACCGACACGGACTTCCTCTGCCAGCCGTACACCATCGCCGGTGGCGCGGATCTCGAGGCACAGGCCCTCAACGACGTGGATCGTGGCAACACGGCCGCGGCCACCAACCCGCTGATCGCGCCGTACAACGTCATCACCCCGGACTTCCGTCCGGTCAGCGCGTCCGCGGTCTCGCAGGGCACCAGCATCACCCCCCCGAACGACGGGTACTTCGACGCCACCGCGAACTACCGCGGCGCCGTGGCCCCGCTGACCTCGGGCGGCATCCCGTGGTACGCCGGCTGGACCCGCACCTGGACCAGCGCCACCACGCCGTAAGGCGGCACGACCCCGTGCCGATGTCGCGCACACGAAGGCAAGGGCGGTCGGCCCGGAGTACCGGACCGGCCGCCCCGTCTCGCTCGCAGGAGTGTCCCATGGAATCGCTCCGACCCCGCTGGCTGCCCCGCGCCGGACAGCCGCCGCTTCCCCCCACGAGCCGGCGGCGGTGGCTGGGACGGCTGGCCACCCGGCTGCTGCTGCCGGCGCTGCTCGGAACCCTGCTGCTCGGGCTGGGCGGGTGCGACGAGAGCACCGGCCCGGCCGAACCACCCTACATCGCGATCGTCCCGGTGATCACCGCCGAGCCGGGGACCGATGTCGGGCGCGAATACACCTATCGCATCACCGAGATCTCCGGCACCCTCCACATCGACGAGATCCGCCGGGTGGCCCCGGGCGACACCGTGATCGTCCCGGTGAAGCCGGCCACCTACCGGGTCACGCTCAGCGGCCTGCCGTCGCAGTGCCAGGTGCAGGACGGGGCGGAGATCTACCTGCTGGTCCCGGAGAACAGCAACACCGCCCTGTGGCGCTTCCTGATCAGCTGCGAATCGCTGATCCGCGTCACCACCGCCACTGACGGCTACCAGAACGATGCCACGTACGCCTGGACCATCAGCCAGGCGGGGGCCACCGTCCGTTCCGGGGTCCTCGGCGCCAACGACACGTTGCACATCGACGACCTGCCGTCCGGCGAGTACGACGTGGACCTGCTCCACGTCTCCGGCAACTGCACCATCATCAGCGATGGCAGCCGCCGCCAGCACTTCACCGTCACCGGGAAAGGGGGCGCCAAGGCGGACTACCGGGTGGTCTGCTCGGACCCCGCCCAGCGGCCCGAGTTCCTGTCCGTGGCCACCTCGTACCACGACGGCGTGAGCGGCTTCATGTTCAGGGTGGCCGACCCTGACGGCGACGCCGAACGGTACTTCTGGGACATCACCGACTGCCACGGCACCAGCGTCATCACCACCGGCGGCCGGCAGCGGCGGGGCCTGCTGACCGGCGCTCCCTTCGGGCCCGATACCGCCACGATCTTCGGTGCCATCGAGCTGGGACTCCCCGACACAGACCTCCAGGGGCGATGCACCAGCCTCCGGGTACAGGACTGGAACGGGAACACCACCGCCATCGTCGAGGAGCCCATCGGCAATGAAGCCGGCGCCGGTCCCCAGCCCGCGGCCTTCAACGCCAAGCTGAGCACCACCGCGGCGCTCACCACCGTGCTGCAGGTGACCGAGCCGGACTATGCCGGCTTCTTCGGCGCGGCCACCCTCCGCGACGGCATCCTCTTTACCCCAGACGGGCGCCCCGACGTGGGGGTGTTCAACGCCTTCGGCTTCGAGGGCGATGTGCTGGTGCCGACCATCCCCCTCGGCGGCGGCCGGCCGCAGTACTACGACTACTACTCGGTGATCCTGTACCTCTTCGACCAGAACGGCAACTTCACGAGGATCGAGGACAATGACCTCTTCCAGTGAGCCGGGCCGGCGCCAGGCGCTCGCCGCCCTCTGGCTGGCCACGGCCGCCCTCGCCGCCGCCGGGTGCAGCCGCGACCTGCTCCCATCGGGGACGAGCCCGGTGACGGAGCCCCTCGCGGTGGGCCTGGCGGTCAGCCGCGCCGTCGCCCTCCCGGGCGACACCGTGGCCCTGTTGCCGCTGGTGCGGCGGACCGACCGCGGACCGCTGGCCGGCGTGCAGGGGACGCTCCGCTTCGACGCCACGGCGCTGCGCTATCTCGGCCAGCCCCTGGAGGGAGAGGCCTTCATCCTCGTCAACAGCGAGCGTGCCGGCGCGGGCGAACTCCGGGTGGCAAGCCTCCGGCTGGCCGGCTTGCCGGAGGTCACCGCCGACCTGCGGTTCGAGGTGCTCCGCCCGGGGTGGGCGGACCGGCTCGGCTATGACCTGGAGGAAGCGGCCACGCCGGCGGGCCAGGCGCTGTACCGCGCTGAACGACTGCCGCTCGAGGTCCGGGCGGTGGCGCCCGCCGCGGTGGCGCCCCGGACCCTGGAGGACTGGTGGGCCTACTTCCGGCTCACCGAGCGGGTCCTGCCGCGGATTGCGGGGCAGGGGTTCAGGTTCGGCGACGTGACCCTCAACAGCACCGTCGATGTGCTTGACGCCTCCGCGGTGGCCAACCTGGCGGTGGGGAATCGCGCGCTGCTCACCGAGGTGAATCGCGACTACGTCATCGCCGGCGATGTGGCCCCCGCCAACGGCCCCGGCCTCGGCGAGGCCGGGGACCCGATCCCGCCGGGGCGGAACCCCGATGGCAGCTACGGCATCACGGTCCTCGACGCAGTGGAGATCAACAACGAGGCGGTCGGCAACGATCGCGCCATTCCCGGTGAGCTGGTGCCGGGGCGCACGCCGCGACCCTTCACGGCCGTCCTCAGCGGGCTGCTCGCCACCAGCCGGACGCTCTACCGGGACACGGTGTACGAACTGCAGGGCAGCGTGATCGTCGGCCCCGGTGCCACCCTGACCGTCCAGCCCGGCACCCAGGTCGAGGGCGACCCCGCCACCCGTGGCGCCCTGGTGGTGGCCCGGGCGGGGAACGTCCTGATTCGCGGCACCCGCATCGAGCCCATCATCTTCACCTGCAAGGGCGCCACCAAGTCGCCGGGGTGCTGGGGCGGCATCGTGCTGAACGGGCTGGCGCTGCTCAACCACTCCGATCCCGGCACCACCGGCTTCTGCCCCGAGAAGTTCAGCATCGGGACCACCGAGCTGTACGGGGGCTGCCTGGTGGAAGACACCACCGGGGCCATCGAGTACACCCGCATCGAGTACGCCGGCATGGGCGTCGGCACCGGCCCCGTGGGTGGCCTGGCGCTGCTCGGCGTGGGCAGCGGGACCACCATCGATCAGGTGCAGGTGCACGGCTCCCTGGGCGACGGCGTCTATGTCTCCGGCGGCAACGTGAACCTGCGTCATGTGGTGGCCACCGGGAACTTCGGGGCCGGCCTGCACTGGGAACACGGCTGGGGTGGCAACGGCATCGGCGGCGGCGTGCAGTTCCTGCAGGTGCAGGTGCCCCAGAACGGCGCCGACGCCATCCTCGGCGGCAATCTGGTTGGGGCGCCCAACACCCTGCCGCGCTCCGAGCCGGACCTTTACCACGTGACCGTTATCGGCAACAGCGTGGGAGGCGGCCGGGGCTTCGTGCTGCAGGATGGATCCGCCGCCACGCTGCGCGACGCGATCGTCCTGGGCACCGCGGCCGACGGTTTCGACGTGGAGGGGCCGGACGCCTGCGGCCAGTTCGGGGCCGGGCTCGCGTTTCTCGACCATTCGATCTTCTTCGGCGCGACTCCCAACTACGCCGCCGACGCCGACTGCCTCGACGAGGCAGCCTACGCCACCACCCCCGTGCTCCAGAACCGGGAGGTGGATCCGATCCTCGTGGCGGGCACCAGCACCCAGACGCCCGATACGCGGCCCCAGCCGGGCAGCCCGGCGGTGACGGGGGCCGTAACGGCACCCTCCAACCTGTTCTTTGACCTGACGCCGACCTGGGTCGGGGCGGTGGAACCGGCCAACGCCACCCGGACCAATGTCCCGTGGTATGCGGGCTGGAGTCGCGGCTGGACCGGGGTGGCACCCTGAGGGGCCCATGGCCTCGTGGTTCGAGGCCGATGCGTCACCAGGCCGTCACCTCGTCGTGACGCCCGGCGGGGAGCTTGTACCCCCTCATGAGGAGTGGCTGATGCGAATCCCCCGGTCGCGTCGCCCCGCCACCGCGCTTGCGCTCCTGCTCGCGTCCCTGGTGCTCGGGTGCACGGCAGAACTGAAGACGCTCGGCCCCTACGGCATCCCCGAGGTACCCGAGGTGCCGGCCAGCGGCGTGGCCCGTGCAGCCTTTCTGGCTGAGGTCAACGTCCGCACCGGGCGCATCCGGATCTCCGCGCCCTCGACCGGCCTCGGTGGGATGGACGAGCGTGCGGACGGGCTGAGCCTCTCGCTCCTCGGCGGCGACGCCACCCTGCTGACCACCTCGAACTTCAGCGCCTCCGCGGTCGGGGCGTTCCAGCCCGGCAAGGTCCGGGTCAGCTTCGACATCGCGATCACCAACCGGCTCTCGGGCGTCGACCTGGTCGGTCCGACGGTCTTTCCCGCCCCGCCGCCCGGCAGCACGGGTCCGCTCCTCTTCCCCTATGACATCGCCATCGCCGTGACCGCCGGGGGCACCTCCACCGGGGGATCAGGGAACGACGTCATCGTGGTGCTGCCGAGCCGTGGGCTGGTGGCCGCGAGCCCCGAGTGGGATGGCGCGCCCTGGAACTTCTTCAATGACAGCAGCTGCGTCGGCGCGGACGACTGCTTCCGGTACGAGGAGTTCGCGGCGATTGCACCGGGGACTACCACGGCATCGTCGCGGGTCGGCTTCGACATCGATCCCACGGTCGGGCAGTTCACCGCCCGGCTGATCGTCGCCGCTGACCTCGCGGACCTGAGCCCGCCACCGCTCGGGTCGGTGCAGGGCAGCATCAGCTCGCCGACGCTCGGGCCCCTCGCGGGCGTCACCGTCCTCGCCACCCCGGGTGGCGCCTCCGCCATCACCGACGCCACCGGGGGCTTCACCCTGGCCGGCGTGCCGGTGGGCGCGGTGTCACTGACCCTCAGCGGCCTGCCGCCGATCTGCAGCGCCCAGCCCGGGTACCCGGTGACGGTGCAGTCAGGGATCGTCACCAGCTTTGGGCTGTCGCTCACCTGCACGGCACCCACGCTCCTCGGGACCATCACCGGGTCGGTGACCGACGCCCTGGGGGCTCCGCTCGGCAACGTGCTGGTGGCTGTGGCGCCCACCGGGCTCGCGGGGGAGCCCCTCGTGGCCACCGACGCCGCCGGCCAGTTCACCGCCCTCGATGTCGACGTGAGTGACGGTACCGGGACCATCACCCTCTCCAACCTCCCCCCGGCCTGCACCGATCCCGGGCCGCTGCCCTACTCCGGCCTGGTGAATGGCGGGTCGCTGACCCTGCCCCTCACGCTCACCTGCGGGCCGTAGCCGAGTGATCCCGCGCCGGGTCAAGCCCGGCGCCCCCCTGTCCGATACTGAGTGCGGGGATTCCGGCCGGCAGGAGGCCGACCGGAAACCATCCGCCGCCAGGGAGGGCACCATCACCGGCACATCCGTCACCAGCGAGATCTTCGTCGCCCGGCAGCCCATCCTCGACCGCCAGCAGGCGGTGGTCGGGTATGAGCTGCTGTTCCAGTCCGGGCTCGGGAGCGGCGCCGACGGGGAGAGCCCGGACCAGGCCTCCTTCGAGATGCTGCACACGGTGCTGCTCGGCTTCGGGCTGGACGCGCTGCTCGGGGACAAGCTCGGCTTCGTCAAGGTGGCGCACGACGTGCTGATGCAGGAGCTCTACCTGGTGCTGCCGCGGGAGCGCACCGTGCTCGAGCTGGTGGAGACCGTGGAGCCGTCGGCGGAGGTGCTGGAGGCCTGTCGCGCGCTCAAGAGCGCCGGCTACCGCCTGGCACTGGACGACTTCGTCCGGCGGCCGGCGCTGGCCCCCATGGCCGACCTCGCCGACATCATCAAGGTGGACTGGCAGGCCACCACGGAGGCCGAGCGGCGGGCGCTGGTCCGCGAGTTCGCGCCGCGGAAGGTCCAGCTGGTGGCGGAAGGGGTGGAGACCCGGGAGGCGTTCGCCGCCGCGGTGGAGGAGGGGTTCACCCTGTACCAGGGCTACTTCTTCTGCGAGCCGGAGCTGCTGCGGACGCCCGACGTGCCGGCCTTCAAGCGGAACTGTGTCCAGTTCATGACCGAGCTGCACCGGCCCGAGCTCGACTTCGACCGGCTGGAGCGGGTGATCAAGCAGGAGGTGGCGCTGGCGGTGAAGCTGCTGCGCTACCTCAACTCCGCGGGCTTCGGCTGGCGCCACGAGGTGACGTCCATCAAGCACGCCCTCCGGGTGCTCGGCGAGCGGGCCGCCCGGAAGTGGTGCTCACTCATCGCGCTCACCGTGCTGGGCAGCGACAAGCCGTCGGAGCTGGTGGTGACGTCGCTGGTGCGCGCCCAGTTCCTGGAGCAGGTGGGGCGTGAGGCCGGTCTCGGCTCCCGCGACATGGACCTCTTCCTGACCGGCCTGCTCTCCACCCTCGACAGCCTGCTGGGCCAGCCGATGGAGGAGGCGCTGGCGCACATGCCGGTCTCCAACGAGATCCGCCACACCCTCTGCGGGCGCCGGACCAGTCTCTCCGCCGTCTGGGCCCTGGCGCTGGCCTACGAGCGGGGCCAGTGGGGCGAGCTCAAGGAACTCGCCGAGCAGGCCGATGTGTCGGTGGGCCGACTGCCGGGCCTCTACCGCAACTCGGTCCAGTGGGTGAACCGGATCTTCCGGGGCTGAGCTACTGGAGGGTCCGGCCGGCGAGGCGTCCCTCGGGATGGCGGCCGGCCTCCACGGCAAAGGGGCCGTCCACCGCGGCGTCGGGCACCTCGCCGAGGTAGCCGCAGAGGTCCGCCGCCACCACCTCGGCGGGCTGCCGCAGCGCGAAGGTCGCCCCGCGCCCCGCCACTTCCACCTGCTCGACCACCCGGGCCCACTGCGGGATGGCCTCCGGTCGGCGCGCGACCACCAGCGGGATGGCGGCCAGGTCCCCGGGGAGCTCCGCCGCCACCGGGAGCTGGAGCGCCTGGGCCAGGTCGTACCAGCCGGGCCACGCGTCGAGGGCCACCACCACCGTGCACCGCCAGCCGAGCTCCTGCGCCAGCCGCGCGAGCGCCTTGCCGATCTCCGCCTCGGTCGCTGCCGGGCCACTGGCGCCGGTCAGCGGCACCGCGCCCTCATCCGCGAACCAGCGCCGCGCCGGGGCGAGCGTGTCGGGCCGGGTGCCGGGAAAAGTGGCGAAGCGCCGGGTCACCCGGATCTCCCGCGCGGCCGCCTCCCGCTGCACCGGGAACTCCGCCGCCTCCGCCGCACCCTCGAACGCCACCTCCGCCGCGAGGTAGCGGCCCGCCTGACGCAGCACCTTCCCGCGCAGGTGGAGGGTGCCGCTGTGCGGCTCCAGCGCAAAGGCGCGATCGAGCGCCATGAGCGCCCGGGAGAGCTCCCCCAGGCGCCATGCCGCGTACCCCGCCTCGTGCCAGATGAGCCCCAGGTCCGGGTCGAGGCAGGCGGCCTCGTCGAGGGACTCCAGGCCGTCGCGGAAGCGCCCCAGCTCCACCAGCGCCGCGCCGCGGAGCGCCAGCGGCAGCGCGTCGGTGCCGAACTGCACCGAGGCCTCGCCCGCCAGCGCCAGCGCTTCCGCGTGGCGGCCCGCCTGGCGCAGCAGCGCAAAGTACTCCATCCACGCCGTCCTGAGGTGCGGCTCCAGGCTCAGCACCGTGCGGTAGGCCTGCTCCGCCTCCGGGAGCCGCCCCTCCGCGACCAGTCGGCGGGGGCGGGAGAGCGCCCGCTCGGCGGGCGCGCTGGGGAAGACCCGGTACTGGTCGGTGGAGTACATGGGCGCGAATGTACCGCGCGCCGGGCCCGGCGCCAGAGGGTCATCGGGCACCGCCGGGACGAGGCGGCAGCGTCCCGGCAGCGGCCAGCCATCGCCGGGACGGCACGCTGGGCGCCTCCCTTCACGGCCCCTTTCCGGCGCTGTACCTTTGCAGCACCATGGATACCTCATTTGTGACCCGCGAGCAGCCGCGCCTCCTGCGCGAGCTCACCGAGTTCCTCAGCATCCCCAGCATCAGCGCCCTCCCCGATCATGCCGCCGACTGCCGCCGTGCCGCCGACTGGCTCATGCAGGACCTCCGGCGGCTGGGCTGCCCGGTGGTGGAGCTGATCGAGGGCAAGGGACATCCCGTGGTCTGGGCCGAGTCGCCACCGGTGCCCGGGGCCCCGACGCTCCTCATCTACGGCCACTACGACGTGCAGCCGGTCGACCCGGTGGATGAATGGCACACGCCGCCCTTCGAGGCCACCGTCCGCGACGGCAAGCTCTACGCGCGCGGCACCGCCGACGACAAGGGGCAGGTCTTCTGCCTGCTGCGGGCCTACGAAGCCATCCGCGACGCCGACGGCCGCCCCCCGCTCAACGTGCACTTCCTGATCGAGGGCGAGGAGGAATGCGGCGGGCACGTGCTCGAGGAGCTGATCGCGAAGGAGCCGGAGCGGGTCAAGGCCGACGCCGCGCTCGTCTGCGACATGTCGTACTACGCCCCGGGCATCCCCGGCGTCTACACCGCGCTGCGCGGCATGTGCTACGCCGAGATCTCGGTGCGCACCCTCCAGCGCGATCTCCACTCCGGCACCTACGGCGGCGTGGCCCCGAACGCCATCGAGACCCTGGTCCGCCTCCTCGCGGACCTCAAGGACGAGACCGGCCGCATCAACATCCCCAAGATCTACAAGTCGGTCATCCCGCCCACCAAGGCGGAACGGCGCGACTGGGACCGCCTGCCGTTCAAGAAGAAGCAGTACCTGCAGGAGGAGATCACCGGCAAGGCGCTGACCGGGCTGCAGAAGTACTCTGTCTTCGAGCGGACCTGGGCCCTGCCCACCTTCGAGATCCACGGTATCCGCGGCGGCTTCGTGGGCGAGGGAGCCAAGACGGTCATCCCCGCGGCCGCCACCGCCAAGGTGAGCCTCCGGCTGGTGCCGGGGCTGCCCTTTGCCCAGGTGGCCAAGTGGCTGGAGAAGGCCGCCAGGGCCGCCGCGCCCAAGTACGCCGAGGTCGAGGTCAAGATCCTCCACGGCGGCGACCCGGTGCAGGTCGACGTGAACCACCCGGCCTTCGCGGTGCTTGATGCGGCCTTCAAGGAAGTGGTGGGGAAGCCGGCGGTCAGGGTCCGCGCCGGTGGCTCCATCCCGATCGTCCCGCGGCTCGGCGCCATGGGCGCCCCGGTGCTCCTGACCGGCATCGGCCTCCCGGACGACGGGCTGCACTCCCCCAACGAGAAGCTCGACCTGGCCCAGCTGTGGGAGGGGATCACCGTGTTCGGGCGGTTCATGGAGCTGTTCGCCCAGACCCGCGCGTAGCCGCCACCGGGGCGGGGGGGGCAAGACATGAGGGCCCCGGCCGGCTGGCCGGGGCCCTCGTCCTTGCCGCGCCGCCGGTGAAGGAGGCTACTCGTCGTCGGTCACCGGCTGTTCCCCGGTGCTGCGCCGGCCGCCGGGGTACTGGGCCTCGGTGCGGGCATGCAGTTCGTCGATGCCGAGGACCGCGCGCACCGACGCGATGACGCCGGCCACGACATCGTCCGCCCAGTACGGGTCGGGGCGCTGGTCCTCCGGCGTGTGCCGGGCGCACCCCTCCAGGAACTGCACCGCGACGGTGATCCACTCCCCCTGGGCGGTGGGGACCAGCGCCCAGGAACTCGTCGACTTGAGCTCCAGCTCGCTCAGCGCCGCCAGCGGCTGCTCCAGCCCCTCCGTCACCGCCTCCGAGGCCAGCCGCCTGGCCACCAGCTGCAGCACGTTGGCCCGTTCCGCTTCCTGGGGCCCCGGGAGGGGCGCAAAGTAGTTCCGCTGGTCGGCCACCATCTCGGCCAGCCGGATGCACACGGCACGCACCGGTGGCATCAGGGCCGGGGGCGCTTCCCGCGCCCAGCCGTGTGCCGCCTTCAGGATGTCGCGGACCAGTTGGTCCGCCTGCGCCTCGGGACTGCGGCGCTCGGTCGGTGCCGTCATGGGAGAGAGAATGTTGCGCCCCGCCGGGAAACGCAATGGCGGGCGCGAAACGGGGCCGGGCCCGTTGACAACCGGTTGCCCGACCCCTATGCGCCGCGCCCGCCGGTCCGCCCGGGAATCCCGGGGGCTACTTCCGCGGCCCCCGCCGCATCCGGGCCGGATCGGGGCGCCCGTAGCGCTCCTCCGCCCAGGGCTCCCCCCGCATGTGGTAGCCGTTCTGCTCCCAGAACCCGGGGTAGTCCTCCTCCATGAACTCGAAGCCCCGGATCCACTTGGCGCTCTTCCAGAAGTACAGGTGGGGGATCACCAGCCGGACCGGGCCGCCATGCTCCGGATCCAGGTCCACGCCGTTGTGCTGGAGGGCCAGCAAGTTGGCCGGGCGCGACAGGTCGTCCAGGGGGACGTTGGTGGTGAAGCCATGCTCGGCGTGGACCAGCACGTACGCCGCCTGGGCCCGGGGGCGCGCACGCTCCAGGATCGGGGCCAGCGGGATCCCCGTGAACACGTTGTCGTACCGGCTCCAGCGGGTCACGCAGTGGATGTCGCAGGTGGTCTCCTGCCGGGGCAGGGCGAGCAACTCCTCCCACCCCAGCTCGAACGGCTGCTCCACCGCGCCGCTCACCTGGAAGCGCCAGCTCCGGGTATCCACGTGCGGCACCGTGCCGTAGTGCAGCACCGGCCACTTCTGCGTGATGATCTGTCCGGGCGGCAGGCGGTCCCGGTCCCGGGTCCGGACGTCGTGTCGAAGGGTCATGGTAGCAGTATTACGTCGTGGAAGGCGTCGCGGTTCCCCCGGCGAGGACCTGCGGCAGGGTGGCGGCCACCGGCGCCAGCCCGAACACCTCGGCGAACCCCCGGGTGACCGCGGCCGTGGCGGCCGTCCAGAGCGCGGCTGCGTCGCGCGTCCCGCCCAGCTCCTGCGCCAGGGTGGTCATCCGCACATCCGGGATGCCGCAGGGAACGATCAGGCCGAAGTCGGCCAGGTCATTGGAGACGTTGAGCGCGAACCCGTGGGTCGTCACCCACTGCCGCACGTGGATGCCGATGCTGGCGACTTTCCGGTCGTCCACCCACACCCCGGTGAACCCCGGCCGCCGGACTCCCGTCAGGTCCAGCGCGCGCAGGGCCACGATCAGCGCCTCCTCCACCGCGCGCAGGTACCAGTGGAGGTCCTGGCGGTGCCCCGTGAGGTCGAGGATCGGGTAGCCCACCAGCTGTCCCGGCCCGTGCCAGGTGACGTCCCCACCGCGCTCCACCTCCGCCACCGTCACCCCGCGCCGTTCCAGCTCGGCCACCGGCAGCGGGAGGCTCGAGTCCCGGCTCCCGCGGCCCAGGGTCACGGTGCGCTCGTGTTCGAGCAGCAGCAGCAGGTCGTGCTCCAGTGCGCGGGCGATCCGGTGGTCCGCCAGCCGCCGCTGCAGCGCGTGTGCCTCGGCGTAGGGTACCCGGCCGAGCTCCAGGACCTGCAACTGGCGGGGGGCGCTCACCGCTGGCCGTGCCGCCGGGCCGCCGCGCGCGCCACCCACCAGGCCAGCCCCCCCGTCGTGGCCGCCAGCACCAGGAGCCCCGGGCGCCCGAAGAGGCTGTCCACCGGCGCGGTGACAAAGGAGACCAGCAGGCTGGCGAAGCCGGCGACCATCGCCAGTCCGCCCCGACGGTAGGCGGAAGCGAGGGGCCGCATGACCACCCAGGCGGCCAGCGCCCCCGCCGCCGCGCCGCCCAGCCAGCCGAACAGCACCAGGTTGACGATCGGGTCGTGGGCCGTGGGGGCTGGGGGGGCGGTGCCGCTGGCCTGCAGGGCGCGGTAGGTCCACATCATCGCGGCCACGAAGGCCACGCCAGCGAGCGTCCCCGCCGCGATGGCGCGGAAGGCGAGCCCGACGTGATCCGGCGCGGCCGGTTCACCGGTGGGGGAGAGCTCCGGCTGCGTGTTGCGGTACGGCTCTGACATGACCCCACCCGGCCCCTTCGCCGCGTTGACCAATCACACCCCGTCGACCACCAGTGGCGCCGTCGAGCCGCCTAGATGTGCATCACCCGCCCCAGCGAATCGAGCGCGGCCTCCGCGATCGCCTCCGACAGGGTGGGGTGGGCATGCACCAGCAGGTCCACTTCCTCGACGGTGTACTCGTTCTCGCGGGCCAGCCCCAGCTCGTGGATCATCTCCGAGGCGTGCCCCCCCACGATGTGGGCCCCGAGGATCTCGCCGTACTTCTTGTCACGGATGATCTTGACGAAGCCCTCGGTCTCGTTGGAGGCGCGGGCCCGGCCGTTGGCGCTGAACGGGAAGCGGCCGACCTGGTAGTCGAGCTTCTTGTCCTTGCACTGGTCCTCGGTGAGCCCCACGCTCGCCACCTCGGGGTGGCAGTACGTGACCGACGGGATGTTGTCGTAGCGGATCGGGTGCGGACGGTGGCCCGCGATCCGTTCCGCCACGTTGACGCCCTCCCGGCTGCCCTTGTGCGCCAGCATGGGCGGGCCGGCCACGTCGCCGATGCAATACACGCCGGGGGCCGTGGTCTCGAGGGTCTCGAGGTTCACCTTCACCCAGCCGCGGTCGGTCAGCTGCACCCCGGCGTCCTTGAATCCCATGTCCTCGGTGTTGACCGCCCGGCCCGCGGCCATGAGCACCTTCTCCGCCTCGACCGTCTGGCTCTTGCCGCCGGCCTCGAGCGTCAGGACGACCTTGTCCTTGCCCACGTCGGCCTTGACCACCTTGGCGCCGGCGATCACGTCGATCCCCCGCTTCTTGTAGCTCTTGGCCAGGGCGTCGGAGCACTCGGCGTCCTCCAGCGGGAGGATGCGGGGCAGCGCCTCGATGACCGTGACCTTGCTGCCGAAGGCGTGGAAGATGTCGGCGAACTCGCACCCCACCGCGCCCGCGCCGATCACCGCGATCGAGGCCGGCGCCTTCTCCAGGAACAGCGCCTCGTCGGAGCTGATCACCGTGCTCCGGTTGATCTCGAGCCCGATCTGGGGGATGCCCTTGACCCGCGAGCCGGTGGCGATCACGACCGCCTTCTTCGCCTCGTGCGTCTCGGCCCCCACCTTGACCTTCCTCCCGGGGAGCAGGGTGCCGGCGCCCTTGAGCACTGTCACCTTGTGCTTCTTCATGAGGAACTCCACGCCCTTGGAGTTCTGCTCCGACACCTTGCGGGAGCGCTTCATTGCCACGCCGTAGTCGGTCTTGACGCTGCCGACCTCGATGCCGAGGTCTTTCGCCTCGTGCGCGACGATCCCCGCCACCCGCGCACTGTGCAGCAGCGCCTTGGTGGGGATGCAGCCGATGTTCACGCACACGCCGCCGAGCTTGTCCTTCTCGACGACGGCGGTGTTGAGCCCGAGCTGGGCGCAGCGGATGGCGCACACGTAGCCCGCCGGGCCGCCACCGATGATGATCACGTCAAACGATGCCACACTGGCCTCGGGATGGAGGTGAGGTGTCTATCAGTCGAACTTCCGTTTTCGCCGAGCCGCCGAGCCGCCGAGCTACCACACCAGCGCGAGCGGGTTCTCCAGCATGTGCTTGAACGTCTTGAGGAAGGTGGCGCCGGTGGCGCCGTCGATCACCCGGTGGTCGCACGACATCGTGACCCGCATCCGCTTGCGCGGGACCACGGCGCCGCCATGGACCACAGGCTTCTCCACGATGCTTCCAACCGCCAGGATCCCCGCCTCGGGCGGGTTGATGATCGCGGTGAACTGGTCGATCTCGAACATGCCGAGATTGGAGACCGAAAAGGTACCACCGGAATACTCCTCCGGCTTGAGCCGCCGCTCCTTGGCCCGGCCGGCGAGGTCGCGAACTTCGGTGGCGATCTCCCGCAGCGACTTCTGGTCGGCGTGGCGCACCACCGGCGTGATCAGTCCGTCCTCGATCGCCACCGCCACGCTCACGTGGATCTCGTTCCAGTAACGGATCCGGTCGTCCTGCCACCACGCGTTGCAGGCGGGATGCTGCCGGAGGGCGAGGGCGGTGCACTTGAGGACGATGTCATTGTAGGAAATCTTCGTCTCGTCGGCCCGGGCCGCCGAGCCGCCGAGCCGCCGAGCCGTCTCGTTCAGCGCCTCGCGCGCCTCCGCCACCCGCTCCATGTCCACCTCGGTGGTCAGGTAGAAGGTGGGAACGGGGCCGATCGACTCTGCCAGCCGGCGGGCGATGGTCTTGCGGATCTGGGTAAGCGGGACGTCGGTGAAGGCGGCGCCTGAAGGTCGCCACGACGCCACGGCGCCGGGAGTCGAGGGCGCGCTGGCCGCAGGGGGCGCGGCGGCGAGGTCGCGTACCACGATCCGCCCCTCCGGCCCGGAGCCCTGCAACCGGGCCAGGTCGAGACCCTGTTCGGCCGCCATCCTCCTGGCGAGTGGCGAGGCCTTGACCCGGCCTCCCGGCGCAGGTGGGGCGGCCGGCGGCGGCGCTGCGGCCGGCGCGGCAGGTGCGGGGACACGGGTCGGCGCCGCTGGCTGGGCCGGGGCGGGCGCCGCCGCCGGCCTGGGTGGGGCAGGGGGCGCGGCGGGAGCCGCGGAGCCCAGCAGCGCCGAGACGTCCTCGCCCGCGGCCCCGATGACGCCGACGATGCGGCCCACCGGCACCGTGGTGCCGGCGGCGATGCCGTGCTTGAGCAGCACCCCCGCCGCGCGGGCCAGCAGGTCCATCACCGCCTTGTCGGTCTCTACCTCGGCGAGCACGTCACCGACGGCGACCGCATCGCCCTCCTGCTTCTTCCATTCGACGAGGCGCCCCTCTTCCATCGTGGGGGACAGCGCCTCCATCAGCACTTTGGTTGCCATGGCCTATTCGAGGTAGAGGACCTGTTTCGCCGCCGCGACGATCTTGTCGGGATTCACCTTCGCCGCCTTCTCCAGATGCTTGTTGTACGGCATCGGGACGTCCGCCCCCGTCACCCGCAGCACCGGCGCGTCGAGCTCGTCGAAGATGGTCTTCTGGATCTCGTCGACCACCTGCGCCCCCGCGCCCGCGAAGGCCCAGCCTTCCTCCGCCATCACCGCCCGGTGGGTCTTGCTCACCGAGGTGAAGATGGCCTCGAGGTCGAGCGGGCGGATGGTCCGCAGGTCCACCACCTCCGCCTCGATCCCCTCGGCCGCCAGCTGTTCCGCGGCCTTGAGGCAGAGCGAGACCGTCTTGGAGTAGCAGAGCAGCGTCACGTGGTCGCCCGGGCGCTTGATGTCCGCCACGCCGATGGGGACCAGGTGCTCGCCCTCCGGCACCTCGCCCTTGGTGTTGTAGAGCATCTCGCCCTCCATGAAGACGATCGGGTCGTCGTCACGGATGGCGCTCTTGAGCAGGCCCTTGGCGTCGGCGGGTGTGGCCGGCATCACCACCTTGAGCCCCGGGATGTGGGCGTACATCGCCTCGAAGCACTGGCTGTGCTGGGCCGCCAGCTGCAGCGCCGCGCCGGCCGGGCCGCGGAAGACGATCGGCACCCCCACCTGGCCCCCGGACATGTAGCGCATCTTGGCGGCCGCGTTGATGATCTGGTCGATCGCCAGCAGGGCGAAGTTCCAGGTCATGAACTCGATCACGGGCCGCAGCCCCACCATGGCGGCCCCGACTCCCACCCCGGCGAAACCGAGCTCGGTGATCGGCGTGTCCACGATCCGGGTGGGTCCGAACTCCTCCAGCAGCCCCCGGCTGACCTTGTAGGCTCCCTGGTAGACGCCCACCTCCTCGCCCATCAGGAACACGTCCTTGTCCCGGGCCATCTCCTCGCGGAGGGCCTGGTTGAGCGCGTCACGGTACGTGATCACCGGCATGTCAGCGCCCCTCCCCGGTCGGTGCGTAGACGTCCTTCCACAGCATCTCCGGGTCCGGATCGGGCGACTGGTCGGCGAACTCGTACGCGTCCTGCACCTCGGCCTTCACCTCGGCGTCCAGCTTCTCGAACGCCGCGTCGTCCAGCAGCCCCTCGGCCTTGAGCTTCTCGGCCCACAGGGTGATCGGGTCGCGCTTGCGGTGCGCCTCGACCTCTTCCTTGGTCCGGTAGTGGCCATGGATCGGGTCGGACATCGAGTGCCCCACGAACCGGTAGGTGCGGATCTCGAGCAGCGTCGGCGCCGAGGGACGGCGGGCCCGGACCACCGCCCGGTCCATGGCGGCGATCACCTCGCCCAGGTCCTGGCCGTCCACCACCTCGCGCGACATGTCATAGCTGGTGGCCCGCTCGGAGATGTTCCAGGTGGCCGTGGCCCGGTCGAGGGCGGTGCCCATGCCGTACCGGTTGTTCTCGCAGATGAAGATGCAGGGGAGCTTCCAGATCCCGGCCATGTTGAGCGCCTCGTGGAAGGCGCCGTTGTTGATGGCCGCCTCGCCGAAGAAGCACACCGCGACCTGGTCGGTCTGCCGGTACTTGAACGCGAATCCCATCCCGGTGGTGAGCGGGATGTGCCCCCCGACGATGCCGTGCCCGCCCAGGAAGCCGAGCGAGGCGTCGAAGATGTGCATCGAGCCGCCCTTGCCGCCGGAGCAGCCGGTGGCCTTGCCGAACAACTCGGCCATCACCGCGCGCGCGGGGATGCCGCGGGCGAGCGCATGCCCGTGCTCCCGGTAGGTGGCGGTGATCGCGTCACCCTGCCGGAGCTGGGAAAGGCACCCGACCGCCACCGCCTCCTGCCCGATATAGAGGTGGCAGAAGCCGCCGATCTGGCCCAGGCTGTAGGCCTCGCCCGCCTTCTCCTCGAAGCGGCGGATCAGCAGCATCTGCCGGAGGTACTGGCGGTACTTCTCGGCGGTCTTGGTGTCGGCCTTCCGGCCGGCTTTGGGGGTCGCCATAGTGCCTCAGGGATGGGTGACGGCCGAGGCGCCGAACCGCCGGGTCGCCGTGTCTGCCTGCTCCCACGCATGGTACGACGACCGCGTCAGCGGGCTCGCCTGCACGTGGGTGAAGCCCAGCTGCATCCCGATCTCGCCGAGTTCACGGAACTCGTCGGGGGTGTAGTAGCGGGCGATCGGGAGGTGACCGTCGGTGGGGCGCAGGTACTGACCCAGGGTGAGGATGTTCACGTCGCTCCGCCGCAGGTCCCGCATGCAGGTCACGACCTCGTCCCACTCCTCGCCCAGGCCAAGGATGATCCCGGACTTGGTGAGGCCGTCCGGGCCGATCCGGCGGGCATTGGCCAGCAGGGCGAGTGCCCGGTCGTAGCGACCGCCCGGGCGGGCCAGCCGGTAGAGCCGCTCGCAGGTCTCGAGGTTGTGGTTGAGGATGTGGGGCCGCGCCTCCAGGACGATCCGGAGCGCACGCTCCGATCCCTTGAAATCCGGGATCAGCACCTCCACCGTCGTCTCCCCCCCTTCCGAGCCGGCGGTCCGCGATCGGATCTCGGTGACGCAGCCGGCAAAGGCTTCGGCCCCGCCGTTCTCCAGGTCGTCCCGGTCCACCGAGGTGATGACGACGTGCTTGAGCCCCATCCGGGTCACCGCCTCGGCCAGACGGACCGGCTCGACCGGGTCGTACGGTGCCGGCGTGCCGTGCGCCACGGCGCAGTAGGCGCAGTTCCGGGTGCAGACGTCGCCCAGGATCATGAACGTGGCCGCCCGGTGCTCCCAGCACTCCCCGATATTGGGGCAGCGCGCCTCTTCGCAGACGGTGTGGAGCCCGAGTTCCCGCATCATGCCCTTCAGCTGCAGGTAGGTCCCCCCGCCCGGGGCCTTCACCTTGAGCCAGGAAGGCTTGCGGACCAGCGGGAGCAGGGCCGGTGGCCCGGCCCCCTCCCCGGTGGTGCCCCGTGTCAGCTGAACGAGCGGTGTGGCCATCCCGGGATCCCCCAGGGGTGAGCGTCCGGCGCCGGCGAGCGGAACCAAGCTAGTGGCGAGGGTCCGGATCGGAAATGGGGAACGGGCCTGTTTTCAACCAGATGGTTGAGACGGCTGTCCGAAAGCCGTTCACCGAGCATCGACGGGGAGGGGGTGGATCCTGAAGCCGAGCCGCCCCGGCCCGCGGCGGGAGCCGGGGCCCGGGCGCCGGGGCGGGCGGGGGCGGGGTGGACCTACTTGGCGCAGGCCTGCTGGAGGATCTGGGCGTCGAGCTTGGCCCGCTCCGTCACCTGCCGCTCCTGGGAGTCGGTCCCCCGGGCGTTGGTGTACTCATCGAAGGACTTCGCCGTGATCTCGAGGACGGTGCTCCCGCTGGCGTCGGGCCGGACCCTGGTGTCGAGGACGTTCTTGGTGCCCCGGTAGAGCCCGCTCGGCACCCGGGTGTCGGGGTCGGCCTTCTGGGCCACGTACCACCGTTCCAGGGCGTCATACTGCAGCCGGTTGTAGCCCATGGTCTTGAGCTGGTTCTGCACGCAGGCAAAGATGTCGTCCGGGGCGGCGGAGCTGCTGGTGCGGGTGGTGGAGACCAGCGTTCCCCCACAGCCGGCGAGGAGGGTGCAGGCGACGAGCAGCGCGGACGACTTCACGGGAGGACCTCCGTTGGGGGCGCATGGGGCGAATGGGGAAGAAACCTAGTCGGCGGCGGGGCCTTCCGGCAGCAGCCGGCAAGAGAACGGCCCCCCCGGTAGCCGGGGGGGCCGTGCCCTGCAGCGAATGGCCTGAGCCTAGTAGAACAGCATCATGCCGAAGGCGCCGGTGAACGCCTTGTTCTTGCCGCTGCCTTCCTTGTCCTTCGACCACATGTAGTCGCCTTCGCCCACGATCTTGAGCGACTTGGTGGCCTGGTAGTAGATGCCACCGGAGACCAGGCTGTTCTCGGTCTTGAAGTTGTTGCCATCATCGGCCAGGAAGCTGGAGCCGAAGCTGCCGGCCAGCGTCATCTTGCTGTTGGCCGGGGTGAAGGTCAGCTGGCCGTAGTAGCCGTACGACTTGGTCAGCTCGCTGCCCGACTGCGAGTTGGCGTTGAACATCAGGGTGGTGCTGATGCCCTTGCCGTAGTAACCGGAGCCGTGGATCGAGAAGGTGCCGGTCTTGTAGGTCAGGCCGCCCGAGGCGCCGACCGCCGTCTTGCTCTCATCGGCGATCGGGTCCTTGCCGTTCTGGGCGGTGCCGCCCACGAACACGCTCAGGTTGTTCCCGGCCTTGAAGCTCACCTCCGCCTCGAGGCGGGGGATGGTCAGCTCGGTGTAGGCGCCGAAGGTGCTGGGCTCCATCAGGCCGATGTTGAAGCTGGTGGTCTTGCCGGCCGGCGAGGAGTAGCTGAACTGGGGGACGAAGTTCGGGTACACGTAGCCGAAGCCGATGCGGCCCAGGGTGGTGCCGCCCGGGGCGATGCCGCCGCCGCCGACGCCGAACAGGGTCTGGTCGTTCAGGATGTTGGAGCGCTGGTAGATGCCGAGTTCCTTACCGGCGGTGATCGTGCCCCAGCTGCCGCCGACCGTCATGAACACCTGACGCATGTCGATCTGGGCGCCGAAGCAGTCGTGGGCGTTGCCGCCGCACTGCACCTGGGGCGCAAAGCCGAACTGCACGCCGAGGTCGGTGTTGCCTTCCTTGCCCTTCGCCGTGAACGTGGCAAAGGCGGGGAGCAGGCCGGTGCCGTAGTACAGGCCCTTGGTGTCGGCGCCGGTCACCAGCTGGCCCGGGGAGCCGGTCGCGTTGTTGCTGGAGCTGACGCTCTGGTACATCGCGAAGATGTTGACGTTGCCGGCAAAGCCGAAGGTCCAGCCATTGCTCATCTGCATCGAAAGGGCCTGGGCATTGGCGCCGCTCGCGGCGCCGAGCATCAGGGCCCCGAACAACAGAGCGCTACGCTTCATCGGTGCTTCTCCTGACTAGAAGAGGACTGAAAACGACTGGTACGCTTCAGCACTTCCTGCCTGCACCTGCGTGCTTCGATTCCGACGATGTCTGGTGGGGCCCGGCACCTGGGGGAGGCGGCCAAAGCCGTGGGAGACACCTCCTGAAAGGACGGAACGGCCAGGACGCCGGTGGATTCCTGCCCGGGCGCGGTCCGCTATGTGGTGGAGCGCTCCTAAGATACGCGGTCCGGCGATGGCCGCAACCCGATGCGGCGGAATTGCGCCACACCTGTTCGGATAATCATGCGGCCGGGGGAATGCCCGCAAGGGGGGGCCGCCCCCTCCCTACCGGTTGGTAGGGGCCTCGAGCATCGCCGGGGCGGTCGCGGTCGAGTCGACCGAAAACCGGATCCACATGCCCGAGAGGCCATGGCCCGGCACCCCGCAGAAGATCCGGTAGGATCCCGCCGGGGCCGCCTTGAACCGGATCACGTCGGTGGCGAAGTACCCCAGCCCTTCCAGTGCCTTGATGGAATAGGCCCGGGGAATGGCCGACTGGTCGGACATGCTCGGCATCGGCTCGCTGTCGGGGATCACCACGGCACTGTGGGGGGTGCCGTCCTCGTTGACGAAATTGAACACCACGGTGGCCCCCATCGGGGCCACCAGCGTGAATTCCCCGTCGGTGTAGCCGTTGAAGTTGAAGGGGCTCTTGGCTCCCCGGCCGGTCAGCCCGGCCACCAGCTTGAACTTCATGGTCCGGGTGGTGGGGTTCCAGTCGAGCCAGGTGGAATCGGGAACGACCGGCCGCGGCCGCGCGGGCCTGGGGACGTTCGCGGAGGCGCCGGCCACCAGGGCCAGGACCAGCAGAGTGCGGAACACCGGCATCAGACCCCTCGTGTCGGGCGGAAAAGGGGCGGGAGCGCCCGCATCGGACGCCCCCGCCTGTCCTGCCATGCGACCAGCGTACCGGAACTTAACGCATTGCCGCGGTGAACGGCTTCGGCAGGCCGAAGACGTAGACCGAGTTCCCCAGCGGGTAGTTGAGCTGGAAGTTCCCGCCGCAGGCCACCGCGATGAACTGCTCGCCCTTGTAGGAGAAGCTCATGGGGGCGCTGTTGCAGCCGGCGCCGCCGTTGAACTGCCACAGCAGCTTGCCGGTGCGGGAGTCGTAGGCGTTGAAGTTGCCGTTGCCTTCACCGGTGAAGGTGAGGCCGCCGGCGGTCGCCAGGGCGCCACCCATCATGGGCTGCGGGACCTTGTTCTGCCACACGATCTTGCCCGTCGCCAGGTTGATCGCGGTGTAGGTGCCCCACTGCTCCTCGCCGGGGATCGCCACGAAGGCGGAGCCCAGCCAGAGCCGGCCCTTTTCCCACGGGGCGTTGTGGGTGATGTAGTTCATCGGCTGGTGCAGGCCGGTCACGAAGGCGTAGCCAAGCCGGGGATCCACCGCGATGGGCGACCACTCGGAGCCGCCGTTGGCGCCCGGGAGCATCCGGGTGCCCTGGGCGGACGGCAGGGCGAACATGTTCTCCTGCGGGGTGAAGTTCTCGGTGCGGCGCACCAGCTTGCCGCTGGCGGCATCGAGGACGTACACCCAGGCGGTCTTGCCGGCGTGCACCACCACCTTCTTGCCGCCCAGCGTGGTGACCACCGGGGGCGAGACGGCGTCGAGGTCCCACACGTCGTGCGGCACCGTCTGGTAGTACCACTTGGTCTTGCCGGTGGTCGCGTCGATGGCCACGACGCAGTCGGTGTACAGGTTGTCGCCGGGGCGGACGGCGCCGTCGAGGTCCGGCGACGGGTTGCCGACCGCCACGTAGATCATGTTGAGCGCCTTGTCGTACGCCGGCGTCATCCAGATGCCGCCGCCGCCGCGGGTCCAGGCGTCCGCATACTTCGCGCTGTCGGCCTTCTCCGCCGCCACGCCGCGGTTCAGGTCGGCCCCGTCGGCCGTATGGGTGGGCCAGGTGCCCCACCAGCCGTTCGGCGCGATCGGGTCGAAGGTCGGGTCGCCCTTGGGGGCCGGGATGGAGTACCAGCGCCAGGTCTGCTCGCCGGTCATGGCGTTGTAGGCGGTGACGTGACCGCGGATGCCGTACTCGCCGCCCGAGACGCCGACGATCACGTTGTCGCCGATGATGAGCGGGGCGTGGGTGATGCTGTACCCGTACGCCGGGTCCGCCACCTCGATGTCCCAGAGCACCTCGCCGGTCATCCGGTCCAGGGCCACCAGCCGCGAGTCGAGGGTGCCCATGTAGACGTGGGGACCGTGGACCGCGACGCCGCGGTTGTTCGGGCCGCAGCAGTAGATCGAGGTGCCGAGCTTGTGCTCGTAGCGCCAGACCTGCTTGCCGGTGCTCAGGTCGTACGCGATGGCCGTGTTGTACGGCGTGGTCACGTACATCATGTTGTCCACGACGATCGGGGTGTTCTCGAAGCTCCCCAGGCGGCTGATGCCGGTCTGGAAGACCATCCGGGGCACCATGTTCCGGACATTCGTCGTGTTGAGCTGGGCCAGCGTCGAATAGCGCTGATTCCAGTCGTTGCCGCCGTAGGTCGTCCAGTTGGCCTGGGCGGATAGAGTGGTCGCTCCGGCTGCGAGCAGCACGAGCGACAGACCCCACTGCGTCTGCCTCCGCATGGAATCGTTCTCCTGATAGGTTGTCGATGAACCGAGGAAACTGCTGGAACCAGCAACGCCCGAGGGCGATCGCTTTACTGGGAAGAGGCGCGGCGGCCCCGGCCAGGCCGCCATGCCGGTGGGTGGCCGCGAACGGCCCCTGCATGTGTGACTGGAATATTCCCCGTTCGGCCCCGGCGTCAAGCCAGCCTGACTACTTGAACAGCAGGGAGGCCTTGCGGATGGTCATGTAGATGCCCCAGAGCATCGGGATCCCGACCGCGATCCACGCCAGCAGCAGCACCGCCAGGCCGGACCCGCCGGCGGGGGCGTCGTTCCGTGTCTCGTCCATCCCGTCTCCTCCTGCGAGGCGCCCGCGGCTACTTGGCCGGGGCGAGCCCCTCGCGGCGCAGGTCGTCGTCGCTCATGAAGTGCTGTTCCGCCACCGGGCGGACCATCAGGTTGCAGCAGAAGCCGACCACCAGCATCCCGGCCAGCACGTACATGGTGAACGCGTAGGCCTCCACCGGTGCCGCGCCCCGGGCCAGCTGCCACTGCCGGAGGTAGCTGACCACCGCCGGGCCCACCAGCCCCGCCACCGACCAGGCGGTGAGCAGCCGGCCGTGGATGGCGCCCACGAACGCGGTGCCGAACTTGTCGGCCAGGTAGGCGGGGATGGTGGCGAATCCGCCCCCGTACATCGTCAGGATGAGGCAGAAGATCGTCGCGAACAGCGCCACGCTGCCGCCGCGGCCCGCGCCGGGCACCGCCGAGTAGAGCACGGCGCCCAGGGCAAAGAAGATGGCGTAGGTGGCCTTCCGCCCGATGAAGTCGGAGGCCGAGGCCCACAGGAATCGGCCCAGGATATTGAAGAAGCTGAGCAGCGCCGCGAACGCGGCGCCGATGGTGGCCACCTGGGCCTTCTGGGCCTCGTCCAGGTCCACGAGCGCCGTCGCCACGCCGATCAGCCGGCCGCCGAAGATCTCCTGGATCATCGGGGAGGCGAGGCTCAGCACCCCGATCCCGGCGCTCACGTTGAGGCAGAGCACCGCCCACAGGAACCAGAACTGCGGGGTCTTCCAGGCCACGTCCACGTGCACGTGCCGGGTGGTCTGCGCCGTCTTCTGGGTGACGGGCGGCGTCCATCCCGCCGGCCGCCAGTCCTTGGCCGGGATCCGGTAGCCGAAGGCGCCGCAGAGCATGGCCACGAAGTAGAGCAGGCCCAGCACCACGAAGGTCTCCCACACGCCCACCGAGGTGGGCGTGGCGAACCGCTTCATCAGCAGGTCGGCCAGCGGGGCGCCGATCATGGCGCCGCCGCCGAATCCCATGATCGCCATGCCGGTGGCCAGGCCGCGGCGGTCGGGGAACCACTTGATCAGGGTGGAGACGGGGGAGATGTACCCGAGTCCCAGCCCGCAGCCGCCCACCACGCCGAGCCCGAGCCAGAGCAGCGGGAGGATGTGGAGCTTGACCCCGACCGCCGCGATCAGGAACCCGCCCCCCCAGCAGAAGGCCGCGGCCACGCCCGCGCGCCGCGGGCCGACCCGTTCCAGCCACCGGCCGAAGACCGCCGCCGACGAGCCGAGGAAGAAGATCCCCAGCGCGAAGGTGAGGTTTACCTGCGAGATGGTCCAGTCGCCCTCGATCGGGCGGGTGACGCCGAGGGCCTGGGAGAGGGGCTTCCAGAAGACGCTGAGGCCGTATGCCATGCCGATCGACAGGTGGATCGCCAGGGCGGCGGGCGGGACCAGCCAGCGGTTGTAGCCGGGCCTGGCGATGATCCGTTCGCGGTCGAGCAGACCGGCCATCAGGGGACTCCAGGGATAGAGGGGAACCTGCAGACGGGATACATTATCGTACACCTGGCGAAAACGCCATCTCCTCCGGATGCCGAGGTCGCTGTGAATCGTCGTGCCGTTGCGCTGTGGCTGCTCGTCCCGTGCGCGCCCGCCGCGCTGCGTGCGCAGGTGCCGGCGCTGCCCGCGTGGGTGGTGGCCGATTCGGCGGGCCGGAGTGTCCGCCTCACGCTCGACGCCCTCCCGGGTGGTCCCGAGGGGATCGCCACCCTGAATGGCCTGCATCATGGCGCCGTGCAGCTGGTGGTACCGCAGCACTGGACCGTGCAGTGGACGTGGGTGAACCGCGACAGCACCCAGCCGCACAGCCTCGTGGTGATGGCGGAACGGGAGAAGCTGCCCATGGAGGGCGGCCGTCCCGCCCTGGAGAACGCCGTGAGCCGCGCCGTCACCACCGGGCTCAAGCCGGGCCAGCGCGACCTGACCACCTTCGTGGCCGAGGACGCCGGCTGGTACTGGCTCCTCTGTGGCGTCCCCGGCCATGCGATCCGGGGCGAGTGGATCGGCCTCAAGGTGGACCGGGAGGCGTCCGGGCCCGCCGTGGTGGTGAAGGCGGCGCCGTAGGCCCGCACGATCCTGCGAGGCTAGCGCCGCGCCGGCTCCGCCAGCAACCGCTCGACTTCCCGCGTGAACTCCGCCACCAGCGCCTCGTGCGCCGCCCCGGTGGCGGGGCCGTAGAACCCGGCATGGATCCGCCGGATCCGCCCGTCCCGTCCCACGAACAGCGTCGTCGGGTAGGCGGTGAACCCTTCCAGCTGCGGGAAGGCCGCGCTCACCGCCTCCACCTCGCTCACCCCGCCGAGCAGGAGGGGGAACGGGATCCCGAACTTCTCGCGGTAGCGCCGCACCAGCGGCGCATCCTGGGCGCTGTCGCCGGTCACCTCGAAGGCGATCCCCACGACCTCCAGGCCCCGCTCCCGGAACCGCTGGTACAGCCCCACCAGCGCGGGTGCCGCATCGTGGCAGGTGGGGCACCAGGTGCCGAAGAGGTCCACCAGGACCACCTTGCCATGGAAGCGGGCGTCGCTCGACGAGACCATCCGTCCGTCCACGTCGGGGAAGCGGAACGCGAGGGGCGCGCTGCTGTCGGCGCGGGTCACGGCCGTCGGGGGTGTGAGGTGCGGCCGGCCGGTGGCCCGGGTGGCGACGAACGCCGTGCGGGTCCGGAGTCCGGCGTGAAAGCTGCCCCGGAGGGTGTCGCCGTCCAGGCGCCCGGTGAGCAGGTAGACGAACGAACCGTCGAAGTGTCCCAGGGCCAGGCTGTCGCCAGTGGCCCGGCCCGCGAAGAGCCCGTAGTCGCCCGAGTTGGAGATGACTGCGCCCTCGAGGCCCTGTGGGCCGTTGCGGATCTCGAAGACCCGCGGCGTCTGCTCGAAGCCGCTCTGGAACCACGCGTCCCACCGGCCCAGCAGCGCGGCCCCTCCGGCGGTCCCGGTCCAGCGTCCCCGGCTGGCGCGGAGCGGGATGGTCCGCGGACCGCGCCGCCCCACGTTGTGGTACCGTCCCACCAGCGAGTCGCCCCGCGGCACCACCGCCATCGAGGCGGCGTAGTCCCCGAGTTCCAGCACCAGGCTGTCACCGTCCCAGCGCACGGCGGAGAAGGGGGTGCAGCTGCCGGCATTGCACAGCTCGCCCCCCAGTCCCGCCGTCGTGGAGGTGAGCACCAGGCCGAACTCGAGCGGCCCGCCGGCGAGGTCGAGGGTGGCGCGCCAGGGACCGGTGACGTCCGGGGTGGCGAGCAGCAGCGCGAGGAGGGAGAGCATGCGGGAAATCAGGTGGGGGAGCCCACCCGCGCGCTAGGGCGCGTGGTACTGCTCGCCCGCGCGGACCGCGGCCGCCAGGCGGTTGCCGGGCCACGGCGCGGGGCAGGGGAACACCGAGCTGTAGGCGCAGTACGGATTGCGGGCGCGATTGAAGTCCAGCTCGTACGCCCCGTCGGCCGAGGGCAGTAGTTCGATGAACCGCCCCGCGGGGTAGGTCTCGCGGCCGTTGGTGGCGTCGCGGAAGTAGATGAACAGCGGCGCCTCGTCATCGTCGGCGGCCCCCAGCCGGTACACGCGCAGCCGCGTGGTGGCGCCGGCCATCGTGACGCGCACGAGCCCGGCCTCGTTGGCGTCGGTCTCGGCGCCGTCGAGGCCCAGGACCGGGAACCGCCCTCGCCGCTCCGGTGGCTCGAGCCGGACGGCGATCCGCAGGCTCGGGGCGTATGCGAAGAACTGTGGAGGCGTGGCCCCTCGAACCGTGCCGAAGCTGGCCGCCACCGCGCGTCCGGGGCCGCCGGTGATGACCAGCCGCGCCGTCGCGGAGAGCGGCACCGCACGGCCGCGGGGCAGGATCCGCCGCGCGCCGTCGGTGGTGAGCACGACCGACGACCCCGCCTCGGTGAGGATACCACGCGGCACGCCGGCGAGCGGCAGGTCGCTCGGCTCCGCCCCCACGCTGATCCCCGGCCCGATGGGCTGGAGCCCGAGCGCAGCATACGGCGAGAGCGGATCGGTGGCCAGCCAGGCGGTGAACTCGGCCCGTTCCCGCCCGACCTCCGCGGCCGGCGTCTGGGCCCGCAGCGGGAGGGCGGTCAGGAGCAGCAGGGCCAGGCCGCGCATCGCGGGTCAGGATTCCGCGCGCGAGAACGTGCCGACCAGCAGCACCGGCGTGGTGGGCTGCGCCGAGCCGCTGTCGGGCTCCTCGGTGATCGCGGCGGCCGTCAGCTCCACACCCTCCGGGACCGGGACCGCATGCACCAGGCCGTGGCCGCTCGGTTCGGTGTTGAAGGTGACCGAGGCGATCGGCGCGCCGGTCCGCGGGAGGAACCAGAGCTGGTACGCCCGCCGCTGGCCCGCCGGCGCCAGCTGGAACGCGTGCAGCAGGAGCCGGTTGGATTTCCGGTTCCAGAACAGCTGGATCACGGGCCGCGGCGTCCCCGGCTCGCCCATGCGGGTGAGCAGCACGTTGGGATCGAGGATGGCGTTGAGCTCCGACTCGCGCAGCGCCAGCTGCTGCTCCCGGCCGCGCAGGCTGTCCTGCAGCGCCGTGACCGCGGCGGTGGCACCGGCCAGGGCGCGCCGCGAGGAGAACCACGCGGCGCTGACCCCCGCGAGCGCCACCAGCGATGCCGCGAGCGCCAGCCACGCCAGGCGCGGGGCGCGGGGAGCCAGCGCGGCCTCACGGGTGGCCGTGGCGCGTGCCACCACACGGGCCCGCAGCTCCGGCGCGGGCGTGGTGGCCCCTCCGGCGCCGAGCGCGAGCAGGGCGTTCACCTCACGGTACTCGGCCACCTCCCGCGCCGTCTCCGGCGAGGTGGCCATGAAGGCCTCGAACGCGCGAGCCTCTGCCGGGTCGAGTGCGCCCAGGGCATACGCCGCGGCGAGGTCGCGCAGGTCCTGCGGGCCGCCCGTCACACTGCCCCCTCGAAGTAGTACGGTCGCAGCGCCTCGCGGAGCTTCAGCATCCCGAGGCGCATCCGGGTCTTCACCGTGCCGAGTGGTTCCTGCAGCCGCTCGGCGATCTCCGACTGCGACAGCCCGTCGTAGTAGGCCAGCTCGATGGCCGTCCGCTGCGGTGGCGACAGGGTGGCCAGCGCGGCGCTCACCGCGCGGCTACGCTCCTCCCGCTCGAGCCCGCTCCCCGGCGGGGGAAAACCGGCGCTCATGGCGGGGGCGGTCTCCGCGGTGTCGCGCGCGGCGCTGTCGGTGGCGCGGGCGCGCCGGGACTGCGCCCGCACAAGGTCCAGTGCCCGGCTGCGCGCCATCACGGTGAGCCACGCCGCGACCGAGCCACGCGCCGCATCGAAGCGCGGCGCCTCGCGCCACGCCTGCGCGAAGGCCTCCATCACCACCTCCTCGGCATCGGCCGCCTGCCCGACCACCCGGAAGGCCACCGCGTACAGGACCACGCCGAACCGGTCATACAGGAGGCCCAGGGCACGGTCATCGCCGCGCGCCATCTGCTGGACCAGGTCGATGTCATGCGGGGCGGAAGAACGGTCGGTCATCGGCCGGTCGGTGGCGGTGTGAGCGACGGCGTCGAGGGCGGCGCCATGCTGCATCAGTCTATCCCGCATCCGGAGCGGGGCACAAGGCAACCCGGCGGCGCCGGGTGGCCAGGGCAGGGCGGAGGTCATGGGGTGAGGCATCGCTCCCGGGGGTCGGGCGGCCGCGCGGATGCGGCCGCCCCTGCCACTCTACGCCGGCCACCACGCCCCGGTTCATGGGAGTGTTTTCGGCCGGTCGCCCGGCAGGAAGAGCAGGCTCGCGTCGCCGGCCGGGCGACGCACCTGCACCACGTTGACCTGATCGTCGAACAGCTCCGTGAGCATCTCCTGGCGCAGCGTGGCGCCCGCCATTCCCTGCCGCGCCACTGCGGTCAGGGTCAGGAAGGTCATCTCGCCATCGACCCGCGCCCCGGCCCAGGCCAGCGGGATCTCGCGCCCTCCCGCGTCACGCAGCCCGAGCCGGCCCCGGACATACCGGGCCAGGCTCGAGTCGTCTGCTGCCCCCTGGGCCCGCCGCGCCGCTGCCTGCAGGTCCTCCGTGAAGGCGCGTACCGTCACCGTCAGCCGGCCCCCGGGCTCCTCGCGGAGTTCGGTGTGGGTGCTGTGCAGCGGGTGCGCCGCCAGGGCAAGCGCCAGCACGAAGACACGCATCAGCGATGCCCGAGTGCGGCGAGGAGGCTCCGGGCCTCGGCGGCCTGGCGATGGTGGAAGGCCGGATCGACCGCGAGTGCTTCCTTCAGGCGGCGCCGGGCCGTCGCCGTGTCTCCCACCGCGAGGGCGATCCGGCCCCCGTGATAGAGCAACGTGGCATCCTCCACGCCGCGGCTGAGGGCCTCGGCGACCAGGGGCGCCGCCGCCGCCGTATCCCCGGCACGGAACGCGGCCCAGGCCGCGAGGTCGAGGCCATGCACGTCGTGCCGGCTGCTCAGCCCGGCGGTGGCGCGGGCCCGCAGCTCCGCGATCCGCTGCCCGTGGTCGAGCAGAAAGAGACCCCACGCACGGTGGAATCCACTCCCGGCCTGCGACACCGCCACCTCGAGCGCGCGGGCATGCTGTTCGGCCGCCGCGCTGTCGCCGACGGCCTCCGCGGCCTCGGCCAGGAGGATCAGCGCCGCCGGGTCGAGTCGCTGGCCCAGGGCCCGGGTGCCCAGGTCGCGGGCCCGGGCCGGGTGACCGGTGCGGAGTTCGAGCGTCCCCAGCGCCACCAGGACCCGCGGATCCTCCGGAAGGCTGGAGAGGGCCCGCTCGAAGGCCGCGCGGGCCAGGTCCGGCCGGCCATGGTGCGCTGCCAGCTCGCCCAGCCGGAGATCGAACCAGGCCAGTTGGTCTGGGGTGGTGCGGAATCCCGCCGCGAGCGAGTCCCGCAGGGATGTGAGGAGTTCCCGGGCTTCCCCGCTCCGGCCGCTCAACTCGAGCCACCGGGCGTAGCGTGGGCCCACCGCGCCGGTGTGCCGGAGCAGGGCGAGGGTGCCGAAGAGGCGATCGGCCTCGGCGTAGCGGCCGAGCTCCAGGGCGATCTCGCCGAGGGTCGCCCGGGTGATCGCGTCGGTCGGGTCGGCGGCCAGGCGCGCCGCGGTGAGGTCGTACGCCTCGGGGAACCGGTGCTGCGCCATGAGTGCGCTGGTCAGCACAGCCGCCGCACCGTCATTGCGGGCGTGGCGTGTGCCAAGGCTGGCCCGGGCCAGCGTTTCCGCCCGGCGCACGTCACCCTCCGACCCGGTGGCGCGACTGCGGTCGAGGTAGAGCGCCGCGAGCATGGCCCGGTCGCGCGCGCCATAGGGGTCGCGTGCGGTCCGGGCCGTATAGAACGCGATGTCCTGCTCGCGCACTTCGGCGGCTTGGCGGCTCGGCGGCTCGGCCCCCGGGGTGACGGCCGATGCCCGTCCGCCACCACCGAGCAGCACCCCGCTGACCCCGACGACGAGTGCGATCGTGATCCACCACCGCATCTGGCATTTCCTCCACGGGCGGCGCCCGGTGGCTCGGCGATCCAGCCGCCGAGCCACCGAGCGACCGAGCCGCCTAGTTGGGTGGCGCGAGATAGGGGAAGGTGGCGAGGAACGGCGAGTCGCTGGCCACGTTGTCGGTGGTCAGGCTCGGGGTGGTGTGGGTCGGGTCGGCGCCGAACGGATCACCGAAGACCGCGAGCAGGGCCAGGTCCACCACGTCGTCGTCGAGCTTCCGCCCGCCCCAGCCGTTGGCCAGGGGCGGCACCCCGACCCAGTTGAGCCAGCTGGCGGTCGCGGGGTCCTTGTCGGTCTGCACGATCAGCATGTCGGGTAGCAGGACGCTCGCGAGGATCCCCACGTAGGCCGAGTCGCGGCCGGCGATGGTCGTCGGCGAGCCGAGCACCAGGTGCCCATAGAGCTCCGGGCCGATCAGCGCGCCGTCCTGGTCGGGCCCGATGGAGCCGTGGGTCGGGTGGCTGCGCTTGTCGAGCAGCACCTCGCTCAGCAACGGGTTGCCCAGCCGCTGGACCTGGTTGTAGGTGGTGGTCTTGCCGGGACCGGTCCCGGCGGAGGAGTCGTCGCTGCAGGCGGCCACGGTCAGGGCCAGGCCGAGCAGGAGGAAGGGGGCACGCATGGTCGGGTGTCTCCGGGGTCGTGGGTCAGCGGCTCAGGGTGCCCCAGATGCCGAGCTTCCCGGGCGCGCCATTCTCCAGCAACGACGAGGGAAGTTCCACGACAACCGAGAGCACGTTGTAGCCGGCGATGTAGTTGACGGCCTGCCCGGGGGCGCGGAAGCCCACGCTCGGCAGGGCACAGGGTCCCGCCAGCGCGCCACCGGCCGGACGGCGGTCGGGCAGGATGCAGAAGGCCGCCTCGAGGTCGAGGAAGAACGAGTCGTCACGCGGGCCCGCGAAGGCCTGGATGCCGGTGGCCGAGCCGAAGCTGGTGTTGAAGCTGCCGCGGAGGGTGGGGGCATTCTGGTCCACCACGTTCATCATGGCGCCCGGGACCACCGGGGCGTCGGGGCCACGCACCACCACCGTCTGGCCGGTGCCTTTCCCCTCGAAGCTGACCTGGATCACCTTGTCCTCGAGCGCGTCCCCGTCGTTGTCCACCTTGAACTGGTAGAGGATGTTGGGGTCGAAGGCCGCGGCCGCGGTCTGGGCCGGGGAGAGGAACCCGCTGGTGTTCATCACCAGCGCGATCCGCCCGGGCGCTGAACCGGGGAAGGCATAGACGTCGGTCAGGTCCATGCGGGGATTGAGCTCCACCAGGGGGGTGTCCTGGTGGTCGGAGGCGACCACCACCCCCGCGCCGCCGGCGAGTGCGCCGGTGACCGCGAGGAGGATGGCGAGCCGCTGGAAGCGCGAGAGCGCGCGCCAACGCATCATGGGGGGACTCCTGGAGCTGGGGGTGTCGGAACCCGGCGGGCTGCCGGGTCGGCCGGCGCGATCCGCGCCGCCGATTGCACCCCTTCTACGCCGCTCCCCCGCGACCGGATGTCCGGCCCGCGTGACGGATGCCATTGAGGGCCGTATGTTCCCGTGAGCTCCGGGCGCCGGCCCGGTCCATCCGATTCCCGCTGCCCGCCGTAGGAGGTGTGTCGCCCGAACGTCCGCCGTCCACAGTCGTCGCGTTTGACATCCTCTCTGAGGAGTTCGGTTCATGAGGCCCCCTGCCCGAATCCTGTTGGCTGCCGCACCGCTCCTGCTCGCCGCCCTGCCGGTCGTGGCGCAGGATTCCATTCCGTCGCCGGTGGCGCGGGACACCGCCCCCCGGGTCCTCACGCCCCTGACGGTCATCGGGCGCGCCGATGAGCTCATCGGCGTGGCGGCCACCGCCTCCCAGGGCCACGTGGGTGCCGCCGACCTGCGTTCCCGCCCCCTCGCACGCGAGGGGGAGCTGCTCGAGACCGTCCCCGGGTTCATCGCGACCCAGCACTCCGGCGATGGCAAGGCCAACCAGTACTTCATCCGCGGCTTCAACCTCGACCATGGCACCGACTTCCAGACCCGCCTCGAGGGGATGCCGGTCAACATGGTGTCGCACGCCCACGGCCAGGGCTACACCGACCTCAACTTCCTGATTCCCGAGGTGGTGGAGTACCTGGATTACCGCCTGGGCGTGTACCACGCCGACATGGGTGATTTCGGCAGCGCGGGCGGGGCCGAGTTCTTCCTCGCCCGGCGCCTGAGCCCCTTCGCGGTGGCCACCGGAGGCGCCAACGGCATGGCCCGGCTGGCCGCCGGTGGTTCACGACGCGCCGGTCCCGGCGACCTGCTGCTTGCCGGTGAGCTCAAGCGCTACGATGGCCCCTGGGTCCTCGACCAGGCCCTGCGCAAGTACAGCGGGCTGGCGCGCTACTCCTGGCGGCGGGGCGGCTCCGAGTTCTCGCTGCTCGGCATGGCCTACCACAACCGCTGGAACTCCACCGACCAGATCCCCCTCCGCGCGATGCAGGCCGGGAGCATCACCCGCTTTGGCAACCTCGACGACACCGACGGCGGGCGGACCCGACGCTACAGCCTCTCCGGCTCCTGGCGGCATTTCGGCGGGAGCTCCGTGCAGGACGTGCAGGTCTACGCCATCTACTCCGACCTGAGCCTGTTCTCGAACTTCGCCTTCTTCCTGGACGACACCACGAACGGGGACCAGTTCAACCAGCGGGAACGTCGCGTCGTGGTCGGCGCCAACCTCAAGCACCTCCAGCCGCTCCGGTTCCTCGGCCAGGAGCACGTGGCCAAGGCAGGATTGCAGACCCGGGCCGACCTGATCTCCGGACTGGGCCTCCACCATACCGTGGGACGGCGGCGGATCGGGACGGTGCGCGAGGATGACGTCCGGGAATGGGGCACCGGCATCTACGCGGAACTGGAGTCCCGCTGGCGGCCGTGGCTGCGCTCGGTGGTGGGGGGGCGAGCCGATGCCTACGCCTTCCATGCCGCCGGCGATATCCCCGCCAACAGCGGGAGCCGGAGCGCGGGGATCCTCAGCCCCAAGGCGTCGCTGGTCGTGGCGCCCAGCGCGCAGGCGGAGTTCTACCTGAGCGCCGGGCTCGGGTTTCACAGCAACGACGCGCGCGGCACGACAATCACCGTGGACCCAGTCGGGGGTGGTCCGGCAGCGCGGGTCGATCCGCTGGTGCGCTCCCGGGGCGCCGAGATCGGCGCGCGGGTGAGCCCGCTCGATGGCTGGCGCTCCACCCTGTCGGTGTGGGTGCTCGGCCTCGACAATGAACTGCTGTTCGTGGGGGATGGTGGCGCCACCGAGCCGTCGTTCGAGAGCCACCGGGCTGGCGTGAGCTGGGCCAACTACTACCGGCCGACGCCCCGGCTCGCGCTGGACCTGGACCTCTCGCTGGCGCGCGCCCGGTTTGCCGGCGTGCCCGGCGCCGTCGACCGGATCCCGGGGGCGCTCGAAAGCGTGGTGGCGGCGGGGGTGACATGGATGGCGCCGGAGCACGGGCCGTTCGCCACCGTGCGGCTGCGCCGGTTCGGCTCGTACGCGCTGGTGGAGGACAACAGCGTCCGGGCCCGCGCGTCGACGCTGGTGAATGCGGAACTGGGATACCGGTTCTCCGGCGTGCGCCTCGAGGCCAGCATCCTCAACCTGCTCAACTCCCGCGACCGGGACATCCAGTACTACTACGCCTCGCGCCTCCCGGGGGAGCCAGCCGCCGGCGTCGACGACGTGCATTTCCATCCCGCGGAGCCGCGGCAGGTCCGGGTGTCGCTGGCGTGGGGACTCTGACCGCCGGGCGCTCGGCGCGATAGGTTTGAGCAAGCCGGGAGGCAGTGCCTCCCGGCCTGCAGCGCACCGTCCACTGGTCATGGAGGCCGAGACCATGCCCTACCGCAAGGGCCTGTCCCACGAACACCCGCACCCCGACACGGGGGCGCCGCACGACCACCCGCACGAGCACGAGCACGAACACGGTCACGCCCACCCGCACGTCCATGCGCATGCGCACGAGCACCGGCACGGCGACACGGTGCACAGCCACCCGCATGGCCACGAGCATCGCCACCTGCACGCGCACCGGCACTCTCACCCGCACGGCCATGGCCCGCACGGGGTGGACCCCACCAGCGAGGCGCCCGCGCACTCGCACGCGCACGACCGGCCGGAGCACGATCATGCCCATCCCGAGCTGGAGGAACCTGGGCACGCCGGCGAGCCCCACGACCACGCCCACTGACCGGGGCCCTGACGCGCGCGAGCCCGCGCCGGGGCGCGGGCTCGGGGGGCGGCCGGGCGGGAGGCCGTCAGGCTACCAGTTGTAGAAGCGCTCGGGGCGCAGCGCCGCCAGGTGCTCGATCTCGTTCTCGCCGTTGAGCAGCCGCGCCAGCACCACGCCGGTGATGGCGGCGAGCAGGACCCCGTTGCGACCGTGGCCGGTGGCGTACCAGAGCCCGGAGAGGCGGGGCTCGCGGCCAATGATGGGGAGGCCGTCAGGGGTCACCGGGCGAAGCCCTGCCCAGGTCCGCAGCACTTCCCCCCGGGCCAGGGCGGGGCAGAGTGCGCTCACGCCCGTGAAGAGGTCCGCCAGGCCTGCCGCCGTGACCTCGGGGGCAAATCCGGCATGTTCCATGGAGCTGCCCACGATCGCTTCGCCGTCGCGGCTGGCCAGGTAGCAGCCGCGACCGAGCACGATGGAGCGCGGCACTCCCTCCGGCCAGGCCAGGGCGGCCATCTGGCCCCGGATCGGCTCCACCGCCAGCGGCCGCGGCATGCCACCCACCAGCCGTGACCAGGGCCCCGCGGCCACGATGACGTCCGCCGCGGCGTAGCTCTCCCGGCCGATGACCCCGGTGACCCGGTCGCCGCGCCGCTCCACCGCGCTGACCCGGTCCTGGATCACCGTCGTGCCGAGTCGCACGGCATCCTGGGTGAGCGCTTCGACCAGCCGCCCCGGGTGCAGGGCCGCGTCCCGCGCCGCCCACAGGGCGCCGCTGCTCGGCCCCATCCAGGGCCACCGTGCCTTCACCTCGGCGGCGTCGAACCAGTCGCAGGCATGTCCCTTCTGCCGCTGCCAGGCCACCTGGGCACGCAGGTACCCGGCGTCGGCATCGTCCACCGCCAGCCGGGTGATCCCCTCCTGCCAGAGCCCGATGTCGATCCCGGTGCTGGCCTGGAGCGCGGGCGCAAGCTCCACCAGGAGTTCACGGCCGGCCATGCCGAGCTCGAACAGCGGGTCTTCCCCATGGGAGCCCGCCTGCGCCGCGAGCATCCCCGCTGCGGCGCGCCAACCCTCCCCCTCGTCGCCATCCCGTTCGAGGAGGAGTACCTTTCGACCGGTATTGGCCAGCTCGCGGGCGCAGGCGGCACCCACCGGACCGCCGCCGACGACGATGACATCGTAGAGTTGAGTCACGGGTCCCGTCACGAAACTTTCTGGAACATCGACCGTACTGGCCACCACGTCTGACTTCCGCTGGGGGAAAATAGCATGTTCCGCAACCTGATCGGGTTTGCCGTGCTGGCCGTCGTGGCCTGGGTGGCGTTGCAGCTGGTCTTCGGGCTCTTCGGCATCGTGATCGGCTTGCTCGGCAAAGTCCTGTGGCTGGCGTTCCTGGGCTTCCTGGTCTACCTGGTGCTCCGGGTGTTTGCCCCGGCCACCGCGGACAAGGTCAAGGACACCATCTCCGGGAAGCCCTCCTCGTCCTTCTAGGGCGCAGGGCATACAGCACACGCAGCGGGCGGGGGATCCACGGGATCCTCCGCCCGTTCGTGTCTCCGCCCCGCCGGACCCGTCAGGCCGGCCGGTCGAGCGCCTCGCGGACGGCCCAGGCGAGGAGTGGGAGCATCAGTTCGTGGTGTCCGGTGAGCTGCACTCCGGTGCCGCCCGCGCGGGTGGGCCGTTCCACCACGTTCACCCGCGGCCGGTAGTGCCGGATCATGTCAAAGTCGGCGGCCAGGAACCCACGCGGCCTGCCCTCGCCGATGTTGCGGGCGATGGTCAGCGCCTTGAGGAAGACCTCGGGGAGCACCACTGCGCTGCCGAGGTTGAGCACCACGCCACCGTCGTGGAGGTCCGGGAGCGAGCCGGCCAGCCGGCGAAAGTCCCGGTGACTCGTCTCGCCGAGCGCGGCGCCGTCGGCGGAAGGGTGCTGGTGGGTGATCTCGGCGCCGATCGCCGCGTGCACCGTTACCGGCACGCCATGCGCGTGGCAGGCCATCAGCACCGACGCCGATGCCCCTGGGAGCCCCGGCCGGCCGGCCAGGTCCCGGGCCAGCCCCTCGCCGAAACCCCAGCCCGAACGATGGGCCGCCGTCACCGCGCGGTTCATCTCGGCCCCCGTCTCTTCGGCCATCCCGAAGGTGCCGTCCCCGATCCCGCGCTCCACCTCCTCGCTGGTACCCCCGAAGGCGGCCAGTTCGAAGTCGTGGATCGCGGCCGCGCCGTTGAGCGCCACATGGGTGAGGATGCCGGTGCGCACCCAATCGGCGAGCAGCGGCCCTAGGCCCACCTTGATGACATGCCCGCCCACCAGGGCCACCACGCCACGCCGGGCCCGGGCCGCCGACGCGATCGCGGCCGCCACCTGGCGCAGGTGGTCGGCCGCGAGGACGTGCGGGAGGCTCTCGAGGAAGGCCCCGAAGGAGCGCCCGGCTCCCGGGGGCGTCGCGAGGAGCGATCCATCCACCTTGTTCGGCCGGGCCCCGATGGGCACCGTCCGGACCCGGCTCAGGTCGGCCTCGCGATAGCCGCTCATGGCCGCGCGGGGCCCGCCACAATGCTCTCCAGTCGGAGGGTGACGGTCCCGAAGGGCAGCTTGGAGCGGATCTGGACGGGGATGCGCTTCTCATCCTCCGTGATCCACAGCTGCGCCTGTGCCCGCGGCGCGAAGACGCCATCGTCCCCCACCACCGGATTGAGCACCAGGCAGTTGACCTCGCGCCCGTCGGGCAGCTCCATCTTCTCCCGCTTGACCACCTTGATGGTCACCGGGTTGAGCTCCTTCCGGAAGTAGCGCTCGTAGCGGTACGTCTTCCCCACCTCCAGGGACAGCGTGCGCAGGAAGTAGAAGAAGGCCGCGTCGTCGAGCGGGTCGCTCACCGACGGCTTGGCGCCGGGGCGCTCGCGCTGGTTGAAGGACTGCGAGTCGGGGAAGATCTCGTAGTGGCGAGGCCGGGGCTTGCCGTTCTCCACCAGGTCCTGCTCGAACCGGCGCGAGATCAGGTCCTGGGTGCCGGTCCACGAGGTGAGGACGTTGCGCGCCTTGTAGAAGGGCGCGGACGCCTCGAGGCCGAACTCGAAGATGTACGACTCGTGGCCCCGGACGCTGTCGAGCCCGTTGACGGACATCCACGCCGTGCCCAGGCGCAGGAAGCCGAGCTTGGCGGAGTACTGGAACCGCTCACCGACCTGGAACGGGACGTCCAGGGGCGGCAGGGCGGGTCGGGGCGCCGGGGGGGCGGCGCTGAGGGTGGCCCCGGCGAGCAGGGCGAGGGTCAGGGTCTTCACTTGGATGCTTCCTCCAGCTCCGGTTCGTCGGCGGCGCGGGCGGCCGGTCCACGCCGGCTGTCCGCTGGCGGCCGCCCCGCGATCCGGAGCTGGCCGCCCACCCGCCACAGTTCCTTGGCCAGGGGCCAGGGGTCCACCCGGCTGGCCCGGTGACGGAGATCGAGTCGCTCGATCACGTCCACGGTGTCCACCCGGCGGGCCTGCTGGGCCACCCGCCCGATCAGTTCCGCATTGGCCGCCCAGCCATCACAGGTGAGGAACGGGCCCTCCTGGGCCCGCAGCGCAGTCTTGAGGCTCATCAGCCGCGCGGCGACATATCCGGAGCAGATGTCTCTGACGCCGGACACTTTCACCCCTCTGAGCAGCCATTTGGCATGCCTGCGCAGGAGGCGTGCCGCGCGGCGGGGCTCCCCCTGGAGTGTGGCCTGCGTCACCACCAGGTCGGCGCCGCTTTCCAGGCGACGGGCGATCTCGGGGAGATATTCGGGCCCGTGCGCGAAATCGGCGTGCAGGAGCACCGCGGCGTCGCGCTTGGGCCGGTCGGTGCGCTCCACGGCCATGCGGAGGAGTTCCTCGACCGACCGGGCATACCCGTGCCGCTCGCCGTGGCGCACGACGGTGAGCGGGAGCGCCTTGGTGTACGGCTCGAGCACCTCGGCGGTCGCGTCGGTGGAGCCGTCGTCGACCACGAGGATCTCGTACTCGCGGGTCGAGGGCTGCAGCGACTTGCGGATCTTCCACAGCAGCAGGCCGACGGTCTCGGCCTCGTTGTGGCTCGGGATGCAGAGGTAGAGCATGGTCCTCAGGGTTGGATCAGGGCCGAACGATACACGGCTGCCGTGCGGGCGGCCACTCCGGCGACGTCGTACTCCCGCACCCGTTCCTGCGCCCGGCGGGCGAGCGCCGCGGCCGGCGCCGGGGCGGCCAGCAGGTCGAGGACGGCCGCGGCAAGCGCGGCCGCGTCGCCGGGGGGCACCAGGCGGCCGTGGCCATCGCCTAACAGGTCCACAAGGCCGCCGGCGGCGCACGCCACCACGGGCGTGCCGACGGCCATCGCCTCGAGCACGGCGGTGCCGAGCGCCTCACGGCGGGAGGGGTGCACCAGGAGGGCCGCGCCGGCGATCCACGCCGGCGCATCGGGTACCTCGCCGGGCCAGGTCACCCGGTCCGCCAGGCCCAGGCGCGCCGCACGGCCCGCGAGCGCGGCGCGCTCGGGCCCGTCGCCGAGCACCGTGAGGCGGGCCGCCGGGACCTGCCGCGCCACGATCGCGAAGGCCTCCAGCAGCGTGGCGTGGTCCTTCTCCCGCGTCAGCGCGCCCACGGCGAAGAGGCGCGGGCCCCGCGGGCCGGGCGCGGCGGCGAGCGGTGCCAGCGCCCCGAGGTCCACCGCCGTGGGGATCACCACGATCCGTGCCTCGGGGACCCCGGTCTCGCGGAGGTGCCGTTGCACCGCGGGGGAGAGGGCGATGACACGATCAGGCCGGCGCCACAGCGGGCCGGCCGGGGTGTCGCTCCGCCGGGTGGCCACCAGCGGGAGCCGCCCGATGCGGGCGAGCAGCAGTCCGAGCTGGAGGGCGTGCGCATCGTGCGCATGGAGCAGGGCGGGATCCGGGCTCGCGCGACGCCAGGCCCGGAGCGCTCCCACCGCGGCCCACAGGGCGCGCGGGTCGAGGGCCCACCGCCATGGCACGGTCAGGGAGGGGATGTGGTCGGCCGCCAGGGCGGTAGCGAGCGCCGAGCCGGCGGCCGTCAGGACGGTGGGATCGACCGTGGGGCCACCGCGCTGGGCGCGGGCCAGCAGCCGCACCTGGCGCTCGCCCCCGCGCCACTCGCGCCCGCGCGAGAGGTGCAGGACGCGGATCCGGCTCATTCCCGCGCCGCGTCGCGCAGGAGGGCGCGCAGCTCGGCGAGGCTGAACGGCTTCTGCAGGCAGGGCCGTCCCTGCACCTCGAGGAAGCGCAGGGTGTCGCCCCGGACCGTGTCACCGGTGCTGAACGCCACCCGGCGGGCCACCTCGGGCGCCCGCCGCTGCAGCGCCTCGAAGAACTCCCGGCCGCCCAGCCGCGGCATCCGGAGGTCGGAGAGGATCAGGTCGAACGGCTCGGCGATCGCGCGCTCCAGCGCCGCCTCGCCGTCGCTGACGGTCGTCACCGCATGGCCCCAGGCCTCGAGGGTGGCGCGCATGTAGTGGAGGATGTGCTGCTCGTCGTCGACCACGAGCACCCGGAGCGGGTGGCCGGCGTCCGGCCCCGGCTCGGCGCTGGGCAGCGGCCGCGCCCCGACCGGGCCCGGCAGCTCCACGGTGAAGCAGGAGCCCGCCCCGGGCCGCGAGGCGAGCGTGATCCGCCCGCCGTGTTCCTTGACGATGCCCTGGCTGATGGATAGCCCGAGGCCGGTGCCCTGGCCCTCGGGCTTGGTGGTGAAGAAGGGCTCGAACACCCGCGCGGCGGTGCCCGGCTCCATGCCGCACCCATCGTCGCGCACCTCGACCGAGGCGCCGTCCATCCAGCGCTGGGCCGCGATGCGGATGGTGCCCGGCCGGCCCGCGCTGGTGATCGCGTGCGCCGCGTTCTGGATCAGGTTGACGAACACCTGCTGCAGCTGGTTCGGGTTCATGTCGAGGTCGGGCAGGTCGGGGGCGATCTCGCACTCGAGCACCACCCGGTCGGCGTCCAGGTAGTTGCGGAACAGGCCGATGGTGGCCTCCAGCATCGGCCGCAGCGAGGGCAATCTGGCGCGTCTCCTGGCGCCGCGCGAAGCTGAGCAGGTTCTTGACGATCTTCGAGGCCCGCTCGGCCTCCTGCTGGATCACCCGCAGCGGCTCGCGAATGCGGGGCGGGGTCTCGGCCGACTCGGCCAGGAAGTCCGCGAAGCCGACCACCGAGGTGAGCGGGTTGTTGAGGTCGTGGGCCACGCCGGCGATAAGCTGGCCGATTGCCGAGAGCTTCTCGGCCTGGAGCAGGCGATCCTGCAGGCCGCGCCGGTCGGTCTGGTCCTCGAGCAGGAGCACGGCGCGCCCTCCGGCGGGGGCGTGGAACACCGAGACCGCGATGGTCCGGCCCTCGAGGTGGAACTCGCGCTCCGCCGGGTCGCGATCGGCGAGGGCCGCGGCCACGTCACCCTGCCAGGCGGACGGGAGCACTTCAGCCCAGGGCCGCCCCGCCAGCCCGGCCCGGGGTGCCCGCAGGATCTCCGCGAAGGCCCGGTTGGCCCGTTCGACCCGGCCGCCGCGGTCCACCACGCAGAGGGCGAGGCGGATCGCATCAACCGCCTCTTCCCACGCCTGCCGCTGGCGGTCCGCGGCCTCCAGCAGCAGGGCGCCCTCGAGCGCCACCGCCGCCACGGCCGCGAACGCGGCGAGCTGGTCGCGCTCCGCCGCGGTGACCGGCCGGGGCAGCGCCAGGCCGACGGCGCCGAGCAGTTCGCGCCGTCCCTCGAGCGGGAAGGCCGCCGCGTGGAGTGTGCCATCCGAGCGCTCGTCAGACGTTCCCGTCTGGAGGACGGCGGCCAGCGCCTGCCGCAGGGGAGGCGGCAGCGGCCGTCCGTTAGCACTCTCGACATGCCCCTGCTCATCCAGGAGCACGGCGCGGACGGCCTCCGGCGCGAATCCTGCCTTGACTTCCTGCTCGAGGCGGTCGAGTACTGAGAAGGGGCGCAGCGAACCCGCCACGCCCCGGGCGAAGGCGGCAAGACGCGGGGGTGGCACCGGGCCGGCGGGATCCGGCAGCATCAGTGACTCATGGTCGGAGAGGGGGCACATGATTCTCGCGAACGTGCGCGGCCGGCTCTCCGCGCGTGACCTCGACCTCGTGATCCTGCTGCTGAGCCAGGGCTCGGCCGCGCGGCGCGGCGCGCTGGAGCGCCAGCTGGGCACCGAGGGGCCGGATGCGCTGCTCGACGACGAGGACCTGGCCGAGCGCCTGCTGGCGGTGCGGACGCTGCTCGCGCCGAGCGAGGTGCTTTTCCTTTATGTGATGGTCCGCCAGGCCCTGCGGAGGGGCGGCGTGCCCCAGCGGGAGCTGGCCGACTACCTCGCCGCGTTGCTGCTCGAGTTCGGCCGCCGCGACCGCGCCACGCGGGTGGGCTGGAACGATGACCACAGCCACCACTACCTGGTGGACATCCTCGCGGACCTCGAGGCCACCCAGGGGGAGCGCCGGTTCCGGGTGATGGTCCATCTCGGCAACTACGCGCTGTGGCTGGCCGGGCTCTTTCCGCAGTACGTGGAGGCGCGGCGGCTGCGCCGCGGCGGCCCGGACCTGAGCTACTACGACCGCCTGGGGCGCCAGGGCTTCGCGATGGCCTCCGACCACGAGGCCGCCGACCGCTACCAGCTGGAGGGCATCCTCGACGCCGCCGCCGAGCGCTACCCCGACGTGCGGGCGGCCCTCAACGGGCTGAGTGCGCGGGTCCTCTTTCCTTCGGGGTACGGGCAGTAACCGCGGTCCCGCGACGGGCCTCGCGGATCAGCGCATCGAACAGCCCGTGATCGGGCGCCGCGCCATGCTGGTGGAACTCCTCGGGGTGCCACTGCACCGCCAGCATCCAGCCATCCTCCCCTGCCGTCTCCACCCCTTCGATCTCCCCGTCCGGGGCACGCGCCGTCACCAGCAGGCCGGGCGCCAGGTCGCGAATGGACTGGTGGTGGAAGCTGTTGACCTCGCAGCAGGTGGTGCCGAGCGCGTCGGCCAGGCGGGAACCGGGGGTGATCTCCACGGGGTGGGTCCGGTCGTCACGCCCGGTCCCCTGGGCGTGCGGCATCGCCTCCGGCCGTTCACTCGGGATGTCCTGCCACAACGTTCCCCCGAGGGCCACGTTCACCAGCTGGATGCCGCGGCAGATGGCGAGCACCGGGAGCCGTCGGGCCGCGGCATCGCGGTAGATGGCGAGCTCGAAGGCGTCGCGCAGCGGATCGACCGCGCCGAGATCGGGGTGCGGCGTGTGGCCGTAGTGCGCGGGGTCCACGTCCTCGCCGCCGCTCAGGACCAGGCCGTCGAGGGCGTCGAGCAGGGTGCCATTGTGGGCCACCCCGATCAGCGGGGAGAGCACCAGCGGCACGCCGCCGGCGCGCAGCACTGCGCGAACGTAGGCGGCGTTCACCCCGGTGCGGTCGGCCCCCGACACGGTCCGGGTGATGCCGGTGATTCCGATGCGCGGGGCGGTCACGGCAGGATGCTGTCCGGGAAGAAGGGACACCCGGGGTCCTCGAAACGCGACGGGTCGAGCTGGATGCCGAGGAGGGGGAGCATCAGCGTGTCGACGCTGATGCGCCCGATCTCGGGCGCGCCGCGGATGGGGGCCGATTCGTAGATCATCACCCCACGGGCGGTGCCCGCGGGGTCGAGCACCAGCACGCCGAAGGCCGGGCGGATGGGCGCCTGGATGCTGCCCTCGATCCCGATGATCCAGCCGCTGTCGGAGGTGCGGCCGACCACGGCCTCGTACGCGGGGCCCGCGGCCACCCGCGCCACCAGGCGGGGCGGGAGCTGGTCCGGTGGCTCGCCGAGGGTCTGGTCGGGCGTCCCGAACTCCTGCAGCAGCATGGTGGCGCCAGCGATGGCGGAGATCCCGCAGGCGCCGCCGGACCGGGGGGCGCCGCAGGCGGCGAGGGCCAGTGCAAGACAGGGGAGGGCGGCGAGGCGCATTCCCAAAAGTAACGCGGCGGCTTCCTTGACGCCCCCCGGGGCGGCCCGTACCATTCGGCGACTCCCGCGCTCTGGATGATCCCACCGTGTTCGAAGGGCTCAAGGCCCGGCTCGAGAAGCTCCTCGCTGAACACACCCCTCCGGGCGACCCGCGCGCCCGGGCGGCGGAGCTGCACGCCGCGCTGCTGGAAACGAAGGTCGCCGTGGGGACGTTGCGCGACGCGCTGGTCCAGACCGAGCAGGCACTGGCGGTGGAGCAGCAGCTCCTGGCCGACGCGGAGCGCCGGGGCCGGCTGGCGGCGCAGATCCCCGACCCCGAGACCGTGCAGGTGGCCGAGCAGTTCGCGGCCCGGCACCGCGAGCGCACCGCCATGCTGGAAAAGAAGCGGCTGGCGCAGCAGGAGGAGGTGGCGCTGGCCGAGCGCGACCTCGCGCAGCTTGGCTCGGAGTACCGCGCGGCCCGGCAGGGGACCGAGTCGGCCCGCACGCCCGCGCAGGAGGCGGCGTGGCGCGACCTCGAATCGGCGGGGGGCGCGCGGCCGGAGACGGACGTCGAGGGCGAGCTGCTCAAGAGCCAGCTCCAGCGGCAGCAGCTGGACAAGGCGGTGGACGCACAGCTGGAGCACCTGAAGCGCAAACTCGGGAAGGACGGGACGTGAGGGACCATCCACGCGTGCATCGCATGCCCCGATCGACGGTCCGCCGGCGCCTCGCGCTGGCGGGCCTCTGCCTCGCTCCCCTCGCCCCCCTCGCCGCCCAGCAGCCGCTCGCTCCCCCCGCCCACTTCCAGAAGCTGGCCCATACCTACAGCATCGTCGCGTGGGACTCCGTGACCGGAGACCTCGGCGTGGCGGTGCAGTCGAAGTTCCCGAACGTCGGCGGCATCGTGCCCTGGGCGCGGGCCGGGATCGGGGCGGTGGCCACCCAGAGCCTGGGGAACACCGCGTACGGCGAACGGGGGCTCGAACTGCTCGCCATGGGCGCCACCGCCGAAGAGGCGCTGCGGGTCGTGATGCGGACCGACACGATGCTGGGCGACCGCCAGGTGGGCATGGTGGACGCGCGCGGCAACGCCGCCAGCTTCACGGGCGACCGGACCTTCGACTGGGCCGGGGGGCGGGTGGGATGCGGCGGCACGCCGGCCGGCCGCGCAGCGATGACCATCGAGACCGCGGGGCCGGGCGGGTCCTGCGAGGTGGTGGGCGGCAAGGGGCAGGTGATCGTGGGGCGGGGCTTCGCCGCCCAGGCCAACATCATGGTCTCCGACCGCACCGTGCTCAACATGGCCCGGACCTTCGAGACCGCGACCGGCAGCCTGGCCGACCGGCTGATGGCCGCCCTCCGGGCCGGCCAGGCCGGGGGCGGTGACAAGCGCGGCATGCAGTCGGCCGCGCTGCTCGTGGTCCGGAAGGACGGCGGCTACCTCGGCGCCAACGATCGCTTCATCGACATCCGCGTGTATGATGCCGTGGAGCCGATCGCCGAGCTCGAGCGGCTGCTCGCGCTGCACCGGCTGCACTTCTTCCCGAGCGCGCCGGCCGACCTGGTGGCGATCGGCCCCGAGATCCAGCGCCAGCTGGAGGCCATCCTGTTGCGGGAGCCGCCCGGGCAGGCCCAGAAGTGGCTGTCCCGCCCGCAGGGCCGCCTCACCCCGGAGTTCCTCGCCGCGCTCCGGGATTTCATGTACTGGGAAAACTACGACGTCCGGGTCCGGATGGATGGACAGATCGACCGCCAGGTCCTGGCCGACATCCTGCGGAAGCACCGGTAATCACCCTCACGGGAGCACACGCATGAGCAATGGACAGGGTTCGCCCCAGGGCGAGGCCGCCATCCCGCCGTTCCGGCAGGTCCTGGGCCACCCCGGCCCGCTGTGGATGCTGTTCATGGCGGAGTTCTGGGAGCGCTTCGCCTTCTACGGCATCCGCTGGGCGCTGGTGCTCTACATCGTGGCACAGTTCCACGGGGGCGCGGCCAGCGGGCAGGCCGACGCGAACCTGACCTATGGCTCCTACCTTGCCCTGGTGTACGCGGCCGCGATCCTGGGCGGCTATGTCGCCGACAAGTACCTGGGCCACCAGCGCTCCATCCTGATCGGCGCGGTGTTCATGGCGGCGGGGTTGTTCCTGATCGCCGTGCCCGACCCGACGGTGTTCAAGTTCGGCCTGGCGACGATCGTGTGCGGCAACGGCATGTTCAAGCCGATCATCTCCACCCTGGTGGGCCGGCTCTACGCCACCGGCGACGAACGGCGGGACAGCGGCTTCACGATCTTCTACATGGGCATCAACTCGGGCGCCTTCCTCGCGCCCCTGCTGACCGGCTGGCTGGCCAATACGGTCTTCGGCAGCGAGGGGATGCCGGCGTACAAGTTCGTCTTCATCGCGTCGGGCGTCGGCATGCTCATCAGCCTGGTGTGGTTCTACCTGGGCCGCAGCCAGTTGCAGGGCATCGGCGCCCCCGCCCCGGAGGCCACGGGCAAGCACCGGGTGTTCGTCGTGATGCTGGGCACGCTGGCGACGATCCCGCTGGTGTACGCCCTGCTGGCGGTGGGCGGGAAGCCGCTGCAGTACGTCCTGTCCGCGCTCTTCGTGATCCTGGTGTTCCTGCTCATGACGGAGGCCATCCGCGAGGGCAAGGTGGCGCGAGACCGGGTGATCGCCATGATGATCATCTTCCTCTTCAACATCCTGTTCTGGATGTTCTTCGAGCAGGCAGGCAGCTCGTTCACCTTCCTCGCCGACCAGATCGTCAACCGCGACCTCGGCGGGTTCACCTTCCCGACCGCCTGGTTCCAGAGCGTCAACTCGATCGCGATCATCGCCCTGGCCCCGGTGCTGGCGTGGGTGTGGGTGAAGATGGCGCTGCGCAACGTGAACCCGTCGATCCCGCGCAAGTTCGGCCTCGGCCTCCTCTTCAACGGCCTGGCGTTCCTGCTGCTGATGTTCGCGCTCTCGTCGCTGGTCAGCGCCGAGGGGAAGATCCCCTTCTGGACCCTGGTGGCGGTCTACTTCATCCAGTCGGTGGGCGAGCTGTGCCTCTCGCCGATCGGCCTGTCCATGGTGACCAAGCTGGCGCCGTCGCGCCTGGGGGGGCTGGCCATGGGGGGGTGGTTCGTCTCGATCGGCATCGGCAACAACCTGTCGGGCATCTTCGCCAGCGCGGTCAGCGGCGAGGCGGGGATGACCACCGCCTCCGCGCTGGGCGGGTACACCTTCGGCTTCTGGACGCTGTTCGGGGCAGGGGCGCTGCTCTTCCTGACGGCGCCGCTGGTCAACCGCCTGATGCACGGCGTGAAGTAGCGACCGGGCCGCAGGCGCGCCGAGCGGCCGCGGGCACGCGGCACAACGAGGCTCCTCCCGAGGGCGGGAGGGGCCTCGTGCTCATTCCGGCGGGCGGGTCTTGAAGACGCGGAACAGGTAGAACAGGGAGGGAAAGAGGACCAGTGCCCCCAGCCCCAGCGCGCCAAGCGTGAGCTTCAGGGTGATGGCCGGGGCGGCGGCGCCGGCGATGTCGAGGCCGGGGGGCAGCAGGTACGGGTACTGGGCCAGCGCCCAGCCCCAGAGGATGAAGCTCACCTGCGCCGCGGCGGCCACCCGGGCGAGTGGGAAGCGCCGCCGCCACAGCGCCCAGAGCGCCACCGTGGCCGCGACCCCGGTGAGCGCGTGCACCGGCAGCGCCCGCGTGCTGGTGGTGAGGCCGTGCCACACGAGCGGCGCCTCCCGCCAGGCCAGCCCGAGCGTGGTCATCGCGGCGGCGAAGACGGCCACCCCCGCGCCGAGGGCCCGGCGGCGGAAATCCTCCGCCAGTTCCTCATCCGGGCTTTCGAGTGTCAGGTAGACCGCCGCGAGGAACGCGAACAGCACCAGGGTGAACACCCCGACGCTCACGGTGAACGGGGAGAGCCACGGGTCCACGTAGTCGGCGCGGAACCCCGCGCCCGAGGGCGGCACCACCCGGCCCGCCGCGATGGCGCCCACGGCCACCCCGAGGAGCAGCGGCGTGACCAGCGATGCCACCGCGAACACCCGGCCCCAGCGCCGCTGCGCCGGCTCGTCCTCGCCGCCGTAGCTCCGGAATGTGAAGGCCGAGCCCCGCAGGACCACGCCCACCAGGATCAGGGTGAGGGGCAGGTGCAGGGCGATCGCCAGCCGGCTGAACACGGGCGGGAAGCAGGTGAAGAGCAGCACCACCACCAGGATGAGCCAGACGTGATTGGCTTCCCACACCGGACCGATGGCGTGGGCGATGAGGTCGCGCTGCCGCAGGCGGCGCGGGCCGGTGGCGAGGAGGTCCCACACGCCGCCGCCGAAGTCTGCCCCGCCGAACAGCACGTAGGCGTTGAGCGCCACCACCACGGCGCCCGCGAGGAGCTCCGCCGCACCGATGTCCGGCATCGCTCAGGTCCCGCCCCGCGCGGGGTGGTAGAGGCGATGCCACTCCTGCTGCCGGGGGCTCCGGATGATCTGCGCGTAGAGCAGCCAGGCGACGACCACGCCGAGAAAGAGGTAGAGGAGCGTGAAGCCGAGCAGGGTGTAGGCGAGGCCGGGCATGGGCGTGACCGCCTCGCTGGTGCGCAGCACGCCGTGGATGATCCAGGGCTGTCGCCCCACCTCGGTGACCACCCATCCCGCCTCGATGGCGATGAAGCCGAGGGGCGCGCACGCCGCCACCGCCATCAGGAGGGGCCGCCGGGTGCCGAGGTCCTGGCGGCGGAGCAGGGCCAGCAGCCCCCAGGCCGCCACCGCCGCCATCGCGGTGCCGATGCCCACCATCACCTGGAAGGCCAGGTGCACGGTGGGCACGTGGGGCCAGTCGGCGCGGGGAATCGAGTCGAGCCCGATGACCACCGCGTGCGGGTCGTGGTGGGCGAGCAGCGAGAGCCCATACGGCAGCTCGAGCCCGAACCGTACGGTGCGGGTGTCCATGTCGGGCCAGCCGCCCAGCAGCAGCGGGGCGCCGGCCTGCGTCTCGAAGAGGGCTTCCATCGCCGCCAGCTTGGCGGGCTGGAACGCCGCCACCTGCTGCGCGCTCAGGTCCCCCGAGAGCGGCTGCAGCAGCGCCGCGGGGCCGCCGACCAGCAGGCCCAGGGTGAGCGCCCGGCGGTGGAAGGCGTTCATCGGGTCCCGGAGCAGCAGGAAGGCGTGGATGCCCGCCACGGCAAAGCCCGTGGCTGCGTACGCCGCGAGCGTCATGTGGAGTGTCTGCTGCAGCGCGGCGGGATTGAAGATGGCCTTGATGGGATCGATGTTCGCAGGGACACCGTCGACCAGGTCGAAGCCGGTCGGCGTGTTCATCCAGGCGTTGGCGATCACGACGAAGACCCCGGAGAGCATCCCGCTCACCGCCACCAGCACGCCGGCGAACAGGTGCGCCCGCGGCGGGATCCGGTCCCAGCCGTAGAGGTAGATCCCGAGGAAGATGGCTTCCGTGAAGAAGGCAAACCCCTCGAGCGAGAACGGCATGCCGATGATCGGCCCGGCCATCTCCATGAACCCGGGCCACAGGAGCCCGAGCTCGAAGCTGAGCACCGTCCCCGAGACCGCGCCGACGGCAAAAAGGATGGCCGTGCCCTTGGCCCAGCGCCGGGCCAGTTCGAGGTCCACCGGGTCGCGGGTGGCGAGCCAGCGACGCTCGGCGGCGACCATCAGCAGGGGCATGCCGATCCCCACCACGGCGAACAGGATGTGGAAGCCGAGGGACATGGCCATCTGGGTGCGGGCGGCGAACAGGTCGCTCATGCGGATCCCGAGGGGCAGGGTCTTGTGAAACTGTTCACAATGACCGGCTGCGGCAAGCGGACCGCCCGACCACTGGTACAGAAAGGTTGGACCCGGCCGGGCGGTACGGCCACCGGTTCAGGGCGCGGGGGCGATGCCGACGACCGCGCAGGCCAGTCGGGGACCCGAGTTGCCGGTCGGATCGGTGGTGCCGTCGTCCTTGCCGGCGTGGATCACCAGCGCGGTGCCCGGGACGCCGATCGAGTGGGGCCCGGCCGTGAGTGTCAGGCCCTCGAGCCGGACCTGCGCCCGGCCCGTGCCGTCGGGCTGCACCTGGAGGTTGGGCAGGTCGCCGGCGTGTGGCCCCTCGGGATTGTCGCGGCCGTGCTTGCGGCCGGTCGGGTTGAAGTGCCCGGCGGCGCTCAGGAAGGCGGGCGGCTCGCAGGCCGGGGCCGCGTGGAGGTGCATGCCGTGCGGACCGGGGGTGAGCCGGGTGACCAGGAGCTGCAGTACGACCCCACCGGGGTCCTGCACCGCCGTGACCTGCCCGATGCGGTCACCGCTCGAGTCGATCACGGCGAAGGTGGCGCGGACCGGCGGGGGGCCGTCGGGGGCATCCTGCGCCCCGAGGGAGGCCGGCAGTCCGGCAAGGGCAGCGAGCAGTAGCGAACGGTGCATGGCGGTGCCTGAGGGGAGAGGGGTCGGGGGCGGCAGCGGGCGCCTCATGGCGCGCGACTTCGGGCCAGGGCGGCCCACAGCTCCGCGAGGTTGCGGCGGTTCTGGCCCAGGTCGCCCTCGCCCAGGCGGGAGGCGCTCCGGGCCAGCACCAGGGTCGAGTCGCCGCGGGCCTCGGCAAGGAGATAGATGTCATCGACGAACCGGAACAGGCGGGTGGTGCGGGTGGCCCAGAGGACCGGGCCCGCGCTATCCCTCACCGCCCATCGGGGCAGCCCGGCGATGGCCTCGAGCAGGCGGGCCCTGGCTACGGCGGGCTGCCCGGGGACGGCGTGCGGCTGCAGCCGCCGATCCTCCGCCGAGTCGGCGGTCACGGCGATATTGGCGCCGCCGCCCTCCGCCAGCAGGGCCCGGAATCGGGCCTCGTCCGGGACCCCGCCGGCAGGCGGGGTCCCGGTGCAGGCCGCAAGGAGCGCCAGAAGGGTGAGGGGCAACTCGATTCGCATGCTGAGATTGTACCGTTTCCAGCCAACAGGGTTCCGTGGATTAACCGCTTGCCCAACCGGAGGATAGCGTATCTGCGGCGAAGGCACATGCGGGAGCGATTCCGGGGCGGCTGGCCCCGGCACCCGACTTGCACCCCTGACACGGACGTCCGCGTCTCGCCGAACGCCCCGGAGGGTCCGATGAAAATGCTCGTGGTGCTTGCCGCGCTGGTGGCGGGCGCATACCTCTTCTACAAGCCGCTCCCCCCGGGGAAGGGCCCGAATGCCGCCGCGGGCATGCGCGCGGGCGGGACCATCGTGCAGGTCCTGGAGGGGTATCGGAGCAGCCGGGGGATGTACCCGCAGAGCCTCGAGGACATGGTGCCGGAGTACCTGGCGGGCGTGCCGCATCTCTCGAATGGCAGCAGCTTCGAGTACGAGCGGCTGGGCGCGAACTTCAAGCTGACCTTCAACTACACCAACCCACTCCCGGTGCATTGCAGCTACCAGCCCGCGACGCGCTGGGCGTGTGAGTGGTTCTGATGGGGTGGATGCTGGCGCTGGCCGCCGCGGTGCTCGCGGTGCTGGTGCTGCGCTCCCCGCGAAGGCGCTCGGCCCGCGGCACGGGGGCCGGCGATGCCGGGACTACGGCCGGGGACGGCGGGACGCTGGATGCGGGGGCGGGGGATGACTGCGGCGACGGGGCCGGCGACGGGTGCGACGCCGGGGGGGACGGGGGCGGAGGCGATGGCGGCGGGGGAGACTGACGGGGCGGCCGGGACGGCCGCCCCGTGTTGCGTTCAGAAGGTGAACTCCATCCCGAGCCGCACCAGGCGCGGCGCGCCGTAGTAGAAGATGGGCTGGAAGAAGTCCTTTGCCGCCGCGAGGAACAGGGGCTGGAGTTCAGCGGCACCGTCGACGTACCCGTTGTTGTCGAGGTCGGCCCAGCGGCGATAGCGCGGCGATTCATACGGGATCGGCGAGGCGTTGGCCTGGTAGGCGGAGTCGGCCAGCGCCGTCAGCTTCTCGACCGTGAGGGCGGTCTTCCCGGTATCCCGGCGCACCGCGATCACGTTGCGGCGGTTGAGCAGGTTGCGGACGTCGAGGTAGATGCTGCCGCCCACCCGGCCCAGGCGGATCGGGCGGCGGAGCAGCAGGTCCACGGTGCTGGTGCCCGGCAGCCGGCCATCGTTCGGCAGGCCGAGGATGGAGTCGCCGGCGGTATTGGTCCTCGAGAAGGGCAGCCCCGAGGCGTAGCGCACGATCGTGGTGGCCTCGAAGGCCGCGAACGGCCGGACGCCGAACAGCCGCGGCCCGAAGGCGGCCGGGGTGGTGCCGGTGAGGATCGCGGTCAGGGTGTGGCGCCGGTCGAAGTCGAGGGGAAACTCGACCTTGGCGGGCAGGATGGTGTCGCCCGAGACCGGGTCGATCTCCGCGCCGCGCCGCACAAAGAAGGCGTCGGAGGAATTGGCCGTGGCCTCCTGCAGCGTGTAACTCACCCGCGCCGCCCAGCCGCGCGCCATCTCCCGTTCCGCCAGCAGCTCGAAACCCTTCACCGAGCCCGCGTCCACGTTCCCGAAGATGCTCGAGTCGGGATTCACCCCGAGCGGCACCGAGGCCACCAGGCCGTCGAGCCGGCGGACGTAGATGTTGGCGCGGAGCGAGGTGACCGGGGTGGGCCGCACCCGCAGGCTGAACTCGTACTGGGTGGATTCCTCGAATCCGAGGTCCGGGTTGCCCTGCCGGAAGCGCCCGGTGCGGGTGGTGTCGTCGAACGCCGCGTCCACCAGGTACTGGTAATCCGGTGCCTGGCGGAACTTGCCGAAACTGGCGACGAAGGTGGCGCCCTTGAGCACGGTGCTGACGGCCACGCGGGGCGAGAGGGCCCGCTGCGTCCCGGTTGCCTTGCCGGGGAGGTCGTCGCGGCCGCTGAACTGGTCGTAGCGCACGCCGACGGTCAGGGCCAGATCGCGGGAACGGCCCTGGACCTCCGCGTAGAGCGAGCCCGCCCAGGGGGTGAAGTCGGAGGCCGAGGTGGCGGGCACCGAGTCGCCCGCGGGCAGGTAGCCCTGCACCCGCTGGAAGGTCTTCACGTGCTGGGCGGAGTACTCCCCGCCCACGTAGAAGTCACTCCAGCTCCCCGCGGGGAAGCTCACGTCGAGGCGGGTGCGGGTCTCACGGTACTGGTTCCAGGCCAGGCTCCCGCGCGAGGCGCGCCCCAGGAAGAAGGCGGGGACGCCCCACGGGGTCCGGTCGCTCCAGGTCGGGGCGATCATCCCCGGGAGGCCCGCGTTGGCGCTCACGGTGTCCTGACGCCGCGCAATGTCCTCGCCCAGGATGCCGAGCGAGGAGCCGGTGAAGGCGCCGAAGGCGTAGTCGGCGGTCTCGGTGGCGGTCCCCCGCAGGAACTCCCGGTCGAAGTAGCCCACCCGGAGGTCGGCGATGATGCCGGACCCGGAGAACGTGCGCTGCAGGTGGCCGTTGAGCAGGTTGCCGCTGGTGCGCCGCACCGGGGCCAGGTCCTGCTCGTACTTGTAGGCCTGGTCGTAGAGCAGGCGCTGGTCCGCGGAATGGAGCCCCAGGATCCGCAGGGTCTGCCGGGTGCCGAGGGGGATGGTGAGCTTGGCCGCGAGGTCGGCCTGCTCGCCGCTGTTGTGCGGCAGGAGGGCCGGGCCGCCGCTGCGGGGGTCGCGGGGGTTGCCGGGCCGGGGGGCATTGACCGGGTCGGCGTCGAGCCGGGCGGAGACGTCGGCCACGGCGAGGAGCCGGATGCCCGCCGGCAGCGGCCCGTCGACGCCGAGCAGGAAGCGGTCGAGGCCGAAGTCGTTGTTGGCGCCCATCGGCCGGTCGGTCTCGTAGGCGGCGCGGCCGCCCCAGTGGTCGCCGCCGTCGCGGGTGGCCAGGTTCACCAGCGCGGAGACCGCCTGTCCGTAGCGCGCCGAGAAGCCGTTGGTGATGAGTGAGGCCTCGGCGAGCATGTCGGGGGGGAGGCGCACGCCGAGGGAGCCGGTGGAGGCGTCGAGCTGGTTCTTGAGCCCAAGGCCGTCGAGGATGAAGGCCTGCTGGCCCAGCCGGCCCCCGCGATAGCTCTCGCCCACGGCGCCGGAGGAGAGGGCGATCGCCTCCTCGATGCTCGAGACCGGCAGCCGGCGGAGCTCCTCGGCGGTGAAGCGCTGCTGGTCCTGGATCGCCAGCGGGTCGAGCACCGAATCCACCCGGTCGGCGATGACCTCCAACGGCTCGAGGCCGACGGGGTCGGGCTGCAGGGCGAAGTCGAGCGGGGTGGTCTGGCCGGCCCGCACCAGCACGCTGTCGCGGCTGACCGGCCGGTAGCCGATGGCGGTGGCGCGCACCACGTGCCAGCCGGCGGGCAGTTCGCGGAGCCGGTAGACGCCCCGCGCGTCGGAGGTGGTGGTGTAGCGGCCGTTGTCGAGCGTGACCCGGGCACCGGCGAGCGGCTGGCCGCCCGCGCCGGCCTCCCGCACGATCCCGGCCACCGCGCCGACCGCCTGCGCCCGGAGGGGGAGGGCCCCGCCCGCCAGCAGCATCGCGCCCACGAGGATTCGCCGCACGCCTATTCCTCCAGAAGCCAGAGATCGGCCCACCGGCTCACGCTGGTGTCCGCCAGGATGATCGTGCCCGTGCTGTCGCGCAGGACGTTGATGGTCATCGGGTAGCCCTCCACCGCGAGCGCGCCGCCCCCGGGCGCCAGCCGCGGCCGCTTGTACAGGTGCAGGGTGTCCCCCTGCCGGGTCTCGGTGCCCGTGGCCAGGTCCACCGCCACCAGCGTGCCGCCGTAGTCCACCTGCACGTCATCGAATGGAGGCAGGTCGGTGAACCCGTCGTGCCCGTCCACGATCGCGAAGAGCGTGGTGCCGCGGAGCTGCGGGTCGCGCGCCACCCGGCCCGGCCCGAAGTCGTGCAGGGTGTCGACCTGCCCGGTCGTCAGGACCTGGGCAAAGACGCGGCTGTCGCCCGCGATCGTGTAGTAGATGGTGGCCCCATCGGCGGCCGCCTGCACCGCGCTGGCCCGGGTGGTGCCGGGCACGAAGCTCCGGACCGGCGCGGCGCCGCCCACGTCGAGCAGCACCACCTGCTCCCCGAAGCGCATGGTGTCCTTCCGGCAGCAGCCGTTCTCCGCGCCGATGAAGAGCAGGACGTCGTCGCGCAGCCACTGCAGGAAGAGCGGGGCGTCGTGGGAGCGGCCGGAGGGCGCGGTGTAGGGAAAGTCGAAGAGCCGCGTGGCGGGGGCAAAACTCGAGTCGCGCGCGAGCCACAGCGCGATCCGGAACGGTGAATGCTCGTCCACGCCGAGCGTGGACGAGGCATACACCAGCCGGCCGCCGCGCGGCGCGGGCTGGTCGAGGATCTCGGTGGTATCATTGCCGCCCGGGTCGGCGGGGCAGGCGAGCGGGCTGCGGGTCCCGCCGCCGCCCGGCATCCGCACGATGCAGCGGTCCTTGTCCACCGTGAACGTATCCTGCGCCGAGTAGTACAGCGTCGTGCCATCGGCCGACCAGGCGGCCCAGCCATCCTGCCCGATGTTGTAGGTCAGGCGCACCGGCGCCGTGGCGTCGCGTGGACCGCCGTCGCCCGGCGCATCGGTGGTGAAGGGCTCGGCATGACCGCAGCCCGCCAGCACGACCAGGAGGATGCAGCGCAGCGGCTTCACGGCAGGGTATAGAGGAAGAGGTCCGGGATGAATGGGCCGGCGGTATCGGTGGCCTCCGCCGCCACCACGCCCCGTCCGGCGACCGGCGCCGCATGCCGCAGCAACTGGTTGTCGGGACTGAGCGCCGTCGGGGTCGGCGAGGTCAGGTCCACCAGGTAGAGCGTGCCGCCGCTGTCGCGCTGGACCGGCCCGAGCAGCGGGTCGATGCCGAAGCTGACCCGTCCGCCCACCACCGCGGTGAGCTGGCTTCCGATCAGCCCGGCGTCGCGCGCGATGCCGAGGCCGCCGAAATCGAAGACCGTGTCGACCACCCCGGTCGCGAGCTGTCGCCGGAAGACCTGACTGTCCCCCCCCAGGGTATAGAGGATGCTGCCGCTCCCCGGCCACACGCTGGTGGCGCCCGCGGTGCCGGGCACGATCGCGAGCGTGGCGGGATCGGTGGCCAGGTCGAGGGTCACGACGTCGTGCCCGATCACGAGGGTGTCGAGCTTGCAGCCCTGGCAGGCCCGCGAGGTCACCACGTCCGCCCCGACGTACACCACCGTGTCTTCCCCGAGCCAGCCGAGGTGGGTGGCGGTGGCGTGGATGGCGCCGCTCGGGGCCAGGTAGGGCAGGGCCCGCAGCACGCGGAGCGACGCCACGGGGTCCAGGGAGCCCACCGCGATGGCCCCACTCGACGGGGTGCGGAACCCCGCCGGTCCATGCTGCTCCACCCAGGCCACGCGCCCGCCGGCGCTGGCCGCGGCCCATTCATAGACGTCCGTGGAATCCCCGCCGGCGTCGACAATCGGGCACTTCTCGGCCTGGCGGGTGCCGCCCAACGCCGGGAGCAGCCCGAGGCACCGGTCGAGATCGGGCCGCTCGGCCTGGTCGAAGGCATAGAGCAGGGCGGAGCCATCCGGATACCAGGAGGGCGCCTGGTCCACCGCGGGGTTGAGCGTGAGCCGCTGCGGGGGCGGACCGGAAAAGGGGCCGTCGTCGCCCGGGTCGCCGGAAGGGAAGGCATCCGGGTGGCTGCAGGCGCAGAGGCACACGACGACCATGACCCGCGAGAGCGATCGCGACATGCGTTCCAGGGGCTGGAGCGCGGCGCCCCCTCGGGGGGCGGAGCGCGGTGGTGGCGCGGTTGTGGTCCGGGATGCAGAGTAAGGCCGTCGGGCACGCACGGTCGGCCCAAGGTACTCCGGGCTAGGGGACGACGTAACCCCGGTGAGCGACACGCGGCCGGTTGCCCCGGGGCACACTGTCCGGTTCTGGGACGGCGAATCCCAGCGGCGGACGCAACCCTGGCGGGGCGGCAAGGGTCTGAATCGTAACCCGATGTCCCAAGGCGCTTTGTGGCGGCCGTGCCGAGGGGCACATCGGCACGCATCTTCCCATTGGGTCGGCACACCCTCGTAGGTGCGTTGATCATCACCTTGCCGCCAGGACCCGTGCGTGGACATTCCCCGAGAGCGCCGTCCGGACCGCCGCCGCTTCATCCTCATGGGGTCGGGGCTGCTGGCCCTGGTGGTCATCACCGTCGGGCTGTCGCGGCTCAAGCCCGCCGCGCCCTCAGTGGAGGGTGGCACGCTCTGGACCGACACCGTCCGGCTGGGACCGATGGTGCGCGAGGTGCGGGGGCCCGGGTCCCTCGTCCCGGAACAGATCCGCTGGGTGTCGGCGGTCACGCCGGGGCGGGTGGAGAAGAAGCCGATCCAGCCGGGGGCGCGGGTCACGGCCAGCACGATCCTGCTCGAGCTGAGCAACCCCGACATGGAGATCCAGCGGCTGCAGGCGGAGCGGTCGCTGACCGAGTCGCAGGCCCAGCTGGTGTCGCTCCGGACCCAGCTCGAGACCCAGCGGCTCAACCAGGCGGGGACGGTGGCCTCGGTGCGGTCCGAGTACCGCGAGGCGATCCGGAAGGCGCTGGCCGACTCCGCCCTGGCCGCGCAGAACCTCATCTCCACCTCGGAGTACGCCCGCTCCCGGGACAAGGCCGAGGAGCTGACGGAGCGGCTCGCGGTGGAGCAGCAGCGGCTGCAGATCTTCACCGACAACATCGCGGGGCAGCTGCAGGTGCAGGAGGAGCAGGTCCAGCGGCTCAAGGCCGTGGCCGACTTCCAGCGCTCGATGGTGGACGCGATGACCGTGCGGGCGGGCGCCGACGGGGTGCTGCAGGAGCTGCCGCTCGAGGTGGGCCAGTGGGCCATCTCGGGCGCCACGCTGGCGAAGGTGGTGCAGCCGGAGCGGCTCAAGGCGGTGCTCCGCATCCCGGAGACGCAGGCCAAGGACGTGGTGATCGGCCAGGTGGCGGCGATCGACACGCGCAACGGCATCATCAAGGGCCACGTGGTGCGGATCGATCCGGCGTCGCAGAACGCGACCGTGACGGTCGACGTGATGCTCGACGGGCCGCTGCCCCGGGGGGCGCGTCCCGACCTGAGCGTGGATGGCACGATCGAGCTGGAGCGGCTCGACCGGGTGCTGCACGTGGGGCGCCCGGCCTACGGCCAGGCCAACAGCACCGTGGGCCTGTTCCGGGTGATTCCCGGCACCGACGAGGCCGAGCGGGTGCGGGTCGAGCTGGGCCGGAACTCCGTCAACGCCATCGAGATCATCCGCGGGCTCGCCGAAGGCGATGTCGTGATCCTTTCCGACATGTCGCGGTGGGACGCGGTCGAGCGGGTCCGTCTCAAGTGAACCAGTCGTTTCCCTTCCCTCTTCCTCCCTCAGCCTGAACGCCGCCCTGGAGCGCGCATGACGACGAACGGCCAGCCCCTCATCCGCCTGGATGGCATCAAGAAGGTCTTCTACACCGACGAGGTGGAGACCCACGCCCTCGCCGAGGTGCATCTCGAGATCCGCAAGGGCGAGTACGTCGCCATCGCGGGCCCGTCGGGATGCGGCAAGACCACCCTCCTGTCGCTGCTCGGCCTGCTCGACACCCCCACGGGCGGCGAGTACTGGCTGGATGGCAAGCCGGTGGCGCAGCTCTCTCCCGCGGAGCGGGCCCGCATCCGCAACCGCGAGATCGGGTTCATCTTCCAGGCTTTCAACCTGATCGGCGACCTGACGGTGTACGAGAACGTCGAGCTGCCGCTGACCTACCGCGGGCTGGGCGCCGCCGACCGCAAGCAGCGGGTGCTCGCGGCGCTGGAGAAGGTAGGGATGTCCCACCGGATGAAGCACTACCCCTCCCAGCTCTCGGGCGGCCAGCAGCAGCGCGTGGCGGTGGCGCGGGCGGTGGCGGGCGAGCCGCTGATCCTCCTGGCCGACGAGCCCACCGGTAACCTCGACTCGACCAATGGCGAGGCGGTGATGGGGCTGCTGCAGGAGCTGCACCGGGGCGGCGCGACCATCTGCATGGTGACCCACGACCCGCGCTACGCGGCCCATGCCGACCGTCCGATCCACCTCTTCGACGGGCGGGTGGTCGAGGACCACCTGGTGGAGACGGCGCGGGGCTGATCCCCCGCCGGGCCATCCCCACGCGCGGCGGCACTCCGCCGCCGCGACCCGTTCCCGAGGCTCCGCCATGGATAACGTCCGGCAGGACCTTCGCTACGCCCTGCGCAGCCTGGCGCGGAGTCCCGCGTACGCCTGCGTGGCCATCGCCTCGCTCGCGCTCGGCATCGCGGGCAACGCGGTGCTGTTCACCTTCGCCAACGGGCTCCTGTTCAAGCCGCTCCCCGTGGGCGAACCCGACCGCGTGGCGGCGCTCTACACCAGCGACTTCAGCGGCACCCGCTACGGCGCCTCGAGCTACCCGGACCTGGTGAGCTTCCGGGCGCAGCTGCCGGCGTTCGACCATGTCGTCGGGATGCAGCTGGTGCCCACCAGCCTCTTCGAAGGAGGCAACACCTCGCGGATCGTCGCGGGGCTGGTCTCCGCCGACTTCTTTACGGGCATGGGCATCCCGCTGGCCCTGGGGCCGGGCTTCCGCCCGGACCAGGAGCGTCCCGGCGCGGACGCCCACACGGTGGTGCTGAGCCACGCCCTGTGGCGGGCCCGGTTCGGCGGGGACCCGGCGATCGTCGGCCGGTCGGTGACCCTCGGCGGGCAGCCCTTCACGGTGGCCGGCGTGGCCCGCCCGGGCTTCAGCGGGCTGCTCCGCGGCATCGGGCAGGACGCCTGGGTGCCCTTCGGCGCCTCCGGCGCCGTCAATCCCGGCAATGACTTCTTCGGCGAGCGGGGCAATCGCAGCCTGCTGCTCTTCGGGCACCTGGCGCCGGGCGCCACGCTGGCGCAGGCCACGGCGCAGGCCGCCGTCGCCGCGCGCGCCCTGCGGCAGGCGGAGCCCGCGATGTGGAGCACGCTCGACGGCGCGGGGCGGGACCTGACCGTCCTGCCCGAGGCCGCGGCCCGGGTGTTCCCGGACGCGCGGACGCCGGTGGTGCTGGCGACGCTCCTGCTCTTCCTGGTGGTGGGCGCGGTGCTGCTCATCGCCTGCGCCAACGTGGCCAACCTCTCCCTGGGGAGGGCCCTGGCCCGCCGGCGGGAGATCGCGATCCGGATCGCGCTCGGGGCGGAGCGGCGGCGCCTGGTGGCGCAGCTGCTGACCGAAAGCCTGCTGGTGGCCCTGGCCGGCGGCGCCCTTGGCCTCGGGGCCGCGGCGTGGCTGCACGGCCTGGTCTCCTCGCTGCAGCTGCCCCTGCCCGTGCCGGTGTCGCTGGACCTCACCCTCGATGGGCGGGTGCTCGGGTTCACGCTGGTCGTCAGCCTCATCGCCGGCCTGGTACTGGGACTGGCCCCCGCGCTGCAGGCCACGCGCCCGAGCCTCATTCCCGCGCTCAAGGACCAGGGCGCCCTGCTGGTGATGGGACGCAGCTGGCTGCGGAGCCTGCTGGTGGCCACGCAGGTGGCGTTCGTGCTGCCCCTCATCGCCCTGGCGTTCCTCTTTGGCCGCAGCCTGGCCCGCGCGTCCGCGCTGGATCCGGGCTTCGGCGCGCGGGACGGGCTGGTGCTCGCCACCGACTGGGGGCTCACCGGCTGGTCCACGGCGCGCGGACACCAGTTCCAGCGGGAGCTGGCGGAGCGGGTGCGGGCGCTGCCGGGGGTCACGGCGGCGGGGCTGACCGAGACGCTGCCGCTGTCGCTGGGCGGGAATCGCTCCGGGATGACGCCGGAGGGCTACGCCCCCGCGCCGTCGGAAGACATGGAAGCCGGTCGCGTGGCGGTGGGTCCGGGGTATTTCGAGGCGCTCGAGCTCCCGCTCCTCGAGGGACGGCGCTTCACCGACACAGACGCCGCGGGCGCGCCGGGCGTGGCGATCGTCAACGCCGCCTTCGCGGCGCGCTACTGGCCGGGGGGCTCCGCGATCGGGCGACGGCTCAGCTACCAGGGGCCCGAGGGGCCGTGGGTGACGGTGGTGGGCGTGGCAGGCGACGTGACGTACGGCAGCCCCGGGACACCGGCGGCGCCGTGCTTCTACCTGCCACTCGCGCAGGTGAGCGCGCACCGCACCACCCTGGTGGTCCGCAGCGCCGGCGATCCGCTCGCGCTGGCCGGCCCGGTGCGCGAGGTGATCCGCGACCTCGACCCCGCGCTGCCGGTGGAGGGTCTCGGGACGCTCAAGGCCTCGCTGGCCCTCTCCCTGCTTCCGGCACGGATCGGCGGGGTGGCCGCGGGGGCCTTCGGGCTGCTGGGCCTGCTGCTCGCGAGCCTCGGGGTATACGGCGTGGTCGCCTTCGGGGTCGGCCAGCGGCGCCGGGAGATCGGGATCCGCCTGGCCCTCGGGGCCGGGGCCGCGCAGGTGGTGCGGCAGGTCGTGGGGGACGGCCTGCGCCAGGTGGTCGTCGGAGTCTGCGTCGGGGTGGCGCTCACCATCGGGGCGAGCCTGGTGGCCCACCGGGTGCTGTTCGGCCTGGCCCCGCTGGAACCGGTGGCGCTGCTGGGCGGGCCGGCGCTGTTCCTCGCCGCCGCGCTGCTCGCGGCCTGGCTGCCCGCGCGCCGGGCGGCCGCGATCGACCCGTTGACGGTGCTGCGCGCGGAGTAGCCCGGTTCCCCGGCCGGTCCCGCCACCCCACCAGGAGACGCACGCCATGCTGAGCGGAGTGCTGCAGGACCTGCGATACGCGGTGCGCGCCCTGCGCCGCAGCCCGGGGTATGCCGGGGTGGCCATCACCACGCTGGCCCTGGGGATCGGCGCCACCACCGCGATCTTCTCCGTGATCAACGCGGTGCTGCTGCGCCCGCTGCCGTACCAGGACCCGGACCGGCTGGTGGTGGTGGAACACTTCTACCCCTCCCTCAACAACATGGAAGCGCCGGTGTCGGTGCCCGGCTTCCGCGACTACCAGGAGCAGCGGCAGGTCTTCCAGTCGTCGGCGGTCGAGATGGGGTGGGCCCCGAACCTCACCGGCCATGGGGAGCCGGAGCGGATCGCCGGGCTCCGGGTGGCCGGGGACTACTTCCGGACCTACGGCGTGCCCGCGGCGCTGGGCCGGGCACTGGGGCCCGATGACGCGGCCGCGGACGATGATCATGTGCTGGTCCTGAGCCACGGCGCCTGGCAGCGCCTGTTCGGCGGCGACCGCGACGCGGTCGGGCGCTCGGTGCTGCTGGACGGCGAGCGCTACCAGGTCATCGGCGTGATGCCCGCGAGCTTCCGCGGCTTCCGGTTCCGCGCGGCGCAGTTCTGGACCCCGCTCCGCTTCCAGCCCGAGCAGTTCAGCGACACCCGCCGCACCAACGAATTCCTGAACTTCACCGGCCGGCTCGGGGACGGCGTGACCCTGGAGCGGGCTCAGGCGGAATTCCATGCCCTGGCCACCCGGCTCAAGGCCGATTACCCGGACGCCTACCCGGCGGATTGGGACCTGCACGTCACCACCCTGCCCGAGGAAGAGAACGGCGGCTCGCGGGGCGCGCTGCTGGTGCTGCTCGGCGCGGTGAGCCTGGTGCTGCTGATCGCCTGCGCCAACGTGGCCAACCTGCAGCTGGCGCGGGCGGCGGGGCGAGGGCGCGAGATCGCCGTGCGGGTGGCGCTCGGCGCCTCGCCGGCGGACCTGGTCCGGCAGCTCCTGGCCGAGAGCGTGCTGCTGGCCCTCCTCGGTGGCGGGCTCGGGGTGGTGCTCGCGGTCTGGGGGGTGCCCGCGCTGCTGGCCATCAACAGCGGGAGCCTCACCCCGAGCAGCGACCTGGTGCTCGACCGGACGGTGCTCGGTTTTGCGCTGTTGCTCTCGCTGGTGACGGGCCTCCTGTTCGGGCTGGTGCCCGCGGTGCGGGTGGCCCGGACCTCCCTCGCCGAGACGCTGCGCGAGGGCGGGCGCGGCACCGCCGGCGACCGCGGCGGCATGGCACTCCGCCGCGGGCTGGTGGTGGCCACGGTGGCGCTGGCGCTCACCCTGCTGGTGGGGGCCGGGCTGCTGGTGCGGAGCTTCGCGCGGCTGGTCGGCGTGGACCCGGGCTTCACGCCCGAGCACGTCCTCACGTTCAACGTCACCCTGCCCGCCGCCAGCTATCCCAACGACACCCTGCGCAACGCCTTCTATGACCGGGCCATGGCCGCCATCGCGGCGGTCCCCGGCGTCACGGCCGTGGGCGGCACCTCGGTGCTGCCGTTCGGGGGCAACTGGTCCACCTCCGGTTTCGGGGTGGAGGGGTACCAGGCGCCGGCCGGCACACCCGGGCCCTGGGGCGACGTGCGGTTCGTGACGCCCGGCTTCTTCGCCGCGCTGGAGATCCCGCTGGTCCGCGGCCGCGGCTTCACCGCGGACGACGATGGCGACGCGCGCCGCGTGGTGGTGGTGGACGAAGAGATGGTCCGCCGCTACTGGCCCGACACCGACCCGATCGGCAAGCGCATCACCTTCAGCAACCCGGGCGACTCGGTCATCGTGTGGATCGAGGTGGTGGGGGTGGTGGGGCACACGATGCACGAGGGACTGGATGGCGGGCAGCGGGTGCAGGTCTACTTCCCGCTGCAGCAGACGGGGATCCCGTTCCTGGCGTTCGCGGTGCGGACGGCGGGCGAGCCGCTGGCCGCGCTGCCGGCGGTCAAGGCGGCGGTGGCCGGGATCGACCGGAACCTGCCGCTCTCCACCCCGGCCACGCTGGTGTCGCTGGTCGAGGGCACCACGGGGCCGCGCCGGTTCTCGATGGTGCTGCTCACGCTCTTTTCCGGGCTGGCGGCGGCGCTGGCCGCGATCGGGCTCTACGGGGTGATGGCCTACACCGTGACCCAGCGTTCCCGCGAGATGGGCGTCCGGCTGGCACTCGGCGCCGCGGCCGGCGACGTCCTGCGGCTGGTGCTGGGGCAGGGCATGCGCCTGGTGGCGATCGGCCTGGGGATCGGGCTGGTGGCCGCGCTGCTGCTCACCCGCCTCATCCGGTCGATGCTTTTCGGCGTGAGCGCCACCGACCCGGTGACCTTCCTGCTGATTCCCCTGCTGCTGGCCGCCGTCACGGCGCTGGCCACCTGGCTTCCCGCCCGGCGCGCCACCCGGGTGGATCCGGCCACCGTCCTCCGGGAGGAGTAGTCATGCTGCACGACCTGCGTCAGGCCTTCCGCGCCGTGCTCCGCGCCCGCGGCTTCACGCTCACCGCCGCCGCCACGCTCGCCGTGGGCATCGGGGCGGTGACCACGCTGACCAGCGTGCTCGACATGCTGCTGCTGCGGCCCCCGGCCGGTGTCGAGGAGCCGGGCCGCGTGACGCGGTTGCTGTTCCACCACCGGAACCCGCAGTTCGGCGAGTGGACCAACTCCTCGGTGAGCTATCCCGACTTCACCGACCTCGGCCCGGCGAAGAGCTTTGCCACGGTCTCGGCGCAGTACATCTCGCGCGCCTCGATGGGCCGTGGGGCGGAGGCCAAGCCGGTCTCGGCGGCGGCGGTGACCGGGGAGTTCTTTCCGCTGCTCGGGACCCGGCCCATGCTGGGCCGGCTGCTGGGGCGCGACGACGATCGGCCCGATGCCGGCATCCCGGTGGCGGTGCTGAGCGAGCGGCTGTGGCGCACCCGGTTCGGGGGTGACCCGGCGATCCTGGGCCGCACCTTCCCGCTCGACGACCAGACCTACACCGTGGTCGGCGTGGCACCGCCGGCGTTCGACGCCGGCGACTACGACGCGCCGGACCTCTGGGTGCCCTTCACGCCGGTCGCCCGCCGGATGCAGGGGAACGACGAGTACCGCACCGACCGGGGCTGGTATTTCATCTCCCTGATGGCGCGGCTGGCGCCCGGCATCACCCCCGAGCAGGCCACGGCCGAGGCCACCGCGCTCATCCGCGCCGGGCGGAGCGACTCGACGACGGCCAACGGCTTCCAGGACGTGCGCCTGGCGCCGGTGCTCGAGGCGGCGGGTCCCGACTTCAGCGCCACCGCCGGCCTGGCCCGCTGGCTCGCGGCGATGTCGCTGCTGGTGCTGCTGATTGCCTGTGCCAACGTGGCCAACCTGATGCTGGCCCGCGGGCTCGCCCGCGCACGCGAGCTCGCCATCCGCAAGGCGCTGGGCGCCGGGCAGGGCCAGCTGGTGCGGCAGCTCTTCCTCGAAGGGATGCTGGTGTCGCTGCTGGCGGGCGGCCTGGGCGTGTTGGGGGCGGCATGGGGCGGCGGGCTGCTGCGCGGGTACATCCTGCCCGAGGCCATGGCCGAGCGGTTCAGCGCGGATGGCCGGGTGTTCGCGATCGCGCTGGGCGCCACGCTGCTCGCGGCGCTGGCCTCGAGCCTGATCCCGGCGGTGCAGGTGACCCGGAGCGACCTTACCCCGGTGCTCAAGGAAGGGGGCCGCGGCAGCGGCTTCCGCCGGTCCCGGCTGCGCTCGGGGCTGGTGGTGGCGCAGGTGGCCCTGAGCGTGCTGCTGGTGGTCGGCGCGGGCCTGTTCCTGCGCAGCCTGCGCAACCTGCTGGCCATCGACATCGGCTACGACCGCGAGCACATCATCCTGGTGGACGCCGATCCCGCCGGCGCGGGCTTCAGCGGCCAGCAGACCGGCGCCGCCTTCGAGGCCATGGCCGCCGCCGCGCGGGCGCACCCCGGCGTGGCGGCCGCGGCCCTCAACTACGGCGAGCCCTTCGGCTGGAGCCTGGTGGAACGGCTGCGCATTGCGGGCCGCGACTCGCTGCCCCGGCTGTCGAGCGGCGGGCCCTACATCCAGCGCACCACCGCGGACTACTTCACCACCATGGGGCTGCGGCTGCTGCGCGGCCGCGGCTTCACCGACGCCGACCGGCGCCCGCACCCCGCCGTGGCGGTCATCGGGGCCACGATGGCCCGGCGCTATTTCGCCGACCAGGACCCGATCGGCCAGTGCCTGCTGCTCGGGAAGGACGCCACCGAGTGCACCGTGGTCACCGGCGTCGCTGAGGACGGCGTGCGCTACAGCCCGCAGGAGGAGCCGCAGGCCATCTACTACGTGCCGCTCCCGCCCACCAGCGGCGCCACCAGCCACCTGACGCTCTTCCTGCGGACGCGAGGACCGGCGCGCGACCTGGTCGCGGACCTGCGCCCGCTGCTGCAGACCGCGGTCCCGGACCTGCCGTACGTCCAGGCGCGGTCCCTGGAGGAGGTCCTCGAGCCGCGGTACGAGGCCTCCCGGCTCGGCGCCACGCTGTTCGGGCTGTACGCCGCGGTGGCGCTGCTGCTGGCCGGGCTCGGGCTCTACAGCGTGCTGGCGTACGCGGTGCGCGGCCGTACCCACGAGCTGGGCATCCGGCTGGCGCTCGGTGCCGCGCCGCGCAGCCTGGTGCAGATGGTGGTCCGGGATGGCGTCCGGCTCACGGCGATCGGCGCGGCCCTGGGAATCGGCGGGGCACTGGCGGCGGGGCGGGCGCTGGCGAGCCAGCTCTATGGGGTGCCGGCCTGGGACCCGCTGACCATCGGCCTGGCCACCCTCACGGTGCTCGCGGCGGCCGTCGGCGCGAGCCTGCTCCCGGCGCGCCGCGCGGCGGCCGTGGACCCGGTGACCGCCCTGCGGTCCGACTGAAGGTGCAAGGAGCGTTGATCCGATGATCCGACTCGTCCACGTCGAGAAGGCCCTCGACACCCGCCCCAGCCCGACCTGGCTGCTGCGCCGCATCGGCCTCGAGATCCCGGCGGGGGAGTTCGTCACGATCATGGGTCCCTCCGGGGCGGGGAAGTCGACCCTGCTCTCCATCCTGGGCCTGCTGGATGCCGATTTCCGGGGCGAGTACTGGCTCGACGGCCAGCCGGTGCACCGCCTCAAGCCCAAGGAGCGCTTCGCGCTGGGGCGGCGCTGCATCGGCTTCGTGTTCCAGCAGTATCACCTGCTGGATGACCTCACCGTGGCGGAGAACCTGGACGTGCCCCTGGGGTACCGCGACATGAAGTCCGCCGAGCGCGCGGCGCTGGTGGCCGACACGCTGGACCGCTTCCAGATCGTGGGGAAGAAGGACCTGTACCCGCGGCAGCTCTCGGGCGGTCAGCAGCAGCTGGTGGCGGTGGCCCGCGCGGTGATCGCCAGCCCCCCCGTGCTCCTCGCCGATGAACCGACCGGCAACTTGCACTCCGAGCAGGGCCGGGAGATCATGGAGCTCTTCCGGCGGCTCAACCAGCAGGGCACCACCATCGTGCAGGTCACCCATTCGGAGGAGAATGCCCGCTACGGCCATCGCGTCATCCGCCTGCGGGACGGCTGGCTCGCGGAGCAGGCTCCCGCGGCCTGAGCGGCTGCTGCTCTCCCTGCTGCTCGCCGCGGCGCCGGTTGCCGGGCAGCAGGTGCCCGACACCGCCTTCCGGCCGCCGATCACCCACCCCGCCCATCCCGCCGGCCGGGGCCCCCTCATCGCGGTCGACGGGGCACATCACAACTTCCATACCGCCGGCGGCCGCTACGCACCGTTCGCGGCGCTGCTCGCGCGCGACGGCTACCAGGTGGTGCCCCTCGCCACGCCGTTCACCGACGCGACGCTCGCGCCGGTGCGGCTCCTGGTGGTGGCCAACGCCCTGGCGGCGGCCAACGAGACCCGCTGGGTGAACCCGGTGCTGCCGGCGTTCACCCCGGCGGAGGTCGCGGCGGTGCGCCGCTGGGTGGAAGGGGGCGGCGCGCTCCTGCTCATCGCGGACCACATGCCCTTCGGTGGCGCGGCGGCCACCCTGGGCGAGGCCTTCGGCTTCCGGCTGGCCAACGCCTTCGCCCTGGACTCGGCGGGCAGCGACCTCGCGCCGTTCACCCGCGCGGCGGGTACGCTCGCGGATCACCCGGTGACCCTCGGCCGGGGGCCGGGTGAGCGGGTGGAGCAGGTGCAGACCTTCACCGGCCAGGCCTTCCCGCTCCCCGCCGGCGCGGCGCCCCTGCTGCTGCTGCCGCCGGGCAGCCGCCAGCTCTATCCCGACACCGCGTGGTCCTTCTCCCCGGCCACCCGCGTGGAGCCGGCGGGTGGCCTGGCGCAGGGCGCCCTCCTCCAGGTGGGCCGCGGCCGGGTGGCGGTGTTCGGTGAGGCCGCGATGTTCTCCGCCCAGCTCGCCGGACCCGCGCGGCGGCCCGTGGGGATGAACGCGCCGGCCGCCCTCGGCAACGCGACCCTGCTCCGCAACCTGGTCCGCTGGCTCACCACGGCGCCCTGACCCATGCCCATCCCGACCGGTGTCCCCACGATCCTCATCGCCGACGACCAGCCCGATGTGCTGCAGGCGCTCCGGCTGCTGCTCAAGGGCGAGGGCTTCGCGGTGGAGACCACCCACAGCCCCGGCGGCGTGCTGGCCTGCCTCGAACGGAGCGACTACGACGTCCTGCTGATGGACCTCAACTACACCCGCGACACCACCTCGGGGATGGAGGGGTTCGACCTGCTCTCGCGGATCCGCCTGCTCGACGGCTCGCTGCCGGTGGTGGTGATGACCGCGTACGGCAGCGTGGAGGGGGCGGTCGAGGCGATGCGCCGCGGCGCGCGGGACTACCTGGAGAAGCCGTGGGACAACACCCGGCTGGTGGCGCTGCTCCGGGTACAGGTGGAGCTGGGCCGCGCGCTGCGGCAGGGCCAGCGGCTGGAGAGCGAGAACCAGTCGCTGCGGCGGGAGGGGCTCCCCGACCTGGTGACCGAGTCGCCGGCGATGCGCCAGGTGGCGCGCCTGATGGAACGGGTGGGGCCCTCGGAGGCCAATGCCCTGATCCTCGGCGAGCATGGCGTGGGCAAGGAGGTGGTGGCCCGGTGGCTCCACGCCTCGAGCGCGCGGGCCACCCGGCCCATGATCACCGTCAATGTCGGCGGCCTGAGCGAGGGGGTGTTCGAGAGCGAGCTCTTCGGCCACCTCAAGGGCGCCTTCACCGACGCCAAGACCGACCGCATCGGCCGGTTCGAGCTGGCCGACCACGGCACGCTCTTCCTCGACGAGATCGCCAACATCACCCCGTCGCAGCAGGCCCGGCTGCTCCGGGTGCTCAACACCGGCGAGTTCGAGCGGGTGGGCTCGTCCAAGAGCCGGAAGGTGGACGTGCGGGTGCTCGCCGCCACCAACGTCGACCCGCGGGCCGAGGTGCAGGCCGGCCGGTTCCGCGAGGACCTGCTCTACCGGCTCAACACCATCGAGATCCTGATCCCGCCGCTGCGCGACCGCCGGGAAGACCTCCCGCGCCTGGCGGCGCTCTTCCTGCAGCATCACGCCACCCGCTATCGCAAGGCGGTCGGCGGCTTCCGGCCCGAGGCGATGGAGGCGCTGCTCCGCTATGGCTGGCCCGGCAACGTGCGCGAGCTGGACCACACCCTGGAGCGCGCGGTGCTGCTCGCCGACGGCGCCGAGATCCGTGCCGCCGACCTGGCGCTCGCCCCGCCACAGGACGCCGCCACCCGCCTCGACCAGCTCACCCTCGAAGAGGTCGAGAAGGTGCTCGTCCAGAAGGCCCTGGCCCGCGCCGGCGGCAACGTGACCGAGGCCGCGCGCGCCCTCGGCCTCAGCCGCTCGGCCATGTACCGCCGGCTCGAACGCTACGGGCTCTAGCCCGGCCGTGATGCCCAGCCACCCCCGACGGGTCCTGCTGGTGGCGGTGGCCGCGGCGCTGCCCGCCATCCTCACCGCGCTGCTGCTGCTGTGGCGGGGGGACTTCACCCTCCGCCTGCAGTGGACGCTCACGCTGGTCATCGCGGTGGCGCTGCTGCTCGGGCTGCTCTCCCTGCACGAGCGGGTGGTGCGGCCGCTGCAGACCCTCTCCAACGTCCTGGCCGCCCTCCGCGAGGGGGACTACTCGCTCCGCGCCCGCGGGGCAGACTCCACCGACGACTCGCTCGGCCTGGTCTACCTCGAGGCCAACCAGCTCGCCGATACCCTGCGGGGCCAGCGCCTCGGCGTGCTGGAGGCCACCGGCCTGGTCCGGGCCGTGCTCGCTGAGATTGATGCGGCGGTCTATGCGTTTGATGATCAGGGGGTACTGCGCCTGGTGAACCGGGGTGGGGAACGCCTGCTCGGGCAGCCCGCCGAGCGCCTGCTGGGCCGGGGCGCGGCGGCGCTCGGACTCGAGGCGTGCCTCACGGGGGAATCGCCCAGGGTGGTGGAGCATCCCGCCGGGCAGGGGGGCCGCTGGGAACTGCGCCGCAGCGGCTTCCGGCAGGAAGGGCGCCCCCACCAGCTGGTGCTGCTCACGGACGTGGGCCGGACGCTGCAGGCGGAGGAGCGCCAGGCGTGGCAGCGCCTGGTGCGGGTGCTGTCGCACGAGATCAACAACTCGCTGGCGCCGATCCGGTCACTGGCGGGAAGCCTGCGATCGATTCTCGACCGGGGCGCCGCCGGGACCGAAGCCCAGACCGACCTGCGGCAGGGGCTCGAGATCATCGGCCAGCGCAGCGAGGCCCTGGGGCGATTCATGGCCGCCTACGCCCGGCTGGCACGCCTGCCCCGGCCCGTGCGGCGACCGGTGCTGGTGGCGGAGTGGGTGGGCCGGGTGGCGGCGCTGGAGCGCCGGCTCGCCGTCCGGGTGGAGCCGGGCCCTTCCCTGCTGCTGCAGGCGGATGGGGACCAGCTCGACCAGCTGCTGATCAACCTGGTGCAGAACGCGGTGGATGCCACGTACGAGAGCGGGGGCGGGGTGACGATCGGCTGGCGGCGGGAAGGGGCCCGCCTGGTGCTGGAGGTGCTCGACGAGGGCCCCGGGGTCGGGGAGACGGCGAATCTCTTCGTGCCGTTCTTCACCACCAAGCCCGGGGGCTCCGGCATCGGGCTTGCACTGTCCCGGCAGATCGCGGAGGCGCATGGGGGGTCGATCACCCTGGCCAATCGTGACGACCGGCGGGGGGCCCGGGCCCGATTGCTCCTGCCGCTCACCGGCGGGGAGTTGTTTGACACCCCCCAGGCCCGTCCCTAGCTTGCGCTTGACCCCTTAACCAAAGCGCCTCCGTGCTGCCTATGCCGGTTCGACGCCATCGCCTAGTCCGCGCACTCCGAGCATTCTTCGGCGCGCTGCTGCTGACCACCTGCTCGACGGATGCCCCGGTGGGACCGCGGCAGACCGTGGTGGCCAGCATGGACGTGACCGGCCTGCTGCGGGCCGGAGGGCTTATCCCGGTGCCGGTGGACACGGTCTACATCGAACTCCGCCGCGCGAGCGATTCCTCCCAGGCGTTTGCCAAGTACCTCTCCGCCGCCGACTTTGCACAGCGCAACGATTCCCTGATCGTGCCGGTCCGGGTGGACCTGGCCACGTCGCCGGAACAGTTCTATCTCTACGCCGAGGCGCGCGGCGGCGGCGTGCTGTACTACACCGTCCGCTCCGTGGTGACCGCCTCCGCCGGCGCCAGCACCCCGACCGCGCCACTCGCCCCGACCTACGTCGGGCCCGGGGCCGCGGCAGATAGTGTGCGCCTGGTGCTGACCGCAACGGCCGTGGCGGCGGGCGACAGCGTGCTGGCCTATGCCGTGGTGTACCAGGGGGGCGCAGCCGTCACGGGCGTGCCGGTCGGGATCATCCCGGTGGACTCCCTGCTGGCGCGCAGCCGGGCGGTGGGCGTCGACAGCGCCTGGATCTTCGCGGCCCCCGCCGCCGTGGGCAGCGTGGCCATCGCGGCCGAGACGCCCACGGGCCTGGCCGATACGCTCACGCTTGCCTTCAGCGCCGCCGCCGATTCCCTCGCCATCGTCAGCGGGGACAGCCAGCAGGTGCTCACCGGAGGTTCGTCGCAGCCGCTCGTGGTCCAGGTGCTCGATGCGGCCGGCCAGCCGTATCGCGGCGGGCACCCCGTGACCTTCGCGCTGCTCTCGCCGCCGGCCGGCGCCACCATCGCGCCGACCTCGACCACCACCGACACCAATGGGTACGCCCAGGCGGTGGTGACGGCGGGGACCGGGACCGGGGCGCTCAACGTCGGCGTGGCCGCCGCCGGGCTCAAGGGCTCGCCTGCCGGCTTCCGGCTGGACATCCTCCAGGGGAGCAGTGGCCCGGCCACGATCACGGCTGCGACCGCCACGTCGCAGGCCGGCGTAGTGAACCAGCTCGTCACCCAGGTGCCGACCGTGCTGGTGCGGGACTCCGCGAACGCGCCGCTCGCCGGGGTGAGCGTCACCTTCGCGGTGGCCAGCGGCAGCGGGAGCGTGACCGGCGGCAGCGCCGTCACCAACGGTTCCGGACTCGCGGCGCTCGGCACCTGGCGGCTCGGGCAAGCGGCGGGCGCCAACACGGTCACCGCCACCGTCACGGGGCTACCGGTCGTCACCTTCTCCGCGACGGCCGCGCCGACGGCCGTGGCCGCGCTGGTCCGCATCCAGGGCGACTCCCAGGCCGACTCCGCGGGCCGCACCCTGGCCGTGCCGCTCGTGGCCGAGGTCCAGGACACCTTCGCCAACCCGGTGCCGGGCGTGCCGGCGGCGTGGAGCGCCACCGACGGCTCGGTGACGCCGGCCGCGGACACGAGCGATGCGCAGGGCCGGGTGCAGGGCAGCTGGACGCTCGGCGCCACGCAGTCGTCGCCCACCGCCACGGTGGTGGCCGCAGGGGCCCAGACCAGCTTCACCGCCACGACGTTCTTCGGGCAGCCGACCATCCTGCTCAGTTTCGTCGGCATCCCGGGCGTCGGGGTGGGACTGACCGCGCCGGTGCTGGTGACCCTCAACGCTCCCGCGCCCGTGGGCGGCACCACGGTGTCGCTGGCGAGCAGCGACGCGAGCCGCTTCACGGTGAACCCGGCCAGCGTGCTCATTCCGCAGGGCGCCACCCAGGATACCGTGGTGGTCACCGGGGTCGGGGCGGGGACGGCCACACTGGATGCCACGGCCTCCGGCTACACCGCCGGGGCGCTCACGGTGGACGTGCAGAACCGGAACATCTCCGTGCCGCCGACGCTCTCGGTGCCCTACGGCCAGACCCAGTCGCTGCCGATCGTGCTGCCGGCGCCGGCGCCGCCGGGCGGCGTCACCTTCACCGTGACCAGCGGCACGCCGTCCCTGGTCGGGGTGCTCACGCCGACGGTGACGATCGCCGCCGGCGGCCAGTCGGCCAACGCCACGCTGTCGGGCGTGCTGCCGGGGGCGTCCACCATCACGGTGAGCAACCCGAGCTACCTCGACGGCACCACGGTGGCCACCACGGCGGCCGCGCTCCGGATCGTGCAGACGAGCCTGACGATCAACGCCAGCTTCCCGAGCCCGATCACCGTCAACTTCGAGAGCAACGGCTCGGCCACGGCCGCCCCGGCGCCGGGGATCCCCGTGACCCTCACGCCGCTCCACCCGGCCTGCGTGGCGGCGACCTCGCCGGTCACCATCATCACCGGACAGGTGAGTACCACGTCGTCGGTGAGCTATGGCGGGGTGGCCAGCCTCCCGTGCACGGACACGCTCATCGCCACGGCCACCAACCTGCAGCCGGACAGCCTGATCGTCACCGTGAACCCGGCGCCGCCGATCACCGTGGCCACCAACTTCAACCAGGTGGGCCAGGGCCTGCTGGAGGTGGGGAGCGTCTTCCTGGGCGCCTCCAACCACGGCGGCGTGACGGTCACGCTGACCAGCTCCGACAGCAGCCTGTTCGTGCTCTCCACCTCGGTGGGCACTCCCGGGACCGGGAGCATCACGGTGCCGGTCCTGCCGCTGGGGACCAGCTTCACCTACTACGCCCATGCCCTCGAGGGGGTGACCGGCACGGCGGTGGTCACCGCCACCGCGCCGGGGTTCGCCGCGGTGCCGGATACCCTCACGGTGGTGGCGGCCGGCATCGAGCTGCAGGGCCTGCCCACGAGCACGACCACCCTCTCGACGGTCAACAACCTCTACGCCCAGGTGGGTGTGCCGAACGGCCCGTTGACCGCGCTCAGCCGGGTGCAGAATCACCGGCCGGGGGTGGCGCCGGTGCCGGTGACCTTCGCGCTGCAGGGGGGCACCTCCGTCGGCCTGATCGTGGACAGCCTGACCCCGGGCGGGGCCCAGACGGGGCAGGCGGCGATCGGGTCGGCGGTGTACTACACGCCCACCAGCGGGCCGGCCTCCGGCGGCATCAGCTTCAAGCCGGCGGGGCAGGGCACCGACTCGGTGTCGGTGTCGGCGTCCGGGTTCATCAGCCTGGCGAACGCCACCCGCGGCATCACGGTGACCCAGCCCACCGCCAGCCTGAACCTCAACTTCGCGCAGGTCGGGGTGGGGCTGCAGGAGGCGGGGTCGGTGTTCCTGAGCGCCAGCCAGCACAACGGGGCCTCGGTCACGCTCTCCTCTCTCGATCCGACGGTCTTCGTGCTGGACACGCTGGTGAACGGGCCCGGCCACGACTCCATCGTCAAGACGCTGCCCAACGGCCAGACCAGCTTCACCTACTACGTGCAGGTGAAGGAGTTCAGCCAGTTCCTCCAGGGCTACCTGCGGGTGTCGGAGCCGCGGTTCGCGGCGGACTCGGTCCTGGTCACCGCGGTGCAGCCGGCGCTGGATCTGCAGGGCCTGCCCGCGAGCACCACCACGCTGACCGGGGTCAACAACCTCTACGCCCAGGTGGGGGTGCCCAATGGCCAGTTCACCGCGCTCGCCCGGGCGCAGAACCTGCGCGGCGGGGCGCCGTCCCCGCTGGCGGTGACCTTCGCCAGCCTGCCCGGTGGCACCGGGATCCTGGCCGACTTCGCCACGCAATCGACTGGTGGCTCGGACACCGTCACCGCCCTGATCGATACCACCGGCAGCCTCTACTACACCCCCACCAGCGGCCCGAACGCGCAGGGCGTCGAGTTCCGGCCCCAGGCGGCGGGCAATGACACGGTCCGCGTGTTCGCCGTGGGGTACGCGACGGTGAACACCAGCACCCGCGGCATCGCCGTGACGCAGCCGACGACCAGCATCGGCGTCAACTACCCGACGCTCGGCGGCGGGCTGCAGGAGGCCGGCAGCGCCTTCCTCTCGGCCAGCCAGCATGGCGGCGCGGCGGTGACCATCACCTCGCGGAACCCCGCGGTGATCCTGGTGGATTCCGTGGCCAACGGTCCGGGGCGCAGTTCGTTCGTGAAGGCGCTCACCAACGGCCAGTCCAGCCTGACGATCTACTACCAGGCGCTCGAGGGCGTGGTGGACAGCACCTGGGTGGTGATCTCGGAGCCGCGGTTCGCGCCGGAGAGCGTGCTGGTGCGCACCGTGGTGCCCGGGATCGATGTGCAGGGCGTGCCCACGCAGCTCACGCCATTCGACCTGGACGCGAACTTCTACGCCCAGATCGGGGTCCTCAACGCCGGCAACACCGCCCTGGCGCGGGCGCAGAACCGGCGGGGCGGGGCGCCGGGCGTGCTCACCGCCACCTTCACCAGCAGCACCCCGGCCATCGGCACCGTGATCGACAGCCTGGCCGAGGAGGCCGGCAGCGGCGGCGGCGCCACGGGGACGGCGCGCATCGCGCCCAACGTGTACTACACGCCGACCAGCGGGCCGGCCACCGGCGGGATGGCGTTCCGCCCGCTGCTCGTGGGCACCACGAGCATCTCGGTCAGCCTGCCCGGGTTCACCACGGCCACCATCGCCGGCACCCGGACCGTGAACGTCCTGCAGCCGGGCATCACGGTCAGCACCAACTACCCGTCGGTGGGGAGCGGCCTGCAGGAGGCGGGCGGTGTCTTCCTCGGCGCGAGCCAGCACGGGGGCGTGACGGTGACGCTCACCTCCTCGGACAGCACCATCCTCAAGCTCGCGCCCAACGCCACCACGCCGGGGAGCGCGTCCATCCAGGTGCCGCTCCTCAACGGGCAGACCAGCTTCAGCTACTTCGCGCAGGGGATGGAAGGGATCAGCTCGGCGACCACCGTGACCATCACGGCGGTTGCCTCCGGGTTCACCAACGGTACCATCGGCATGACGGTGGACCAGCCCGGGGTGGAGGTGCAGGGTCTGGGCGGCCCGTACACCGGCGGCGGCGCGGACGTGAACTTCTACGCCCAGGTCGGCATGCCGAACGCGCAGGGCAGCGGCCTCATCCGGGCGCAGTCTGTCCGCGCCGGGGCCGCGGCGCCGTTGACGGCGAGTTTCACGAGCACCCTGCCGGCGGCCGGTACCCTGGTAGACAGCAGCGGGGTCGGGACGTTGCGGACGGCCCAGGTCAGCAACGCCGGGGGCATCTACTACACGCCGACGGGCGGCCCGGGGCAGGGCGGGGTGGCCTTCCGGCCGGTGGCGCCCGGGAGCACGACGATCTCGGTGGCCATCCCCGGTTACCTGACGATGACCACCAACGGCGTCCGGGTCGTTACGGTGCAATAGGGGCGGGGCGGCGCCACCGGCGCCGCCCCGTTGTCCGGGGCCTGTACTTTGTGAAACAAAGCACTTGACGGAGCGGGGGCGCTGCGGTAGACTGGACCCATGGCACGAACCCGGCCCGCGCGCGCGCCCCGACCCCCGACGGAGGACGTCCCCCTCCACGACCGGGCGTTCGAGAACCTCGCCTTCATCCGCGACACCATGGAGCGCGCCGGCGCGTTCACCGGGGTGCCCGGGTGGGGCGGGGTGGGCATGGGGCTCACGGCGCTGCTCGCCGCCTGGATCGCCCACCGGCAGCCGACGGTGGACCGCTGGCTCCTGGTCTGGCTGGGGGAGGGCTGGCTGGCGTTTGCCATCGGCGGCCTCGCGATGGTGCGGAAGGCCGCCGCGGGGGACACCCCGCTCACCAGCCGTCCGGGCCGCCGCTTCGTCCTGGCCTACACGCCGCCGGTGCTGGTCGGCGGGCTGCTCACCCTGGCGCTCTACCGCGCCGGGCTGGTCACGCTGCTGCCGGCCACCTGGCTGCTCTGCTACGGGGCCGGCGTGGTGACCGGCGGCGCCCTGTCGGTGCCGGTGGTGCCGGTGATGGGCGCCTGCTTCATGGTGCTGGGGGCCGCGGCGGTGTTCCTGCCCGCGGCCCTGGGCGACCTCCTGCTCGCCCTCGGCTTCGGCGGGCTGCACCTGGGATTCGGCTGGTGGATTGCGCGGAGGTACGGTGGCTAAGTCGAATGCGGCGCGCCGGGGCGACGGCGCGGAAGGCGGGCGCCGGCGGACGCTCGCGGGCGTGGCGGGCGGCCGTGCCACGCTCGCGCCGGACCTCGACAAGGTCATCCACGAGCGGCTCCGGCTCGCCATCGTGAGCGCGCTGGCGGTCAACCCGTCGCTCACGTTTAACGAACTCAAGGCGCTGCTCAAGACCAGCGACGGCAACCTCAGCGTGCACGCCCGCAAGCTCGAGGACGCGGGGTACATCCTGTGCGCCAAGTCGTTCGAGGGGCGGATGCCCCGTACCGAGTATCGCCTGGCCGCCGCCGGCCGCCGGGCGCTGGAGCGGTACCTGGAGCACATGGAATCACTGATCCGGATGACCCGGGGCTGATCCCGGCCGTCCACGTCGTTCCGGGCGACCTCGCGGTCGCCTCTTCTTGGAGGCTGTACTTTGTTATGCAAAGCACTTCGCTGCACGCCGCGATCATCATGGATGGCAATGGCCGCTGGGCCGAGCGACGGGGCCGGCCCCGCGCCGCGGGGCACCGCGCCGGCGCCGACCGGGTGCGCGAGATCGTCCGCGCCGCCCCCGACCACGGCATCGGCATCCTGACCCTCTACGCCTTCTCCTCCGACAACTGGCAGCGGCCCGCGGCCGAGGTGCGGACGCTGCTCGGGCTGTTCACCGAGTACCTGGGCCGTGCCCGTGACGATGCCGCGGCCGCGGGCGTCCGCCTCAGCGTCATCGGCCGCCGCGACCGCCTGCCCCTGGCGCTCCGTTCGGCCGTGGCGATGGCCGAGCGCGCCACGCGCGAGGGCAGGCGGCTCTGGCTGCGGATCGCCATCGACTATTCCGCCCGGGACCAGATTCTCCGGGCTGCGCGCCGCGCGCCCCCCGGCTCACCCCTCACCCGCGAACGGTTCGCCGCGCTCCTGGGGCAGGCCGGCCATGGCGCCGGCCCCGCCCCGGACGTGGACCTGCTGATCCGCACCGGGGGCGAGCGCCGCCTGAGCGACTTCCTGCTCTGGGAGGCGGCCTACGCGGAGCTCTGGTTCTGCGAGCGCTGCTGGCCGGAGTTCACGGCCGACGACCTCGCCGCCGCGCTCGCCTCGTTCCGCGGGCGGGATCGCCGCTTCGGCCGCCTGCGTGTCGGGGAGGGCGCATGACCGCGCCCATCCCGCGGGACCGCGCCCTGCTCTGGCCCGTCCTGCTGCTGGGGGTGCTGGGTGACCTCCTGTTCCGGGCAGGCGAGCTGGGCCTCAACGTGACGCTGTGGCTGTGGCTGGCGGCGGGACTCTGGTACCATCACCGCCGCACCGACGGCGCGGGGGTGGGCCCCCTTGAGGGGCGCCTGCTCCTCGGCGTCGTGGCGGTCGGGTTCGCGTGGATCTGGCGTGCCAGCGAGATGCTGCGGCTCCTCGATACCGCCTGCCTGCTGGTGGTGGCGGCGCTGCTGCCGCTGGCGGCGCAGGCGGGCCACCTGGCCGACCTCACCGTCGGGCGGCTGCTGCGCGCCGGCGGAGTCCTGGGCTGGCGCGGGGCCACCGGCGCCCTGCCCGTGCTCTTCGACGCCCAGCGGGATGCCTCCGCCCAGGGGGGCGGACCGGCGCGGGTGCTGCTCCCCGTGGCGCGGGGCGCGTTGCTCGCCGTCCCGGCGCTGCTGGTGTTCGGTGGGCTCCTGACCTCCGCGGACCCGGTCTTCGGCGACTTCCTCGGACGCCTGGTCCGGTTCCGCGTGGATGTGGCGATGTCGCACGTGTTGGGCACCGCGCTCGCCGCCTGGATCGGCGCCGGCTTCCTCCGCGGGGCGCTGCCGGGCGCCACCCGATGGGTCGACGCCCCCCTGCCGGTGCGCCTCCCGACGCTGGGGCCGGTGGAGGTCGGGATGACCGTGGGGCTGGTGGACCTGCTGTTCGCGTCGTTCGTGGTCTTCCAGCTGCCGTACTTCTTCGGCGGCGCCGCGTGGGTGCAGCAGGCCGCGGGCGTCACCCTCGCCGACTACGCCCGCCGGGGCTTCTTCGAGCTGGTGGCGCTTTCGGCGCTGGTGCTGCCCCTGCTGCTGCTGGTGTCCAGCCGGCTGGAACCCGGCCAGGCGCTCGCCCAGAGGATGTACCGCTGGCTGGCGGGGGCGCAGGTCGTCCTGGTCCTGGTGATCATGGCCTCGGCGGCGCACCGCATGGCGCTGTATCAGGCCGAGTTCGGCCTCACCGAGGACCGGTTCTTTGCCTCGGCGCTGATGGCGGGGCTCGCCGTCTCGGCGCTCTGGTTCGCCGCGACCGTCCTGCGCGGCCGGCCGACGGCCTTCGCGCGGGGCGCGCTCCTGTCCTGGGGGGTGTGGCTGTTCACGCTCAACGTGGTGAATCCGGAGCGGGTCATTGCCGAGACCAATGTTCGGCGCCGTGCCGAGACGGGGCACTTCGACGTCGAGTACCTCACCCGGCTGGGGCCGGACGCGGCGCCGGCCCTGGTGGCGGCCCTGCCCCGGCTCACGGAATGGGAGCGCGGGGAGGTGCGGCGTGCCCTGGAGCAGCGGTTCGGCCCGGAGACCTATCCAGACGCGCGCGCCTGGGACCTGGGGACCGCCCGAGCCCGTGCCGCCGTGGCCTCCCTCACGCCTGGGCGGCCATGATGGTGACGCCGGGGTGCCCGGCAGCCGTCCCGGGGATTGCGCCGTCCCGGGGTGGGCCGGCAGGGTGGCCGCGCTCCCCTGGCCGGTCCGCCACCCCATGACCCTGGTGGAGACGCTGCCCCTGCTTGCCGCCGCCATGCTGCTCACCGCGCCGCTCGCCTGCGGGACCGAGGGGTCGCGGCGTGGGGCGGAGGGGGACCCGGCGGACTGGCCGGCGGCCTGGGAGTGGATCTGGCTGCTGCCGGCGGCGCTGGCCCTGCTGGCCGGGAGCGGCTAGACTCCGGCCTCCACCCCTGGAGGGCGAGATGGGACGGATGCGTCGACGCGCGGGAATGGGCGGGACCCTGCTTGGGCTGGTACTCCTTGCTGCCTGTCCCCCGAAGGGAGCCAACATGCCGGCGCTGGCCACCGACGAGTTCCGGGCGACCGGAACCGTCAGCAAGACCGCGGTGGGCGTGAACTGCTGGCGGTTCGAGGCCACCGACGGCAGCGGCTACGAGCTGCGGCCCGACCAGGCCCCCGCGGAGGTCCTGGCCGATGGCAAGCGGTTCACACTGATCCTCAAGAAGCGCACCGACGTGATGAGCACCTGCATGGTCGGGCCGATCGTCGACGTGATCCGCATCGAGCCGGAGCCGGCCCCGTAGTCGGTCCCGGGGGTCCGCGGTAGATTCCCCACCCTGGCCGGCCACCGGCCGTGTTCCCCCCAGCGCAGGTCCCCGGTCGACCCCCGTCGCAAGGGTGTTCCGGCCGGCGCATCCGTCATCCTGGAGACCGGATTCCATGTCGCTCGTCTGGTGGATCCTCACGCCCATCGCCGTGCTCATCGGATTGTACATCGTGCTGGGGGTCTACCTCTCGATGGTCCTCAAGTGGGAGGACGAGCAGTCGGTGGGACTGCGCTACTACGGGCTGCCCCCGGCGGGCCGGGACGCCTTCAAGCGCACCCTGGCGCGGCACGCGCGCCTGCTGGCGCCGCTGCTGTGGCTCAACGCGAAGCTCGCCCGGATGGACTTCCGGCGGGTCGGCTTCCAGTACAAGGGCGTGGCGGCGCCGCACGGGAGCTGCAGTCCCGAGACCTTCGCCCGGGCGGAGGCATACGCCCCGCGGCCGGAGGACGTGTTCGTGGCCACGCAGATGAAGTGCGGCACCACCTGGATGGAGCATATCGTCTACGAGGTGCTGCACCGCGGGGCGGGGCGCCTGGTCGAGAGCGGCACGGCCCTGTACGCGGTGGCGCCGTGGCTCGAGGGGCGGAAGAGCGTCTCCCTGGAGGAGGCGCCACGCCTCGGGACCGAGCGGCCCTCCCGCATCATCAAGACGCACCTCCCGGCGCAGCTCTGCCCGAGCGCCGCCGCCGCCCGCTACATCTACGTGGCGCGGCATCCGGTCTCGTGCTTCGCGAGCTGTATCGACTTCGTGCTGACCAACGTCGGCGGGATGGCGCCGGAGCTGCCGGCGTTCGAGGAGTGGTACTGCTCGCCGGAGCTCATGTGGTGGGGCACCTGGCCGGACCACGTGCGGGGCTGGTGGGAGCGCAGCCGCCGTGACGGCAACGTGCTGTTCGTGCTCTTCGAGGACCTGAAGCAGGACCCGGCGGCGGTCATCCGCCAGGTGACGCAGTTCCTGGGGATGGCGCCGCTCACGGATGCCGAGCTGGCCCAGGTGGTGGAGAAGACCAGCTTCAAGTACATGCAGCGGCACCAGGGCAGCTTCGAGATGCATCCCCCGCACATCCTGCAGACCAACGCCGAGCTGTTCGTGAGCGGCACCGCCAACCGGCACGAGGACGTGCCCGAGGCGGTGCGCCAGCGGATCGCGGGGTGGAGCGTGGCCGCGCTGGCGGGCAGCGACGTCCCGGTGGCGCGGATGTACCCGGACCTGCCCGCGGCGGGCGGCGCCTGAGCCGGCGCGGCGCGCCGCTCTCCCGCCGCGCCTTTCTCGTCGCGGCGGGTAGCCTCGCGGCCGGAGCCGCCGGCGCCGGGGGCGATGCCTTCACCTGGGCGCTGCGGCGGGTCCAGGTGAGCCGCCACGCGGTGGCCGTGGCGGGCCTTCCATCAGGGCTCGACGGCCTCACCATCCTCCACCTGACCGACCTGCACCTGTACGCCGGCCTCCACTCGGCGGCGCGACGGGTCATGGCGCTCGCCGCCGAGCTTGCCCCCGACGTCACGGTGGTCACCGGCGACCTGGTGGAGTCCACCCTCCAGCTCCGGGAGCTGACCCCGTGGCTGGCCGCGTGTCGCGGGCGCCTGGCCACGGTGGTGACGCTGGGCAACTGGGAGCACCAGGTCGGGGTGACGCCCGACGCGATGGAGCGCACCGCCGCCGCCGCCGGGGCCACCCTGCTCTACAACCGGAGCCTGGTGGTGGAGCGGGGCGGGGCGCGGCTGACGCTCGTGGGCCTCGACGATGCCCGCTCGGGCGCCCCCGATCCCGAGGGTGCCCTGCGCGACACCGCGCCAGGCTCGCCGCAGGTGTGGGTGTTTCACGCGCCCGGGTACGCGGACGTGCTCCGGTCGCGGGCGCTCCCGCGGCCCGCCTTCGCGCTGGCCGGGCACACGCATGGCGGCCAGATCCGGCCACCGCTGCTCCCGCCCATCACGCCGCCGGCCAGCGGGCGTTTCGTGGCGGGCTGGTATCGTGACACCTTTGCGCCGTTGTACGTCTCCCGTGGCATCGGGACCAGCGGGATCCGGGCCCGCTTCCGTTGTCCCCCAGAGATCGGGGTCTTCACCGTGCACCGTTCCTGACGTTGCGCCCGCACCGCGGGCGGCTCGGGGTCCTGCTCCTCGTCCTCGCGGGGTGCGGCGACAGCACGGGCCCGGGCACGGGCGGCGGAATGCCGGTCACCCTCGTGGCCGCGGCCGGGGACTACACCTGTGCGGTGGACCTCGCGCGCCACGGGTGGTGCTGGGGCGCCGGCCTGACCGGGCAGCTGGGCAATGGCGATACCTCGATCTACCGTACCCCCCAGGCCCTGGTGCTCCCGCTGGAACTGCGTGCCATCTCCAGCGGCGAGTTCCATTCCTGCGGCCTCACCAGCGACGATGCCGCCTGGTGCTGGGGCACCAACTTCATCGGCGTCCTCGGCATCGGGCGGCTCTCGGGGCGGGAACCGGTGCCGCTACTGGTCTCCGGCGGGATCCGGTTCCGCGGCATCACCGCCGGGAACGCGCACACCTGCGGGCTGGATCGCTCCGGGGCGGCCTGGTGCTGGGGTCAGGGGGAGGATGGTCGCCTGGGCGTCGGCGATACGCTCGACCGGCTGGAACCGACCCCGGTGCAGAGCACCCTCCGCTTTGCGCACCTGGCCGCGGGCGGGGCCCACACCTGCGGCGTGACCGGAAACGGCGAGGCCTGGTGCTGGGGGGCCAACTTCCGGGGCCAGCTCGGCGCCGGCGACACGGTGGCGAGCGCGCTGCCCCGGCTGGTGGGTGGCGGGCATCTGTTCCGGACGGTCGAGACCGGCAACTACTACAGCTGCGGCCTGGCGCAGTCGGGCGCGGCCTGGTGCTGGGGCGACAACCTTACCGCCGAACTGGGCAACGGCGAGCTGTCAGCTGTCCCGGCCGTCCTCCCCGTGGCGGTGACGGGGGCGCGTCACTTCACCGCCCTCACGCTGGGGCGGCGAGCATGCCTGCGCGGTTACGGCGGAGGGCGAGGCGTGGTGCTGGGGATCGAGCATCTACGGCAAGCTGGGGAACGACGACTTCCTCCCCACCCCGGTGCCGGTGGCGGTGGCGGGGGGGCTGCGCTTCTCCTCGCTGGCCGCCGCGGGCAACCATACCTGTGCCGTGACCGCCAGCGGCGCGGTGTATTGCTGGGGGCGGAACAACGTGGGGCAGTTCGGTGATTCCACCCGCGCCGACGCGCTGCAGCCGACACCGGTGCTACCCTTCCCGGTCCCCTAGGCTCTCCCGCTTCATCTCCTGTAGCGCCCGCGCCGCCTCGGCGCCCCCCCGCGTGCCCCGGTAGCGCTCCGCAAACCGCGCCAGTTCGCTCATCAGGCGTCCCCGCTGGCCGGTGGCGCGATAGAGCTCGATCAGCAGGTTCGCCACCAGCACCTCCTCCCGCGGGCTTTGCGCCGAGCGTCGCACCTCGAGGTACAGCCGCTCGGCCGCCTCCGGCGCGCCGAGGTGGGCCCGGTGCACCTCCGCCAGCTTCACGCGGGCCAGGTTGTCCGTCGGATGGGCCACGAGGTGGGCGCTGTAGGCCTCCGCCGCCTCGCGGTAGAATCCGCGCGCCACCAGCGATTCGTAGCCCGAATGGGCCGGGTCGGGGGGGATGTTGCCGCCACCGAGCACCGTCTGGGTGAAGCCGGAGGCGGCTCTCTCCATCAGGCCGAAGAGGAGCCCCGTGGCGAGAAATACCAAGGGGATGTTCAGCACATAGATGACGAGGAGGGTGCCCCCGCCGTACCAGCCCCGGCCCATGCCCGCCGCCTCGCCGGCCATGAGGAGCGGCAGCCCGAAGATGAGCACCCGGATGAAGAGCGAGAGGAACTGGGCGCGGTCGGCGGCGTCGGTCGCGGAGAGCGGCGTGCGGATCATGGGTGGAGGCGGCCGAGGTCGGTGAGCAGCGCCTCGCTCGAGAGCGGGCGGCCGAGAAACGCCTCGAGCACCGCGCGCGAGGGTCGCGCCAGCCCATCCTGGTAGAGTGTCCGGGAGAGGACGGGATAGGTGCCGGGATCGGTCCAGGCCCCCGGGCCGAGCTGCGCGAGCACCCGGGCACGGATGTCGGCCACCATGAAGGCCCCCAGGGCGTAGTTGATGAGGTAGCCCGGATCCTCCACCAGCTGGCCGCGCAGCGCCCACCAGGCCCACTCCGGATGCGGCCGGATGCCCAGGTAGGTCGAGGTGATGTCGGCCCAGACGCGGTTCGGGTCGGCCGCGGCGGTGCGGTGCACCCGGAGCTCGAACAGCGCCCACGCCATGTCCAGCATGATCCCCGCGTAGCGGGCGCGCAGGGAGGCCGCTATCGGCGCGCTGTCGCCGAGGAAGCGGAGCTGCCACGCCGGCTCGTAGGCCTCCTGGGCGGCGAGGTCCGCCAGGGCCTCGGTGAAGGTGTCGTTGTCGGGCCAGTCGGCCAGGGCGGAAGGCCCCCGGATGGCCGCGATGTGGATGGCGTGGCCGGTCTCGTGGAGAAGCTCCGCCAGGTTGTCGAGCCCGCCCTCGAGGTAGCTGGCGAAGACCCACGGCTCGGCCGGGTGGAGCCGGCCCGCGGCATCGACCCGGCGATGGGCCCCGAAATCGGTGTATGCCACGGGGTACTTCCCTGGGCGCGGCGCCAGGTCGAAGTGCACGCCGAGCCGGTCGAGATCGGCGCCGAGCGCGGCGTGAAAGGCGCGGTTCACCTGCGCGATGGCCGCGACCGTGGCGATCCGTGGGCCGAGCCGTCGGCTGGCGGCGCCGTTGGCGTGGTACCAGTCCCATGGCTCGAGCAGGTGGTCGGGCCCGGTGCGGCGCCAGGCCGAGAGCGCGGCCACCAGCCATTCCTCCAGCGTCTCGGTCGGCAGGCCGAAGGCAGGGCCCTTCCGGGCCATCGGGGTAGGCCCGGTGCCCCAGGCGGCGCGGCGTAGGCGGAGCAGGGTGCGATAGCGGCTGTCGGGGCGGTTGTCCCCGTTGACGCTTGCCCACACCGGGGCGAGGGCCAGGAAGAGCCGACGCCGCGTGGCGCTGTCGTCGGCCTGGGCCAGGCGCCCGAGCACCGCCAGGCGGTTGAGGGTATCGCCCTCGACGAGGACCCGATTGGCGGCCTCACCGTAGCAGGCCATCGTGAGCGCGGTGAGCTCCACGAGGGTCGGTGACGGGCCGGTACCGTCGCGGCAACGGGCGGGGATCGGCTCGCCATCTCCGGGGTCCGCGGGAGCGAAGCCACGCCGGGCCGCACGGGCCAGGACGGCGTGCACCGCGCGATCGGTCGAGTCGAGGGGCACGCCGCCGAGCCGCGCAAACGCCGCCCGGAACCGCCGGGCATGTAGGGCCAGGCTGTCGCGGGCCTGACGGGCGGGGATGGCATCGGGCGTCGTGTCGCTCGCGAGCGAGGCGACGAGCCGGACCCGGTCGTCCCAGTAGCGGGCCGCCTCGTAGGCGCGCTCCGCCGCGGCGAGCGGTCCAGCGGGGGCCTGCTGCGCCCGCGCCGGCACGGCGGAGAGCAGCAGCAGCGCCGCCGTGCACCCCGCCAGGCCACCCCGGCGCATCACTGCTCCGCGGGCACGTCGTCGCCGTGGCTCACGCCTGGCGCCCCCACCCCGGCCTGCGCGTCCCACCACCACTGCGCCTCGAGTGCCCGCTGGCGTGGGTAGACCTCGTCCAGCGTATCCCCGGCGTAGAGGCGGCCATTCTTCATCACGTAGCGGATGCTGTTGGTCTGGTGGATGTCCTCGAGCGGGTTGCCGTCGAGGACCACGAGGTCGGCGAGCTTGCCGGGCTCGAGGCTGCCCAGGTCATGGTCCAGCCCGATCGACTGGGCGCCGAAGATCGTGCCGACCCGGAGCACGTCGAGCGGCCGCATCCCGCCGGAGGCGATGGCCCACAGCTCCCAGTGGTCGCCGAGGCCATCGAGCTGCCCATGCCCGCCGAGCCCCACCTTGCCGCCCGCCTCGACGATGCGGCGGGCCCCCTCGGCGAGGCGCTGGAAGACATACTGGTTGTCGCGGAACCAGGGCCGGCGCTCGGCCCGGGCGTCGATGGCCGCATGGGGGATGAAGCGCCGCACCTTGGGGTCGTCGTGGATGTCGTAGTGTTCGTAGAACCAGTTCTCGCTCCACGGGCCCCCGTAGGCGACCAGGAGGGTCGGGGTGTAGGTGATGCCGGCCCGGGCCCACATCGTCACCACGTCCTGGTAGAGCGGCATGATGGGCAGGCTGTGCTCGTGCCCGGGGTAGCCGTCCATGGCGATCGTCAGGTTCATCTTGAAGTCGAGCCCGCCCTCGGTGGTGGGCATCAGGCCCTGCTCCTTCGCCGCCATGATGACCCACTGCCGCTGCTTCCGGTTGCCTGCCATGTACTGCTTGATGGTGTTGGTGCGGTAGAACTCGCTGTAGCGGCGCAGAGCGTGGCGCACGTCCTCGAGGGACGTGAACGGCTCCTCGATGTAGGGCCCGAAGACCCCCGGTCCGGTGTGGTAGATCCGGGGCCCGAGGAGGCCACCCGCTTCCACGCGGTCGGCGTAGGTGAGCACGTCGGTGGTCGAGGTCTGCGGGTCGCGGGTGGTGGTGACCCCATACGCCAGGTTGGCCAGGTACTTCCACACCTGGGGCTGGTGCACGCCCCAGGCCGGCCAGGGGTGGGCGTGCACGTCGACCAGTCCGGGGATGATCGTCTTGCCCTCGAGGGGAATCACCTTGCTCCCGGCGGGCACGGGACAGTCGAGGGCCACGCAGGTGATCCGGTTGTCGGTGATCACCACGGTGCCGCCCTCGAGGACCTCGTCCCCCTTCATGCTGATGACGCGGGCGCCGGTGAGCGCCACCGTCCCGCGGGGCACGTCGCGCGGCACCCGCACCGCGACGTCGAGCCGGGCCGCCTCGTACGCCGGGGCCTTGGCGAGGGAGTCGATGCGCGCCTTGAAGGCGGAGTCGGGCTTGTCGCCCGCCTGCTTCAGGGAGTCGGCCCGCGCGGAGTCGGCGGACGCCTTGAGGCGGGCGAGCGAGTCGGCGCGGGGGAGGTCGTAGCGGAAGACGCTCCGGCCGATGGCCCAGGTCACGCCGCGCCCGTCGGGCTGCCAGGCGATGAAGTCCCCGCCGATCGTCGTCAGGCGCCGCGCGGGGAACGCGGTGGCGGCCGGGTCGGCGACATTGAGGACCAGCGGCTGCTGCCCGGTCAGCGGCAGGGGAACGAGGTAGACGTAGTTGTTGACCAGCGCGAGCGCCCGGGTGCTGTCGGGCGCGATCAGCAGCTCGTCGGCGGCGTTGGGCTCCGCGCCGGGGCTGTTGATCGTGAAGCCGGTGACCTTGAGGTGCGCCCGGCGGTCGGTGCCATCGAAGCGCATGGAGACCAGGCCGTCCCCGGGGTCGTAGAGGTAGATGCGGCCCGGGTCGCGGGCAAAGTGGGGCCGGCCACCGGGGGTGATCGGCGCCACCCGGGTGGGCGTGCCGCCCGCGGCCGGGATCCACACCAGCTCGTACCCGGGGCCGAACGACTCGGTGACCCGCGCCGCGCGGGGGCCGCGGATGGCCACGATGCGCGTCCCGTCGGGCGACCAGGCGGGATGCTGGTAGAAGGCGGGCGCCGCGGTGAGCCGGACGGGCTTGCCGCGCCCATCGGCGCTCATGCGCTGGATGTGCCCGCCGCCATTGCCCCAGGTCACGTACACCACCGTCCGGCCGTCCGGCGACCAGCGCGGCTGCTGTTCCAGCACCGTGTCGGTGGTGAGGCGGCGCGGCGTGCCGTTGGGCAGCGCCATCAGGTACACCCGGTCGAGGGCCGAGAAGAGCAGCCGGGTGCCATCCGGGGAGAACGACGGATCGCGCACCTGGCGGAGCAGGATGTCGCCGGTGTCCACCGGCGTGGCCGCCTGCACCAGCGGTCCCATCTCCAGGCGCACAGGGGCCACGAAGGGGATCTCGGTGGCCGCCTCGGTGGCCAGTTCCACCCGCCAGATCCGCCCGCCCCAGGTGGTGATGAACGCCTTGCTGTCCGGCGTGAACGCGGCGCCGGGCATGAGGTCCCGGGTGAAGCGCGACTCCTGGTCGTCGCGCTGCACGGGGTACTTGAGCCAGCGCTCGTCGCCGGTCTCGAGGTCGCGCAGGCGGAGGCCGGTCTCGGCGTCGTGGCGGACGGCGTACACCAGCCACCGCCCATCGGGGGAGAGGGCCGGGCGCATGGCGCTGCCATAGACGTCGGTCTGCGGGATGATGCGCCCGGTCTGCCGGTCGAAGATCGCCAGCTGCCACTGCGAGATGTCGATGTTGTAGCCGAAGCCGCCCCGCTTGCGGGCGTACCAGAGGTAGCGCCCATCCTTCCCGAAGGCGGCGCCGAGGCTGTTGATGTTGGTGCCGCGGCCGGAGCCGAGGGCGCCGGTCCCCTTGTCGTCCTTGGTCAGGCTCTGGCCCGGCCCGCCGTCCTTGTGGAACAGCCAGAGCTGGTAGCTGCTGCCCAGCGGCGCGTTGGTGCGGGAGACGACGATATAGTCGCCGTCCGGGGTCCACTCGGGCGAGGCGTAGAGGTTGTTGTCCCCCTTGCTCACCGCCTTCGTGCGGCTGCCGTCGGGATCCATGGTCCAGACGTTCTCGCCGCCGTCACGGTCGCTCAGGAACACGATCCGGGTCCCGTCCGGCGACCACCGGGGCTGGGAGTCGAACGCCGGCCCGCGGGTGATGGCGGTGGCGCGTCCCCCGGCGATCGGCAGGGTGTAGATGTCGCCCAGCAGCTCGAAGGCGAGGGTCCGCCCGTCCGGCGACACGTCGAGGGAGAGCCAGGTCCCCTCGCTGGTCTCGAACTCCACCGTCCGGGTGGGGACCAGCGGCAGGCTGTCGGTCTTCTTCCGCGTGGTGTCCGCGGCGGGGCGTACGAGGGACCCCACGAGGGCGAGCGTGGCGAGGGCGAGCATCCAGTCTCCGGTGACAGCGTTGCGTCGTGGGCGCGGCCGGGCGCGTGGTCGGTGCCACGGGGCCGGCCCTGAGGGTCCTCCAGCGAAGGTACTGCGTGGCGGCGGCGCAGGCCAACCCGCCGGGGTCAGCGGGGGCGGAGCGTCACCCGGCGGTCCGTGGTGTCCGCCGCGAGCCCGGTGAAGCGCCCCTCGATCCCGGGGGCACGCACCAGCACCGAGTCCCCGCGCACGGTGAGCTCCGGCGGCCGGTCGAGTCCGGTGAGGGTGACCGTGCGGATGCCGTTGAAGAGCGGGTGGGCGCCGGCCGGGACGGTGAGTGCCCACGCGCCGACGATATCGAGGCTGCCGTGCGCGCCCCCGAGCGTGAGCTGGCGGCGGTGCAGTACCTCGCCCGCGGGCAGGGGGGTCACGTTGAGCGGGTCGAAGCGCTGCGGCCACAGCGGCGTCGCGGGCGGCAGCTCGAGCACCAGCCCCCAGCCCGGCCGGCCGAGGAAGGCGGCCCGCAGGGAGTCGCGAGCAGCCAGCACCGACGCCACCTCGCGGCCGGCCAGCGCCGCGACCGAATCGGTCTCCGCCCGGGTGAAGTCGGCGCGGCAACGCACCGGCGCGAGCGCCTGGTCGAGCAGGCCGTCGAGGGTGCGGGCGGTGTCGGCGCTGAGCTCGGCCTTCCAGCGCGGCGCGAAGCGTTCCAGCAGCTCCGCCTGCGCCGGGCCGACCGCGTAGGTGCGGTCCCGCACGCCGTCGGGCCCGAACCCGGCGGCGGGGATGATGGAGTCCCACGGCCCGCGGCGCGCCACCCATTGCACCCAGGTGGCGAGGCCCTCGTTCAGGTCGTTGCCGCGCTCGTAGGCCATCGCGTCGGCGCCGATCCGCCCGGCACGTTCCCGCCGGAGGGCCAGCGCCCGTCCGCCCCAGCAGGCGGACGAGCCCGGCCCGGCCAGCGCGCGCCGGAACGCCTCGGTCTCGAGTCGCTGCAGCGCCTGGGCGGCGGAGTCGGTGACGGGATAGGTGAAGCGATGGGCCTCATTGCCGAACCAGGTGGGATGGGCCCGGGCCTGGTACACGTGGAAGGCCTCGTGGATGAGCACCGCGGCCAGGGTCGTCGGCTCGCCCCCCGCGGCGGGCCACAGCAGGGTGGCGGTCGGGGTCCCGTTGATGTCGGCGTGGGTATTGGCCCGCACCGCGGCCAGGCGGCCCACGATGACGTGGGCCCCGGGGACCAGTGTGGTGCCCTGGAAGCCCTCGGGCGGATGCGGGTGTCGCACCAGCCAGGTCCGGGTCCCGTCGTAGATGGCCACGGGCGTGGCGGCGGGGGTGAAGCCGGGCCACAGCGGCCGCGCCGCCATGCGGTCGTACGCGGTGACGAGCGCGGCCACCGGTTGCTGGGCGGCGAGAGGGGCGGCGAGGAGCAGGCTGGCCAGCAGGAGGCGCATGATGGCTCCGGGATTCGGGTCCATCCTCTGATGCCCGCCGCGCCCGAGGGGTCGCGGCGCCCGCGGGGGCGGGCGGGGGGCCCGCCTCAGAGCAGCGAGGCCCGCAGCACCGTGACCGCCTGGCCGCCGAGCAGCACGCGATCGCCGCGGCAGGTGACGTGCACCGTGCCGCCGCGGGCGGACGCCTGGTAGCCGGTCAGGGCGTCCCGGCCGAGCCTGGCGCCCCAGTACGGCCCGAGGGCGCAGTGTGCCGACCCGGTGACCGGATCCTCGTCGATGCCCGCGCCCGGCGCGAAGAAGCGTGAGACGAAGTCATACGGGCGGCCCGGGTCGGCCAGGCTGGTGACGATGACCCCCCGGATGCCGAGCGAGCGCAGCGCGTGGAAGTTCGGCGCGAGGGTCCGCACCTCGGTTTCGCCACCGACCTCCACGAGATAGTCGAACCGGTTCCGACCCACCCACCGCGCCGCCCCGAGGCCCAGGCCGGGGAGCAGGTCGGCGGGCGCCGGCACGGCTTCGGCGGCCGCGCGGGGAAAGTCGAGTTCGATGCCGTCGCCCGCTTGCACGGCGGTGAGCCGGCCGCTCCGGGTCTCGAACCGGGCCATCTCGCCGGGCACGAGGTGCGCCTCCTCCCACAGCACGTGCGCGCTCGCGAGGGTGGCGTGGCCGCAGAGGTCGACCTCGACGGTGGGGGTGAACCAGCGGAGCGCAAAGGCCTCGCCGACGCGGTGCAGGAAGGCGGTCTCGGCGAGGTTCATCTCCCGCGCCACGTCCCGCATCCAGGCCTCACTGGCCGGGGCGGCGAGGACGCAGACCGCGGCCGGGTTGCCGGCGAAGGGGCGGTCGGTGAAGGCGTCGACCACGAAGATGGGCTGGCTCACGGCAGGATCGCGTCGGCTTCGATCTCCACCAGCATCGCCGGGTCGATCAGGCGGCGGACCTCCACCATGGTGGCGGCGGGGCGGATGTCACGGAAGCACTCCCCGTGCGCCCGGCCCACCTCCTCCCACCGCCCGATGTCGGTGACGTACATCCGGGTCCGGACCACGTGCGCCAGGGTCGCGCCTGCCTGCTGCAGCGCGCGCTCGATGTTGCGCAGCGCCTGCGCCGCCTGGGCGTACATGTCGCCCGGGCCCACGATGGTGCCGTCGGGGCCGGTGGCGGTGGTGCCGGCCACGTGGATGTAGCGGTCGACGCGGACCGCGCGGGAGTACCCGACGATCGGCTCCCAGGGGGCGCCGCTCGAGATGTTGGTGCGAGGCATGGGAGAAGCGTACTGCACCGGTCCCGAGGCCGGCAAGCCGGTCCCGCCCCCGGCGGAGGTCAGGCCCGGTCGATGGCCGCCGGGTCGGGGAGGAGGGTGGGCAGCAACCGCTCCAGCCGGCGGAAGGTCTGCTCCATGTCGATGGGCTTGACGAGGTAGTCGGTGATCCGGAGCTCCACCAGCTTGAGCACGAGGTCCCGGTCCTTCGCCGAGGAGATCATGATCACCGGGAGCGTGGCGTACTCGGGCATCGCGCGCAGCCGGGTGAGGAACTCCACCCCGTCCATGTTCGGCATCTGCACGTCGGAGAAGATGATCACCGGCCGCTCCCGCTCGAGCAGCGCCAGCGCCGCCTCGCCGTCGGCGGCCTCCAGCACGTTGTGCGGGAAGAACCGGGTGAGGAGGCGCTTGAGCATGAGGCGGGTCATCGCGTCATCCTCGATGATCAGGGCCTTCATGCCGGGGTCCCGTCCTGCTTGAGCAGCCGCCGCACCTCGCCGGTGAGCTCGGCCAGGTCGTAGGGCTTGGGCAGGTAGGCGTCGGGCCGCGCCGGGTTGGCGGGGGGCGTGCTGTCCTCCCGGGTGTAGCCGCTGGTGAGGATCACCGGCAGGGCCGGGGCGCGGGCCTTAAGCGTGGCCAGCACGTCCCAGCCGGAGAGGCCGGGCATCTTGACGTCGAGGATCACCAGGTCGGGCGGGGTGGCGGACTTCTCGTGGATCTGCAGCGCCTCGCTGCCGTCGCGCGCCTCGATCACCGAGTAGCCGCACAGCGCCAGGGCCTGCCGCAGCGGCCGCCGGACCGAGGCCTCGTCGTCCACCAGCAGGATGGTGCCCGAGCCGCTGCCGGGGGCGAGCACCAGGGTCTGCATCGGCTGGGCGAGGGGATCGCGGGTGCGGGGCAGGAAGATCTGGAAGGTGCTGCCCAGCCCGGGTGCGCTCTCCACCGAGATGCCGCCCTCGTGCTGCTGCAGCACCGTGTACGCCGTGGCCAGGCCGAGGCCGGAGCCGCGGCCCGCCTCCTTGGTGGTAAAGAACGGCTCGAAGATGCGCGGCAGGATCTCGGCCGGGATGCCGGTCCCGGTGTCGCGCACGTCCACCCGGAGGTACTCGCGGCCGGCGGCGCCCTGCGGTGCCCCGGGCCCGAAGCCGCCCGCGACCCGGTGGGTGGCAAGGGTCAGCACCCCGCCGGCGGGCATCGCCTCGAGGGCGTTGTGGCCCAGGCTCACCAGCAGGTCGGTCAGCTGCTCCAGGTCGGCCTTGATATGCCAGTCGCCGTGGTCGAGATGGGTGACCAGCGTGATGCGGGGGTCGAGGTCGCGCCGCAGCACCTGGGCGGCCTCCTCGAGGAGGTGCCCCGGGTCGAGCGGGCGGCGCACGCCGGGCGCGGGGCGGGCGAAGTTGAGCAGGCGGCGCACCAGGCGCGCGGCGGCCCGGGTGGCCTCCTTGGCGTCGAGCAGCTCGCGGGGGGGCACCCGGTCCTGCGACACGATGCGCAGCCGGGCCGCCTCGATGCTGCCGCTGATGGCGGCGAGCGCGTTGTTGAAGTCGTTGGCGATGCCGGAGGCCAGGGTGGCCACCGCCGCCATCTTGGCCGACTCGCGCCGCTGCACCGAGGCGAACTCGCGCGCCCCGGTCTCCTGCACCACCACCACCCAGCGCCCCGGCGCCCCCCGGCCGGTGAGCGGCACCGCGGTCACGTCACAGGCGAACTCGCTCTGCTCCCCGCCGCGCCCGCGGCAGCCCGCCCAGCGGAGCGTCCCCTCGGTCCGCGCGGCGCGCAGCTCCACCGCGAGGCTCGCCGCCGGGTCGCCGCGGCTGAGCAGGCGGTCGAGGGGCATGGCGCGGAGCCCGTCCGCGGTGCGGCCGAAGAGCCGCTCCGCCGCCGGGTTCGCATCGCGCACCAGGCCGAGCGGGTCCACGACCAGCAGGCCGTCGGGCAGCGCGGCGAAGACGACGCGGTCACCGGTCGGGGTCAGGTCGGCGGGGATGAAGGAAGCCATCGGGATGCTCGTGAACGGGGCGGGGGATCCTGGCACGGGAACGTCCGGCTCAGGCGGAGGCCCGCGTCGCGGGCGCCGGGAGCAGGGAGCCGATGAGCTGGACCAGCTCGCCCAGTTCGTAGGGCTTCTGCAGCGCCGGGCAGCCGGCGGTGTGGAGGAAGTCCTGGGTCTCATCGCGCAGCATGTCGCCGCTGGTGAAGATGATGCGGCGGCGCATCTCCGGATGCTCCCGCTCCAGCCGGCGGAAGAACTCCTCGCCCGAGAGCCCGGGCATCCGGAGGTCCGAGACGATCACGTCGTAGCGCGCGGTGCTGAGGGCGTTGAGCGCGGCCTGGGCGCTCGGCACGTCGGTGACCTGGTACCCGGCGCGGCGCAGGTAGCGGCCCACGCTGCGCCGGATGCCCGACTCGTCGTCGACCAGCAGGATCCGCTGCTGCTCTCCCGTGACCAGGGGCGCCGGCGGCTCCGGCAGCGACAGGGTCGTGACCTCCGGGCGGTCCGGGGTGCCTGGCGCCGTCCCCAGGCTCCGGTCGGACGCCGCGAGCGAGGGCAGGCCGAGGCGGAAGGCGGCGCCCCCGCTGGTGTGGGCCGTCACCGCGATGCTCCCGCCGTGCGCCCGCACGATCTCGGCCGAGACTGACAGGCCCAGCCCGGTGCCCTGGCCGCGCGGCTTGGTGGTGTAGAAGGGGCGGAAGATCGCCTCCTGCTGCGTGCTGGGCACGCCGGGCCCGTCATCCTCGACCGTGAGGAGGATCCGGTCCGGGCCGTCGGGCGCCAGGGTGATCCGGACCGTCCCGAAGCCGCGGTGGGCGGTGATCGCCTGCTGGGCGTTGATGACCAGGTTGAGCAGCACCTGCTGCAGCTGGTTGGCGTCGCCCCGGATCCGGCTCCAGAGGGGGTAGCCCTCGTGGGGGTCGAAGTAGGGCGCCTGCAGGGTGACGTTGTGCAGCTTGAGGTGGTGGCGGCAGAGGCCGACGGTGCGGCGCACCACGTCGGCCAGCGACACGATGCGCCACTCGGGCGGATCCTGGCGGGCCGAGGCGAGCAGGCCGTGCACGATGTCGCCGGCGCGGCGGGCCTCGGCCAGGATGAGCTCCAGGTCCTCGCGCAGCTGCCGCAGCGGGACGCCCGAGGGTGTCCAGTCGGCCGGGGCCCCCGCGACCTCGCGCGCGCCGGGCGGCCCGCCGCCGCGGGGCCAGAACGAGAGGATCGCCTGGGTGCTGGCCACGATCGTCGCGAGCGGGTTGGACAGCTCGTGCGCGATGCTGGACGCCATGTGCCCGATGAGCGACAGCTTGTCCCGCTGGATGCCATCCAGCAGGGCGGGGCTGTCGGGCGCGGCCGGCGCCTCAGGCGCGGGCGCCGTCGGCGGCGCGGCTGCCGGAAGCGGTCGCACCATTCCGGGCCCCCTTGAACGCTTCATCGATCATGGCCTGGTCGGCGTGCGATCGCTTCATCGTCGCGTCGGGGTTGAAGGCGAGGTGGGTCGAGGAGGTGTCCATCGCCTTGCGCAGGATCTCGGCCTTGGTACCGTCACGCAGCGCGCTGTCGAACAGGGCCGCGACCGCGGCCACCCGCACCTCGAGGTCGAGCAGCGCGTGCCCGACGCCCTGCAGCTGCTGGGCGGTGATGTCCTGGAACTGGAGGTGGTTGTAGAGGGCGCTGACCTGGTCGCGCAGGTGCTGGAACCCGTCGGCCGAGGCGCTCACCGCCGACTGGCCCTCCAGGCGGTTGATGAGCTCGAGCGACCGGTCCAGGCCGTTCATGAGCTCCAGGGTGGCGCTCTCGGTCGTGGAGGTCACGTCGGACAGCTTGTCCTTGGTGTCCCGGATCCGCTCCACGGCGTGGGCCTCGATGGCCTCGCGGGTGAGCCGGATGCCGCCGAGGATCTCGGTGATGTCGGCGTGGGCGCGCAGCAGGACCGCCGGCAGCTCGGCCAGGTTGGGCCGGGTGGCCAGGGTGCTGACGATCTCGGTGGCGCGGCTCGACGTCGGCCACTGGCCCCGGTGGCTGGTCAGTTCCTCGATCAGCTCGCCGAGCAGCCCGAGCGTGGTTTCCAACTCGGTGGCCAGCGCCTTGACCTGGGCGGCATCCATGTCACCCTCCGTGGCGGACGGCTCAGGCCGAGCCTGAGGCGAGCGAGAGGATCTGGTCGATCTTCTCTTTGAGGACCTGCGGCGTAAATGGCTTCAGGATGTAGCCCGACACTCCCGCCTCGACCGCCTGGAGGATGTCCTCCTTGACGCTGCGGGTGGTGACCATGAGGATCGGGGTCTTGCCGTGCTGCGGGTTGGCGCGCATCGCCTTCACGAAATCGAGCCCGCCCATCACCGGCATGTTCCAGTCGGTGATCACCAGCTCCACCGAGGCATCGCACTTCTGCAGGGCGTCGCTGCCGTCGCCCGCTTCCGCCACGTCGTCGTACCCGATGCTCTTGAGGGCATTGACCACGATCCGCCGCATGGTGGCGCTGTCGTCCACGACCAGGCACTTCATCCGCTCGCTCCGTGAGCTGGTGGTTCGGACCGGCTATGCGGGGGTGGACCCGCCGAGGGCGTCCGCAACCTTGCGGGCGACCTTCTCCACCACCTGCGGGCTGTCGTAGTAGCCGGAGGTGACCCGCTTGAGGATCTCCTGCATCCGGTCCGCCGAGAGCCCCGAGGGGCTGGTGCCGGGCGCCGGCCGCGCGGCGCGGGCCTGCTCCGACAGCTGCACCTGGTCGTCGGCCGCGGCGCTGTCGCGCTCGGTGACTGCTGGCCGGGCCTGCCCGGACTGCCGGGCCGCCTGGTTGCCCGACGCCTGGTCGAGACGCGCGCCCGTCAGGGGGGACTGCGCTCCGCTCGCCTTCGTAGGATCGATTGCCATGGGACTCCTCGTTGTGACTCAACTGTCGGCATGCCGGCCCGGGACTTGAGGGGAATACAGCCATCCCTCGCGGCCGGGCCACCGGGGGCCCGGCCCGTCGCGGCACCGGTGGTGCGGATTACTCTCGGTCGTCGGCGCGGACCGGGTCCGACGGGGCACGAATGCCCGCCAGCTCCCGGAGCTTGCGCGGATCCAGCTGCAGCCCCTGTCCGCTCTCGGTGGCCGTTGCCGTCCCCGAGAGGGTGGAGGCGCTGGAGGAAGCCGCGGCGGAAAGCCGCCGCCCCTCCTCCGACACCTGGACCTGGTCCTGTGGTGCCGCGGGGGCGTGCCCCTCGGCTCGCCCGCGCGGGGCGCCATGGCCCGGCTGGACCGCCGGAACCCGCTCAACATTCGATGTCTGGATCGCCTGGACTGACATGCTGCCTCCCAGCTGCAAGGTCCCTCTCCCGGACAGTATCGTCCGGGACCGGCAAACCTTGAGGGGCAGAAACGACCGGGCGGCAGGTGCGGCGGGGTGGGGCGGGTGTTGCTGCCGGGCCGCGTGGCAAGTCCCGGCTCGGCAAGCACTTGGGTCTCAACCTCGGGGCGGGCCCGGCACCGGCCGGGCCCGTCGGTCCTGCGGGGCTACTCGCCGACGGCCGCCGCCGGGTGCAGCTCCGGCACCTGCGCGGCCGCCTGTTCCCAGGCCGCATGCAGCTCGGCGACCATCGCGGTGAGCCGCTCCAGCCGCTTCGGGTCCCGGCGGCGGTCCACTTCCAGCGTCTCGTCCATCATCCAGAGATAGAGGCTGGCCAGGTTCGCGGCGATCTCGCCCCCCTCCTGGAAGTTGAGGGTGCAGAGCAGCTCCCCCATGATGTCGCGGGCCCGGGTGAGGGCGCGGGAACGGGCCTCGACCTCTCCCCGCTCGAGGAACCGGCCCGCCTGCCGCAGGTTCGCCACCACCTGTCCGTACAGGAACACGAGGCGGCGGGCGGGCGACATCGAGAAGACGTCGTTCTGCTGGTACTTGGCGACGCCAGCGTAGCTCACGGAGGACCTCCACGGACGATGCGAGACGGTGACGCTCCTGCGGACCCCTCCAGTATCGGCACGCCCGGGGATCTTTGAAGCAACGCCGGGCCCCGGGGGGCTACCCGCGCCAGTCGATGGCCGGGGTCCGGGCCAGGGGTGACCGGTAGCCCTGCCGCTGCAGCGATTCCCGCTGCAGGGCCCCGAGCTCGCGCGCCACCTGCTGCTGCTCCCGCTCCAGGACCGCGAGGGTCCGCTGCAGGTCGGCCTGCAGCGCCTGGAGCAGCGCCGGGTCGCGCCGCTGGCCGGCGTCAGAGGCCAGGCCGCGGGCCTCGCAGAGCGCCAGCTCCAGCGCCTGCGGGGCGTCCACGCGCGCCAGGTCCACGATGGCCGAAAGGATCGGCCGGATGCGGTTGGCGGGCATGGTCAGCTGCTCGACTTGCTGAAGGACTGCAGCATCGCGGTGACGCTGCTCGAGGTCTGCTGCAGCCGGGCGATCGCGGTCTCCATCTGGGCGAACTGCTTGAGCAGGCTCTCCCGGCGCCGGTCGAGCCGCGCGTCGATGAGCAGCGCCTTGTCCTCCAGCGTCTTCACCCGGCCGGTGAGGGAGGCCTCCTTCTTGGCCATCGTGCCGGCATTGGCCTCGAGCCAGCTGTCGAGCGCCCGCTGCAGCTGCGCCGCGGTGCCCAGGGTGACGCTGACCGACCCCGCCGCGCCGGTGGCGGTGCCGGTGTAGCTCAGGGTCAGCCCCTCGACCGCGGTGCCGTCCCCGCCCACGAGGGTGCGGCCCGCGCCGGTCGCGGCGTAGCCGCCGATGGTGCCGGTCACGTCGAGCCCGCTGTAGGTGCCGGCCGCCAGCCCGAGCTGCGCGGTGCCGTCGGCGCCGCCCGCGGTGTACGCCAGGGTGAAGCCCGGGCTGCTGCCCCAGGCGGTGGCATTCACCTGCAGCTGTCCGCCCACGTCCGAGGCGGCGAGCGAGAGGATCGGGCGGCCGGTGGCGAGCGTGGTGGTGGCGCCGAAGTCGAGCGTGCCGCCCCCCTCGTTGCCGGGCGTCAGGGTGAGCGCCAGCTGCGAGGTGCGGCCCTGGCCGTCCTCCACGACGATCTGGCCCCCGCTCACGCTCACCGCCGCCCCGCTGCCGTACGCCGCCTGCACCTGGGTGACCAGGTCACCCACGGTCAGGCTGCTGGCGCTGGTGATGCTGAAGGTGCCGGCGAAGGTGGTGCCGTCGCCGCGCTTGCCGCTGAAGGCGATGGTCTGGCCGTCCACCACGCCGAAGGTCCCGCCGCCGGCGCTCCGCAGCTCGGAGAACTTGGTGGTCCCGGTCATCGGGACGGTGCCGGCGGCGTCGCCGTAGAGCACGGTGCCGGTGGCGACCTTGTGCTTGACGGAGGCGCCGAAGGCGCTGGTGAGCGCGCTGGCGATCTGGGCGGTGGTCATGCCGTTGGTGAGCTGGATGCTCACCGCCGCGCCGCTCCCCTTCTCGGTGACCGTCAGGGTGTCGGCGGTGCCGTCGTCGGCATAGGTGCCGCTGAAGCCGGTGCCGAGCAGCAGGGCCTGGGTGGCCGCCTGGGTGATGTCCACGGCGTAGGTGCCGGGCTGGGTGTCGCTGCCGGAGCTGACGTAGCTCACCCGCGCGTCGGTGGCGGTGCCCACCTGGCTGAACAGGGTGCGCAGGTCGTTGAGCCGGCCCTTGAAGGCGGTCTCGAGCTTGGTGGCGTTGAGGGTGAGCTTGCCGTCCTGGCCGATGCTCAGCCCGGCCATGCCGGCCGTGGCGAGGTCGGCCTGGGCCCCGGGCACCCCCGTCAGCAGGGTGCGCGCCAGCGAGGCCGAGATGGTGCGGAGCAGCGACTCGTTGTACAGCGTCGGCGCGGCGACGCCCTCCTTGGGCGGGGTCCGCTGCTCCTTGGTGAAGTCCACCAGCTTGTTCCAGGCGTCGGCGAAGGCCTGCACCGCCTTCTGCGCGCCATCGAAGGAGCGTTCGATGCTCACGCTGGTGACCGCGCCCGCCTCTTCCGCCGTGAGGGAGAGGGTGACGCCCTGGATGGCGTCGGTCACGGTATTGCTGGACCGCGTCATGGCGATGCCGTCCACCGTGAACTGGGCGTCGGCGCCCGCCACGAGGAGCGCGCTGCCGAGGATCTGGTTGCTGCCGTTGGTGAAGCCGAGCGCCTGCGGGACCCCGCCCGAGACGTCCGTCAGCGTCATGCCGGCCACGCCAGTCTCGTCGCTGGTGAGGACCAGGCGGTAGTTGGTGGCGCTCACCTGCAGGATCGAGGCGGTGACCTTGCTCGCGCCGGTGCCGCTGTTGGCGGCGTTGAACTTGTCGCGGATGCTGGTCAGGGTGTCGTTGGCGTCCACGGTGATCGTGGCGCCGTTGACGGTGAAGCTGCCGGCCGTCAGGCCGAGCGCGGTGCTCGGGCTCGCGGTCCAGCCGCTGCCGAGCTTCTGGGCCTTGGCCAGCGCGGTGACGCCCACCCGGTAGACGCCGGGGGCGGCGGTGCGGCTGCCGGTGGCGGAGACCACCGTGCGGGTGCCGGAGAGCGCGGCGGTGGTGGCCGAGACGGCGTCGAAGGCGGACCCGTCCTGCAGCGCCTTGGTGGCGGTCTGCAGCGCGGTGACGAGCTCCTTGTACTTGCCCAGGGCGGTGAGCTGCGCCTGGAGCTTCTTCTCCTGGTCCCGGAGCCGGGTGGCGCCGACCCCCTCGTTGGTGATGATCTGGTCCACCAGCGAGCGGTAGTCGATGCCGCTGACGAGCCCGGAGACGGAGCTGCTCGATGTCGCCATGATGCGGGTCCTCGGTCCGTGGGTCTGCTGCGACGACGAGCCCCCGGAAACCGGTGCTCCGGTTGCCGGGGGTCGTGCGTCAGGTCACCTGAAGCGGGCTCCGGGCTACTGGAGCAGCTTGAGGATGCTCTGCGGCGCCTGGTTGGCCTGCGCCAGCATCGCCGTACCGGCCTGCTGCAGGATCTGGCTCTTGGTGAAGACGGTCATCTCCTGCGCCATGTCGGCGTCGCGGATCGTCGACTCGGCCGCGGTGAAGTTCTGGATCACCGAGGTGATGTTGCTGCTCGAGTAGTCGAACCGGTTCAGCGCGGCGCCCAGGTCACCGATGGCGGTGTTCACCAGGGTGATGGCGCTGTCGATCTTGGTCAGCTCGGCCGCGGCGTTGGTCATGCTGTCGAGCACCGTGCCGCCGGTGGTCAGGCCCAGCGCGCTCACCGAGAGGTTGAGGCTGGACGCGGACACCGACACCAGGTCCTGGCCGCCGACGCCGTACGAGCCGCTGGAGGAGACCATGAAGTCGGCCTGGGTGGTGGCGCCGACGGTGACGTTGGTGCCGTTGAGCGCCAGCGCGCCGACCCAGCTCGACCCGCCGTTGACCGTGATGCCGAACTTGTCGAACGTGGCCGACCCGTTGGCCGAGGTGCTGATGCCGGTGATGATCTGGCTGCCGGTCGCCGCGCTCAGCGTCGCCGCCGACGCCGCCGCCGCCAGGGTGTAGGACCCGGCCGCCGCGCCGTTCAGGGTCACCTTGGACACGCCCGTGGCCGCCAGGGCGGTCGAGGAGGTGTTCACCGTCGCGCCGAAGGTGCCGTTCACGAGGCTGGCGCCCTGATACTTGGTGGTGGCCACGATGCGGTCGATTTCCTGCGTGATCTTCTGGTACTCCGCCGACAGCTTCGGCGCTTCCGCGCCGATGCTCGCCGAGTTGGCCTGGGTGGCCAGCTCCTTGAGCCGGTCCAGCATCCCGCTGATCGTGTTCACCGCGCCGTCCGCGATCTGCAGCATCGCCGACGCCTGCGAGGCGTTCCGCTGCGCCGACTGCAGCGAACGGATGTCGCTGCGCAGCTTGTTCGCGATCGCCAGGCCCGCGGCATCGTCGGCCGACCGGTTGATCCGGAACCCGCTGGAGAGCTTCTCGATGCTCTTCTGCAGGTTCATCGACGTCCCGGCGAGGTTCCGGTACGCGTTGTTGGCCGAGATGTTGGTCTGGATCTTCATATAGCGACTTCTCCTGAGTGCCCTGCGCTCCGGGGCGTCCCTGCTCCGGCACTGCGGTCTGACGGTCCGGTGTGACCGTCTGCCTCCACGTATCGGCGGGGCGGGGTCGAACTTGAGGCCCGGGGGGTCGTTTCCGCCGGGTGCCGGGAGCGCTGGCGGCAATTCGTACCGGTCCGCCCCCGATCGGCGGCGCCCCGAGCCGTTGATCAAGTCATTGCAGGGCAATCGCTTGGGGCGCCAACCCCGATCGGCACCGAGCGGTACGCCGCTTGCCCTTGCCCCCCGCATGGCTCCCAAGACCGCCGCGACCAGCCGCCCCGCGCCCGCCGCCGCACGGCTCGAGGAAGGCGTCCGCCACCATCAGGCCGGCCGGCTCGCCGACGCCGAGCTCTGCTACCGCGCGGTCCTGGCCGCCGAGCCCGGGCACCCCGACGCGCTGCACCTGCTGGGGCTCGCGGCCTTCCATCGTGGGGATCTCCCCGCCGCCGCGCGGCAGATCCGGCAGGCCCTGGCCCGCCGGCCCAGCTTTCCCGCCGCGCAGTCCTCGCTCGGCAACGTCCTGGCCGCCCTCGGGGAGCCCGCCGCCGCCGTGGCCGCGCACCGTCAGGCGCTGGCCGGCATGCCTGGCGATCCCGAGGTGCTGCACAATCTGGCCGCCGCGCTGGCAGCCAATGGGGAGCTCGACGAGGCCAGCACGGCCTATCGCGCCGCGCTGGCCCGCAACCCCGCCCAGCTGGTGTCACGCCTGGCTCTGGCCCGCACGCTCTGCGTGGCGGGCCACCTGCCGGAGGCCGCGGCCGAACTGCTCGCGCTGGTCACCGCCGAGCCGTCGCACGCCACGGCCTGGACCCTGCTCGGGACCATCCGCACCGATCTTGGGGATCTCGATGGCGCCGGCCGCGCCTACGCGGAGGCCGCCCGGCTGGCCGCGGCCGACTTCGACGTGCAGACCGGTCTCGGGGTGGTGGCGCTCCGCCGCGGGGATGCCGTCGAGGCGCTGCGGCAGTTCGAGCACGCCCACCGGCTCCGCCCCGACTCGGTCCTCGCCCTGGCCAACCTGGGTGCCGCGCTGCGCTCGGTGGACCGCCACGCCGACGCCCTCCCGGTGCTGGAGCGGGCGGTGGCGCTCGAACCCGGCCATGTCCTCGCGCTGTGCAACCTGGGCGCGGTGCACCTCGACCTGGGGCACCCGGCCGAGGCGCTGCGCTGGTTCGACGCCGCCGTGGCCCGCGATCCCCGCGCGGTGGAGCCGCGGAGCAATCGTGCCGTGGCGCTGTCGGACCAGGGGGACTACGAGGCCGCGGTGCCCGCGGCCGAGGCGGCGCTCCGGCTCGCGCCCGACACGCCCGGGGCGCTGGCCACCCTGGGGCGCGCGCTGGGGGAGCTGGGCCGCCACGCGGAAGCGATCGCCGCCTGCCGCCGGGCGATCGCCCTCCGGCCCGACTGGAGCGAGGCCCACTGGAACCTGGCGCTGCCGCTGCTGCGCACCGGCCAGTATGAGGAAGGGTGGCGGGAATTCGAGTGGCGCTTCACCGCGGCGCGGCGCCGGCTGCGGCCCGTGCCGTCCGCGCTGCCCGCGTGGCAGGGGGAGCCGCTCGCCGGCCGCACCCTGCTGGTGTACTGGGAACAGGGGTTCGGCGACACCATCCACTTCTGCCGCTACGTCCCGCTGCTCGCGGCCGCGGGGGCGCGGGTCCTGCTGCAGGTGCAGGCGCCGCTGCGGCGGCTGCTCGCGGGGCTGGCCGGGGTGGCGGAGTTCGTGGGCGAGGACGCGAGCGCGGTGCGCGCCGACTACAAGGTGGCGCTGATGAGCCTGCCGCACCGCTTCGGCACCACCCTCGAGACCATCCCGGCCACGATCCCCTACCTCGCGGCCCCGACGCGGCCGGAGGCGCTGGCGCTGCCGCGCACCGGCCGGCGCCGCGTCGGCGTGGCGTGGGGCGGGTCGCCGGCCCAGACCAACAACCGCTTCCGCTCCCTCCCGCTGGCCGAGCTTGCGCCGCTGTTCGCGCTGCCTGACGTGGACTGGTACGCGCTCCAGGTGGGCGGCCCCGCCGACGAGGCGGCCGCACTCGCCGCCGCGGGGGTCACCGACCTGGCCCCGCGGCTCGGCGACTTCGCCGACACCGCGGCGGTGATGGAGGAGCTCGACCTCGTGGTCACCGTCGACACCGCGGTGGCGCACCTGGCCGGGGCCCTGGGCCGGCCCACCTGGATCCTGCTGTCGCACACCTGCTGCTGGCGCTACCTGCTCGACCGCTCCGACAGTCCCTGGTACCCGACCGCGCGCCTCTTCCGGCAGCCGGCCCGGGGTGCCTGGGCCCCCGTCGTCGCCGCCGCCCGCACCGCCCTCGAGGAATCCCGTTTATGAGCAGCTCCGTCCTGCCGTCCGCCGACCACCGCGCCGCGCGGTTCGACGCCTTCCTCGACCGCCTGCGGGAGGATGTCTACCCCGAGCCGCCATCCGGCCAGCATTCCGAGATCACCCGGCAGATGTGGGCCCGCCTGCAGGCCCAGGTGAAGCTGCCGGCCGGCGCCCGGGTGCTCGATGTCGGCTGCGGGCAGGGCCTGGCGCTGGAGCTGTTCCGCGCCGCCGGGCACCGCGCGGTGGGGATCACCATCGGCCACGAGGACCTGGCCGCCTGCGTGGCGCAGGGCTACGAGGCGCTGGAGATGGACCAGTCCTTCCTGGACTTCCCGGAGGGAAGTTTCGACCTGGTCTGGTGCCGGCATGCGCTGGAGCACAGCGTGGCCCCGTACTTCACCCTGGCCGGGTTCCACCGGGTGCTGGCGCCGGGCGGCACGCTGTACGTCGAGGTGCCGGCGCCCGAGACGGCCTGCCACCACGAGCAGAATCCCAATCACTACAGCGTGCTGGGCCAGCCGGCCTGGCTGAGCCTGATGCAGCGGGCCGGCTTCGAGCTGCTCGACGGCATCCAGATCAACTTCGCGGTGCCCGCCGGGCCCGATACCTACTGGGGCTTCATCCTCCGGAAGCGCGCGGCGGCTCCCCGCCGGAGCGAGCCGGCGCCCGCCGGCGACCCCCTGCGGGAGATCGAGTTCCACTTCCCCGCCGCGGGCACGGAGCAGGCGCTCACCCTCCGCCTCGACACGCGGGAGGACAGCCAGGCCACGATGGCGGCCGAGCTGGCCGCGGGACGGTTCTACGAGCCCGAGGTGTCGTACTTCCTGACCAACGTGCTCGAGGCGGGCGACACCTTCATCGACGTCGGCGGGCACGTCGGGTACTTCACGCTGCTCGCCTCGCGCGCGGTGGGCCCGTCGGGCCGGGTGTACGCCTTCGAGCCGGAGGCGGGCAACGCCCGGCGGCTGCAGGGGCACCTGGCGCTCAACGACGCCGGGAACGTGACGCTGCTGCCGCAGGCGCTCGGCGAGACCGAGGGCGAGGTGCTGCTGCACGTCAACGCCGACAACGCCGGGGGCCACGCGCTGTGGGACGTGCGGGAGTTCCCCACCAACCACCAGACCCGGGCGCGGCCCGAGGTGCGGCGCGTGCCGCTCACCACGCTCGCCGGGCTGCTGGAGCGCACCCAGGGGGAGCGCGTGAAGGTGGTGAAGGTGGACGCCGAGGGATCCGAGCACGCGATCCTCAAGGGCGGGATGCTGCTCTTCATGGCCCGCGAGGTCCCGTTCATCATCTGCGAGATCAACGAGTTCGCGCTGCACCAGATGGGAGCGTCGGGGCGGGGGATGCGCGGCTTCATGGCGGCCTGCGGCTACCAGTGCTACCGCCTGAGCGCGGAGGAGCCCTGCCTCATCCCGTTCCCGCCCGAGGAGGAGCACGCCACGCCGTACGTCTACAACGTGCTGTTCACCACCCAGCCGGTGCTGCCGTGACCCACCCGGAGCGCGCGCCCATGCTCACCCTCGGCGCCGTGCCGCCGCCGCCCGCCGCCCGCGGCGCCCGTCCCACGCTGGACGAGATCACCGCCCTGCTGCGGGGCGCCAACGAGTATCACCTCGCGGGCCGGGTCCGGGACGCGGAGCTCCTGCTGGAGCAGGCGCTGCAGCTGGCGCCCGAACTCCCCGAGGTGCTGCACCTGGCCGGGGTGATGGCGCAACGGGCCGGCCGGCCGGTGGAGGCGCTCGAGTACCTCGACCGCGCGCTGGCGCGGTATCCGCGGCTCGCCGCCGCCCACACCGACCGCGGGGACATCCTCCGCGGCCTGGGCCGCGCCGATGAGGCGCTGGCCGCCTACCGGCAGTCGCTGGCGCTGTGGTCCGGCAGCCCGGTCGCCTGGTGCCACCTGGGCCACGCGCTGCGGGAGCTGCGCCGGCCCGATGAGGCACTCCGGGCCTATCGTGAGGCGGTGGCCCGCGACCCGGAGTCGGCCGAGGCGCGGCTGCACCTCGGGATCGTGCTCACGTCGCTCGGCGACCATGCGGAGGGCCTGGAGGCCCTCGAGGCCGCGGTGCGGATCGCGCCGGAGTCGGCGGTGGCGTCCGATCACCTGGGCGTGGCGCTGCAGCGGGCCGGCCGCCTCGACGAGGCCCTCGAGGCGTTCCGCCGCGCCGTCGCCCTTGATCCGCGGCACCCGGCGGCCTGCTGCCACCTCGGCGCGGCGCTGGTGGAGGGCGGGCAGTACGAGCAGGCCGCGGACGCGCTGCAGGCCGCACTGGCGCTCGATCCCGACGCCCCCGACGCGCACAACGCGATGGGACGGGTGCGCCAGGGACTCGGGTACCTCGACCAGGCGCTCTCCGCCTATCGGCAGGCGCTCGCCATCCGGCCCGACTACGCGGAAGCGCACCTCAACCTCGGGGCGCTGCTCGATGAGCTGGGGCGCCCGGTCGAGGCGCTGGCCAGCTGCCGGGCGTCGCTCACCTTCCGTCCCGACTGCGCCGCGGCCTACCGCCGCATGGGCGGCGTGCTCCGGCAGCTCGACCGGCGGGCCGAGGCGGTCACCGCCTGCCGCCGCGCGCTGGAGCTGGCGCCCGACCTCGCCGCGGCATGGACCGAGCTGGGCGACGTGCTGCGCGAGCTGGGCCGGTTCCCCGAGGCCATCGCCGCATACGACGAGGCCATCGCCCGCGACCCCGCCGCGGCGTGCGCCCGGTGGCGGCGCGGCCTGGCGCACCTCGCGCTGGGACACTATGCCGCGGGGTGGGAAGGCTACGAATGGCGCTATGGCGCCGCGGAGGCGGGGCTCGAGGCGCGGGCGTTCACCGCGCCCCGGTGGGCGGGCGAGCCCCTCGCGGGCCGCACCATCCTGGTCTACGCCGAAGCGGGGCCGGGGGAGACGCTCCAGTTCGCGCGGTACCTGCCGCTGCTGGCCGCGCGCGGGGGCCGGGTGGTGCTCGAGTGCGCCCCGGCGCTGCGGCGGCTGCTCGAGGGACTGCCCTGCGTGGCGCAGGCCATCGCGGCCGGGGAGCCATTGCCCACGGTGGACTACCAGCTGCCCTTCGGCAGCCTGCCCGCGGCGCTCGATGAAGGCCTCGACGCCCTGGCCGGCACCGTGCCGTACCTCCCGACTCGCATCTGGTCGGCGCGGGTGCCGCTGCTGCCGCCGGGGGAGGGCCTGCGCGTGGGGCTGGCCCTGGGCGCCGACGCGGCAGGCGAGCGGCTCTCCCCGGCCGGTCTCGGCGCGCTGCTCGGGACGCCGGGCGTGACCTGGTACCAGCTCGATGCCGGCGCGTGGCCGGTTTCCGAGGGTGCACTCGCGGCGGTGCCCGTGCACGCGCTGGCGCCGCTCATCCGCGACGCCGCTGACGCGGCGCCGCTGCTGGGGCAGCTCGACCTGGTCATCACGGCGGACCCCGTGGTGGCGCACCTGGCCGGTGGGCTGGCCATTCCCGCCTGGGTGGTCACCGACCCGGTCCCGGAGTGGGCGTTCTGTGGCGAGGGCAGCCGGAGCGCGTGGTATCCGGAGGCCAGGGTGTTCCCGCGATCACGCATGTCGGAGTGGGGGGCCGTCGTGGACCAGGTGCGCGCCGGCCTGCTCGAGATCGTCCGGGGCTAGGCGCGACGCCCGGCGGCGTCAGGCGGGCAGCGCCTCGAGCAGTTCGGCCGCGCGACGGCGCCAGCTCCACCGTTCCTGCATGAGCCGGGCGGCCGCGATGCCCCGGTGCGCCGCCTCGGCGCGATCCCGGTGGGCCGCCTCCAGGCACTCGACCATCTCCTCGACCGCGCTCTCACCCCAGTCGTCCATCCCGCGGTAGAGCGGGCAGCCGCCGCGCGGCCGCCCCTGGTGGTCGAGCCGCCAGGAGGCCTCGGGATCGGCGAGCAGGTCCAGGTGGCCGGTGTTGGCGGAGAGGATCACCGGCACCCCGCAGGCCATCGCCTCCATGGCCACCAGGTTGGTGCCGCCCTCGCAGCGGTTGGGGAAGAGCGCCACGTCCGCCTCGCGGAGGGCGGTGGCCATCCGGTGGTTGGGCAGCACACCGAGATCGAGGAACGACCCCGCGGGGAGCCCGTTGGCGAGCAGCCACGGCTCGAGGGCCAGCCGCCCGTAGGCATCGACCGAAGGAAGGCCCTGCACGTGCCCGGTGGTCTCGAGGCCCACCATGGTGCGCGGCCAGGCGTTGTGCCAGGCGGTGAGCAGGAGGGCTTCGGGGTGGCGGCGCTGGAAGGCGCGGAACGCCGCGATGACCAGGTCCTGCCCCTTGCGGTACTCGAGCTTCCCGCCCGAGAACACCACGAAGCGCCCCGCCAGGCGGCCGGCCCGCGGGGCAGGGTGGAACACCGCGGGGTCGATACCCTGCGGCACCACCCGGACGGCGTCGAGCCCGCGCGCGGCGAGCACCCGTCCGTTCCACGTCGATCCCGCGATGATGCGGTCGAAGCGCCAGGCCCGGTCCAGGGCGGCGGCGTCGAGCGCGGTGTCCTCGAAGAAGATCACCCCCACGTTGCGCTCGCTCAGCAGGCGGCGGCTGCCGTCGTTGCCCTGGAATCCATTGCCCAGGGCGCGCAACACCGGGTACTCGCAGGTGAGCCCGGCCTCGCCGGCGGCGGCCAGCATGGCGCGGAGGCCGGGTTGCTGGGCCAGCGGAAGGGCGAGCGCGTGACGCTGCAGCGGATCGAACTGGGTGAGGTCGGTCGGTTCCAGCAGGAGCGGGGTGACCCGGCCGTCCCGCAGCAGCTCGAGCGCGAGGTTGAGCCCGAACACCTGCCACCCGGTGGTGGTCCCGACCTGCCAGTCGAGGACCAGGGCCTGCGGCAATGGCGGCGGCGCCGCCGGACCGGGCGCCCCCGCGGGGCGCGCCTCGGCGACCGTCACCGCAGCTTGTCCCGGAGGTTGATCGGGTGCCGGGTGTGGTAGCGGGGGTCCTGCAGGATCACCTGCCGCGCCGTGCGGGCCGGCAGCTGCAGCACCAGCGGCGCCTGCAGGTTGCAGGTGCATTCCTCGCCCGGCTGGCGCGGCAGGGTGACGATCACCATGACCGCCACATCCCCGGGCGCCACCGACTCGGGAATCTCCGGGACGTCGGCCTCGTAGCCGGCGAAGAACGGGAACGGGTCCACCAGCAGGAAGATGAGGCTGCCGTCGTCCACGCTCTGGAGCCAGAAGATCCCGTCCGGCGCGGCGGGCAGCAGCACGAAGCGGCGCTCCCCGGCGAAGCCGAGCATCCCCTCGGGCATGCAGAGGATGTCCTCCCGGGGGACGGACAGCGGACCGAAGAGGCGGGAGGCGACCCACACCGTCTCGCCGGTCGCGGCCGGCGTCAGGGGTGCCGTCACCGCAGGTAGTCCGTCAGGCTGGTGCTGAGCAGCCGCGAGGTGGACAGCAGCGCCGCCTGCAGCGTGTTCTGGGCGCTCACGAAGCGGCTGGTGGCCGCGGCCACGTCGATGTCCTGCGCGTCGCTCTTGCGCTGGGTGTGGGTCGCCTCGAGGGCGTCGGAGTTCTGCATGGCGGACTCGATCTGGCGGGCGCGGGAGCCGTTCACGGCGAGGAGCGCCTGCACGTTGTCAAAGGCGGTGTCGATGCTGCCCGCCACCGGACCGATGGTGGACGGGGACCCGGTGCCGAGTTCGGTGCTGAGCTGCCGCAGCGCGGCGATCACGCCGCTGTCCACCAGCAGTTCGCGCCCGCTGTGGTTGGCCGGCATGGTGTACCCCTGGCCGACCTCCACCATCCGCTGCCCCGCATCGCCGAAATAGGCCCCGGTCGGGTCGAAGGGGACGGTGCCGGTCTGGTGCCCGGCGAAGACGTACTCGTTCCCGACCTGGGTATTCCCGAGGGCGATGACCTGCCCGAGGATCTGGTCGATCTCGGACTTCACCATGGCGCGGGTCTGGGGGGTGCTGCTGGCCGTACCTTCCTGGATGGCCAGCTCCTTGGCCCGGGTCAGCAGGTCGGTGACCTGGCCCAGGATGGACTCCTCGGCGTCGATCCGGGTCTGGGCCGCCGTCGAATTCCGGCGGTATTGCGCGATGGCACGGAGTCCCTGATCGGCCCCGAGCACCTGGATGCCAGCGAGCGGGTCCTCGCTCATCGCCTCAAAGCGTTTGCCTGTAGAGACTTGCGATTGTGCTGCGGCGAGGCGTGCGAGATTGCCCTGGAGGTCCCGGAGCACCCGCTGCTGCGTGAGACTGTTCGAAATGCGCATACCAGTGCCCGAGGCGGAGGGTGGCAATATTTTCCGTATCGGCTACATTATATGAAAGCTTTAGGCCACGGCCCCCGGACTTCGCTGACAGGGACACCCCCAGCCCCTCCACCGTCTCCCGTCCGGGCCGATTCGCAGCTCAGACCCGTTCTCCAGGGAGTCCCGCCGGGGGTATGGCTACCATTCTGTGTGTCGACGACGAACCGGCCACCGGCGTCGTCCTTGAGCACCACCTCACCCGCATCGGGCACCGGCCGCTCCTCGCTTCCAGCGTCGAGGACGCCCTCAAGACCATCGCTCGGACCCCCGTCGATCTGATCGTTGCCGACTACCGGATGCCCAAGGCCACCGGGCTCGACCTGCTGAGCGTCCTCGAAAAAGAGGGCTACCAGATCCCGGTCATCATCATGACCGGCTATTCCAGTATCGAGCACGCGGTCATTTCCATTAAGTCCGGCGCCATCGACTACCTCACCAAGCCCATCCGGCCGGAGACCCTCGAGATCGCCGTCACCCAGGCGCTCGAGGTGGTGCGGCTCCGCCGGGAGAACGAGCAGTTCCGGCGCGAGATCAACCGCTTCCGCTCCACCCGCGCGCTGGTCGGGGAGAGCCCACACTTCCGCCGGGTCATGGAGACGATCTCGACCGTCGCCCCGACCAAGGCCACCGTCCTGCTCGAGGGCGAGTCCGGGACCGGCAAGGAGCTCTTTGCCCGCGCCGTGCACGACCAGAGCCCGCGCCACGAGGGCCCGTTCATCGCCATCAACTGCGCGGCGATGCCCGACGGCCTCATCGAGAGTGCGCTGTTCGGCCACGAGAAGGGCGCCTTCACCGGGGCCACCACCCGCTCGGCGGGCGCCTTCGAACGGGCCCACGGCGGCACCCTCCTGCTGGACGAGATCTCCGAGATGCGGCTCGACCTGCAGGCCAAGCTGCTGCGCGTCATCCAGGAGCACGAGTTCGAGCGGGTGGGCGGGCACCAGGCCATCCGGGTGGATGTCCGGCTGGTGGCCACGACCAACCGCGACCTCCGCGCCGAGGCCGAGGCGGGCCGGTTCCGGACCGACCTGTTCTACCGGCTCAACGTGGTGCCGATCAAGACCCCGCCCCTGCGCGAGCGGCGGGAGGACATCCCGGTGCTGGTGCAGCACTTTGCCCGGCGGGCGGCGGAGGAGATCGGGGTGGCGGTCAACGCGGTGTCGCCCGAGGCGGTGGACCTGCTGATGCGGCACTCCTGGCCCGGCAACGTGCGCGAACTGGCCAATGCCGTGGAGCGCGCGGTGATCCTCTCCCGTGGCGGCGTGCTGCGGCCCGAGGTGTTCCAGGGCACCCTCGATGTGGCCCTCAAGCCGGCCGCGCTGCCGCCGCCCAGCGTCACCAACCAGCTGGGCGGCACCGTGGCCGCCGTCATTCCGGCCCCCGCGGGCGCGTCCGACGCCTTCAACCTCGACGAGCTGGAGCGGCAGGCCATCCAGCGTGCCCTGGTCGCCACCGCCGGGAACCGCACCCGCGCCGCCAAGCTGCTCGGCATCAGCGAACGGACCCTCCGCAACAAGCTCAATGGGCGCCGGGAAGAGCCGGCCACCGTCGAGGACTAGGACCCCACCCGCTCCGATGCCCGCCCCGACGGACATGGACCGTTCCGCCCGCCGCTGGGGCGGTGTGGCCCTCCTGGCCCTCGCCTCCGGGGGCGCCGGGCAGCTCCTCCATGCCACCATTCCCCAGGATCGCCTGCACCTGCTGTTCTGGCCGCCGGCGGGCATCGCCGTCGGGGCCCTGGTCCGGTATGGCGCCCGGCTCTGGCCCGGCGTCTTCCTCGGGATCTGCCTGGCGGAGGTGGGGGGACGCCTCGCGCCCGCGGCCATCCTGGCCCTGGCACTGGCGGGTACCGCCGGGGCCCTCGTGGCCGTCTGGGGCATGCAACGGGACAACGGGTTCCGCATGGACCTCAGCCGGCGGGTGGACGTCGGCCGCTTCGTGTCCTGGACCATGGGCGGCGCGGGGATCAGCGCCACGCTCCTCGTGGTGGCGCTGTTCCTGCTCGGCGAGCTGGTGCCGGGCTGGGGCGCCGCGCGGACCGCCTCGAGCTGGATCGGCATCCTGGTCGGCACGCTGGTGGGGGCCCCCCTGCTGCTGCTGCCGCGCCGCCGGACCCGTCCGTCGCCAGACCAGGTGCTCGAGTACCTGCTGCTCTCCGGCACCACCCTCGCCGTCGGCTCCCTCATCTTCTCGGCCGCGGACCTGCACACGGTGGCCTTCCTCGGGCTGATGCCGCTCCTGTGGGGGGCGCTGCGCTTTCCCGGGCTGGGCGCGGCGCTGCAGATGGCCCTCATGGCGGCGATCGCGACCTCGGGCACCCTGGCCAACCGGGGCCCGTTCGCCACCGCGGCCGGCGGGGACGAGTTCCTCCTCCTGGCCACCTTCCTCGCGTCCGGGGCGCTGCTCCACCTGGTCCTGGCGGCGCTCCTCGCGGAGCGCCGGGCGAGCGAGGTGCGGGCATCGGCTGGGGAGCAGCGGATCCGGCTCGCGATCGAGGCCGGGCGGATGGGAACCTTCGAGTGGCATTCCGCGACACGGCGCCTCGTCCTCGACGGCCCGAACGCGGCCCTGTGGGGCTTCGCGCCCGGGGAGTTCGACGGCACCTGGGCGACCTGCGCGCGGCGGATCCACCCGGACGACCTGCCCGGGCTCGAGGCCGCGCTGGTGGAGACCCACGCCCAGGGGACCGACCTGCTGCGGGAGTTCCGGCTGCTGCTGCCCGACGGGAGCACCCGCTGGATCCGGAGCCGCGGCCAGCGGCTCCTGCCCGACGGCGCCCCGCCGATGATCGTCGGGGTGGCCCAGGACGTCACCTCCGAGCACACCGCGACGGCCGCGCTCCGCCTGAGCCAGGCCCGCCTGCAGAGCGTCGTCGACTCGGCCCTCGACGCCATCATCACCCTGGACAGCTCGCACCGCGTCCTGGTGTTCAATCGCGCGGCCGAGCAGATGTTCGGCTGCCGGGCGGCCGAGGTGGTGGGGCAGCCCATCGAGCGGTTCCTGCCGCCGCGCAGCCGGGACGTCCACGCCGACCAGGTCCGGCGGTTCGGTGCCACCAACGCCTCGACCCGCCCGATGGGCGTGGGGCTGGAGGTGACGGGGATGCGGGCCAACGGGGAGGAATTCCCGCTGGAGGCGTCGATTGCCAGGATGGAGGTGGAGGGCGAGGTGGTCTTCGGCGTGGCGATGCGCGACTTGAGCGAGCGGCGGGTCCAGGAGCAGGGGCGGGATGAACTGGAACGACAGCTGCGCCAGGCCCAGAAGATGGAAGCCATCGGGACGCTCGCCGGCGGCATCGCGCACGACTTCAACAACATCCTCGGCGCCATCCTGGGGAACGCCGAGCTGGCGGCGGAGGACCTCCCGGCGACGCACCCCGCGCGCGAGAGCGTGCGGCACATCCACCAGGCCGGGCTCCGGGCCCGGGACCTGGTGCACTCCATCCTCACCTTTTCCCGCCAGCGGGAGCCCTCACGGGCATCCCTGGACCTTTCCGGGGTGCTGGGGGAGACGCTCGCGCTGCTCAAGGCCACGCTTCCCGCGACGATCACCATCCGGACCGCGGTGAGCCCGGAGTGTCCGCCGGTCTTCGCCGACGCCTCCCAGATGGGCCAGGTGCTGATGAACCTGGCCACCAACGCGCTGCACGCCATGCAGCCGGCGGGGGGCACCCTGGAGCTGGGCCTCGGGCCGGCGCCGGTGACACCGGGCGACCTCCCCCCCGGTCGGTACGTGCACCTGTGGGTGCGCGACACCGGGAGGGGCATGACGCCCGACGTGCTGGAACGAGCCTTCGACCCCTTCTTCACCACCAAGCCGCCCGACGAGGGCACCGGCCTGGGGCTGGCCGTGGTGCACGGCATCGTCCGCGCCCACGGGGGCGCCATCACGGCGCGGAGTGAACCGGGGCGAGGCACCCAGTTCGACATCTTCCTTCCCGCGGTGGCCTCGGCGCCACCCGTGGCAGCCGCCTTGGGGGAAGGCCCCGCTGGGGGCGCCGAACGGATCCTGCTGGTGAACGATGAGCCGGCGCTGGTGGCGCTGGGGCAGCGGCAGCTCGAGCGGATGGGGTACCGGGTCCGCGCCTTCACCAGCCCCACCGACGCCCTCGCCACCATCGCCGCCGACCCGGCGGACCTCGACCTGCTGATCACCGACCTCACCATGCCCGGCATGCGCGGCACCGACCTGGCGCGTGCCGCGCTGGCGCTGCGGCCCGACCTGCCGATCCTCCTCTCCACCGGGTATGGCGGCGCCGTGACACCGGAGGAGATCCAGGCGGCCGGGGTCCGCGACGTGCTCGCCAAGCCGATGACGCGCGAGAACCTGGCCCGCGCGGTACGGGCGGCGCTCGACCCCATCGGGGCGCCGATGCCGGTGGTGCCCGGAGGTGCCACCTAGCCGGAAGATTGTGCCGTCGTCCCTGCCGGCTCTGCCGTCCAGATGCTGGCCACTCGTGCCGCAGCCCCGCGTTCTCCCGCCTCGCCGGTCCGCCCCAACCCATCCCGCGACAACGACTTGCCCATGCAGCGCCGGGTCGGCGCGGCACGCCCGACCGAGACGGCACCGCGATTGCCTTAGCCGGGGGTGGACCCTTCCGCCCGAGCGAGGCCTCGATGTTCTCCGCGTTCTTCGGTAACCAGACCCGCATCGGCGGGTTGCGCTGGAGCCTGGATGATGCCAGCCGCACCCAGCGTGGCATCGCGGCGCGGGTGGCCAGCGCCCTGCCGGCGAGCGGAAACGCCGATTTCGACCAGGCGCTGGCGGGGCAGCAGGCCGGTGCCCCGAAGGTGGACCTGGAGAAGGAGATGGTGGACCTGGCGAGCACCCAGCTGCGCTACGACGCGAGCGCCAAGCTGCTGTCGCAGGCCTACCAGGGACTCCGCACCGCGATCAAGAACAATGGCTAGGATCCCCGGCGCCGGCGCCTGGCCGCCCCGACCGGTGCGTTCGCTGCTCAAGCCGCTGGGCGTGAGCGGGGCGGGGATGGGCGCCATGAGCCGCGCCCTCGACATCATCTCCCAGAACATCGCCAACGCGGAGACCACCCGCACGCCGGACGGCGGGCCGTACCAGCGGCAGGTGGTCGTGTTCCAGCGCGACGCCGCCGGCGGGGTGCAGGCCGCGGGGGTGGTGCAGGACACGCGGCCGGGGAGCGAGGACTACGACCCCGGCCACCCCGACGCCGACGCGAACGGGTTCGTCAAGCGCACCAACGTGGACGTCAACACCGAGATCGTGGACCTGATGATCGCGCGCCGGGTGCACGAGGCCAACGCCACCGTCTTCCAGGCGGCGAAGGCCATGCTCAAGCGCGCCATCGACATCTGAGCGAGACGGCCCCATGCAGATTCCCGGCGGTTCCTCCCCGTTGCCGTCCGCGCTCCGCGCGGCACGGGCCTATGGCATCACCCCCCGGCTCCCGGCCGCGGCGCCCGCGACGCCGGCCGGGATGGCGCCGTCGCAGGCAGAGCAGCTCCGCTCGGTCCTGACGGACGAGGAGCGGGCCTACTTCGACCAGATCGCGGCGCTGGGACAGATCACCTACGCGCGGGGCGGGCACGCCGGCCTCACCCCCGACGCGCCGCGGGGCCTGCGGCTCGACGTGACAGGCTGAGCGATGACCGCGCCGATTCGCCCTGATGGCCCGCGCCTCACGCCGCTCGACCGGGCGCTGGACCGGTTCCAGGCCCCCGCGAGCGGGCCGTCCTTCGCCGACACGCTGGCACGGGTGGTGAACGACACCCACCAGATGCAGGAGGACGCCTCCGCGCTGATCGCGCGCTTCGTGCGCGGGGAGCCGGTGGAGCTGCACCAGGTGATGGCCGCCAGCGAGGAAGCGGGGATCGCCCTCGAGTTCCTGGTGGAGATGCGCAACAAGGTCACCGACGCCTATCGGTCGGTGATGAACATGCAGATCTGATGACGGCGGCGTCCCGGCCCGCGCCGCGGGCCGGGCGCCGCCCCCTGAGCGAGAGATCCTGACGCAATGACCAGCGCGCTTCCGCCCGGCATGATCGACGGTGTCCGCGGCCTCAACGGCACCCGGCGGTTCCTCGCCTTCGGCGCGGTGGCCGTGGCGCTCATCGTCATGTGGACGATGTACCGCTACGCCGACCAGCCGACGCTGGTGACGCTGTACCGGGGCCTGGAGCTGCGGGAGGCGGCCGCGATGGCCGACGCGCTGACCAAGGGCAGCATCGCGTTCGAGCTGACCAGCGGCGGGACCGAGATCCTGGTGCCGGCCGCGGCGGTGGCGCAGGCGCGGGTGGCGATCGCCAAGCAGGGCATCCGCGCCGACGGCGAGAAGCCGGGCAACGAGCTGCTCGACGGCCCCAACTGGGGCCGCACCGAGAGCGAGATGAAGAGCCTGGAGCGGCGCGCCCTCGAGGGGGAGCTGGCCAAGACCCTGGAGCAGCTGCACGGCATCGAGCGGGCGGCGGTGCACCTGGGCGTGCCGGAGACGAGCGCGCTGCGCAAGCTGGACCGGCCGGCCAAGGCCTCGGTGGTCATCACCGCGCGGGGCGGCCGGGCGCTCAGCTCCGAGGAGGTGGCCAGCATCACCTACCTCGTGGCGAACGCCGTCCCCGCCCTCAACCCCGACCAGGTGGCGGTGCTCGATGCCGACGGCCGGCTGCTCTCCGCCCCCAACGACGCGGCGGCGGGAGGCCTGACCTCCCGCCAGCTGGACCAGCAGAGCCGGGTGGAGCACTACCTGGCCGCCAGCGCGGAGAAGATGCTCGCCACGGTGCTCGGCACCGGCGGGGCGCAGGTGACGGTGAGCGCCCGGCTCGACGTGGAGCAGAAGGAGACCACCAGCGAGAGCTACAACCCCGACGGCGCCGTGCTGCAGAACGAGCAGCGCAGCGAGGCCTCCGGGGCCGACAGCCTCGACGGCGGCACCTCGACCGTGGTCAACAACACCTACCTCAATTCCCGGGTGGTGGAGAAAGTCACCGGCGCGCCGGGCCAGATCGAGCGGCTCACCGTGGCCGTGCTCATCGACCAGAAGGCGATCGAGAAGGTGGCCGGTCCCGGCGCCTCCCTGGCGCAGGAGCTGCCGCGCTACGAGCAGATCGTCCGCGACGCCATCGGCATGGACTCCACCCGCGGCGACCGGATCACCGTGAACGCGCTCCCGTTCGAGCCGCTCGTGCTGGTGGCCGACTCCGGGACCAGCGAGGGCGGCGGCACCGAGCAGGTCCTGGTGGTGGTGGAGCGCTTCAGCCGCCCCGTGGTGGGCCTGGTCGGCATCCTCGCGGCCTTCCTCCTGGCGCTCAAGGCGCTCAAGCCGGCGCGTGGCGGGGCCACGGGTGGCGGGGCCGCGGGGACCGGGGGCCGCAGCCTCGGGGGGGCGGGGGGCGGGGATGACGACGGCGACGGGGAGCGGGAGCTCCCCGCGGTGAAGGTGCCGGCGCTCTCCGCGTCGACCAGCAAGCTCAAGAACGAGGTCCAGGCCGAGTCCACCCAGCGCCCGGACATGGCGGCGTCGGTGGTCAAGGCCTGGCTCACCCAGGACGCCTGATGGCCACCGCCGCCGAACGCGAGCCGCTGAGCGGCGCCCAGAAGGCCGCCGTCCTGTGCATGTCGCTCGGGACGGAGGTGGCCTCCAAGGTCATGCAGCTCCTCGCCCCCGAGCAGGTGGAGGTGGTGTCGCGCGAGATCGCCGCGATGCCGCTCGCCGACACCCGCACGGTCGAGGGCGTGCTGATGGAGTACCGCCAGGTGGCGCGGGCGGTGCAGTCGCTTTCCGAGGGCGGCCTGGGCCGGGCGCAGGAGATCCTGGAGCAGTCCTTCGGCCCGGCCAAGGCGCGGTCCATCCTGGAGCGGATCAAGGAGCAGCTCACCGACAGCGGGCTCAAGAAGCTCAAGAAGGCGGCGCCGGAGGTGCTGCTCTCGGTGCTGCGCGGGGAGCACCCGCAGACCCTGGCGCTCATCCTGGCCCACCTGGAGACCAAGCAGGCCGCCACCGTCATCGAGGTGATGGACACCGACCTGGCCAGCGACGTGCTCTACCGGGTGGCCCGGATGGAAAAGGTGGCGCCCGACATGGTGGCGGTGGTGGAGCAGGGCCTCTCCAGCAAGACCGACCTGACGCTGTCGCAGGAGATGACCCTCTCCGGCGGGCCGGCGGCGGTGGCCAAGGTGCTGACGCTCGCCAGCGGTTCGGTGGAGAAGGCGATCATCGAGTCGATCACCCAGCGCAACCACGACCTGGCGCAGCAGATCACCAACCTGATGTTCGCCTTCGAGGACCTGATCACGCTCGACGGCAAGTCGATGCAGCGGATCCTGCGCGACGTGGACAGCAAGGAGCTGGCGCTGGCGCTCAAGGCGGCCAGCGAGGAGCTGCGCCAGCACATCATGAAGAACATGTCGGAGCGCGCCGCCCAGGCGCTCCAGGAGGAAATGGAGTTCCTCGGCCCGGTGCGGGTGAAGGACGTCGAGGCCGCGCAGCAGCGGATCATCGCCGCGGTGCGCACCCTCGAGGAGGCCGGCGAGATCGTGCTGGGCGGACGGGGCGGGGATGACGAGCTCATCGTCTGACGTCGCGGCGGACGGGACGCGTGCCCCGGCCATCGCGAAGTTCTCCCTGTGGCCGCTGCCGGAGCTCGCGGGCCGGGCCGGGGCCGAGGCCGCCGACGCGGAGCCCGTGGGGCCGGACCCGGTGCAGGAGGCGCTGGCCCGGGGGCACGAGCGGGGGCGCGCCGAGGCGATGGACGAGGCCAACCGGACCCTCAAGCGGGCGGCGGGCCTGCTGGTCTCCACCGCCGAGGCGCTCGACGCGGCACGGCTCGGCGTGGTGCGCGAGCTCGAGGACAGCGTCTACGTGCTCGCCCTGGCGATCGCGCGGCAGCTGGTGCAGCGGGAGGTGATCGCGGACCCGACGATCGTGCGGGACCTGGTGCAGAAGGGGCTGGAGGCGTTCCCGGTCGGGTCACGGGTGGAGATCCACCTGAACCCGGAAGACCTCTCGGCGCTGCGCAGCCAGTTCGGGCTCCCGGGAAGCGATGGGCGGGCAGCCGACCTGCAGTGGGTGGCGGACGCGTCGATCGAGCGGGGGGGCTGCACGCTCGAGACGCCGCACCGGGTGGTGGACGGCCGGGTGGACCTGGCCCTCAAGGAAATCTATCACAAGATGCGCGATGACTGAGCTCCTCCACGGCGGGATGCTGTCGCTCCAGGAACGGGCCGAGCAGGCAGCGCAGCGGGCCGCCGATGCCCCGCGCTTCCTGGTGCACGGCCGCGTCACCCGGGTGATCGGCCAGGTGGTCGAGGCGTCCTCGCTCGACGTGGCGCTGGGCGAGCTGTGCCGGATCGAGAGCCACGGGCGGCCCCGCGTCACCGTGCAGGTGGTGGGGTTCCACGAGCGGGGCATCCTGCTCATGCCGCTGGGCGACCTCGAGGGCATCCACCCCGGCGCCACCGTGCGGCCGCTGCGGCGCTCGCTCGACGTGAAGGTCTGCGACGGCCTCATCGGCCGGGTGGTCGACGGCCTGGGCCGGCCGATCGACGGGCTCGGCCCCATCGGGCCGGCCACCCGCTACGCGCTGTCGGCGGAGCCGCCCCACCCGCTGGAGCGGAGCCGGATCGAGCGGCCGCTGGGCACCGGGGTGCGCGCCATCGACGGGCTCATCACCCTCGGCCGCGGGCAGCGGATCGGCATCATGGCCGGCAGCGGCGTGGGCAAGAGCGTGCTGCTCGGCATGATCGCGCGGCGCACCACCGCCGACGTCAACGTGATCGCGCTGCTCGGCGAGCGCGGGCGCGAGGTGCGGGAGTTCATCGAACGCGACCTGGGCGTGGAGGGACTGCGCCGCTCGGTGGTGGTGGTGGCCACCAGCGACCAGCCCGCCGTGATCCGCGCCACCGGGTCGTTCGTGGCCACGGCCATCGCGGAGTACTTCCGCGACGCCGGCAAGGACGTGCTGCTCATGATGGACTCGGTGACCCGCGTGTGCATGGCGTGGCGCGAGATGGGGCTGTCGGTGGGCGAGCCGCCGACCACCAAGGGCTACCCGCCGTCGGTGTTTGCCCAGCTGCCGCGCCTGCTGGAGCGGGCCGGGGCGGGGCGGCGCGGCACCATCACCGGGCTGTACACGGTGCTGGTCGAGGGCGACGACTTCAATGAGCCGGTGGCGGACGCCGCCCGCTCCATCCTCGATGGTCATATCGTCCTCACCCGGAAGCTGGCCGCCCAGAAGCACTTCCCCGCCATCGACGTGCTCGACAGCGTGAGCCGGGTGCGGGACCAGGTCATCGCGCCCGAGCACCTCAACGCCGCCAACGTGCTGCTGCGGCTCGAGGCGGCCTGGCGCGCCAACGAGGACCTGATCGCGGTCGGCGCCTACAAGGCGGGCGGCGACAAGCTGGCGGACGCGGCCATCCAGCTGCGCGACGAGACGCTCAACTTCCTGCGCCAGCGGGCGGAGGATGGCACCAGCTACGAGGAGACCCGGGTCCGCCTCGCGGCCATCGCGCAACGGACGAACGCGATGCTCGGCGGGAGGCCCGGATGAAGCGCTTCAGCTTCCGGCTCGAGCGGGTCCTGCAGCTGCGGGAGATGGCCGAGCGCGAGCAGGCGCGCGCACTGGCCGGCGCGCTGCGCGAGGAGGAGGAACGGCGCGCCGCCGCGCTGGCGGGCGAGGCGCGCCTGGCCCAGGCCCGGCACCAGTTCCTGGAGACCCCGCGCGAACTGTCCCAGGCCGGGACGCTGCAGAACCTCGATCTGGCCATCGAGGCGCTCTCCGCCGAACTGCGCACGCTGGCCGACCACCACGAAGCGAGCCTTGAACGCGTGGAGGCGGAGCGGAGCCACTTCGAGCAGGCGCGGATGGCCCGGCGGGTGATCGAGCGGCTGCGGGAGCAGCGGCGCGAGGCGTGGGGCGAGGAGCTGTCGCGCCACGAGCAGGGGGTCAGTGACGAGGTCGGATTGCAGCGCAGCCAGCGCAACGGGCAGGAGGCGACGTGAAGAAGGCGCTGCTCTTTGCCCTGATCGCGTTCCTGGTCTCCACCGGGGCGACCACCGCGTACCTGGTGAAGACGGCGCCCCCTCCGGTGGCGGCGCCCGACTCCGGCGCGGCGGACCACGACAGCACCGCCGCCGATCCCGGCGCGGCGGACAGCCTGGCGGCGCGGGACTCGACGGCGCAGGACAGTGCCGTCGCCGCGGCCAGTGACAGCGCCACGCAAGCGGCGAGGGACACCGCCGCCCGCCCGCCGGCGCCGGTCCGTCCGGCGGCGGCGCGCACCGGACCACCGCCGGTGGACCCGGCCGCCAGGGCCCAGGCCAACAAGCAGGTGGCCCGGGTGCTCTCGGCCATGAAGCCGCCGGAGGCCGCGAAGGTGCTCGCCTTCCTCTCCGATGATGAGGTCGAGGGGATCCTGCGCGCCGTGGGTCCGCGCCAGGCCGCCGACTTCCTGACCAATCTCCCGAAGGAACGGGCCGCGGCGCTGAGCCGGCGCCTGCTCCAGCCCCAGCCGAAAGACGCCACGCGGTGACCAGTCCCTTGAGCCTCCTGACCGCGCTGGGTGCGGCGGAACCCGCCAGCACCGCGCCGGTCCCCGCCCCGGAGGACCCGGGGCTCTTCACCGCCGCGCTCACGGCGGCACTGCAGGCCGGAATCGCGCCGCAGGTGCCGCTGGCGGCCGCCGTGCCCGTGGCGCTCGAGCCGCCGCCGATGGCAGAGCAGGCGGACGCGGACGGGGCGGACGAAGGCGATGCCACCACCGCCTCATCGGTGGACAGTGGCGCCGAGACCCCGGGCGCCACCGGGAAGGCCGACCCGACTCCCACGACGGAGGCGCCGGACGGCGGCCCCCGCGCACCGGTACCCACCGGGCGCCCCTCCGGCGCATCGCGGCCCCGGCAGGAAGACGGGGCAGGGGCCGGGCCTGTCCCGACGGGCACGAAGCGCTCGCTGGCTGCTGGTGCGCCGGCCACGGCACGGGATGCAAGTCCCGAACGCGCCTCGAAGGCGGCACGGAACGCCCGCGCGACGGCGCGTGCGCTGGCACTGCTGGAGTCGGAGCGTCCGGCGCCGCGCCTGGCCGGGGAGATCGCGCGGGGGCGGACGACGGTCCCGGTGACGACGGTGACCACGCCCGCCGCGGCCGGCCACGTCGACGCCGGAACGACCTTCCGCGCCGACGCGGACGCGCGGCCCGCCCCTGCGGACCTGGGAGCGCCGAGTGCTCCGCCAGCGCCCGCGGAGCCCGGGGTGGGCGCAGCGCCGCCGCCCCAGGTGAGCGTCCCCCCGCTGGCCGACCCCGTGGCCGCGGTGCGCAGTCCGGCGATCGGGGCGGCCACCGTCGGCGAGCCCAGACCCAGGCGCGCGCCGCACACGGCGCCCGCCAGCTCCACTCCGGCGAGCGGGTCGGTGCCCCCCGTGGTGGGCACGCCGGTGCCGCTGACCGGTGAGCGCGCCGTGCCGCAGCCGGCGCCGCTTCCGGCTGCGTGGAACGCCGCGCGGCGTGCCGCGATGCCGGTGGAGCGAATGGCGCCGGAGGCCTCGACCGGGTTGGCGGCCACAGCCGCGCGGCCGGCGCGCGAGGAGGCCGCGGACGAGCGCGAGCCCGCCACGGCGACCGCAGACGGCCGCGCACGAGGCGAGGCGGTGGTGTCTGACCCGCTGCCGACGGCCAGGGTGCCCGTGGCGGCGCCGCCCGTGAGCCCGCTGGACCGGGCGGGGCGGCCGCCGGCGGCCGAGGAGGATGAGGCCGAGGCACTGATTGCGCGGGCGCGGCGCAACCTCGAGCAGCCGGAGGGGAGTGCTCCCGCCGTGCCTCGGACACGGGTGGTGGGGGCTCCGCCCCGGGCGGAACCCCGCGGAGCGCCGCAGGGCGGTGCTTCCGCGATGGCCTCGGGTTCGGCCTTCCCCGCGGGCGCATCCGGCGGCGTCATGCGCGCGGCGCCCACGGTGCCCGCCGTCGAGGCGCTCATGGAGGCGCTCGGCCGCACCCTCGAGGGCGCCGAGATCGCCGCGGTGCGGGTGACCATGGGGCAGGGCCGGTCCACGGGGGTGGGGCGAGCCGAACTGCCGGACCCTGCCACCGCCGGGGAGGCCGCCGGGAAGGCGGCGACGCCGACCGTCAGCGACCCGGCCACGGGGGTGGCGGCGCCGAAGGTGACTGTTTCGCGGGAGCCGGTGGAGCGCGGAGCGCCGGTGGATCGTCGGCCACGCGCCCCCGCCCCGGCCGGTGCCGCGGACGATGGTGACACGGTGGCGGCGCCGGTGGATCGCCTCGTCGTGGAGCGGGCGCCGACCCGGGTGGGGCGCGCCGACCTGACCGGCTTTGAGCCGACAAGCCGGGCGCTGCGTGAGGCGGTCGCGGCACGACCGACGGCGCGGCCGGCGCCAGATCTGCCGAGTGACCGGCAGGAGCTTCCTGTGACGGCGTCGGGTGGCGCACCGCGCGCCGCGCGCCGGGACCGCGAGGAGCGTACGGCCGAGCCGGCGCCAAGTGACGCCGGGGCACGCGGTTCCGCGCATGGGCCTGACGGGAGCCTGCGCGCCGCGCGCGCCGCGGAGGGTGCGGAACGCGGCGGCGTGCGCGAGGCACACGAGTTGCGCGAGGCATGGGTGGAGCGCGGACGACCGGCAGGAGCTGCCGACCGCGTGACGCTGCAGGTGGCGGACAGCGATGGACGCCAGACCCGGATCAGGGTCGCGGTCCTGGGTGACCAGGTCCGCGCCACGATCCTCCCGCCGGACAGCACGTCGGCGCGACAGCTGGAACAGCGGATGGACGAACTGCAGGCCGCCCTGGTGCGCCAGGGCTTCACGGACGCGAAAGTGACGGTGCAGGCCGGGCGAGGGGACGGGGCGCTGCCGTGGGGCGCCGGCCAGCCGGTCGCGCCACACGAGCTTCGCTCCTCCAGCGGCACGGACCAGCCGCCGGGCGATCAGCGCCAGGGAACCGGGCGACGGGATGGGGAACGGCAGGGGGATGGCCAGCGCCATCCGCACCAGCGGCCCCGCGAGCGCGATCTGAACGATCGCCGGAAGGAGTAGGAGCACATGCTGCAGGCCATCACGGGCGCGCGCTTCACGGCCGGGCCCACGACCACCTCGGACACCGGGACCCGCACGGGGACCGGCAGCGCGGAGCTGGGCAAGAGCGAGTTCCTGAAGCTGCTCATCACCCAGTTGCGGTACCAGGACCCGATCAACCCCTCGAAGCCCGAGGAGTTTGCCAGCCAGCTGGCGCAGTTCACCAGCCTGGAGCGGATGCAGAACATCGAGGACATCCTCGCGGGGCAGACCGACACCACCGCGCTGACCACCCTGGCCCTCAAGGCGGACCTGGGGGCGTCGTTCATCGGCCGGCAGGTGCTGGCGGCCGGGGAGACGCTCGCGGTGGGGAGCGATGGCAAGGCCACCGCGACGATCGACGTCGGCACCGGCGGCGGCAAGACCAAGGTCACCGTCTACGATGCCGACGGCAAGGAAGTCCTCAGCAAGGAGATGGGCTTCCGCACCGCGGGCCGGCAGGTGCTCACGCTCGGCAGCCTGCCCGCCGGGACGTACACCTACAAGGTCACGGCGACGAGCCTGGCCGGGTCGGACGTCCCGGTGCAGACGTACACGGCCGGCATCGTGGACGGGGTCTCCTTCCAGGGGGGCACCGTGATCCTCAAGTCCGGCACACTCACCTTCCCGCTCGACAATGTCGTGGAAGTCGAGCAGGCGCCCGCGGGCGCGGCGGCGCTGGCCGCCGCGAGCAGAGCCCGCATCATCCCTTCACCGACGGAGTAGTCCAGCCATGATGCGGTCGCTCTTCGCCGGCGTCTCGGGTCTGCGCAACCACCAGACCCGCATGGACGTCATCGGCAACAACATTGCCAACGTGAACACCGTGGCGTACAAGTCGTCACGGGTGACGTTCGCCGAGGCCTTCGCGCAGCTGCTGCAGGGCGCGTCCCGTCCGCCGGGCGACCTCGGCGGCGTCAACCCGATCCAGATCGGCCTCGGTAGCAAGATCGGGAGCATCGACCAGAACTTCGCGCAGGGCAACCTCGAGTCGACCGGCCAGAACACCGACCTGGCGATCCAGGGCGACGGCCTGTTCGTGCTGAGCGACGGCAGCCGCAACTACTTCACCCGCGCGGGCAATTTCCAGCTCGACGCGAACGGCCGCATGGTGTCGCCGGCAAACGGCTTCAAGGTCCAGGGCATCAACGCGGACTCCGACGGCGTGCTGTCCACCGGCTCGGCGATCACCGACATCGCGCTGCCGTTCGGCAAGAAGTCGCCGGCGCGGGCCACCACCTCGGTGACCATGACCGGCAACCTGGACGCCCGGGCGCAACCGCTGGGCACCATCCTGGCCACCCAGGGCAGGGTCTACGGGGTGGAGCAGGCCAGCAGCAACGGTGGCCTCGGGTCCGACCTGAGCGGCCTCTACGCCTCCGGCGCGGCCAACGGCGGGATCTTCGGCATGGTGCCGGACAGCACCACCGTGACCATCAGCGACGGGACCAACGCGCGGACGTACACCTACGTCAACGCGGACACCGGCGTGGGCACGCTCGACTTCCACTCGCTCAAGGACCTCGTGGGCGAGATCAACAACGACTTCGGGGCCGCCGGGTTCAACACCCTTACGGCCGCGCAGAACAACAGCACCGGCGCGCTCGACTTCACCGCGATCGCCGGCATCACGCTCGACATCGACAGCTCCAACCCGGCGCTGCTCAAGGCGCTGGGCTCCGCCAACGGCACGCTGGCCGCGGCGGCCACGTCCTCGACCGACCAGTTCAGCCACATCGCGGTCGCGACCGACCTGGTCACCAACCTGCGCAACGGCACCGGGCAAAGCCTCGGCCTGGGCGCGGGCGACACCGTCCTCATCGACGGCAACAAGGGCGGCACCGCCGTGACCTCGGGCAGCCTCGCCGTGGCCGCGGGCACCACCTACAGCCAGCTCCTGGCCCAGATCGGGACCACGCTCAACCTGACCAACATCACCGGGGCGGGGATCGACCCGACCACCGGCGCCATGACCATCAACGGCGACGGCGGCCTGGTGAACGCCCTCACCGGCGTGAACATCCGCTCGGCGGCCGCGGGGGCCACCAGCTTCAACGCCGTCTTCGACAGCCGGCCGGGCAACTACGTCGAGCGCCAGGCGGCGAGCGACGTGACCCACCAGGCGGCCATCACGGTGTACGACTCGATCGGCACCCCGATCAGCCTCACCATGACGTTCACCAAGGACCCGACGGCGCCCAACCGCTGGCTGTGGGATGCCAGCGTGCCCTCGCCGGCGGCCATCACCGGCGGCGGGAGCGGGTTCGTCACCTTCGACACCGACGGGCGGCTCGAGACCTTCGCCTACAACGGCGGGGCGAACAGCCTCCAGTTCGATCCCGGCAGCGGTGCCACCGCCCCGGTGGACCTGCAGCTCGATTCCGGCGTCCTCGGCGACATCAACGGCCTGTCCCAGTTCGCCAGCGCGTCCAACGCGGTGGCCTCGAGCCAGGACGGCTACCCGATGGGGAACCTGCAGGACATCAGCGTCGACTCGCGCGGCGTGATCACGGGCTACTTCACCAACGGCGTCAACCAGACGCTCGCCCAGATCGCCCTGGCCTCGTTCAACAACCCGACGGGCCTGCTCCGCGCCGGCAACAACATGTACGGCGAGTCGGCCAACTCCGGGAGCTCGATCATCGGCTTCTCGGGGACCAGCAACCAGTCCACGATCACGCCGGGCGCGCTGGAGAGCTCGAACGTGGACCTGTCGGAGGAGTTCACCAACATGATCATCGCGCAGCGCGGCTTCCAGGCCAACGCCCGCGTGATCACCACCGCCGACGAGATGCTCACCGAACTGGTGAACCTCAAGCGGTAGGCAGGCGCCGGGCCGGCGCCCCCCGTCCGGGGGTGGCCGGGCCCGGGCGGGCGGGTCGCCGGCGTCCGGCGGTCAGCGAAGCGAAGGCCGGCACCCCGCGGGGCGGCGCACCAGCGCCGCCCCGCACCCGTTTCCTCCCCCGGCAACTCCCGCCCCGCGGGCTCGGCACAAAGTTCCTCCCCGGCGCCGATCCGCCACCGTCCAAAACACCAAGGCATTGCCGCGCAACCACTTGGCCCCGTGCCACGGGATGGTACGCGCGTTGCCTTTCCCCACCGCAGAGGTTCCACCGTTCCGGTGATCCTGTCCACCTGGGAGAAGGCGACGATGGCGGAAGCAGCGGCGGTGCCGGCCGAGGGCGCGGCGCCGGAAGGCGGCAAGAAGACCGGGCTGATCGCGGCCCTGACGTTCGGCGGGGCACTGCTCGGCGGCCTCGCGGCGAGCCTCGTGGTGGCGCCGAAGATCATCGCGCGGCAGCAGCCGGCCGCGGCCCACGCCGACTCCGCCGCGGGGGGTGAGGCGGCGGCGGAAGGGGAGCACGGCGCCCCCGCGGAAGGGGAGCACGGCGGGGGCGAGGGGGAGAAGAAGTTCATCGAGCTGAGCAACATCGTGGTCAACCCGGCGGGGTCGCAGGGCAGCCGCTTCCTGATGCTCAGCGTGGCGATCTCGGTGGGCAACGAGGAGGCGCACAAGGTCCTGCAGGATCGTGAAGTGGAGATGCGGGACAAGGTGACCGGCCTGGTGGAGAGCATGACCCTGGCCCAGCTGACGGCCCCGGGGGTGCGCGACACGCTCAAGGCGCGGATCGCGGTGGCGGCCGGGACGATCGTCGGCCCGAAGGTGCCCGTGAAGGTGTTCCTCCCCCAGTTCGTCATCCAGTGAGCATCTGATGGCCGACGTCTTCTCCCAGAAGGACATCGACAGCCTGCTCAAGGGCGCCGCGCCGGTGGCGATGCCCGACCAGGCGCTCGAGGTCATCCCGTACAACTTCCTGCGCCCGCCCCGGATCGCGAAGGACCGGCAGGCGCTGCTCAACGGCATCTACCAGCGGATCGCGGTGTCGCTGCAGGCGCTGTTCTCGTCGCGGCTGCGCACCTCGGTGGACGTGGTGCTCTCCAGCGTGGAGCAGGCCACCTTCGCCGAGTTCATCTTCTCGCTGGCCACCCCGTGCGCCGCCTACGTCTACGAGCTGGGCGACAAGATCGGCGGCCAGGGCGTCCTCGACCTCGGCACCGACTTCTCCTACCACCTCATCGACCGGCTGTTCGGCGGGCCGGGCGAGGCGCAGGAGATCAAGCGGCCCCTCACCCTGCTGGAGCGGGCGGTGGTGCGCGGCGTCGCCGACAAGGTCTGGGGCCTGGTGGAGGAGGCGTGGGCGGACCACCTCGCCTTCCAGCCGGCCTACACCGGCTTCGAGTCCTCCCCCGACGCGCTGCAGATCGCCAACCGCGAGGACAACGTGCTGGTGAGCAACATCGAGGTGCGGTCCGGGCCGTTCTCCGGGCTGATCACGATGTGTTTGCCGCTGCTCTCGCTCGAGTCGTTCCTGCAGGAGAAGCCCACCCGGCACTTCCACACCGTCAAGACCTCGCCCGCCGAGCGCGAGGCGGCCCGGCACCACATCGAGGAGGCGCTGCGCGCGGCGCGGCTCGACGTGCGGGCCCGGTTCCCGATGTTCCAGCTCCGGGCGCGTGACGTGGGCCGGCTCGAGGTGGGCCAGGTGATCCACACCGGCCATTCCTCCGACGTCCCGGTGGAGCTCCACGTCCGGGGCCAGCGCCGCTTCCTCGGCGTGCTCGGACAGAGCCGGCGCTACGTCGGCCTGCGCATCAGCAACGTCCTCCATTCCCAGCGCCTCGAGGGCGCGCCCAAGGCCTCCCGCGGAAGGCTGGTGTAGTCATGGATCAGAACGAGATCGACAAGCTGATGGGCGGCGGGGCCGCCCCCAAGTCGCCCGACCTCTCCGAGCTCGCGCCGGCGGCCGCCGCGCGGCCGGCGGGCCTGGCCGCCGTCCCCGGCGGCGGCTCGCTGGAGACCCTGCTCGACGTGTCGCTGCCGGTGGCGATCGAGTTCGGCCGCACCCACATGACGGTGCAAGAGGTCCTCGAGCTCGGCAACGGCTCGGTGATCCAGCTCGACCGCATGGTCGGCGAGCCGATCGACATCTTCGTCTCCGACCGCAAGCTGGCCGAGGGCGAGGTCGTGGTGATCGGCGAGCACTTCGGGGTGCGCATCACCCGCATCGTCGCCGGGAACGACCAGCCCGCCGTGGCCCGGGAGATGGCCTGATGCTCTCCGCGGTCGCCTCGCTGCTGGTCACGGTCGGGCTGCTGGCGCTCGGACTGTGGGCGCTCAAGCGCTTCGTGCCCGGCGCCGTCCGGGCCGACGGCGCGGCGGGGCTGCCCTTCCGGCTGCTGCGCCGCCTGGCCACCGGCCCCAAGCACGCGGTGGCGCTGGTGCAGGTGGGAAGCCGGGTGCTGGTGGTGACCCTCGCGGAAGACGGCGCCCGGATGCTCACCGAGCTGGAGGGCGAGGACCGCGCCCTGGCGCTGGGCGAGCCGGCGGCCCGTCCCGCGGCGGTCCCGGCGCGGCCGGCCTTCCTCCGCTTCCTGCCGGTGGTGGCGCTGCTGCTGCTCGCGCCGGCGGCGGCGGGGGCCCAGGCGGCCGCGCGGCCGGCCACGGCCGCATCGGCGGTGACCGGCCCGGTGGCCCCGAAGGTGACGCTCACCATCGGCCAGGGCGCCGACCAGCTGCAGCTCTCGGGCGCGGTCGGGGTGGTGGTCTTCATGGGGGCGATGACCCTGCTCCCCGCGATGTTCCTGCTGATGACCAGCTTCACCCGGATCCTGATCGTGCTGCACTTCGTGCGGTCGGCGCTCGGGACCCAGAGCGCGCCACCGGGCCAGCTGCTGGTGGCGCTGTCGGTGCTGCTGACCGGCGTGGTGATGCAGCCGGTGATCCAGCAGGCCAACACCGACGCCATCCAGCCCTACCTGAGCGGCCAGCTGCCCCAGACCGAGGCGTACCACCGCGCCCTCGCGCCGCTCAAGACGTTCATGATCGCCAACACCCGCGACAAGGACCTGGGGATGTTCGCCGAGCTGACCGGCCAGGAGGAGGCCGACAGCGTCGAGGCGCTCCCCATCCTGACCGTCACCGCCGCGTTCGTGACCAGCGAGCTGCGCACCGCGTTCCAGATGGGCTTCGTGATCTTCCTGCCCTTTGTGGTGGTGGACCTCATTGTGGCCTCGGTGCTGATGAGCATGGGCATGTTCATGCTCCCGCCGGTGATGATCTCGCTCCCCTTCAAGCTCATGCTGTTCGTCCTCGCGGACGGCTGGACCCTGGTGGTCCAGCGCCTCGTCACCGGCTTCCAGGTCTAGCCCATGTCCGCCGGCCTCGCCATCGAACTGCTCAACCGCGCGCTGCTCACCGGGCTCATGGTGGCGGCCCCGCTGCTGCTGACCGCCCTGCTGGTGGGCGTGCTCATCAGCCTGATCCAGGCGCTGACCCAGATCCAGGAGCAGACGCTCACGTTCATCCCCAAGCTGGTCGCGGTCGGCGTGGTGATGCTGCTGGCGCTGCCGTGGATGGTGCGGGAGCTGGTGGGCTACATCACCCAGACCTTCAACCTGCTCCCCGGGCTGGTCGGGTGACGGCCCCCGGCCTGCTCGACCTGGTCGGGGTGCAGGACATGCCCGCCTTCGTGCTGGTGAGCGCGCGGGTCTCGGGGCTCTTCCTCGCGGCGCCGCTGTGGTCGATGGCGGGGATGCCGAAGAGCGTCCGCGCGGCGGCCGCGGTGCTGCTGTCGGTGATCCTGCTGCCGGCCCTGGGGCCGGTGCCGCGCCTTCCCGATGACCAGCTCGCCATGAGCGTGATCCTCGCGAGCGAGACCCTGGTGGGCCTCGCCATCGGGCTCACGGGCGCCTTCCTGATGCACGGCGTGGTGCTGGCGGGCGAGGTCATGTCGATGCAGATGGGCCTCTCGCTGGGCCAGGCGCTGGGCTCGCTGCCCGAGGGCGCCACGGTGGGCGTGGGCCAGCTGCTCGGCTACTTCGCGCTCACGATCTACCTGACCTTCGGCGGTCACCTGACGCTGTACCAGGGCCTCGCCGCGAGCTTCGCCGCCATCCCGCCGGGCCAGGCGCTGGTGTCCCTGGCCGGCGGCCGCGAGATCGCGGACCTGGCCGGCACGGTCTTCAGCGTGGGCATCCGGGCCGCCGCGCCGGTGATGGTGGCGCTGCTGCTCGCCAACCTCGCGCTGGCCATCCTGGGCAAGGCGGTGCCGCAGCTCAACGTCATGATGCTCGCCTTCCCGGTCACGATCTCCATCGGCCTGGTCGCCTTCGGCGCCGCGCTCCCGTTCCTGGCCCAGTTCCTGGCCGCGGGGGTGGAGGGGCTGCCGGGGCAGGTGGGCCGGACCATCGGCGCCTTCACCGCGGTCCCGGTGAGGTAGCGCATGTCCGACGCCGACGGCCAGGAGAAGACAGAGGCCGCCACGCCCCGGCGACGGGACGAGGCGATGAAGGAAGGCCGGGTACCCCGGAGCGCCGAGCTCTCGGCGGCCACCCTGCTGCTCGCGGGCACCAGCATGCTGGCGCTGGCCGGCGGCACCGCCCTGGCGCGGCACGCGGTGCAGCTGATGCGCGAGGGGAGCACCTGGCTCGTGGCGGCGCCGATGTCGCCCGGCATGGCGATCGGCATCGTGGAGCAGGTGGGGCGGACCACGCTGCTGGCGCTGGCGCCGTTCCTGGCCGGCGTGCTGGCCCTGACGGTGCTGGTGAATGCCCTGCAGGCGCGCGGCGTGATCTCCACCGACCCGCTGGTCCCCAAGTTCTCCCACGTGGACCCGGTGGCCGGCCTCAAGCGGCTGTGCAGCCTCGAGGCGGTCTTCAGCCTGGTCAAGGCCGTCCTCAAGCTCGTGATCATCGGTACCGTGGCGTGGCTGGTGCTGCGCCGGGCCTGGCCCGAGCTGCTGTCCACCACCGGCGCGGGCGTCCCGATCATCTTCGGCGTCACCCGGTCGCTGGCGCTCCGCATGGCGCTGTTCGTGGGGCTGGTGTTCCTCGCGGTGGCGGCGCTCGACTACGGCTTCCAGGTCTGGCAGTACGAGAAGAGCCTGCGGATGACCAAGCAGGAAGTGGTGCAGGAGCATCGCGAGACCGAGGGCGACCCGGCGGTGAAGGGACGCATCCGCCAGCTGCAGCGCGCCATGGCCCGCAAGCGGATGCTCGCCAACGTGGCCACCGCCGACGTGGTGGTGACCAACCCGACCCACATCGCGGTGGCGCTCAAGTACGACCCGCTGGTGGCCCCGGCGCCGATCGTGCTCGCCATGGGTGAGCGGCTGCTGGCCCAGCGGATCAAGGAGATCGCGTTCCGGGCCGGCATTCCGGTCATCGAGAACAAGCCCCTGGCGCGCGCGCTGCTGGCCAACGCCAAGGTGGGCAACCCGATCCCGCCGGCGCTCTACATCGCGGTCGCCGAGGTCATCGCCTTCGTGCTGCGCAAGAAGGGCGCGCCGCTGCCGGCGCGGAGGGATAAGTGACGGCGCCGAGCGCGGCGGTAGGGTCGGTGGGGGCCACCGGACCGGGCGTGGGCGCCGGCGCGCCGCGGGCGCGGGGGCAGCGCGCCCCGGTGGGCGCGGGTGCCAACATGCTGGCCCGGCTCTCGGCCGGGGCGGAGGTCTGGCTGGCGCTGGCGGTGGTGGTGGTCGTGGCGCTGCTGATCGTGCCGCTGCCGCCGGCCATCCTCGACGCCCTGCTGGCCACGTCGCTCGCGATCTCGGTGCTGGTGCTGCTGGTGACGCTCTCGGTCACCGACCCGCTCGAGTTCAGCATCTTCCCGAGCCTGCTGCTGCTGGTGACGCTGCTCCGGCTCGGGCTCAACGTGAACAGCACCCGGCTCATCCTGAGCCACGGCCACGCCGGCGAGGTCATCGCGGCGTTCGGCAACGCGGTGATCGGCGGCAACTACGTCGTCGGGCTGGTGATCTTCCTGATCCTGATCGTGATCAACTTCATGGTGATCACGAAGGGCGCGGGCCGCGTGGCCGAGGTGGCCGCCCGCTTCACCCTGGACGCCATGCCGGGCCGGCAGATGAGCATCGACGCCGACCTGGGCGCCGGGCTCATCGACGAGACCGAGGCGCGGCGGCGGCGCGAGGAGATCCAGCGCTACGCCGACTTCTACGGCGCGATGGACGGCGCGGCCAAGTTCGTCCGCGGCGACGCGATCGCCGGCCTGATCATCGTGGCGATCAACCTGGTCGGCGGCTTCATCATCGGCGTCACCCAGCAGGGGATGTCGGCCACCGAGGCGCTGGGCACCTTCACCAGCCTCACCGTCGGCGACGGCCTGATCACCCAGATCCCGGCGCTCATCGTCAGCACCGCGGCCGGCATCATCGTCACCTACGGCTCGCACAGCCCGTCGGTCGGCCCCGCCATCGCGGCCCAGCTCACCCGGCACCAGAACGCGCTGTGGATGTCCTCCGGCATCATCGGCGGGCTCGGGCTGGTGCCCGGGTTCCCGTTCCTGCCGTTCTTCGTGCTGGGCAGCGCGCTGGGCGGCATCGCCTGGCTGGTGCGGGGCCGCGACGCGCGGGCCCGGGAGCCGGAGGCGGTGGTGGTGTCGCGGGGCCAGGCGCCCAAGTCGGAGCCGGCGCCCATCAAGGACCTGCTGCAGGTGGAGCCGCTCGAGGTCGAGGTGGGCTACGCGCTGGTGCCGCTGGTGGACGAGGCCCAGAAGGGCGACCTGCTGCAGCGCATCGGCCTGATGCGGAAGCAGCTGGCCATGGAGCTCGGCATCATGGTGCCGCCGGCCCGCATCCGGGACAACATCCAGCTCCCCGCCACCGAGTACGCCATCAAGCTGCGCGGCGTGCGGGTGGCCACCGGCGAGATCCTGCCCCGGTACCAGCTGGCGCTCGACACCACCGGCATCGCCGCCCCGATCGAGGGGATCCGCACCACCGACCCGAGCTTCGGGCTGCCCGCGGTGTGGATCACCGCCGACCGCCGCACCGAGGCCGAGGCCAACGGCTACAGCGTGGTGGAGCCGCAGACGGTGCTCGCCACGCACCTGATGGAGACCATCAAGGCCCACGCCGCCGAGCTGCTGTCGCGGCAGAGCGTGCGGGAGCTGCTCGACGGCCTCAAGGAGACCCACCCGGCGCTGGTCGATGACACCATCCCCGGCAAGCTCTCCCTCGGCACCGTGCACCGGGTGCTGCAGCGGCTGCTGCGTGAGGGCGTGCCGATCCGCGACCTGGCCCTCATCCTCGAGACCCTCTCGGATGCCGCCGAGGTCACCAAGGACCCCGAGGCGCTCACCGAGCAGGTGCGCCGCTCCCTGGCCCCGGTGCTGGTCCAGCTCTTCGACGACGGCGATGGCGCCATCAGCGGGATCACCATCGGCCCCCGGCTGGAGACCGCGCTCATGGGCCTGTTCAGCCCGCGGCCCACCCGCGAGGGGCAGCGGCCGATGGAGCCCGAGGACCTCACCACCGCGCTGCGCCAGCTGAACGACCTGATGACCGAGTACCGCCGCGACGGCCAGCTGCGGCCGCTCATCACCCCGCCCGCGTTGCGGGTGGGGATCCGGCGGCTGGTCGAACCCGTGATGCCCAACGTGCCGGTGCTCTCCCTGGGCGAGCTGCCGGCACAGACCCCGATCCACAGTCTCGCCACCTGGGAGCTCACCCGTGCCGCTTGAGTCCTTCACCGGCCCCGCCATGGACGGGCTGCTCGTCCGCGCCCGGCGGTCCCTCGGCGCCGAGGCCGAGATCCTCGCCGTGCGCACCCTGCGCGGCCCCGACGGCGCCACGGTCTACCAGGTGCTGGCCACGGACGCGGAGACCGCCGCGGGGGAACGCCGCCGCATGGCGCCCGATGGCGGCAGCCACCCGCTGCTCAAGAGCGCGCCGGGCCTCGCGGACCTGGCCCGCCGCCGCGAGTCGGTCACGGGCCCGCGGACCATCGCCTTCGTCGGCCCCACCGGGGTGGGCAAGACCACGTCGGTCGCCAAGCTGGCGACCCACCCCGACTACTTCGGCCGGCAGCGCATCGGGTTCCTCTGCCTCGACACCTACCGGGTGGGGGCGGTGGAGCAGATCCGCACCTACGCCGACATCGCCGGGCTGCCGCTCGAGGTGATCTACGAGGCCAGCGACCTGCCGGCCGCCCTGCGTCGCCTCGGCGACCGCGACCTGGTGTTCGTCGACACCCCGGGCCGTGGCCCGCGGAACCACTCCGACAGCCAGCAGGTGCGGCAGTGGCTGGCGCAGGTCCAGCCGGACGAGACCCACCTGGTGCTGCCCGCCGGCCTGCAGCCCGACCTGGTGCGGCGCACCCTCGAGGCCTACCGCCCGCAGGGGGTGACCCACCTGCTGCCGAGCAAGCTCGACGAGGCGCCGGACGACTGGACGCTCTTCGACCTCGCCGCCGAGGCGCGGCTCCCCATGCGCTGGGTGGCCGACGGGCAGGAGGTGCCCCGGGACCTCAAGGCCGCCGCGCCCCGCCTGCTGGCGGCGGTGCTCGCGCTCCGGGTCCGCACCGCGCAGGCGTCGGAGGTGGTCGCATGACCGACCAGGCCGCGCTGCTGCGCGCCATGATGGCGGCCCGCCGGCCCGAACCGGCGGAACCGACCGGCCCGCCCGCGATCGTCGTCGGCAGCGGGAAGGGCGGGGTGGGGAAGTCGGTGGTCAGCGTGCTGCTGGCCCAGCGCCTGGCGCAGGACGGCCGGCGGGTGCTGCTGGTCGACGGCAGCCAGAACCTCGGCAACCTGCACGTGCTCCTCGGCGTGCAGCGCAGCCACCGGCTGGAGCACCTGCTGCAGGACGCGATCAGCCCCCGGGACCTGCTGGTGCCGGTGACCGAGCAGCTGATGCTCCTCCCGGCCGACAGCGGGGCCGAGAGCCTGTACGCGATGTCGGCGGTGGACCGGGCCCGGCTGCACCACCGCCTCAGCGGGCTGTACGACGACTTCGACGCCGTGATCATCGATGCCGGGCCCGGCCTCGAGAGCGTGGTGCGGGTCGCGACGATGCGGGCCACCCGCTGCATCGTGCTGGCCGCGCCGGAGCCCGCGGCGCTGACCGACGCCTACGCCACGATCAAGATCGTCGGCCTGCAGGTGGCGGACATGGGCGTGGACATCCTCGTGAACCGGGTGATGGACCCGCACGAGGGGTACGAGACGTTCGAACGGCTGGCCACGGCCACCGAGCGGTTCCTCCATCGCCGCCTCCGGTACCTCGGGGCGCTGTGGGAGGATGACGACATCCGGCGGGCAGTACGCGTGCCCGGACACCTGGTCCAGGGACTGCCCCCGGGCCCCAACCATGACGTGCTGACCACGGCGCTCGATCGACTCGAGGTGCCGTCGCCGGCGAGGGTAGCGGGATGAAAACCATGAAGCGGAATGAGAGCACGACCCAGGCGCCGCAGCCCATCGCCGACGCCCTGTGGCAGCGCTACCGGTCCACCGGCGATCCCGAGGCCCGCACCCAGCTGCTCGACCGGTACCTCGGCCTGGTGCACCACGTGGCGCGGCAGGTGGCGGCGCGGGTCTCCGATGTCGTCGAGGTCGACGACCTGGTGAGCGCCGGCACCCTCGGCCTGGTGCAGGCCCTGGAGAGCTTCGACCTCTCCCGCGGCCTGGCCTTCAGCACCTACGCCATGCGGCGCATCCGGGGCGCCATCCTCGATGAGCTGCGCAGCCGCGACTGGGTGCCCCGGTCGGTGCGGGCCAAGGGCCGCCAGATGGCCGCCGTGGTGGCGAGCCTCGAGAGCCGGCTGGGCCGCTCGCCCGAGCCGACCGAGGTGGCCGGCGCCCTCTCGCTCGACATGGAGACCTACTGGCGCTGGCGCGAGGAGGTCGACGGCGCGGTGCTGGTCTCGCTCGACGGCAGCGTCACGCTCGACCACGCCGAGGCGGCCTCCCTCGAGGAGACCCTGCCCGACCAGTCGGTGCGCCTGCCCGGCGAGGCCCTCGGTGAGCAGGAGACCGTGGCGACCCTCAAGCAGGCCATCGCCATGCTCCCGCCCAAGGAGCGGACGGTGCTGGCGCTGTACTACTACGAGGAACTCAACCTCCGGCAGATCGCCGAGGTGCTGCACGTGACCGAGTCCCGCGTCTCGCAGATCCGCACCCAGGCGCTCAAGCGGCTGCGGCAGCGGATGTCCCCGTCGGAGGACGTGGCATGACCCCCATGATGCGCCGCCTGGTGGCCGGCTTCCTCGCCATCTTCGTGCTGCTGTCGCTCGCGCCGTACGCCCCGGAGGGACTCGCCCTGGCGCGGCGGGCCGCGCCCGTCGTCGGGGCCGCCCTCGCCACCGTGGCGGCCTTCGCCGGCGGCTGGCTGGGCACGATCGACCTCACGGGCCCCGTCGCCGACCTGCTGCTCGTGGCGGCCGCCGGCCTCACGCTCACCCTGCTGGTGCTGCTGCTGGTGCGGCACCGGGCCGAGGCGCCCCGCCGCCGCGCGGGTCGTCCCCCCGCGCGCGGCGCCGTCGCGCGCCGCGCCGCCGCCGCGCCGGCCATCTCGATGCTCAGCCGCCGGCTGCGCGAGGCCGCCCACGGCGGGGAGCGGGTGCCCGAAGTGGCGCGCCGGTTCCAGCTCTCCCAGGACGCGGTCCGGGTGGCCATCGGCCGGCCCGCGCCCAGCCCTGCCGCCCCGACGGGAAAGAGTTTCCGGTCCCGGCAGCCTGTGCTCCCTGCGAAGCCCCGGGCCACGCCCCTGGCCTCCGGGCGAAACCCTTACAAGGCATTGGCTTAGCAATCTCCGCCGGGCGGGTCTATCGGGGCATGGCGATTGCCCCTCCTCGGCGGGAACCAGGAGGATGCACCGATGGGCCTCAACGCGCTCCGCAGCACCGCTCAGACCCTGAGCTTCTACACCAGGATGCAGGCGCTGACGGCGAACAACCTCGCCAACAGCGAGACCGAGGCGTTCAAGGCGGACGTGATGTCGGCGCGGCTGATCGGCGACGCGACCTTCCCGGTGCCAGTGACCCGGACCGACCTCTCGCAGGGCGCCATGCAGCAGACGGGGCGGCCGCTCGACCTGGCCTTGGACGGGCCCGGCTTCTTCGTGGTCCGGCTGGAGCAGGGGGGCGAGCGGCTCACCCGGGGCGGCTCACTGGCCCTCGACGGGGCCAACCGCCTGAGCGACCGGCACGGCAACCTGCTGCTGGGCGAGAACGGCCCCATCGCGATCCCGCTCCGGCACGCCACCCTCGAGGTGCAGGCCGATGGCGACGTGGTGGTGGACGGCGTGCGGCTCGACCGCCTGCGGGTGGAGAACGTCGAGAACGCCGCGAGTCTCAGCAAGGACGGGGCGGGGCGCTACCTCGCGAGCCAGCCCACCGTCCCGGTGGACACCACCACCACCCTGGTGCGCCAGGGCGAGGTGGAGGAAAGCAACCAGGACACCCTGCGCGGCGTGGTGGACCTGGTCACGATCCAGCGGGCCTACGCCGCCAACGTCGACAGCCTCAAGGCCCTCGACGGCGTGCTGGCCAACGTGGTCAACGAGGTGGGCAAGGTCGGCTAGCGCCGGCGCACCCGCAGGCACGGACGCACGGCGACGTGCACAACCAGGAACGCGCGCACCCCGGTGCGCGCGGCCGACAGGGAGCAGACGATGAACCCCGGACTCCGCGCCTCCGCCTCGGGCATGCGCGCCCAGCAGACCCGCATCGACGCGATCGCGAACAACCTCGCGAACGTGAACACCACCTCGTTCAAGCGCAGCCGCACCAACTTCGAGGACATGCTCTACGAGACCCTGCAGGGGGCGCAGCTGGTCCGCTACGAGGGCACCGAGACCCTGGCCCCGATCCAGATCGGCCGCGGCGTCCGGCTGGCCGACGTGCAGCGGGTGCACACCCAGGGCTCCTTCGAGGTGACCAACAACCCGTTCGACTTCGCCCTCGAGGGCGAGGGGTTCTTCCAGCTCCAGATGCCCAACGGCAGCACCGCCTACACCCGCGACGGCACCTTCACCCGCGCCGCCGACACCGGCGCCCTGGTGACCCACGCCGGCTTCATGATCCAGCCCGAGATCACCGTGCCCCCCGAGGCGGTCCAGATCACCGTCTCGACCACCGGCCAGGTCAGCGCCGTCCTCGGCAACACCGGCGAGACCGTGGACCTGGGGCAGCTCGAGCTGGCCCGCTTCGCCAATCCCAGCGGGCTGCTCTCCCTCGGCGGGAACAACTACCAGGCCACCGCCGCCTCCGGCGATCCGATGACGGGCGTGCCGATGGAGGATGGCTTCGGCGCGGTGGTGCAGGGATCGCTGGAGGCGTCGAACGTCGAGATCGTCCAGGAGATGGTGGACATGATCGCGGCCCAGCGCGCCTACGAGGTCAACTCCAAGGCCATCAAGACCGCCGAGGAGATGATCCAGACGGTGACCAATGAGCTCATCCGATAGGGACCGCGGACCGGCCCGGTGGCCGGTCCGGCTGCTGACGCTCATGACGCCCTTCCTCGCCCTCTTCACCCCGCTCGCGGGGCAGCAGGCCGCCCGCCTCACCGCGGTGAGCGGCGCGCTCTCCCCCCGCCTCGCGGCGCGGGTGGCCGAGGCGGTGGCGCGCTCGTGGGCGGTGGATACCACCGGCCTGGTGCTGAGCTGGGGCAGCGGCGCGCTCGGCGACCTCCCCGATGCGAGCGGCTTCCGCCTGCTCGGCAACGGCGACGGCGGCTGGTATGCCGTGACCTTCGAGCCGCGGGGCCGGCCGCCCGTGGCGGTGCGGCTCCGGGTGGGCGTCACGGTGCCGCGCCTGGTCGCGGCCCGCGCGCTCCGCCCGGGGATGACCCTGGTCGAGGGAGACCTCCGCGCCGAGCCGCACGTGCAATGGGGACCGCCCCTGGCCGATCTCGCGCCGCGACCGGCCGCCGGCTGGCTGGTCCGCCGGGCGGTGGCGGCGGGGGAGGCGCTGGTGCCGCCCCGGGTGGCGCCGCCGCCGGTCATCGCCGCGGGGCAGCCGGTCCGGGTGCACTGGAGTGAAGGCAACGTGTCGGTGGCCCTCGAGGGCACCGCACTCAATGACGCCGTGGTCGGTGAGACCGTCCGCGTGCGCACCGGCCGGCGGACGGGGGTGCTCATCGGCACCGTCGTCGCGCCCGGCGAAGCGAGGATGCCATGAGTCGTTCGTTCCTCCGCGCCGCGGTCCTGCCGCTGGCGCTCCTCGGCGGCGCGGCGGGCCTGGGGGCGCAGGCCGCCCCGGCCGCGCCGAGCACCGCCCAGCCCGCGCCGGCCGGCGCGCCGGCGGTGCAGGCCGCCCCGGTCGCCGCCCGCGCCGGCTGGTTCAGCGACAAGCGGCCGCTGATGGTGGGCGACATCGTCACCATCGTGGTGGACGAGACCGTCAACGCCAGCGAACGGCAGAGCCAGAACGCGGTGAGCAACCGCAAGCAGGAGATGGGGCTCAACCTGAACGTCGGGACCGACCTCGCCATCGGGCCGCAGAAGGGCTTCCAGAGCGGGGTCAACAACAACAGCCGCAACACCGCCGACGCCGGCCGCCAGGGTGACCTCACCGCCGTGATCAGCGTGCGGGTGGTCTCCATCGAGCCGTCGGGCATCGCCCACCTCAAGGGCGAGAAGACCGTGGGCGTGGATGGCCGCAACCAGGTGATCCAGGTCGAGGGCGTGGTCCGGCCGGAGGACGTCTCCTCCCAGAACACGGTCCCCTCCTCGCGCATCGCCGAGTCGGTGATCAGCTACAAGGGCAAGAAGATCGGCCCGGCCAAGGGGATCCTTGGCAGCATCCTTTCCATCTTCTGGCCATGAGCGCGCCGCGACGGCTGGACCTCGTGGCGGCGCAGGCGCTGCGCATCCTTGCGGCGCTGGCGCTCCTGGGTGGACCGCTCGGCGCCCAGGCCACCCAGCGGGTGGGCGACCTCGTCACCCCGGCCGGGAGCATCCCGCGCCGGGTGATCGGCTACGGGCTGGTGATCGGCCTCGAGGGCACCGGGGACCGCTCCTTCGGCACCGCCAACGGCGGTACCCAGACGGTGCGGTCGATCGCCAATGCGCTGCGCCGCTTCGGGCTCGAGGTGCCGGCCGAGCGGCTGCGGCCCCGCAACGTCGCTGCCGTCGTGGTGACGGCCGAGATGTCGCCGTACCTGCGGGCGGGCGGCCGGTTCCCCGTGGAGGTGAGCTCCATCGGGGACGCGACCAGCCTCCGGGGCGGGGTGCTGTGGATGACGCCGCTGGTCGGGGACGTCAGCCAGGCGCCCGTGGCCACCGCGCAGGGCCCCTTGCTCCTCGCCGACCAGGAGGTCCGCTACGCCGGCCGCCGGGGCAATTCGGGCAGGATCCCCGAAGGGGGCGTGCTCGAGGTGGACCCGGCCACCATCGTGGCGCTGACCCCGAAGCTCCTGTTGCGCCAGCCGGGCCTCGCCACCGCGCAGCGCGTGGCGCAGGCCATCAACCAGGGGCTGGGCGACAGCGCCGCCGCCCGGGTGGATGATCCCGGCTCGATCACCCTCAACCCCGGTACCCGGGGGGCCGATAATCTCATCGGCTTCCTCGCCGCCGTGGACACGCTCCCGGTCCGAATGGTCCCCGAAGACCGGATCGTGATCGACGCCCGGAGCGGGACCGTCGTCGCCGGCGGGAACGTGCGGGTGGCCGCGGCGACCGTGAGTCACCGGGGCCTCACGCTGCGGATCGGCGGGCCGACGGTGGTGGCGGCGGCGCCGGCGGACTCGGGCCGGTCGGCACCGCCCGAGGGGCTGCTGGCGGTGGGTGACGGCGCCACGGTGCAGGAGGTAGCGGCTGGCCTCCACGCCGCGGGCGCCAAGGCGGACGAGATCGCGGCGATGTTCCGGGCCCTGCACGACGTCGGCGCGATCGGCGCCGAGGTGGTGGTCCGGTGACCGCGCCGGTCGGGGGCGCGGGGGGGGGCCGCCCGGCGGAAGCTGGCCTGACCGGGGAGCACGCGCGGCTCCGCAGGGCGGCGCACGACCTCGAGGCGGTGTTCGTCAACGAGCTGTTCAAGGCCATGCGGGAGACGGTGCCGCACGAGGGGATCCTGTCCCAGGACCCGGGGCAGGAGCTGTTCACCGGGGTGCTGGACCAGCGGCTCGCGGAGGTCTATGGCGAGCGGGCCCGGGGCGGGGTCGGCGAAGCGCTCTACCGGCAGTTGAGCCGCAGGCTGCCGGACCCAGGTCCGGCGACGGGAGTCCCATGATCGTCCACGGAGTCCAGGAATCGATCGCCGCAGAGCCCTCGCTCGCGGAGCGCACCGCCGACCTCGCGGAGGCGCTGCTGTACGAGGCGCATGTCATCGAGGAGCTGCGCCAGGCGCTGCTCCGGCAGCGCGCCGGCGTGGCGGCCGATGATCCGGAACTGGTGGAGGCCAGCGTCCACGCCATGGGGCGCACCCTGCTCACGCTCGACGAGGCCAAGCGCCGCCGGGCCGCGCTGACCTCGCTGATCACCGGCGGGGAGGCGGTCCCGATGGACCGGCTGGAGACGATGCTGGGCGGGTCGCTGCCGGCCGAGGTGGCGGAGGCGCGGGCGCTGGTCAAGCGGGTGGCGCTGCTCACCGCCCAGGACGTGGCCATCAACCAGCACATCCTCCGCCGGGCCCTCGAGGCCGGCGACACGTTCCTGCAGAAGCTGTTCTCGATGGCCGGTGACCCCGCGCCGGGCTACCAGCGCCATGAGCCGGCGGGCGACCCGCCCGCGCGCAGCGGCGTCATCCTCAACCGGATGGCCTGACGATGAGCCTCACGAGCCTGCTCTCCATTGCCCGGTCGGCGCTGCTCACCCAGCAGAAGGCGATCGACACCACCGGGCACAACATCGCCAACGCCAGCACCGACGGCTACACCCGGCAGCGGCTGCGGCTCGGGGCCGCCGACCCGCTGGTCACCCCGATCGGGCAGCTGGGCCGCGGCGTGGTGGCCGAGGGGATCGACCGGATCCGGGACCAGTTCCTCGACGTCTCCTACCGCAAGGAGAACGGCGACTTCTCCCGCTTCGCCACCCAGCGCGACCTCCTCGGCGGCATCGAAGGGATCTTCGGCGAGCCGTCCGACACCGGGCTGGCGGCGGCGCTGGACGGCTTCTGGAGCGCCTTCGGCGACCTCGCCAACGACCCGACCGGCCAGGCGCCGCGCGAGCTGGTGCGCCAGGCCGGCGCCGACATCGCCCGCCGGTTCCAGCAGGCGGACAGCCGGCTCTCGGAGGCGCAGGCCAGCGTGATCGCGCAGATGGAGTCGCGGGTCGACGAGGTCAACGAGATCATGCGGGAGATCGCGGACCTCAACACCCGCATCCGCTCGGTGTCGGCCGGCCAGCGCGAGGCGCCCGACGTCAAGGACCAGCGCGACCGGCTGATCGACCGGCTCTCCTCGATCGTCGGCGTGCGGGTGCTGTCGCGCACCGACGGCACCGTCGGCGTGGCCGCCGGCGACGCGCTGCTGGTGGACGCGGGGCAGTTCACCGCGTTCGAGGTGCGCGATCTGGGGAACGGCCGCTACGGCGTGGGCGTGAAGGGCGGGATCGGCACCATCAACGTGCAGAGCGGCGAGCTGGGCGCCCTGGCGGAGCTGTCCGGCACCACCCTGCCCGACATTCGGGCCCAGCTCGATGCGCTGGCCCGGGGGCTGGTCACCGAGGTGAACGCGCTGCACCGCGGCGGGAAGAACCTGGCCGGCGCCACCGGCATCGACTTCTTCAATCCGACCGGGCTGACCGCCGCCAGCTTCCAGCTGAGCGTGGCCCTGACCACCTCGACCGACAACATCGCGGCGGGCGCGAGCGGCGGCGTGGGCGACAACAGCGTGGCGCTGGCGCTCGCGGGGCTCCGCACGGCCGGGGCGGCGAGCTTCGGCGGGCAGCCGGTGGGGACGGCCTACCAGAAGCTGGTGTCGCGGCTCGGCGTGCAGCTGCGCGACGCGACCGACAAGGCCACCGCGCAGGAGGCGGTGGTGAACCACGTGGACGGGCTCCGCAAGAGCGTCAGCGGGGTCTCGGTGGACGAAGAACTGACCAACCTGATCGCGCAGCAGAACGCGTTCGCGGCCGCCGCCCGGATGGTGACGGTGGCGGACGAAATGATGCAGTCCGTCATCGGCATGGTGGGCTGACGGGTGCGGGAAGGAGGCGGGACGGCGCCGTGCTGATACTGAATCGTCGCCAGGGAGAGGCGATCATCATCGACGGAGGGATCCGCATCGTCGTGCTGTCGAGCGACCGGCGCGGCGCGCGCATCGGGATCGAGGCGCCGACCTCCATCAACATCCAGCGCGAGGAACTGGTCTCCCGGGTGGCCGAGGAGAACCGGCGGGCCAACGCCCGCTCCACCGGGACCGAGTGGCTGGAACAGCTCCCCTTGAGAAAGCCGGTCCCCGAGCCCTGAGGGCGCGACCGCGCCCGCGGGGGGCCCTAGCCCCCGCGGCGCCAGGTCGGGAGCCGGAGCATGGCCCGGGTGCCGCCCGTGGGGGCGGTCGCCAGCTCGAGGCTGCCGCCATGCCGCGCGGCCAGGCAGCGCGCCACCGCCAGGCCGAGCCCCAGGTGGCCCTCGCGGCCGTGCACGAACGGCCGGAAGGGATCGGCCGCCACGGCGGCCGGGAGCCCCGGCCCGATGTCTTCCACCACGATCCGCACCATCCCGCCTTCCGTCGCGGCCAGCAGCCGGAGCGCCGGCTGGGGCAGCTCCGCCATGGCCCGCTTGGCGTTGGAGATGAGCCCGAGCAGGATATGGCGCAGCTGGGCCTCGTGCCCCCGCACGGGCGGCAGCCCGCCGGGGAGCTCCAGCTGGGTCTCCACCGCGGGCAGGCTGCGCTGGTAGCGCTGCAGGTCCACCACGTAGGCCAGCAGGTCTTCCACGATCACCGGTGCGGGATCGGTCTCCAGCGGCGCGTACACCTGGCTGAAGCAGCCGATGGTGTCGGCGAGGTGCTGCACCGATTCGCTCACGGCCTGCCGCAGCCGCGCCCCCTCGGGCCCGCCGAGCAGGTCGGCGTTGGGGTCAACGAGGAGGGTGAGGGTCTGGAGCGGGCCGCGCAGGTCGTGGGCCATGCCCCGGGCAAGGGAGGCAATGACCTGGGCGCGGTCGGCACGGATGAGGAGTTCTTCGAACTGCGGAGACGACACCTGCGCCGAGAGGCTCGGCTGGGCGGTGACGGTCACGGCTGTGTTCTCCCGGGGGGATGGAAGGTTAATGCGGTCCCCCCGGGCCCGACAAGCGCCCGCCGTGCCTCAGCGCCGCGCGATCCAGACCCCGTCGATGATCGGGTCGGCCAGGTGGCGCCGCTGGATCACGTCGAGCATGCTGGCGGTGACCGTGGCCCCCTTCGCGAGCAGCTTGACCCCCGAGCTGGTCGAGAGGTCCGCTGCGAGCACCATGCCCTCGTGCAGCTGGTCCACGCCCACCTGCATCCGGCTGGTGCGCCACTCGCTGCGGGGCCGGTCCAGCACGATCGACTCGAGGTGCACCACCGCGAGCGGGTCGTACCAGGTCCCGCTGTGCTCCTTGAGCACCTCGATCGCGGCATCCGGGGCCAGGCCGCCCCGGCGGCCGTCGCCGTCGACCAGGCGGTAGAAGTCGGTGGCGATGCGGAGGATCCGGGCGCGGAGCGGGATCTGCCCCGACACGAAGCGATTGGGCATCCCGGTGCCATCCCAGTTCTCGAACATGCCGCCGATCAGCTCCGACGCCCCGCGCAGCCGGGCCACCTGCTCCAGCAGCGAGCCGGTCACGACGGCGTAGTGCCAGTCGGGCTGCGCCGGGGCGCCCAGCGCGTGATGGGCGGCGTCCACCACCTTGCCCACCTCGTGCAGCTGGGCGGCGAGTTCCAGGTCGGCCAGCAGCTCCACCGGCACCTCGAACCGCTCGCCCACCTGGCGGGCGAGGGCGGTGAGGCGCCGGCCCCGGTCGGCGGCGCCGGGGAGGCCCAGGTCCACCAGGTGGATCAGCAGGTGCAGCAGGCCGTCGAAGCTGTCGCCGAGCTCGCCGTGCAGCCGCTCCAGCTCCGACTTGCCGTTGCGGAGCTCGTCCTGCAGCCGCTTGATCCGCAGGCTGGCCCGCACCCGCGCGATCAGCTCGGGGATCTCGATCGGCTTGGTGAGGTAGTCGTCCACGCCGAGATTGAGGCCCCGCACCTTGAGGCTGGTGTCCGTGAAGCCCGAGAGCACCACGAACAGGCACCCCTCCAGCGCCGGCTCCTGCTTGACCCGCTGGCAGAACTCGAACCCGTCCATCTCCGGCATCATGTAGTCGGAGATGATCAGGTCGGGGAGGATCTCCCGGGCCCGCGCCAGCCCGTCCCGCCCGTTGATGGCGGTGGCCACCCGCAGGGCGGGCTCGTGCTCCAGCACCGCCTTGAAGTGGGCGAGGGTGGTCGGATCATCATCGACCAGGAGGATCGTGCTGACGAGGCTGGTCATGGCGCGTACGCCGCCCCGCCGGTGGAGTCCGGCGCGTAGCCGGCCGCCAGGGTGTCGGTCGGGAAGCCGAGGGTATCGGCGGCGGTGACCGGCGGCAGCAGCATCGTGACCGTCACCCGGCGATTGCTGTCGGCCTGGGGGTGCTCCGGGTCGCGCAGGCGGCGATCGGCCCAGCCGCGCACCTGCTGGAGCTGGGCGTCGTTGAGCCCGCCGGCCAGCATGATCCGCCGGGCGGCGTTGGCCCGGTCCACGCTGAGCTCCCAGTTGCTGTACCCGTCGGCGCGGTGGTAGGGCCGGGCGTCGGTGTGCCCCTCGATGACCACGGCGTTCGGCATGCCCCCCAGCTTCTTGCCGAGCAGCTCGAGCAGCGCCGCGCCGGCCGCCTTCGGGGCCGCGCTGCCGGACTCGAAGAACACCCCGGTGGAGTCCTCCAGCAGCTGGATCCGGAGCCCTTCCTCGGTGATCTCGACCTCGACGTGGTCGGCGATCTCGGCCAGCGCCGGGGTTTCGCGGATCTCCTGCTTGATCTGCTCGGCCACGTAGCGCAGCCGGTCCCGCCGCAGGTCGATCACCTGCTGGGCGGTCATGGGGCGGGGACTCTGGGTCTGGGCGCCTTCGCCGGGCATGATGGAGCTGCCGAACTCGTCGGCGCGGCCCAGCGGATCCTGGAAGTAGCCGGCGATGGCCGACTTGACGTCGCTGGACTGGTTCACCAGCCACAGCACCAGGAACATGGCGAACATGGCCGTCATGAAGTCGGCGAAGGCCACCTTCCAGGCGCCGCCGTGGTGGCCGTGCCCGTGGCCCTTCTTCTTGATGATGATGATCGGCTGCTCGCGCGCCTTGTTCACGGGCTACTTCCCGGCCTTGGCCGCCTGCTTGCAGGACGATTCCATCTCCTGGAAGGTGGGACGGGCAGTGGAGTAGATCGCGCGGCGGGCGAACTCGACGGCCACGATGGGGGCGAAACCCTTGGCGAACGCGACCACGCTGGCCTTGAAGAACGCGAAGAAGCGGCTCTCCTCGGAGTTGGCGCCCTCGATCGCCCCGGACATCGGGGCGATGAACCCGTAGGCCATGTACACGCCGAGGAAGGTGCCGGTGAGTGCCGCGGCGACGTGCTCGCCGATCTGCTCCACCGGCCCCGAGATGGCGCCCATGGTGATGACGATGCCGAGCACCGCCGCCACGATGCCGATGCCCGGGAGCGCGTCGCCGACCTTCTGCAGCGCGGCGGCGGGCTTGGCGGCCTCCTCGTGGTGCACGTCCATCTCGGCGTCCATGAGGGCGTCGAGGTCGTGCGGCGGGACGCTGCCCACCAGCACCAGGCGGAGGGAGTCGCACAGGAACTCCATCGCGTGGTGCTCGTGGAGCACCTTGGGGTACTTCTTGAAGATCGCGCTCTTCTCGGGGTCCTCGATATGCGCCTCGATCGCCACCAGGCCGTCCTTGCGGGCGATCTGGAACAGCTCGTAGAGCATCCGCAGCGCGTCGAGGTAGAGGTCCTTGGTGAAGCGATTGCCCTTGAAGACCACCGCCAGCTTGGCCCCGATCGCCTTGAGCACCGGCGCGGGCGTCGAGATCAGCACCGTCCCCAGGGCCACGCCGCAGATGGTGACGATTTCCGAGGCGTGGAAGAGGGCCATGAGCTGGCCCCCGGCCATGGTGAATCCCACCACCACGGCGCCCAGCACGATCACCAGGCCGATAATCGCGATCATGGCGCAGCCGTCCCTTGCATGGCTGAAGTATCGGAGCCGCTTGCCGATACCTTGAGCAGGGATGGATGGACCACACGGGGCCGGTCAGGCCCGGAGGGAAGGGATTGCCCTACATCATCAACGGCATGCGGGACCTGCTCGCGCGGGGGGAGAACCTGCCCACCCTGCCGACCGTGGTCTTCCAGCTCCACAAGGTGCTGGACAACGAGCACGCCGGGGCGTCGGACGTGGCCGCGATCATCGAACGCGACCCGGCCCTCACCGCCCGCCTGCTCCGGGCCGCGAACTCGGCCGCCTTCCATCGCGGGGGCGACCGGATCGGCTCCATCCTCACGGCCGTCTCCCGGCTGGGCATCAACCAGGTCCGCGCCATCTGCATCGTCCTGGCGGTGGTCAAGGCGTTCCGCACCCGGACCGGGGGGCTCAACCACGAGGCCTTCTGGATCCACTCGGCGGCCGTCGGGATGACCGCGCGCATGCTGTGGGAACGGTTCGGCCAGCCGGGGGAGGTGACCACCGACGACGTGTACGTGGCCGGGCTGCTGCACGACGCCGGCCTGCTGGTCCTCGAACAGCACTTCCCCCGGGAGTTCGCCGAAGTGATGACCGCCCGCGCCACCCTGGGCGGCCGGCTGTGGCAGTATGAGGAAGAGCACCTGGGGATGGACCACGGCGCGGTGGGTGGCCTCCTGCTGGGGCGCTGGTCGCTGCCACCCTTCATCGCCGAGGCGGTCACCAACCACCACCACCCGCACCAGGCCGACGACGCCTTCCAGCACCTCGCCCGCGTCATCCAGGCGGCCGAGGTGCTCTGCACCGACCTCGGCGCCTCGCTCCACGAGGAAGGCAACGCCGACTGCTCTGCCGCCGACGTCCTCACCGAGCTCGGCGCCACCGACGAAGACGTCGCGTGGCTGACTGCCGAAGTGCCGCGGACTGCGGCGCGGGCCCAGCAGTTCCTCTTCTAGGCCCGCGCGGGACGGGGACACACGAACGGGGCGGCCGTGATGGCCGCCCCGTTGGCGTATCTAGGCTGGACCGTGCCGCCCTCAGGCGAGTGAATGCCGGGTGAGTCGCTGAACCATCCGGGCCGCGTAGTCGTTGCTGAGCACGATCATGACGAACAGCGCCTTGAGCATCGAACCTCCCGGGTGATTGGACTCTGTACAATTCGTCGCGCTGCAACATCGAGGCCATCGTCCGTCCCGCCCTCGTCCTGCTCGCCCAAGTCTCGGAAAGCCGTTGAAAAACATGAGGATAGGGGACAATCGCTGCCCCGATACCGACGCCGCCAGGTTGGGGGACGGGCGCATCGCGTGTCGGTCCCGGACACAGTTACCGGGGCCGGTCGGCATGGGACCCGGAGGCCGACCCGCCGGTATCCGTGTGAGCCTCGCCCGTTCGATGTGGGTATTCGGATGTTCAAATATAGTTCGTAGTTGTATCTTGCGGCGCATGTAAATACTTGTTACGTATTGTTTTACGCAACTTGCAATAGTGACTAAAGTTTTCGCTGGCTGTGGCGATACTGAGGCTGAACCTCCGTGGAGCGCCGCATGTTCTCGCATCGCTGGTCCCTGTACCTGGTCGCACCCCTGCTCTCAGGCCCCCTGGCAGGCCAGATCGAGTTCGCCGCCCTGACCCCTGCGGCCGCCCTGCTCGACTCCACCGTTGGTGCCTCGTCGTCGGTTGCTTCCGCTCCCGAGCGCGTCGTCCCCCTGCCCTGGGTCCGCTGGGCCGAGGCGACCGGTGGGTGGGGTGGTGTGCGTCCGCGGCTGGGCGCCGCCGGCCTCGTGCTGGAGGCGAGCTATGTCTACGATCTCTCCGGCGTTGCCCGAGGCGGGCTCCGACGGGGCCGCGCCGGTCGTGGGCTGTTCAGCGCCGGCCTGTCGGGCGATCTCGAGCAGCTGGTCGGCCTGCCCGGCGCGAGCGTCTTCGTGGGGATGCAGTCCCAGGGTGGGGCCAATGGGTCGGCGCTGGCGGGGGACTTCCAGGCCTTCTCGAACATCGACGCGGAGCACTTTCACCGCCTGGCGGAGGCATGGTACGAGCAACGGCTGGCGGGCGACCGTGTCCGGATCAAGGCGGGCCAAGTGGATGCGAACAGCGAGTTCGCGGTGCTCGAGCCCGCCGGGGAATTCCTGAATGCCTCCGGCGGGTTCAGCCCCACCATCTACGCGCTCCCGACGTACCCTGAGCCGACGCCCTCAGTGAGCGCCTTCGTGCGGCCGACGGGCTGGCTCGGCGTCTCGGGCGGGCTGTTCCGGGGATCGCTGGCGCGGTCGGACCGGCCTGACGCCCCGACCGGCGCCGCGTTCGTCATCGGCGAGGCCGCGGCACAGTGGGCCTCGGGCCATCTGGCGCTCGGGTACTGGCGGCATCCCGGCGGGTACGCGGAGCGGTTCGCCGGCGGGTTCGCCGCCGCGCCCAGCGGCTTCTATCTCACGGCCGACCAGCGCCTGTCCGGGACGCCGGGCACGGAGGAGCAGGGGCCGAGCGGGCTGGTGGCCCTGGCCAAGTTCGGGTGGGCTGATGACCGGGTCAGCGAGGCGGGCCAGCACCTGATGCTGGGCGTAGTGGCGGAGGCGCCCTTCGGCCGGGGTGGGGAGGCGGCGGGTCTCATGGTGAGTCACGTGGACCTGAGCGACGACCCGGCGGCTGGTTTCGCGGGGGACGAGACCGCGGTGGAGCTGTTCTACCGGCTGCCCGCCATGGGGTTCCTCACCCTGCGGCCGGACCTGCAGCTGATCGTCCGGCCTTCCGGGGACGTCCGGGTGGGCAACGCCCTGGTCGGCACCCTCCGCGCCGAGGTGGCCTTCTAGCGGCGGCCCGCCCCCGGTCGCCGCACCCACGCCCCCGTCCGGCTCTGCCGGGCGGGGGCGCGGCGCGTCGTGCCCCCCGGCCGATGGGCTGGAGGACTCCAGGCGGGCGTCCAACCCCGCTGTCCAGCATCCGGCGGCGGGTGGCATCGCCTCCCGCTGGAGAAACGGCCCTGCTTGCCGATACTCGGACTGACTCACCGGGCCGGCATCAGTGCCGGGGCCGGCTTCCATTCATGACAGCCACGAGAAGAAGGACCCCATGCTCGGATTCCGCGACTGGAGCGTCAAGGCCAAGCTCACGCTCCTGGTAGGCTTGAGCGCCGTCGGCCTGATGGCCGTGGCCGCCCTCAGCATCCGGACCATCAACCACGTCAAGGTCTATGGCCCGTTGTTCCAGGAAATCGTGATCCAGAAGGACCTGCTGGCAGACGTCCTGCCGCCGCCGGTCTTCCTGCTCGAGACCTACCTGGTCGACAACCGGATCGTCATGGAAGCGCACGAGGGTGGCCGGCGGGAATACCTGGCCCGAGGTGACCAGCTGATCAAGGACTTCGCGGCCCGGCGCGAGGTCTGGGCGCGGGACTTGGTCGAGGGCAAGGAACGCGACCTGGTGCTGCAGCAGGTGGTGCCCACCGCGGTGCGGTACCTCGCGGTGCGCGACAGCGCCTTCCTGCCGTCCGTGCGCGCCGGCGACCTCGCCGCAGCGCGGCGCGTGGTCGACGGCCCGCTGACCGAGGCGTACAAGGCGCACCGGGCAGCGGTGGATGAACTGGTGCAGCTGTCGACGGCCACCTACGCGGAGCTCGAGGGTCAGGCCAAGGTGATCGACGTCCTGCCCAAGCGGGAGATCTTCGCCATCAGCGTTGGCATCCTGGTCCTGATCGGCGTCCTGGGCGGACTGGTGGTGCGCCAGGTGGTCTCGAGCCTCGGGCGGACGGTCGCGGCGCTCAACACCGCCGCCACCGGCGACCTGACCACCAGCACGGGGGTCACCACCCGGGACGAGTTCGGCACGATCGCGACGGCGCTGGACCAGTTCCTGGCCACGCTGCGGACCAGCATGGGCGCCATCGGGGAGAACTCGGCGGCGCTGGCGGCCACCTCGGAGGAGCTGACCCGGGTGAGCCAGACCATGAGCGCCGGGGCCGAGGAGACGTCGGTGCAGGCCAACGTCGTAGCCCGGGCGACCGACGGTGTCAATCGCAACATCCAGACGGTGGCCACGGCCTCCGAAGAGATGAGCGCGAGCATCGTGGAGATCAGCAAGAACGCCTCCGAGGCGGCGCGGATCGCGGCTGAGGCGGTGGGGACGGCGGAGCAGGCCAACGCGTCGGTGCAGCGCCTGGGGAGCTCCAGCGAGGAGATCGGGCAGGTGATCAAGACGATCACGTCGATCGCCGAGCAGACCAACCTGCTGGCGCTCAACGCCACGATCGAGGCGGCGCGGGCCGGCGAGGCGGGGAAGGGCTTCGCGGTGGTGGCCAACGAGGTGAAGGAGCTGGCCAAGGAAACCGCCCGGGCCACCGACGATATCAGCCGGAAGATCCAGGCCATCCAGACCGACACCACCTCCGCGGTGGCGGCGATCCAGGCCATCACCGAGGTGGTCTCGAGCATCAGCGCGGCGCAGAACACCATCGCCAGCGCGGTGGAGGAGCAGACCGCCACCACGACCGAGATCAACCGCAACCTGGCGGAAGCGGCGGGGGGCGCGTCGGAAATCGTGCAGAACGTGGGCGGGGTGGCGACGGCGGCGGAGGAGACCACGCGCGGGGCCACCGACACGCAGTCGGCGGCGCAGGAGTTGTCGCGGATGGCGGCGGGGCTGCAACAGCTGGTGGGCCAGTTCCGGATCGATGATGGCGGGCCGACCCCACCGCGGCGCGCGGCGCCCGCCCGGCCGGGCACCGCGGCGGCCGCGCCGGACGGGCTGAGCGACTACGCCCAGGCCTTCGTGGCGGAGCGCGCCGGGCGCGACGCCCTCGCGGGTCGCTAGGCGGGCGGGAATCACACGAGCCGTGGGGGGGCGGATGCGGTGGACGGTACAGCGGATTCTCGGGGCCTCGGCGTGCCTCAGCGCAGTGCTGCTGGCGCTGAGTCTCTCAGTGGCCAAGTGGCAGGGGCGCCGGCACGACGAGATGACGGCGCGGATCGTGGTCGCCGAGACGGCGCTGCGCAATCATCTCGAGGGGGACATGATGCACGACGGCATCCGCGCCGACGTGCTCAACGCCCTCTTTGCCTCCCAGTTCAATCCGGGGGAGCGGGACGCCGTGCTGGCCCAGCTTGGGGAGCATGCGCAGTGGTTCCGCGATGCCCTGGCCCGCAACGACTCCCTCCCGCTCAACCCCGAGATCCGCGCCCAGCTCCAGGAACTCCGGCCCGCGCTCGAGACTTACCTCGCGGCCGGGGAGCGCCTGGCCGTCACCGCCTTCCGCAACCCCGCGGCCGCGCGGCGGGAGCTGCCGGCGTTCCAGCAGGCCTTCGAGGACCTCGAGACCAGGCAGGAGGCGCTCAGCGACCGGATCGAGGCCAACGTCGGGACCGTGATGCAGGCGGCGGCACGGGTGTCCCGCCAGGCCGACCAGCTGGACCTGCTCCTGCTGGTGGTGGGGGTGTCACTCACGCTGGCAGTGGGCTGGTGGGTCGGGCAGCGGATCGCCCGTGACGTCGGCGTGCTGGCAGCCGCGAGCGCGGCGGCGGGCGCCGGCGACCTGACGGCGCGGGCGCAGCTGGAGGGCGACAACGAGCTGGTGGACGCCGCGCGGGCCCTCAACCGCGCCATCGAGGGGATGCAGCAGGCGCTGGACGCCTCCCGGGTGGACTGGCGCGCGGTGGGGCAGCAGCGCAAGGAGGTCACCCTCATCAAGCAGCTGGTCGAGAACGCGCCCATCAACATCATGTATGCTGACCGCGACCTGGTGCTGCGCTACCTCAATCCCGCGGCGCAGCGGACCTTCCAGCGCCTCCAGGCGCACCTTCCCGTCGCGGCCGACCAGATGGTCGGGCAGTCGATCGACGTCTTCCACAAGCACCCGGCCCACCAGCGCGCCCTGCTGTCCGACGCCTCGAAGCTGCCGCACCAGGCGCGCTTCCCGCTGGGACCCGAGACGCTCGACTTCCTGGCGGCGCCGATCCTCGACGAGGAGGGGGCGCTGATCGGGACCATGGTGACGTGGGAGGTGGTGACGGAGAAGCTGCGCGCGGAGCGGGTGGTGGCCGAGGCCAGGGCGACGCAGGAGCGGGTGGCGGAGGAACGGCGGATCGCGGAACGCGGGGACGCCGAACGCCGGCAGCGCGAGGCCGCCGAGCGCGAGGCGGAGCAGCGCGGGAGCGCGGAGCGCGAGCGGGCCCAGGCGGCCGAGCTGCGCGCCAAGGTCGACGCGATCCTGGCGGTGGTGGAGGCCGCGGGGGAGGGCGACCTGACCCGGGAGATCCCGGTCCGCGGCGAGGACGCCGTCGGGCGGCTGGCGACGGGTCTCGACGCCTTCTTCCAGAACCTGCGCGGCAGCATCGCCAACATCGCCCAGACGGCGGGGACGGTGGCCCAGGCCACCGGTCAGGTGACGAGCGTGGGCCGCCGCCTCAGCGCCTCGGCCACCGAGACCTCCGCCCAGGCGGGGGTGGTGGCCTCGGCGTCGGACGAGGTGTCACGGAACGTCCAGACCGTGGCCAGCGGGACCGAGGAGATGTCGGCGAGCATCCGGGAGATCGCCAAGAACGCGGCCAGCGCCGCGCAGGTGGCGGCGCAGGCGGTCAAGGTGGCGCAGCGCACCAACGGCACGGTGGGCAAGCTCGGCGCCTCCAGCGACGAGATCGGCAAGGTGATCAAGGTCATCACCTCCATCGCGGAGCAGACCAACCTGCTGGCGCTCAACGCGACCATCGAGGCGGCCCGCGCGGGCGAGGCGGGGAAGGGGTTCGCGGTGGTGGCCAACGAGGTGAAGGAGCTGGCCAAGGAGACCGCCCGCGCCACCGAGGAAATCGGCCGGAAGGTCGAGGCGATCCAGGCCGACGCCGGCGAGGCGGTGACCGCGATCCGCGAGATCAACACGATCATCGACCAGATCGGCGAGATCCAGACCACCATCGCCGGCGCGGTGGAGGAGCAGACGGCCACCACCAACGAGATGAGCCGCAACATCGGCGAGGCGGCGCGTGGCGCGCAGGAGATCGCCCATAACATCCAGGGCGTGGCCCGGACCGCGGACGAGGCGAGCGGCGGCGTGGCCGAGAGCGAGGTCGCGGCCCGCGACCTGGGCCGGGCCGCGGAGGAGCTGCAGATGCTGGTGGCGCAGTTCCGCATCGGGGGCACCACCGGCGCCCGGGTGTCCGGGGCGTTGCGGCGTCCGGCCGGCGCGGCGCGGTAGTCCCCGGGGGGCGGGGTGCCTGCCGGCGCCCCGTCACCCAATCCCGGTGGCGGCGGTCCCCCTTCAATCTTGCCTGTCGGGTTCCGATACCTCCGGGAGGCTCGCGGGCGACCGCCCGGCCCTGGCGGGGCGGGAGCCCGGCGACGTCCCAATGACAGGAGCACACGATGGCACGCTGGTCGGATCTGCCGGGCACGGGGAGCATCCGCGGCCGGATGGCCTGGCTTGCCGCCCTGACGGCGGTCGGCTTCGCGCTGTTCACGGTCGTCGCCTTCCGGGCGCTGGACCGCCTGCGGGTGAACGGGCCGCTGTACGGGCAGATCGTGATGGGGAAGGACCTTGTCGCGGACATCCTCCCACCGCCGGCCTACATCATCGAGGCGTACCTCACCGTGCACCGGCTGCTGGATGAGCCGGACCCCGCCGTGCGGCAGGGCCTCATCGAGCGGGGCCGGGTCCTCGCGGCCGACTTCGAGTCGCGCCAGGCGTTCTGGCTCACCCAGCCGCTGCCCGACGGATTGCGCCGGGGGCTCACCGAGTCCGCGGCGGCGCCGGCGCGGGCGTTCTTTGCGCTGCGGGACACCGCCCTGGTCCCGGCGGTGCATGCCGGAGACCACGCCCGGGCGCTGGCCCTCTCGCAGGGGCCGCTGCTCGCCCTGTACGAGGCGCACCGGCGAGCCATCGACGAGGTCGTGGAGGAGGCCGGCCTGCGGATCGCGGGCCAGGAGGCGGAGGCGCAGGCGCTCGTGGCCACCGGGCGGCGCCGGCTCCTCCTGACTGGGGTGGGGCTCGCTGGCGTCCTGTCGGCGCTGGGCCTCCTGCTGGCCGGCGCGGACACGCGCCCCGCCGGGCGGCCGGGCGAGGCCCCGAGGCGGGGGGCGGCCGGTCCGGCGCCCGGAAACAGGGCGGGTGCCTTGCGCACGGGCGGCTGAGCGCTCAACGAAATCCGGCGGGCGGCCGATACTCCGCTCATCAGTGGTCCTTCCTCCCAGCAGGACGCGCCGCGAAGGCGGGCGCCGGAGAGCCGAGCATGAGCGACATGGACGACATCGTCAAAGAGTTCCTCGTGGAGAGCAGTGAGGGGCTCGACACCCTGGATCGCAACCTGGTGGCGCTGGAGCAGAACCCGGGCGACAAGAACCTGCTGGCCGGGATCTTCCGCTGCATCCACACCATCAAGGGCACCAGCGGGTTCCTCGGCTTCGGCCGGCTGGAATCGGTGACGCACGTGGGGGAGAGCCTGCTCTCCGACCTCCGCGACGGCAAGAAGACCCTGACGCCCGAGATCACGAGCGCGCTGCTCCAGCTGGTGGACGCGGTCCGGTCGATGCTCTCGGCAGTCGAGAGCACCGGCACCGACGGGCAGGAGGGCTTTGCGTCCCTGGTGGAGCTGCTCACGCGGCTGCAGAAGGGGGAGCCGGCCGCCTCGGGAAAAGCTGAAGGGGCGTCGCGGGCCAAGGGCGGCCGGAAGAGCGGCCCGCAGGCGGCTCCGGTGGCGGAGGTGCCGCCGCCCGCGGCCGTGGCGCCCCCGGTTCCCGCGCAGGTCCCCGAGCCGGTCCCGGCCCCCGCGGCGCAGGTGGCGCCGGTGGCCGCGGCCGAGCCGGCGGAGGTGAAGGCGCCGGCGGCTTCGGACAGCAACATCCGGGTGGATGTGGGGCTGCTGGACAAGCTCATGAACCTGGTGGGCGAGCTGGTGTTGGCCCGCAACCAGATCCTCCAGTACACCACGACCGCCGACGACTCGGGGTTCGTGGCGACCTCGCAGCGCCTGAACCTCATCACCACCGAGCTGCAGGAAGGGGTCATGAAGACCCGGATGCAGCCCATCGGGAATGTGTGGGCCAAGTTCCCGCGGGTGGTGCGCGACCTTGCCCTGGCGTGCAAGAAGCAGGTGCGCATCGAGATGGAGGGGAAGGAGACCGAGCTCGACAAGACGATCATCGAGGCGATCAAGGACCCGCTGACGCACATCGTGCGGAATTCGGTGGACCATGGCATGGAGCTGCCGGCCGAGCGGGTGGCCCGGGGCAAGCCGGCCGAGGGGCGGCTGCTGCTGCGCGCCTACCACGAGGGTGGGCAGGTCAACATCGAGATCTCCGATGACGGCGGCGGGGTCAACACGGAGCGGGTGAAGGCCAAGGCGATCCAGAAGGGCGTCATCACGGCCGAGCAGGCGGCGCGGATGGGGGACCGGGAGCTGGTGAACCTGATCTTCGCGCCGGGCTTCAGCACGGCGGAGCAGGTGAGCAACATCTCCGGCCGCGGCGTGGGCATGGACGTGGTGAAGACCAACATCGAGAAGATCGGTGGCACGGTCGACGTGCAGAGCGTGGCCGGCCAGGGCACCACCCTCAAGATCAAGATCCCGCTCACGCTGGCCATCATCCCGGCGCTGGTCGTCACCACGGCCGGGGACCGCTTCGCGATCCCGCAGGTGTCGCTGCTGGAGCTGGTGCGGCTGGAGGGCGACGAGGCCGAGGCGGGCATCGAGATGGTCTACGGGGCGCCGGTGTACCGGCTGCGGGGCCGGTTGCTGCCGCTGGTGAACCTGGCGCACGCCCTGGGGCTGCAGGAGGGCTTCCGGTCCACAGGGGCGCAGGAGGCGGTCAACATCGTGGTGCTGCAGGCGGACGAGCACACCTTCGGCCTCGTCGTGGACGAGATCAACGACACCGAGGAGATCGTGGTGAAGCCGCTGGGCAAGCAGCTCAAGGGCATCGGGGCCTTTGCCGGGGCCACGATCATGGGTGATGGCCGGGTGGCGCTGATCCTCGACGTGCTCGGCCTGGGCCAGCTGGCGCAGGTGGTCACCGAGTCGGCCCGCAAGGCGCCGGGCGCGGTGGTGGAAGCGGCGCGCGCCGGGGAGGCGGAACGGCTGATGCTGCTCCTCTTCCGGCTGGGGGCCGAGCGGCGGATGGCCATCCCCTTGTCGATGGTGGCGCGGCTGGAGGAATTCCCGCAGGGCACGATCGAGCGGGCGGGGGCGTACCAGGTGGTGCAGTATCGCGGGCGGCTGCTGCCCCTCATCCGGCTCACCGAGCTGCTGGGCGAGCCGGGCGGCGCGGAGGAGCGCGACCCGCTCCAGGTGGTGGTCTACCGTCACGAGGGCCGGGACGTGGGCCTTGTGGTGGAGAACATCGTCGACATCGTCGAGGAGCAGCTCACCGTGCACCGGCGGGAGCGGCAGGGCGCCGTGTACGGCACCGCGGTGATCCAGCAGAAGGTGACCGACCTGCTCGACGTGCGGGCACTCATCGAACAGGCGGACGTGCTGCTCTTCGCGGGCTCGGACGCCGAACCAGTCGGCGCGGGGGTCTGAGGCCATGGCCATGGAACGCCAGTTCTGCACGTTTCAGCTCGATCGCCTGTTCTTCGGCATCGAGGTGCTGCAGGTCCAGGAAGTGATCCGCTCGCAGCAGATGACGCGGGTGCCGCTCGCGGGGCGGGCGGTCCGCGGGCTGATCAACCTCCGGGGACAGATCGTCACCGCGATCGACCTCCGCGAGCGGCTCGGGCTGGCGCCCTTCGCCGCCGACCGGCAGCCGATGAACGTGGTGGTGCGCACCGACGAGGGCGCGGTCAGCCTGCTGGTGGATGAGATCGGTGACGTGCTGGAGACCGAGGAGTCCGCGTACGAGGAACCGCCGGAGACCCTTCCTCCGGCAGCCCGCGAGATGATCCGCGGGGTGTACAAGCTCCCCGGCCGCCTGCTGCTGGTGCTCGATACGGAGAAGGCGCTTGCCCTGGAGCCCACGGGCGCGCGCTGACGGATGGCAGACCCCCTCGAACGGTGACGCAAGGAGCGCGTACCGATGACCGCATCCCCGGAACCTCACGCCCGTGTGCTGCCCCAGGCCGCCGCGGTGACCGACCCGCTGGCCACGCCCCGCCTGCTCGGCGGGATCACCGAGGCCGCGGCCATCCTATTCCTGGCCGACCGGCACCAGCGGGTGCTGCACGCCAGCCGCCAGGCCGAAGCGGCGGTGGCGAAGCTGGGCTACGCCACCGGCCCGGTGGCGGGGCAGGAGCTGGCCACCCTGCACGGCGCCCCCGCGGGCTTCCGTGAGGCGGTGGCCGACCCGGCGCGGCTGCCTTACGAGCACAAGATCAAGACCGAGGGGGCGGTCTACAAGTGCCTGGTGCACGCGGTGCGGGACGAGGCCGGCGCGCTCACGGGATACGTGGCGGCCTGGGAAGACCAGACCAAGCGGAACCGCGTGGAGGTGGAGCTCGGCCGGGTGCTCTCGATGATCGAGAGCTGCCCCACCAACATCATCTGCGGCGACCCCGACCTCACCATGCAGTACGTGAACCCGGCCGGTCGGGCCTCCCTGGAGCGGCTGGGCCGGGTGCTGCCGGTGACCGCCGACGGGGTCCAGGGCGCATCGATGCTGGTGTTCTTCGAACGCTCGGACGACCTGCGGCGCCGCCTGCTCGACCCGGCGGCCCTCCCGTACCGCGCCCAGGTCACGTTCGGCCCGGAGACCCTCGACCTCACGGTGTCCGCCACCTTCGACCACCAGAAGCGCTACATCGGCCCGATGCTCACCTGGGAGGTCGTGACCGAGACCCTGGCCGCCCAGCGGGCCGTGGCCGACGCCCACGCCCGGGAGCAGCGCGAGGCCGCGGAACTGCGGAGCAAGGTGGACCGGATCCTGGGCGCGGTCCACGCGGCGGCGACCGGCGACCTCACCCGCACGGTGGGGGTCGAGGGCCAGGACACGATCGGGCAGCTGGGCCGCGAGCTGGCCACGTTCCTCACGGACCTGCGCCAGAACATCGGCCAGATCGCGGGGCACGCCGACACCCTGGCCGCCGCGGCGGAGGAGCTCTCCGCGGTCAACCGGACCTTGGCCACCGGGGCCGCCGACACCAGCACGCAGGCCGCGGTGGTGAGCAGCGCCTCCGAGGAGGTGACCCGCAACGTGCAGACCGTGGCGGCGGGCACCGAGGAGATGGGGGCGAGCATCCGGGAGATCGCCAAGAACGCGTCCGAGGCGGCGAAGGTGGCCACCGAGGCCGTCGGGCTCGCCGGGCGCACCAACGAGATGATGGCCCAGCTGGGCGGCTCGAGCCAGGAGATCGGCAAGGTGCTCAAGCTGATCACCACGATTGCGCAGCAGACCAACCTCCTGGCGCTCAACGCGACCATCGAGGCGGCGCGGGCGGGCGAGGCGGGGAAGGGCTTCGCGGTGGTGGCCAAGGAGGTCAAGGACCTGGCCAAGGAGACCGCGCGCGCCACCGAGGAGATCGAGCAGCGGGTCGAGGCCATCCAGGGCGACACCGGGCGCGCGGTGCAGGCCATCCGCGACATCGGGCAGATCATCACCCGGATCAGTGACATCCAGACCGTCATCGCCGGGGCGGTGGAGGAGCAGACGGCCACCACCAACGAGATGGCGCGGAACATCACCGACGCGGCGCGCGGGGCGCAGGAGATCAGCCACACGATCGCGACGGTGGCCGGCTCCGCCCGGGCCACCAGCGAAAGCACCGGCAACAGCGACCGGGCCACCGCGGAGCTCGCCGCCATGGCCACCGAACTGCGCCGCCTCGTCGGCCGTTTCACCCACTAGGCGGCCCGATGATCGCTCCGACCGAGACCAGCGTCGCGGCCCCCGTGGCCCCGCGCGCCCGCGCCGCCGACGTTCCCACCGGCGGGGAAGTCGTGACCCGTGCCATCGAGGCCGTGACGCGCGCCGCCACCGTGAAGGGCGCCGTGGCCAGCGTGCTGCAGCTGCTGCGCGAGGGCCAGGGCTGGGACTATGCGGCCTGGCTGCGCCGTGACCCGATCGACGGCCTGCTCAAGTGCAGTCTGGATTCCGGCCAGGTGGCCGACGAGTTCCGGGAGAAGACCCGCGCGGCCCAGTTCCGCGAGGGCGAGGCGCTGTCGGGCCGCGCCTGGCGGGCCGGCGACCTGGTGGTGGTGGACGACTTCGGCGCGGTGCCGGAGTTCGCCCGCGCCCCGGTGGCCCGGCAGGCCGGGGTGCAGACCGCCGCGGCGGTGCCGCTCCTCGTCAACGGCGAGATCGTCGGGACGCTGGAGGTCTACGCCACCTGCCGCCGGACCCTCTCCGCGGCCGAGAGCGATGCGCTCCGCAAGGTGGCGGGCCAGGTGGCCGGCGGCATCGCGCGGGTGGAACTGGCCCGCTATGCCTCGATGGTCCGCAACTCGCCGATCAACATCATCTCCGCGGACCGGGACCTGGCCATCCAGTACCTCAACCCTGCGGCCCACGCCTGCCTGGCCCAGCTCGAGGAGTTCACCGGCGTGGCGGCCGACCAGCTGCTGGGCCGGTCGCTGGAGCTGCTCCATCCCGAGCTGCGGGCGCTCCGCGCCCGGCTGCTCGACCCCAAGCAGCTGCCGCACGGGCTCCGCCTCGGCGTGGGGCCGGAGACGCTTGAGATGGAGCTCAGCCCGACGTACGACGCGGGGGGCCAGTATCTCGGCCCGATGGTCACCTGGGAGGTCATCACCCAGCGCCTGGAGGTGGAGGCGCAGATCGCCGCGGCGCGCGAACGGGAGCGCGCCCAGGCCGCCACGCTGCAGGCCCAGGTGGACCAGATCCTCGCCGCCGTGCGCGATGCCGCCGCCGGCGACCTGACGGTCGATGTCCCGGTGCGCGGGAGCGACGCCGCCGGGCAGCTCGGTGAAGGCCTCGCCGCGCTCCTCGCCGGCTTCCGGGCGCAGGTGGCGGGCATCGGGGGGCACGCCCGGACCCTGGCGGGCGCCTCGGAGCAGCTGTCGGGGATCAACCGCACGCTTGCGGGGAGCGCGGAGCAGACCTCGGCCCAGGCGCGGATCGTGTCGAACGCAGCCGCGGAAGTCTCCGGCAACATCACCGTGACCGCCAGCGGCACGGAGGAGATGGGGGCCTCGATCCGCGAGATCGCCCGGAACGCGGCGGACGCCGCGCGGGTGGCGCGGCAGGCGGTGCAGGTGGCCGACCGCACCAAGGCCACGGTGGCGAGGCTGGGCGAGTCCAGCACGGAGATCGGCAAAGTGGTCAAGGTGATCACCGCCATCGCGCAGCAGACCAACCTGCTCGCCCTCAACGCCACCATCGAGGCGGCGCGCGCGGGGGACGCGGGCAAGGGCTTCGCCGTGGTGGCCAACGAGGTGAAGGAGCTGGCCAAGGGCACCTCCAAGGCCACCGAGGAGATCAGCCGGAAGATCGAGGTCATCCAGGGCGACACCCGGGACGCGGTCGGCGAGATCCATGAGATCGCCGGGATCATCGAGCAGATCAGCGGGATCCAGACCACCATCGCCGGCGCGGTGGAGGAGCAGACCGCCACGACCAACGAGATGAGCCGCAACGTGAGCGAGGCCGCCCGCAGCGCGGGCGCCATCGCCGAGAACATGGTCGGGGTGGCGGAGGCCGCGGACGCGACCACCACCAGCGTTACCCAGAGCCAGGACGCGGCTGACCAGCTGGCACGGCTGTCGGAGCAGCTCCACGGCATGGTGGGGCGGTTCCGGTGCTGATCACGGAAGCAGGAGTGCACACATGTCAGGAGTGATGTCTTCGAGCCCCGCGCGAGCCGGGCTGTTCGACCGCCTCGGCGGATTCGACGCCCTCGACCAGGCGGTGGCGCGGGCCTTCGTCCGCGCCAGCGCCGACCCGTCCCTGGCCGGGCGCATCCCGGCCGCGCCCGGCGCCGACGCCACCTGGCAGGCCCAGATGTTCCTGACCGAGCTGACCGGCGGCCCCATGGCCTACGATGGCCCGGACCCGCGCGGGGTGGCCGCGCGGCTGGCGCTGACCGGCCAGGATGTCGGCACCCTGGGCGCCCATCTCGGTGCGGCCTTCGAGGCCGCTGGTGTCCCCGAGGCGGCGGTGGCGGAGCTGCGTGGCCTGCTGGCCCGGGAGGCCGCGCGCCTCGGGCTGGGCGGCGCCCCGGCCGACCCGGTGCCACCGGCGGTCCCGTCGGTGTCGCCGGTGGAATCGCTCGTGGCCGCGGCGGTCCTGGAGGCGGCACGACTCGGGCTGGATGACGGCAACCTCTTTGTGCTCGATGCCCAGCTCACGCTGGTGCACCTCAACCCGGGGGCCGTGGCGGGGGTGCAGGCGGCGGACGGGGAGCTCCGGCGGGCCTTCAACCTCGGCGCCGCAGAGCTGGTGGGCCACCCGATCATCCGGATCCACCCGGCCCCGACCCAGTTCTCCGCCCTCTTTGCCGATCCCGACCGCCTGCCCCGCGAGACCACCTGGTGCTTCGGGCGCGCGGTGTGGAAGGCCCACCCCTTCGCGGTGCGCCAGGCGGGCGGGGTCGTGGGGTATGGCGTCGCGTGGCGCGATCTCTCGGAACAGCACCGGAACCAGGCGGTGTTCCAGCGGCTGCGCAGCCAGGCCGAGGACTTGCCCGTGCCGGTGATGCTGCCCGACGCCACGCTGGAGCGCTGGTTCGGCAACGCCGCCTGCGAGGCGGCGCTGGCGCGGCTGGCGCCCTACCTGCGGACGCCGGTCCAGGCCAGCGATGGCGTGCCGGTCGGGATCTTCTTCCCCGATGTCGCGGCGCGGCGGGCGCTCTTTGCCGATCCCGCGCAGCTGCCGCACAAGACCCAGGTGCAGTTCGGCCCGGAGACGGTGGCGGTCCTGGTGTCACCCGTGCTGGACCAGGATCAGCGCTACGTCGGGCCGCAGATCACCTGGGAGATCGTGCATCGGACGCCGCCGGCCCCGGTGCCGGGCCCGACCCCGGCGCCGGACGCCGCCCCGGTCACCATGCCCTCGCCCGACCCCGTGGCCACTGGGGCGCCGGGCGTGGCGGTGCTGCGGCAGGAGGCTCGGGCCCTCGAGGGCGTCTCGGCCGATCTCCTTACCCTGACCCGGCTGCTTGACGCCGTGGCCGAAGAAGCGGAGCAGGCCGGGCTGCCGGTGCCGGACCCGGGGAGTGACGCGGCCACGCGGCCGGAGGCGCTGCGGCGGGCCGACCAGGCGGTGGTCGAGGCGCTGCGCGCGGTCCAGGCAGCGGCCGCCGAGGCCGCGGCGGCGGTGGCGGCCGAGGCGCAGGGGTTGTCGGGGACGTTCGGCTCACGGCTGACCGAGGCGGTGGACCGTGCCCAGGCCAGCGCCGACGCCATCCGCCGGATCCGTGCGCTGGCGGCGGGGCTCGCGGAACTGCGCGGTGGCGCCAGTCCCGAACCGGCGGTGCCCGCCGCCGCGTGGGTGACGTGAAGCGGCTCCGCGTCCTGGTGGTGGACGATGCGGTGATCGTCCGCCGGGTCATTGCCCAGGCGCTGGGGCGCGAGCCGGACATGGAGGTCGTCGGGACCGCGAGTGACGGCGACCTGGCCCTCGGGGTCATCGCCGAGCAGGGTCCCGACGTGGTCACGCTCGACATCGACATGCCCGGGCTCGACGGCCTGGAGACCCTGCGCCGCCTGCGGGCGCAGTGGCCCCACCTGCCGGTGGTCATGTTCACCGGCGTGAGCGCCCCCGGTGTCGCGGAACTCGAGGCCCTGGCGCTCGGCGCCGACGACCTGATTCCCAAGTTGCCCCACGAGGGCAACATGGTGAACGCCATCGAGTGGGTCAGCCGCCGCCTGGCGCCCCGGGTCGCGGCGCAGGTGGCCCGGGCCCGGGCGCTGGCGGCGGCGCCACCGCGGCCGGTGGCGCGCGTGACGGCGGGGCCGCGGGTGGCGCCGCCCCCGTCGGCGGGGCGGATCGCCGCGAGCCTGCCGGAGGTGCTCGCCGTGGCGGCGTCCACCGGCGGCCCCAACGCCCTGGAGGCGCTGCTCACGGGCCTGCCCGCGGACTTCCGGGTGCCGATCCTGATCACCCAGCACATGCCCACGGGATTCACCCGCCTGCTGGCCGACCGCCTGCGGGCGGCCACGCACTTCCAGGTGGACGAGGCGGTCCCCGGCGCCCACGTGGCGCCCGGCCAGGTCTGGATCGCCCCCGGCGACCACCATTTGGTGGTCCAGCGAGTCGGGATGGAAGTCGTCCTTCAGACAAACCAGTCAGCACCCGAGAATTCCTGCAGGCCCGCGGCGGACCCGATGTTCCGGTCGGTGGCCCGGGTGTACGGCCCGCGTTCCCTGGCGGTGGTGCTGACGGGGATGGGACAGGACGGGATGGCCGGCGCCGGCAGCATCACCGAGGTGGGAGGCCGGGTCCTGGTCCAGGACGAGGCCACGAGCGTGGTCTGGGGCATGCCGGGCGCGGTGGCCCGCGCCGGACTGGCGGAGGCCATCCTGCCGCTCGGTGAGTTGCCGCAGGCCATTGTGGAACGCTGCCGGGGCGGTGTCGCCCCGGTGCTGATGCGCTGAGTCAGGAGAGCGGCCGATGGCCCTCAACCCGATCGATTTCCAGTTCGTGAGCACGCTGGTCCGCCAGCGGTCCGCGATCGTGCTCGAGCCGGAGAAGAGCTACCTGCTGGAGGCCCGGCTCACGCCGCTGGCCCGGGCGGAGGGCTTTGCGTCGCTCGAGGCCCTGGTGGCCCAGATGCGGGCCCAGCCCTTCAACGGGCTGCACCGCAAGGTCGTCGAGGCGATGACGACCAACGAGACCAGCTTCTTCCGCGACCTGCACCCGTTCGCGGCGCTGCGGCAGGTGGTGATTCCCGAGGTGCTCAAGCACCGGCAGGCCACCCGCACGCTCAACATCTGGTGCGCGGCCTGTTCCAGCGGGCAGGAACCCTACACCGTCGCGATGACGCTGCTGGAGCACTTCCCCCAGCTCACCGGATGGAACTTCCGGATCCTCGCCACCGACCTCTCGGGCGAGATGGTGACGCGTTCCCGCGCCGGGCGCTATGGCCAGATCGAGGTCAATCGCGGGCTGCCCGCCAACCTGCTGGTGAAGTGGTTCGAGAAGAAGGGGATGGAGTGGCAGGTGAAGCCCGAGGTGCAGCGGTACTGCGAGTTCCGCGAGATGAACCTGATCGAGCCGTGGGGCCCGCTGCCGGCGATGGACGTGGTGTTCCTGCGCAATGTCCTGATCTACTTCGACGTCGAGACCAAGCGGCAGATCCTCGGCAACGTCCGGAAGGTGCTGCAGTCGTGGGGGTACCTGTTCCTGGGCGGGGCAGAGACCACGATCAACCTCGGTGACACGTTTGAGCGGGTGCAGTTCGACAAGGCCGGTTGCTACCGGATCAAAGGCAGCTAGGAGGCGGTGATGCAGTTCCTCGAGGAAGAGATCCGGCAGGTGGCGGAAATGGTCTGGGACTCGGTCCTGGGCACCCCCCTGGTCCGGTCGCCGGAGATCCCGCCGCCGCCGGACCGGGTGGTGTCGGGCTGGGTGCACTTCACCGGCGCGTGGGAGGGCGCGGTCACCATCGAGTGTTCGGCCGAGTTCGCGCGGACCGCGGCGGCCACGATGTTCGGCGTGGACCTGGCGAACGCCACCCCATCCGACATGCAGGATGCCATGGGTGAGCTGACCAACATGACCGGGGGCAACGTCAAGGCGCTGCTGCCCGAGGGGTGCCGGCTGTCGCTCCCCACGGTCGTCGAGGGCAGCGCCTACACCGCGCGGGTCCCCGGCAGCGAGTTGGTGACCAGCGTGGGGTTCAAGTGCCAGGGCTCACCCGTCGTGGTGCGGCTGCTCAAGAAATCCGAGAACGGGAAGCACTAGGAGGCCCAGATGACCGACGTACCCTTGCCCCACCGCCGCGAATTCAGCCGGGTGCCGGTGCACCTCCAGGCCGAGGTGACCCTGGATGGGGGCACGCGCCTGGACGGCACGCTGGAGAACCTGAGCCTCAAGGGCGGCTTCCTGCGCACGGCGGCGGCGCCGGCACCGGGAACGCCCTGTGACATCCGGATGCACCTGGAGGGGACCGAGATCGTGGTCCACGCTCAGGGCGCCGTGGTGCGTCCGGGCCCCGGGGGTGTCGCGATCCAGTTCACCGAGATCGTCGGCATCGACAGCCTGGAGCACCTGCGCAACCTCATCCTCTTCAACACCCACGATCCGCACCAGGTGGAGCAGGAGTTCCACGACCACCTGGGCCTCAAGCGGGACGCCTGATCCCACCTCCCGGCGCGGGTCAAGCCCGCGCCCCCCGCTGCCGATACCAGTGACGTGGGGGCATGCGCCCGGCGACCGCCGGGCCCGGGCCCCGGACTCTTCACAGGTCAGGGCGCTCCATGGCGTGGACCATCCGTCGCAAACTCTTCGGGCTGGGCTGGGTCTCGGTGGCGCTGGCGGCCGCGCTCGCGGGCATGTGCTTCTGGAGCGTCCGGCAGCTGGAGGCGGCCATCGAGGACCTGCACCTGAGCGGGACAGCGCTGGCCAACCACCAGCAGGCCGACATGATGCACGACGCCATTCGCGGGGACGTCCTGGCCAGCCGGCTGGCCTCCGGGCCGGCCCTGCGGGCGGAGGCGCGCGCCGAGCTTGATACCCACTTCGCCGCGTTCGACTCCCTGGTGCAGGCCAATGGGGCGCTCGACCTGACGCCGGAGACCCGGGCGGCCCTGGCGGGCCTGGCCCCGCTGCTGGCGCGCTACCACGAGAGCGCCACGTCCGCGATGGACGGGCGCGAGACGCTGGAGCAGTTCCAGTCGGTCTTCCGGGAGGTGGAGCGGCAGGCCGAGGCGGTGCGCGCCGTGATTGAGGCGGCGAATGACGCCAGCGTGGCCGCCGCGGGGACCAGGGGGCGGCAGCTGGAACGGCTCGCCCTGGGCCTGGCCGTCGGCGGCGCGGGGCTGCTCGGGCTGGTGCTGACGCTGGTCGGCCGCTCGATCCTCACGCCCATCCGCATGGTGGGCCATCGGCTGGCGGAGGTGGCGGAGGGCGACGGCGACCTGGGCGCGCGGGTGGAATACACCGGCGAGGACGAACTCGGGGAGCTGGCCCGCTCGTTCAACACCTTCGTGGCCAAGATCGAGCAGACGGTGGTGCTCATCGCCGAGAACGCGACCTCGCTGGCGGCGGCCGCGGAGCAGATGTCGGCGGTGAGCCGCCAGCTGACCGTCTCGAGCGATACCGGCCGGGCGCAGTCGGGCCAGGCCGCCAGCACGGCGGGTGGCGTGAGCAACAGCGTGCAGAGCATCGCCACGGGGGTGGAGCAGCTCTCCTCGGCGATCAAGGAGATCGCGCGCAGCGCCGCCGAGGCGGCCACGGTGGCGTCCGAGGCGGCGGTGCTGGCCGGCGAGGCCGACCGGACGGTGGAGCGGCTGGGGCAGGGCAGCGCGGAGATCGGGGTGGTGCTCACGTCCATCACCGCGGTGGCGCAGAAGACCAACCTGCTGGCGCTCAACGCCACCATCGAGGCGGCGCGGGCGGGCGACGCCGGCAAGGGCTTCGCCGTCGTGGCGCACGAGGTCAAGGACCTGGCCAACCAGGCGGCGGCCTCGAGTGAGGACATCGCCCGGCGGATCGAGGCGGTGCAGCAGCAGGTGGGCGAGGTGGTCCAGGCCATCCGGCGCATCGCCAAGGTGGTGGACCAGATCAACCAGTACCAGGGCGGGATCGCCAGCGCGGTGGAGGAGCAGAGCGCGGTGGCCAACGAGATGGGCCGCGGGGTGCAGGACGCGGCGGGGGGCACCACCGAGATCGCCCAGGTGATGCTCGCGGCGGCGCAGACGGCGGAGGAGTCGAGCACGGCGGCCGGGGAGGCCGCCCGCACCGCCGCCGACCTGGCCCGCATGTCGTCGGCGCTGGAGCGCCTGGTGGGGCAGTTCCGGACCGGGGGGCAGGGCAGGGCGCGGCGCACCGGGGTGCGCCCCGAACCACGGGTGGCGGCAGAGGTCTAGGTGCGGATCCTGATCGCGGAAGACGATACCACGTCCCGGCTGGTCCTGGAGCGGACGCTCAAGAAGCTGGGCTACGGCGTGCTGGCGGCGCGGGACGGCGCGGAGGCGTGGCAGCTGTACGAGCAGGAGCGCCCGCCGGTGGTGATCACCGACTGGATGATGCCGCGCCTCGACGGCCTGGACCTCTGCCGCCGGGTGCGGCGCGACGCGCCGGATGACCGCTACACCTGGCTGGTGGTGCTGACCGCGCTGGGCGGGAAGCAGAACTACCTCGAGGCGATGAACGCGGGGGCGGACGACTTCCTCACCAAGCCCTTCGACCCCGACGAGCTGGTGACCCGGCTCCGGGTGGCGGAACGGATCCTGGGGATGGAGTCCAAGCTGGCGTACCTGGAGGCGATGCATCACTGCTGCCCCGGGTGCGCCCGGGTCCGGCAGGACAATGGCCGCTGGGTGGACCTGCGGCAGGTGGCGGCAGAGGTGCGGCGGCGCAACCCGCGCGTGCAGTGCCCCGAGTGCCGGCGGCGGGACGCCCGCCCGGCGCGGGTGTCCGAGGCGGTCGAGCAGGGCTGACGAGCTAACCCTGGAGCAAGGAGGCGGCAGTGCGTGCGCTGGTCGTGGATGATTCGCGGGCAATCCGCAGCATCATCGGGAAGACCGTCAAGGAGCTGGGCTTCGAGCTGTTCGAGGCCGGCCACGGCAAGGAAGCGCTGGACCGCCTCGCCGAGGTCGGCAAGGTGGACCTGATCCTGGTCGACTGGAACATGCCCGAGATGAACGGCTTCGACTTCCTGGTGGCGGCCCGGGGCAACCCGGCGTGGAAGGACACGGTCATCATGATGGTCACCACCGAGACCGAGATGAGCCAGATGCAGCGGGCGCTCGAGGCGGGGGCCAATGAGTACGTCATGAAGCCCTTCACCAAGGACGTGCTGCACGAGAAGCTGCAGCTCGTGGGGCTCGCCGCGGGCTGAGCCATGGCGAAGATCCGCGTGCTGGTGGTCGATGATGCGGTGGTGGTGCGCCGCATCGTCACCGACGTCCTCTCGTCCGATCCGGACATCGAGGTGGTGGGCACCGCGGCCAACGGCCGCCTGGCGCTGCAGAAGCTGGCGGGCCTGAAGCCGGACCTGGTGACCCTCGACATCGAGATGCCGGAGCTGGACGGGCTCGGGACGCTGGTGGAGCTGCGCAAGCTCTACCCGCGCCTCCCGGTCATCATGTTCAGCACCCTCACCGAGCGCGGCGCCGCCGCCACGCTCGAAGCGCTGACGCGCGGCGCCTCGGACTACGTCACCAAGCCGGCCAACGTCGGCAGCGTGACGCTGGCCCAGGACCGGGTGCGGGACGACCTCATCCCCCGCATCAAGGCGCTGTGTGGCCGGGGCGCCGTGCGGCCCCGGCCCGCGACCGCGCCGCCCCGCGCCCCGGCGGCGGCCGGCGCGGCCCCGCGGCCGGCGCTGCCGCAGCGGGTGGACCTGCTGGCCATCGGGGTCTCCACCGGCGGCCCCAACGCCCTCGCCAGCGTCATCCCGGCGCTCCCGGCGGACTTCCCGCTGCCGGTGGTGATCGTGCAGCACATGCCGCCGGTGTTCACCCGGTTCCTGGCCGAGCGGCTCGCCTCCACCTCCCGGCTCGCGGTGCGCGAGGGAGAAGAGGGCGGGGTGGTGGAGCCCGGCGTGGTCTGGGTGGCGCCCGGAAGCTCCCACATGGTGCTGCGGCGGGACGGCGAGGTGCTCCGCCTGCGGCTCACCCAGGACCCGCCGGAGAACTCCTGCCGGCCGGCGGTCGACCCGCTCTTTCGCAGCGCGGCCGCCCTCGTGGGGAACCGGACGCTGGGCCTGGTGCTCACCGGGATGGGGCAGGACGGGCTCCGCGGGGCCGAGGAGATCCGGAAGGCGGGCGGGGTGGTGCTGGCCCAGGACGAGGCCAGCGCGGTGGTCTGGGGCATGCCGGGCGCGGTGGTCGGCGCCGGCCTGGCCGATGCCGTGCTGCCGCTGGAGAAGGTGACGGCGGAGCTGATCCAGCGGGCCGGCGTGGGACGCCTGGCGCGGATCGGCGGCGTGCCACCGGTGACGGTGAGCGCCCGATGATCAGGGAGGATCGCGGCGATGCTGGGACCGGCGGAGTTTGACTTCCTGCGGGGGCTCGTGCGCGAGCGCTCCGCCATCGTGCTCGAACCGGGAAAGGAATACCTGGTGGAGAGCCGACTGGTCCCGTTGCTCCGCGACCGCCAGCTGCCCTCGCTCGCGACGCTGGCCGCGGCGCTCCGCGCCGACCCGCGGGGCGAGCTGGAGCGGGCCGTGGTGGAGGCGATGACCACCAACGAGACCAGCTTCTTCCGCGACCATCATCCGTTCGAGGCGCTGCAGCACCGGCTGCTGCCGGAGCTGATCGCCGCCCGGGCCAGCGAGCGCCGCCTGCGCTTCTGGAGCAACGCCTGCTCCAGCGGCCAGGAGGCGTACAGCCTGGCCATGCTGCTGGCGGAGCACTTCCCCGGGCTGCGCGCGTGGGACGTGAGCATCCTCGCCACCGACCTCTCCCGCGACATGGTGCGGCGCACCCAGCAGGCGAGCTACGGCCAGCTCGAGATGAACCGTGGGCTGCCGGCGCCGCTGCTGGTGAAGTACTTCGACCGGCAGGGCACGCGGTGGCAGGTGAAGCCCGACCTGCGCCGCTGGGTGCAGGCCCGTGAGATGAACCTCATGGAGGGGTGGCCGCCCCTGCCCCGGTTCGACGTGATCTTCCTGCGCAACGTGCTGATCTACTTCGACCTCGACACCAAGCGGGCCATCCTGCGCCGGGCCCGGCAGGCCCTGCGCCCCGACGGCTTCCTCCTGCTCGGCAGCGCGGAGACCACCGTGATGGTGGACGACGCCTGGGAGCGGGTGGTGGTCGGCGGCTCGGTGGCGTACCGGGCCGGCGGCGCCAGCCTGCGGGCGGCGGGGAGCGCGGCATGAGGGTGCTCGTGGTGGATGACGATCCGGTGTCCCAGCGGATCCTGGTGGCGACCCTGACGCAGCTCGGTCACGCGACCGTCGCGGCCGATGACGGCCAGGCGGCCTGGGAGGCGTTCAGCCGCGAGCCGGCCGACGTGGTGATCACCGACTGGATGATGCCCCGGATGGATGGGCTCGAGCTCACCCGTCGCATTCGGAGCCGCGCGGCCGACCGCTACACCTGGGTGGTGCTGCTCACCGCCCTGGCCGGGCATGACCGCTGGCTCGACGGCATGAATGCCGGCGCCGACGACTTCGCCACCAAGCCGCTCGACCGGGCCGAGCTGCACGCCCGGCTGCGGGTGGCGGAGCGGGTGCTCGGGCTGCAGCTCGAGGTGAAGCAACTCGAGGGGCTGCTCCCGATCTGCTCATACTGCAAGCGGGTCCGCGATGAAGGGGACCACTGGTGCCAGGTCGAGGAGTACGTCTCGCACCGCACCGAGGCCCAGTTCAGCCACGGCATCTGCCCCGAGTGCTACGACACGCAGATCCGGCCCCAGCTGGAACGCGCGGAGCGCCACGACCCTGGCGCCCGCGCCTGAGACGGAAGGAGGCACACCCATGGCCGAGCGGCCCGTGTTGGACCCGCAGATCCTGCAACGCCTGCAGGGGATGGACGACGACGGCACCTTCGTGGCGGAGCTTGCCCAGGTGTTCCTGACCGAGGCCCCGATCCGGTGGACCGCGATCGCCGGCTGCAGCCGTGCCGGCCGTGCCCCGGACGTGGTGGGCATCGCGCACGCGCTCAAGGGCTCCGCGGCCAGCCTGGGACTGGTCCGGGTGCAGGAGGCGAGCCGCGCCATCGAGGCGACCGCTCGCGCGGGACAGGTGCCCGGCGCCGACGCGCTGGCGCTGCTGGAGCGGGAACTCGGGGCGGCGCGCCAGGTGCTGCAGCCGCTGGCCCGGCCGGTCGAGGCCTGAGGCATGGCGGCGCCCCTGCAGGCACGCGTCCAGGGTGTCCCGACACCGGTCGATGACCTGGTGGCGGGCATGGTCATCGCCGAGGAGGTCCGCGACCAGCAGGGCCGGTTGCTCATGCCCGCCGGCACCGCGCTCACGGATCGGCACCTGCGCGCCTTCTCCCTGTGGGGCATCATGACCATCCGGGTGCGGGGCGAGGGCGGCGCCGACGCCGAGGAGGCGCCGCTCGAGCTGACGCCGGAGCAGGTGGCGGAGGCGGAGGCCATCGTCCGCGCCCGCTTCCCGGTGGCCGACCTGGACCACCCCTTCATGGCCGAGCTGCTCCGGCTGGCGGCGCTCCGCGAGGCGCGGCGCCTGGCCCTGGAGGGCCGGCGCCATGGCTAGGGCCTCGGAACTGCTGCGCGGGGTGCAGAGCGTGGCGTCGCTGCCGGGGGTGTACCTCCGGCTGTCCACGGTGGTGAGCGACCCCCGCTCCTCCGCCGCCGATGTCGGCAACGTGATCGCGGAGGACCCCGGCCTGACGGCCCGGCTGCTGCGGCTGGTCAACAGCGCCATGTACGGGTTCCCCTCGAAGATCGAGACGGTGAGCCATGCGATCTCGATCGTCGGCACCGCCCAGCTGCAGGACCTGGCCCTGGCCACGTCGGTGATCCGGCTGTTCGCCAACATGCCCGAGCACCTGGTGACCATGGAGTCGTTCTGGCGGCACTCGGTGGCCTGCGGGGTGGCGGCCCGGGCGCTGGCCGCGCGGCGCCGCGAGGCGAACGTGGAGCGGTTCTTCGTGGCCGGGCTGCTGCACGACATCGGCCGCCCGATCATCTACATGCAGGCGCCCGACGCCGCGCGCGAGGCCGTGACCCGGAGCCGGGAGACCGGCCGGCCGCTGTACGAGCTCGAGCACGAGGTCCTGGGCTTCGACCATACCCACGTGGGGCACGCCCTGCTGGAGCAGTGGAAGCTCCCGTCCAGCCTCCGCGAGGCGGTGCTGCACCATCACCACCCCGATCGGGCCCAGCGCTTCCCGATCGAGGCCGCGATCGTCCACATCTCGGACCTGCTGGCCAACGCCATGGGCTTCGGCTCGAGCGGCGAGAGCGGCGTGCCGCCGCTGTGCCGCAAGGCGTGGGACACCGCGGGGCTGCAGCCCGACCTGGTCGAGGACGTGGTGGACGAGGTCGAACGCCACTACGAGGCGGCGGTGCAGGTCATCGCCACGGATCGCGCATGACCGGGCCCCAGGCGTCCGCCGGCGATCCGCAGTGGGTCCTCGAGGCGCTCGACCTCGTGGCCGCGCTCGGCTCCTTCCGCGCCGACCAGCCGAAGGAACGCACGCCCGAGGCGGTGCTGAGCGCCGCCCGCCCGGTGCTGCGGCGGCTGCTGCCGCTCACCCGCTCCGCCTTCTTCCTCCTCGAGGAGGATGGGCTGGGCCTGGCCCTCGTCGACGCCGATCCCGCCGGGGACGCCGCCGCGCTGCAGGCCGAGGTCGACGCCCAGGTGGCGGCCGGGATCTACGCCTGGGCGGCGCAGCGGAACAGCGCGGTGCAGGTGCCGGCACTCACCGTCCCGGATGGCACGGTGCTGCTGCATGCCCTGGCCACCCGCTCCCGGGTGCTCGGCATGTTCATCGGCCTCGGGGGCGAGGAGCTCGGCCGGACCCCGGAGGCCAGCAGCAAGCTGCTGGCGATCCTGCTCGGCAACGTCTCCGCGGCCCTGGAGAGTGCCGACCTCTATCGCGAGCTGGCCACCTACAGCGAGGGGCTGGAGCGGCTGGTGGACGAACGGACCCACGCGCTGGTGGAGTCGAATGAGCGGGCCCAGGCGGCGAGCCGCGCCAAGAGCGAGTTCCTCGCCAACATGAGCCATGAGCTCCGGACCCCGATGAACGGGGTGATCGGGATGGCCAGCCTGCTGCTCGATACGGAGCTCGACCCGGAGCAGCGCGACTACGCCGAGACGGTGCATCACTCCGCCAACGCCCTGCTGGTGCTGCTCAACGACATCCTCGACCTCTCCAAGATCGAGGCGGGCAAGCTCAGCCTCACGCCGGTGCCGATGTCGCTGCGCGACGAGATCGAGGAAACCGCCGCCCTGCTCGCCGTCCGCGCCGCGGAACGCGGGCTCGAGTTCGTGGCACGGGTGGCGCCGGAGGTGCCGGAGGAGGTGCTGGCCGACCCGGTGCGGATCCGCCAGATCCTCACCAACCTCGCCGCCAACGCCATCAAGTTCACCGAGCGCGGCCACGTGCTGGTGGACGTGTCCGTCGCGGAGCGCAGCGGCTCGCGGGTGGTGATCCGGCTGGCGGTCGAGGACACCGGCATCGGCATCCCCGCCGACAAGCTGGACCACATCTTCCACAAGTTCACCCAGGCCGATGCCAGCACCACCCGGCGCTACGGCGGGACGGGCCTGGGGCTGGCCATCACGCGCGAGCTGGCGGAGATGATGGACGGTCAGGTCGGCGTGGAGAGCGCCGAGGGGCGGGGGAGCGTGTTTACCGCCCTGATCACCCTGGAGGACACCGGGCGCCCCGCCGTGGCCGGGATGCTGGCCGGGCACCGGGTCCTGATGTGCCTTCCCTCGGATCTCGAGGGCCAGGTCGTCGGGGAGCTGCTCACGGCCGACGGCGCCACGGTGATCCAGGTCGCCGGGGCCGAGGCGGCCCTCGGGCAGCTGGCCAGGGAGCGGGCGCGGGGCGAGCCGTTTGCGGCCGTCATCGTGGACGGCGCCCTTGGCGCCGCGCCCCTGCGGGCCCTCCGTGCCGCCACGGGCGTCGAGACACGGCTCGCGACCTGTGGAGGTGCGCGGCAGCCCGGGTATGAGATGCTGAACCGGCCGGTGCGCCGCGGCGAACTGCGCGCCTGCATCCGGCCCCATGCGCCTGCGCCCGTCGAGCCGGCGCCCGTCCCCGTCCCCGACGCCGAGCCCCACGAGGATGTCCGCCTCGGCCCGGCGCGGGTGCTCCTGGTGGATGATGCCGCGGTCAATCGCAAGGTGGTCACCAGCATGCTCCGCCGCCTGGGGTGCGTCATCGAGCTGGCGGAGAACGGCCAGGAGGCCCTGGCCCGTCTCGGCGAGGCGCCCTACGATCTCGTGCTGATGGACTGCCAGATGCCGGTCATGGATGGCCTGGCCGCCACCCGGGTGCAGCGGGCCCGCGAGGCGGTCGGCGCCAGCCGGACCACGATCGTGGCCCTGACGGCCCACGCCATGCGCGGCGACCGGGAGCGGTGCCTCGAGGCCGGCATGGATGACTACCTCTCCAAGCCCGTGCAGCGCGAGGAACTGGAGCAGGTCCTCGAGCGCTGGCTCCCGGGACGGTACCTGCCCAGCGCCGTGCGGGGCCGGCACCGTGCCGCCGCCGATGCCGGCCGGCCGCTGGATGAGGTGGTGCTGGCGGGCCTGCGGGCCATCGAGGCCGACGGCATGCCCGGGTTCGTGTCCGAGGTGGTGGAGCTGTTCGCCTCGCAGGGCCGGCTGCTGCTGGATCAACTGGCGGCGGCGCAGCACGCGGGGAATGCCGGCGCGTGGCGGTCCTCGCTGCACCTGTTCAAGGGCAGCGCCGGCTCCGTCGGGGCCGCCAGCCTGGCGGCCCGGTGCGCCGGGCTGGAACAGGCGGCGGAGGCGGATGCTCGCCCGGACCCGCGGGCCATCGCCGAGTTGCGCGAGGAGTTCGAGCGGGCCCTCACCGCGCTGACCGCGGAGGGGGTGCTCCGTGCGTAAGGGACTGGTGCAGGTGCTGCTGGTGGTGTTCGTGACCGAACTCGTGATGATGACGGTGTTGCCCTCGTTCGAGGCGGGCCTGCCGTGGTGGCTGGTGACGCTGCTCGATGCCACCGCGATCCTGCTGGCCGGCGGGCTGTCCCTGTGGCTGCTGGTGCTGGTCCCGGAGCGACGCCGCACCGAGGCCGCGGTCCGGAGCAGCCACGAGACGCTCCAGGCCGTGGTCGAGTCGGTCGGCGAGGTCATCTTCCGCACCGACGCCGCCGGCACCTGGACCTACCTCAACCCGGCCTGGGAACGGATCACCGGCTTCCCGGTGCTCGAGACCCTGGGCCACCCGTTCCTCGCCTCCGTGCACCCCGACGATCGCGAGGAGAACGAGCGCCTCTTCGGGCCGCTGATCGCCCGGGAAAAGGAGCACTGCCGCCACGTGGTCCGGTATCGCACCGCCCAGGGCGGCGTCCGGTGGATCGAGGTGCACGCGCGCCTGCTGGTCGACCGCGCCGGCACGATCACCGGCACCTCCGGCACCCTGCGCGACGTGAGCGACCGGCACCTCGCGGAGGTGGCGCTGGCGGAGCAGGCGGCGGTGCTCGCGCGCCAGGCGGCGGACCTCGAGGAGGCACGGGATGCCGCGCTCAGCTCCACCCGGGCCAAGTCGGAGTTCCTGGCCAGCATGAGCCACGAGATCCGCACCCCGATGAACGGGGTCCTCGGCATGGCGGGGCTCCTGCTCGACACCGCACTCGACCCCGAACAGCGCGACTACGCCCAGTCGATCCAGCGCTCGGCCGACGCGCTGCTCGGGATCATCAACGACATCCTGGACTTCTCCAAGATCGAGGCCGGCAAGCTCACCATCGAGCCCATTTCCTTCGACCTCCGCGTGGCCGTCGAGGAAGTGGCCGACCTCCTGGCCCAGCGTGCCCAGGAGAAGGGCCTGGAGCTGATCGTGCGGGTGGCGCCGGACGTCCCCCGCCACGTCCTCGGCGATCCGGGCCGGATCCGGCAGATCCTCACCAACCTCGCCGGGAACGCCGTCAAGTTCACCAGCCGGGGCCACGTGCTGATCAACGCGGAGCTCGACAGCGGTCCCGGCGCCGCGGCATGGGTGCGGTTCGCGGTGGAGGACTCCGGCATCGGCATCCCCGCCGACCGCCTCGACGCGGTCTTCGAGAAGTTCTCCCAGGCGGACCACACCACCACCCGGCGCTTCGGCGGGACCGGGCTCGGGCTCACGATCTCGCGCCAGCTGGCCGAGCTCATGCACGGGCGCATCGGGGTCCAGAGCATCGAGGGGCAGGGGTCGACCTTCTGGGTGCTGCTGCCGCTCCCGGTGGACCACGGCGCGGTCACCGCCCGCCGCCCGCGGGCGATCCCCCCGGGGCTGCGCGCACTCGTGGTCGATCCCGACGCCACCAGCCGCCACGTCCTGGCCGAGCAGCTCGACGGACTCGGCCTCCGGCCCTGCACCGTGGCCAACGGGGAGGAGGCTCTGGCCGAACTGGCCAGCGCCGCCGCGCAGGGAGACGGCTACGGCGTGGCGCTCCTTGCCTCGCAGCTGCCTGACATGGACGGGGAGGCGCTGGGGCGGCTGATCACGGCCGACGCCCGCCTGCAGCAGCTGGTGCTGGTGTACCTCACCACCCAGGGACGCCCCGGTGACGGCCGCCGGACCCACCAGGCCGGGTTTGCCGCGTACCTGGTCAAGCCGCTGCACCACGATGACCTGCACGACGCCATGGCGCTCGCCTGGGAGACCCGCGCTGCGCCGGAGCGCCTGCCGCTCATCACCCGGCATTCGCTGGAGGAGGCGCGCGCGGCGGAACGGCCCGCCCACACCCCGGAGCAGCGCGAGGTGCCGGCCCGGATCCTCCTCGTCGAGGACAATCCGGTCAACCAGAAGCTGGCGATCCGCCTGCTGGAAAAGCTCGGCTGCCGGGTGGACGTGGCGGCGAATGGTCGCGAGGCGGTGGAGATGCTGGCCACCCTGCCGTACGACCTGGTGTTCATGGACTGCCAGATGCCGGAGATGGATGGCTACGAGGCCACCCGCGCCGTCCGGGCGAGCGACACGCCCGCCCGGCAGGTGCCGATCGTGGCCATGACCGCGAACGCGATGCAGGGCGACCGCGAGCGGTGCCTCGAGGCCGGCATGGACGACTACATCTCCAAGCCGATCCGCCGCGAGCACCTGGCGGCCATGCTGGCCCGGTGGATCTCCACCGAGCACCCGGGCGAGCAGGCCGCGGGCGGCTGGGCCGAGGCCGGGCACCCGGAGACGGTCGAGATCACGCCGCTGGAACAGCTCCGCGCGTACGACCAGAGCGGGGGCTCGCGGCTGGTGGAAGACCTCTGCCGGCTCTTCCTGTCCGACACGCCCAGGCGGCTCGCCGACCTCGAGGCGGCGGTGGCCGCCGGCGACGCGCCGCGGATCCACCTGGTCTCCCATACGGTGAAGGGCGCGGCATGGCTGGTGGGGGCGCGGCAGCTGGGCGCGGTGGCACAGACGATCGAACAGCTGTCCGGGAGCGGCGTGCTGCGGCGGGTGCCGGAGCAGACGGCCCGGCTGCTGCGCGAGTACGAGCGGATCCGGCCGTTCTACGAGCGGGCCCTGGAGGCGGCGGCCAGCGGCGCACCCCTCCCGGCCGAACTCGAGGTGGTGGAGTAGCCGGGCGCCGCCCCGTTCAGGCGGTCGGCGTCGCGTGGTGGCAGGCGGCCAGCCCCGGACCAAGGGCGCGCAGGGCCGGGCGCTCGGCGGCGCAGCGGCCGTCGCGGGCGGGGTGGAAGCACCGGGGGTGGAATGCGCATCCCGCGGGCGGCGCCAGCGGGCTCGGTGGCTCGCCGCTCAGCACGATCCGTCCCGATGCCCCTCCGCCCACCAGGGCGGGCACCGCCGAGATCAGCGCCTGGGTGTAGGGATGGGCCGGCGCGGCGAGCACCGCCTCGGTGGGCCCCATCTCCACCACCCGTCCCAGGTACATCACCGCCACCCGATGGGCCACCTGCCGCACCACCGCCAGGTCGTGGGCGATGTACAGGTACGCCAGGCCACGCCGCTGCTGCAGGTCGAGCAGCAGCGTGAGCACCTGGGCCTGCACCGACACGTCGAGGGCCGAGACCGGCTCGTCGAGGATCAGGAACGCTGGCTCCACCGCCAGCGCCCGCGCGATCACCACCCGCTGTCGCTGGCCGCCGGAGAGGGCCCGGGGATAGCGGCCCGCCAGGTCGGGCTCGAGTCCCACCTCCTGCAGCAGCGCGCGTACCCGGTCCGGGCGCTCGTCGGGCCGGCAGAGGCGGTGGATCTCGAGCCCCTCCGCCACGGCGTCCCCCACCGTCATCCGCGGGTTGAGCGCGCCGGACGCGTCCTGGAAGACGATCTGCATCCGCCGGCGGAGCGCCCGCAGCGCCTCGCCCGTGAGCCCCCGCACGTCGGTGCCTTCGAAGCGCACGGTGCCCGCGTCCGGCTCCTCCAGCCGCAGCAGTGCCCGCGCCAGGGTCGATTTGCCGGAGCCGCTCTCCCCGACCAGTGCCAGGGTCTCACCGCGCGCCAGTTCCAGGGACACGCCCTCCACCGCGCGGACCACGGGCCCGGGCCGGAGCCAGCCGCCGCTCGGGTAGTGTCGGCAGAGATCCTGCACCACCAGCAGCGGCTCGGTCACGGCGCCGCCACGCCAGCCGGTCCCGCCAGCCAGCAGGCCGCGCGGCGGGCCTCGCCCACCGGCAGCTCGGGCGGTTGCGTGCCGCAGCGCGCCTCGGCCACCGGGCAGCGGGGCCGGAAGCGGCAGCCGTCCGGCCACTGCGACGGATCGGGGACGTTGCCGGGAATGGCCACCAGGGGCCGCCGCGGGCCGCGCAGCGACGGGAGCGAGGCCAGGAGGCCCCGCGTGTAGGGATGTGCCGGCGCGCCGAACACCGCCGCCGTCGGCCCCGTCTCGACCAGCCGACCGGCATACATCACGAGGGTGCGATCGGCCCGCCCGGCCACCACGCCCAGGTCGTGGGTGATGAGCAGCACCGAGAGGCGCCGGCTGGCCCGGAGCCCGTCAAGCAGTTCCAGGATCTGCGCCTGCACCGTGACGTCGAGCGCCGAGGTCGGCTCGTCCGCCACCAGGAGCTCGGGCTCCGCGGCGAGCGCGATGGCGATCAGCGCGCGCTGGCGCATGCCGCCGCTCAGCTGGTGCGGGTACTGCCGTGCCCGAAGCGCCGGCTCGGCCAGGCCCACCTCGCCGAGGAGGGCCACCGCCCGGTCTGCCGCCTGGCGGGCCGATCCGGGAAGGTGGGCGCGGATCGTCTCGGCCACCTGGTCGCCGATGGTGAGCACCGGATTGAGGCTCGTCATCGGGTCCTGGAACACCATGCCGATCCGGCGTCCACGCACCCGCCGCAGCGCCTCGCCGGTGAGCGGCAGGAGGTCGGTGCCTCCCAGGCAAACCACGCTGCCCTGCTCGATGCGCCCGGGTGGCGGGATGAGCTGCAGCAGCGCCAGGCTGGTGAGGCTCTTCCCCGAACCGGACTCTCCCACCAGCGCCACGGTCTCGCCGTGCCCCACGGTGAACGAGACGCCGTCCACCGGCTGCACCCGCCCGTGGCGGCCCGGGAAGCTCACCCGGAGGTCGCGCACCTCGAGCAGCGGGGTCATGTGGCGGCCTCGCCGGCGGGATCCTGCAGGGCCTCGCCCACCAGGTTTACCGCGAGCACCGTCAGCACGATCGCGACGCCCGGTGCGAGGCTCACCCATGGGGCGTTGACCAGGTCGGAGCGGGCCGCGAGGATCATCCCGCCCCACGAGGGGGTGGGTGGCTGCACCCCGAGCCCCAGGAACGAGAGCCCGGCCTCGAGCAGGATGACGTCTCCCACGGCGAGGGTGGTGGCCGCGGCCAGCGGACCCAGCACGTTCGGCAGGAGGTGCCGGAACACCACCCGGCGCGGCCCGGCTCCCAGCGCCTGCGCGCCGCGCACGAAGTCCAGCGTGCGCAGCCGCAGCACCTCGGCGCGCACCAGGCGGCTGGTGCCGAACCATCCGGTGGCGCCGATCGCGACGATCAGGACGCCGAGCGGGATCCGCTCCATGATGCCGACGATGATCAGCAGCAGGAACAGGCGCGGCACCGCGAGCGCGGCATCCACCAGCCGCATGAGCAGCTGGTCCACCCAGCCGCCGAGGTAGCCGGCGGTGAGCCCCACCAGGGTCCCGAGCGTGACGGAGAGCAGCACCGCGCCGGCCGCGACGGCCAGCGACACGCGGCCCCCGGCCACCACCCGCGCCAGGACGTCCCGGCTCAGGTCGTCGGTGCCGAGCAGGTGGCCGGCGCCGGGCGGCAGCAGCCGGCCATGCTCGGGGTCGGGCTGGAGGTAGGGCGCCGGGAGGAAGGGCGGGGCCAGCAGCACCAGCAGGATGAGCGCGCCGAGCAGGAGCATGCCGGCCCGGCCGCCGGCGTGGCGCCACAGGACGGCCGCCGTCATGCGGCGCGCAGCCTCGGGTCGAGCCAGCGCTGCAGCACGTCGGCCAGCAGGTTGCCCCCGACGATCGTCGTGGAGACCAGCAGCGTGGCGCCCATGAGCACCGGGTAGTCGCGGGTGCCGATGGCATCCGCCACCAGGCTGCCCAGCCCGGGCCAGGAGAAGATCTGTTCCACGAACACCGAGCCGGCCACCAGGAGCGGCAGCCACAGCCCGAAGAGGGCGAGCATCGGGCCGAGGGCGTTGCGCCAGGCGTGCCGCCAGCGCACCGCGCGCTCCGGCAGCCCCTTGCTGCGCGCCGTCCGGACCGCGTCGAGCCGCAGCGCCTCGATCATCGCGGCGCGCTGGAAGCGGACGGTGGCCCCGATGGTCCCGGCCGACAGGGTCACGACGGGGAGCACCAGGTGCCAGAGCAGGTCCCGGAACCGGGTGAACGGATCCGCGTCCGGGGGGAGCCACACGGCATGCATGAAGCCGACGGGGAACCAGCGCAGCTCGGTGCCCAGCCCCCAGGCCAGCACGATGCCGAGCCAGAACGACGGGGTGGCGTAGGCCACGAGGGTGAGCACCGTCGCGGCGTGGTCGGCGGCGCCGCCCCGCCGGGCGGCCTGCCACACCCCGAGCCACACGCCAAGCGTGAAGTTGAGCAGCAGCGCCGACCCGCCCAGCAGCAGGGTGGCCGGCAGCCGCTCCCCGAGAAGCGTCCGCACCGGGCGGCCACCGTGCTCGATGGAGCCACCCAGGTCGCCGCGGAGCGCGCCGCCGAGGAAGGCGGCATACTGGCGGGGCAGGGGCTGGTCGAGGCCGTAGCGCGCCCGCAGGGCGGCGATGGCCTCGGGCGGCAGGGGGCGATCCTCGCTGAGCCGGGCCAGCGGGTCGCCCGGGGTGAGGCGCATGAGGAAGAAGACGAGCGTGATCGCGAGCAGCAGCGTGACCGCCGCCCCCAGGAGGCGGCGGAGCAGCCACCGGCTCACCGGCCGTCGCGCTCCAGCGCGAGCTCGGGCCGGAGGCTCCAGCGCCAGGCGTCCGCCCAGGTGGATTCCGCGCGCAGCTGCACCCGCGTGAACCGGCGGTGCACCACGATCCCGGCCACCGGCGCGGCCAGGAAGATGGCCGGCTGGTCGGCGGCGATGAGGCGCACCGCTTCCTTATAGTAGCGGCCGGCGTCCCGGGTGCTGAGCTGCCCCCTGGCGAGCAATGAGTCCACCCGCGGGTTGCAGTAGTGGATCACGTTGGACCCCCCGGTGCCGGTGCAACTCCAGCTCTGGGTCAGCCCAGAGGGGGTCGGGTCCTGGTTGACCCCGTGCATCGCCACGTCGAACTGCCCCGCGGCAAACCGGGCGCTGTAGACCGCGCGCTCCACCTGCTCGACCTCCGCGCGGATCCCGAGCCGGCGCCACGCCTCCTGCATCTCGGCTGCCATGCGGATCCGGCTCGCGGACACCGATGGCACCATGACCCGGAAGGTGAGCGCGCGCCCGTCGCGATCGAGGACCCCGTCGCCATCGTGATCCCGCCAGCCGGCCGCGGCCAGCGTCCGCCGGGCGGCCGCGGTGTCGTACGGAGGCGGGGGCGGCGCGTCGAGGCCGCGCCCCACCAGCGCGGAGACCGGGCCCGAGGGCGCGTGGGTGAAGGGCCCGTACGCCGTCCGGCTCATCGACTCGCGGTTGACCGCGAGCGTCAGGGCGCGCCGCACCGCCACGTCGGCCAGGACGGGATGCGGCCGCGCGGTGTCGGCGGGGTCCCGGAGGTTGAGGCTGGCGAAGTTGAGGACGAGCCCGGGGAGCGGGTAACGCTGGAACTCCGGCGCGGCCTCGAGCCGGGCCGGGTTGGGGAGGGCGTAGATGTTGTCCATCGCATCGGCCTCGCCCGACAGCAGCAGGTTGACCCGCGCCTCGGGCGAGGGCGCCAGCAGGAAGATCAGCCGCCCGATGCCCACCCGGCCCAGGAAGAACCGGGGGTTGGCCACCAGCGTCACCTGCTGGCCCGCCACCCGCTGGCCCAGCCGGTAGGGCCCGTTGCCCACCGGGCGCTGCACGAAGGGGCTGGTACCCACCGAATCGGGGGGGAGGGCCGCCAGCAGGTGGGCCGGGAGCGGCGGCGCGTGGAACACGGCATCGTAGAACTGCTCGCTGTAGCGCTCGCGGAAGCGGAACACCACCACCCGCTCCGACTCCGCCGTGACGCTGGCGACGCGGCGGAGCAGCGTGGCCAGGGCGCCGCCCAGGCGCGGCTCGCGGGCCCGGTCCGCGGCGAACGCCACGTCGCGGGCGGTGACCGCCACGCCGTCTTCCCAGCGGGCCCGTGGGTCGAGCTCGAAGGCGAGGGTCAGCGAATCGCGCCGCCGCCAGCTCCGCGCCAGCGCGGGCTGCCAGGCCTTCTCGTCCGTCAGGCGGTACGAGGGGTCGGGCGTGGCGAGGTGCAGGAACAGGAGGTCGGAGACCTCGCGATTGCCCTGGTCCCCGCGCCAGAGCGTGGGCACCGGGCTGGTGGGCTCCGAGGCAACCACGATGACGAGGGTCCCGCGCCCTGGGGTGGCCTGGGCGGCGAGTGCGGGGGCCCCGGCGAGCAGGGCGGCGAGCAGATATGGGAGGCGTGTGGGCGTCACGCCTAGGATAGTAGCCCGGGGCTCCGCACCCGCGCTACGGGCGGCGGCGCTCAGCGGCGCCAGGTCCACGCGGGATCGCGGAACCGCGCGGCGTGGCTGGCCGCGACCGCGTCCAGGACCGGGCCGCCCGTGACCTCGGTCCACTGGCCCGGCCAGGCGCGGAACGCCGCCGCCACCGCGGCCGCCACCTCGCCGAACGCCACGGGCCGGCCACACGCCGCCACCAGCGTGGTCTCGCCCCCGGGCGGGACGGTGCCGCGGGTGAACGCCGCCACGGTCGATTGGTCATCCTCGAGCAGCAGGCTGCCGTGCTGCAGCAGCGCGCTGCCCTGCCGCAGTTGCGCGCTGCCCACCAGCTTGCGCCCCCCGACCAGCACCTCGCCCCCGGCCGGGCTCGCGAAGCAGGCGCCGGCGCCGGGATCGAGCGGCCGCGCCGCCGGGGCCAGCGAGGCCGCCACGCCGAGCCGGCCCAGGGCCATGGCCAGCCCCTCGTGGATGGCGTGGTACGAGGCCGCCAGCGAGCCGAGCACCGCGAGCGGCGCCGCGACGGCGTAGGTGAGCTCCCGCGCATGCCACACCGCGCGCCCCCCGGTGGGGCGGCGCACGACGTCGATCCCGGCGGCGTCGAGCCGGGCGCGGTCGTAGCGCCGCAGGGCGGGTTCGTGCCGCCCGAACGAGAGACACCAGGGCGCCCAGCGGTAGCAGCGCACGAAGCCCTCGCCGGTCTGCTCCGCGCGGTCGAGGAGCGCCTGGTCGAGGGCCATGTGCCACCAGCCGGGATGACCGGCCGGATCGGTGATCAGGGTCCAGCGCATGGCGCGTGGGCGACCGGACGCCGGGGCGAGGCGCCGGGACGCCGCCTACGACCCATACTCCGCCATCGGCGGGCAGGTGCAGACCAGGTGGCGATCGCCGTAGGCACCGTCCACCCGGCCCACCGTGGGCCAGCTCTTGTGCTCCCGCAGCCCCGGCATGGGGAAGGCCGCCTGCTCCCGGCTGTAGGGCCGGTCCCAGGCGTTGCCGATCACCTGCACCAGGGTGTGCGGCGCGTTGGTGAGCACGTTGTTGTCCCGCGGGACCTTGCCCTCCTCGACCTCGCGGATCTCCTGCCGGATGCTGATCATCGCGTCGATGAAGCGATCCAGCTCCTCCCGCGGCTCGCTCTCGGTGGGCTCGATCATCAGGGTGCCCGGGACCGGGAACGAGACGGTCGGCGGGTGGAACCCGTAGTCGATGATCCGCTTGGCGATGTCCTCGACCTCGATCCCCGCCGACTGCTTGAAGGGCCGCATGTCGAGGATGCACTCGTGCGCCACCAGGCCGTGGGCGCCGCTGTAGAGCACCGGGAAGTGGGGCGACAGCCGGTGCGCGATATAGTTGGCGTTGAGGATCGCCACCTTGGTGGCCTCGGCCAGGCCGTCGCTGCCCATGAGCGCGATGTAGGCGTAGCTGATCGGGAGCACCGCCGGGCTGCCCCACGGCGCCGCGCTGATGGTGCCGCAGCTCTGCGGGATGCCGAGCGGCACCACCGGGTGATCGGGGAGGTGCGGGGCCAGGTGCCTGGCCACGCAGATCGGGCCCATGCCCGGGCCGCCGCCGCCGTGCGGGATGCAGAAGGTCTTGTGCAGGTTGAGGTGGCAGACGTCCGCGCCGAAGTCGCCGGGGCGGCACAGGCCCACCTGCGCGTTCATGTTGGCGCCGTCCATGTAGACCTGCCCGCCGTGCTGGTGCACGATCGTGCAGATCTCGCGGATGGTCGGCTCGAACACCCCGTGGGTGGACGGGTAGGTCACCATCAGGCAGGCCAGGGTGGCGGCGTGTTGCGCCGCCTTGGCCCGGAGGTCGGCCAGGTCCACGTTGCCCTGCGGGTCGGTGGCCACCGGCACCACCGTGAGGCCCGCCATCACCGCGCTGGCCGGGTTGGTGCCGTGCGCCGACATCGGGATCAGGCAGGTGCGCCGGTGGCCCTCGCCACGGCACTCGTGGTACTTCCGGATCACCAGCAGCCCGGCGAACTCCCCCTGGCTCCCGGCATTGGGCTGCAGCGACACCCGGTCGAAGCCGGTGATCTCCGCCAGCGAGGCCTCCAGCTGGCTGAACAGCTGCAGGTAGCCCTGCACCTGCGAGGCCGGCTGGAAGGGGTGCAGCCGGTTGAACTCGCGCCACGAGACCGGCATCATCTCGGTGGTGGCGTTGAGCTTCATGGTGCACGAGCCGAGGGGGATCATCGCCGAGGTGAGCGAGAGGTCCTTGGCCTCCAGCCGCTTGATGTACCGCAGCATCTCCGTCTCGCTGTGGCAGCGGTGGAACACCCGGTGGGTCAGGAAGGGCGAGGTGCGGCGGAGCCCGTCCGGGATGCCCGGCCGCACGTGGCTCGCGGTGTCGCCCAGCATGCTGGGAAGCGCCACGTCGAGCGAGAAGATGGAGATCAGGTCGGAGAGGTCGGCCACCGACACCGACTCGTCCAGCGCCACGGTGATGTGGTGGCTGTCGAGCACCCGCAGGTTGATCTTGCGCGACCGCGCGGCGTCGAGGATGCGGGGCAGGTTGGCCGGCCGCACCTCGACGCAGACGGTGTCGAAGAAGTGGTTGTGCACCACGTGGTAGCGCAGCTGCCGCAGCGCCGCCGCCAGCATGGTGGCCTGGGTGTGCACTCGCTCCGCGATGCGCGTGAGCCCCTCGGGGCCGTGGTACACCGCGTACATGCTGGCCATGACGGCCAGCAGCACCTGCGCGGTGCAGACGTTGCTGGTGGCCTTGTCGCGCCGGATGTGCTGCTCCCGGGTCTGCAGCGCCATGCGCAGCGCCAGGCGGCCGCTCGAGTCCCGCGAGACGCCGATGATCCGGCCGGGCATGTGCCGCTTGTGCTCGTCCCGGACCGCGAAGAACGCCGCGTGCGGGCCGCCGAAGCCCATCGGCACCCCGAAGCGCTGGCTGTTGCCCACCGCGATGTCCGCGCCCCACTCGCCGGGCGGCGCCAGCAGCGTGAGCGCCAGCAGGTCGGTGGCCACCGTGACCAGCGCCCCCGACTGGTGCGCCCGGGCGCACACCGCGGCGTAGTCGTGCACGCCGCCGTCGGTGGCCGGGTACTGCACCAGGCAGCCGATCACGTCCCCGCCGAACTGGAAGTCCTCCGCGCGGCCCCGCTGCACGGTGATCCCGCGGGCCCAGGCGCGCGTCTCGACCACGGCGATGGTCTGGGGGTGGCAGCGCTCGTCCACCAGGTAGACCGGGGTGCCGTTGACCTTCTTGACCGCCAGGGTCATGGCCATGGCCTCTGCCGCCGCGGTGCCCTCGTCGAGCAGGGAGGCGTTGGCCACCGGCAGGCCGGTGAGGTCGGAGACCATCGTCTGGAAATTGAGCAGCGCCTCGAGGCGGCCCTGCGCGATCTCCGCCTGGTAGGGGGTGTAGGCGGTGTACCAGCCCGGGTTCTCCAGGATGTTCCGCTGGATTACCTGGGGCGTGAAGGTGCCGTAGTACCCCATGCCGATGTAGTTGCGGCACAGCCGGTTCTGCGCGGCGATCCCGCGCAGCGCCACCAGCGCCTCCCGCTCGCTGCGGTTGGGCGGAAGGTCGAGCGGGTCCCGGAGGCGGATGTCGCCGGGGACCACCGCGTCGATGAACTGGTCGAGGGTCTCGTAGCCGATGAGCCGGGCCATCTCCCGGATGTCCTCGGGGCGGGGGCCGAGGTGCCGGTGCACGAACCGGTCGGTGCGGAGCAGGGTGTAGGAGGCGTGGGTCTGGCTGGTGGCGTCGGGCATGCGCGGGGTGGGCTCGTCTGCGTGTCAGGAGAGGGGGCGCCGGCCAGCGGCCACGCCCGGGAACGATCTCGCTGCCGACGGCTCACCGACCATCCGGCACTGTCGGGAGCGCGCCCGCGCTCCCCCTGCGACGCGGCGCCCCCGGGACACTGCCCGTGAGGCGCCGCGGGGGGCGGGCGTCAGCCCGCGATCTTGGCCGTGTAGTCGGCGGCGCTGAGCAGCGTGCCCAGCTCGGAGGGGTCGGACAGGGTCAGCCGCACCATCCAGCCGGCGCCGTACGGGTCCCGGTTCACCGTCCCCGGGTCGCCGTCGAGCCCGGTGTTGGCCTCCGTCACCGTCCCCGACACCGGGCAGAAGAGCTCGGAGACCGCCTTCACCGCCTCGACCGTGCCGAAGACGCCCATCCGGCTGAAGCTGGCGCCCGCCTTGGGGAGGTCCAGGAAGACGATGTCGCCGAGCTCGCCCTGGGCGAAGTCGGTGATCCCGATCTCCACCACCTTCGGGTCCTGGGTTTTCCGCACCCACTCGTGCTCGGGGGTGTAGAGGAGGTCGGCGGGAACGTTGGCCACGGGAAGCTCCGGATGGGTTGCGTGCGGCAACGATAGACGCCGCCGGATGTCAGATCAAGTAGGGGCCGGCCCGGGGCGGGCCGGTGCATATCCATTCATCCGGGCGGCAGGCGGGCCTGGAGCGCGTCCCACACCGCCCGGGTGCGACTGGCGAGCGTGGCGCGGTCGCCATCATTCTCGATCAGCAGCACCCCCTCCCCCCGCGGGCCGCGCCACCCCCGCTTCCGCTCCGCCGGCACCTGCGCCGCGACCAGCGCCCGCGCCTCGGCCGCGCTGAGCCCCGGCCGGGCCGCGAGCCGCGCCAGGCGCACCGCCTCCGGCGCGTCCACCAGGATCACCGCGTCGAACGCCGCGGGATCGAGCGCCTCGAAGAGGAGCGGGATGTCACTCACCACCAGCCGGTCGCCCCGGGCCGCGGCCTCCCGCACCAGGGCCTCCCGCCGCGCGGCCACGGCCGGGTGCACGATCCCCTCGAGAAGCCGGCGCCGCGCCGGGTCGGCGAGGACGATGGCCCGCAGCCGCGCCCGGTCGAGCGCGCCGTCCGCGCCGAGGATCTCCGGTCCGAACGCGGCCGCGATGGCGGCGAGCGTCGGGGTGCCCGGGGCCTGTGCCTCACGGGCCAGCTGGTCGGCGTCGATGACCGTGGCACCCCAGCCGGCCAGCAGCGCGGCCACCGAGGACTTGCCCGCGGCGATGTTGCCGGTCAGCGCGACGTGGACCATGGGCGAGGGCGGGGTGGGAGGTGGGACGCGGGGACTGCCGACAACGGCCCCCGCCGCGCCGCCTACAGCAGCGCCGTCTGGTCCTCGTCCTTGCGGGGGACACGGTGACAGTGCCGGCAGCGGGCCTCGTAGGACTCCCGGCCGCCGACCAGGATCGTCGGGGAGTCGTAGCGCGCCGGCTTGCCGTCCACCAGGCGCTGGTTGCGGGTGGCGAGGTCGCCGCAGATGACGCAGATGGCCTGCAGCTTGTCCACCGTCTCGGCGATGGCCAGCAGGTTCCCCATGGCGCCGAAGGGCTCGCCCCGGAAGTCGGTGTCGGTGCCGGCAAGGATCACCCGCACCCCCCGCGCCGCCAGCGCGCTGGCCACCGTCACGATCTCGGGGTCGAGGAACTGCGCCTCGTCGATGCCCACCAGTTCGGTGTCCGGCCGCACCAGGCGGAAGATCTCCGCCGCCGCGTCCACCGGCGTGGCCTCGAGCTCGCGCCCGTCGTGGGTGGAGACCGTGTAGAGCCCGGCGTAGCGCGAGTCGAGGTGCGACTTGAACACCTGGACCCGGCGGCGCGCGATGATGCCCCGGCGGATGCGGCGGATGAGCTCCTCGCTCTTGCCGCTGAACATGACGCCGGTGATGACCTCGATCCAGCCGGGTCGCGAGCCGTGGTACATCCGGCCAGCCTCTGGGGTGGGAGTGGGAGCGCTGAGGATACGGCGGGCGGCCAGCGGGGTCAAGCGAGCGTGATGGCGCGGCTTGCGGCGCGTCGGAGCGGGGCGCTATTATGCCCGCCCTCTTCCTGCCACCCATCGACGCCGCAGGAGCGCCTCGTGACCAAACAGCAGCTCGCGCGGGCCCTCGCCACCACCCTGGATCGCTCCAAGGCCGACGCGGTGCGCATCGTCGAGGCCATCTTCGGCGCCGACGGCCTCATCGCCGCCGAGCTCCGCCGGGGCCGCAAGGTCCAGATCACCGGCTTCGGCAGCTTCGAGACCCGCAAGCGGGCGGCGCGCACGGCCCGCAATCCCCGGACCGGGCGCGCCATGACCATCAAGGCTTCCGTGGCGCCGGTTTTCCGCGCCGGATCGGCTTTGAAGGACCGCGTGAATCGCCGCTAGGCGCCGGGCGGCCCTGGTCCACCTTCGCCACCACCTGCCGCCGCCGGATCGTCTTCCCGCTGATGGCGCGCGCGATGCCCTCCGCGTCCGCCGCCGGCACCTCCACCAGGCAGAAGAGCTCCCGCAGCTCGATCCGACCGATCTTGTCGGCCTGCACCCCGGCGTCCCGCGCCAGCGCGGCCACCACGTCGCCGGGGCCGGCGCCATCCTTCTTGCCCACGCCGATCCACACCTGCGCCTTGCCGGCGGCGGAGGCCGGCGCGCCGTCGCGCGCGGGGGCCGCGTCCGTGGGGACCGGCCGGTCGCGGAGCAGGCGGGCCAGCGCCGCCGCCACCAGCGCGGGGTCGTGGCGCTCGAACAGCGGCGCGAGCGCCAGCAGTTCCCCCTCGAGGTCGCCCCGGGCGATCTCCGCCTCGGTGGCCTCGCGCCGCCGTGCCGCCGCCTCACGGGCCTGGTCGGCCGGTCCGGCAAACCGCACCCGGCCGGCCTTGGCCGTCACCTGCGTCACGTACCCCACGGCGTGCGGCGGGACCAGCAGCACCACCTCGCCCAGCGCCCGCAGCTCGGCCAGCCGGGCCGGAGCGGGAAGGTCCCACGCCACGATCAGGCTCCCCGGCTCCGGCATGCCCGTGGTCACCACCAGCGAGGCATCGGCCACCGGGAGGTCGGCGCTCGCCTGCGCCGCGCTCCGCGCATCGGCGCACCAGACGGTGACCCGCGCGGGATCCTCGGCTTCGAGGAGGCGGCTCAAGGTGCTCCCGCGCTGCGCCCAGCCCGCCACCGCCATCCGCACATCCACCGGGGCGGCACGCTCGGTGGTGGTGGCGCCCGAGAGCGGGCCGAGCAGCAGCGCCCGCCGGGCGTACCGTTCGAGCACCGGATGGCTGGCGGCGGCACGGGCGAGGACCACGATCCGCTGCGCCTCCGCCGGGACGTCCTGCATCAGGGCGGCCAGCGGCTCGTCGGCGGGGTAGAGCTCCGGCCACGCCAGCACGACGTGACCGAGCGTCTCGGCCTTGAGCGCGCTGCGGGTGAGCAGGGCGAGGGCCGTCTCGGGGGTGGTGAGGAGGAGGCGGAGCCGGCCCTCACGGAGGCGCCGGGTGGCGCGGGCCGGTTCCTGGGTGACCGCGGCCGGGAGGCCGGCGGCCTGGACCAGGGGGAGGAGGACGGCGGCCCACTCGTCGAGCGCGTGGGGCGGGACCAGGATAAGCGCCTGGCGGTCGCTCTGGGTGAGCGCGCTGACCAGCCCGGCCAGCGCCGGCGCGGCGTAGCGTGCGGCCGGCGGCCACGCCAGCGCGAGGTTGGTGCCCCGCGCGGCGGGGGGCACCTGGTCGCGCACCGCGGGGTCATCCGCCGTGCAGCCAAACGACTCCAGCGCCCCCGCCACCGCGGGCGCGAGCGACAATTCCGTCAATCCCGACATCGCCGTCCTCAGTTGTCAAAAAGCCAGTGTGAATCGCGGCCGGAAGGTAACCCGCGGGGCGCCGATTGACCAGTTGACATGGCTTCGCGCCAGAGGGACTTTACGCCATCCGCCCAGCCGCAGTCGATGGTCGCTCCCCCATCCGTCGGCGTGCATCCACCCCAGCAGGACTCTGGCATGTCCGACAGCCTGTCGCCGAACCTCGCCTACCTGAAGCCGTCCGAGACCGTCGCCATCAGCAACGAGACCAAGCGTCGTCGGGCGGCGGGCGAGGACATCATCGACATGAGCGTCGGCGAGCCCGACTTCGACACCCCGAAGCTGGTGGCCGACGCGGGCATCCAGGCGATCCAGAAGGGGTACACCCGCTACGCCGCGAACCCGGGCATCGTGGAATTGCGCGCCGCGGTGGCGCGCAACCTCTCGCTCATGTCCGGCGGGCGCGCCATCAACCCCGACCAGATCATCATCAGCAACGGCTCCAAGCAGTCGATCTTCAACGCCTGCTTCTCGCTGTTCGGCCCCAAGGACAAGGTGCTGATCCCCACGCCGGCGTGGGTGTCGTACCCGCAGATCGTGCACCTCTGCCGCGCGGAGCCCATCGCCGTCACCGGCGATCCCGAGTGGGGGCTCAAGGTCAGCGTGAAGGACCTCGAGGCCAGGTACGACAAGCTGGTGAAGGGGCTCATCCTCTGCTCCCCCTGCAACCCCACCGGCGCCACCTACTCCGCCACCGAGATCAAGGCCATCGCGGAATGGGCCCGCACGCACGGGGTGTGGATCATCGCCGACGAGATCTACCGCCGGATCTACTACGGCAATGGCCCGGCGCCCTCCTTCCTCGACCTGCCGGACGAGCTGCTGGAGCGGGTGGTGCTCATCTATGGCGCCGCCAAGGCCTACGCCATGACCGGCTGGCGCATCGGCGCGGCCTACGCCCCGATGCCGCTGGTGCGCGCCATGGGGGCGCTGCAGTCGCAGACCACCACCGCCGCCAACCACCCGGCCCAGTGGGCCGCCGCCACGGCCTTCGCCGACGAGCGGGTCGACGCCGACGTGGGGAAGATGGTGAGCGCCTTCCGCCGCCGCCGCGACACCGTGGTGGCGCGGTTCCGCGCCGAGGCCCCGGGGGTGGAGTTCGTGGAGCCGACGGGCGCCTTCTACTTCTTCTTCCGCGTGGATGGCGTCACCCGCCTCCACGACTACACCGGCACCGCCTTCTGCGAACGCGCCATGGCGGCCGGGGTGGCGCTGGTGCCGGGCGCGGCCTTCGGCGACGACCGCTGGGTCCGCATGAGCTACGCGCTCTCCGACAAGGACCTCGACACCGCGCTGGCGCGGCTGCTGAGCCTCATCAAGACCCTGGGCGAGACATGACCACGCGGGGGTGGACCCGGCTGCGTCGCGCGGTGGCGGCGTGCGGGTTCACCCCCGCGACCTGGATCCCCGCCGCGAGCGAGGGCCGGGCCGAGGAGGCCACCATCCGGCCCGCGCGGCTGGTGGAGGACCTCCGCGTGGGCGGGCACCCGGTGGGCGTCCCCGAGCCGTGGCCCGGGACGGTCGCCTTCCTCGACGGCACTCAGCGCTATGAAGTGATGGCGTACGCCGGGGCGAGCCCGGTGGTGGTGGCGGAGATCGCGGCGGCCGTGCTGGAGCGGCGCGACCGCCAGCTGCACGTGGCGGAGTCGGCGCGCCGCCGGCTCGTGATCGCCCGCCCCGAGGTGTTGCGCGACCTGGGCGACGCCATCGAGGGCCACGCCGCCGTCGAGATCCCCGAGGACGAGCCCGCCCACCCGGTCAAGGACTTCCAGCTGGCCCGGCGTGAGGTCGATGCCGCCCGCGGCCGCCTGGAGGTCGAGATCGGGCACCGCTACCGCAGCGCCTCCAACGCCTGGCTGCTCATCGACGGCGCGCTCTCCGAGAGCCCCCAGTGGGCCACCGATGGCCGCATGCTCGGCATCGCCAAGAGCCACGCCACGCTGCCCTTCGGCGGCGGCGACCTCGAGCACTACCTCCGGCTTCCCGCCGGCACCCGCTCCCCGGTGTTCGAGCCGGCCGGCGGCCGGGTGGCCCCGGTGTACTCCTGGGCCCTCCGGCTCTGGCCCTGGCAGGGGAAGAACCTGCTCCATGGCCTCGTGCGCATCGAGGCGGCCGCCACGCCCCAGACCGTGGCCCAGGCCGACCAGCTCTCCCGCTGGCTGCTGGCCGAGCGCTGCCCGGTGAGCGCCCCCGATCCCCGCTGGGACCGGCTCCTCTACGGCATCCGCGCCGTCGAGCAGTACCTCCGGGCGAGCGGCGAATGACCACCCCCATCGGCCGCGTCGTCGCGACCGAGCTCAAGCCCTCCACGCCCCACCAGTTCCACTTCTGGACCGCGCGGGAGTCGCCGGTGGGCATCGGCGCGATCGTGCGGGTCGAGGCGCCGGGCCGCACGGTCTTCGGCATCGTCACCGATGGCTTTGCCTATTCCGACCTGCTCACCCCGATCCACGACGTCATCGGCGCCGATGGCGATCCTGCCACCGCCGGCGACGCGCCCACCGAGCGCACCGAGATCCGCCTGTACACCGCCGCGGTGCTGCGCCAGCTCCCCGAGGAGCCGCTGCAGCCGGTGCCGCTCGGCGCGGTGCACCTGGCCGGCGACGCCGACGTGGTGACCGCCCTCCGGATGGACGCCTTCCTCCATGGGGGGAAGCCGACCGGCATCCCGGCGGGGGTCTACGCCGCCGGTGGCCTCGAGGCGCCGATCTACCTCGATGCCGACTTCCTGCTCGGCCCCGAGGCGGCCCACCTCAATATCACCGGGGTCTCCGGCCTCGCCACCAAGACCAGCGCGGTCGAGTTCCTGCTCTCGAGCATCTTCCAGACCTTCCCGGCCCACAAGGGCAGCGTGGCCGCGGTCTGCTTCAACGTGAAGGGCCCGGACCTCTGCTTTCTCGACCAGCCGGCGGACCTCTCCGACGAGGACCGCCGACTCTATGACCGGCTCGGCCTCCGCCCGGAGCCGTTTCCCGACGTCACCTATCACGCGCCCTACAAGGCCGACGGCGTCAACCTCAACACCCTCCGGACGCACGAGGCGCTGGCCGGCAACACGGTGCCACTGGTGTGGGGGCTGCGCGAGGTGCTCGACTACGCCGAGGTGCTGCTCAACAAGGACGACGTCGACGCCAAGGCCGGGGCCTTCATCGACTTCCTGGGCGAGCGGGTGGTGGGTCGCGAGTTCCGCGACATCACCCTCTCGGAGGAGACCCTCGAGGTGCGCAGCTTTGCCGACCTCGAGGACTTCTTCCGCCGCATCTTCGACTTCATGGAGGTGCAGGCCAAGGGGAGCGAGGTGTGGCGCAACCACCACCTGGCCACCATCCGGAAGGTCCGCAACCGCCTCGGCAACATCAGCGTCCGCGCCAAGGGGCTGGTCACCGATGACGGCCAGTCGAGCGACCTCCCGTGGGGCGCCTTCCGCGACCGGAGCGTCCACGTCATCGACGTGGCCGGGGTCGACCCGCTGGCGCAGGACCTGGTCTTTGCGCGCGTGGTGAACAAGCTCAAGGAGCACCTGGAGCGCCGGGACCTGGGCGTGGACCACGTGGTGGTCTTCGTGGACGAGCTCAACAAGTATGCTCCCGCCGACGGCCAGGATACCTACGTCCGGCGCATGCTGCTCGAGCTGAGCGAGCGCGGCCGCTACCTCGGCCTGGTGCTCTTCTCGGCCCAGCAGTTCCGCAGCCAGGTGCTGCGTCGGGTCGTGGGGAACGCCGGCACCGCGCTGCTGGGGCGCATGGACATGGACGAGATCGCGACGCCGGGCTATGCGATCCTGTCGCCGGCCACCCGGGCCAAGCTGGCGGCGCTCCCCAAGGGCGAGCTCATGGTGCGCCACCCGCACTTCACCCAGCCGCTCTTCGTGCGGTTCCCGCGGCCGGCCATGCTGCCGGGGCGGGCCGGGGTGGAGCGCTTCCCGCCGGCGGCCGACCTGCCATTCCCCCAGGCGGTGGCCCGCCAGCTGCGCGCGCTGGACCCGTCGGTGACGGCCCCGAAGGTCGAGGCCGTGATCGACGGACGGCGCGAGGACGACGTGCGCCGGGCCCTGCACGCCACGCGCCGCGCCCGCCCCGACCACGTGCTGGCGTACTTCACGGCCCAGCTCGGCAAGCGGGTGGAGCGGCAGGAGCCGACGGGTCGCAGCGTCACCGGGCTCAAGCGGACCACCGACCCGTACGGCTGAGGTGGTGCCTCGCACGCGACGAGGGCTCCAGGCCGGTCGGCCCGGAGCCCTCGTCGCGTCGGTCCCGCCCGGCTAGCGCAGCTCGACGATCAGCCCCGTGGTGATCGCCCGGTCGGAGCGGCTGGTGACCCCCGGGGCGGGGGAGGAGTCGTAGTTGTACTGGTAGCTCGTCTGCAGCGCGAGCCCGCCGGTGAGCAGCACCCGCAGCGAGGTCTGCGAGCTGAACAGGTAGTCCCCGAGGTGACCGGCCACCGGCTCGTACTGGGTGCGGTGTTCCGCCGTCACGCCCTTGCGGAGCACCGGCCGCGCCACGAAGCGCAGGTTGAACCGGGTGAGGGAGACGGTCTCCGCCGAGGTGCTCCCTTCCGGCAGGAGCCGGCGCTCGTAGTCCTGCAGGATGGCCACGCCGAGCGAGACCCGCTGGTCGGTCGGCTGCAGCAGGTTCACCTCGGCGCCCGCCGCCGCGGCGACCCGCACGTCGACGTTCTTGAGCCGGTCCCGCGAGGCCTTGCTGTAGAAGAACGGCGAGACCCACGAGGCCGGCCGGAAGCGGGTGCTGAGTTCGGCATCGTAGTTCTCCGCCGCCACCTCGCCTTCGCTCTTGCCGTAGCGCATCCCGGTCTGGAAGACGAGCTCGAACACCCGCCCCCCCTGCCGCTTGAACCCGAAGCCGGTGCTGAAGAGCGAGAGCGACTTGTTGCCGTTGACGTCGGTGTACGAGAGCTCGGCGGTGGCCGACCAATGGGCGGTGCTGTCATCGGGCGCCCACGCCGCCAGGCGGGCGGGAGCGAGGCCGGCGAGCAGGACCCAGGCGGCCGGCAGGAGGAGGGGGCTTCGCATGGGCGGAGAAGATAGCCCGGCGCTGCGGCCGGGGAAGTCGGGGCGGGCGCCGCGGCGCGTGGTCAGCCGGGCCGGGGCGGTCCCGCCTGGACCCGCGCGAGTACCCGCGCGAGGTCGGCCGGCAGGAACGGCTTGGCGAGCGCCGCGGCGAAGCCCGCGGCGCCGAAGTTGGCCATGGTCGGGTCATCCGAATAGCCGCTGGCCACGATGGCGCGGGCGCGGGGATCGTGCGCGTGGATCTCCGCCAGCGCCTGACGCCCGCCCATGCCACCCGGGATCGTCAGGTCCATGATGAGCAGGTCGAAGGGTGCCCCGCCCCGCCGCCGCTCGAGGTAGCGCTCGACGGCCATCCGGCCCTCGGGCACGACCTCGACCTCGTAGCCCCACTGCTGCAGCATGCGGCGCAGGACGTTCTGCACCAGTGGCTCGTCTTCCAGGACCAGGATCCGTCCGCCGCCGCGCGGCGTGGCGGCTGCGACGGCCTCGGGCACCACGGGCGCCTCGGCGGCCGCGGGGACGATGGCCGAAAAGGTGGTGCCGCGTCCCTCCTCGGAGGTGCAGGTGAGCTGGCCGCCGTGGTTCTGGCAGATCGCGAACGCCGTGGCCAGCCCGAGGCCGTTGCCGCCCCGCTTGGTGGTGAAGTACGGCTCGAAGACCCGGTCACGGATCGCGGCGGGGATGCCGGAACCGTTGTCGCGGAAGTCGATGCGGACGAACCGCTGCCCATCCGGCTCGGTGCCGCCCGACGCGCGGTCGAGGACGTTCGCGGCCGTGATCAGCAGCCGCCCGCCCTCACCGGTGGCCTGGGCGGCGTTGATCACCAGGTTGCTCACCACCTGGCTCAACTGGCCGGGGTCCACCTGCCCGGGCCACAAGTCGGCGGGCAACTCGAGATCCACCCGCATGTGCGAGCCCGCGCCGGCCAGCACCACCGCATCGCGCAGCAGGCGCGCCAGGTCGGTGGGCCGCCGCTGCGGCTGGCCCCCCTTGGCGAACGCCAGCAGCTGCACCGTGAGGCGGCTCGCCCCGACGGCGGCCTGCTCCGCGCAGTCGAGCAGCTCCCCGCGCTCGGCGGGGTCGGCGTCCTTGGCGAGCGCCACGTGGCCGAGGATCGAGGTGAGCGCGTTGTTGAAGTCGTGGGCGATCCCGCCCGCCAGGACGCCCAGCGACCGCAGCTTTTCCTCCCGCTGGCGCGCCTCCTCCTGGACCCGCACCTCCGTGGCGTCGCGCAGCGTCACCAGGCGACAGGCCCGGCCTCCGAGTGCCACCTCGCTGCCGCGGATCTCCGTCCACCGGACCTGGCCGCCGGGCCCGGTCCAGCTGTCCTCGAGGGCCAGGTGGTCCCCGGTCACGGGTTCCAGCGCCCGGCCCAGGGCCCGCCGCAGCCACTCAGGGGCCATGGCCTCGACGTCGACCGGCGCCGACCACGACATGAGGCCGGCGAGGGCGCGCGCCGGCGCGTTCAGGTCGAGCACCTGGCGCGCGCCGGTGTCCAGCAGCAGCGTCGGCACCCCGGACGTCTCGAACAGGGCGCGGTAGCGCAGCTCCGATTCGGCCAGCGCCCGCTGGCCCCGTACGCTGCGGGCGTGGACCACGGCCAGGAGCCCGAGCGCGGTGGCCAGCACGATGGTCCCGGCGACCAGCCACCACAGGCGCCGCCGGCGCTCTTCCGCCTCGGTCCGGGCCGCCAGCAGCTCGCGTTCCCGTTCCCGGGCCTGGTACTGCGCGTCGAGTTCGGCGGTCCGCCGGCCCAGGGCGCTGTCGGACTGGGCCACCGTCAGTTCGTGGAGGCGCCGGAGTGCCCGGAAGGCGCCCGCGGTGTCTCCCGTGATGGCCTTGATCCGGGAGAGGGTGTCGAGCTGGTCCGCCTCGTCGAGGGAGCTCTGGAGTTCCCGCGCCAGTGCGCTGGCCTGCTCCAGCATCCGGATGGCCCCGGCCGTGTCGCCCGCCACAAGCGCCAGCTCCCCCAGCGCCCCCCGGGTGCGGGCCACGCCGTCCTTGTCCCCGATCTCCACCCGGATGGCCAGCGCCTGCCGCTGGTATTCCGTGGCGCGGTCGTACTGCTTCAGCTCCTTGTAGCACCAGCCCAGGTTGCTCAGCTCCTTGGCCTGCCCGAACCGGTCGCCCGAGGCGCGGTCCAGGACCAGGGCGCGCTCGAGGTAGGGGATGGCCTCGCGCGGCCGGTCCATCTCGAGCAGCACCAGCCCGAGATTGTTGAGGGTGTTGGTGAGGCTCGGCTTGGCGCCCGGTTCGAGCAGCGCCAGCGCCCGCTGCAGCGCCGCGAGCGCATCCGCGAAGCGATTGAGATCCCAGTAGGCCAGGCCGATGTTGTTGTGCGCCCGGGCGATCATCTCCTCGTCGCGGAACTCCTCCCCGAGGCGCAGCGCCGCCAGGTAGCGATCGAGGGCCGCATCCAGGTTGCCCATGCCATGATGGATGCCGCCGACGAGGTTGTAACTGCGGGCCAGCGCAATCGAGGGGCCCCGGGCCCCGATGCGGGCGGCCGCGGACTCGGCCCTGGCCAGCGCGGGAGCGAAGCGCGACAGGCGCCACAGGGCACGCCCCGCAGCGATGCTGGCTGCATCACGGAGGGTGTCGGCGTGCAGCGTCACGGCCAGCGACTCCGCGCGCTCCGCCTCGGCCAGCGAGGCGGGGTATTCCCCCTGCATCTCGAGCGCGGTGGCCCGCAGCAGGCGGGCCTGCGCCTCGGACGCCGGCGCCGGGTGTCCGCGCAGCAGGGCGAGTGCCTCATCGGCCAGGCGCAGCGCCTCGATGGGCTGGTGTTCGCGCAGTGCCGCGAGTTCGAGCAGGAGGGGAATGCGCGCCGCGTCACGAGCGGCGGCCAGCTGTCGCGCCACGAGCGCGGAGTCGCGCGGCGGGCGCGCCTGCGCCACTGCGGCCGAGGCAACGGTCGACAGCAGCAGGCACCCGGCCAGACGGACAGCGTGGCGGATCGCGAACATGCGCTCTAAGTGTAAGGCGACGGGCGGGGTGGCGGCCAGAGGCGCCCGGGCGAAAGCACGCACCGGGGGATCGGGATTGCGCCCGGCAGGTGCCCGATGCCGTGCTGCGCCGCTACTCCGCCTCGAGGATCAGGATCTGCCGGCAGGCGTGGCACTTGAGTTCCCGCGGCAGCCGGTAGGGTGTCCCGGTGAGGCCCAGCGACTGCTCCTGCCCGCAGCAGGGGCAGGTGCCGCGCGCGGCGCCAAACAGCGCCCGGACCAGGCCCCGGCGGACTCCCAGCACCACCCCGGTCAGCAGCGCCACGGGCGGCAGGACCAGGTGGATGATCGGCACCGGCAGTACCGCGACGGCCACCACGAGCCCCCCGAGCGGGCCCAGCGCCGCCCGCCGGAGCCGGGCCGCGGGCCCGAGGCTGCGGACCGGGAAGCGCACCGGCACCGGCGCCGCGCCCAGGCCGCGGAGCCGTGCCGCCTGGGCTCGGTCGGGGTCCGCGCGTGCCAGGCTGTCCATGGCTGGTATGGTCGCTGGGAGGGGCGGGAGGGGGCAAGGTGCGGAAATGGCGCGTCGCCCGGCGGGCCCGTGCGACCGGCCCGCCCCCGCACGAGGCCCCTCGCCGCCCTTACGCGATGTCGTGCCCGGCTTAGAATTCCCCCCGTGAAGATCGCGCACCTCGCCGACCTGCATCTCGGCTTCCGCCAGTTCCATCGCCAGACCGCCACCGGCCTCAACCAGCGTGAGGCGGACGTCGCGCATGCCTTCCGCCGCGCGGTGGACCAGGTCATCGACGCCCGGCCGGCGGCCATCGTCGTGGCCGGCGACCTCTTCCACTCGGTCCGGCCCACCAACCACAGCATCCTCTTCGCCTTCCAGCAGTTCCACCGGCTGCGCGAGGCGCTGCCGGAGGCCCCGCTGGTGCTCATCGCCGGCAACCACGACACCCCACGCTCCACCGAGACCGGCTCCATCCTGGGCCTGTTCGAGAGCCTGGGCGCCGACGTGGTGGCCGATGAGCCGCGGCGGCTCGCCTGGCCGCGGCTCGGCCTGTCCGTGCTCGCCGTGCCCCACATGGCGCTGATCACCGGCGAGCGCCCGGTGCTGCAGCGGGAGGGCGGCGAGCCGCACCAGGTCCTGATGCTCCACGGCGAGGTGGAGGGCATCTTCCCCTCCGACCGCTCCTCCGCCGAGTACGGCGGCGCGCTGCTGGCCCGCGACGAGCTGGCGCGCGGCGGCTGGAGCTACGTGGCGCTGGGCCACTATCACGTGCAGCGCGAGGTGGCGCCGCGGGTCTGGTACAGCGGCGCGCTCGAGTACGTGAGCCCCAACCCCTGGGGCGAGCTCGCTGACGAGCGGGACCAGCGCATTCCCGGCAAGGGCTGGCTGCTGGTGGACCTGGAGAGCGGCGCCGTCGAGCGGCGGCCAGTGCCGCTGGCCCGGCGGGTGCTCGACCTCCCGGCCATCGACGGCGCCGGCCGGACCGGGGCGGAGATCGATGCCGAGCTGTCCCGCGCGCTCGAGGCGGTGCCCGGCGGCTATGCCGACCAGGTGCTCCGCCAGGTGGTGCGCAACATCCCGCGGCACACCGGGCGGGAGCTCAACTACTCGGCCATCCGAGGCTACAAGGCGGCCGCGCTGCACTACCAGCTGGACCTGCGGCGGCCCGAGTCCCATCGCGAGGTGGGTGTGGGCGCCCCGGGCCGTCGCCAGACCCTCCCCGAGATCGTGGAGGACTACCTCGGCCGCCGGCTGCTGCCCGGCGAGGTCGACCGCGAGGCCTTCGTCCGGGCCGGGGTGGAGATGATGGCGCAGGTCGAGCGGGAGTGGGCGGAGGGCTGATGCAGATCGAGCGCCTGCGCCTGCTCAACTTCCGCCAGCACGAGGACACCGAACTCGTCCTCGGGGCCGGGCTCACGGGCATCATCGGCCCCAACGGGGCGGGGAAGACCACCCTGCTCGAGGCCATCGCCTGGGCCCTCTACGGCGCCGACGCGGCGCGCGGCACCCGCGAGACCATCCGCCGCCGCGGCGCGGGGCCCCGCGCCCCGGTCAAGGTGGAGCTCGACTTCGCCCTGGGGCCGCATCGCTACCGCGCGGTCCGGACCCTGAACGGCGCCGAGCTGTACCAGGACAACGACACCGCCCCGGTGGCCAACAGCCTCCAGGCCGTCACCGAGAAGGTGAGCCGCCTCCTCGGCATGACCCGCGAGGAGTTCTTCAACACCTACTTCACCGGGCAGAAGCAGCTCGCGGTGATGGCCGCCATGAAGCCGGTGGAGCGCGCCCAGTTCCTGGCGCGGGTCCTGGGCTACGACCGGTTGCAGCGGGCCCAGGAGCGCCTGCGGGAGGAGCGCACCCGCATCCGCGCCACCCTCACGGCGCTCGAGGCCCAGCTCCCCGATCCCGCCGAGCTCGACCGCGAGGCGGCGCGCGCGGCGGAACGGCAGGCGACCGCCGCGCGGCTGGTGGCGGAGGCGGTGGCGGCCATGGAGGCGGCCGAGCGCCGGCGGGGCGAGGTGGCCCCGCGCTGGCAGGAGATGCAGGCCAAGCGCGATCAGGTGGCCGCCATCCAGGGCGACCTCCGCCTGGCCGACCACCGGGTGCAGACCGCCCGGGAGCGGTTCCAGCAGCTCGACCGCGAGCTGGTCGGCGCCAATGAGGCCCGGGGGCGGCTGGAGGGTCTCCGGCAGGAGCTGGCGCCCCTCGAGGAGCTGCGTGCCGAGCGGCATCGGCTGGACGAACTCGCGGGACAGTACGCCAAGCGCCAGGTGGCCCAGGCCCAGTTGGAGGAGACCCGGGCGCTGCTGCAGCAGGTGCGGGCGCGCGCCGCGCGGCTTCCCGCGCCGGAGCTGCTGGAACGGGCACGGGTGCGGCTGGCGGAGTACCGGCAGCGGCACGAGGCGCTCGAGGAGGCGGCGCGGGAGCGCCGCTCGGCCTGGGACCGCGACCTGCAGGACGCCCGCACCAAGCGCGAGGCGCTGCGCGACCAGTACAAGGAGCTCAAGGACCAGCTCGACAAGATCACCCAGACGGGTCCCGATGGCGCCTGCCCCACCTGCGAGCGGCCGCTGCGCGCCGAGTACCCGAACGTGGTCGGGATCCTCGACCGTCAGCTGCAGGACGTGCTCTTCAACGGGAACTACTTCAAGTCGCGCATCGACCAGCTCGCCGCCGAGCCGGCGGAGCTCAAGGAGCTGGAGCGGCAGCGGGCCGAGGCGGAGAAGAGCCTGGCCCACGCCAGCGCCGAGATGGCGCGGCTCGAGACCCAGGCGCAGGAAGGGCCCGGCCTCACCGCCGAGCTAGTCCGCCTCGATGCCCGCGCGGCCGAGCTGGCGCTCGTGGCCCGGGAGGGGCCGGCCAACTACGACCCCAACCGCCATAGCGAGGTGCGGCGGATGCTGGCGGCGCTCGACCCGGTGGCGCTGCAGGCGGAGCGGCTGCGGGTGGCGGCGGAGCGCGCCGAGGCGCTGGTGACCGAGGCGGAGTCCGCCGAGCGCGAGCTCACCGGGCGGGAGGCGGAGGCGCGCGCGCTGCGCGACCGGCTCCAGGCCCTGGGCTACTCCGACGAGGCGTGGGGCGAGGCCCGTGCCGCCGCCGAGGGTGCCGATCGCGCCCGGCGCGAGGGGGAGATGGCCGCGGTCCGGGCCCGGGCGGAGCAGGGCGCGGCGGCGGAGGCCGCCACGGCCGTGGAGCGCCGGCGCGAGGAGCGGACCCGGCGCGAGGAGGAGGCGCGGCGGGCCGCCCGCGACCTCCTGCTGCACAACGAGCTCGACCGGGCCTTCACCGACCTGCGCACCGACCTCAACCAGCAGCTGCGGCCGGACCTGGCCGAGCTGGCGAGCGGCTTCCTCCGCGACCTGAGCAACGGCCGCTACGGCGAGCTCGAGCTCGACGAGGACTACGTGGCCACGATCATCGAGGGGGGCGAGCCCAAGCCGGTGATCTCCGGGGGCGAGGAGGACATCGCCAACCTGGCGCTCCGGCTGGCCATCAGCCAGATGATCGCCGACCGCGCGGGGCAGCCGCTGTCGCTGTTGGTGCTCGACGAGATCTTCGGCTCGCTCGACGAGGAGCGGCGCGCCGCCGTGGTGGACCTGCTGCGCAGCCTGGCCGACCGCTTCCCGCAGGTCATCCTGATCACCCACATCGAGGGGGTGCGCGAGGGGATGGACCGCGTGGTGCGGGTGGACCTGGATGGCGAGCGCGGGGTGGCGCGGGTGCACGACGACCTCGGCGGGGGCACGGGCGATGGCCTGGCTGCCTGAACGTGATGTCGTCGGCCCCGAGCGGCCCACCATGCGCGATGTCGAGGCGCTCAATCGCGTCTTCTCGGAGGCGTTCACCGACCGCTACCGCCGCGACGGGATGAGCGGGGTGCGGGTCCCGCACCTCAATCCCGTGATCTGGCGCTACGCGGTGGATGACGCGGGCGATGGCGCCATGATCTGGCGCGACGCCGATGGCGAGCTCTGCGCCTTCAACATGGCCCACCTGTCGGGCCGCGAGGGCTGGATGGGCCCGCTCGCGGTCCGTCCCGACCGGCAGGGCGCCGGCCTCGGCAAGACCATGCTGCTCGCGGGCCTCGCCTGGCTCAAGGACCGGGGCGCGAGGACCATCGGCCTCGAGACCATGCCGCGGACCATCGAGAACATCGGGTTCTACAGCCGGCTGGGCTTCGTCCCCCGGCACATGACCGTCACCCTGGTGCGGGACCTGCCGCGGCGGCCGGTGCTCCATCCGGAGGTGCTCTCCACCGCCGGCCCGGCGCGGGCCGAGCGCCTGCGGGAGTGCCGCGACCTCACCGGCCGGCTCCAGGCCGGTACCGACCTCTCCCGCGAACTCAGCATCACCGCCGACCTCCGCATCGGCGATACCCTGCTGCAGCGGGAGCCCGCGGGCGCGCTCCGCGGCTTCGCGCTCTTCCACACCGCCGCCCTCGCGGCCGGGCGGCCGCAGGACGAGCTCCGGGTGCTCAAGCTGGTGGCGGGAGACCTCGACGCCTTCGAGAAGCTGGTCGCGGGGCTCGAGGCGGCGGCGCTCGCCGCCGACATCCGGCGGGTCACCTTCCGCTGCCAGACCGCCTTCAGCGAGGCCTACCTGCGGCTGGTCCACCTCGGCTACCGGACCCACTGGACCGACCTGCGGATGACCCTGGCCCAGCACGCGGAAGTGGCCGTGGTGCCCGGCGCGGTGGTCTGGTCCAACTGGGAGATCTGATCCCCGGCGCCGCTACCCCGTGCCGCCCGCGTAGACCGCGCTTTGCCGGTAGCGGACCAGGAGCCGGCTCCCCAGCATCTTGAGCAGGACGGCCAGCGGCACCGCCAGCAGCAGCCCCGCGAAGCCGAGCATCGCCCCGCCGAACGCCAGCGCCAGCATGGTCACCACTGGATGCAGCCCCACCGAGCCGCCCACGATGCGCGGGCCGGTGACCGACCCGTCGATGAACTGCACCACCAGGAACACCCCGCCCACCCGCAGCAGGCCGCCGACCGGATCGTCCATGGTGAGGGCCACCACCAGCGCCGGGATGGCCGAGATGGCGATGCCGATGTAGGGGACCAGGTTGCAGAGGCCGGCGATCACCCCGATGAGCAGCGCGCTCGGCACGCCGAGCACGGCGAGGCCCGTCCCGGTGAGAATGCCCACCAGCGTGGCCTCGATCAGCTGGCCTCGGAAGAACTTGCCCAGCGAGCCATCGTATTCCTCGATGAACGCCACCAGCGCGGGCCGCCGGGTGGGCGGGATCAGGTCTTCGAGGAAGCCGAGCAGCGGCCGCCAGTCGCGGAGCAGGTAGAACGCCACCACGGGGGTCACCACGAGGTAGCCGAGGAAGCCGAGCAGCGTCCCCAGCCGGCGGCCGAAGGCGAGGCCCCACTCGGCCAGGGCGCGCAGCAGGCCGTCGGCATTCTCCTGCAGCAGGGCGGCGAGTTGCTGCGCGTCGAGGGTGTGCAGCCAGTCACGCTGCGCCGCGGTCAGGAACGGGAGGCCCTCGAGCCGGGTGCGGAGGGTGGTGACGAAGCTCATCAGGGTGGTCGCGAACCGCGGCAGCGCCGAGACCAGCGTCACCGCCTGGTTCCATACCTGCGGCCCCGCCAGCGCCGCGAGCAGCGCCAGTCCGAGGATCGGGGGCAGCGCCACCAGCAGGATCGCCGTCCCGCGGCCGATCCGCCGCTGCTCCAGCCGGGCCACGAGGGGGGCCAGGAGGTAGGCCACGGCGAGCGCCAGCAGGAACGGCCCCAGCAGCCCACCGTAGAGCTTGAGGCCCCACACCAGCGTGAGGGCCACCGCGATGCCCATCGCCACGCGCACCCCCGGCCGGTCCCGGAGGGGCCACAGCGCCAGCAGCGCCAGCGGCAGCACCAGGGGCGGGGCGAGGATCTCCCGCAGCGTGACGAGCAGCAGGACGTACATCATCCCGCCCAGCACGGCGGGGAGCGTGTCGCGACCGGGCGCGGGGCCGGTCATCGGCCGGGCTGGCGCAGCGCCCACCAGCGCACGAACAGCACCCCGGCGGCACCCAGCAGCAGGTGCAGCACCGTCGCGGCGGGGCCCAGCGGATACAGGAACGTGACGACGATCCAGACCAGCAGCGCGACGATCGCGCCCACCAGCGGGAGTGCCATGGTCATGCGCCTCGGGTTTGTTGACGGTCCGTGGACCGGGTCCTATCTTCGGGACAGAGGGTGGCGTCGAGGAACCACGTTATTGAGCCAACAGGTCCGGTGAGGGGCCCAGATACCGAGTCTGATGCCACGCCCCCTCGGGGGGAAGACAGACGACCTGGTGAGGGTGCCACATTTCTTCGTCGGGCTTCAATAAACCTCTTCGGCGCTGCCCAGTTCTGTCCCGGGGGCACCGGTCCCAGTGGCCGGTGCCCCCGTTGTTCAAGGCTGTGGCCGGCCGCCTTGACCCGCGTCCCGGGTGCGCCATCTTCCAGCCATCCGCGTTCCCCGGGGACGGAACCAGTCGCATGCCGATCGTCAGCGTCACCCGCCGGGTGCACTTCAATGCCGCGCACCGGCTGTACAATCCCGCGTACCCTGAGGACTGGAACACGCGGATGTTCGGGGTGTGCGCCAACCCGAACTACCACGGGCACAACTACGAGCTGGACATCACCGTGACGGGGCCGGTGGCCGCCGAGACCGGCTACGTGCTCGACATCAACGTACTGAAGCGGCTGGCCGAGGAAAAGCTGCTCGACCACCTCGATCACCGCAACCTGAACCTCGACGTGGCCCACTTCCGCGCGGTGAATCCCACCGCCGAGCACATCGCGATCTACTGCTGGGACGTGCTGCGGCCGTCGGTTCCCGCCGACCTGGCCCTGCGGATCCGGCTCTGGGAGACCCCCCGGAATTATGTCGACTACGAAGGCCGCTAGGGCGGCCCGGCGCGCCCGCACCACCCCCTTCCAGGCCGAGGTGCGCCACATCCTCGCCGCGCTGGGGGAGGACCCCAAGCGCGAGGGACTGGTCAAGACACCGGAGCGGGTCGAGAAGGCCTTCCGCTGGCTCACCCGCGGCTACGGCCTGTCGGTGATGGACGCCGTCGGCGATGCGCTCTTCGAGGAAGAGCACAACAGCATGATCCTGGTGCGCGACATCGAGCTGTATTCGCTGTGCGAGCACCACATGCTGCCGTTCTTCGGCCGGGCCCACGTGGCCTACATCCCCAACGGGCGGATCGTCGGCCTCTCCAAGCTGCCCCGCCTGGTCGAGATCTTCGCCCGGCGCCTGCAGGTACAGGAGCGGCTCACCGACCAGATCGCCGACGCCATCATGGAAGTGCTGGAACCGCACGGCGTCGGCGTGCTGATCGAGGCGACCCACCTCTGCATGGCCATGCGCGGCGTCGAGAAGCAGAACTCCCGCACCGTCACCAGCGCGGTGCGCGGCATCTTCCGCAGCGACATCCGCAGTCGCGAGGAGTTCCTCCGCCTCGTCTATGGACGGGGGGGCGAGTGAAGCCCCTCGAGGGCCGGCTCGCGGTGGTCACCGGCGCCAGCCGGGGGATCGGCGCCGCCAGCGCCGCCGCCCTCGCTGCGGCCGGCGCCACGGTGGTGCGGCTCTCCCGCTCCCTGGGCGAGGGCACCCACGGGCCGTTCCGCGACCTGACCTGTGACCTGGCCCGGACCGACGAGATCGTCCGCACCACCACCCGGATCCTCACCGAGTGGGGCACCCCCGCGGTCATCGTCCAGAACGCCGGCCTGTTCGTGCTCAAGCCGTTCGAGATGACCGACCCGGCGGAGCTCGAGCAGCAGCTCAACCTCAACATCCGGGCCCCCTTCCTGCTGGCCCAGGGGCTGCTGCCCGCCATGCGCGGCGGCGCCGGCGGGTTGCATATCACCATCGGGAGCACCTGCGACCACCGGGGCTTTCCCGACAACGCGGCCTACACCGCGAGCAAGTTCGGGGTGCGCGGCCTGCACGAGGCGCTCGCCGCCGAGTATCGCGGCACCGGGGTGCGCTTTTCCCTCATCTCCCCCGGGTCCACCGACACCCCGATCTGGGATCCCTTCGATCCCGACGCCCGGCCCGGCTACCTCCGCCGCGCCCTGATGCTGCGCGCCGAGGATGTCGCCGAGGCGGTGGCGTTTGTGGCCACCCGGCCCGCCCACGCCACCGTCGAGTGGCTGCGCCTCGCGCCGACGCCGGTGGATCCCGGCAGCTGACTTCCCAGGATGGTCCCGTGGCTCCCCTGATGCGTCGCTTCCGCCGCCCGGCTCCGGCCCCGGCCGCCGTGCTCGCCGCGCTCCTGCTCGCCGCCCCGACCCTCGCCGGCCAGGCGTTGCCGCGTCTGCCCGACCCGACCGGCTTCGGCATGCCGGTGCTCGCCGTCACCCGCGACCCCCGCGGCGGGCTCTGGGTGGGCACGTATGGCGAGGGCATTTTCCGGCTGCGGCCCGGCGCCACGGCGTGGGAGCAGGTCCGGCACGATACCACCGGTAGCAGCATCTCCTGGGATTTCGTCCACGCCTTCGCCTTCGGGCCCCGCGGCGAGATCTGGTACGGCACCGTGGGCAACGGCTGGGGCCTCTCCACCGACGACGGCCAGACCTGGACCAACTGGACCTTCACCCAGCTCGGGCCCCAGTGGCAGTACGTGGCGCCCGATGGCATCGTGGTCCGCGGCGACACCGTCTGGGTGGGCACCGCCGACGGCGTGCAGATGACCACCGACGACGGCCAGCACTGGATGGCCTTCACCGACCGCACCGGTCCCGCGGCCCGCGGCCCGGCCGACACCGCCCTCACCGTCCTCGGCAACGAGTACATCCGGCGCATCGGGCTGGACCGCCGGCGGGGCATCCTGCTCACCACCCTCAAGGGGAACGAGCGGCTGGCCCTCGGCCTCACCGGCTGGGGCGCGGAAGCGGTGCCGTCCGCCGCCTTCGCGCCCCGCAATCGCTTCCTCCTCAACGGGGTCCCCTGGCGCGGCTCCCCCTGCGGGCTGCGTCCCGTCGCCGACACCTTGCCCTGCCTGCGCACCGCCCCGAAGACCGGGGAGGCGCCGCGCTTCCCCCGGACCACCTGGTACCGCCGGCCCATCGAGCGCACCGACAACCCCCAGATCGACCAGACCTACCGGTACGGGTCCACGATGGGCGGGAACTTCCAGCAGCACCAGGGGGTGGAGTTCAACAACCCCGACGGCACGGCGGTGCACGCCATCAGCGACGGCCGCGTGGTGTACGCGGGCCCGGCGGAGCAGGGTGCGCTCACCGTGGCCATCCGCCACGACAGCATCCTGGTCGCCCCCACCGGCCCGCGCCGGATCTTCAGCGTGTACTATCACAACAGCGCGCTCAAGGTGAAGGTGGGCGACCGGGTGCAGGCCGGCCAGGTGATCTCGCTCGTGGGCAACACCGGCCGCGCCACCAACGATCACCTCCACCTCGAGGTGCATACCGTCCCGCTGCCTGGCGAGGACGTCCGGGAGGTCGTGGACTCGCTGGAGCGCTTCCCGGCCTTCACCACCAACCCCGAGCTGTGGATCGAGCCGCTGGCTGGCACCGGGATCGTGGCGGGCCAGGTCTTCGACGCCGCCGGCCAGCCGGTGCCCCAGGCGCGCATCTACGGGCTCGCCAAGCCGGAACCGGCGGAGACGCCGTACGTCTACGCCGAGACCTACGGTGACAAGGCGCACCCCCATCCGCTCTACGGCGAGCACTTCGCCGTCAGCGACGTGCCACCCGGATCCTGGGTCCTCGGCGTCGACATCGGGGGGAAGAAGGTCTACCGCCGCGTCACGGTGGAGGCCGGCAAGCTCACCTGGGTGGTCTTCCGCCCGTAGGGCCCGCCGATGTTCATCGAACTCACCGATCATCTCCGCTGCCCCGCGGAGCACCCCGAGTCCTTCCTGGTGCTGATCCCGCACCGGATGGACGGTCGGCGGGTGCTCGAGGGGCTGCTGGGCTGCCCGGTCTGCCAGGCCGAGTACCCGATCACCGCCGGCGTCGTACGGTTCGGCGATCCGCTGCCGCCCATGCCGGCCCCGGGCGCGGCCGCCGACCAGCCGCCGGCGTCGGCATTGCACGCCTTCCTGGGCCTCGAGGGGCCGGGGGGATACGTCGGGCTGGTGGGGGAGGCGGCCGCCGCCGCCGACGCGCTGGCCGGGCTGCTGCCCGGGGTGCACCTGGCGCTGGTCAATCCCCCCGGGGTGCCGCTTCCCGCGGCCGCGACGAGTGTCTTGCGGTCGCCCCGCCTGCCGCTCAAGGCGCGGTCCCTGCGGGGCATCGTGCTCGGGCGGCCCTGGGCCGATGCGGAGGGGTGGATGGCGGCCGGGGTCGGGGCGGTGCTGCCGGGACTCCGCGCGGTCGGGCACGGCGAACCGCCGGCGCTCCCGGGGTTCGAGCTCCTGGGGGCGGCCGGCGGCTGGTGGGTGGGGCGGCAGGGCTGAGGCGCCCCCGGCGGCTCAGTGCTCGGTGGTGGCCCCGCTGCGGTCGGCGTAGGCGGCCTCGATGGCGGCGTTGTAGTTCTTCTCCACCACCCGGCGCTTCACCTTGAGCGTGGGGGTGAGCTCCCCCGACTCGATCGAGAAGTCGTTCTGGATCAGCACCACCTTCTTCGGCATCTCGAACTGCGCCAGGTCGCGCAGCGACTTCTTGACCTCCCGCTCGATCTTCTCCACCGACTCCTTGCTGGCCACCAGCGCGGCATCGTCGGGGTAGGTCCGCCCCTCGCTCGCCGCCCACTCCCGCAGCGCGTCGAGGTTCGGCACCACGAGCAGGATGGGGAACTTCCGCTTGTCCCCGATCATCACCGCGTTCACGATGAACTTGTTGGTCTTGACCCGGCCCTCGATCGGCTGCGGGGCGATGTTCTTGCCCCCCGCCGTGACGATGATGTCCTTCTTGCGGTCGGTGATCTTGAGGAAGCCGTCCCCGTCGATCAGGCCGATGTCGCCGGTGTGGAACCAGCCCCCCGTGTCGATGGCCTCGGCGGTGGCCTGGGGCTTGTTGTAGTAGCCCTTCATCACGTGGGGGCCGCGGGTGAGGATCTCGCCGTCCGCGGCAATCGTCACCTCCACCCCGGGGATGGGCCGGCCCACCGCGCCCAGCTTCACGTGGGTGCGGGAGTTCACCGAGATGACCGGCGAGGTCTCCGTCAGGCCGTACCCCTCGTAGATCGGCAGCCCGGCGGCAAAGAAGAACTTGGCGATCTCCGCCGAGAGCGGCGCGCCGCCCGAGACGAAGTACCGCAGCCGCCCGCCGGTGCGCGCCACCAGCTTGGAGAACACCAGCTTGTCGGCCAGCGCCTTCTTCACGCCGAGCGCAAACGGCACCGGCTGGCCCGCGAGCACGGTCTCCGCCCACGCCTCGCCCGCCGCCCGGCACCAGTCGAAGATCCGCTTCTTGAGCGGGGAGGCCGCGGCCCCCTCGACCACCTTGGCGTAGATCTTCTCGTACAGCCGCGGCACCGACAGCACCACCGTGGGCCGCACCTCGACCAGGTCGGCGGAGACGGTGTCCACGCTCTGGGCGTAGGTGATCACCGCCCCCGACTGCCACATGCAGTAGTGTCCCGCCATCCGCTCGAAGACGTGGGACAGCGGCAGGAAGGACAGGCAGGAGTCCTCGGTGCGGAGGTCGAGGTACTGCAGGCCGCCCACCACGTTGCTGGTGAGGTTCCCGTGGGTGAGCATCACGCCCTTCGGGTCGCCGGTGGTGCCCGAGGTGTAGATGAGCGTCGCGAGGTCGTCCGGGCTGGCCTCGAGCGCCTCCTCCCGCCACCGCGGGTACTTGCCCAGGGCGGCGCGGCCGCGGGCCACCAGGTCGGCGAAGGGCATGACGCCCGGGCCCGTGGCGTCATCATCCATCGCGATGATGTGCCGCAGCGCGGGGGTGACGTCGGGCTGGCGGATGGAGAGGATCTTCTCGAGCTGTGCCTTGCTCGACACGAAGACGGCCACCGCCCCCGAGTCGCGCAGGATGTAGCTGATCTGCCCCGCGGGCAGCGTGGGGTAGATCGGCACGTCGGCGCAGCGGGCCGTGAGGCAGGCGAAGTCGACGAAGGCCCACTCCGGCCGGTTCTCGCTGAGGATCGCGACGTTGCTCCCGGCGACCACCCCGAGTTCCCGCAGGCCGGCGGCGAGGCACCGGACCGTGTCCGTGACCTCGGCGTAGCCGATGTCCCGCCACGCCCCGCCGCGCTTGGCGCGGAGGACGACGGGGCGCGTGCCGAAGCGGTCGAGGCTTCCGAAGAAGAGCTCGTTCAGGGTGCGGGGCGTGGCCATCTGCGTGGCCTCCGTGGAGTTTACGGGAATGTGAGCGTGAACAACTGCCCGGACCCGGGGACCGGGGTGCCGCTCGGCCGGGTCGCGCTGACCCGGACCTGGACGGTCGCCGGGGGCGTCGCCCCCGGCACCTTGCGGAGGGTCACCGCTGGCGACGGCGTGCCCCCCGTGGCGGTCGTGGCGCGGAAGACCAGCACGTCCCCCGCGAACCGCACCAGGCCGCGCGCGGCGGCCGTGTCGACCACTTCATACAGGATGCCGGCCCCGCTGATCCCGCCCGCGGGGTCGTTGCTCTCGAGCGCCGCGTCGAGCGGCCCCGAGGCGGTGTCCCCGGCCAGGACGGTCAGGGTGTCCGGCACGGTCAGGCGCAGGGTATCCGACCGGGGACGGATGGTGAATCCCGGGCTGGAGACCGCGGAGTAGAGGTTGCCCGCCCGGGCCTGCACCCGCCCCGTCCCCGACGTCAGGGCCGTCGTCATCCGGCCCGTGCTGTCCACCAGTATGAGGGTCGTATCGGGGGTGCGCCAGTACACCGGGAGATCGAGGCTGTCCCCGTCGATGTCGTAGGCGACGGCGTGCAGCGTCAGGGTGTCGAGCGGTTCGACCACGGGCGGGGAGGGGAGCCGGAGCTCCAGGGCCACTACGCCCTTGCTCCCGGAGATGTCGCTGCAGCCGGCGAGGAGCGCCAGCGCCGCCACGAGTCCGCGCCGCGTCATTCGGGGGCCCGGTCCGGCGTCGACTCGATCTCCCTGAGGGTGTCCTCGGCGTGCCGCACCCAGCGGTCGGCGTCGGGCCCCCTCGGGGGCCGCGCCAGGAACTTCCGCAGGTGCTCCGCCGCCTCCTGGAACTCCCCCCGCTCCTTGAGCCGGAACGCCAGGCCGTAGTGCGCGCCCACCAGCGTGTCGTCCAGCCCGATGGCGCGCCGGTAGTGCCGGATCGCCTCTTCCTGCTGGCCGGTCTTGGTGAACGCGATGGCCATGTTCTGCAGGATCCGCGGGTCGTTGGGATTGTCCCGCAGCGCCAGCCGATAGGAGGTCAGCGCTGCCTCGAAATCACCCTGCCGCTCGAGGGCCAGCGCTTCATTGAGGTAGTCGAGCCGTTGCGGTTTCAGCCCTTCGGTCGGGCCGCCGCCGAGCAACCGACGCCAGAAACTCATTGAGGGACAACGTCCTCGCGGGTCGGGAAGGAAGGATGGGCGTAACATAGTCCCGCCCCGGGGGGGCCGCAACGTAGTTTACGCCGCCCCCGACGGGGGGTAGTATTGTTCTCCAGCGCCGTTACCCGACCGCCTCCCCGACGATCCCATGAAACGACCCCCTGCCGTGCCCCAGCCTCGCGGTGTCCTCGAGGTGGACTGGCCCTTCTTCGGCGAGATCTGCCGGGCCCTCGCCCTCAAGGTGGTGCGCGACTTCGAGCCCGAGGTGGTGCTCGGCATCGCCAAGGCCGGGGTCATCCCCGGCGTGGTGGTCGCCTCCATCCTGCAGGTGGAGTTCGCGTCCATGGCCGTCACCCGCCAGGACGCCGGCGGCGAGCCCATCCTGGTCACCGGGCCGCCGCCCAGTATCCGCGGCCGCCGCGTGCTCCTGGTGGACGAGACCTGCGATACCGGCTCCACCATCAAGCTCGCGCTGAACGAAGTGCGCGCCCTCAAGCCGAAGGAAGTGCGCACCGCGGTCTCGTTCAAGACCGGGGGCTACACGCCCGATTTCCACGCCTTCGCCACCGAGCACCTGATCATCCTTCCCTGGGACCGCGAGATCATCGCCGACGGCGAGCTGGTGACCCGGCCCGACTACGTCCAGTGGCTCAAGGGGAATCCGGCGGGGTGAACGACCGGCTGGCCGAGGCGCTCCGCGCCGCCCGCGCGGACTTCACCGAGATCCGGCTCGAGCGCACCTGGGCGAGCGCCGTGGCCTACCGCGGCAGCCGGCTGGAGGGGGCCACCACCGCGCGCGAGGTGGGCGGCATGGTCCGCTGCCTCAATCACGGCAAGGGCTGGGGTGTCGCGAGCTTCACCGGCCTCGACCAGCTCGGCGCCATGGTGGCCCGGGCCCATGAGCTCTCGCTGGCCCTGCCCGTCGACGCGCCGATCCGCCTGGCCGAGATCCCGGTCCGCGTGGCCGACCATCCCGCCGACCTCGATGGCGACGTCCGCGAGGTCCCCCTCGCCGAGAAGCGCCAGCTGCTCGAGCGGCTCAACCAGGAGATGCTCGCCAGCGACCGGCGCATCGTCGACGCCCGCGCCTCCTACGAGGACCGGGTCACCGAACGCTGGATCGCCACCTCCGCCGGCGTGATGGTCTCTGACCGCCGCCCCGAGGTCCGGCTCGCCGCCGGCGCCATCGCGCGCGAGGACAGCTTCCTGGAGCGGGCCTTCGAGTCGTGGGCGGTGCGGGGCGGCTGGCGGGCGGTGCAGGAGACCGACCACCTCTTCCGCACCGCCGCCCGTCGCGCCATCGCCCTCCTCAACGCGCCCCGGGTCCAGGCCGGCAGCTATCCCGTGGTCCTCGACCCCCGGTGCATCGCCGCCCTGCTGCACCAGACGGTTGGCCACCTGAGCGAGGCCGACACCCTCGCCGCCCGGCCGGACCTGCACCAGCTCATGCCCCCCGGGCGCCGGATCGGCTCCGACCTCCTCACCATCGGTGATGACGGCAGCGCCACCAGCCTGCCGGGCTCGCTCGCCTTCGACGACGAGGGCGCGCTCACCCAGCACACCCTGCTGGTGCAGCACGGCGTGGTGGTGGGCCGGCTGCACACCCGCGAGACCGCCGGCCGCGCCGGGACCCGCCCCACCGGGAACGCCCGCGCCCCGTCGTTCCGCCAGGTCCCGACCGCCCGCCTCACCAACACCTACCTCACCAACGGGCAGGGCACCCTCGACGACCTGATCCGCCCCATCCGGCACGGGATCTACTGCTGCGACGCCATGGGTGGCAACGTGCACCACGGCCGCTTCACCCTCACCACCGGGTACGGCCAGGTGATCCGCGACGGCCGCCTGGCGGAGACCGTGCGGCCCCTCGTGCTCCAGGGCGATGTCACCGAGACGCTGCTGCGGCTGGATGCCATCGCCGGCGACTTCCGGTGGAACCTGCAGGCCACGGGCTGCGGCCAGCCGCCGGCCGGCCGGATCACCGTGGCCGACGGCGCCCCGCACGTCCGGTTCGAGCAGATGACGGTCGGGGGCGAGAGCGCATGATCCTCCCCCTCCTCGAACGCGCCGCCCGCCGCGCGGCGCTCGCCGATGCGGTCCACAAGACCGACGAGACCACCACGGTGACCTTCGTCGATGGGTGTCCCGTCGGGGCCCGCACCACCCTGTACCAGGGGGTGAACCTCCGCGTGGTGAGCGAGGGGCGGGCCGGCACCGCCGGCAGCGTGGTGGAGGATCCCGACGACCTGCTCGATCGCGCGCTCGCCTCGGCCGCGCTCGGCGAACCCACCAGCCTCAGCCTGCCGCGCCAGGCCGCGCTCCCCGCGGTGGTCACCCACGTCCCGCGCGCCGCCGCCGCCACCCTCGCCGAGCTGGCCGACCTGGGGCACTTGGTCCGTGACCGCCTCGGCAGCGAGCGGGTGAACCTCGGGCTCACCATCGAGCGCTCCCTGGGCCAGGTGCGGGTGGCCAACACCGCCGGTCTCGATGCAGAGTACGATGTCTCGCTCGTCGTCTTCGCGGTCCAGGCGGCGCGGCAGCAGGAGGGCCGCCGCCTGGTCGTCGAGGCGGCCCTCGCCGGCGCCGACCTGCCCTCGCTGACCGATCTCGAGCTGCTGGTGGCCATGCTGCGGCAGCGCTTTGCCTGGGCGGAACGGAATGCCGAGGCCCCCATGGGCCGGCAGCGCGTGGGCTTCCTCCCGACGGCCCTGCCGCCGCTCCTGGCGGCGGTGGAACAGGCGCTGGTGGGCAAGGCGGCGCTGCACGGCGGCTCCCCACTCGCGCGCCAGCGCGGGGCCCGGGCCTACAGCGAGCTCCTCACCCTGGTCGACGATCCGCTCCTCGACGGCCGTCCCGGTTCCCGCCCGCTCGACGACGAGGGCGTCACCAGCCGCCGCCTGCCCCTGGTCGAGGCGGGGCAGGTGGCCGGGATCATCTATGATCTCGAGACGGCGGGGCGGGTGGGCGCCACGCCCACGGGTCACGGACGGCGGAGCACCTTCGCCAAGCCGCAGGCCGCCTGCACCAACCTGGTCCTCGAGGCGGGGGCCGCCAGCTGGGACGACATCCTCGCGACGATCGGTGACGGCCTGGTGGTGGAGCAGCTCCGGCCGGGCACCCATGCCGACATGATGGGTGGCACGTTTGCGCTGCCGGCGGCGCTCGCGTGGCGGGTGCAGGGGGGCGAGATCGTGGGGCTGGTCCCGGAGGTCACGGTGGCCGGCAACGTGCACGACCTGCTGGCCCGCCTGCTGGCGGTGGGCCGGGACCTGATGTGGGTGGGGAGCCGCGCCATGCCGCCCGTGGTGGTGGACGGCGTGTCAGTGTTCTAGAAGAGGTACCGCCGGGCCAGCCAGTAGACCAGGTACAGCGCCCCGATCCCCGCCGCCCAGATGCCCAGGTCCCGGAAGAAATCCAGCGTCCGGGCAGCCCCGGACGCCGGTTCGTGGTCCACCGATTTGTTCTTCCGGACGTTATAGGCGCACATCGGGCTCAGGCGCCCAGGGCGTCCAGGTAGTTGGCGCCCTCCGCCATCCGGCCGTAGAGGATCTGCAGCGTCTCCGGCGCTCCGGCCAGGAAGCGGCAGCGTGCCTCGCCGCGGGAGCGGCACTCCACTTCCATCACGCCCAGCGTGGTCTCCGACACCCGGCTCAGGAACTCCGCGAGCAGGCCGGAGGAGATGTGGCAGGACGGGTAGGCGGCCCCGGAGGTCGGGTCGGCCTCGGCCCAGTCGGTGGAATCGATGGCGATCACGGCGGGCGTGACCGGCGAGACCCGGACCGTGCCCCAGCCATATTCCTCGAAGAACGCCGACAGCGTCTCGCCCAGGTGCCGCACATCCAGGGAGGCGGGCCGGCGCACCGCGTAGTGCTCCGCCAGCCAGCCGGCGTAGACCTCGTACAGCGCGGCCCCCCCCGCGAAGCCCGCCTCCTGGAGCCAGGTGGCGGCCTGGATCCCCGCATCCCGCTCCAGGACCTGGCGCAGGTGGTGCAGGGTCTGCCGGGACAGGAGGACGGCCTGGGCCGGGGCGGCGACGGCGGACGGCGACATGCGGTAGGCTCCGAAGGGACGACGAAGGTTAGGGTCGGGCACAGCGACGGGCAAGCCCCGCGGGGAGGGTGCCTATCCCCCGGCGCGGCGGAGGAGCTCCGCCTCACTGATGATCTCGATGCCCAGGGTGCGGGCCTTCTCCAGCTTGCTGCCGGCGTCGTCGCCGGCCACCACCGCGTCGGTCTTCTTGCTCACGCTGCCCGTCACCCGCCCCCCCGCCTGCTCGATCAGCTCGGTGGCCGCCTGCCGCGACAGGGTAGGCAGTGTGCCGGTCAGCACGTAGGCCTTGCCCGCGAGGGGGCCACCGGCCGCCACGGCACGGGGCTCCGTGAGGGAGAGCCCCGCCGCCGCGAGGCGCGCCACCAGCCGGCCGCTGTCGTCGGCCGCGAAGAACTCCACCACCGCCGCCGCGATCGTCGGGCCCACTCCCGGCACCGCCTCCACCTCTTCGAGCGTGGCGCGGGCCAGCGCCTCCATCGTGCCGAACCGGCGGGCCAGCACCTGGGCCACCGTCTTCCCCACATGCCGGATCCCGAGCCCGAACAGCACCAGCGCCAGCGGCCGGGACTTCGAGGCGGCGATGGACGTGACCAGCTGCCCGGCTGACTGCTCGGCGAAGCGGTCCAGCGCCACCAGCTGGTCCGTCCCGAGGTCGTAGAGGTCGGCCACGTCGCGGATGAGCCCCTCGTCCAGCAGCTGCCGCACCCGCTCGTAGCCCAGGCCCCGGATGTCCATCGCGTCGCGGGAGGCGAAGTGGACGATGCCCTCGAGCACCCGGCCCGGGCAGGCGGGATTGGGGCAGTAGCGGACGGCCTCCTCCGCATCCCGCAGCACCGGGGTGGCACAGCGCGGGCACTCCGCCGGCATGCGGAAGGGCCGTTCGGTGCCGTCCCGCCGCGCCGGCAGCGGCCCCACCACCTGCGGGATCACCTCGCCGGCGCGGATGACCTCCACCCAGTCACCGATCCGGAGGTCCTTGGCCTCGATCAGGTCCTCGTTGTGGAGCGTGGCGCTCGACACCGTCACGCCCCCCACCTCCACCGGCGCGAGCACCGCCCAGGGGTTGAGCGCCCCGGTCCGGCCCACGTTGAGCTGGATGTCGAGCAGCCGGGTGACCGCCACCTCCGGGGCGAACTTCCGCGCGATCGCCCAGCGCGGCTCCCGGTCGCTCACGCTGCCCAGCTCGGTGTGCAGCGCCAGCCGGTCGATCTTCACCACCACCCCGTCAGCGTCGAAGGGCAGGGCGCGCAGCTCGGCGTGCAGGGCGGCCACCGCCGCGTGCACCGAGGCGAGGTCCGCGTGCCGCGCCCGGTGCGGCTCCACCGGGAATCCCCAGCCGGCCAGCTGCTCCAGGATCTCCCACTGGCTGCGTGCGGGGAGCGTCCCGTCGATCACCTCCACGTGGAAGGCGTACATCCGGAGCCGGCGGCGGCGGGTGACCTTCGGGTCGAGCAGCTTGAGGCTGCCCGCGGCGGTGTTGCGTGGATTGGCGTAGAGCGGCTCGCCCGCCTGTTCCCGCTCCCGGTTGAGCCGCTCGAACGCCTGGCGCGGGAGGTAGACCTCGCCCCGGATCTCCATCAGCGCCGGCCAGGACACGCCCGCCAGCCGGAGCGGGACATCGGGGAGCGTTTTCAGGTTCTCGGTGATGAGTTCGCCCACCCGGCCGTTGCCGCGGGTGGCCCCGCTCTCCAGCCGCCCGTCGCGGTACGTCAGGCTCACCGCCGAGCCGTCGATCTTCACCTCGGTGGTGTAGCCGCCCGCCCGGGCATCCTCGGTGATGCGCGCGTTGCGGTCCTCCCACGCCGTGAGCTCCTCGGGCGTGAAGGCGTTGGCCAGCGACATCATCGGGCGCAGGTGGGTGTGCTTGCGGAGGGCCGCGGCGGGCTCGGCCCCGACCCGCTGGGTGGGACTGTCCGGGACGCGGAGCGCGGGGTGGGCCTCCTCGAGCGCCCGCAGCTCCACCATCCAGCGATCGTACTCGGCGTCCGGGACCTCCGGCGCGTCGAGGACGTAGTAGGCGTGGTTGGCGCGGTCGATCCGCGCACGCAGCCGCGCGGCCTGTTCGGCGGGGGTCATGGAGGCGGGCCCTACCGCGCCGCGGCCTCCTGCTGCAGCACGGTCAGCGCCACGCCGACCAGCCGCTCGATCTCCTCCGCGCTCGCCTTGGCGAGCACCCCCTCGCTCCACGGCCCCTCCCGCGAGGCGAACTCGTCCAGCAGCCGGCGCAGGAAGCCCACCAGCGCCACCCGCTCCCGTTCCACCGCCCGGCTGCTGGTGTCGCCCACCCGCTGCTGCAGCTTCTCGAAGCGGTGGGCGTTGCGGAGCGCCTTGGCCGTCAGGCTGGCCACCACCTGGCAGAAGCGCACGTCGGCCTCCGAGAAGGCCGGGCCGTCCCGGAAGGTGCGCAGCAGGATCGCGCCGATCGAGACGCCGCGCCAGGTGATCGGCACCACGGTGATCGCCCGGACCTTGCGGGTGTCGAAGGCGCCCTTGAGGTGCGCCATCGTCGGGTCCAGTTCCACGTCGGGGATGTAGACCGTCTCGCCATCGGTGAGCGCCCGGCGGAGCTCCGGGTAGCGGTCGAGGTCGACCACGTAGTTCCGGATGCTCGGGTCCTCGAAGCTGGCCACCAGCCGCGCCGTCCGGCCGTCGCGCTCGGCCAGGAAGATGGACGACCGGTCCAGCCCGAACGCCTCCCCCAGCCGCCGCGCGATCGACTGCATGATGTCCACGAAGTGCAGCGAGCCGGCCAGCTCCTGCAGGATCTCGATGATGGCGAGCAGGTGCTTCCGCTCGTGTTCCAGCTCCCGGACCCGGGTCTGGAGGCGCTCCACCTCGTCGGACAGGACAGCCTGAACGGTCATGGGATCGTCTGGTAGGGGTGACGAATTGTCACCGCATGGCGGAGGTCGGTCAAGCGGGGGTACCTTTCTCCCCCATGCCAAGGAGGACCGATGCGTGAGGACCGTGAACGCCGCCCCAGGCCGGCGGACGACGACGAGGATGGCCCCGGCGGCCCGACCCGCGACCGCTCCAGCTTCCTGACCGGCCTGGTGATCGGCGCCGCCGTCGGCGCGGGCCTGGCGCTGCTGTTCGCCCCGGCCTCGGGCGAGGAGACCCGGCGGATCGTCCGCAAGCGCGGCCGGGCCCTGGCCCGGGATGCCCGGGAGGGGGTCGAGGCGCTCCGCGCCGGGGCCGGCCGGACCCTGCGCGAAAAGAAGGAAGCCCTGCGCGAGCGGCTCGCGCAGGGCCTCGACGACCTGGGCGAGGAGCTGGGCGTCTAGCGGCCCTTGTCCTCGCGGCCATGGATGCGGCGCTCCAGCGCCTGGGCCTGGTCCTTGTACGCGGGATCCATCACGTCGAACACTGGCAGGCGCGCCACCTCCTCCAGGTGGCGCCGGGCCTCGGTGTAGCGCCCCCGCTCGGCCAGGATCTCCGCCAGGTCCAGGTGGTGGTAGATGGTCTCCGGGCTCGCGGCCACCGCGCGGTCCATGTACACCACCGCGCTGTCCCAGCTCGCCGCGCTGAAGATCTTGCCCCCGAGGAAGGTCTTCGCGAAGAACCGCTCCAGCCCCGACAGCCGCATGATCTCGGCGTTCCACCGGCCCAGCACGTGGTAGGCCTTGTGGTTCGACGCGTCGAGCTCGAGCGCCGTGAGCGCCTCCGCCCGGATCTCGGCCGCCCGCCGCACCCGCTCCTTCTTGCTCTTGGTGAGGGAGGCCCGCCCGATCGCCGCCGCAAGCACGTACCGCCCGTCGGTGCCCCCCGGGTTGAGGGCCACCGCCTGCCGCCCGTAGCCCTCCGCCCGCGCGTACAGTGAATCACGGGCCGGACTCTTGACCGTGTCCGGGGTCTGCTTCCCGATGTCCAGCAGCGTCTCGCCGGCGCGCCACGCAGCCTCGTAGCTGGTGGAGTCGGCGGCGAGCGCCGCCTCGAACCGGGCCAGCGCCGTCGGCATGTCCCGCGCCAGGTGTGCCGCGATGCCCTCCTGGACCAGCGCCGTGGCATCCGGCGCTGCCTGTCCCACCGCCACCTCGGCCAGTCCCAGCAGCGCCACGAGCAACACGCCGGCGCTTCGCTTGCGCCCCGCGGTCAGTATCGGCATCCTTGCTCCCGTTTCCCGTTTCCCGTTTCCCGTTTCCCGTTTCCCGTTTCCCGTTTCCCGTTTCCCGTTTCCCGTTTCCCTCGCCCTCCACTCGCAGGCTCAATGCTCGTCCAGTCTCTCATCGAGCGCAAGCGTGACGGCGGCGCCCTCTCCCCGGCCGAATGGGACGCACTGCTCGCCGGCTATCTCGCCGACCAGGTGCCCGACTACCAGATGGCGGCCCTGCTCATGGCCATCGTCTGGCGGGGGCTCACCCCGGATGAGCTGACGGTCCTCACCCGGCTCATGCGCGACTCCGGCGCGCGGCTGGAGTGGCCAGCCGGCTTCCCTGCGCGGGTGGACAAGCACTCCACCGGCGGCGTGGGCGACAAGGTCTCGCTGGTGCTCGCGCCCCTGGTCGCGAGCCTCGGCATCGCGGTGCCGATGATGTCCGGCCGCGGCCTGGGGCACACCGGCGGCACCACCGATAAGCTCGAGTCCATCCCCGGGTTCCGCACCGACCTCCCGCTCGCGGCGGTGCAGGCCCAGGTGGCCCGCCTCGGGGTGGCCATGTTCGGCCAGACCGAGGCCATCGCCCCCGCCGACCGGCGGCTCTACGCCCTCCGCGACGTCACTGGCACGGTGCCGGCGATCCCGCTCATCGCCGCCAGCATCCTGTCCAAGAAGCTGGCCGAAGGGCTCACCGGCCTGGTGCTCGACGTCAAGGCCGGGAGCGGCGCCTTCCTCCCCGCGGTGGACGACGCCCGCGCGCTGGCGCGCACCATGGTCGACCTGGGTGAAGCCGCCGGCTGCCGCACCACCGCGCTGGTCACCGCCATGGACCGGCCCCTCGGCCGCGCCATCGGCAATGCCCTCGAGGTCGAGGAGACCCTGCTCGCGCTCTCGGGGCAGGGGCCGGAGGACCTCCTCACCGTCACCCGGGCGCTGGCCATGGAGATGGTGCTGCTGGCGGGGCGGGCCCCGATCCCGCCGCGGCCCGCCGCCTGGTGGACGACGCGCTCGCCTCGGGTGCCGCGCTCGACCGATTCCGCGAGCTCATCGAGGCGCAGGGCGGTGATCCCGCGGTGGTGGACGATCCCGGGCGCCTGCCCCAGGCGGCGGAGGTGGAGCTCTTCGAGGCCCCCGCCGCGGGCACCATCGCGGCGGTCGATCCCCGTCCCCTGGGCGAGGCGGTGGTGGCCATGGGCGGCGGCCGGCGCCGCCTGGGCGACACCATCGATCCGAGCGTGGGCTTCGTGGTCTCGGGGCGGCCCGGCGCGCCGGTGGCCAAGGGGGAGCCGATCGCCTCGGTCTTCGCCGCCGACCCGGCGGGGATCGCCGTGGGCCTCGCGGCGCTGGGCCGCGCCATCCGCTTCGGCGAGCCGGCGCCGCAACTGCCGCTCCTGGTCAGCCGGATCACCGCCCAGGGGGAGACCCGCACCTGATGGGCGCGCTGTTCACCACGGTCCTGCTCGCGGCGGTGCTGGCGTGGCTCCTCGCCCCGGGGCGGGCCCGGGCGCCGGCCCCCGACGATCCGGTGGAGCCGCCCGAGGCGGACGAACTGGAGGCCGCGGAGCGGGAGGTTCGCGACCTCGACCTGCACCAGCGCCCCGAGGAGGGCTTTCAGGGCGACGACTGGGGACCGGGCGCCGGGGGTCCACCAACGCGATAGGGGTGGAGCCGCGGCTCCACCCCCACCTTCCCACCGACCCGCCGAGCCGCCTAGACGTCCAGGTGGCTCACGTACTTCGCGTTCCGCTCGATGAAGAGCCGCCGTGGCTCCACCTCGTCACCCATCAGCTCCTCGAACAGCTTGGAGGCCTCCACCGCGGCATCGAGGGTGACCCGCAGGATGGTGCGCCGCGACGGGTCCATGGTGGTTTCCCACAGCTGGCCCGGGTTCATCTCGCCGAGACCCTTGTAGCGCTGGATCACCACGCTGCCCTTGCCGTCGCCGCCCGAGACGCGCTTGACGTACTCGTCGCGCTCCTTCTCGTCGTAGGCGTAGTACTTCTCCTCCTTCTTGCCGGCGCCGCGCGCCACGCGGAACAGGGGCGGCTGGGCGATGTAGATGTAACCCGCGTCGATCAGCTCCGGCATCTGCCGGAAGAAGAAGGTGAGCAGCAGGGTGCGGATGTGCGCGCCGTCGACGTCGGCGTCGGTCATGATCACGATCTTGTGGTAGCGGACCTCGTCGAGCTTGAAGTCCTCGCGCACGCCGGCGCCGATCGCCGTGATCATGGAGCGGATCTCCTCGTTGGAGAGGATCTTGTCGATCCGGGCCTTCTCCACGTTGAGGATCTTGCCCCGCAGCGGCAGGATGGCCTGGAACTGCCGGTCCCGGCCCTGCTTGGCGCTGCCGCCGGCCGGAGTCCCCTCGACCAGGTAGAGCTCGCAGAGCGCCGGGTCGTCGAGGGAGCAGTCGGCCAGCTTGCCGGGGAGCACCGCCCCCTCGAGGCCCGACTTCTTGCGCACCAGGTCGCGGGCCTTGCGGGCCGCTTCCCGGGCCCGCGCCGCGCTCACCGCCTTCTCGATGACGGCGCGGCCCACCGCCGGTTTCTCGTCGAGGAAGGTGCGCAGCTGGTCGTACACCACCTGCTTGACGATCCCCTCCACCTCGGAGTTGCCCAGCTTGGTCTTGGTCTGGCCCTCGAACTGGGGCTCCCGGACCTTGCAGTGCACGATGGCCGTGAGTCCCTCGCGGATGTCCTCGCCGGTGAGGGTGAAATCCTCCTTCTTGAGCGACCCCTGCTGCTTGGCGAACTCGTTGATGGCGCGGGTGAGGGCCGCCCGGAACCCGGTCAGGTGGGTGCCGCCCTCGTGCGTGTTGATGTTGTTGACGAAGGTGAAGATGTTCTCGTTGTAGCCATCCTCGTACTGGATGGCCACGTCCACCTCGACCTCGTCCTTGGTGACGGTGAAGGCGATCGGCTTGGGGTGCAGCGGCTTCTTGTTGCGGTTGAGCCACTCCACGAACTGGACCAGCCCGCCCTTGGCAAAGAACGTCTCGGCCCGGGGCTCGTCCGGCCGGTCGTCCTTGAGGCTGATGTTCACGCCCTTGTTCAGGAACGCGAGCTGCCGCAGCCGGTCGGACAGGGTGTTCCAGCTGTACTCGAGGACGTTGAAGATCTCCGGGTCCGGCTTGAAGCGGACCAGGGTGCCCGTCTCCTTGGCCTTGTCGAGCTTCTCCAGCTTCTTGACCGTCTGGCCGCGGACGAACGTCATGCGCCACTTGAAGCCGTCGCGCCGGACGATCACCTCGGTCCGCTCCGAGAGGGCGTTCACCACCGACACGCCCACGCCGTGCAGGCCTCCCGAGACCTTGTAGTTCGACTTGTCGAACTTGCCGCCGGCGTGCAGCACCGTCAGCGCCACCTCCACCGCGGGCAGCTTCTCGGTCGGGTGCATGTCCACCGGGATGCCGCGCCCGTTGTCCTCCACCGAGATCGAGTTGTCCTTGTGGATGGTGACCTTGATGTCGTCGCAATAGCCGGCCAGCGCCTCGTCGATCGAGTTGTCCACCACCTCGTAGACCAGGTGGTGCAGCCCGTTCTCGCCGGTGGAGCCGATGTACATCCCCGGCCGCTTGCGGACCGCCTCCAGCCCCTTGAGGACCTGGATCGACTCCGCGCCGTACTCCTGCTGCTCGCCGTTCCCGTTTTCCTTGGCCATGCCCCATCCGTTCTGGTGATCCGTTGGGCTGCGTCCCTTCGCGTACCGCCCTACCGCCTACCGCTCCACCCCGCCCGCCAACCAGCGGATCTGCTTGATCCGCCCCGTGCGCCCGGTGTTGAGCCGGGCCAGGATCTGGGGCGACATGAGCGAGAGCTCCGAGGCCCACGCCGCCGTGGCCACCCGCACCCGCAGGATCCCGTCGGGCGTGACCGATTCCGCCGCCGTGACCTTGGCGATCTGCGGCCCCACCAGCTCCGCCCAGGCCTCGATCACCCCGGCCTGCCCGATCCGCTTGGCGAGCCCGGCGCGCTTGAGGTAGCCGGCGATCACCTCGCCGAGCGGGGTGGGGCGCACCGGCCCGCGATCGTACTTGATCCCCATGCTCCTCCCTCCGCCGGTGCCTGGCCGGCTCAGCGCTCCTCGGACACCGCGCCGGCCGCCACCCGCCACACCGGGAGCTCCAGGTCCGCGGGCAGTTCGTCCTCGCGTGGCGCCGAGACGAAGACCTGCGCCGGCCGGCCGCCGAAGAGCCGCCGCGACAGCCGGGCCTGCCGGTCCGGGTCGAGCTCCGCGAAGACGTCGTCGAGCAGCAGGGCGGGGCAGCGCCCCGTGGCCCGCTCGATGGTCTCCAGCTCGAGCAGCTTGAGCGCGATCGCCGCGCTGCGCTGCTGCCCGGTGGAGCCGAAGTCGCGCAGCGCGCCCGCCCAGCCGCAGCTCGAGGTCGTCGCGGTGCGGGCCCACGGTGGTCATGCGCCGCGCCAGGTCCCGCGCCGCCGCCTGCGCCAGCCGCTCGGGCCACGCGCCCGGGTCGGCGAGCTCCGGGTGCCCATGGTACGCCAGCGTGGAGGCGCCGCCGTGCTCGCCGAGAGCCACCAGCGCCGCGGCAAAGGGCTCGACCGCCCCGGCCACCCAGGTGGTCCGCCGCGCCACCACGATCGCGCCGGCCTCCGCGAGCGGCGCATTGAACGCCGCCGCCAGGTCTGGCCGCCCCTGCCGCAGCGCGGCGTTCCGCTGGGCCAGCGCCGCGCGGTACCGCGCCAGCGCGGCGAGGTAGCCCGGGTCGGAGAGCGCCAGCGTCCGGTCCAGGAAGAGCCGGCGCCCGGTGGCCGGCCCCGAGGCCAGCCGCACGTCATCCGGAGCGAACACCACCGCGAGCCAGGCGCCGGCCGCATCGACCAGCCGCGCCGTCGGCGCGCCGTCCACCTGCAGCTGCTTCTTCCGGCCCAGCGCCCGGAACGTCGTGGCCACCTCGTGGGCGCCGTCCCCCTTGAGGAACCCGAGTTCCACGTGGAAGCCGCCATCGCCGAACCGGACCAGCTCCGCGTCGAGCACCGTGCGGAAGGAGCGGAACAGCACTGGGTAGGCGATCGCCTCGAGGAGGCTGGTCTTGCCCTGCCCGTTGGCGCCGAGCAGCACCGCCCCCGCGTGCGGGACGGCCAGGGTGGCGTCCGCCAGGTTGCGGAAGCCCCGCACCGTCAGTCGCTGCAGCCGCATTACTCGACCGCGATCCGCCGGGTCGCGGTATCGCCCCGGTTGCCCAGCCGGTCGGTGCCGAAGACCCGGAGGGTGAGGGTGTCGCCTGCCAGCCCGCTGGTGGTCAGCGGCAGCCCGAACCGGACGCTGTCCTCGCCACCGGTGAAAGGCGGGAACCCCGAGGCGCCGCCCTCGGTCTCGAAGTACAGGGTGTCGATGCCATCGGGATCGGTACTGAGGCCGGTGACCACGTAGCCGGGCCCCGCGGTCACGGTGGTGTCGGCGGCGGGCACGTCGATCAGGGTCAGCGGCCCGGTTCCCCCCGGCCCCACCGGATCCGGGAAGAGGAGCCGGTCCCGGGTCTGGCAGCCGAGCAGCAGGCCGACGGCTGCCGCCGCCATGCCCCGGACGACCCGCCGGTCCGGGATCCGGCGCCCAGGTTCCATGCGGGGAAAATTAGCCGCGTTCGAGGGGGATTGGCAGTCGTCCCGGGGCGGGTCAGCGGCCCTCGAACCGGGCGGGACGCTTCTCGAGAAAGGCCCGCATGCCTTCCTGCATGTCAGCCGTGGCGGAGAGCAGGCCGAAGTGGTTGGCCTCGAGCAGGAGCGCCTCGTTCTGCGGCATCTCGAAGCCGGCATCCACGGCCTCCAGGACAGCGGCCACGGCGAGGGGGCCCATGGCCAGCATGGTCCGCAGCATGGCCTCGGTCGTGGGCAGCAGCTGCTCCGCCGCGACCACCCGGTTCACCAGGCCGATCCGCAGGGCGTCCTCCGCGGCGATCATCTCGCCGGTGAGCAGCAGCTCGAGCGCCCGCCCCCGGCCCACCAGCCGCGGCAGGCGCACCGTGCCGCCATAGCCGGGACCGATCCCCAGCTTGACCTCCGGCTGCCCGAACCGGGCCGTGGTGCTCGCGATGCGGAGGTGACACGCCATCGCCAGTTCGCACCCGCCGCCCAGGCAGAAGCCGTTGACGGCGGCCACCACCGGCTTCCGCAGCGCCTCGAACTGCCGGAACACCGCCTGGCCTTCCAGCGAGCGCCGCTTCCCCTCGAGGGGGCCCTGGCTCGCGAGTTCACTGATGTCCGCCCCGGCCACAAAGGCCTTGGCGCCCGCCCCGGTGAGGATCGCGCCGCGAATCGCCGCGGTGGCCGCCAGCTCCGCCGCCGCCTGACCCAGTTCGGCGATGACGGTGCCATTCAGCGCGTTGAGCTTGTCGGGGCGGTTGATGGTGACGGTGGCGAGGCCGTCGCTGACCGAGAAGAGCAGGGTGGTGTACGACATGGCCGGGTCCTGGCGCTGGGGAGCGGAGTGGGAACGGTGGCGGAAATTAGCGCGCCGCCGCCTTGTGTGCTCGCGATGACAGCCTGATGGCGGCAGGCGCGGACTGCACCCCCGGTGGGCGGGCGCCGTCGGCGGGGACTCGATTCCGAGCGCAACTATCACCGCCCACCTCCCGGTGATTCTCCAGGTGATCAACGACTTGTGAGATAGGTGATGTTTTGTAATCAATTACTGCATAAGTACTTAGATGTGTATCGCTTGCCGTGCATGACAAGATCGCTGACAGTCGAACCACCACGATGGATTCGCGGTGCCCCTCCGCTGGCGAGCGATGCTTCACCCGTCCGGTCACTTCACTCTGCCCGCCCGAACCCGGCCCGAGCAGAGACGATGCTGCACCCCCGGCGGCCCTGTTGCCAGCCCCGCCCCAACGGCCGACGCGCGCCGCCGACCGGCTCGGGCGCATGCAGGTAGCGGCCGCGGACGCCTCCCCCCCGCTGCGGCCGCGCGGTACCTTCCCGGCATGGAATTCCATCCGATTGCCTGGGCCGACCCGGCCGCCGTCCGCATCCTCGACCAGACCCTGCTCCCCAACGACGAGCGCTATCTCACCCTCGAGACGCTCGAGCAGGTCGCCGAAGCCATCCACAGCCTCCGGGTGCGGGGGGCACCGCTGATCGGCATCTCCGCCGCGATGGGACTCGCGGCCCTCGTGGCGCGGCTGGGGGCCGCCGCGACCCGGGCCGAGGTGGAGCGCCTGGCGGCGCTGCTGCAGGCCACCCGTCCGACGGCCGTGAACCTGGCCTGGGCGCTGGGCCGGATGCGCGCCCGGGCGGCGGCCGTCGCCGAGGGTGAGGTGCTGGTCGCGGCGCTCCGCGGGGAGGCGCAGGCGATCTGGGATGAGGACCGCGCGATGTGCCACCGCATCGGCGAGGCGGGGCTGCCGCTGCTGCCCGATGGCGCCACCATTCTCACCCACTGCAACGCCGGCGCCCTGGCCACCGGCGGCGTCGGGACCGCGCTGGCCCCGATCTACCTGGCCCACGCGGCGGGGCGACGGATTCAGGTCATCGCCGATGAGACCCGCCCGCTGCTGCAGGGGAGCCGGCTCACCGCCTGGGAGCTGTCCCGCGCCGGCATCCCCACCACGGTCATCGCGGACAACATGGCGGCCAGCCGGCTGCGCCGGGGCGACGTCACCTGCGTGATCGTCGGGGCCGACCGGATCGCCGCCAATGGCGACGTGGCGAACAAGATCGGGACCTACCCCCTGGCGCTCGCGGCGCGGGCCCACGCGGTGCCGTTCTACGTGGCGGCGCCGCGTTCCACCTTTGACTTTGCCACGCCCGATGGCGCCGCGATTCCCATCGAGGAGCGTCACGCCAACGAGGTGCGTCACCCGGGTGGCGCCACCCGCCCCACCGCGCCCGCCGCCGCCGCCGTCTGGAATCCCGCCTTCGACGTGACCCCCGCCGCGCTGGTGAGCGGCTACCTCACGGACGCGGGCCTGCTCGACCGGGACACGCTGGCCCGGCTCCGCGACTAGCCCGCGCCGAGCCCATGCCCGCGATCCTTGCCCTCGACCAGGGCACCACCGGGTCCACCGCCCTGGTAATCCACCAGGACGGCCAGGTCCTCGGCCGCGGGTACCGTGAGGTGACCCAGCATTTCCCCCAACCCGGCTGGGTGGAGCACGACCCCGAGGAGATCTTCCGGATCACCCTCGAGGCGGCCCGGGAGGCGATCGCCGCGGCGGGGGAGCGCCCCGTGGGCCTCGGTATCACCAACCAGCGCGAGACCATCGTCCTCTGGGATCGCGCCACCCTGCACCCCGTGGCGCCGGCCATCGTGTGGCAGGACCGCCGCACCGCGGAGCGCTGCCGCGCGTTGCGGGCCCTGGGGCACGAGGCTCGCCTGCGCCGGCGCACCGGCCTGGTGCTCGATCCCTACTTCTCCGCCACCAAGCTTGAGTACCTGCTGCAGGATGCCGCGCTCGCGCGGCGCGCCGGCCGGGGGGAACTCGCGGCAGGGACCATCGATGCCTGGCTCGTGGCGCGCCTGACGGGCGGCCGGGTCCACGTGACCGACCATACCAACGCCTCCCGCACCCTGCTGTATGACCTGGCGGCGCGGGACTGGTCGCCGGAGCTGCTCGAGCTCTTCGGCGTGCCTCGGGAGATCCTGCCAGGGGTGGTGGCCTCCGCCGGCGTGGTGGGGATGACCGATCCGGAGCACCTCGGCCTGAGCCTGCCGGTGGCCGGCCTCGCGGGCGACCAGCAGGCGGCGCTCTTCGGCCAGGGGTGCGTGGGCGAGGGGCAGGCCAAGAACACCTATGGCACCGGGGCCTTCCTCCTGACCTACACCGGCCAGCGGATGCCGGCCTCGGAGCATGGGCTGCTGCTCACGGCGGCGGCCGGCCCGCGGGGCGAGCCCGCCTACGCGCTCGAGGGGAGCGTGTTCATCGCGGGGGCGGCGGTGCAGTGGCTGCGCGATGGCCTGGGACTGGTGGCCCGCGCGTCGGAGACCGAGGGCCTCGCGCGGAGCGTCTCCGACACCGGCGGGTGTACTTCGTGCCGGCCTTCGTCGGGCTCGGTTCGCCGCATTGGGAGGCCGAGGCGCGGGGCACGATCGTCGGCCTGACCCGGGGCACCTCGCGGGCGCACCTGGTCCGCGCGGCGCTCGAGGCCATGGCCTTTTCCAGCGCCGACCTGCTGCACGCCATGACCGCCGACGCCCACCTCGACGTGCCCGCCCTGCGGGTGGACGGCGGCGCCGCCGCCAATGACTGGCTGATGCAATGCCAGGCGGACCTTCTCGGCGTCCCGGTGGAGCGCCCGGACAATGTCGAGACCACCGCGCTGGGCGCGGCCGGGCTGGCCGGCCTGGCACTCGGCGTCTGGCGCTCCGTCGACGACTTTCTTTCCCACCGCCGCTTCGCCCGCTTCGAGCCCCAGCTCGATGAGGCGGGCCGCGCCCTCCGCTGGGAGGGTTGGCGCCGTGCCGTCGGCGCCACCCTGGCCTGGGCCCGCCACCCTTCCTGAACCATGCCTGAGACGACCCGCAGCTTCGGCGCCGGTTTCTGGCGCCTCGCCGACCCCAAGATCTCCCTGGCCTCATTTGCCTCCCTCTTCCTCGGCGCCGCGGCCGCGGCGGCGGGCGGGCCACTGCACTGGGGTTGGCTGGCGGTCACGGTGGCCGGCATCTTCGCGCTGGAAGTGGCCAAGAATGCCTCCGGAGAGGTCTTCGACTACGACTCGGGGACCGACCTCGCCATCCGGCCCGAGGACCGGAGCCCCTTCTCGGGTGGGAAGCGGGTGCTGGTGGACGGCCTCCTCTCGCGGGGCGAGACCTGGGCGATCGCGGTGGCCGGCTACGCCCTCTCGGTGGCGGCAGGTCTTGGCATCGTTGCTTTCCGGGAGCCGCGGGTCCTGTGGATCGGCCTGGCCGGGGTGGCCTGCGCGTACTTCTACCACGCGCCGCCCCTCCGGCTCGCCTATCGGGGCCTGGGGGAGCTCGCCGTGGCGTTGTGCTACGGGCCCCTGATCGCGGCCGGCGCCTACCTGGTCCAGCGGGGTGAACTGCCGGTCGGGATCATGGTGCTGGGGATTCCGCTGGGGCTCCTGATCGGCGCCTTCCTCATCATCAATGAGTTCCCGGACTACCTGGCGGACCGGGGCAGCGGCAAGCGCACCCCTGGTGGTCCGCCTGGGCCGGGTGGGGGGCAGCCGGCTGTTCGCGCTCGTGGTGGGATCGGCGCTGCTGTGGTCGCTGCTCCTGCCGATCGCCGGCATGCCACTCCCGCTGCTGCTGGGGCTCCTGGCCGCCGCGCCGGCCGTTGCCGCGGTGCGGACGCTGCTGCGGAGCCCCGAGGTGACGGCGGCGATCGTCCCGGCGCAGGGCCAGGCGCTGCTGGCATTCCTGCTTTATGCCGTGGGCGCGGGCATCGGGTTGCTGCTCGGCGCCTGAGCCCTGATTGCGGCGGGCACCAAACACGCGGGGCGGCCGGTCACCGGCCGCCCCGCGTCACGTGACACCTGTCCCGGGGAGCGCTAGAAGCGCCAGGTGATCCCGCCGTAGAACTGGTTGGTATTGCCGTCGGGGCCGTTCTCGCGCTGGGCGGAGAACGACATGAACCAGGCGCGGGCCAGGCTCACGTCGAAGTCGAGACCATACCAGGTGAACTTGCGGATGTTGGTGCCGGCGGCCGGGTTGTCCTCGCGGCGCAGGCCCCCGTTCAGGTCGACGTGGATCGCCTGCCAGGGGTCGGCGCCCACCCGGAGCGTGTAGAGCTGGCCGTCGAGCGTGGGGTTGGTGTACCACGTGCCGCGGGTGGTGAACGACAGGTGCAGCGGGGTCACCCGGTCCATGCCGAAGGTCCCGCTGTACGAGGTGGCATTGCCGGCCGAGGCGCCGTCGGAGCGCCGGACCTCGCCCCCCAGCCGGACGCGTCGGCCGATGATCGAGATGCCTCCCGCGATCCCCTGCCGGTAGGCGTCGTCGAACGCGATGGCCGGGTCCAGGAAGTCCCGGTACAGCCGGACATTGCGCCGGTTGTCGTAGGAGCCGTTGAACGCGAGCCACCGATAGGGCCGGAGCGACGTGCTGATGTAGGTGCTGGTCCAGGAGAGCGAGTTCTCCCCCGCGGCGACCTTCCAGTCCCGGTAGTAGTCGACTTCCTGCAGGGCGTAGATGGAGAGCGGCCGGGTGCTCACCGACAGCTGCGCGAACCCGAACTCGCGGTTGGCCTTGCCGCTGGCGTAGGACCCGACCGCGCCGGTGGTGAGCGCCCAGATATTCGGGCTGCCCGGCCGGCTGTGGAACTGGGTGTAGGCGCCGAAGTCCTGGATGTCGCTCGAGAAGCCGAGATCCACCGGCTCCGGCTCCATGCCGCCGAAGGCGCCGAAGGAGAACCGGGAGCCGTTGAGCTCCACCAGGCCGCCGTCGAACAGGCTGATAGAAGTGACCGCCGTGAGGTACTGCCGGCCGAGCACGGTATGGAAGCGCGCGCCGGGGGCGTTCCAGTGCAGCGCGGCCTGGTACACCCGGGTGTGCCCGTCCACGGCGCTGGAGCCGTCGGCGCGCGTCGTCGTCGTGCGCCGCGTGCGCAGGTCCACCGCCAGGCCGATCGGGCTGCCGCCGATCCGCTGCCCGTCGAGGCGCAGGTCGGCGTTGGGCTGGCTGAAGCCGCTGTTGGTGGAGTCCTCCTTGGCCACGAAGTAGCGGGCGCCCACCCGGCCGTGGATGCCCGGGCCGCTCAGCCGGCGCGCGCCCTGCCGCCGGGGCGTGGCGGCAGCCGTCGTGGGCGTCGTTGCGGAGGGCTGGCTCGGGATGTAGCGGACGAGCTCGCCCACCAGGATGTCGGTGGCGCCGCTGATGACGGTGCAGGAGGCCTGCCGGGAGGAGAGGAACACCACCCGGAGGGTGGCCGCCACCGCGTCCCGGCGCAGCACCTGGAGCTCCTGCCCCTCGACCAGGCCGTCGGCGCGGCCGGCGCCGACGTAGATCGAGGTCCCGGCCAGGTAGGTGACCGTGGTGGTGCGGACGGCGCTGCTGTCCTGCGCCGCCAGCGGGCGGAGCCCGGCGGCGGCGAGCAGCAGCCCGGCGAGGGCAAGACCGGAGGCGGCGCGCCTCAGGAACCGCGAGGATGGCATCGCAGGCACTCCGTGCTGATGTACGCGTACCCCGACCGGCCCCGGTGCTCGCTGTCCATCGAGCTCTTGTTGTGCTCGTGGCAGGTCAGGCAGGTGAACTGGCCGTAGTCGGTCGGCACCTGGTGGCATTCGCTGCAGGTGCTCCACTTGTTCTTGTGCTTCCCGCTGTAGATCGGGAAGAACTGCCCGTCGTGATCGAACGTGGCGCCGAGCCAGGTGGTGGTGGTATGGCAGGAGACGCAGTTGTTCGAGAAGCCCGACGCCGTGTGGTTCGGGTTGGTGGTCTGGTTGTAGTCCGTCTGGTGGCAGCTCACGCAGGTGGTGGGCTTGCCATTGTAGACCCCGTCGGCGTGGCAGGCGCTGCAGGCCGTCGTGGTGTGGGCGCCCGTCAGCGGGAACTGGGTGGTGCTGTGGTTGAAGGTCCCGCCCACCCAGGTGGTGGTCGTGTGGCACGGGGTGCACGTCGTCGAGAACCCGGCGGCCTGGTGCGGCGGGTTGGTCGTGGTGTTGAAGTCGGTCTGGTGGCAGCTGATGCAGGTCGTCGGCTTGCCGTTGTAGACGCCGTCGGCGTGGCAGCCGCTGCAGGCCGTGGTCACGTGGGCCCCGGTCAGCGGGAACTGGGTGGCGCCGTGGTTGAAGATGGCCCCGGTCCACTGGTTGGTGCTGTGGCACGACGTGCACGTGGTCGAGAACCCGGCCGCGCCGTGCGGCGGGTTGGTGGTGGTGTTGTAGTCCGCCTGGTGGCACCCGATGCAGGTGCTGGGCGTGCCGGTGTAGATCCCGTTGGTGTGGCAGTCGGCGCAGAGCGTGGCCTGGTGGGCGCCGGTCAGCGGGAAGGCCGTCAGGCTGTGGTTGAAGGTCGCCCCCAGCCACGACGTGGTGGTATGGCACGCGGTGCAGTTCGTCGGGAACGACGGCTGGGTGTGCTTCGGGTTGGTGGTGCCGTTGTAGTCCGCCTGGTGGCAGCTCGCGCAGGCGGTCGACTTGCCGTTGTACACGCCGTCACTGTGGCACTGGGCGCAGGTCGTGGCCTTGTGGGCGCCGGTGAGCGGGAACTGGGTCGCGTCGTGGTTGAACACCGCCCCGGTCCACAGCGTGGTCGAGGTGTGGCACGCCTGGCAGTCCGTCGGGAAGCCGGCGGTGGTGTGGTTCGGGTTGGTGGTGGCGTTGAACTCGGCCTGGTGGCAGCTCACGCAGGTCATGGGCGTGCCGGCGTACTGCCCGTTCTTGTGGCACTGGTCGCAGGTGGCCGCCCGGTGGTTCCCGGTCAGCGGGAACCGGGTCAGGTCGTGATTGATCGTCGCGCCCAGCCAGGCGACGGTCGTGTGGCAGGTGGCGCAGGTGCTCGGGAACGCCGGCGTGGTGTGCTTCGGGTTGGTGGTGGCGGTGTAGTCGGCCTGGTGACAGGCGGAGCAGGCCGTCGGCTTGCCCTTGTAGATCCCGTCCCCGTGGCACTGGGCGCAGGTGGTGGCCTTGTGGGCGCCGGTGAGCGGGAACTGGGTGGCGTCGTGGTTGTAGACCGCGCCGGCCCAGACCACCTCGGTGTGGCAGGCCTGGCAGTCCGTGGGGAAGCCCGCGCTGCTGTGCTTGGGCGTCGTCGTGTTGTTGTAGTCGGTCTGGTGGCAGCTCACGCAGGTGGTGGGCCGGCCGCCGTAGATCCCGTCGCCGTGGCACTGCTGGCAGGTCACCGCGCTGTGGGCGCCGTTGAGCGGGAACTGGGTCTTCCCGTGGTCGAAGCCGGTGTTCCAGGCGGTGGTGACGTGGCAGCCCACGCAATCGGTGGTGAAGCCCGCCTGCCGGTGGTTGGGCTGGGTGCTCCGGTCGAACTGGGTCTGGTGGCAGTCCACGCAGGTGAGCGGGGTGCCCTGGTAGCGCCCGTTGGTGTGGCACTCGGTGCAGACCGCGGCGCGATGCGCGCCGGTCAGCGGGAACCGGGTGGCGTCGTGGTTGAACTTGCCCCGGCCCCACATCACGGTGTTGTGGCACCCGGAGCAGTCGTGGGGCATGCCGCTGGCCACGTGGTCCGGCGCCTTCGCCGCGGTGAACTGCGGCTGGTGGCAGCTCCAGCAGTCGGCCGACATGGCCACGAACTGCATCCGCCCCTGGTCGGTCGGCTTGTGGCAGTTGGTGCAGTCGGTGGTGAGGTGCCCCCCCTCCAGCGGGAAGCGGGTGGACTGGTGGGCCCGGGTCATGGTGGAACGGTCCAGGAAGCTGCGCGGCGTGTGGCAGCGGGTGCAGTCCGCGCCGAGCTCGCCCCGGTGCACGTCCTGGTGGCAGCTGGCGCAGGTGGTGGTCGCTTCCTTGAAGTCGAGCCCCTCATGGCAGCTGCGGCAGCTGGAGGTCTTGTGGGCCCCGACCAGCGGGAAGCCGTACCGGGAGTGGTCGAACACCCGGCTGATCTTGGCCGGCGTCCAGCCATCGGACCGGTGGCAGGTCTCGCACTCGAGCGCGAGCTCGCCATGCGGCGAACGGGTCCGGTCCTGGGCCGCGAGGGGGGCGGCGAGGGCCAGCGCCAGGCCCAGCAGGAAGAGAGGCCTCATTTGGGCTCCTTGCCGTGGCAACTCTCGCACTTGCCCTGGACCGGCCGGTAAATCAGCCGTTTCGGGTCGGTGCTGGTGAGGTCCGAGGGGTGACAGCGGTTGCAGGGGACGCCTTCGTGGCCGCCCCGCAGCTTGAAGGTCGCGTCGCGATCGTGGTTGAACGTGTTGGCAGGGACGAAGGCATCCTCGCCGTGACAGGCGTCACAGGCGCCCTTGTCCTTCCGCGCGTCGAACTGGGTCCCGTGGACGGTCTCGTGGCAGTCCACGCAGGTCTTCTTGGCCTCCAGCCGCAGCACCCCGAAGGTGCTGCCGGCCCGGACCAGCGAGGACCGGCGCCCCGGCGGCCGGCGCTCCAGCTCCTTGTGGCAGGCGGCGCAGGGCGTGGCCCGGTGGGCGCCGTTGAGCGCAAAGCCGAAGTCCTTGTGCGCGTCGATCCCCGCCGTCGAGGGCGTGAACACCCGGGTGTCATGGCAGGCCGCGCACCCCTGGACCTTCGGGCGGGCGCCGCGCGCGGCGAACCGCCCCTCGTGCGGGTCCACGTGGCACGCGGTGCACTCGATCTCCGGCACCTTGAACAGGAACGTCGCCTTGCCGAGCCTGGCCGGGGTGGCGATCGGGGGCAGGGACTTGCGGTCGGTCCCATGGCAGGCGCGGCACTCGACGTCGGCGTGCCGCCCCTCGAGGGCCAGCTTGAGCCGGCCGTGCCGCACCCGGTCGTAGGTGCTCGGCGTCCAGCCGTCCACCTTGTGGCAGTCCGCGCACTCGCCCTTGTCGGGCTGGGCGGCCAGCTGCCCCCCGTGGTCGTCGGCATGGCAGTCGAGGCAGCGGGCGAACGCCGGCCGCAGGATCACCTTCGAGGTGCCCCACCGCGCGGCGAGCGCGGGCGTCGCGGCCTGGCCATGGCAGCTGGTGCACTTGACCGTCTGGTGCTTGCCCTCCAGGGCGTACTTGCTGGTCCGGTGCTGGGCCACGGTGTAGGTGGAGGGCGTGAACCCGCTCACGTTGTGGCACTTCTCGCAATCCACCACCTGGCCGGCGAGGGTGGCCGTCTTGTTGTGGGCGTCCTTGTGGCAGGCCCCGCAGGTGGCGAAGGCCGGCTTCTTGAGGGCCGGCGTGGAGAAGTTCCCGTGGCAGTCCACGCACTTCACCGCCGCGTGCTTGGCCCGCAGCGGGTACTTGGTCTTGTCGTGGTTGAAGCGGTCGCGGTCGATCCGCTTCCAGTCGACCGTGGTGTGGCAGTCGGTGCAGGTCGGGCCGAACTGCCCCTTGTGCACGTCGGCGTGGCAGTCGGCGCAGCTCTCGTGCGGCACCGGCTGGTAGACCGGCACCAGGTGGCCCCGCCCGTCCGGCTTCGGGCGCAGCGACTGGGCCAGGTGGCAGTCGTCGCACGTGACCTTCTCGTGCTTGCCGTCGAGCGCGTAGCCGGTGGTGTCGTGGTCGAAGCCGGGCGTGACGGTCCACTTGCCGGCATCGTGGCACTTCACGCAGTCGGCGCTCTTGCCCAGCGCGCCGCGATGAATGTCCTCGTGGCAGTCGGTGCAGCCGGTCTCGAGGCCGGTCCATCCGGTGCCGGTCTTCCGCGCCGTGAGCCGGGAGGCGGGGGAGACCTGCAGCTTCGTGACGTGGCACTCCTCGCACTTGAGCTCGGCGTGGGACTGCTCCAGCTCCCACCCGGCCCGCAGGTGGTCGAAGCGCTCCGCGCTGCCGTCGGGCCACTTCACCATCGGGAAGTCGAGGCCGGCGTGGTCGGGGTGGCAGGAGGCGCAGGTGGCCGCCTTGGTGGCCCGCCCGCCATGGAACCCCCGGTTCCGTTCCGCCAGCCAGCCGATGTCCTTGTGGCAGCTCAGGCAGCGTTCCTTCATCCCCGCGTTGCCGCCCCCGTGGCACTTGGTGCACTTGAGCGTGCCCTCCAGCTCCGCGTGTGGCTTCGCCAGCGGGCCAGGGGAGACCTGGCCCTCGAGCCGCGATCCGCGGCCCTCGGCAAGCGGTGCCACCACCAGACCCAGGAGCAGGATCCCTCCGAACCGAAGCAGCCGCATCACCAGAACCAGGTCATCCCCATGAAGACCACGACGACCACGTGCAGGGTGACCGCGGCCAGGGCCGCGATCGCGAACGGACGGTGCGCCACGTGCCAGAAGCGGAAGACCTCGTGAATGGCCTCCAGCATCCGCGCCTGCTGGGTGAGCGCCATCTCCCGGTTGGCGAGCTGCAGCACGTTGGCCAGCGCCTTCCGGTCGAGCTTGGCGCCGGAGCGGTGTGCCACCATGCGCCGGAGCGCGCGCGCGGCCTTCCGCCGGGTCAGGTCGTCGCGCACCATCAGCTGTAGGGTCTTGAGGAGGCCCGCGCCCTCCATCGGCGAGGGGTCCGAGCGCAGGAGCGCCTCGACCTGGGGGCCGGCCAGCCCCGATGCCGCGGCCAGTTCACCCATCAGCTCCCGCCGCTCGACGGCAATCTCCTCCGCGGTGAGCTCCAGTCCATCGGCCCGTCGCGGGATGTGCACGTAGAGGTAGCGCCCGACGATCCCGCTGGCGCAGACCACGATCATCGACCAGAAGCCGAGGCCGATGACCCCGCCGAAGCGCCAGGTGGCATGAATGGCTGTAATGAATGGCACCACCAGGGCGACGGCGACGTGGGAATCCAGCCACTTCGACATCATCCCGGTCCATCCCAGCCAGCGGTACTTCTTCCGGAGGGGGTAGAGCCAGAGAAAGATGAAAATGACGAACGCCAGAATCCCGGCGCTTTGCCCGATGTAGCCCGAGGGGCGGAGCCAGGGGTGCAGGGGGCTCCGGACCCGGTCGGAAAGGGGGGCGAGATAGTAGGAACTGCCGGCGATGCTCCCGGCCAGCAGCGCGGTGATGGCGAGGTACACCCAGGCCAGCGCAAGCCCCTTGCGGGCAGGCTTGGCCGTGGCTTTCGCGGGGGAAGTGTGCGGCGGCGTGGCCGGGCTCGTGGGCGCGCCTGCGGCGGTGGGAGGGACGGGAGAGGGCGCATGCTGCGAAGCAGACAGAGGCCGGGTCATCACTGCTCGGTCAGGAGTTGAGGCTCGAATTGTCGGGCTTGCCATGCGTCGTTACGGCACAAACCGTGCGAGGTATGAGGTCGGCATCATGAGACTGCATAGGCACTTGGACCGCTATAACTCGTTGCTGGCTCGGCCTGTCCCCTCGTGGTGAGAGGCGTCACACGTTCATCTTCTGGCACGGTTCGATCCGGCTGGAACGAAACATTCCTGTTCATGAATAGGACCTCGTGACGGACAGCCTTATCTACCTCGCCTTTGCCCTGGTCCTTTTTGCCGCGGTCGCCTCACACGTCCGCGGCCTCAAGCGCCGTGAGGCGAAGGCCCAGAAGGCTGCGGAGAAGGCGGGCCTGCGGAGCGATGGGCCGCGGGCGCAGCATCCCCACATCGACGTGAACTGGTGTATCGGCTGCGGCGCCTGCGTCACCGCCTGCCCGGAGGGTGACGTCCTCGCTGTTATCGGCGGGAAGGCCGCGCTGGTCAACGGTCCCAAGTGCATCGGCCATGGGCTGTGCGCCGACGCCTGCCCCGTCGGCGCCATCGAGATCGTCATGGCGCCCCCCAGCATGACCGCCGACATGCCGGCGCTCACGCCCCAGTACGAAACCAGTGTGCCGAACCTCTTCGCCGTGGGCGAACTCGGCGGGCTGGCCCTCATCAAGAACGCGGTCAACCAGGGCCGCGACTGCGTCGACGTCATCGCCTCCCGGGTGGCGGGCCTGCGGCGGCGACGGGTCGGCGAGGTGGTGGACGTCGCGATCATTGGGGCCGGCCCCGGCGGCCTGAGCGCCTCGCTCCGCGCCATCGAGAAGAAGCTCAGCTACCTCACGCTCGAGGCGGAGGACTTCGGCGGGACGGTGGCCAAGTACCCGCGCCAGAAGCTGGTGATGACCAGTCCGGTCGAGTTCCCGATGCACGGCAAGTGGACCAAGCTCGAGATCACCAAGGAGCAGCTGCTGGCCTTCTGGGATTCGGCAGCGCGGAAGGCGGGGCTCAAGGTGAACACCCAGGAGCGGGTGGACCACATCCAGCTCGAGCCGGACGGGGCATTCACCATCGAGACGGTGAAGGGCCGCTACCGGGCCCTGACCGTGGTGCTGGCCATCGGGCGGCGCGGCACGCCGCGGAAGCTGGGCGTCGCCGGGGAGCAGCTGCCCAAGGTGATGTACAGCCTGATCAGCGCCGAGTCCTACACGGGCAAGCACATCCTCGTGGTGGGCGGCGGGGACAGCGCCGTCGAGGCCGCCATGGGGCTGGCGTACCAGAAGGGGAACAAGGTCACGCTGTCCTACCGGAAGGACGTCTTCAGCCGGCTCAAGGAGCGCAACAACCAGCGCATCCGGGAGTGCATCAAGAGCGGCAAGCTCACGGTGATCTTCAACTCCCAGCCCGTCGAGATCCGGGAGCAGTCGGTGATCCTGGAGGTGCAGGGCGGCCGGCGGGAGATCCCGAACGACTACGTCTGGGTGTTCGCCGGGGGGACCCCCCCCAATGCCTTCCTGGAGAAGATCGGGGTCCGCCTGGGGCAGACCGACCTGGCTGCCCGGGTCAAGGCGGAGTCGCGCGAAGTTGCCTGAACGGGAGTATATTTCTCCCTGCAGACCCAGCCAGAGGATGACCAGATGAAGGCAGGCACGAAGTTCCTGATCGGCGCGGGCATCATCGTCGGGGCCACCACCATCCTGATGGCCCAGGGCGTCAAGCAGTTCGGGCAGTACTCCCTCAAGCCCTCGGAGCTCGCCCAGCGGGTCGAGCGGGATCCGAGCCTCTACGAGACGGGCGTCAAGATGGAAGCCAAGGTGGTCCCGGGCACCATCCGGCGGGACGCGGCCAGCCAGACCATCCAGTTCTCGGTCAGCGACGGTCTCAAGACCATCCCGGTGACCTACCGGGGGTTGGCCCCGGACACCTTCACCGACGCGCAGGAAATCGAGGTGGTCGTCGAGGGGCGCCTGAGCAAGGATGGCGTATTCCACGCCACCACCCTCCTGGCCAAGTGCGGGTCCCGGTACGAGGCCCAGTACAAGGAAGAGGGCACGCAGGCCTGAGTGGGTCCCGCCGCCGCGGCGGCCCGGTGACGAAACACGAGGGGGTGGGCTTCCACGGGAAGCCCACCCCCTCGCCGTTGGCGCCCCTCCCGGTCGGCCGAAGGCTAGTCGCCGCCGGGGATGTTCCGGCCGTGGCAGGCGGCGCAGGTCTGCGGGTTCTTCCGGCGCAGGCGCTCGGGGTCGAATCCCGGGCCATGCGGGTTGAAGCGCCGGGTCTGGGCCGAATGACAGGCCAGGCAGTCCCGCTCAGTATGGCAGGTGACGCAGCTCTCCAGGTTCTGCCGGGCGGCCGTGCCGTGGCTCAGGAGGAAGGACCCCCGCGAGTCGTGGTAGCCCCCGGACAGCGCCCGGCCGGTGCCCGCCAGCCCGGACTGCTCGTGGCAGCTGGCGCAGAAGTTCGCCTGGTTGTGGCAGGTGGCGCAGTCGGACTCGCGCGAGAACGCGGCGGACGGGTGCCGCACCAGGAAGCCAGCCGCGTGGTAACTCCCCTCCGCCCCGGCCGCGGGCCGGTGGCAGTCGAGGCACTCGGTCCGGGCATGGCAGGCGGCGCAGGTCTTGGGCGAGGCACTCGCCTCCGGCCCGTGCAGGTCCGCGAATCGGACGGTGTGGGTGGCCGGCTTCTTCCGCTCGATCCTGGCGCCGATGCCGCGTCCGGCGCCCGCCGCCGGCATCGCCACGGCCACGGCCGGCTGGGAGCGGTGGCAGGCGATGCAGCTCTGCTGGGTGTGGCAGGAGGCACAGCTCTCCGGCTCGCGCCGGGATGCGGCGCCATGCCGCGCCAGGAAGGTCCCCGCCGTGTGGCCGGCAGGGGCCTCCAGCTTGGCCTCGATCGCCGTGGAGCGCGGATCCGGGGCCAGCGCCTGGATGAGGCGGATCTCGGGCGCATTCACGTGGCACTGGGCGCAGAAGTCGCGCGCGTGGCAGGTGGCGCAGTTGGGAGAGACGTCCCAATGGCCGCCAGCCGGTGGCTTCGCGGCCTGGCCGTGCCCCTTCTCGGTCAGGAAGTCCTTCGCCTCGTGGTTGGCAGGGACCTCGAACTTGGCGATCCGCTCCCGGGGCAGGGTGGTCGCCTCCGCCAGCGTGAGGTGGCAGGTGGCGCAGGCCGTATCGGCCGCGGCCATGTGCTTCTCGGGCAGCTCATGGCAGGAGCGGCACTCGGCCGAGCGGGTCCGGGCCACCGCCATCCACTTGCCGTCCGTGGCGATGTGGCATGACCGGCAGGCCAGCGTGGAGTCGGCGGGCAGCTTGGCGGCCGCGGCTTCCCCGTGGCGCGCGTGGGTGAAGCGCAGGTTGGTGGGCGGTACCCGGGTGGGCGTCGTCCAGTTCACCTTCTCCTCGACCTTGCCGTCGTGGCAGCTGGCGCACGATTCCACCGTGGGCCAGACCGCCCGGGTGGAATCGGTGATGCCGGCGTGGCAACTCTCGCAGCTCGGGAAGAGCCGCGCGTGCTGCTCATGGTCGAAGCCGTCCTTCTCGAGGGCGGAGACCCCGGCGGCGCCCGCCAGCAGCGCCCCGGTCAGCAGGAGGAAGCGTGACAGGTTCATCGGCCACGCTCCCGGCGGATGGCGGGGGGCAGGGGCATCTGGTCGGCGGAGGAGCCGAAGACCCAGCTCAGCCCGGCGCGGAGCCGGGTCTGCGACCAGTCGATGCTCGAGGCATCCCCGCGGCGGCGGTTCTCGTCATACCGGGTCGCCGCCACCGAGAGGCGCAGCCGGTCATTCGGGCGGACGTCGAGGCTCACCCCGTACCAGGTGAGCGCCGGGTCCTCATTGCGGAACTCTAGGGGGCGCACCAGGTGGCCACCCTCGGCCGTCAGCGAGACCGCGCGGCTGGGGCGCCAGCTCAGGCTCCCCTCCCCACCCTGCGATGCCGCGCCCGGCCCGAACTCGGCGTGATACCCGCCGTCGATGCTCCAGGCGTCGGAGAGGGCGTAACCCAGCCCCGTGTTCCAGCGCCAGCCATCCTTCTCCTCGCTGACCAGCGGCGAGTTGGTCTCGGTGTCGTCATAGCGGTAGCGCTCGCCACCGACCCGCAGGGTCAGGCCATGGAGCGGGGTGACCCAGAGGGAACCACTCAGGGCGTTGTACGGCACGGGGCTGAAGACTCCCCAGATGGTCCAGAGGTCGAAGTAGGGCCGGTAGCGCCGGACGCCCGCCGCCGCCCCACCCCAGCTCCGGGTATGGCGCAGGGTGAGGTCGGAGCTGCCCCACCAGCCGTAGGCGAGGTCATACTCGGTGCCGCCGGTCAGGCTCCAGCCGGTGAACGGCCGCAGCGTGGCCGACAGCGCGGCACGCTCGGACACGAGATTCCGCGGGTCGCGGTCGACCTCGCGCAGGTAGTCGATCCGGGCATCCACCCGCGTCGTCTGCCATTCGACCGCCGCGCCGGCCAGGAGCTGCCGCTGGCGGGGCTGGAACTCGTCGAGGGGGTTGAGCACGTCACTGGTGACCGGGAGCGCGGTGGCCCGCGCCAGCCCGAAGCCGCCGTAGCCGATGACGGCAAGGCCCGCGGACGGGAAGCGCCAGGAGAGCCGCGCGCCGTCGTAGCCGGTGTACCCCAGCCGGGAACGCTCCACCTGGCGGCCCAGGCGGCCGGTGAGGCGGGCGGAGGCGTACTCGCCGTAGCCCTCGTTGAGCTGCAGGGCGGGCTTGCTGCCGGGCCAGACCGCCGAGGAGCCCAGATCCACCCCCAGGCGCCCGTTGAGGTGCAGGCTCACGCCCCGGAGCCCGAAGCCCCAGGCGGTGAGGTCCACGGTGGAGGTCAGCGGCCCGCCCCGGCGCACGGCGCCTTCGCGGAAGAAGCTGCAGTGGGTCCGGCCGCGTACGCAGGTGACGGCGTAGCCATCGGGCGTCACCAGCCCGCCGGATCCGCTGGTGTCCACGCTGCCCACGGGGATGCTGTCGAGCTTGACCCCGCGGTAGGCGGCGCTCTGTACCCGCGTGTCGAAGCGGACCAGGTACTCCTGGGCCCCGGCCGGCGCGGCACCCAGCGCGGCCAGGCCGAGCAGGAGGATCGTCGGGCGCGCGGTCATCGGGTGCTCCGGGCCCGGAGCAGCCTGGGGCGATAGTCGTCCGGGTGCGCCTGCAGGTGGCAGGTGGCGCACTCCCGCTCGGGGTAGTGATCCACCGCCGGCCCATGGCAGGCCAGGCAGAACGACCGCGTGGGCCGCAGGGAGGCGATCCGGTCGGTGGTATGGCAGGCATCACAGGCCACGTGGGTCCGTGCCGGCGCGCTGTGCGCGGCCACGCTCTGGGCGGTCCGGTGGCAGGCCCCGCAGTCCCGCGCGGGCTCGTGATGCTCCTCGTGACAGCCCTTGCAGCTCAGCGCCGAGTCGACAACAGCCAGGGTCACCCGCTGGGCGTGGCAGGCGGTGCAGCTCACCGAGTCGTGCGCCGCGTGGGCGAACCCGGTGGTGCGCTCGCGCGCCGGCTTGCCCGCGGCGGCGACCGTGAAGGTCACGGCGGTGGCGGCGGGGAGGCTGGTCTTCTCGTGACAGCTGGTGCAGTCGCTCTTGTCGGGCGCCTGGTGGTGGCAGATCTGGCAGCCGCGGGGCTGCTCGAAGGTCAGGGTCTCGCCTGTGGAAGTGGAGTGGCAGGTCAGGCAGGCGAGCTTCTTGTGCGTCGGGTGGGAGAAGGAATCGGCCGGAAGGGGGGGCAGCGACGCCACCCCCCGCTCCGGTGGACCGTCGTCGGGGGGGGCGTCACCCTTCACCTTGCTGGGCCGCTCGTGAAAGACCGGGTCCTCGTGGGGCGGCGCCGCGGACTGCAGCGCCTTGAGGGTGTCGAACGGCACGGGCGGCTTGAGCCAGCGGCCACCCGGCCGGGAGCGGACGTCTTCATGACAGCCGGTGCAGTCGCTGGCATCCACCCGCGAGCTGTGCGGGTTGTGGCAGGTGATGCACTTCTCGCCCTGCTTCTTGTGCTGGGCGCCCACGTGGAAGGGGATCTTCTTCCAGTCGGCGTGGCAGCCCGCCGTGGCGCACGACTGCTTGGTGTCCGACGCCACCTTCTGCTCGTGCGGGTTGTGGCAGGTGCCGCAGGTGCCCCCGTGCGGATCGTCGATGGAGGTGAAGCTGGGCAGCTGGTCCTTCATCTGGTGACAGGAGAAGCACTCCTCCATCCCCGGCCGCAGTGCCCCCGCGGCCGAGTCCCGGGTGGCGAGCAGCGCCACCGGACGGCTGAATTCGTGACACAGGGTACAGTGCAGGTCGCTCTGCCCCTGCATCTTGCCCAGGACGATCTTGGTCTCGTCGGTGAGGTGACACCCCTTCTGCACGCAGGTGCTGTCCGCCGGCAGGAACCGGTGGGCGGTCCGGGCGTGGCAGGTGAGGCACTCCACCTTGTCCTTGAGCGCGCTGGAGTCGGACTCGAAATGGGTCCGGTGCCCGGCGGTGGTGGCGATGGTCTGCCAGGTCTCCTTGGCGGCGCCCTGGACGTGGCAGCCCTCGCAGGTCTTGCGGGGCACCTTGCCGTGCTCCGGGATCTTCTCGTCCCGGACGCCCGACATCCACAGCACCATCTTCACCGCCTCCTTGGCGGGCTGGAGCGCGTGGCAGGTGTGGCAGTTGATGGTGTCGTGCTTGCCCTCGAGCTTGGGCACCAGGGAGTAGTAGCCGGTGTCCGGCTGCACCCACGCCTGGCCACTCGGCACGAAGATGTGGCAGCCGTTGCAGAACCGGCGGTCCGTCTCCATGAAGTGGAAGCCTTCGTAGCCCGCGAAGGCCGCGGCCAGGACGGCGAGGAACGCCGACCCGACCATGGCCAGCTTGACGGCCTGGCTCCGGGTGGCGAGCCAGTGGAGGATTGCCTGCCGCCTGGGCCACAGCCACCGCAGGATGAAGAACGCGATGACGGCGCCGACGACCACGCCGCCCCACATGATCCAGGGCTCCTGCTGGAACACCCACTGGATGACGGGGGTGACCCGGTCGCCGAAGATCGTCTTGTCCACCAGGGAGTCCACGGGGTGGACCCCCATGCGGGCGACCGAATCCTGGATGCCGGGGGCGCCAAGTACAGCCGCCCCGGCAAGGCGAGCCTTGCCGGGGCGGATGGTGCCTTCATGTTGCAGAATCATTCAGTTAGCGCGAGCTGAGTGGGACTGCCGCTCCACGAGCCTTCGCCTTGGCCACGCCCTGGTCCATCAGCGCCTTGATACCGGCCGGCGGCGCCGGGAGGAAGGGATACTGGGCCTGCATCGCCGCGATCGTGGCGGCCAGCTGACGCTGGGCCAGGAACGGGTTGTGGGTGCCGAAGGACTTGTCCGGGTGATTGGCGAAGTTCTCGCCCCAGAGCTGGACGTTGTACAGGGCGCCCTCGGCCACGCTGAGGAAGTTGTCCGTCGTGTTGAACTCGGTCGTCGGTACCAGCGAGAGGTACCCACCGTCGGTGGCCGAATCCACACGCCGGTCGCCGTCGGTGTCGACGAACAGCTGGTTCACGAGGGTCTGCAGCACCGCGCGGCTGGCGCTGAGGGCATTCGCGGCCTGCGTCGGGTTGGCGTGGCAGCCGCTGGTGGTGCAGGTCGACCAGTTCCGCGACGCCGCATCATAGGCGCAGGTATTGTCGGAGCCCGGCAGCGGGTTGCCCTGGGCGTCGGCGCAGGGGATCGGGCGGAACAGGTGCCCGACCGACTGCAGCTGGAAGGCGCCACTGGTGTCGTTCACCGTGAAGGCCGTGACGTGGCAGCCGGCGCAGAGGCGCGGGTTGAGCGTCGGGTCGCCGTGGGTCGTGGCCTGCGGCGTCGTGTCAGAACCCGACGGCCACCAGCCGGCCGTGCCGAGCAGCGCCGGACCCTGCGGACCGTGCGGGCCCGAGCTGTTCGAGGTCGTGGTCGGCTCGAACCGGCGGGAGTGGCACTTCATGCACAGGTTGTTCTCGAGCGACGGATCGTCGACCGGGAAGCGGAGCTGGCCGGGCTGGCCGTTGCCGTGCGGATCGTGGCAGACGGTGCAGGTGATGGCCATCGCGTTGGTGGTGTCGACGACGTCCAGCTTCTCTTTGTAGTTCGCCGTCACGCCCCAGGCGCGCAGCACGCCGCGGCCTTCGTGGCAGGGCTGGCAGGAGGCGTTGGTGGCGGTGTGGGTGTTGGGTTCGCCGTGGCGGGATTCACGCCACTGCTCCACGAAGGGGTGGTGCACGCCGGTATGACACTCGGCGCAAGTGCCGGAGCCGAGGAGGCCGGTGTCGGCCTGGGCGCTGGCGAGCGGGGCCGCCGAGGCGTCCGGGGTCTTCACGTGGGTCTCGCCCGGGCCGTGGCAGTTCTCGCACTGCACGTCGTGGTAGGCGTTGTCCTGCTTCACGTTCCAGCCGGCCGCGCTGTCGACCGCGTTGCCCAGCTCGCTGACCGTGTGGCAGCCATAGCAGAAGCTCTGGGCATGGCCCGAGTTCTCGAGGGTCGCAAAGGCGCCCGAGTGCCCGTGCTTGGTCCAGTCACCCTGGTGGTCCACGTGGCAATTGCCACAGGTGGTCTGCTGCTCGTCGGCCGAGAAGTAGCCGAGGAAGCCGCTCGCGGCATCCGGCGGCGGGTTGAAGGGGGGACGGTCGCGGTAGACCGTGTCAGTGCAGGCGCCCAGCCATGCTGCGGCTGAGACAAGCAGCGCCAGGGACCCGAGGCGGGACAGGATCGGCGTTCTACGCATGGGCGTTAACCGTGTTGTAAGGGTTTCGCGCCTACAGTAAGCGATTCCGGATAACGGTCAAGACATTTCGCGGTGAGACTTTCTTCATGGATTCGCTAAGTTCCGCTCATGTACGGTGTTCTTCATAGCGACCCGCGGAACGTTGGGCAGATCGGGCGCTTGCATCGGGCCCGCCGGGACCTAGCTTTCGTTGTCGTTCGGGGTAGTCGGCTTTCGCGCAGTCTTCTCGTTCCCTGCCAATTCTCTGTGGAGTTCCCCCGGTGAGCGCCACCTGTCCCAGTTGTGGTAAGGAGTCCGGCGGCAAGTTCTGCCGCCATTGCGGCGCGACCCTCGACGCGCGGTCGTGCGGCAAGTGCGGCCAGGCGCTCGCCCCGAACGCCCGATTCTGCGCCAGCTGTGGTGCCAGCACGGCGGCCGTTCCGGCCGGACCCGCGGGCAATCCCATCCTCTGGTTCGCGGCGGGCGGCCTGACCGTGGCCCTGGTGGGCGCGGCGGTGCTGGCGCTCTCCAAGGGAAACGCCGCGGCTCCCGAGGTCGCAGCCGCCACCGCGCCCTTCGCGGCCGGCGCCGATGATCCGAGCGCGGTGGACCTCGCGAGCATGACCCCGCGGGAGCGCTTCGACCGGCTGTTCAACCGGATCATGCGCTCGGCGGAGCAGGGGGACGCCAACACCGTCACCAGCTTCGCGCCCATGGCGCTGCAGGCCTACGGCATGCTCGACACCGTAGACGCCGATGCGCGCTATCACGCCGCCCTGATCATGCTGCACACCAGTGACGTGGACGGCGCCCGCGCCCTGGCCGACACCATCCTCAAGCAGCAGCCCGGGCACCTCTTCGGGTACGTCATCAAGGGGACCATCGCCCGGTTCCAGTCGGACCAGGCGGGCCTCAAGAAGAGCTACGCCGACTTCCTGGCCCACTACGACACCGAGTCGAAGCAGGCCCGTCCCGAGTACAGCGAGCATCCCCGCGCCCTCGAGGAATTCCTCAAGGCCGCGCAGGCCGCCCGCGGTCAATCCTGAGCTGGAGCCCCTCCCATGACCCTCCTCGGCCAGTTTGCCCTCTGGGCCGCGTTTCTCCTCGGCGGGTGGGCCGCCGTGGTCGGCTTCTCCGGCCGCTGGCACGGCCGGCCCGAGCTGGCGCTCTCCGTCACCCGGGCGGTCTACGCCCTCTTCGGGGTGCTGGTGGTGGCGGCGATCTCCCTGTGGAAGGGGATCATCGTCCACGACTTCAACATCGAGTACGTCGCGGCCTATACCTCGCGGAACCTGCCCGGCTACTACCTGGTGTCGGCCTTCTGGGCCGGCCAGAAGGGCTCCCTGCTGTTCTGGGCGATCGTGCTCTCGTTCTTCGCGGCCCTGGCGCAGTGGCTCACCCCCGCGCGCTACCGGGCGCTCATGCCCTACGTGGCGGCGGTCACCAGCGCGGTCACCGTGTTCTTCGTGATGGTGATGCTGTTCGCCTCGAACCCGTTCGAGCGGCTGCCGTTCACCCCGCCGGACGGCAACGGCCTCAACCCGCAGCTGCAGAACATCGGCATGGTGATCCATCCGCCGATGCTCTACCTGGGCTACATCAGCATCACCCTGCCGTTCGCGTTCGCCATCGCGGCGCTGCTCTCCCGCCGGCTCGACACGGGCTGGCTGCAGGCCATCCGCAAGTGGACGCTGATGAGCTGGCTGTTCCTGTCCATCGGCATCACGCTCGGCATGTGGTGGGCCTACGTGGAGCTGGGCTGGGGCGGCTACTGGGCGTGGGACCCGGTGGAGAACGCGAGCCTGCTCCCCTGGCTGACCATGTCGGCATTCCTGCACTCGGTGATGATCCAGGAGAAGCGGGGGATGCTCAAGCGCTGGAACATGACCCTCATCATCGGGTCGTTCCTGCTCAGCATCTTTGGCACGTTCATCACCCGCAGCGGCGTCATCGCCTCGGTGCACAGCTTCACCCAGTCGAATGTCGGCTACTTCTTCCTGGGCTTCCTGGTCACGGCGGCCATCCTGTCCTTCACCCTGCTGTACACCCGCTGGGACCGGCTCGAGGCCGACGTCCAGCTGGAGAGCATGGTGAGCCGCGAGGCGGCGTTCCTCTTCAACAACCTGCTGCTGGTGGGCATCGCCTTCTCGGTGCTGTGGGGCACGCTCTTTCCGATCCTCTCCGAGGCGGTGCGGGGCACCAAGATCTCCGTGGGCCCCCCATTCTTCAACAAGGTGAACGTGCCTCTCGGCCTGCTGCTGCTGGGCCTGACGGGGATCGGGCCGCTCATCGCGTGGCGCAAGGCCTCGACGGCCAACCTCAAGCGGCAGTTCACCTGGCCGGTGGCGTCGGGCGTGGTGGTGATGCTGGCGCTGCTGGCCTTCAAGGTGACCGACTTCTACGCCCTCATGGCCCTCGCGCTCGCGGGCTTCGTGGTCGGCACCCTGACGCAGGAGTTCGTCCGGGGCACCCGGGCCCGGCACCGGATGTACGGGGAATCGGTGCCGACCGCGTTCCTGCAGCTGGTGGCGCGCAATCGTCGCCGCTACGGTGGGTACGTGGTGCACCTGGGGATGGTGATCTACTTCGCGGCCTTCGCGGGCTATGCCTTCAAGACGGAGATGGAGGCCACCCTGCGGCCCGGCGACTCCGCCACGCTCAAGAGCCCCTTCGGCCACACCTACACCTTCACCCACCTCGGGGTGTCGCAGTTCGAGCAGCTCAACCGCGTGGTCACCCAGGCCTCGGTGCAGGTGTCCAAGGACGGGGTCCCGGCCGGCGTGATCAACTCGGAGAAGCGGCAGCACTTCTCCGAGCCGGCGCCGGGGGTACGGCAGAAGTCGTTCGAGCCCTCGACCGAGGTGGGCATCCGGAGCACGATGCAGGAAGACCTGTACATCGTCTATGCCGGCTCCGTGGAGGGCACGGAAGAGGCGGTGTACCGCTTCACGATCAACCCGCTGGTGCTGTGGGTCTGGATCGGCGGCGTGGTCCTCGTCGTCGGGGGACTGATCACCATGTGGCCCGGCGGCACGGGTGGCGCCGTGGTGCGGCCGCGCCAGGCCGGCTACGAGGTGCAGCTGGCCGGCAGCAGCGGGGCGGGGGCGTGACCATGAACCGACGGGGGTTTCTCGGTGGCCTGGGCCGCGCAGCGGCCGCTGGCGCCGTCGTGGCCGGGCTCGCGCCCCGCGCCGGGGTGGGGCAGGGACAGGAGGTGCTGCCTGGGCAGGGGGAGGCGGGAACGCTGCGCGATCCCGCGTCGGCCGGCCGGTCCCGGGAGCGGGTCACCGACCACGACAACGACGCCATGATCACCGGCGTCGAGAAGCGGATGCAGTGCACCTGCGGCTGCACCCTCGACATCTACACCTGCCGGACCACCGACTTCACCTGCACCTACTCCCCGGCGCTGCACAAGGAAGTGGTGGCGCTGGCCCAGGACGGGAAGACCGCCGACGAGATCGTGGCGGCCTTCGTGGAGAAGTACGGCGAGAAGGTCCTGATGGCTCCCAAGCCGGAGGGATTCAACATCGCCGGCTACGTGGTGCCCGGGGTGGCCATCCTGCTGGTGGCTGGCGCCATGCTGGTGATCCTGCGCCAGCGGACCCGTTCCCTCCAGCTGCGGACCGTGGCGGCCGTCCCGGGCGACGCTGCCCCGATGGCGCCGGGCACCCTGCGGGCCGTGACCGCCGCGCCGCCGGCCTCCTCCGATGAGCTGGCCCGACTCGAACGTGAACTGCGGGAGCTCGACTCGTGATGCTCGCTGAAGTCCTGGCCGCCGTGCTGGTGGGCCTCGTCGTGGTGGCCGCCATCATCAGCCCGCTGACCCGCCCCGGCGTGACCGCCCCACCCGGGGCGGACGAGCCGGAAGACCTCGAGGAAACGCCCAAGGGCATCGCCCTGGCGGCGCTGCGCGAGATCGAGTTCGACCGCGAGACGGGCAAGCTCTCGGACGAGGACTACGCCACGCTCAAGGGCCGGTACACCGCCGAGGCCCTCGCCATCCTCCGTCAGGAGGAAGGACCGAAGGTGCCCGAGGCCAGCGCGACGCCGACGGACGCCCCGGGGGTTCCCGGCGACCCGGTGGAGGCCATGATCGCCGAGCGGGTGAAGAAGCTCTCGGGCCCGGCCATCCGCTGTCCCGGCTGCGGCCCGAGGCCGGAGACGGACGCGCTGTTCTGCTCCGGCTGCGGCCGGTCCCTGACGGTGGGGGGCTGCGCCAGCTGCGGGTCGCCGCTGGTGCCCGGCAGTCAGTTCTGCGAGGGGTGCGGCACCGCCGTCGCGCGCTGAACCCCGCTACAACCCGATCCGGAGTCCCGCGCCCACGCCCAGCGTGCGCAGGCTCCGGATCTCCGCTTCCGGGGGGAGGGTCTCGCGCCGGAAGGGCGATCCGCCGAGGCCGCCGAACACCCGGTGCTCGAACTCGACCCGGTTCCCCAGCGGGAAGCGGAGCGCCAGGCCCGCCTGGACGGCGAACGTCGTCCGGCCCCCGTAGCCCCCGAGTTCCCAGTGGTCCACCGCCGGCCCGCCGAGCAGGGTCAGCGTGGCGTTCCCCAGGTGGGCCAGCCGTCGCCCTAGGAGCAGGGCAGCGCGGTACCGGGTCACGTCGGCGATCCGGTCGTCGAGCTGGAGCTCGTCGGTCACGGCGCGCAGGGCGCCACTGCCATAGCCCAGCTCGACGCCCGCCTCCCAGGCACCCCATCGCCGATGCAGGCCGGCGGCGAACGCCAGCCGCGAGGCCGGCCGCACCTCCACCTCGGTGCCGGCGATCGTCGAGGTATCCGCGGACGCCCCGCCGAACGCCTCGAGGGCGGTGCCGATCTGCAGGCGCCAGCGGTGTTCGGGGGCCTGTGCGGCGAGGGCGGAGGTCACCAGCAGGAATCCACAGGCCAGCCAGGTCGAGCGCATGAGGCACGTCCTCGGGTCGGGGGGGAGGCCGGCGGGAAGCTCCCGCCGGCCCGTGGGTCACTTCATCTGCAGGTTGAGCCAGCCATTGGTCACGTTGTCGTCCGCCCGGAGAATCCAGTTGTAGCCCGGGTGGAATTCGCCGACCACCTTGTCCTCCATGGCGTTGCCGATCAGGTCGTCGTTGGTCTTGATCACGGCGCCCAGCCTGCTGAAGAACTTGCGCAGGCTGCGCCCGGCCGCGAGGAACCTGGTGACGCTCCCCGAGTCGATGGCGCCCGTGACGTCCTGGTACAGCGGGCCGATGGTGCCCACGAAGCTGGCCCAGCGGTTCTGGTCGACCTTCAGCTCGCAGGCCGTGTCGTCGTCCTCCACGGCGACGATCCGGAACGCCTCGCCGGGGTGGGCCTGGTGGTAGCTGTTCATCTCCGCCTGGCTGAAGAGCAGCACGCTGCCGGACCAGTCGGTGTCGCCGTTCCACTGGTAGGGGCTTGGCTGGTGCTCCGCCGAACACCGGTACTTGGTGAGCGAGTCGGTGGTGCCCGCCTGGCCCAGGACCTGGATCTCAAGTTCGGGACTGCCCTTCAACCAACTCTCAAAATCGTCCACGAAATGGGCCTTGGTCATGTACAGCCCCGGGGCCACCAGCGACCCCCCGCCGCCGCAGGAGCTGGGCGGGAGGCAGGTGGCATCGCCGTTCACCGGCGCCTGGTCGAAGTCGGTCTCGACCGGGACCACGGCGAGCACCGGGGTGCGGGGCGGCCGGGTGGGATCGAGCAGGTGCCGGCCCCCCGCGAGGTCGAAGGCGACGGGGAGGTCGCCGTCGCGGGCGGCGGTGGCCACCAGCAGGCCCGCCTCGCCCTGCCACCGCTCCCGGTGGACCGGGACGGGGAGGTACACCTCGAGGGCCTGGGCGGCGCCGAGCACGGAGTCGGTCTGGCGGTCGGGCTCACCGTTCAAGCGGGCCACCGCCCGCAGCTCGGCGCCGCCCTCCCCGGCCAGGGTGCGCTGCAGGTGCAGCTTGTGCTCGGGGAACGGGGAGGCCTCGAGGCGGGCGCGGAAGCGCGCCCGGAAGGCCGGGTCGCCCAGGGCGATGGCCAGGCGCCGCGCCAGGCCTTCGAGGCGCGCGGTTTCGGGACTCACGCGGATGCCGGGGTCCACCCGGGACGCGGGGCGATCGGGGACGGCCACGGGTTCCGGCCCGGCACAGGCGGCCAGCAGCGCCGTGCCGGCCAGGCAGGCAAGGAGCAGACGGGGTGACATGGGTGCCTCTCAGGTTGGGGTTGTGTGCGGTCAATCCGCACGCCCAACCTCCGCCCGACCTCATGAATCCTTGGGCTCGGGGAAACGCCACGCGGCGCGAAAAACGGCGCGGCGCTTCCGCGCCCGTGGCTAGATTGCGTGTCATCTCCCTCGTGCCGGAGCCTTCACATGTTCACTCGTGACGACCTGGAAGCCACCAGTCGCTGGCTCGGCGGCCTGGTGCCGCCGACCCCCCAGATCGCCTGGCCGCTGCTGGCGGAGCGCTACGGCGCCGCGGAGGTGTGGGTCAAGCACGAGAACCACCTGCCCACCGGGGCCTTCAAGGTCCGCGGCGGCCTGCACTACCTGGAGCACCTCCGCCGGGAGGAGCCGGGCTTCGGCGGGGTGATCACCGCCACGCGGGGCAACCATGGCCAGAGCATCGCCTTCGCGGCGCGCCGGCTGGGGCTGCGCGCGGTGATCGTGGTGCCGCAGGGCAACAGCCGCGAGAAGAACCGCGCGATGCGGGCCCTCGGGGCGGAGCTGGTGGAGGCGGGGCACGATTTCCAGGCGGCGCGGGAGCACAGCATCCAGCTGGCGGAGCAGGAGGGGCTGCACCTGATCCCGTCGTTCCATCCGCTGCTGGTACGCGGGGTGGCCACCTACGGACTGGAGTGGCTGCGCGCGGTGCCGGGCCTGCACACGGTGTACGTGCCGATCGGCATGGGGTCGGGGATCTGCGGGGTCATCGCGGCGCGCGACGCGCTGGGCAGCGCCACGCGCGTGGTGGGGGTGGTGGCGGAGCGGGCCCCGGCCTATGCCCTCTCGTTCGAGGCGGGCCACCCCGTGGCGACCGACCGCGCCGACACCTTTGCCGACGGCATCGCTACCCGGTCACCGGACCCCGACGCGCTCGCCATGATCCGGCGCGGCGCGGAACGGGTGGTGCAGGTGAGCGAGGAGGGCATCCGGGAGGCGATGCGGGCGTGCTTCAGCGACATCCACCAGGTGGCGGAGGGCGCCGCCGCGGCGCCGCTGGCGGCGCTGGCGCAGGAGCGGGACCGGATGCGGGGACGGAAGGTGGGGGTGGTGCTGAGCGGCGGGAACATCGACCGCGAGGTCTACGCCGGCATCCTCGCGGGCCGGTAGGGTCGGGCCGGGCTAGAACTCCATCGCCTCGATGCGCCGCAGGCCGAGGCGCAGGGGAATGATCGTGGCGGCGATGCAGACCACCACCACTGCCACCAGCGAGCCTACCATCCACGGTCCCGGGACCGGCGTGTCGCCCTGCAGCTGGGCCCGCAGGTAGCCGAGCACGGGGGCGGCCTCGAGCACCAGCACGACGCCGAGCAGCACGATCGCCGACATCATGAACACCATGCCGCCGAAGCTCGTGGGGATCTGCGCGGCGTTCTCGGTGTCGAAGCGCGGGTACAGTGCGCCGAAGCCCAGGGCCATGGCGCTGATCGCGAAGGTGAGCAGGACGATAGTGCCGAGGCTGATGGCCATCATGAAGGTCGTGGCGCGCAGCAGCACATTGGTGCTGAAGGTGATCACCACGGCCAGGACGAGCAGCGGCAGGGTGCCCGTCCAGTACTTGCTCCACAGCAGCGCCTGGAGGTCGAGCGGGCTGGAGCGGAGCAGCCACATCTGCTTCCCCTCGAGCGAGACCGCGGGAAAGACGAACCGCGCCGCGATGGCGGCGAGCACGAAGCCCGCCAGTCCCAGGTTGAGGAACACCACCAGCGACACCAGGAACACCGGGACCTTCTCGCCCGAAAAGAGCGGCAGGGACTTGATGTTGAAGACGTAGACCACGAGCAGCACCGCCAGCAGGATGAGCTGGCTCCACTGCGTGGTGTCGCGGAAGAACACCCGCAGGTCCTTGAGCACGAACTCCCGGCGGGCCGGCGGCATCCCCCGGAACAGCCGCGCCGTGATCCCCGACCAGCCCCGCGCCCGGACGAACTTCTCCGCCCCCTCCTGCGCCTTGGAGTAGCCGGCGTGGTACAGCCGCGCGTGCAGCATGGCGCCCAGGACGATGAACGCCGGCGCCGTGGTCCACAGCAGCAGGATGGGCAGCGGGTCGGCCACCTGGCGGAGCCAGTTCATGATCATCGCGGTGGCCCATTCGCTGGGCAGGAACGGGCTGGTGGGGGCCTGCAGTCCGGAGAGGTAGTCGAGCAGGTTGCGCACCCCCTCGGGGCGCACCAGCTGCTCGGGCCGCACCAGGCGGAAGAGCAGGGCCAGGCCGCCGAAGGCGCCGAGCGCGATCAGGCTGAGCAGGTCCCGGGTGCGCCGGGCCGGGAAGACGTTGACCAGGATGAGCGTGATGGCGGAGCCCAGCACCGAGGGCAGGATGAAGTAGGGCAGCAGCGCCCCGATCACCACCAGGGGGAAGAGGGGGCCGCCCTCGAAGACCATCCCGTAGGCGGTGAAGATCGGCACCGCCATCAGCGCCACCATCCACGAGGAGTGCAGCAGCGTCTCGCCCAGCTTGGCCAGGTACAGGCGGAGCCAGTCGGTGGGCGAGGAGACCAGCAGGTCGAGGTCCTTGGCCAGGAAGAAGCTCGACAGCGCGGTGATCAGGTTGGAGAGCAGCAGCAGCGAGGCGAAGGCGAGCAGGATGATGCTCAGGAACTTGGCGGCGAGCGGGACGCCCACCTCGCTGGTGGACTGGATGTAGTTCAGGATCTTGTAGCTGAGCCCGAACACCGCAGCCCAGAACCCGAGCGCCACCAGCGCCAGCAGGAAGAACTTGCCGTTGCCCCCGGCCCGCTCCTGGCGCAGCCGGTTGAGGGCGCTGCGCCACTTGGGCGTGGTGATGGTCTGCAGCGACGGCTGGGGCAGCTCACTCGAGGATGGCATCCATCTCCCGCTCGATGATGCCGCCGGTGAGCTTGAGGAACAGCTCCTCGAGCTTCTGGTCGCCGCCCTGGAACCGCTGCCGGATCTCGGCCATGGTACCGCAGGCCAGGATCTTCCCGCCGGCGATGATCCCGATGCGGTCGCACATCTCCTCGACGGTGTCGAGGGTATGGGTGCTCATGAGCACCGTGCCGCCCCGCTCCACGAAGGCGCGGAAGAGGTCCTTGAGGAACTTCTGCCCCTTGGGGTCGAGCCCGACCATGGGCTCGTCCACCACGATCACTTCGGGCTTGTGCAGCAGCGCGCTCGAGATGATCAGCTTCTGCCGCATGCCGTGGCTGTAGCTCTCGACCAGCTCGTCCTTCCAGGGCGTGAGCTCGAAGAGGTCGAGCAGCTCCGCCATGCGGCGCTCGATGGGCTCGCCGTCCTGTCCGTAGAGCGCGGCCACGAACCGCAGGAACTCCGCCCCGGTGAGCTTGTCGTAGACGAATGGCCGGTCCGGGATGAACCCGAGGCGGCTCTTGGCGCGGATCGGGTCGCGGGCGAGGTCATCGCCGGCGATCTCGATCCGGCCCGCGGTGGGCTGGAGGATGCCGGCGATCATCCGCATGGTGGTGGTCTTGCCGGCGCCATTGGGGCCCAGGAAGCCGAACAGCTCGCCCCGCCGGATCTCGAGGTCGATGGCATCCACCGCGGTGAACTTGCCGTAGCGCTTGGTCAGGCCGGTCAGCCGGATCATCGGTCGTCCTCGAGAACCTGGAGCCGGAGCGCGCCCGCGCCGACGGCGAGATCGAGCAGGCGTGGCTGGCCCCCGGTGGCCAGGCGCACGCGATCGGCGCCGGGCGGGATCGCCGCGACGTCCGGGTCCACCGCGAGCCAGCGGTCGGCCCACACCTCCACCCAGCCGCGCTGCTGCCAGCGGCCCTCCACCAGCGCCAGGCCCCAGACCCGGCGGGCCCGCAGCCCCGCGGTCCGCGCCAGCCCCACCAGCAGGCTGATCCGCTCCGCCGGCGAGCCCCGCCGCCGGGCCAGGGTCACCGCGGCGGGCGCCTGCCCGGGCCCCTCCCGAACAGTAATCGACCGCCGGACCCAGTCATTCAGCCGCCGGGCCATCACCTCGGGCCGCCGCTCGGCGCCCACGATGGCCGCCGCCTCGCGGGCGAGGGTGCCGTCGTCGGCCAGCAGCGGTTCCGCCACCGGCGGCATCGGCGCCAGGCTGTCATCGGCCATGGTGGTGTCCCGGCCCAGGGTATCCGCGCGCCACGCCTGTCCGGCGCCGGCCATTCCCGCGGGGATGGGCAGGTGCATCGGGCGGCCGCCCTGCCGGCTCGCGACGGCGCGCAGCGTGCCCCGCCGTGCGGGCAGCCCGCCGAAGCGCCGCAGGTCGGGGGCGGCGACCGTGGTGTCCCAGTACGCCCGCTGCTGGGCCCGGAAGTTGGTCTGCACCAGCTCGAACGCGGAGCGGTCCAGGGTGGCGCCGAGCGGATGCTCCACCCGTACCGGCATGCCCGCGGCGTCGATCCATCGCGCCACGGGCAGCCCCGCCTCCGCGCCGTCGAGTCGCCAGGCGCGCACCGTGTCGCTGTGCACCGCCGCCCAGCGCCGGAGGTCCGGGGAGAACTCGGCGCTGTCGGCCACCGTGAACAGCGACTCGGCCGTGACCTGGAGCCGGGCCAGCCGGACCTCGTGGTCCAGCGGGTCGTAGACCTCGAGGTTGAGCTTGTCGCCCACGCGCGGCAGCCGCCGCGAGGCGACCACCAGGGTGATCGCGCCCGGCAGGATCACCGGCCGGCGCAGCCGCACCTGCAGGGTCTCCGGCGTCGCCCCGGCCGCCGTCACGATCTCGGTGAGCAGCGTATCGCCTGAGACTGTCCCCTCGGAGGCCACCCGCCCCTGCTCGGTGAGCACGTCGGCCTGCCACCGGAGCAGCTGCAGCCCGCGCGAGTACATCGCCACCACCCGGGCGCTGGTGCGGCGCGGGGTGGTGTCCACGGCGGGGAGGTCAATGGTGGTGAGGTCGCTGACCCGGAGGCTGTCGCCCAGGGTATCCACCGTGGCGGTGGCGAGCCCGATCTGGCGGTCGCCGAGCCGCACGGCGAGGAACGCGGAGCCGGGCGGCACCGGCCAGCGCGCTGCCGACTCGGCACCGCCGGGGCCGGGGCCGTACTGGCGCTGCACCAGCCAGCCCAGGGCCCCGAACCACGCCAACAGGATGAGCCCGGCGAGCGTCCGTCGGCTCATCGCGCCCCGTCGCCGAGCCAGGGCGCCAGGGCCTGGCGCTGCTCCGGCCGGTCGATGGTCACGTGCAGCTCGGCCGGGAATCCGGTCGCGTCGGGCCGGTCGCGGAAGCTCTCCACCAGGGCGTGGGCGGCATCGTCATCCCCCACGACCAACCCGGAGAGCGCCGCTCCGACCGAGCGCAGCTGCCATCCCTCCGCCCGGTGCCAGGCGGAGGCGAGGGCGCGGCGGAGCGTCTCCCGCGTGGCGGGGCGGTCGGCGTCCTGGACCACCACATGGAGGATGAACTCGGCGGCCAGGTCACCGGCCCCGGTGATCACCGCGGCGCCGACCTGCAGCGGGGCCTGCACCCGCCGCTGCGCCTCGCCCGCGGGGCCGGCCGCGGCATCGAGCTGCCGGCTCACCAGCCCCACGGGGCCGAGCGTCTCATCCGCGGCGCGGACCACGGCGTCCACCGGGAGGCCGGCGAGCGGCTGTTCGACCACCTGGATCATGCGTCGCCCACGGCCTTCGCGCGGCGGTACATGGCCATGGCCTCGTCCGGCTTGCCGAGGCGGTCGAGGACCCGCCCCAGCAGGCGAAAGGTGCGGCCATGGTCGGGGCCGAGGGTGGCGGAGGACTCCAGCGCGGCGCGGGCGCCGGGCAGGTCCCCGGCCTGGTTGAGCGCCTCGCCCAGATAATAGAAGGCGGTGGCGTTCCCGGGCTCCAGGGCGATGGCTCGCCGCAGCGCCTCGGCCGCTTCCTTCGGCACACCCTTGCGCCACAGGATCAGGCCCAGGGTCAGGTGGGCCTGGGGATGTTCGGGGGAGAGGCGGAGGGCGCGACGCAGGTCCTGCTCGGCGTCGCCGTACGACTTGAGCCGGCCGTGGATGGCCGCCCGGGAGACCAGCATGTTGACGTTGTCGGGGGCCACCCGGAGCGCGGCGCTGAGCTGCTCCAGTGCCTCGGCCGGGTCGCCGGTGGTCTCGAGCAGCGCGGAGAGATTGTTCCGCGCACTCACGTTGCCCGGATCGACGGCCAGGAGCTCGCGATACCGGTGGATGGCCTCGCTCACCCGCCCGCGGCTGGCCGCCTCCACCGCGCGCCGATACAGCCGTTCGGCCGGCGACTCGTCGGTCCGTGGCTCGGTGGCCACGAGATCATCCTGCGGCGACGCTCCGGCGAACGGACGCAGCGGGTAGCCGGCATCGGGGATGTCCGCCGGGAGGTCGCCCTCGAGGCCCGCGGTGCCGAACAGCTCGTCGAGCAGCGAATCGAGGCCGGTGGCCCGGCTCCGGTACGAGGTCATCAGCGGGTCGGGAAGGGGTGAGGGCCCACGCGCACGCCGCCGAATAATAGCCCGGTCCCGTTCGCCTTTCACCACGCCACCGCAAGGTTGAACGCCTCCACCCTGCCGCCTACCTTGCGGCCATGCCCCCGCCGCCCCGGATCGTCAGTTCGCCCTCGCCCGAACGGGTGGCGCGGCTGGAGCGCGTCCGCGAGCTGCTCGAGTTCCGGCGCAACCCCTCGCGGCGGGTGGGGATCTTCTCCGCGACCAATCTCACCCGGCTGGTCCTCCGCTTCGGCGCCATGGGCGTGGCCGCCGGCCTGGTCCGGGCGCTGTTCGGCACCTCGGTGTTCCAGGTGCCCGCGGCGGCGATCGCCATCGGCGTGGCCGACCACTACACCGACCTGCTGTGGCGCCGGATCCGGGAGCGGGTGCGCAAGACCTGGAACCTGGTGGGGCTGGTCGGCGCGGCGGTCCTGGTGCTGGTCGTGGTGGTGGGGCAGGCGGCACCGGATGCGGCGCTCACCCGCGGGGTCCGTGGCTGGGTCGGGGGCTGGGTGGACCGGCAGAACGCCGCCATCGACGCCCGCGCGCGCGGCCGGCGCACCCCGGTGGACTCCGCCGCGGCCGTCGACCCGCACTGGGTGCTCCTCTCGGACAGCGGCTTCGTCCGGCGCGGGACCTTCGCGGAGGCCCGGGAATGGTGTGGTGCCCTCGGCCCGGGGTGGTCGCTGCCGGCGGGGCTCGGCGCGCTGCCCGAGCTGAGCCGGTGGCCCGACGTCGGGTCGCTGTTCTACGTCTGGACCCAGGGCGGGATGGGGCTGCAGGTCGGCGACGGACAGAAGCCCGGTGTGGGCGTCTCGGGCGCGACCCGTCCCACCGAGACGCGGGCGGTCCTCTGCCTGCGGGCGGGGGGCTAGCATGGCCTTCGAGATCGGCACCCTGCGCGATGAGGACCTTACCCAGTTCAGCGACACGGAGCTGGCGGAGCTCGAGGACGAACTGCTGCTGGCCGAGGAGCTGGACCTCTCGAGCCGGGCGCGCTTCACCGCCGGACGGCTGGTCGTGTACGCGCTCAGTGCCGTCGGGATCGTCCTGATGCTGGCGCTGTTCTCGCGCCTGCCCACGGAGAGGCTCGGGCCGCTGAGCATTCCGATCTACCTGCTGGCGTTCGGGCTCGGCGCGGCGGGGGCCCACCTGGCCTGGGCGCGCGCCGGCCGGCGGGTCCGGGAGGGGGTGCGCTGGGCGCTGGGCCACTGGCCGCTGCTGCTCTACGCCGTCGGCGTGGTGTACCAGCTGACGCGCGCGGGGTAGGCCGCCCGGGGACACCCGCCGCTGCGGGGGATTTCCGAGGATTGAATCCCCCTCCCGCCGCGGGTACGTTCCCCTGCTTATGGCCCAGGAATACCTCGTCGTCCGCGGCGCCCGCGAGCACAACCTCAAGAACGTCTCGGTCCGCATCCCGCGCGACCGGCTGACCGTGATCACCGGGCTCTCGGGCTCGGGCAAGTCGTCGCTCGCGTTCGACACCATCTACGCCGAGGGGCAGCGGCGCTACGTCGAGTCGCTCTCGGCGTACGCCCGCCAGTTCCTCGGCCTGATGGAGAAGCCGGACGTCGACGCCATCGAGGGCCTCTCGCCCGCGATCGCCATCGAGCAGAAGACCGCCGGCCACAACCCCCGCTCCACCGTCGGCACCGTCACCGAGATCTACGACTACCTGCGCCTGCTGTGGGCGCGGGTGGGCGTGCCGCATTGTCCCAACGACGGCAGCCCGATCGAGCGCTCCAGCGCCACCCAGATCACGGACACCATCCTTGGCTGGCCGGAGGAGACCCGCATCGAGGTGCTCGCGCCGCTGGTCCGGGGCCGCAAGGGCGAGTTCCGCGACCTGTTCGAGGACGTGCAGAAGCGCGGCTTCGTGCGGGTCCGGGTGGACGGCGAGACGTACGACGTGAACGACGTGCCCACCCTCAACCGGCGCCAGAATCACGACGTGGCGGTGGTGGTGGACCGGCTGGTGGTGCGCCCCGCGGACCGCGGCCGGCTGGCCGACTCGATCGAGACGGCGCTCAAGGTGGCCGACGGCATGGTCGAGGTGATGCGCCACGCCGCGCGGGGCGGGCGCCCGGTGCCGGTGACCTTCTCGGAGCGCTTCGCCTGCCCCACCTGCGGCCTGTCGCTGCCCGAGCTGGAGCCGCGGCAGTTCTCGTTCAACTCCCCCTTCGGCGCCTGCGGCGAGTGTCACGGCGTCGGGGTGCGGCGCGAGGTGAACGCCGAGCTGATCCTGGGCGACGGCAGCATCTCCATCCTCGAGGGCGTGGTGCTCCCCTGGGGGGAGCCCACCGGCTACCTGCGGAAGGTCGTGCTCCCGACCCTGGCAAAGACCTTCAAGTTCGACCTCGCCGCCCCGTGGCGGGACCACAGCGCCGCCGCGAAACACGCGCTGCTGCACGGCGCGCCCGGCAAGAAGCTCAAGTACCAGGTGGAGGGCGCCCGGGCCCGGGACGACTACGAGAGCGAGTGGGAGGGCATCGTCGCCAACGTCTCCCGCCGCTACCGGGAGAGCTCCAGCGACGCGGTGCGCACCCAGCTCGACCAGTTCATGGTGGAGGAGCCGTGCCGCGCCTGCGGCGGCAAGCGGCTCAAGCCGGAGAGCCTCGCCGTGCACCTGGCGGGCCGGGGCATCGGCGAGATCGTGGACCTGCCGGTGTCGGAGGCGTACGAGTTCTTTGCGGGGCTGCCGATCCGGCGCGACGGGGGCGCCGGGCTGGACCCCGAGATCGCCGGCCCCATCCTCAAGGAAGTCTGCGACCGGCTGCGCTTCCTGCGCGACGTGGGCCTCGACTACCTCACCCTCGGCCGCTCGGCGGGTTCGCTCTCGGGGGGCGAGGCCCAGCGGATCCGCCTGGCCACCCAGATCGGCAGCCGGCTCACCGGCGTGCTCTACGTGCTCGACGAGCCCAGCATCGGCCTGCACCAGCGGGACAACGAGCGGCTGCTCGCCACGCTGCGCGACCTCCGCGACCTTGGCAACACCGTGCTGGTGGTGGAGCACGACGAGGACACCATCCGCGCCGCCGACCACGTGGTGGACCTCGGGCCGCGGGCCGGCCGCTTCGGCGGCGAGGTGGTGGTGGAGGGCACGGTGGACGACGTCCTGGCCCATCGCGACTCGCTCACCGGCCGCTACCTGCGCAACGAGTTGCGCATTCCCATCCCGCCCCGGCGGCGCGCCGGGGATCCGGGCCGCCGCCTCCGGCTCACCGGCGCCCGGGCCAACAACCTCCGCAACCTGGACGTCGACATCCCGCTCGGCCGGTTCGTGGCCGTCACCGGCGTGTCCGGCTCGGGGAAGTCCACCCTGGTCACGGACATCCTGTACGCCGCGCTGGCGCGGCACTTCTACCGCGCCAAGGTCATCCCCGGCGCCCACACCGCCCTCGAGGGACTCGACTTCCTCGACAAGGTCATCGACATCGACCAGAGCCCGATCGGCCGCACCCCGCGCAGCAACCCGGCCACCTACACCGGGCTGTTCACCCCGATCCGCGAGCTGTTCACGCAGCTGCCGGAGGCCAAGCTCCGCGGCTACGGGCCGGGGCGCTTCTCCTTCAACGTGAAGGGGGGGCGCTGCGAGGCCTGCGAGGGCGACGGGCTGGTCAAGATCGAGATGCACTTCCTGCCGGACGTCTACGTGCCGTGCGAGGTGTGCAAGGGCAAGCGCTACAACCGGGAGACGCTGGAGGTCCGCTACCGGGGCCGCAGCATCGCGGAGGTGCTGGACCTCACCGTGGGCGACGGGCTCGAGTTCTTCGAGGCCCAGCGCCGCATCGCCGAAAAGCTCGAGCTGCTCAACGACGTCGGGCTCGGGTACATCCACCTGGGCCAGGCGGCCACCACGCTCTCCGGCGGCGAGGCGCAGCGGGTGAAGCTCGCCACCGAGCTCGCCAAGCGGGACACCGGGCGCACCCTCTACATCCTCGACGAGCCCACCACCGGGCTCCACTTCGAGGACGTGCGGCTGCTGCTCGAGGTGCTGCACCGGCTGGTCGACAAGGGCAACAGCGTCCTCGTGATCGAGCACAACCTCGACGTCATCAAGACCGCCGACTGGATCATCGACCTGGGCCCCGAGGGGGGCCAGCGGGGCGGCGCCATCGTGGCGGCCGGTACCCCGGAAGAGGTGGCCCGGGCGCCGGAGAGCCACACCGGGGCGTTCCTCCGCCGGACCCTCGGGATCGGGGTCTGAGCCACGGGCTCGCGGGCACCGCCCCGCGCGCTGTACCTTCCGCCTGGTGACCACCCCCATCGACGCCCTCGCCGACCTCCGCGCCCAGCTGGGCGAGCGCTACGCGTTCGAGCGGGAGCTGGGCCGCGGCGGGATGGGGGTGGTGTACCTGGCCCGCGACCGCCAGCTCGACCGGCCCGTGGCGCTCAAGGTGCTCCCCGCGGAGCTCGCCGCGAATGCCGAGTTGCGCGAGCGGTTCCTGCGCGAGACCCGCACCGCCGCGTCGTTCTCCCATCCCAACATCGTCCCGGTGCATGCCGTCGAGGAACGGGCGGGGCTGCTGGCCTTCGCCATGGGCTTCGTCGAGGGAGAATCGCTCACGGGGCGGGTGCGCCGGAGCGGGCCGCTTACCGTGCGGGAGGTCGTGCGCCTGCTCCAGGACGCCGCCTACGCGCTGGCCTACGCCCACGGCCGCGGGGTGGTGCACCGCGACATCAAGCCCGACAACATCCTGATCGAGCGGGCCACCGGGCGCGCGCTGGTCACCGACTTCGGCATCGCGCGGGAGATCGCGCCGGTGGCCGCCCGGCCGGGCCTCACCCGGGTGGGTGAGGTGGTCGGGACCCCGGAGTTCATGAGTCCCGAGCAGGCGTCCGGGGACACCGTGGACGGCCGGAGCGACCTCTATGCCCTGGGGCTCACCGCCTACTTCGCCCTGACCGGCACGCCGGTGTTCACCGGCACCTCCACCCAGCAGCTGCTGGTCAAGCAGCTCACCGAGCCGGCGCCCCCGATCGCGTCGCTCCGGCCCGACATCCCCGCCGCGCTCGCCGCGGCCATCGACCGGCTGGTGCGCAAGGAGGCGGCGGAGCGCTTTGCCACCGCCGAGGCGCTGGTCGAGGCGCTGGAGACGGCGCAGCTGGCCGGGCCGGAGGTGCCCCTCCCGGTGCGGCTGTTCGCCCAGGACGCTGGGCAGGCCTCGCTGATCCTGGTGGGGGCCATCATCATCGGCTGGCTGCTGCTCCAGGTGCTCGGGCAGGTCTACGGCGGCGATCTCGACGTAGTGCTGCCGGTAGTGATGTTCGCGGCGGTGGTGTGGGGCCGGCTGGCCCAGACGGTCCAGCAGGCCCGGCGCCTGCGGCAGCGCGGCTTCGACGTCGCGGACATCCAGGCGGGATTCCGCGCCATCCTGGCCGAACGCGAGGCGGAGCGGGCCCAGCTGCGCACGGACAACGCCGTGGTGGCCCGCCGGCGCCGGCAGCTCGTCATCCTGGTGGCCATGTTCGCCGCGACCTTCGCGCTGCAGTGGTGGGTCAAGGCGGCGATGCGCACCGAGGTGCGGCCGGGGTGGTTCGAGGTGTCGCGCCCGGGTGTGTTCATCATCGTATCTGCCTACGTGATGCGGGGGCTGGCGATCATCGGGATCCTGCGCAGCCCGCTCCGGGCGCCGATCGGCGAGCGGCTCTTCCGGCTGTTCTGGGCCGGGGCGCCCGGCCGCGCCATCCTCGCGGCGGCGGGAGGCCGGGGACCGCGGCCGCCGGGCGGCGTGACCCTCCCCCCCTCCAGCCGCCCGGTGCCGCCGCCGGCGGCTCGTGCGGCTGCGACCGCGCCCGCCGCTGGCGAGGACCGGCTGGCCCGGCTGGAGTCCCGGGTCTCCGACCTTGAACAGTGGCGGGAGGCCGGCGGCGGCCCGGGCCGCTAGCTTTGACTGGAACCCGGCCCGGCCTCCACCCGTCCTACAGGAAGATCGTGCAGCCCTCCTCCCGTCTGCTCCTGCTGGCCGCCCTGGTGGCGTGCCCCCTCTCGGCCCAGGGCCCGAGTTCCCCCGGGCGCGCCATCGAGGTGCTGCGCGACGTGCCCGTGTTCATAGCCATGGACGCCAGGGGGACGCCGGTGGTGGCTACCCCGCCGGGCGGCGGCAAGCCGGTCGTGGGGCTCTTCCTGCGGCGGGGCACCGCCAACGGCTTCCTCGCCAACCTGCAGCGGCAACGGCCGGACCTGGCCCGGCAGGTGGTGATCCGCGCCGCGTCTCTCGGCAACACGCTGCGCCTCTTCACGACCGGCCAGCCGGTCGAGTACGCCTACGTGCCCGACCCCGATGAGGTCGCCGCCGCCACCCGCGTGCTCGCGGCGCAGGGCAAGCCGACCGAACTGCCGGGCACCCCGGTCTTCATGGCCAAGGCGGCCGATGGCGGGTACCTCACCTACACCCAGAATGGGCGGACCGTGGTGCCGGGATTCCTGAGCCTGCGGGAGCTCGAGTCGTTCCGGGCCCGGTACCAGCAGACACCGGGCGCCGGACAGGTGTCGGTCGAGGTGAGTACCCTCGAGGTGCTGGCCCACCTGCTCAGTACGTCCACCGATCCCCTGCTGGCCGAGCTCGACATCGTGCCGGCCAGCCGGGCGGTGGACGAGGCGCGCCCCTGACCGGGACGCGCGTGCCGTTCCCCCGAACCGAGGTGCCCGTGCGGACGTCCCGCTCCCTTCGCTGTTTCCTCGCGGTCCTGGCCCTGGTGCTGCTCCCGGTCCGGGCGCTCCCCGGCCAGGCCGCCGACCCCAGCCTGCTCACCATCGAGCGGGTGTACGCCTCCGGCGACTTCCGGCCCGAGTTCTTCGGCCCGGCGCGGTGGCTCGCCCGTGGCGCGGCCTACACCACCCTGGAGCGCTCCCGCGAGGGGAAGGGGGGACAGGACCTGGTCCGCTACGACGTGGAAACCGGGGTGCGGACCGTCCTGGTGCCGGCCACCCGCCTGGTCCCGCGGGGCGACAGCGTCCCGCTCACGGTCGAGAACTACCTCTGGTCGGCCGACGAGCGGCAGCTCCTGGTCTTCACCAACAGCGCCCCCGTGTGGCGGCAGAACACCCGGGGCGACTACTGGACCCTCGACCTCCGCACCTGGCGCCTGCGCAAGCTGGGCGGGCCGCGGGCCAGGCCGTCCACGCTGATGTTCGCCAAGTTCTCCCCGGACGGCGGCCGGGTGGCCTACGTCCGGGAGAACAACCTCTACGTGGAGCAGCTCGCCACCGGCCGGGTGGTGCAGCTCACCCGGGACGGGTCACGCACGATCATCAACGGCACCTTCGACTGGGTGTACGAGGAAGAGCTGGACCTGCGCGACGGCTGGCGCTGGAGCCCCGACGGCCGCAGCATCGCTTTCTGGCAGCTCAACGCCGACAGCGTGCGCAATTTCACGCTCATCAATGACACCGATTCGCTCTACGCCCAGGCGATCGAGATCCAGTACCCCAAGGCCGGCGAGTCCAACTCCGCCGCGCGGGTGGGCGTGGTGCCGGCGGCCGGTGGCCGCACCACCTGGTTCCGGATCCCCGGCGACCCGCGCAACCACTACCTGACGCGCATGGAGTGGGCGGCGTCGAGCGACGAGGTGGTGATCCAGCAGCTCAACCGGCTGCAGAACACCGATCTCGTATACCTCGGCGCGCGTCGTGACGGCAGCGTGCGGCCGCTCCTCGAGGAGCGGGACAGCGCCTGGGTGGACTTCCCCGACGAGACGCCCTGGCTCGATGGCGGGCGCAGCTTCCTGTGGGAGAGCGAGCGCGACGGCTGGCGCCACGTCTACCGGGTGTCCCGCGACAGTGCCCGGCTCACCCCGCTCACGCCCGGCGAGTACGACGTCGCCAGCCAGGCCGCGGTGGACACCGTGGGCGGCTGGCTCTACTACATCGCCTCGCCCGGCAATCCGACCCAGCGCTACCTCTACCGGGCCCGGCTGGATGGCCGCGGGGAGGCCGAGCGGGTGACGCCTGCCGACCAGGCCGGCACCCACGCCTACAACATCGCGCCCGATGCCCGGGTGGCCTTCCACACCTGGTCGCGCTTCGGGGTCCCGCCGGTGACGGAACTGGTGACCCTGCCGGCGCATCGCCCGCTGCGGACACTGGTGGCCAATGCCCAGCTCACGGAGCGCGTCGCGGCCCTGCGCAAGGGCCCGGCGGAGTTCTTCCAGGTGGACATCGGCGACGGCCTCCGGCTCAACGGCTGGATGATGAAGCCGGTCGACTTCGACCCCGCGCGGAAGTATCCCGTGTTCTTCTCCAACTACGGCGGGCCGGGGTCGCAGACCGTGCTCGACAGCTGGGGCGGCACCAACTACCTCTGGAACCTGCTGCTCACCCAGAAGGGGTACATCGTCGCGAGCATCGACAACCGCGGCACGGGCATGCGCGGGCGGGCCTGGCGCAAGATCGTCTACCGCCAGCTGGGGGTGGTGGAGACCCAGGACCAGGCCGCCGCGGCGCGAGCCATCGGGCGCTGGGCCTTCGTCGATTCCACCCGCATGGGCGTCTTCGGCTGGAGCTACGGCGGGTTCATGAGCCTCAACGGGCTGTTCCAGGCCCCCGACGTCTACAGCATGGCCGTGGCGGTGGCGCCGGTGACCCACTGGAAGTTCTACGACAACATCTACACCGAGCGCTACAACGGCCTGCCGCAGGACAACGCGGCCGGCTACGACAAGGGCTCGCCGCTCAGCTACGTGGACCGGATGCGGGGACGCCTGCTCCTGGTGCACGGCACCGGGGACGACAACGTGCACTACCAGAACTCGGAGAACCTGCTCAACCGCCTGGTCGCGGCCAACAAGTCCTTTGACTTCATGGCCTACCCCAACCGCAACCACGGGATCTTCGGGGGCAACACCACGCTGCACCTGCGCACCCTGATCACCAACTTCATCGACGAGACGCTGGGTCCCCCCCGGGCGCTCCCGGCCGGCGCCCCCGGCCCGCTCACCAACTGACCATGACCGATCCCGTCCGCGCCGCGCTGGAACCCCTGCTCGCCGGCAGCTACCAGATCGAGCGGGAGCTCGGTCGCGGCGGCATGGGCGTGGTGTACCTGGCCCGGGAGCTCCGGCTGGAGCGCCCGGTGGCCATCAAGGTGCTCCCCCCGCACCTGACCGGCGACGCCACGGTGCGGGAGCGCTTCCTGCGCGAGGCGCGGACCGCGGCCCAGCTCTCCCACCCGCACATCGTGCCGATCTACCGGGCGGAGGAGGCCAACGGCTGCGCCTACTTCGTCATGGCCTTCATCGAAGGCGAGAACCTCGCCGAGCGGGTCCGGGACCGGGGCCCGCTGCCGGCCGTGGAGGTGGTGCGGCTGCTGCGCGAGGCGGCCTGGGCACTGGCGTACGCCCACCTGCGCGGGGTGGTGCACCGCGACATCAAGGCCCCGAACATCATGGTGGAGCGCGGCAGCGGGCGCGCGGTGGTGACGGACTTCGGCATCGCCCGCGATACCCACGCCGCCGGGCTCACCCAGGCGGGCGAGCTCGTGGGCACCGTGCACTACATGAGCCCCGAGCAGGCCAACGGTGAGCCGCTGGACGGCCGGAGCGACCTCTATTCGCTTGGCGTGGTGGGATACTACGCCCTCTCCGGCCGGCTGCCCTTCGAGGGGGACAACCCGGCGGCGGTGCTGCTCGCGGTCGCCTCCCGGACCGCCCCGTCCCTCGCGTCGGTGGCGCCCGGGGTGCCCCGCCCGCTGGTCGAGGTCATCGATCGCTGCCTGCGCAAGAACCCCGCCGAGCGCTTTGCCACCGGCGAGGAACTCGCCGAGACGCTGGGACGGGCCATTGAGAAGGTGGGGCCGGCTTCCGCGGGGACCACGCCCGACCGGATCATCCCCATTGAACGCGCCGAAGCCATCTGGCTCCGCGCCGCGCAGCTGCAGGCCGATGCGGCCACCCGCCTGGAGCAGCGCTCCCGTCAGGGCACCGGCCTGACGGGCATCACCAGCGCGCTGCCCACCGGCGGCTACCGCCTGCGCGACGTCGAGGCGGCCGCGCAGGAGGTCGGGATCGCCCCGGAGTTCGTGGCCCTGGCGCTGGCGGAGCAGCCGGCACCCAATGCGCCCGCCGTGGCCGTGACCGGCACCCGGCAGGATCGGCTCACGACCCGGCTCCTGGGCACCAGCGAGCGCAGCCTCTCGGTGTCGCGGGTGATCCGCGGCACGCCCCGCTCGGTGCTCGAGGCCATCGGCCGCGTGTGCCCCGCGCGGCCCTACCTGATGAGCCTGCGGGACACGGTCGGGGGGCACCCGCTCGATGGCGGCGTGCTGGTGTTCAGCGTCCCGAACATGATGAAGACCATGGTCGCCGGGTCCACCGAGTCCTACACGCCCTTCACCTATCGGATGTACCAGCTGGAGCTCTTCCAGCTCAACGTCACCCTGCGCCCGCTGCCGGCCGGCGGTGGCTGCGAGGTCACCATCTACGGCGACCTCCGCTCCGGCCTGCGGAAGAACCTCAAGGCTGATGGCTGGATCGCCGCCGCGCTGGCCGCCACCGGCGGCACGGTCGGCACCGCTGCGGGGGCCACTGGCATGGCGCTGGGCATGCTGGCGTTCCTCCCGGGAGTGGCGGCCGCGGCCGCGATGGGCGGCGGCAGCCTGCTCTGGTACCGCTGGCTGTACCGCTATGCGCTCCGCAAGGCCACGGAGGAGCTGGAAGGGCTGCTCGGGTCCGTCGAGGGGGTCCTCCGATCCCAGAGCGTCTTCGGGGTCATGCCCCCGATGGATCAGGGCCCGGTATACCGGCCTCCCAGCGACGACGGCGGCATGGGCGGCGTCATCGCCGCCATCGGGTAGCGCGACCCCCGCGCGCGGGAGGCCCCCCTGGACTACGAACAGATCGTCGCCGTCCTCGGCTACGCCGGCAGCAACGAGCTGCCGGTGCGGATCGTCACCCGGGACGGCCAGGAAGTGACCGGTATTCCGACGAGCGTGGACACCCACGTCACGGCCCACGAGGTCTACCTCCACCCCTCGGGCGACGACACCACGGAGATCGCGCTGAGTCTTGGCGTGATCCGGCAGGTCGAGCTCCTCTAGGCCGACCGGGGTGCGGGTCGGGGCATTCCCTGTTCCCCGTACCACGTATGCCGTAACTTCCCCGCCATGATCTCCCTGCTCGATATCATCGGCCCGGTCATGGTGGGGCCCTCGTCATCCCATACCGCCGGTGCCTGCCGGATCGGCCTCTTCGCCCGTGGCCTCATCGGAGGCCAGCCCGACAGCGCCGAGGTGGAGCTGCACGGCTCCTTTGCCCGCACCGGCACCGGTCACGGCACCGATCGCGCCATCGCCGGGGGCCTCCTCGGCTTCTTCCCCGACGACGAGCGCCTGCGGGAGAGCATCGACCTCGCGGCGGCGGCCGGCTTGCAGGTCAGCTTCCGCAACACCAAGCTGCACGGGGAACCCCACCCCAACACCACCCGCATCACGCTCCGGCGCGACCAGCACCAGGCGGTGGTCACCGGCTCCTCCCTTGGTGCCGGGCGGATCCAGATCACGGAGATCGACGGCTTCCCCGTCGAGGTGAACGGCACCCTGCCGACCATCGTATTCGTGGCGCAGGACGTCCCCGGGATCGTCGCCGCGGTCACCAGTGCCCTCGCGCGCCAGGGCGAGAACATCGCGACCATCAAGGTGTCCCGGCGCCAGAAGGGCGGGGAGGCGATCCATATCTACGAGCTGGACCACCCGCCGCACCCCGAGACGCTGGGCGTCATCCGCGCGCTCCCGGCGGTGAGCCAGCTCCGCGCCCTCGCGAGGATCGCCTGATGTTCGAGTCGCTGGGGGACCTGGTCCGGCGGGCCGAGCAGGATGGCATCTCGCTCGGCGAGCTGGGGCTGCGGCTCGAGGCCGAGGCGGGGCTGCGCACCCGGGAGGAGATCGAGAGCGCGCTCACCCGGGCTCTGGCGGTCATGCGGCACGCCATCGAACGGGGCCTCCCCGGCGACCTCCGCAGCGTGAGCGGGCTGGTGGGTGGCGACGCCGCCCTGCTCACCCGCCCGGTGGGACCGCTCGCCGGCACCGTCTTCACCGACGTGCTCGCCTCCGCCCTCGCGGTGCAGGAGGTGAACGCGGCGATGGGGGTGATCGTCGCCGCCCCCACGGCCGGCGGGGCGGGGGTCCTGCCGGGCGTCCTGCTGGGTCTGGCCAAGCACCGCCCGGTGACCGACGCCGCCCTGGTGCGCGCCCTGGCCACCGCGGGACTGGTCGGCGCCGTCGTGGCGCACCGGGCCTCCCTCTCCGGGGCCGAGGGAGGATGCCAGGCGGAGACCGGCGCCGCGGCGGCCATGGCGGCGGCGGCCGGCGTGGAGCTGCTGGGTGGTTCGCCCACGGTGGCGGCGCACGCCGCCGCGCTCACCCTGCAGGGCACGCTCGGCCTGGTCTGCGATCCGCTCGGCGGGCTGGTGGAGGTGCCCTGCGTATACCGGAATGCCACGGGGGGAGCCATCGCCCTGGCGGGGATCGAGATGGCCCTGGCCGGGGTGCGGTTCCCGATCCCGGTCGATGAAGTCATCGACACCATGGGCGAGATTGGCCGGTCGATGGATGTCCGCTACCGGGAGACCGCCGGGGGTGGACTCGCCGCCACCCCCACGGGCCGACGCCTGGCCCGGGAGCGCCTGGTCCAGCTCAAGCGGTCGCCCGAGCCCTAGCCCCGACTGGGGTTCTGCGGCATGAAACAAGTTGAAACATGCGTCCGTACGTGGCCAGACCACGGGGACGGTCCCGCCCCGGGTGATCCGAGACACGGCTGGCGCAAGGAGGCTGGATGAGCGGCGCGGAAGTGCTGATTCCCATCGGCTTCTTCGTCATGGACGGACTGGTGTTCCCCTCCCGGTCCGAGATCGGCAAGGTTTTCACGCACGACCAGCTGCCGCGGGGATAGTCGCATGGATCCGGGACAGGCCATCGTCGCCATCGCCGGGATGCTGACCGGCATCATCACCACCGGGGTGATCGCCTGGGCCATCGTGCAGGGGCTCCGGGCGCGCTACAAGGGCGTGACGCTCTCGCCCCAGGTGGAGGAGGAACTCGCCGCGCTGCGCGAGCAGGTGGATGGCCTGCAGCAGGCGCTGGCCGAGACGCAGGAACGGGTGGATTTCACCGAGCGCCTCCTGACCCGGGGTCAGGCCGAACGCGAGGACGTGCATTGACCGCAGCCCTGGTCCTGGTGCAGGGAGTGAACGACGGCCCGAGCGTGGGGCAGCTGCTCGCCATCATCGGTGGGGCGATCCCGATCATGGGGATCCTCGGCTACACGGCGGTCAAGATCCTTGGGCCGATCGCGCAGGCATTCGCGCGGCGGATCGGCGGGGGCGGGGCAGACGGCGACGCCCTGCGGGGCGAGGTGGACGACCTGCGGGCCGGCATGGAGGAGCTCCGTCACCAGCTGATGGAGACCCAGGAACGGCTGGACTTCACGGAACGCTTGCTGGCGCGCCAGCGCGCGCCGGAACAGCTGCCGGGGGGCTGATGGAAGACATTCTGGCGCTCATCCTGATCTTCGGCGGCGGCACGCTGATCGCCATCTCGTTCAGCCCGGTGGGGCGCGCCATCGCCGACCGGATCCGCGGCCAGGCTCCCCAGGAACCCGACCAGGCGCTGTACGAGGAGCTGGAACGGGTGCGCGGGGAGCTGTCGGAGCTGCACGAGCGGGTGGACTTCACCGAGCGGCTGCTGGCGCAGCGCCGCGAAGAGGGCCAGTTGCCGGGAGGTCACTGATGGAAGGCGTCCTGTTCATCCTGATCTTCTTCGGCGGCGGGATGCTGTTCCTGCTCTCCAAGACCGAGATCGGCCACGCCATCGCCGACCGGATCCGCGGGGTGCACGCCGAGGCCGCCCAGGACCCGGGGTTGCTCGAGGAAGTGGACCGGCTGCGCACCGAGGTGGCCGACCTGCAGGAGCGCATGGACTTCGCCGAGCGGCTCCTGGCCCGCGGGCGGGAAGCCGGGCAGCTGCCCGGCGGGGAGGCCTGATGCAGGTCGCCGCGCCGCCGCTGCCCCCGATGCCGCCGGTGATCGTGCAGTCGCCGGAGGTCATCCTGCCGCCGTGGATGACGCTGCCGCCCGGCGTGACGATGCTGGTCGCGCTCGGGTTCCTCGCCACCACGGCGATCGTGCTCTACCCGCTGATGCGGGCGCTGGGCCGGCGCCTCGAGGGGCGGGCTCCCGGGCTCGACCCGGAGACCCGGGCCGAGCTGGACCAGCTCCGGGAGCGCGTGGCGGAGCTCGAGGGGATGCAGCACCGGATGCTGGAACTCGAGGAGCGGGTGGACTTCGCCGAGCGGCTGCTGTCCCAGCGCCGTGAGGCCGAACGCCTGGCGCGGGGCGACTGATGGACGACGTCGCCAAGATCCTGGGGATCCTGCTCGCCTTCGGTGGCGCGGGGACGATCTCCTACGCCCTGATCCGGCTGGTGAACGTCTTCTCCCGCCGGCTCGAGCGGGCCAGCGGTCCGGAGCTGCAGGCGATCGCGGCGGAGCTCGATGAGCTGCGGGCCCGCGCCGCGGGCGCCGAGGAGCTGCAGCATCGGGTGGCCGAGCTCGAGGAACGGCTCGACTTTGCCGAGCGGATGCTCGCCCGGCAGCGGGAGCCCGGGGCCCTTCCCGGCGGGCACGATGGGTGAGCCGCTCATCACCCGGCTTCTGGTCGAGAACCTGGCCACGATCCTCGCCATCACGGGGATCCTCGGGTTCGTCGCCCTGGGACCGATTGGACGGGCCCTGGCCCGGCGGATCGAGGGCCAGGCCACCGGCCCTGGGGAATGCGGCGACCTGGAGCGGCGCCTGATGGAGCTGGAGCACCAGGTGGCCCGCACCGCTGAGCTCGAGGAACGGCTGGAATTCGCCGAGCGCATGCTGCTCCAGGGTCGGGAGGCCGGTCGCCTGCCGGGGCAGGGGAGCAGCTGATGGCGCGCCGCGGGCTTGGCCTCGACTGGTTCGACCTGCTGCTGCACGCGGGCGTGACCTTCGCGCTCTGCGTGGTGGCTGGAAGCGTGGCCACGGAACAACCGGAGGCCCTCATCGGCACGGTGGTGGCGGCCTCGCTGGTGGCGCTGGGATTGCGCCGCAAGCGGGCGCTGCAGCAGGCGCCGGGGGAGACGACCGGTGAGGTGCAGGCGGAGCGGATCTTTGCCCTGGAAGACCGGGTGGCGGAGCTGGAGGCCACCCAGGGACGGACGCTGGAGCTCGAGGAACGGCTCGACTTTGCCGAGCGGCTGCTGGCGCAGCAGCGGGAACCGGCCCGGCTGCCCGGGGAGCGGCCGGCGCCATGAGCTACAGGATTCTCGGGCTCGACTGGTTCGACGTGCTGGTGCATGGAGCCGTCACGCTCGCGCTCGGCATCGGCGTGGACAGCATGTTCCTCGGCCCGACCAGCGACTTCGCCATGGGGGTGCTGCTCGCCTCGTCTCTCGGCGTGCTGGGCTGGCGCCGGAAGCGCGCCCTCGCCCTCGGGGCCGAGCCGACGGACTCCGGCCGGTGGGAAGCCGTCGAGGCGCGCATGGGCGAGGTGGACCACCTGGAGCAGCGCGTGATGGAGCTGGAGGAGCGGCTGGACTTCACCGAACGCATGCTGGCCCAGGCCCGCGAGAAGGACCAGGCGCGGCTGCCGGGGAGCTGAGGAGCGAGGCCATGAGCGGGGCATTCTGGGTGGCGCTCAGCGCCTTGGGGATCGCGATGTTTCTCGGCCCGGTGGGCCAGGCGCTCGGATCATACCTCGAGTCGCGCCGGCGCCCCGTGCCGCCTGGGGCCGATGCGGAGGAAACCGAGCTGCGGCTGGCCCACCTGGAGGCCATGGAAGCCCGGGTGGAGGAGCTCGAAGAACGGCTGGACTTCACGGAACGCATGCTGGCACGAGGGCTGCCGGGCCCCGAGGCGGACACGCCGCCCGAGCCCGTCGAGTCGGCCCGCTAGGAGGAGCCCATGGGCGACGGCATTGGAGACCTGGCATTCTGGCTGGCGGTCGGCTTGATCGGGCTCGGGGTCACCACCGGCCCGCTCGGCCGGGCCATCGGTCGTGCGGTGACGGTGTCCGTGGAGCTGGTCATGGGCCGCCTGTTCGGTGGTGGGACCGCAGGCACGGACGCGGAGGTCGCGCGTCTGGCACAGCGCCTGGAGGAACTGCAGGGGGTGGAGCACCGCGTGCTCGAGCTGGAGGAGCGGCTGGACTTCACGGAACGGATGCTCGCCCGCGGGCTGCCGGCACCCGGCCGTCCGGCGGACACCCCGCCCGAGCCGGTGGCAGCGGCCCGGTAACGACCGATGGAAACCGTCGTGGTCGTGATCCTGCTCGGCGCGGGCGCCACCGCCTCCTGGGCCCTGTTCATGGGGCCGATCGGGCGCGCGGTGGCCCGCTGGATCGAGGCCCGCACCCCCCAGGCCCACGGCCAGCTGATGGCCGACCTGGCGGAGCTGGAGGGCCGGGTGAACCGCCTGGAGCGGCTGCTCCGGGAGGCCAGCACGGCCCGGGGGGCCCGGCCCGGCCGGGGCAGGGCTGATTAGATTGGGGAGCCGGTAGCCCGAACCGCCCAAGGAGGGCGTGGATGCGAGCCAAGGACGACATCGAGAACTTCCTCGACCGCCTCGACAGCGGCAGTGCCGATGTGCGGGAGATCGAGTCCGGACTGTGGGTGGTCCGCACCACGGCCGGCGCCGAGGTGGTGGTCCACTTCGCCCCGCCGGTGGTCATCCTCCGGGTGACCGTGATGACCCTCCCGGTCGGCGCCGAGAAGCAGGCGGAACTCTGCCGGGCGCTGCTCGGCTACAACGCCCGCGACCTGGTGCACGGCGCCTACGGCCTCGAGGGAGACCGCGTGGTCCTGGTCGACACGCTGGAACTGGAGAACCTGGATTTCAACGAGTTCGAGGCGAGCTTCGATTCGCTGACGCTTGCCCTGGCCACGCATCTCGGCGCGCTGGCGCCGTACCGGGAGTGACATCGCATGGGGATCTTTGACCGTCTGTCCACGCTGATCCGGTCGAACCTCAACGACCTCATCTCGCGGGCCGAGAACCCGGAGAAGATGCTCAACCAGCTGATCGCCGACATGAAGGGCCAGCTGGCCAAGGCGAAGCAGCAGGTGGCCTCCGCCATCGCGGACGAGAAGAAGCTCCAGGCCGACGCCGAAGCCATGCGCAAGCAGGCCGAGGACTGGGAGCGTCGCGCCATGCTCGCCGTGCAGGAGGGCCGGGACGACCTCGCCAAGCAGGCGCTGCTGCGCTACAACGAGGCGATGCAGGGCGCCCAGCAGCTGCACGAGACCTGGGTCAAGCACAAGGCCGAGACCGAGAACCTCAAGGCCTCGCTGCGCGGCCTCAACGACAAGATCGAGGAAGCCAAGCGGAAGAAGAACATCCTCATCGCCCGGGCGCGCCGCGCGGAGGCCCAGCAGCGCATCCAGGAGACGATGTCGGGGATGTCCGACAAGTCCGCCTTCGAGTCGTTCGAGCGGATGACCGAGAAGATCGAGCAGCAGGAGCGCAAGGCCATCGCCGCGGCCGAGCTGCAGAACGAGTTCGAGGGCGACCAGCTGCTGCAGCAGTTCCAGGCGCTGGAGTACAAGGGCGCCCCGGACCAGCAGCTGCTCGAGCTCAAGGCCAAGATGGGGATGCTCGGCGCGGGCAGCGGCGGCCCCGCCAAGCAGCTCGGCAAGGGCGCCGGCGAGGCCGTCGAGGCGGAACTGGTCGACGACGAGGACGAGAAGAAGTAGGCGTCCGGGGCCAGCCAGGGGCCGGGAGGGAAGGGGGCGGCCTCGGCCACCCCCTTTGCCGTTGCCTGTTTCGCCGCGGTTGGCCCGGTGATACCTTACTGCCCGATCGCGGGGGGCGGATGCCCCCCGGTGCACCGCTCCCCCTTCCCCATTCCCCAAGCTCCCATGCACGGCTCCCGCTTCCTCATCCTGGCCGACGGCGAGTTCGGCCCGCTCACCTCCAAGACCGCCAACTCGGTGATCCGCTACCTCCCCGACCGGATCGCGGCGGTGGTGGACCGCGTCACGGCGGGCCAGACGGTGCAGCAGGTCCTCGGCTTCGGCGGTGACATCCCGGTGGTCGGTTCCATGGCGGAGGGCCTGGCCCGCCAGCCCGACCAGGTGCTCATCGGGATCGCGCCCATGGGGGGCAAACTGCCGGAGGAGTGGCGCGGGTGGCTGCTCGCCGCGCTGGACGCCGGCTGTGACCTCTGGAGCGGGCTGCACACCTTCCTGGCCGACGACCCCGCCCTGGCGGCGCGGGCACGCGAACGCGGGCGCGTCATCCACGACCTGCGGCGGCCCCCGGCGCACCTGCCGGTGGCCTCGGGCAAGGCCAAGGAGGTGGAGCCGTTCGTCATCCTGACCGTGGGCACCGACTGCAACGTCGGCAAGATGACCAGCCAGCTCCAGATCACGAAGGATCTCAATGCCCGGGGACTGCGCACCCGGTTCGTGGCCACCGGCCAGACCGGCATCATGATCGAGGGCTGGGGTCTCGCGGTCGACGCTGTGGTGGCCGACTTCATCGCCGGCGCGGCCGAGTGGCTGGTGCTCGAGGGGAGCACGGACGCGGATATCGTGCTGGTGGAGGGGCAGGGGAGCCTGAACCACCCCGGGTACTCCGGGGTGACCTGCGGGCTGCTGCACGGCTCCTGCCCCGACGCGCTGATCCTCTGCCACCAGGCCTCGCGCGAGTATATCGGGGACTACCGCGAGGCCTCGTGGCTCCGGATCCCGCCGCTCTCGGAGTACGTGCGCCTGTACGAGACCGTCGCCGGGTTCGTGCATCCCACCCGCACCATCGGGATCGCGCTCAATACCTACGACCTCTCCGAGGCTGACGCCCGCGCCGCCTGTGACGCGGCGGCACGGGAGACCGGCCTTCCCTGCACCGACCCGGTGCGCTTCGGCCCCGGGCCGCTGGTCGAGGCGGTGGTCCGGGCGCGCCTGGCCTACGTCGCGGGCCGGAAGGCCTGAACGGAGGCGCGTGGCCCCGGCGCTGCTGATCGAAGGACTCCGCAAGACCTTTCCCGGCCCGCCCCCGATCGAGGCGGTGGCGGGCATCGACCTCGAGGTGGCCCCCGGCGAGATCTTCGCCCTGCTCGGGCCCAACGGCGCGGGCAAGACCACCACCGTCGGGATCTGCACCACCCGGGTGCGCGCCGGCGCCGGCCGGGTGCTGGTGGGCGGGCGTGATGTCACCGCGCACGGCGCCGCCATCAAGCGGTCCATCGGCGTGGTCCCGCAATACAACACGCTCGACCGCGCCTGCACCGTCCACGAGAACCTCTACTATCACTGCCGCTACTTCGGCTTCTCCGGGGCCGAGGCCACCCGCCGCACCGCGGAGCTGCTGGAGCAGTTCCGCCTGGCCGACCGCGGCGCCAGCATGGCGCTGAGCCTGTCGGGGGGCTCGCCCAGCGGGTGCAGATCGCGCGGGCCATCGCGCACCGCCCGGCGATGCTCTTCCTCGACGAACCGACGGCGGGCCTCGATCCCCAGAGTCGGCTGGCGCTGTGGGAGCTGGTGCGCGGCCTCAAGGCCGCCGGCATCACGGTGCTCCTCACCACCCACTACATGGAAGAGGCGGACCGCCTGAGCGACCGCCTGGCCATCATGGACCACGGGCGCATCCTGGTGACCGGCACCCCGGCCGAGCTCAAGCAGCGGGTGAGCGCCGCGACGGTGATCGAGCTCGACGTGGAGCGGCCCACCGAGGCCCTCCGCGCGGCGGTGGCCGCCCTCCCAGCGGTGCGGGAGGTGCACCCGACCGGCACCGGGTACCGGGTGCTGGCCACCTCGCGCGAGGGGCTGCTGCCCCGCCTGGTCGAGCTTGCCGTCCCGGCCGGCCTGCGCGACGTGGCGATCCACGACCCCACCCTGGAGACGGTGTTCATCCAGCTCACCGGAAGGGAGCTCCGTGACTGACGGCTACCTGCGGCCCCTCTGGGGGATGGTATTGCGCGACCTCCGGGTGCTGCGCCGCGGCTTCCTGCCGCTCATGACCCGCACGGTGATGAACCCGCTGCTGTTCGTCTTCGTGTTCACCTACGTCTTCCCCCACATCGGCCAGGGCTTCCAGGGGGGGGCGGCGGGGGTGAACTACGCCACCGTGGTGGTGCCTGGCCTGGTGGCGGTGGGGATGGTGTTCACCGGCATCTCGAGCGTGGCACTCCCGCTCTCGATGGAGCTCGGCGCCACCCGCGAGATCGAGGACCGGGTCCTCGCCCCGGTGCCGGTGGAGCTGGTGGCCATCCAGAAGCTGGTCATGGGCGCCGTCCAGGGCGTGATCGCCGGGCTCGTGGTCTTCCCGCTCGTGGCGTTCATCCCCGCCACCCCCGTGGCGCTGCACGTGACCAGCTGGCCGCTGCTGGTGGCGGTGGTGCTGCTCGCCAGCCTCACCGCCGGGGCGCTCGGGCTGGCGCTGGGCACCATCGTCCGGCCCCAGCAGATCGGCCTCATGTTCGCCGTGGTGGTGGTGCCGATCACCTTCCTGGGGTGCGTCTATTACCCGTGGGCCACGCTGCGCCCGCTGCGCTGGCTGCAGGTGGCGGTCCTGGTCAACCCGCTGGTCTACATGAGCGAGGGACTGCGCGCCGCGCTGACGCCCGAGCTGCCCCACATGCCGCCGTGGGCCTTCCTGGGCGCGCTGGGCTTCGCCACGCTCGCGCTGGGCGCCGTCGGCGTGCGGGCCTTCGTGCGGCGGACCATCAGCTAGGCAGGGAGGGTGGGCCTCAGAAGTCGCGGCGCCGGAAGCGCCGGAGGCCCAGGGCGAGCGGCACCGCGGTCCACAGCAGCAGCGCCCCGACGGCCACCGCCATCCCGAGCGGCGTGCCCAGGAAGCGCTGGAAGACGGCGCCGGTGTAGCCCAGCAGGGCCGCCACGTCGAAGTCGAGCAGCAGCAGCACCCGCCCGAGGTCCAGCGGATTGAGCAGGGTGAGGACCAGCAGCGGCGTCTCCAGCGGCCAGCGGCTGAACAGCGCCACCACCAGCAGGACCAGGCCGTCATACAGCACCGCGCAGCCCAGCCAGGTGAGGAGCGCCACCCCGAAGCCGCGGGCCCGGTCTTCCCACCAGAGCGCGATCAGGAACGCGATGGCCGTGAAGGCCAGGGTCAGCAGCACCCCCGTGCCGAGGAGGACCAGCGCCGGCCGGAGCGGCGCCGCGCCGTCCCCCAGGTGCAGGAGGAAGGGCAGGCCCACCCCGGCGACCAGCGCCCCGGACAGCGGGAGCGCCAGGCCGGCCCACAGCCCCGCGAACATCGCCCCCCGACCCACCGGCTGCGCCAGCAGCAGCTCGATGAACTCCCGCGCCGAGTAGAGGTAGAGCGTGCCGAAGACCAGGGCCACCAGCGGCACCAGGATCAGCACCAGGTTGAGCAGGGAGAGCACCACGCGCCCGGCGTCTCCCCCGAGCTGGAACAGCGCCTCGGTGAGCAGGAGCAGCAGCCCCGTATAGCCGAGCACCCAGCGGTTCCTGGCGATGTCGCGCAGCTGGTAGCCGAGGATCTTGCGGGCGGTCCTCACGCCGGCCCCCGCAGCATGAGCGACGCCACCGCCCGCTCCAGGTTGGCGAAGCCGGTCCGGGCCTTCAGGTCGGCCAGGGGCCCGTGGAAGCAGACCCGTCCCTCGAGCAGGAAGACGATGTCGTCGGCCAGCGCCTCCAGCTCGCTGAGGGTGTGGGTGGCCAGGAGGATCGAGGCGCCCCGCTCCCGGGCCGCCGCCAGCGCTTCCTTGAAGATGCCGCTGGCCACCGGGTCGAGCCCGGCGGTGGGCTCATCGAGGATCAGCAGGTCGGGCCGGAACAGGAAGGCCACCGCGGCCGAGAGCTTCTGCCGGGTCCCGCCCGAGAGGGTCCGCACCGGCTTGCCGAGTTCGGCGCCCAGGGCGAAGCCCTCGAGCAGGCCCTGGTCCAGCGGCACGGTGCTGCCCCGGAGGTCGCGGACCATCGCGAGGACCTCGGCGCCCGTCAGATTCTCGGGGAAGCGTGCCGCCTGCGGCATGTAGCCGATCCGGTGGCGATACCGCTCGTCGCCATTGACCGCCTGGCCGAGCACGGAGAGCTCGCCGGCGTCCGGCCGCACCAGGCCCAGGATCGCCTTGATCAGGGTGCTCTTGCCGGCGGCGTTCGGCCCCACGAGTCCCGTGATGCGGCCCGCGGGGACGGTGAGGTCCACGCCCCGGAGCGCCTCGAGGCGCCCGAAGCGCTTGGTGATCCCGCGGGCGGTGACGGCGGTCATGGGGCCGTCGCGGTCCACTGCATCATGGGGCGGGGGTCTTCCATCGTCCGGGGCGTCAGCACCGGGGCCACCCGTTCGGCGGCGTCGAGCAGCGACACGAAGAAGCTGCGCAGCAGGATCAGCGCCGGCTCGTGCTGCTGCACGACCACCGCGAAGAGCCGTACCGGCGCGAAGGGCACGTCGCCATAGCCGTCGCGGTCGAGGTCGTAGCCGGTGTACCGGTCCCAGGCGTTCTCCCGGAAGGCGCTGGCCGCGTTCACGCTGTTGGTGCTCACGTCAAACGAGTTGCCCGCGAAGCGGTTGCGCTCGAAGCGCGTGTCCTGCGCGTCGGCCATCACCTGCACGCCCCAGCCGTTGCCCAGGAACTCGTTGCCCCGCGCCAGCACCCGGTTGGTGCCCTCGGCGTACAGTCCGATGGTGTTCTGGTCGAACCGATTCCGCTCCAGCCGGCTGTCGCTGATCTCCTTGAGGAGCAGGCCGTAGGCCGCGCTGCCCCAGCTGCGCCGGAAGGTGTTGCCCGTCATGACCACGTGGTGGCTGTACATCACGGCCACCCCGGCCCCGTTCCCGTCGAAGGTATTGTCCTGGTAGCGGCACCCGTTGGAGAACATGAAGTGCAGGCCGTAGCGCAGCTGGCCGGTGCTGGTGTTGCCACGCACGGTGGCGTCGCTGGTGAACTCGAAGTAGATGCCGTCGCGGTGCCCCCGGACCACGTTGTCCTCGATCAGCAGTCCGCTCGAGCTCCAGGCATGAATGGCATTCCCGGTCAGGGCCTCGGTCGTGCCATGGCCGCGCACCCGGTTGCCGCGCACGACGCACCCGGTGACCCCGGACAGGTAGATCCCGAAGAAGGTGTCGAGCAGGGTGTTGTTCTCCAGCCGGCAGCCGCGGGCCTCGCGGACCTTGATGGCCGCGCGGTCGTCGGTGGCGCTCGGGCTGATGTCCCGCAGCACCAGGCCCGTGATCGTCACGCTGTCGGCGGTCACGGTGAGGATCTGGTGGTTCCCCCCCACGAGCACCGGCCAGCCCTCGCCCCGCAGGGTGAGCCGGCGGCTGATCCGCAGTTCGGGCTCATGGTAGGTCCCCGGGCGGATCACGATGGTGTCACCATCCCCGGCCAGGGCCAGCGCGGCGCTGACCGTCGACAGCGGGCCGCCAGGCTCGACAACATGGGTGCGCGGGGGGAGCGCGGCGAGGGTGACCGCGAGGAGCAGCATCAGGACGCCGGTGGTGGGGGGCGGGTGTTCCGGATCTCGGCCCAGGCGCGCAGGGCGCCGCCGAGGGCCGCCCGGAGGCTGTCGGCCCCGGTGCCGGGACGCGCCGCCGCGAGGTTGCCACCCATCGGGGTCCGGAGGCTGTCGCTGTGGATATACACCGCGTCGGCCGCCGGCAGCCAGCCCTCGCCCGGGACCGCGCTCCACACCCAGACCGAGGCCGGGACGTCGGGGCTGGCCGCCAGCCAGCTGGCCAGGCAGCCCACGTCGTCGAAGACGAAGGACTTGCCGGTCGGCAGGATGGCCTGCGCCGTGAAGCGCTCCTGCATGATGGTCATGTGGCAGTGGGCGCACGGCTCGCGGCCCAGCGCCAGCGGGCGGGGCCCGCGCGGGGCGCAGGCCACGACCAGCAGGGCGAGGAGCACCCCACCGGGGACGCCGGCGCGCCAGCTCCCGGGCCACGTCCGCATCAGGCGATGACCGCGGCGGAGTGCGGTACCGCCGGCGTGCGGCGCGCCCCGCGGTATTCCCGCGCCGCGAGGACCACGCCCACGAGGATGGCCGCGATCAGGACCATCCCGCCGGACGCGGGCCACGAGGTGGCGTAGAAGTTGAGCAGCTGCTTGGCGCCGAGGAGGGGCGGCTGGTACGTCATGCCGGGGATCTTGATGATCGCGTCCGGATCGAGGTTGTGACCGTAGTCATAACCCCAGCGGTAGAAGTCGGCGAGTCCCGCCAGCGCGCCCGCCAGGAACAGTCCCACCCAGGCATAGAGCAGCGGCCGCTTCCCGGTCAGCGCCGCCAGCAGCCCGATGCCCATGAGGCCCGCGACCAGCCACGGCATGTACCGCAGTTCCGGGATGTCGGCCGGGGTGATGCGCTTCATGCCGATGTAGTGATTCAGGTTGTTGATGCTCTCCAGGTCCTGGGGCTTCTCCCCCACGATCCGGTTGACGGCGATGTAGAGCCCGAGCCCCTCGGGGTACTGCGGGGCCTGGAGCCCGATATGCCACAGCGGCAGCCAGTAGACCAGCGCCAGCGAGAGCGCGGCGGCGGCGAGCCAGAGACGGGAGGTGCGTGCCATGGGTCTTCCTGCCCGATGGCCGGCCCGGGGCGGAGCGCCCCGGGCCGGCCGTCCGGGGTCACTTCGAGGTATTGAAGGTGAGCGGAACACCCGCTCCCCGGGCCGAGATCCGGATGTAGCCCTGCATCTCCTGGTGCAGCGCCGAGCAGAAGTCGGTGCAGTAGAAGGGCAGCACGCCCGGCCGCTGGGGCACCCACGCGAGCGTCCGCGTCTGGCCCGGCATCACCAGGAGCTCGGAGTTGTTGGCTCCGGTGATCGCGAAGCCGTGCGGCACGTCCCAGTCCTGCTCGAGGTTCGTCACGTGGAAGTACACGCTGTCGCCGACCTCGATCCCCTCGATGTTGTCGGGCATGAAGTGGCTGCGGATCGCGGTCATGTAGACGTGCACCACGTTGCCCTTCCGCTCCACCCGGGCGTCCTTCTCCTGCCGCGTCGCGAACGGGTCCGTGTTCTCGGTCAGCGGGAAGGTCCGGATCTGCCGGTCGCGGATCGCGGAGGCGGCGATGGCCTGGGCGTAGTGCGGCTCGCCGATGGTCGGGAAGTCGAGCAGGAGCTGCATCTTGTCGCCCGTGATGTCGATCAGCTGCGCCGACTGGGCCAGCTCGGGGCCGGTGGGGAGGTAGCGGTCCTTGGTGATCTTGTTGAGGGCGATCACGTACTTGCCGTCGGGCTTCCGGGTGTCCCCCCCGGGGACCAGCAGGTGCCCGATCGCGTAGTAGGTCGGGATCCGGTCCAGCACCGCGCAGTCCTTGACCCGCCACTTCACGATCTCGGACGAGACGAACATGGAGGTGTAGGCGTTGCCCTTGTCGTCGAACTCGGTGTGCAGCGGGCCCAGGCCCGGCTCCTTCACCTCGCAGGAGATCACCGACTCGTACGTGAGGACGGGGATGCCGCCGATCTCGCGGTCCACGGCCTTGTCGGCGATGGCCTTCGCCATGCGGCTGTACCCGAAGACCGGGATCACGGTGGCGAGCTTGCCGCCGGCGGAGATGAACTCGCCGGTCGGGTCGACGTCCACGCCGTGCGGCGACTTCGGGGTCGGCAGGTAGTACACCATGCCGGGGCAGTCCGACGGCTCCAGGACCGTCGAGCCGCTCACCATCTCCGAGTGCGCCACGTCCCCGGCGTCCACCCAGTTGTGGGCGTACCGGGTGGGCCAGCGCTTCGCCTTGCCCTGCGCCACGCACTGCTCGGCCACCTGCCAGTTCACCGCCGCGATGAAGTCCTTGTCATTCTGGGAGGCGTTCCGTTCCTTGAGCGTGTTGGCCTGCTCGCTGTTGTATGACGTGAAGAACGCCCAGCCGTGGGACGGCCCCTTGCCCGGCCGGGCCAGGTCATAGTCGAAGCCCGGCATGTGGATCTGGAAGGCGAGGGTCATCTTCCCGGTCTTCGGGTCGACCGCGATGAACGAGATCTGCCCGCCGAAGTTCTCCTTGTAGCTCGCGATCGGCACGTCCCGCTGCGGGGTCGGGACGCTGAACCGGGTGGCGGCCACCACGTACTCGGTCCCCTGGGTGACAAACGGCGAGGCGTGATTCCCGGCCGCGTTCGGGATCTCGATGATCTCCTTGGTGTTCATCTCGGCCAGGTCGATCCGCGCTACCCGCGGGGTGTTGTTGCCGTTGATGAAGATCCAGCGGCCGTCGTTCAGCGCGTCGGTCTTGGAAAGGGACGGGTGATGGGAGTCGTCCCACGGCACGAAGCCGTAGCTCGTCTGCAGCATCGGCTTGCTCTGCTCGCTGTAGCCGTAGGCCTTCTCGCCGTCCTGCGAGAAGACCGGGATGACGCGGAGCAGCCGCCCGGACGGGAGCCCGTAGACGGCCAGCTGCCCCGAGAACCCGCCCGAGGCGAACATGTAGAACTCGTCGTACTGCCCGGGGGCGACGTAGACGCGGCTGGCCGCGTCGCCGGTCCCGCCGGCCTGGGCGGCCGGCTTGGCGCAAGCGGTCGCCAGCACGGCGGCCGCGAGGCCGGCGCTGGCCAGAGAGGTGCGGAAGAACGGGAGTGCGCGCATCGTGTGGATCTCCAGGTTCATGCCATTCGGACCATCGCGGTCCACTGCCGGATCACTTCGGGGCCTGCGTCCGCAGGTACTCCACGACCTCCCGCGCCTGGTCCCGGGTCAGGGCCAGGTTAGGCATCTGGGTCATGTATTCGCCCAGCAGCTGCCGCGCGGCCGGGTGCCTGACGTACATTTCCTCGGGGTTGAGGAGCATGTTCATCACGTAGGCCGGCGAGCGGCGCGTCGTGACGTCCCCCAGCGGGGGACCCACGTACTTGTCCGTCATCTTGTGGCAGGCGGAGCACTTGCTGTCGAAGGTGGCCTTGCCCGCCGCCGCCAGCGCCGCGTCGACCGGTCCGAGGGTGACCACCTCGGTCACCGGGCCGATGCCGTGCTCGATCTGGAAGGGGGTCAGGCCGCCGGGCGCGGCCGGGGCCGCCGACGTGGTGGCGGCCGGGGCCGGGGCCTCGGATTTCCCGGAGCAGCCAAGCAGGAAGGCCACCGCCAGCGTGCCGAGCCGGAGGGTCGGGGTGAGCGCGTGTCGCATCTGGGGACTCCGTCGCGGTGAAGACTGTTTCATGGAGATCGTTGGGGTCTCTGCGCCGGCTGGCGCCATCTTGCAGGCACAGTATCGCGATATTCGCATGAATAGATGTGAATTGGGTCCATGAAATCACCTTCAGAGAACCGTTGTCAGCAGGGGGCGTGGTGCTGAGCCAGACGGCCGAGTACGCGTTGCGGGCGGTCCTGACGATCGCCGAGGAGCCGGGGGGCCAGCCCGTCGGGGCCTATCGGCTCGCTGATGCGCTCGGGATCCCACAGAACTACCTGTCGAAAACGCTGCACCAGCTCGCCCGGGCCGGCATCCTCGACTCCACGCGCGGCAAGCTCGGCGGGTTCCGGCTCGCCCGGGACCCCCGCGAGATCCCCCTCGTCGAGGTGGTGGGCCTGTTCGATGATGTCACGGGGAAGCGCACGTGCCTGATGGGTAGGGCCAACTGTACCGACCACAACTCCTGCGCGGCGCACCGTCGGTGGAAGGGCGTGTCGGAGCGGATCTCGGAGTTCTTCCGCGAAACCACCGTCGCGGACCTGGTCAGCGAGCGGCGCGCGGTGCGCTCCTAGGGCCGGGCTCGGCCGGCGCCGAAGGGCCGGACCCGTCCCCACAGCAGGCCGATCAAGCCCGCCGCGCCCACCGCAAGGCACAGGGCGCCGGGCGCCGCCAGCCGCCCCCCGCCGGGAACCAGGCTCGCCAGGCGCAGGCCAAGGCCCGCGCCATAGGCTGCCACCGCGGCCCGCCCGAGGGTGGGGACGCCGCGTCCGGGACCGGTCGCGTGCCGAGGCAGCATCCAGTAGGCCGTTCCCAGGACAAACGGCAGCAGCCAGCCGAAGAGCAGCAGGAGCAGGTGGGCCTGCCGCAGCCCCGGGTGCAGTGCTCCCGCGGCGGGCGCGCCGGCCAGCAGGAGCGCGCCCAGGATGGTCCCGCCCACGAGGCTCGCGAGGGCGGCGCGCAACAGCCAGACGGTAAGGGGGGGCATCAGTCCTGCCCCGGCAGTGCCCGGATCCTGGGCCACAGCAGGCGGACCAGCAGGATCACCGCGACGAGCTGAAGGGCGGCCGAGAGCTGGAGCGGCCAGGCGGGCCCATGCCACCCCATCTGCCACGACTCACCCACCACCCGGCAGAGCAGCCCCGTGTTGAGCAGCGCCCAGCCCGCCCACCCCGGCCCGGTCCGGCCGCGCGGCGGGTCGCTGGGATGCCGCGGAAACATCCAGTACGCCACCCCCGTGATCAGCTGCAGCAACCACCCCACCGTGAGCAGGTGCAGGGCGGTCAGGTGGAGGGCGGCGCGCGGCAGCGCGGGCCAGAGGCTCGTGGGGCGCACCTGCAGCAGCTCCCCGGCGAGGGCGAGCAGCAGGGCGACGAAGCCGGCCTTCACGAACGCGCGGGAGAGCGGCGGCATGGCGTGCCTGGCTCAGCGATGGGTGAGGCTCAGGATGATCTCGATCGCGATCAGGATGATCACCACCCATTCCAGCCCCTCCATCCGCACCCCGGCCGCGCGGTCGGAGAGCTTCTGGTAGATGCTCTCGATCGTGCCGAGCTTGCGGGTGATCGACCCATCCAGCTCGCCCAGCTGGAACCGGCTGGCCGCCAGGCGGTAGATCCGCGTCAGGTACTCCTCGCCGAACACCTTCAGGGCGTTGGAGACCCGTTCCAGCATGACGGCGCTCTCCAGCTGCAGCTCCGCGACCTGGTGCAGGTCGGCGCTGGCGGAGGAGGGGAGCAGCAGCCGGAGTCCCTGCGGCCGGCCCAGCAGGTGATAGGAGCGTTCCATGGCCCGGTCGAGCTGCAGGTCGAGCCAGCGCATCTCGAGCAGCTGCACGTTGGCGAACTCGAGCACCGCCCGCACGTCCTCGGGATCAGGGTCGAGCACGAACGCCGCGTCCCAGTCGATGATGGTGACGTCGTCCGGGCCGAACGAGATCCGCACCTCGGTGGCGTTGGCCACCTCCTCCGCCGACAGGCCGCCCGCGTCCGGCCGCAGGATCCGGGCGATCAGCCCGGCCTGCGCCTCACAGAAGGCGGTGGCCGTGCCGCCGCCGGGCAGCTGCCGCATGCCGATCAGCGTGTAGTCCTCGGTGAAGTCCGCCACCCGCGGCCGCTGGACGGCGGCACCGACCGAGGTGAGCAGGGCCTCCACCCGCGCGTGGGCATCGAGCCGCAGCACCTCCGAGCGCCGCAGCGCGATGCTCGCCTCGAGCAGCGCCTCGAGCCCCCCATCCACGGGGAGCTGGTAGGTCACGGTCGCGGCGCCGAAGTCGTAGAGGACCAGGTCGATCTGCGGCTCGGTGGCCCACCGGTCGATGACGAGCGACGCACGTTCCTGCGAGATCCGCAGTGGCGCCGGGCGATACTGGAAGAACGAGGTGGCCCGGCCGCGATGGCGGAAGGTCTGGCGCGCCGAGGTGCCGCCCAGTAGCCGCTCGACCTGGTCGAGGTCGATGGCCTGCGCCACCTCGAACACGAACATCGGATGGATCTCGGGCATCCCTCACCGCTCCTTCATTGTTTGCTCATGTCGTTGCCCCGACATTTTCGTTGCCCCTCATCTGGAGGACCTCATGCTGATCCTGACCCGGGCCGAAGCAGGGCGGCGGCTGGCGGTGGGGCTGGGCGCCCTGGTGCAGGATGTCCCCGTGGTGGTGGCGCTCTCGGCGGGTGGCGCGCGGGTGGCAAGTGAAGTCGCTCGTGCGCTGGAGGCGCCGCTGGATGTCATCGCCGTCTGCCGGCTGGAGGTCCCGGGCCGGGCGCATGGCGCGTTCGGCGCGGTGGCTGATGGCGCGGTCTCGCTGGAATCCGAGCGGCTCCGGGCGCTGGACCTCCCTCCCGACTACACCGAACGCCTTGTCGCCGAAGCCTCCCGCGCCGCAGAGCGGCTTGCCCGCTCCTGGCGCGGGGGGGCCGCGCCGGTGCCGGTGGCGGGCCGCACGGTGATCCTGACGGATGACGGCCTCGCCGAGGCCATCACGGTCATCGCCGCAGCGCGGGCGCTCCGCGATCAGGGAGCGGTGCGGGTGATCTTCGCGGCGCCGAGCGCCAGCCGGGACCTGGTCCGTCGCCTCGAGGCGCTGCCCGCTGTTCCGGTGTTGCTCTACCCGGTGGAAGCGCCGGTGGCCGCGATGATCTGCGACCCGACTTTCGAGCAGACCACCGGGGGCGAGGTCGGCTCGATGGTGCGCCACAGCCGGCCCGGGCTCCCTGCGGTCCTCGGCGGCTGAACCGCGAATCTACCGGGTGCCCCCCGGGGAGGGGAGGGCCGTGTCCGCCCCGCTTGCACCGGCCATCGCCGACGCGCTGGCGCAGCGGCTTGACGCCTTCCGCGGGGCCGCGGAGGCCAGTGGCGACACGGGCGACGACGAGGCCGCGCACCGGGTGCGGGTCACCGCCCGACGGCTGCACGCGGCCCTCCTCCTCTGGCGCCCGCTGCTGGCGCTACCCGCGGCCGCGCGGCCCGGAGTCCTCCGCCGGGTCGAGCAGCGGTTCGGCGCGCGCCGGGACCTCGACGTGCTGCGCGCGCGCGTCGAGGCGCTGCGCACCAGCGAGCGGCCGCTCGCCGACGTGATCGCGACACTCCGGGCGCGTACCGACGACGCCGAGGAGCGGGGCCGGCTGGTCCTGCGGCGGCGCTCCACCCGCCGCATGATCGCGGCGCTCACGGAGTGGATCGCCACGCCGGCATGGACTCCCCTCGCCACCCTCTCCCCACCACACCTCCTCCCCTGGCTGATCGCGCCCACCGCGTCCCGGGTGCTGGTCCACCCGGGGTGGGCCGTGGCGGGCATCCCGGAACCCGACGACCCGGGTGGCCGCCCGCTGCACCGCCTGCGCCGACGGCTCAAGGCGCTCCGGTACCGGCTGGAGTGCCTGTCGGGCTGGTACGGTGCACCGATCGAGGCGTGGCTCGCCGAGCTGCACGCCATGCAGGACGCACTCGGGGCCTGGCACGATGAAGGGGTGATGCTGCGGATGCTGGTCCACGCCGGCCTCGAACCCGCGCTCGGCGCGGTGGCGCGCACCCGGGCCGCCGCCGCGATGGCCCCGTGGCCGGCGTGGCGGGCGCGCTACCTGGATGCCGGCGTGCGCTCCCGCTGCTGGGCGTTGTTGGGCCCGCCGTCAGCGGCGGTCTAGAACGCGATCGTCCGGGCGTGGGCGCGGAGGTGATCTGCCACCCGGCCCAGCAGCTCTCGCGCCTCGGCCGCCACGGTGGCGAGGGCTCCATCGCCGGCGATGGCCGCGGGGTCCGCGATCCGCACGACGGTCCCACCGGCCGGGTCCGCCTCGACCGTGACCGGGCAGGGCAGGTGCAGCCCGGCCTCAGGGTCCGCCTCGAGGGCACGGTGTGCGAGGGACGGGTTGCAGACGCCGAGGATCAGGTACGGCCGATAGGTCAGGCCCAGCTTCTCACGAAACGTCGCCTGCAGGTCCGCGCGGGTGACGATCCCGAACCCCTCGGCGGCGAGCGCATGGGTCAGCCTGGCCACGGCCTGTGCCTGCTCCACGGGCAGCTTGACCCGGAAGGCCCGGGGTGACGCCGGGGCGGGCGCTGTGGCCTGCCCCTCAGCGATACGGAATGTCATGGGACCGCCACAGTCGTCGGGTTTGGCTGCGTGCCGCGGTAGTCGGCCAGTTGGAGCCGGGCGGCGGTGAAGGCGTCGGCCAGCGCCTCCGTGAAGCCTGGTTTCGCGGGCCGGGTGATGGCCAGTTCGGCGTCTTCCACCGTGAGCCCAAGCCTGAACGAAACGGCGCCAGGCTCGCCGTGGGCGTTGCGGAAGGGCACGCTCAGCACCACGTGGCATTCCGCCAGCTCCGGGAACTCGGAGGCGAGGATCGCCGTCGCGGCCTCGATGGCCTGCTCTTCCAGCGAGGTGGGACGGTGGCCGCGCCCGCTCAATCGCAGCATGGATGCTCCCGCGGCCCGAGGCCGCCACAGGGTGGTAGGCCGGGGTGAATCGCACCTCTGCCCCTGAAGCCAACGCCGCCCCGGTCCAGGGGGCCGGGGCGGCGCGGGGTGGCGGGAGCTCAGGCCTTGATCAGGATCTTGTTCTTGACTGCGGTTTCGATCTTGGGCAGGCGCACGGTCAGGATCCCGTCCGTGTAGTGCGCATCGACCTTCGTCGGGTCGACCGGGCGGGGCAGCCGCAGCGTCCGCACGAACTTGCCCGTCTCCCGCTCCTCCCACAGCACGTTCTCGTTGGTCTCGCGGACGACCTTCTCCCGGTGGCCCGTCAGGGTCAGGATCTCCCCCTCGAGGTGCACATCCAGGTTTTCCCGCGGGACCCCAGGCACCTCGGCGCGGATCACGAACTCCCGTTCGGTCTCCGTCAGGTCGAGCGCCGGCATCCAGGTCCCTTCCATGGCCCGCTTCAGGGGCTCCAGGTTCATCGCCGGGAAGGGCAGCGGCCCGTTCAGCAGCCGGTCGAACACCTCGTCCATGTCACGGACGATCGTCGGCACGCCTGCCTGCATCTTGGTGAGTTTCATAGGATCCTCCTTGCGAAACCGTTCACCGGTGCGATGCTGACTCAGGCACGATCAAGCTAGCCATCGACCGCTGAAGCGCGGCTGAACCACCACCGAATCTTCGCTCATGAAGGCGGGCGCGGCGCCGCGGGCGCGGCCCACGCGTGGCTCAGGCGCCACACGTAAGCGGCCACGTCCCTGGCCTGCAGGTCCGTGAGCTCCGCCCACCCCCGCATCGGCATGGTGACCCCGCGGGTGGTCCACGCCTTGGGCAGGCCGTGAATCACGCGGTTGAGGATCCCCTCGAAGCTGTCGGAGCCGTGCAGCCAGACGCCCTGGGCGAGGGCAGGGCCGCTGTCGGTCCCCACGCCTTCAAGGCCGTGGCAGGCCACGCAGTTCGCCGAGCCGTGGAAGAGCTCGCGCCCGCGCGCCACGGCGGAATCGGTCACCTGGCTGGGCGGGGCCATCGGCGGCATGCTGGGGTCCTGGCCGGCGAGTGGCGCGACGGCGCTGAGCGCAGCGAGCAGCAGGGGCAGGAGGCGCGTGGCGGGCATGGGGCCTTCCCGAGGGGGTACCGGCAAAGCTGGCGCGCGGTACGTGAAGCGCCCTTCAAGCGGCGCTGAAGGGGCCTTGTGGCGGGGATCAGTCCTGGTCGTGCAGGATGCGCTGGGGCGGGTCGTCCAGGTCGTCGAACTGGCCGTCCTTCATGGCCTTGAGCAGCAGCCCGAGGAAGATGGCCCCCACCAGCAGGGCCAGCGGCAGGAGGAGGTAATAGGCGCGCATTCAGTCTCCGTTCCGCACCAGGCGTTCCACCCGGGTGGCGTTCCAGATCACCAGGGTGCTCGAGATGGGCATCAGGATGGCGGCCACCAGCGGGTTGACGAGCCCCAGCGCCGCGGCACCGACCGACACCACGTTGTAGATGATCGCCTGGCGCAGGCTCGAGTTCACCATGCGCCGGGCGGCCTGCCCGGCCCGGATGCCCGCGACCACCGGGCCCAGCGCGCCGGTGGAGACAATGCCATCGGCGACCAGCACCGTGCTCGCGGCGCCGCTGGCCATGGCGATGCCCACGTCGGCGGCGGCAAGGGCGGGGCCGTCATTGAGGCCGTCCCCGGCAAAGAGCACCCGCTCGCCGGCCTGCTGCTGCGCCCGCACCCACGCCGACTTGGCGGCGGGGTCGCGGCGCGCCTGCACCGCGGGAATGCCCGCATCCTGCCCCACGCGCTTGGCGGCGGCGGCATGATCGCCCGTGAGCAGCACGCTCCGGATGCCAAGGCGGCGGAGCGCCTCGACCGCCTGCCGGGCATCGTCGCGGGTCGTGTCTCCGAGCCGGATCAGCGCCGGCCCAGGCGCCCCCGTGCCATCCTCCGCCGTCAGCCGGACCGCGCCGGCGCCGGCGCTCGCGAGGCTCCAGCGACGGCCGTCGATCTCCCCGCTGATCCCGGTCCCGGGCAGCTCGCGGACGTCGCGGGGCTGTGGGAGCGGGATGCCGCGCCGTGCGGCCTCCGCGGTGATTGCGCGGGCGATCGGGTGCACGCTGTAGCGCTCGAGCCCCGCCGCCACCCGGAGGGTCGCGTCGCTTGCCTCGGTCACGGTGATCGTGCCGGCGGTGAGGGTGCCGGTCTTGTCCAGGCCCGCGACGGTCACGTCGGCCAGCCGGAGGAGGGCGTCGCTGGAGCGCAGCAGCAGGCCGCGCCGGGCGGCGCTGGCCAGGCCGGCGGCGGCGGCGAGGGGGTGGGCCAGCGCCAGGGCACAGGGGCAGGCCACCACCAGCACCGCCACGGTGTTGGCGATCGCGGGCCCGAGGCCGCGGGCCACCCACCAGCCCGCCAGCGTGAGGGCCGCCACCACGAGCGTGCCGACGGTGAACCAGGGGGCGATGCGATCGGCGGAGGTGGGCGCCAGGCCGCGGTCCTGCGCCGCCCGCAGCTCGGCCGCCATGCGATGCACGACCGTGGCCCCGCCCACCGCCTCGACCCGGACCGTGATGGCGCCGTCCACCAGCAGCGTGCCGGCCACGACCTGGTCGCCGGGGCCGACCAGGACCGGCGCCGCCTCGCCCGTGAGCAGGGCGAGGCGCACCTGGCCCGACCCCTCGACCACGGTCCCGTCTGCCGCCAGCTCCTCGCCGGCGCCGACGTCGATCCGGTCGCCGGCGTGGAGCGCCGACACCGGCACCACCTCGAGCGTCTCGCCGGGGGTTCGCGCGCCGGTGGGGGCGGGGGTCGCCGCGTCGGTCAGGCGGCGCGCCGTCTGGGGCACGGTCCCGACCAGGGCGGCCGCGGCATCCGTGGTGCGCCGGCGGCTGCGCGATTCGAGCACCCGTCCGGCGAGCAGCAGCGCCACCAGCATGGTGAGGGAGTCGAGGTAGGCATCCTGGCCCAGCAGGGTCGCCACCAGGCCGTGCAGGTAGGTGATGGCGATCCCGAGGGCGATCGGCAGGTCCATGTGCAGGACTCGGTTGCGCAGGCCTGACCAGGCGCCGGCGAAGAACGGCTCGGCGCACCAGAAGGTCACCGGGGTGGACAGCAGCAGGCTGGTCCACCGGAACAGCGTCGCCAGCCCGGGATCGATGCTGCCGTACCACCAGCCCGCATAGAGCCCCTCGTAGAGGCCCATGGTGGCAATCGCCACGATGGCGGCGAATCCCATCCGGAGCAGGAGGCCACGGTCGGGGGCGGTGTCGCCGCCGAGGGGGCGGGGCCGGTAGCCCAGGGCGGCGATGCGGCGCGCCAGCGCGGGGAGGTCCACCTTGGCCGGGTCCCAACGCAGGGTGGCGCGGCCCGTGGCGTAGCTCACCATGGCGTGCTCCACCCCCGGGGTGCGCTCCAGCACCTTCTCGGTGACCCAGACGCAGGAGGCGCAGCGGAGGCCGTCGACCACCAGGCGCGCCTCGCAGCGGCCCGCGGGGTCGGTGGCCACCTCGACCCGGGACCAGTCCTCGCCGAGCGCGGCGTCGGGGCGGGGGGCGAAGTCGGTGCGGTCCTGGTAGTAGCGCTCCAGTCCCGCGCCCCGGATGATGGCCGCGGCCATCTCGCAGCCACGGCAGCAGTAGGCGTTGGTGTCGCCCTCGACGGCGGCACCGCAGTGCGGACAGCAAGCGCCCGGGGCGGCGCGATCGCTCGCGGCGCCCCGGGCGCGGTCCGGCCCGTTACCGGGCTTCGGTGTTGTAGGAACTGACAACGTCGTCCGCGCCGTGGATGGCCAGGTAGGCGAACAGGACATTCACCACCACCACGAGGAACAGGCCGATGGCGATGGCCCGGGGCCAGCGCCGGCCGGCGGGGCTGCTAGTTGGCAACGTGACCTCCGGTCTTGAAGGTGGCGGCGACCTCCACCTCCTTGGTGGGCGAACTCACGTGCACCGCGATCGGGATGGTCCGCGCCATGTCCGGTGTCGACTTGACCCGGATGATCAGCGGCACCGTCTGGCTCTCGGTGCTGCCCAGGGCGAGGTCCTGCACCAGGATCTCGGCATCCGGCAGTCCCTCGACCCGCACGTGGAACCGGATCGGTGCGGCGGCCTGCTGCTTGTTGGTCACCCTGAGCAGGAAGGTATTGCGGACGTAGCCGTCGGCATCCTGGGTGTAGAGCGTGCCCGGCGCCCGCTGCACCGCGGCGTCGAACGGGGCGCGGGCCACCATGAGGATGGTGCCGGCGGCCGCGATGCCCGTCAGCAGCCCACCATACACCACGGTGCGGGGCCGCAGGGCCCGGGGCTTCCGGCCCCGCTGCTCGGCGATCGAGGCGAAGCTGATCAGGCTCTCGTGCCCCTGCTTCTCCATCACCATGTCGCAGGCGTCGATGCAGCGGGCGCAGGCGATGCACTCGAGCTGGAAGCCATTGCGGATGTCGATCCCCGTGGGGCAGACGAACACGCACTTGTTGCAGTCAATGCAGCGGCCCACCTCCTTGGCGTTGAGGCCGCCACGGGGCTCGCCCCGGGTGATGTCGTACTGGACCAGCACCGTCTCCTCGTCCGTGAGCGCGCTCTGGAAGCGGGCGTACGGGCAGAGGTAGGTGCAGAACTGCTCCCGGAACCAGGCCAGGTCGAAGTACCAGCCCACCGCGAAGATGCCCACCAGGGTGTACGAGGTGCGTCCGGCGGTGCCGCTCCACAGTTCCCGGGCCCCGGCGAAGTAGCTCATGAACGCCATGGAGATCAGGAACGAGAACAGCGCGAAGACGCCCCACTTGGCCGCCTTGCGCCAGGCCTTGTCGACCGTCCACGGCCCTTCGTCCCGCTTGCGGCGCTTGGTCCAGTCGCCCTCGATCCAGCGCTCCACCGGCCGGACCCAGGCGTCGAGGAACACCGTCTGCGGGCAGGCGAACCCGCACCACAGCCGGCCGAACAACGAGGTGAAGAAGAACAGCGAGAAGGCGAGGAACAGGAGCAGGAACAGCAGGAAGATCGTGTCGGCGGCGGTGAAGATCCCGCCGAACGCGAACAGCCGCCGGCCCGGCAGGTCGATGCGCAGGGCCGGGTTGCCGTTGATCGTGACCCAGGGGGTCACGAACAGGATCAGGTGCAGCGCCCCGAAGGTCCAGCCGCGGAGCCGCTGCCACTGGCCCGTGACCGTCTGGGGATAGATCCACTTCCGCTTGTGGGTGAAGCCGATCATGCTCTCCGCCTTCTCGTTGTCCGGTCTTACGACTGGCCCGCGCTGTCGGGCTTGGTGTCGGCGTCCCCGCCCGTGGTCCCGGTGGCTTCCCGGTTCTTGTGCACCAGGTACGCGGTCACCTGGGCCACCTTTTCGGGGCCGAGGATCGGGCCCCAGGTCAGCATGCCCTTGTCCGGCACGCCCACGGTGATGGTGTGCTGGATGTTCTCCGGGGTCCCGCCGTGGATCCAGGTCGTGTCGAGCAGGTTGGGCCCGATCCCGCCCTTCATGTCCGCCCCATGGCAGGCGACGCAATTGGCGGTGTAGATGCCCTCACCCGCCTCCACGTTCGCCTCGGACAGGTCCACGGTGACGGCGGCGGCGGCCGCCGCCTGCTGGGGCCAGCGCTGCTTGGCGTCCTCCATTTCGGCCGCGAGGGCGGCCACCTCGGAGCGGTGCGCCACGAAGTGATAGTGGATGCCGTAGACGATCGCCCAGACGATCGTGAAGTAGAACAGGCCCAGCCACCAGTTCGGCAGGGGGTTGTCGTATTCCTCGATGCCATCGGCCTCGTCGGCGTGCCCCAGCACCTGGTTCAGTTCCTGCTTGCTCACGCGTCGCCTCCGTCATTGAAGGGGAGCCGGCTGGCCGCCTCCCACCGGGTCTTGTGCTTGTCGGTCCAGGCCCACCAGGTCCAGAACAGGAAGGCCGCGAGGAACAGCACCGTCGTGGTGCCCAGGAGCCACCCGAGCTGGACGCTCTCGGCCGCTTCCCGGAAGAGCGGGTTCATGGCGTCACCCCCTGCTCCGGGGCCGGGGCCGTCGCGGCCTGCACGGCGGGCGCGGCCGGGGTGGGCGCCGGGGCGGTGGCCCCGGCGGCGATGGCCGCCCGGCCATCCTTGCCCAGGCGCTGGAGGTACGCGATCATCGCCACGATCTCCTTCCCGGGATCGGCATCGATCCCGGCGGCCTTGAGCCGCTCGCTGATCCCGGCGGCCTGGGCCTGCATGTCGGCCGGGGCGCCGGCGATCTGCTCGTCGGTGTAGGGCACGCCCACCTTCTTGAGCGCGCGCAGGGAGGCCTGGATGTCGGCCGGATCATAGGCCTGCCGGTGCAGCCAGGTGTAGGGCGGCATGACGCTGCCCGGGGAGGTGGCCCGCGGGTCCCGCATGTGCTCGAAGTGCCAGGCGTCGGGGTACTTGCCGCCCACCCGCTGCAGGTCCGGCCCCAGCCGGCGGGAGCCGAGCAGGAACGGGTGGTCGTACGCGTACTCGCCCGCGCGGGTCCACTCGCCGTAGCGCAGCACCTCGGCCCGCATCGGCCGCACCATCTGCGAATGGCAGGTGTAGCAGCCCTCGCGGACGTAGATGTCCCGGCCCGCGACCTCCAGGGCGGTGTACGGCGTCACGCCCGCCAGCGCCTCGGGCCCGTAGGTGGTGGAAAAGAGCGGGATGATCTCGACGATGCCGCCGATCAGGATGGCCACCGTCACCATGACGGCAAAGAGCGCGCTCTTGCCCTCCAGGGTGCGGTGCGCCGAGGTGTAGCCAGTCTCGTTCGGAGTGCTCATGGTCATGTCCTCAGCGCGCGGCGGCCGGGGCGGGCGCCGGGGCGGCCGCGGGTCCGGACACGGTCTTGACGAAGTTGACGGCGAACATGACGGCACCCGTGAAGAACAGGAGGCCGCCGAGCAGGCGCAGCAGGTAGAACGGCTGCAGCTGGTGCACGATGTCGACGAAGTTGGGGTACTTGAGCTGGCCCGCCGCGTCGAACGCGCGCCACTGCAGTCCTTCGGTCAGGCCCGCGGCCCACATCGACACGGTGTAGAGCACGATGCCGATGGTCGCCAGCCAGAAGTGCGTCGTGGCCCAGCCCGGGTAGGCCAGCGGCTTGTTCCACAGCTTCGGGACCAGCCAGTACAGGATGCCGAAGGTGAGCATCCCGTTCCACCCGAGCGCGCCCGAGTGCACGTGCCCGATGGTCCAGTTGGTGTAGTGCGACAGGCTGTTCACCGCCCGGATGGACATCATCGGGCCCTCGAACGTGCTCATGCCGTAGAAGCTCACCGCCACCACCAGGAACTTGAGCACCGGGTCGGTGCGCACCCGGTCCCACGCCCCGCGCAGGGTCAGGAGGCCGTTGAGCATGCCGCCCCAGGAGGGCGCGATCAGCATGATGCTGAACGTCATGCCCAGCGTCTGGGCCCATTCCGGCAGCGAGGAGTACAGCAGGTGATGCGGCCCCGCCCAGATGTAGAGGAACACGAGCGCCCAGAAGTGGATGATCGACAGCCGGTAGCTGAAGACCGGGCGCCCCGAGATCCGGGGCAGGAAGTAGTACATCAACCCCAGGAACGGGGTCGTCAGGAAGAAGCCCACCGCGTTGTGCCCGTACCACCACTGCACCAGGGCGTCGGTCAGTCCGGCGTAGATGGGATAGGAGCGGAGCAGGGTGGCGGGGATGGCCAGGCTGTTGACGATGTGGAGCACCGCGATCGTGATCACGAACGACATGTAGAACCAGATGGCCACGTACAGGTGCTTCACCTTGCGATTGTAGACCGTGCCGAAGAAGTTGATGGCGAAGACCACCCAGATCAGCGTGATCAGCACGTCGATGGGCCAGATCAGCTCGGCATACTCCTTGGACTGGGTGAGTCCGAGCGGCAGCGTGATCGCCGCGCCGACGATGATGAGCTGCCAGCCCCAGAAGTGGATCCGCGACAGCGCGTCGCTGAACATCCGGACCTTGAGCAGCCGCTGCATCGAGTAGTAGATCCCGGTGAAGCAGATGTTGCCGCCAAAGGCGAAGATGACCGCGTTGGTGTGGAGCGGGCGCAGCCGCCCGAAGGTCGTCCACTGAAGGCCGAGGTTCGCGGGCCAGTATGCGATCTCGAGCGCGATCCAGACTCCCGCCAGCATGCCGACAACCGCCCACACCACCGTCGCAGTGGCGAACAGCTTCACCACCTCGTCGTCATAGCGGGCTTCGTCCGCGGAACTCACCGCAGTAGTTTGCACGGCGTCTCTACCTCCCCCATAGGCGCATGTATGGTTGAACTGCTCTCGGCTGCATTCCTCGCGGGGCTCCTGGGGAGCCTCCACTGTATCGGCATGTGCGGTGCCTTCGCGGCCAGCTGCGGCCGGGTCCGGGGCGGCCTAGCCGCCTGGCATGCGGGCCGGCTGACCACCTACGCCCTGCTCGGCGCCCTCGCCGGCACCTTCGGTCGCCTGCTGCCCGGTCCGGCCTGGCTGCCCGGGGCGGTCGCGGCCGCCCTGCTGGTCTGGTTTGCCCTGGCCCTGGCCGGCCTGGTGCCCGAGCCAAGGCTGGTGCCCCTCAGGCTCACCACGGTGGGTGCCAAGGCCGCCGGCAATCCCGGCCTGGCCGCCCAGTACCTCTTTGGCGTGGTCAACGGGTTCCTGCCGTGCGGCATGGTCTACGCCGCCCTCGCCCTCGCCGTCGCGGCCACCCTTCCCGCCGCGGGCGCCCTGGCCATGCTGGCCTTCGGGATCGGGACCGTTCCGGCCCTCTCCGTCGCGGCGGTCGGGGTGCAACGGGTGCTGCTGGGCTCCCGCTGGCGCCGGCGGCTCTTCGCGGGTGTCACTCTGGCGATCGGGCTGTGGACCATCTGGAACCGCGCCACCATGAGCATGGGCAGCACCGGACACCAGCACCACCAGATGGCACCGGCCACGTCAGGTCCCGAAATTCCGCCGGAACACTAGGCCGGGAGGTGTGAAGCGAGGGGGGAGTCGAGATGAAGACGCCTTCACGCAGGCGTCCGGCGGAGGGGGGCCGGCGCGGAGCGGAGTGCCCGGGTGGCCCGGGGGCAATCAGTCAGTCGCAGCGCCGGGGGAGAGGAAGGCCGGGCGCTCGGCCGTGGGCAGGCCCAGGTACATCCGGGCCCGGTCCAGCGCATCGTCCAGGGTGCCGGTGAGGTTGTCCTCGCCCAGCTCCTCGTAGAACGCCGACCGCGTCAGCGCGATCACCGGCTGGGAGTGCACGTCGGAGAGGATCACCAGGGTGCCCTCCTGGCGGCTCCGGTGCACCACGTCCCGGAGCGCGGCCAGGCCGGTGGAATCGATGGCCGGAACGCGGCGCATCCGGATGATGAGCACGCGCGGACGCCGCGCCACGTTGCCGATCGCCGACTTGAACGACTCGGCCGCCCCGAAGAAGAACGGGCCGTCGATCTCGTAGATGTCCACTCCCTCGGGCACCTCCCGCAGTCCCGTCGCCCCCGGATCGCCGCCCTCGGGTTCCTCGGCATCCCCGAACTCACGGCTCACCAGGCTCGTGTTCGTGACCTCGCTCATCCGCTTCATGAAGAGGAAGGCCGCAAGCACCATCCCGACCTCCACCGCCACCGTCAGGTCCACCAGGATGGTCAGGGCGAAGGTCACCAGCAGCACCGCCACGTCGCTGCGCGGCGCCCGCAGCTCCCCGCGAAAGCGGCGCCATTCGCTCATGTTGTAGCTCACCACCACCAGGATCGCCGCCAGCACCGCCATCGGGATCTTCGCCGCCCATGTGCCGAAGAACAGCGTGATCAGCAGCAGGGTGATCGCATGGATGATCCCGGCCACGGGGGTGCGGCCGCCGTTCTTCACGTTGGTGGCCGTCCGCGCGATCGCCCCCGTGGCGGGCAGGCCGCCGAACAGCGGCGAGACGATGTTGGCCACCCCCTGCGCCACCAGTTCCATGTTGGAGCGGTGCCGGGAGCCGATCATCCCGTCCGCCACCACCGCGGAGAGCAGCGACTCGATCGCCGCCAGCAGGGCGATGGTGAGCGCCGGGCCACTCAGCTCCCGCAGCAGGGCAAAGGTGACGGTCGGGAGCCGGGGCGCGGGCAGGACGGCGTGGATCGCGCCGAACCGGTCACCGATGGTCTCCACCGGGAGGTGGAGCAGCTGGGCGGCGGCGGTGCACGCCACCAGGGCCACGAAGGGCGCCGGAAGCCGCCGGCTGACCCGGGGCCACAGGAGGATGATGGCCAGCGCGGCGCCACCCACCGCGAGCGCCCACGGATTGAAGGTGTCGAGGTGGGCGGCGTAGCTCTCCCACTTGGCGAGGAACTCCGCCGGGACCGCGGGCATCCGCAGGCCGAGCAGGTCCCGGACCTGGCTGGAGAAGATGATGATGGCGATGCCGGAGGTGAATCCGGTGGTGACCGGGAAGGGGATGAACTTGATCGCCCCCCCCAGCCGCGCCACGCCCAGGATGATCAGCATCACCCCGGCCATCATCGTCGCGACCGCCAGGCCCTCCATGCCGTACTGCTGGATCACCCCGTACACGATCACCACGAAGGCCCCGGTGGGCCCGCCGATCTGCACCCGCGAGCCGCCGAGCGCGGAGATCAGGAAGCCCGCGAGGATCGCGGTGTACAGCCCCGCTTCGGGGGTGGCCCCGCTCGCGATCCCGAAGGCGATCGCCAGCGGCAGCGCCACGATGCCCACCACGAGGCCCGCGGAGAGGTCGCCGAGGAAGTCCGCGCGGCGGTACCCGCGCATCGTGGTGAAGAGTTTCGGGACGAGCATGGTCAGGCGAGGTCCCGGGCCTCCGGAGGACGGATGCAGAGGTCGAACGCGAGGAACAGCGTCCGGGCAAAGGGCCAGACCAGGAGCGGCATCACGACCGCCTCGATGGGCCCCACCACCTGCAGCACGTCCCACGGGGGATCGGGCCAGGTCCGCACCAGCGTGAGCACGAAGGACGACATGGTGATCAGCTCGGCCAGGAACAGGTTGAACCAGAGCGCGCCGAGCGTGTACCCATCCTCGCCCCGCCGCATCCGCAGGTGGCAGGAGGGGCACCGGTCCCGCATCCGGAACCAGCCGGCGAAGAGCGGGTGCCCGTCGCAGGCCGGGCAATGGCGCTGGAGCGCGCGGGTGAACATCACTCGCCGGGACGGCAGGGTGGGGAGGGACGAGGGGGTCATGGCCTTCGCATGCTGGGGAGGTGGGGGCGCGGCGGAATATACATCAGCGGGTGCCCCCGGCTCCGTCGGCGCTGGCGCGCAGGGCATTGAGGATCACGGCGACGTCGATGGCCTCCTGCAGCAGGGCGCCCGCCACCGGGGGGATCGCGCCGAAGGCGGCCGCCATCATGGCCAGCGCCGAGAGGCCGAGCCCCGCCCACACGCTCTGCCGGGCGATCCGCATGGTGCGGCGGCTGATGGCGATGGCCTCTGCGACCCGGCCCGCGTCGTCCGCGAGTACCACTGCGTCCGCCGCTTCGGCGGAGATCCCGCCACCGTGGGAGGCGAGGGCCACGCCGACCGAGGCACGGGTGAGCGCAGGGGCGTCGTTGGTGCCGTCGCCCACCATCAGGACCCGCTCGCCGGCCAGCTCCAGTTCCTCCACCACGCGCACCTTGTCCGCGGGGAGGAGTCCGGCGCGCACCTCCCGGATGCCCGCGGCCCGGGCCACGGCCGCGGCGTGCCCGGCATCGTCGCCGGTGACCATGATGATGCGCCGCAGGCCGAGGGCAGTGAGCCCGGCCACCAGCCGGCCGGTCTCCGGTCGGAGGCGGTCGGCAAATTCGATGGTGCCCCCGGCCCGGCCGTCGATGGCCAAGGTCGCCCGGAGGCCCATCGTGGCCGCCTCCGGCCAGGTCGTCCCGAGGTCCGGGTACCGCGAAAGGATGTAGGACCGCGACCCGAGCGCGATCTCGTGGCCGCCCGCCCGACCGATGACCCCCTGGCCCGGGCTCTCGGCGATGCCGGTGGCGACGGGCAGCGTGAGGCCGCGATCGGCCGCCGCGTCGACCACCGAGCGGGCCAGCAGGTGCCCGGACCCGAGGTCCGCCGCGGCCGCGAACGCCAGGACCTCATCCTCGGTCCAGGGGGGCGCCGGCAAGACCGCGGCGACCGCCGGGCGGCCGATCGTGAGGGTCCCGGTCTTGTCCAGCAGCGCCACCGTCACCCGGCCCAGCTGCTCCAGCGCCGTCCCGTGCCGGATGATGATGCTGCGGCGCGCGGCCCGATTGAGTCCGCCGATCAGCGCCACCGGCGCCGCGAGCAGCAGGGGGCAGGGGGTGGCTACCACGAGCACCGCCAACACCCGCTCCGCTTCGCCGGTGACCAGGTAGGTCGCCATGCAGACAGCGATCGTGAGGGGCGTGAAGTAGACGGCGTAGCGGTCGGCCATCCGCTGCAGCGGCGACTTGCTGGCCTGGGCGCTCCGCACCAGCTGCACGATGCGGGCGTACTGGCTCTCGCTCGCCACCGCCCGCGCCTCGACCGTCAGGGGGCCCTCGATATTCTGGCTGCCGCTGAGGAGCAGCGTGCCCGGCTCGGCGGCCACCGGCATCGGTTCGCCGGTGAGGCGGGAGGCGTCGACGTGGGAGTAGCCATCGATCACGACAGCATCGCAGGGGACCAGGTCCCCGGGGCGCACCAGCAGGCGATCGCCCGGCCGCACCTGGTCCGCAGGGATCTCCTCGGTCGCCCGGCCCCGCAGGCGCAGGGCCAGGCGTGGAGCTTCGGCCTCCAGCGCCGATACGGCGCGCGAGGCGCGCCCGGCGGCGTAGGTCTCGAGGGCCTCACCCCCCGTCTGCATCAGCACTACGACCAGCCCGGGGAGCGGGTCCTGCATCAGGGCGGCCACGAGGATGGCCAGGCTTGCCACCAGGTCCGCGGCGAACCGCCCATGGAGCACGCCCCACAGCGTTCGCCAGATGACCGGGAGCCCCAGGACCACGAGGCCGACCAGCCACACCCGGTCCCGCCACACGCCAAGCGGCCCCGCCGTGAAGGCGAGGCCGCTGCCGATGACTGCCGCCGCGCCGAGGGGCGCGAGCCAGATCCGGATGCTTCGTCGGGTCACGAGGCCTGGGCGTCGGGCTCCGCAGCGCCAGCGAGTTCACGGCGCAGCGTGAAGCCCACCCCGCGCACCGTCTGGATGAGGTTCTCCCCCGCCGCCTTCTGCAGCTTCCGGCGGACATTCCCCACGTGCACGTCCACCACGTTGCTCTCGGGGTCGAAGTGCATGTCCCACACCTTCTCGAGCAGCGTGGTGCGGCGCACCACCTGTTCAGGGTGCAGCAGGAAGAACTCGATGATCTGGAATTCCTTGGGCGTCAGGTCCATCGCCTTCTCGTTGATCAGCACCACGTGCCGCAGCCGATCCAGGGTCAGCGGGCCGTAACGCAGCACCTCGAGCCGCTCCGCGCCACCCCGCCGGGCCAGTGCCCGGATGCGGGCCAGGAGCTCGTCGAACCGGAAGGGCTTGGCGAGGTAATCATCCGCCCCCGCGTCCAGGCCCCGGACGATGTCTTCCACCGCGTCCCGGCTGGTCAGCATCATGATCGGGGTGTTGCGGCCCTCGCGCCGGAGTTCCATCGCGATCTGGAACCCGTTCTTCTTGGGCAGCACCACGTCGAGGAGGATCACGTCGTACTCGTAGACGTGGGCCAGGGTGGTGGCTTCCTCGCCGTCCGCGGCGATATCCACCACGTAGCCTTCTTCCTTCAGGCCCTGCTCGATGAAGCCCGCGACCTTCCGGTCGTCTTCCACCACGAGGATTTTCATGATTGCCAACCTACATGCGGGCGATGAACCCCTCGCAAACCCTTTATGAAGATGTCTTTATCCTACACCGGTACGGAGGGGAGTTGCAAGACGAAGCAGCCGCCCCCGGACGGATGCGCTTCGGCCCGGAGCTCGCCTCCCAACAGCCGGGCCAGCCGACGACTGAGGGGGAGGCCCAGCCCGCTGCCTTTCCCTTCTTCAGCCTTGGTCTGGTAGATGTCGAAGATGCGGTCCAGGTCGTCGAGCGGCACCCCGGGGCCCTGGTCCTCGATCCGGAACACGACGTCGCCGCCCAGGGGCTCGACCGCCGCGCGCACGACCGAGCCTTCCGGCGTGTGCCGGATGGCGTTGGAGAGCAGGTTCACGAGGATCTGTTCCACCCGGTGGGGATCGGTGCGACAGGCGGGGGGCTCGGCCGGCAGATCCGCCTGGAGGCGCACCCGCTTGCCGTCCGCCGCGGGTGTCACCCGGCTCAGCGCCTGCCGGACCACCCCGCCGCAGTCCACCTCGCGGATCACCGGCTTGAGGCGGTCCTCGTCGAGGCGCGAGAGGTCCAGCAGGTCGTTGATCAGGCTGATGGCCTGTTCGGCGGAGTCGAGCACCTCGAAGGCGGCGCGCGGGACCGAGCCGGGCTCCTTGCGTCGGACCAGCATCTCCGCCCACCCGAAGACGGCGGCGAGGGAGTTCCGCAGCTCGTGGTTCACCATGGCGAAGAACCGCTCGCGCGAACGGTGCAGCTGCTGCACCTCCTCGAGCAGCCGGGCGCTTTCCTCGTGCAGCCGGGCGTTCTCGATCGCCGCCGCGGCCTTGGCGGCAAGGAGGGTGGCGATGTGCTCGTCCTCCGCGGTGAACTCCGCGCCACCCACCTTCTCGGTCAGGTAGAGGTCCCCGAGGACGCCGCGCTTGCCGACAATCGGGACGCCCAGGAAGGGCCGCATCACGGGGTGATGGGCGGGGAACCCGTACCGGGCCGGGTGGGCGGTGAGGTCGGCCAGCCGGACCACCTGGCCCTTGTGAATCACCAGGCCGAGGATCCCGTGCCCGCGTGGATGCGGCCCGATGCGTTCCCGTTCCTCGCCGGTCATGCCGGTGGTCGTGAAGGACGCGAGGGTCCGGCCATCCGGATTGAGCATCCCGACGGCGGCGTAGCGGGCATCGAGCAACTCCGCGGCCAGGTCGGCCACCCGCTGCAGGACGCCCTCCAGTGACAGTTCGGTGATGAGTCCGGGGACGGCCGCCACCAGGCGCTCCAGGCGCGCGGCAAGGGCCTGGGCCGGAGGTGGCGTGGGTGTCGAGGCGGGGTTCATCAAGCTAATCCTAACGGCTCCAAGGAGTTCCGGCGACCCGTCTTGTTCCCGGCCCTTTCACGCTGGCTTCATGCGCGGGGCCGTACCCTAAGCCAGATGCCATGGGAGGGGCCGCTGTGCAGTTGCGACATCTGGTGGTGGGCGCGGATCATTCGGAGGAAGGCAAGGCTGCAGTGCTCGCGGCCGCACGGCTCGGACAGCGCTGCGGGGCGAACGTGACCGTGGTCACCGTGACCGCGGCCCCGGCCGCCAATGGCAGCGCCCGGCGGGAGATGGACGATCTCCGGAGCATGGTGGAATCGGCGCTGCGGCCGGTCACCGATGCGCCGGCGCCTCGCCTGGCGATCGTCTCCGGGCTTCCCGGCGTCGAAATCGGGCGCTACGCCGAGACCCATCACGCGGACCTGGTGCTGGTGGGGCGCAAGCGCCGGACCGAGATGCAGCGGCTGCTCATCGGCGATACCGCCGACTCCGTGGCGCGCCGCAGCGGCATCCCCTGCCTCTTCGTAACGCCGGGTACTTCGACCTTCGACCACGTCCTCGTGGCGCTCGACGGGACCGAGCGCGGCATGAGCGTGCTGGTCTCCGCCATGGATTTCACCCGGGACACCGGCGGCCGGCTGCATGGCGTGTGCGTGGAGCCGGCGTATGAGAACGAGCGCGATGCCCCGCACCTGCTCACCACCCGTAGTGCCCGCCTCATGGAGGCCGTGGACGAACTGCGGCATCACACCAGCCTGGGCCGCGGAGGGTGGGAGGCGAGCTCCCCGGCGTCCGCCGAGTCACCGATCGTCTTTCACCGTGGGCGGGTGGTGGAGGAGATCGCCCGCGAGGCCATCGACAGCCGGACCGACGTCCTCGTGGTCGGCTATCGCCGCGGCGGCCCCGCCGGCATCATCGAGGCCGGCAGCGTCGCGCGCCGGCTCGCGCATGAAGCTCCCTGTTCGGTCCTGACGATCCCCTTGTGAGGAAGCTCCCGGTGCGCACTGCCCTTCGCTGGGTCGCGCGGCTGGCCAGCCTGGCCGTCGCGGTCCTGTTCGTGCTGTTCTGGTGGCACTCGCCCCCGCGCCTGCCGGAACTCTCCGGCACCCTGCGCTGGCAGCTGGCCGCGATGGTGACCGGTGTCGTGGGCCTGCTCGTTGGCGTGTGGCGGGAGCGCCTCGGGGGGCTGCTGGCCCTGGTCGGGTTCGGCGGCTTCCTGCTGCTCGAGGGGTTGCACATTCGCACCTTCCCCAACATCCCCGCAGTGTACGTCATGATGCTCCCGGGGCTCATCTACCTCCTCGCCGGACCCCGGTCGCGCCCCGCCGCGGCCTGAGGGCCCGGCGGACCCCAGCCGAGGTCGCCCACATGCCGCGCTCCATGAAGCTCCTGCTCGTGTCCGCCGTTCTGCTTGCCGGGCCGCTCAGCGCCCAGGCTCGGTCGGATTCTGCCATGGCCTGCGCCGGGATGGGGCAGGGCAGCGGGATGTCGATGGACCACCAGGCCATGCGCCGGATGGAAGTCATGGATGCCCGCCTCGACAGCCTGGCCGGTGTGCTGCGGTCGTCCCGCGGCAACCGCCGCCTGGACGCCATGGCGGAGGTCCTCGGGGAGCTGGTCGAGCGCCAGCTGCAGATGCGGCGCGAGATGCACCAGCGTATGATGCAGGCGGAGGGCGGCTGCGGCATGCCGCGTGAGGGCGCCGGGATGCGGGATTGCCCCATGATGCGGCCCGACAGCACGGCGGCCGGCGGCGGACACCAGATGAACCACTGAGCCCCATCCGGGGCAGGAGGAGGCGCCGATTCTCCCTGCACTCGAGACGGCGGCCGGCCTCGCGGTCGCAGGACTCGTCGGTCTCGCGGTCGGGATCGAACGGGAATGGTCGGGACATGCCACCGGTCCGGGTGCCCGCTTTGCGGGCGCCCGGACCTTCCTCCTGCTGGGGCTGCTTGGCGGGATCGCGGGCCACCTCGGACTCCAGGGCCACGCCCTCCCGGCTGCCGTACTCCTAGCTGGAGGCGCGGGGCTCGCGGTGGCCGCATACCTGACGGCCGCGCGACGGGCCCTGCCCGACGCGGTGGACGGCACTACCGAGGCGGCCGCCCTCACGGTGCTCGCGCTGGGCCTGCTGGCGGGCCTCGGGGAGTTGCGTCTGTCCGCGGGCATCGGTGCGGTGATCGTGCTCGCGCTCCGGGAGAAGTCCGCCATCCAGGGCTTCGTCCGCCGCCTCGGCGATGTCGAGTTGCGCGCGGCCCTCCAGTTCGCGGTGCTCGCGCTGGTGCTGCTCCCCATCCTGCCGGAGGGTCCCTTCGGGCCGCTGGGCGGGGTGCACCCGCGCGAACTCTGGATGGTGGTGCTGCTCGTCAGCGGGCTCAACTTCGGGGGCTACCTCGCGCGGCGGCTGGTGGGCGAGACCGCCGGCACCGCGGTGGCCGGCATCCTGGGCGGGCTGGTTTCTTCCACGGGCGTTGCCCTGAGCTTTTCCCGGCAGAGCCGGGATGCCGACGGCCGGGCCTCCGCCCTCGCCCTAGGCGTGCTCGGTGCCTGCACCACGCTGCTGCCCCGACTCACCCTGCTGACGCTTGCGCTGCGACCCAGCCTCACGCCCCTGCTCGCCCCGCTGTTCCTCCCGCCTTTCCTGCTGGGCCTGGGCCTGGTGGCGTTCGGGCTGTGGCGGTCGGCGGGCCGGAGCGAGGGGCGGCCCGAGCCCGAGGGCAGGAATCCGCTGCGCCTCGGCTCCGCGATCGCGCTGGCGCTGGGCTTCCAGGCCGTGCTGATGCTGATGCACTGGGTGAACGCCCGGTTCGGCACCGGCGGCGTGCTCGCCTCGGCGGCGCTGCTCGGCCTCACCGACATGGACGCACTCACCCTGTCCATGGTGCGCCTCGCCGCGGAGCCCGGGCTGGGCCCCGTCGCGGCCGGGGCCATGGGCATCGGCGTCCTCGCCAACACGTTGCTCAAGCTCGGGGTGGTGCTGTCGCTCGGCGGCGGACGCTACCGGTGGCAGGCGGGGCTGTCACTGGCCGGGCTGGCACTCATGAGCGTCGCCGGACTCTGGCTGGCGGGCTGGATCTGAGACGGACGTACGCGGGGCCCGGGCCGCCTGGCGGCCCGGGCCCCGCGTGCGTCCGTCCGCCCGCTCAGCGGGGCACGGAGCGGCCCGGGCTCGCCGGCACCGGGGCCGCGGCATCGCTCACCCGGAAGCGGGCCACGAGGGACTGCAGCCGGCCGGCCATCCGCGACAGGTCCTCCGCCGCGCGGCGCGTGTCCGCCGCGCCCTTGGTGGTGTCCCGGGCCGCGGTGGCCACGCCGCCGATGTTCCGGGCGATCTCCACCGAGCCCCGCGCCGCCTCGCTCACGTTGCGGGACATCTCGTTGGTCGTGGCGGTCTGCTCCTCCACCGCGCTCGCGATCGTGCCCTGCAGGTCGCTGATCCGCGCGATGGTCTCGCCGATCCCGCGGATGGCCCCGACCGCGAGCGAGGTGTCGCCCTGGATGGCATCGATCCGCTGGCTGATGTCCTCGGTGGCCCGGGCGGTCTCCTTGGCCAGCTCCTTCACCTCGTTGGCCACCACCGCGAAGCCCTTGCCCGCCTCGCCGGCCCGCGCCGCCTCGATCGTGGCGTTGAGCGCGAGCAGGTTGGTCTGGGCCGCGATCCGGGTGATCACCTTGATCACCTTGCCGATCTCCGTGCTGGAGTCACCGAGGCGGCTCACCGTGCTGTTGGTGCTCTCCGCCTCGTGGACCGCCTGGGCCGCCACCCGCGCCGCCTCGGTCGCCGACTTGGAGATCTCCCGGATGGACGCGCTCATCTCCTCGGTGCCGGCGGCCACCGTCTGCACGTTGTTGGTGACCTCCTCCGACGCCCCGGAGACCACGGTCGCCTGCGCCGAGGTCTCTTCGGCGGTGGACGACAGCGACATGCTCACCGCCGTCAGCTCCTCGGCCGCGGCGGCGAGGGTCTTGGCGCTCTCGCTGATGCCCTGGATGCTGGTGCGAAGCTCCCCGAGCAGCGTGCCGATCCCCTGGCCGAGCTGTCCCATCACGTCGGAGCCCATCGTGGGCAGCGTGGCGGTCAGGTCACCCGCCGCGGCGCGATTGACCACCGTGAGCAACTGGTCCACCTGCTGCCGGAGCGCGGCAGACTGCTCCCGCTCCCGCTCCTGGGCCAGCTGCACCTCGCGCTCGGTGGCCGCCTGCCGCGAGACATCCTCCCAGTTGACGATGTAGGCCACGGTCTCGCCCGCGGCGTCCGTCACCCGGTTGATGCTGGTCCGCAGCGAGATCTGCCCGAAGCTGAAGGTGGCCTCGTGCGGCAGGGCGCGCGGATCCTTGAGGATCCGCTCGATCCGCGCGGGGTCCTTGTGGAAGCGGTGGATCGACCCGCCCATCAGGTCCTCGATCCGGACGCCGAACATGCGCTGGATCTCGGGGCCCACCGTCCGGAGCGTCTCCCGCGCCTTGCGGTTGTGGTACACCAGGTGGAGGCCGGCGTCGGCGATGAAGATGTTGGTGTGAATCCCGTCGAGCAGCGCCCGCAGGGTGTCGGATGACTCGAGAAGCTGGGGCTGCACGGCGGTTGTCATGGACAGGACTGGTGATGAGGACAGGGGTTGCCCCTGTTGTCGGCAGTTGGCGTCCACACTTGACGTCCGAGGGAATGATGACTTCTTCATGAGAGGGTTCGCCGGTGCTTCAGCATGTCCTCATGCCACCGGACGCAGTTTCGGAGGGGATTCCCTCTGCCTGGGAGGTCAGCATGTCCGCCGCCATGTTCCGCTCCATCTATGTGCCACTCGATGGTTCGCCCTTCGCGGAGCAGGCCCTCCCGCTGGCCGCGGAGATCGCGCGGCGCTCCGGGGCCCTGCTGCAGGTGGCGCTGGTGCACCACCCGGTGCCGGCCCTTGCCACGGCCCTCGAGGTGCCCGAGATCGAGGCGCAGCTGGACCAGGAGGCGCGCGCGCGTGAGCAGGTGTATCTCGACGGCATCGTCGAGCGGCTCCGGGCCACCGTCAACATCCCGGTCACGGCGGCCTTGCTCGACGGCCCGGTGGCCGATGCCCTGCACGAGCACATCGAGAAGTCCGGCGCGGACCTCGTGGCCATCACCACCCACGGGCGCGGACCGGTGAGCCGGTTCTGGCTGGGCAGCGTGGCCGACCAGCTGATGCGTCGGCTGCACGTGCCGATCCTGCTGCTCCGTCCCGGCGGCGAGCGAAAGGCGCCCGCCACCTTCCGCCGGATCCTGGTCACGCTCGATGGCTCGCCCTTCGCCGAACGGGCCATTGAGGCCGCGCTGATGCTGGGACGCCCCTTCGGTTCGGAGTACACCCTCCTGATGGCGGTCGAGCCGCCGCTGCCGATCGCGGACCCGAGCGGCATGATGGTCGTGCCGGCCGACCCCGAGGCCGAGCGGAAGATGCGCGAGACCGCACGCGCCTACCTCGATCGGCAGGTGGCGCAGTTGCGCGGCCTGGGGGCCGCAGCCACGGCGCTGGCCGTCGAGGGCGGAGGGGCCGCCCAGGCGATCATCGCCCAGGCCGACCAGACCGGCTGCGACCTGGTGGCGATCGCGAGCCACGGCGCGGGCGGTGTCGAGCGCCTCGTGGTGGGGAGCGTGGCCGACAAGGTCATCCGCGGGTCCACCCATCCGACCCTCGTCATCCGGCCACCCCGGGACGCCAGGTGATCGAGGCGGCCATCGCGCGCTGGCGCGCGGCGGGCCTGCTCGACGCCGAAACTGCGGAACGGATCCTCCGCTACGAAACCGCCCGGGGCGAACGCCCCGGGCGGTTCCGTTGGCCGGTGATTCTCGCGCTGGTGGCGGGGGGCCTGATGTTGTCGGCCGGCGCGCTGCTGTTCGTGGCGGCGCACTGGGACACCTTGGCGCCCGGCGGCCGGGTGGCCCTGCTGGTCGGGGGCCTGGTTGCCTGCCACGGGGCAGGGGTGCTGTCCGCGGAGCGGTTCCCGGCCCTGGCCGTGACCCTGCACGCCGTCGGAACGGCCGCCCTCGGCGCGACGGTCTTCCTGCTGGGCCAGACCTACCACCTGCATGACCGGTGGTCCGAGGGGTTCCTCCTCTGGGCCCTCGGCGGCTGGACCGGGTGGCTCCTGCTCCGCCAGTGGCCCCAGGTGCTCTATGCCGCGGTGCTGACCCCGGCGTGGATCGTCGCGGAGTGGACCGTTCGGGCCGAGCGGTTCGGGACCGTGGTCCCGGCCGCGCCGATGGCCGGCCTGCTGTACCTCGCGCTGGTGTACTTGCACGCTTCGCGCCCGGGGGGCATGTCTGCGGAGGCCTGGCGCACGGCCCTGGCCGGCATCGGGGCGGTGGCGCTCATCCCGCTCGCCATCGGGCTCCGCCTGGTGCTGGGCGACCTGGGCCCGATCCTCACCTGGGCGGCACCCGGCGGATTCCGCAGCCTGAGCTGGGGTCTCTTCCTCGGGCTGCCGGCGCTGCTGGCCATCGCGCTGCGCGGGCGCCACCTGGTGGGGCCGGGAGTGGCGCTCGCATGGGTACTCGCCGGGGTCCTCCTGCCCAAGGATGCCGGTGCCTGGTCATTCCTCTGGGGCGGCCTCGGCGCCATCGGTGTGGCGGCCTCGGGAGTGGCCGCGGGCTCGCGGCTCCGCATCAACCTCGGCCTCGGCGCCTTCGCGCTCACGGTGCTCCTCTTCTACTTCTCCTCGGTGCTCGACCGGCTGGGCCGCTCGGCCAGCCTCCTGGTGGGCGGGCTGCTCTTCCTGGGGATTGGCTGGGGCGTGGAGCGCGTCCGGCGGCGCCTTGTGGCGCGGGTGATGGAGCAGGTCTCGTGACCGCCGTCCAGCGGGGCCTCCTCCTGCTCCTGCTTCACCTGGGGTTGGCGCTCGCGGTGCTCGGCCGGTTCAGCTACGACCGGGCCGCCCTGCCCAGGGTCTGGGCCCGTACCGTGCCCTGGGATCCCTCCGATCCCTTCCGCGGCCGCTACGTCCGGCTGTGGCTCGACGCCGACGACCAGCGGAGTGCCGCGGACTCCCTGGCCACGGTCGAGTTCGCGGTGGTCGGCGAACGACTGGTGGTCCGCCCGGCACACGGCTGGTCCGGCCTCCGGGTCCGGGAGCCGGCCCCCCCAGGGGCGCGGGGTGTGGTGGTCTGGGAACCGGTAGCGTTCTTTATAGCAGAGCACGCTCCCGATCCCTCCGTGCTCGCCGCGGGACAGACCCTCTGGGTCGAGGTGACGGTCCCCCCGCGGGGACTGCCCCGGCCCATCCGCCTCGAGGTGCGGACCGATGCCGACCAGCCGTAGCCGACTTGCCAGCCTGCTCGCCCTCCTGCTCGCCGTTCCCGCCGGGGCCTCCGCCCAGGTGCCTCTCGTCGCCTCCGGGATGGCGGGGGTGTCCTTCGACCTCGACGACCGCGATCCGGTCTCCGGCGGCGGCTTCTCCTTCCTGACGCAGGTCGGGTTGGCGCTCTCCCGCATCGAGTTCGGGGCCGAGGTCGGGCAGCACCAGCTCGGCAGCGACCGGAAGGCCAGTCAGTACGGCGCCTTTCTCCGGTTCACGGCCCCGGCGCTGCGGCGCGCCGTGCCCTACCTGGTGGCCGGGCTGGCCCAGTACCGCTACAGCCCGGCCGGCAGCGGGACCTCGCATGCCCTGGGCGGCAGCCTGGGACCCGGCGTGCGCCTGCGGCTGGACGAGGCGCACCTCTCCCTGCTGCTCGAGGCACGGTTTCACACCTCGTTCGAGCGGATGCGGGTGATCTCCAGCCAGGACTTCATCGCCGTCTCGGCGGGGCTCCGCCTCGCGCTGTGACCCCGCGGGTTGATAGGCCGGGCGGGGGCTCCTAAGTTCCTGCCCCGGCCGACGGCGGCCGGCTTCACCCGGGGTCGTTCGTGCATCTTCTCCTGCTCGCCATCCCTCACTGGCTTCGCCAGTTCGCCGAGGTGCTCCAGGTCGATGCGTCGGAGCTGACGCGCGACCTGCTGCGCGTGGCGGTCATCGCTGTCCTCTGCTACGTCGCGCTCCGGATCGTACGCCTGGTCGCCCGCCGCATCGAGATGGCGGTGGACGATGGCAACGACGCGACGCTCACCGAGCGGGAACAGCGTGGGCAGACCATCTCGCAGCTGCTGCGGAGTGTGGGCAAGGTCGCGGTGGTCGTGGTCGGATTGCTGCTTGCGCTCAATGTCTTCATCGACATCGGCCCGCTGCTGGCCGGCGCGGGAATCCTCGGCCTGGCCGTCTCGTTCGGGGCGCAGAGCCTGGTGAAGGACGTGATCTCCGGCTTCTTCTACCTGCTCGAGGGCCAGTTCGCGGTCGGCGACGTCATCGAGGTGGCCGGCAAGTCCGGGGTGGTGGAGCGGATGACGCTGCGGATGGTGGTGCTGCGCGACCTCCAGGGAGTCGTGCACATGGTGCCCAACGGGCAGATCACGACGGTCAGCAACATGACCCGCACCTGGGCCCGTGCGGTGGTCGACGTCGGCGTGGCCTACGGCACCGACCTGGATCGCGCCCTGGTGATCTTCGGCGAGGAGGCGCGCCGCTTTGCCCACGACCCGGAGTGGCAGCCGCGCTTCGACGGGGAGCCCGAGGTGGTGGGCGTTCAGGGGCTCGACGAGAACCAGGTCACCATCCGGACCCAGCTGCGGACCCATGCCGGCCAGCAGTGGGCGGTGGGGCGGGAGTTCCGGCGGCGCATCAAGAACCGGCTGGATGCGGAAGGGATCGAGATCCCCTACCCGCAGCGGACCGTGCATTTGCGCCACCATGGCCCCGGGGCGGGGAGCGGGTTCGATCCCGCGCTTGAGTCGGACGACCGCCGGCCGCCGCGCCCGAGCCAGTTCCGTTCCTCCGAGGGCAGCGGCGACGCGTGAGCGCTGCCGCCCCGCCCCCCGCCCGGAAACCGCCCATGTCCCTCCACCTCTACAACACGCTGACGCGAGCCGTGGAGCCCTTCGCGCCCCAGGTGCCGGGGCGGGTGTCGATGTACACCTGCGGCCCGACCATCTGGAACTACGCGCACATCGGGAACTTCCGGACCTTCCTGTTCGAGGACCTGCTGCGCCGGTGGCTGGAGGCGTGCGGGCTGCGCGTGTTCCACGTGATGAACCTGACCGACGTGGATGACCGCATCATCAAGGAGGCGGGCGCCCGGGGCGTCCCCATCCGGGACTTCACCGAGCCGTTCGCCCGGGCCTTCTTCGAGGACCGGGACTTCCTCCGGATCCGGCCGGCGCACGAGTACCCCCGCGCCACCGACTACGTGGCGGCGATGATCGGCCTGGTGGAGGGGCTCCTCGCCAAGGGCGTCGCCTACCAGGGCGACGACGGGTCGGTCTACTTCGCCATCCAGCGGTTCCCCGCCTATGGCCAGCTCTCCCAGCTCGACCGGCGTTCCCTCAAGGCCGGGGCCAGCGGGCGCGTCTCCACTGACGAGTACGACAAGGAGAACGCCCAGGACTTCGTGCTGTGGAAGGCCGCGCGGCCCGAGGACGAGGCGGTCGCCGCGGCGTGGGACGCGCCCTTCGGCCGTGGCCGGCCCGGGTGGCACCTCGAGTGCTCCGCCATGGCGCTTGCCCTGCTGGCGCGGGAGGGTCTCGGCACCGTGCTCGACATCCACGCGGGTGGGGTGGACCTGATCTTCCCGCACCACGAGGATGAGATCGCCCAGAGCTGCGCCTTCACCGGCGAGCCCCACTTCGCGCGGGTCTGGATGCACGGCGAGTTCCTCAATGTGCGCGGCACCAAGATGTCCAAGCGCTTCGGCAACATCACCACCCCCCGGGACCTCAAGGCCGACGGGGTCGATGCCGGCGCCCTCCGCCTGCTGGTGTTCCAGACCCACTACCGCCAGAAGCTCGACCTCACCGACGAGGGCCTGGCCGCGGCGCGGGAGGGCTCCCGTCGGCTGGGGGAGTTCGACGCCCGCCTGGGGCGCGCCGCCGGCGGGCCGCCGGAGGCGGGGGCCGCCTGGCGGCCGTGGGCGGAGCAACTGGCCCGGCAGGTTCACGCCGCCCTCGATGACGACCTCAACGCCCCCCAGGCCATCGCCGCGCTCTTCGAGGCGCTGCGCGAGGGCAACCGCCTCCTCGACCAGGGGATCCCGACGATCCCCGAGGCGCGCGCGGCCTGGGACGGCGCGATGACGGTGCTCGATGTCCTCCCGGCGAGCGGCGCCGGCGGCACCACGGTGGCCAGCGGGGCGGAGGGGGAGGAGGGGAGCGCCCTGGCGGAGGGCGCGCCCGCCGAGCCGGCCGCGGTCGAGCCGTGGGCGCTGGCGTGGGCGCGCCGCCGCCTCGCCGCCAAGACGCGGAAGGACTACAAGGAGGCGGACCGCATCCGTGACCTGCTCAAGGCGGCCGGCTGGCAGATCCGGGACAACAAGGACGGCACTGTCGAGGTCCGGCGGGGATGAGGCCCTTCCGGTCCCGGCTGCGCGCCGGCGAGCGCCTGTGCGGCACCCTGCTCAGCATCCACGCCCCCGAGGTGGCCGACCTGCTGGCGGGGGCAGGGTTCGACTGGCTGTTCCTCGACGCCGAGCACGGCGCGATCGACCCCAGGGGTGTGCTCGATCTGCTGTACGCGGTGGCCGACCGGACGCCCTGCCTGGTCCGCGTGCCGGCCCTGGAGGAGGACTGGATCAAGCGGGTCCTCGATGCCGGCGCCGACGGCATCATCGTGCCGCAGGTTGGCAGCGCGGCGCAGGCGGAGGCCGCCGTGCGGTTCGCGCACCATCCACCGCGCGGCACCCGCGGGCTGGGAACCTCCCGGGCCAACCGCTATGGGCTCGACCTGCCGGCGTACCTTCGTGAGGTATCGGAACGCGTCACGGTCGTGGTGCAGGCAGAAACGTCTCAGGCCGTGGCCGAGATCGAGGCGATCGTCCGGGTGCCGGGCGTCGACGCGGTCTTCGTGGGCCCCTTCGACCTCTCGGCCAGCCTCGGACGGCCCGGGGAGGTCACCCATCCTGAGGTGGAGGGGGCCATCCGGCGGGTCCGGGAGGCGGCGGCGGCGGCTGGGCTCCCGGCCGGGATCTTTGCCCTGGGGCCGGCCGGGCTGGCACGCTGGGCGGCGGAGGGCTTCACCCTGCTGGCGGCCGGGGTGGACGCGGCCCTGCTCGGGGCGGCGGCGGCGGACCTGCTGGGCGGGCTCCGGCGCCTGCCGGGCCCCGGGTCGGCCTGAGCGGTGGGCCCCGGTCCGAGGGTGCCCCGTTGACATACCCCTAAGTCCCCAACTATCATGTCGTTCTGCTCGTTTTAGCTACCCGCTGACGTAGCTCAACTGGCAGAGCACCGGTTTTGTAAACCGGCGGTTGAGGGTTCGATTCCCTCCGTCAGCTCTGCGGTGGCGTGTGTAAGGCGGGCGGCGCGCGAGCGCTCGGTGGGGTGGCCGAGTGGCTAATGGCAGCAGACTGTAAATCTGCCGCGCTTTGCGCTACGTAGGTTCGAATCCTACCCCCACCACTCAGGACCGGAGCGCCACGGGGGCGCGCCGCACAATTGACGGACCGGGTGGCACTCGCGGGCGTAGCTCAGTTGGTAGAGCGTCAGCCTTCCAAGCTGAATGTCGCGGGTTCGAGCCCCGTCGCCCGCTTTGCACTGTCGGCGCGCACCAGTTGGGGCGCGCGGTTGTCGTGTCGCCGGATGCGAGATTCCCGCTCGCGTAGCTCAGTCGGTAGAGCGCATCCTTGGTAAGGATGAGGTCACCGGTTCAATCCCGGTCGCGAGCTCTCAAGGAGGGTAGTCGTCATGCCGCGTGAAAAGATCATTCTCGAGTGCACCGAGTGCCGTGACCGCAACTACTTCACGGACAAGAACCGGCGCAAGCACCCGGAGCGCGTCGAGTGGAAGAAGTACTGCCCGCGGTGCAACAAGCACCAGGCGCACAAGGAGTCCAAGTGAGCCCCGAGGCGGCCCCGTCGGCGCCCGCCGGCCTCGCCCGGTTCACGGGGGGGACGGTGGAGTTCCTGCGCGCGGTCCGCGCCGAGCTCACCAAGGTCACCTGGCCCACCAAGGACGAGCTGGTGGGCGCCACCCGGATGATCGTGGTGCTGTCGATCATCCTGGGGCTGGCCATCGGGTGGATGGACCTGCTCCTCAACCTCGTCCTGGTGGACGGGGTGGCGGCCCTGACGCGGTGAGTGACGCGCCCGAGTACCGCTGGTACGCCATCCAGACGACCGCCGGCCACGAGAACAAGGTCCGGTCGCTGATCGCGCAGCGGATCGCCCAGGACCCCCGGCCCGAGGCGCAGCGCCTGATCCGTCAGGCGCTGGTGCCGGTGCAGGAGGTCGTGGAGATCAAGAACGGCAAGAAGGTCGCGGTGGAGCGGAAGCTCTACCCGGGCTACGTCCTGGTCGAGATGCTGATGAACCAGGAGGCCCTGCACGTGATCAACAGCATCCAGGGCGTGATCAAGTTCGTGGGGGCGGGGAAGTTCCCCCAGCCGCTGCGGTCGGACGAGGTCAAGCGCCTGCTCGGCATCGCCGAGGAGGTGGCGGAGTCGGAGCCCAAGGAGGAGATCCCGTTCCTGGTCGGCCAGGTGGTGGAGATCACCGAGGGGCCGTTCTCCGACTTCAGCGGCACCGTCGAAGAGGTGCTGTCGGACAAGGGCAAGGTGAAGGTGTCGGTGAGCCTGTTCGGGCGGCCGACGAGCGTGGAGCTGGACTACCTCCAGCTCCGGGGACACTAGGGGCGCGGCCGGGGCTTCGGCCCGGGCCGCCCCGCTGACGGCTGACGGCTGGTCAGCCCCGCCACCGCGCGGATTCGCGGGAGCCCACGGGACCCTGGTCCCGGGCGACACGAAGGAGATGTATGGCCAAGAAGGTCACCGCAGTCATCAAGCTGCAGTGCCCGGCGGGAGCCGCCAATCCGGCGCCCCCCGTCGGTACGGCCCTGGGTCCGCACGGCGTGAACATCATGGAGTTCTGCAAGCAGTTCAACGCCCGGACCCAGGCGCAGTCGGGGATCGTGATCCCGGTGCTGGTCACGGTCTACCAGGACCGGACCTTCTCGTTCATCACGAAGACCCCGCCGGCGCCGAACCTCCTGCTCAAGGAGGCGGGCCTGGAGAAGGGCAGCGCGTCGCCCAACCGGACCAAGGTGGGGCGCGTCACGCGGGCCCAGCTCAAGAAGATCGCCGAGCTCAAGATGCAGGACCTCAACGCCGCTGACCTCGAGGGTGCCATGCGGATGATCGCAGGCACCGCGCGGAGCATGGGCCTGGAGGTCATCGACTGATGCGGACCCACGGCAAGAAGTTCGGCGTGGCGCTGGCCAAGGTCGATCGCGCCCGGGAGTTCCCCGTCGCCGAGGCGGTCAAGCTGGTCAAGCAGGCGGCCTTCGCGAAGTTCAACGAGACGGTGGACGTGGCGGTCCGGCTGGGCGTCGACCCGCGGCACGCGGACCAGGTGGTCCGGGGCACCGTGGTGCTGCCGCACGGCACCGGCAAGAGCGTCCGGGTGCTCGTGATCACGCAGGGCGAGAAGGTGAAGGACGCGGAGGCGGCGGGCGCCGACTTCGCGGGGATCGAATACGTCCAGAAGCTCAAGGACGGCTGGCTCGAGTGCGACGTGATCGTCGCCACGCCGGACGTGATGGGGCAGCTGGGCCAGCTGGGCCGGATCCTCGGTCCCCGCGGCCTGATGCCCAATCCGAAGGCGGGCACGGTCACGATGGACGTGGGCCGGGCGGTCCGTGAGATCAAGGCGGGCAAGATCGAGTTCCGGGTGGACAAGACCGGGAACGTCCATGCCCCCATTGGCAAGATCAACTTCTCGGAGCAGCAGCTGGCCGAGAATCTCCAGGCGTTCATGGATACCATCGTCCGCGCCAAGCCCTCGGCGGCGAAGGGGCAGTACATCCGGAGCGCGACGGTGTCCAGCACCATGGGCCCCGGGGTCCGACTCGAGACGGCGGTGTATCGATGAGCAAAGTTGAACGCCAGGCCGAGGTCGACGCCCTGACCGCGGCCCTCACGGGGGCGCCCAGCGTCTACGTGACCGACTTCGCCGGGCTGGACGTGGCGAAGATGACCGAGTTCCGCCGCCGGCTGCGGGGCGCGGGCGCCAAGTACATCGTCGTGAAGAACACCCTGGCCGAGCGGGCGCTGGAGAGCCACGGGATCACGGCGCTCAACGCGCACCTGAAGGGCCCGACCGGGCTGGTCCTCACCCAGGACCCGCTCCCGGCCGCCAAGGTGCTGACCGAGTTCGCCAAGGAGTTCCAGAAGCCGGGCATCCGCGCCGGCCTGGTCGACGGGGCGCCGGTCACCACGGCCCACATCCAGCGGCTGGGGACCATCCCCGACCGCCAGACCCTGCTCGGCATGGTTGCCGGGACGCTGTCCAACATTACGGCTTCATTTGCTGGCTGCCTCGAGGCGCTTCGCGACCAGCGCGCCGCAGCCTCTAACGCCTGAGGGAGAACACCGAGATGAGCACGACCACGCTGAGCAAGGACGAAGTTCTCGAGGCCATCGGCAAGATGAGCGTTCTCGAGCTGGCCGATCTGATCGAGGCCTTCAAGGCGAAGTTCAACGTCACCGTCATGGCGGCCGCGGCGGCGCCGGCGGCGGGGGGCGCGGCGGCCGCGGCGGTGGAGGAGCAGACGGAGTTCTCCGTCATCCTCAAGAGCGGCGGCGAGAAGAAGATCCAGGTCATCAAGGTGGTGCGCGAGCTGACCAGCCTGGGCCTGAAGGAAGCGAAGGACCTGGTGGACAACGGCGGGACGATCAAGGAAGGCGTGGCGAAGGCCGAGGCCACCGAGATGAAGAAGAAGCTCGAGGACCAGGGCGCCGTCGTCGAGCTGAAGTAGGCCGGGTCGGGTGCGGCGCCGCACAATGGTGCGGTGCCGCCGGGCGCCGGCGACGGACGCCCAGCTGACCCCCTACTTCGGTGAGACGACATGAGCGCTGGACGGCTTCGATAATCTGCAGGCTATCCGAGCCCCGCGTGACCCCGCCGCAATCGGCGGAGGGGTACGCGCCGGGGCCATTTGTGTTGCGCGAGTGGAACCGATGACGGCAACGCGACCCCAGATCGTGTTTTCGAAGCGGGACGTGGGCATGCCCATGCCCAACCTGCTCGACATCCAGACCCGGGCCTTCCAGAGCCTCCTGGTCCCGGACGACGTGCACGGCGAGCGGCAGGACGTCTCGCTGGAGCGGGTCTTCCGCGACCTCTTCCCGATCAGCGACGTGAACGGGAAGTACAGCCTGGAGTTCATCGCCTACAACCTGGGCGAGCCGAAGTACTCCGTCGAGGAGTGCATCGAGCGGGACATGACCTATGCGGCCCCCCTCAAGGCCACCCTCCGCCTCGACGTGTTCGAGGAGGTGGACGGCCAGCGGCGGCTCAAGAACGCCATCGAGAAGGAGGTCTACCTCGGGGAACTCCCGATCATGACCCCCCTCGGGACGTTCGTGATCAATGGCGCCGAGCGCGTGGTCGTCTCCCAGCTGCACCGCTCGCCGGGCGTGGTGTTCGAGGAGGACACCCACCCGAACGGGCAGCGGCTGTTCTCGGCCCGGATCATCCCCTTCCGGGGCTCGTGGGTCGAGTTCACGATCGACATCCACGACGTGATCTACGTCCACATCGACAAGAAGAAGAAGTTCCCCGCCACCGCGCTGCTGCGCGCGTTCGGCTACGGGACCAACGCGGAGATCCTCAAGCTCTTCTTCGCCACGAAGGACATGGACATCACGGGCAAGCTCGAGGGCCGGCAGGAGCGGCGCGAGCTGATGGGCGCCCTGATCGCCGCCGACGTGCCGAACCCCGAGGAGCCGGGCGGGAGCCCGCTGGCGATCGTGGGCGACGAGCTGAGCACCGAGCGGCTCAACCAGCTGCGGCACGTGGGCGTGAAGCAGGTCACGGTCTTCGCGGGCTACACCACCATCGACCTGCGCGATGACGAGCAGCCCACCACCACCCGCGAGCGGGCCCGGCAGGTGCTGGCGTTCGACGTGGCCGACCCGGAGACGGGCGAGGTGGTGGCCGAGGGCGGGCAGGAAGTGACCGACGCGCTGCGCAAGAAGCTCATCAAGGCCCAGATCACCAAGGCCGAGGTGCTGCTGCCGGCGGGGCGGGGCGAGTCGCCGCTGATCAAGAACACGCTGACCAAGGACCCGACCCACAGCGAGGCCGAGGCACTGGAGCAGATCTACGCCCTGCTGCGGCCCGGCGAGGCGCCCAACCTGGAGACCGCCCGCGAGGCGCTCAAGCGGCTGTTCTTCAACCCCAAACGCTACGACCTCGGGCGGGTGGGGCGGTACAAGATCAACCAGCGGCTCAAGACCCGGATCCCGCAGAACCACACGGTCCTCACGGAAGAGGACTTCATCGCGATCATCCGGTACCTGATGGACCTGAACGACGGCCGCGGGTTCACCGACGACATCGACCACCTCGGCAACCGCCGGATCCGGTCGGTGGGCGAGCTGATCGCCAACCAGTTCTCGGTGGGCCTCTCGCGGATGGCGCGCCTGGTCAAGGAGCGGATGAGCATCAACTCGGACCCCGAGAAGATCTCGCTCGACGACCTGGTCAACGCCCGCACGGTCTCGGCGGTCATCCAGGCGTTCTTCGGCAGCTCGCAGCTGTCGCAGTTCATGGACCAGACCAACCCGCTGGCCGAGCTGACCAACAAGCGCCGGCTCTCGGCCCTGGGCCCGGGCGGCCTCACCCGCGAGCGGGCGGGCTTCGAGGTCCGCGACGTGCACTACTCGCAGTACGGCCGCATGTGCCCGATCGAGACGCCGGAAGGCCCGAACATCGGCCTGATCACCAGCCTCTCGACCTACGGCCGCATCAACGACCTGGGCTTCATCGAGACCCCCTACCGGGTGGTGAAGAACGGGAAGGTGACCGACGACATCCGCTGGCTGTCGGCCTCGGAGGAGGAGGGCTACGCGGTGGCGCAGGCCAACGCGCTGCTCGACGAGGCCAGCAAGTTCAGCGAGGACCTGGTGCTGTGCCGCAAGGGCGACGACTACCCCCTGCTGCCGCCGGACCGGATCGACTTCATGGACGTGGCGCCGGAGCAGCTGGTCTCCATCGCCGCGGCGCTGATCCCGTTCCTGGAGCACGACGACGCCAACCGCGCGCTGATGGGCAGCAACATGCAGCGCCAGGCGGTGCCGCTCCTCTTCCCGCAGTCGCCGACGGTGGGCACCGGGCTCGAGGGCAAGGTGGCCGCCGACTCGGGCGCCGTGATCGTGGCGCGCCGGGGCGGGACCGTCACCCGGGTCACCGCGGACGAGATCATCGTGGACTCGGGCGAGCAGGGGAAGGTGGACCTCACCATCCCCCTGGCCCGGCTCACCCAGCACGACCGCTACCGGGTGCGGAAGTTCTGGCGCACCAACCAGGACACCGCGATCAACCAGCGGCCGCTGGTCCGCGTGGGCGACAAGGTGGCCCAGGGCCAGGTGATCGCCGACGGGGCCGCGACCGAGGCGGGCGAGCTCGCCCTCGGCAGCAACGTGCTGGTGGCGTTCATGCCGTGGTACGGGCACAACTTCGAGGACGCGATCGTCCTCTCCGAGCGGCTGGTCAAGGACGACGTCTACTCCTCGATCCACATCCAGGAGCTGGAGCTGCACGTCCGCGACACCAAGCGGGGCCAGGAGGAGATCACCCGGGAAATCCCCAACGTCTCCGACGAGGCGCTGGTGGACCTCGACGAGCGCGGCATCGTCCGGATCGGCGCCCACGTGAAGCCGGGCGACATCCTGGTGGGCAAGATCACGCCCAAGGGCGAGACCGAGCTGTCGCCGGAAGAGAAGCTGCTCACCGCGATCTTCGGCGAGAAGGCCAAGGACGTGAAGGACAGCTCGCTCAAGGTGCCGCCGGGCATGAAGGGCGTGGTCATCGACGTCAAGATCTTCAGCCGGGTCGAGGACCAGGTGGTGGAGAAGGACCGCGGCGAGCGGATCGGCGAGGTGCGCCGGGTCGAGACCGACGAGAAGGCCCGCATCAGCGCGGTCATGCTCGAGGAGCTCGCCCAGCTGCTGGAGGGCCAGGAGGTGGCCCTGATGCTCAAGGCGGGGACGGTCGAGGAGGCGGTCCCGGCGGGCACCAAGCTCACCCGCGGCGCGCTGGCCGAGCTCGACCTGGGCGACGTGGACCTCAAGACGCTCCGGGTGGCGCACAAGGGCGCCAACGAGCGGATCCGCGCCGCCATCGACACGGCCGCGCGGGAGCGGGCCAAGGTCGAGGAGAAGGCCGAGGACCAGATCGACAAGATCCTCCAGCCGGATGAGCTGCCCCCGGGCGTGATCCAGCTGGTGAAGGTGTACATCGCCGAGAAGCGCAAGGTCTCGGTGGGCGACAAGATGGCCGGCCGCCACGGCAACAAGGGCATCGTGGCGCGCATCGTCCCCGAGGAGGACATGCCGTTCCTCCCGGACGGGTCGCCGGTGGACATCGTGCTCAACCCGCTGGGCGTGCCGAGCCGGATGAACGTGGGCCAGATCCTGGAGACGCACCTGGGCTGGTGCGCCACGATCCTCGGCTTCAAGGCGAAGACCCCGGTGTTCCGCGGGGCCGACGAGCACGAGATCGGCGTGCTGCTGCGGATCGCGGGGATCCAGTGGGCCTCGCGGGCGCTCGCGCTCAAGCATCCGGCCCCCGCGCCGGAGGCGACGGGCATCGCGACCGTGGTGGCCGACCTCAAGGCGGTGCACCACAACCTGATCGAGGCCGGCATCGCCGACCTCTCGTTCAAGGGCGCGGGCCCCGTCACGAAGGAACTCTACGGCGCCATCAAGGCCTTCCTGGCCGCGGCCGCGAAGGAACTGGCGACCCGCGAGCTGGCCCAGCGGAAGCAGGAGCTGGCGTACCACCAGCACCGGCTGGCCACCGCCACCGGGGCGGAGCAGAAGGCGATGCAGAAGCTGGTGAAGGACCAGGAGAAGGCGGTGGAGCTGTCGGCCGCCGAGCTGCTCGAGTCGGTGGGCCGGCCGGCGCTGGCCGCGATCGCGGCGGGGCACACCGAGCCGGAGGACGTCTCGAAGGCGGCGGAAGAGCTGATCCGGGCCGCGGGGCTCACCCCCGGCGGCAAGGCGCGGCTGCGCGACGGCCGCTCGGGGCAGGAGTTCGAGGGCGACGTCACCGTGGGCACGATCTACATGCTCAAGCTGTCGCACCTGGTCGATGACAAGATCCACGCCCGCAGCATCGGGCCGTACTCGCTGGTGACGCAGCAGCCGCTGGCGGGCAAGGCGCAGTTCGGCGGCCAGCGCTTCGGCGAGATGGAAGTGTGGGCGCTGGAGGCCTACGGCGCCGCGCACGTGCTGCAGGAGATGCTGACGGTGAAGTCGGACGACGTGAACGGCCGCAGCAAGGTGTACGAGGCGATCGTCAAGGGGCAGAACCTCCCCGAGCCCGGCATCCCCGAGTCGTTCAACGTGCTGGTGAAGGAACTCCAGGCCCTGGGCCTCAAGGTCACGCTCGGCACCAGTGCCGACGGCGACGAATAAGGACGGACCAATGATCGATTTTCGCAGCGGACGCGAGCCCAAGAGCTCGAGTTTCGACTACATCAGCATCCGCATCGCCTCCCCCGAGGAGATCCGCGGCCCCCGCGACACCAAGGAGCGGGAGCGGCTGGAACTCCAGGGGCAGCGGTACTGGTGGTCCTGGGGCGAGGTGACCAAGCCCGAGACCATCAACTACCGCTCGTTCAAGCCCGAGAAGGACGGCCTGTTCTGCGAGCGGATCTTCGGCCCGGTCAAGGACTGGGAGTGCCACTGCGGCAAGTACAAGCGGATCCGCTACCGGGGCGTGATCTGCGACCGCTGCGGCGTGGAGGTGACGCTCAGCAAGGTGCGGCGCGAGCGCATGGGCCACATCGAGCTCAGCGTGCCGGTGGCGCACATCTGGTTCTTCAAGACCCTGCCCTCGCCGATGGGCAACCTGCTCAACGTCACGCTGCGTGACCTGGAGCGGGTGATCTACTACTCGAGCTACATCGTCATCGAGCCGGGCGACCAGGACGTCGAGGCCAACCAGCTGCTCGACGAGGACGAGTTCCTCCAGCTGCGGCACAAGGCCCGGGAGGAGGGCGACCACGCCTTCAAGGCCGACATCGGCGCCCCGGCGGTGCGGGAGCTGCTCAACCGCATCGACGTCAAGAAGCTGGCGGAGGAACTGCGGGGCTCGGTGGCCACCGAGACCAGCCAGCACCGCAAGAAGCAGATGCTCAAGCGGCTCAAGATCGTGGACGCGTTCCTCACCTCCGGCGAGAACGGCGACGTCCCGAACCACCCCGCGTGGATGATCCTGGACGTGATCCCGGTGATCCCGCCCGACCTGCGGCCGCTGGTGCCGCTCGACGGCGGGCGCTTCGCCACGTCGGACCTCAACGACCTCTACCGCCGGGTGATCAACCGCAACAACCGGCTGCAGAAGCTGATCCAGCACAAGGCGCCGGAGGTCATCCTCCGCAACGAGAAGCGGATGCTGCAGGAGGCCGTCGACGCGCTGTTCGACAACGGCCGCCGCTCCAAGGCCATCCGCGGGCGCGGCAAGCGCCCGCTCAAGTCGCTGTCCGACATGCTCAAGGGCAAGCAGGGCCGGTTCCGCCAGAACCTGCTCGGCAAGCGCGTGGACTACTCCGGCCGGTCGGTCATCGTGGTGGGCCCGGAGCTGCGGCTGCACCAGTGCGGCCTGCCCAAGGCCATGGCGGTGGAGCTGTTCAAGCCCTTCATCATCCACAAGCTGGTGGAGAAGGGCATCGCCGAGACGGTGAAGCGCGCCAAGAAGATCGTGGAGAAGGAGAGCCCGGAGGTCTACGAGATCCTGGAAGAGATCATCCAGGACCACCCGGTGCTGCTCAACCGCGCGCCGACGCTGCACCGGCTGGGCATCCAGGCCTTCGAGCCGGTGCTGGTCGAGGGCAAGGCCATCCGCATCCACCCGCTGGTCTGCGCCGCGTTCAACGCCGACTTCGACGGCGACCAGATGGCCGTGCACGTGCCGCTCTCGTTCGAGGCGCAGCTCGAGGCGCGGATGCTGATGATCTCGTCGAACAACATCCTCAAGCCCTCCGACGGCCGCCCGGTGGCGGAGCCGTCGCAGGACATGGTGCTGGGCAGCTACTTCCTCACCAAGCTGCCGCGCGGCGCCGAGGAACCGAAGGACGGCAAGCCGGCCCCGGCGTGGGACAAGGCCAAGCACTACGGCTCGCTCGCCGAGATCGAGCTGGCCCTGCTGCACCGCCGGATCAGCTTCCACACGGCCATCCACTTCTGGTACCAGCCGCCGCGCGACGCGGCGGAGCCGAAGCCGCGCTGGGTGCGGAGCACCGCAGGCCGGGTACTGTTCAACAGCATCCTGCCCCGGCAGGTCGTGGCCAACCACGGCTTCCGCAACGACCTGATGCGGAAGAAGGCGCTGTCGGAGCTGGTGCTGCAGAGCTACCGCGAGGCGGGGCTCGCCGACACGGTGGTGTTCCTGGACCGGCTCAAGGAGTTCGGCTTCCGCTACGCCACCCAGGGCGGCATCTCGATCGGGGTCGAGGACCTCGAGATCCCGGGCGAGAAGGTGAAGCTGCTGGAGGAGGCCGACAAGCGCGTGCAGCGGTTCCAGCGCGCCTACAACACCGGCCAGATCACCTTCGGCGAGCGGTACAACAAGGTGATCGACGCCTGGACCCACGCGAACAACGACGTGGCCGAGGCGATGGTCAACAACATGCGCCAGAGCCGGGGCGGCTTCAACCCGGTGTTCATGATGTTCGACTCCGGCTCGCGCGGCTCGCGCGACCAGATCCGGCAGCTGGCCGGCATGCGCGGCCTGATGGCCAAGCCGCAGAAGAAGCTGACCGGCGGCATCGGCGAGATCATCGAGAGCCCGATCAAGTCGAACTTCCGCGAGGGCCTGACCGGCCTCGAGTACTTCATCTCCACCCACGGCGCCCGGAAGGGCCTGGCCGACACGGCGCTCAAGACCGCCGACGCCGGCTACCTGACCCGCCGCCTGGTGGACGTGGCCCAGGACGTGACGATCACCGAGGAGGACTGCGGCACCATCCAGGGCCTCGAGATCTCGGCGCTCAAGGAGGGCGAGGACGTCATCGAGCCGCTCAAGGAGCGGATCCTCGGCAGCGTCGCGTCCGAGGACGTGTTCGATCCGCATGAGCTCGACGAGGACGGCGACCCGCGCCTGCTGGTGCAGTCGGGCAAGCTGATCGACGAGGAACTGTCGATCCGCATCGACGAGGCCGGGATCGAAAAGGTCAAGATCCGCTCGGTGCTCACCTGCGAGGCGCGGCGCGGCTGCTGCCGCATGTGCTACGGCCGCAACCTGGCCACCATGGACATGGTCGACATGGGCGAGGCCATCGGCATCCTGGCCGCCCAGTCCATCGGCGAGCCGGGCACCCAGCTGACGCTGCGCACGTTCCACATCGGCGGCGCCTCGTCGCGCATCGCCGAGGAGGCGGAACGCCGCGCCCGGGCCAGCGGCCTGGTGAAGTACACCAGCGGCCTGGAGTTCGCCGACGTGTCCGTCGAGTACGAGGACGGCACCACGGCCATGGTGCGCATCGCCCTGACCCGCGACGACGAGTCGGCGGACGAGGAGTCGAAGGAAGGCATCCTCGTGGTGGACCCGAACGATCCCAAGCGGGTGCTCAACCGCTACCCGGTGCCCGAGGGCGCGCTCATCCAGGTCAAGGAGGGCGACACGGTGCAGGGGAAGAACTCGATCCTCTACACCTGGGACCCGTACAACGACCCCAGCATCATCAAGCTCGACGGCGAGCTCCGCTGGAAGGACCTGGTCCCCGGCTCCACGCTGCGCGAGGAGCTGGACGAGTCCACCGGCCTCCGCTCGATCGTCGTCATGGCCGACCCCGACCGCGAGCTGCACCCGTCGGTCCTGGTCTACGCCCCGAACCGGAAGGACCCGCAGGAGTACATCCTCGCGGAAGGCTCCCGGATCATCCTGGGCAGCGACGCCGACCAGATCACCCGGGCCATGGACCTGCCGGACGAGGGGAACCCCTGGTCCACCAAGTTCAAGGTCGACGAGTACCCGATCAACGTCGCCTGGCCGAGCAAGAGCAAGAAGGAAGCGAAGGACAAGACCGTCTACCTCTCGCCCGCGGTGAAGATCTCGCGCGGCGTGACCGTGACCAAGATGCCGCGGCAGGCCTACAAGACCCGCGACATCACCGGCGGCCTCCCCCGCGTGGCCGAGCTGTTCGAGGCCCGGCGGCCCAAGGACCCGGCCACGATCTCCGAGATCGACGGCATCGTGAAGTTCGGCGAGATCAAGCGCGGCAAGCGCGAGATCTACGTCTACCCGGTGGTCGAGCCGGGCCGGAAGGGCGAGCCCGAGCCGCCGCAGCTCTACGAGGTCGGCGCCGGCAAGCACCTCCGGGTGCACGAGGGCGACCGCGTCCGCGCCGGCGACCGCCTGACCGAAGGCCCCGTGAACCCGCACGACATCCTGCGGATCAAGGGCCCCCGCGCGGTGCAGGAGTACCTGCTCAATGAGGTGCAGGAGGTCTACCGCCTGCAGGGCGTGCGGATCAGCGACAAGCACATCGGCACCATCGTGCGCCAGATGCTGCAGAAGGTGCGGGTCACCGACCCGGGCGACACCGACTTCCTCGAGGGCGAGACCGTCGACAAGCTCACCTTCCGGGACGAGAACGAGCGGGTCATCAAGAAGAAGGGCGCCCCGGCCCAGTCCGAGCCGGTGCTGCTCGGCATCACCAAGGCCTCGCTGACCACGCAGTCGTTCATCTCGGCCGCGTCGTTCCAGGAGACCACCCGCGTGCTCACCGATGCCGCGATCCGCGGGGCCAAGGACGACCTCCTCGGCCTCAAGGAGAACATCATCATCGGCCACCTCATCCCGGCGGGGTCGGGTATCTACCGCTACGCCGAGATCGAGATCGAGCCGCCCGCGGGGTACGAGCCCCCGCCGCCGAGCGAGGCGCCCGTCGAGGCCCCGGCCCCGGTGCCGGTGGCCCTGCTGGCGGACGACGAGGAGTAGGCGCGGCAGGCAGCATGCAACGCGGGGCGGACCATCCGGTCCGCCCCGCGTTTGTCATGCGCCCTCCGGCCGGACGGCTCAGGGCGCGCCGGCGCCGAAGGTGTCGCACCGGGACAGGTCCCCGGAGCGGAACCCCTCGTTGAACCAGCGCATCCGCTGCTCGCTGGTCCCGTGGGTGAACCCCTCCGGGCTCACGTGACCGGTGGCCATCTGCTGCAGCCGGTCGTCCCCGACCGCGGCCGCCGCGCCCAGGCCTTCCTCGATGTCGCCCGGCTCGAGCATCCCCTTGGCCGCCGCGTCCCGGCCCCAGATCCCCGCGAAACAGTCCGCCTGCAGCTCCATCCGCACCGACAGCTCGTTCTGCTGCTCCGGGCGGCGCTGCTGGGCCTGGCGCACCTGGCGCTCGATGCCCAGCACGTTCTGCACGTGGTGCCCGATCTCGTGGGCCAGCACGTAGGCCTGCGCAAAGTCCCCCGGCGCGCCGAATCGGCGCTGCAGTTCGTCGTAGAAGCCGAGGTCGATGTAGACCTTCTCGTCGCCCGGGCAGTAGAAGGGCCCGGTGGCCGATTCCGCGAAGCCGCAGGCCGACTGAATCGCGTCCCGGAAGAGCAGCAGCCTGGCCTCGCGGTACGCGGTCCCGTGGCGGGGCAGCTCGGCCTGCCAGAACCCCTGGGTGCTGTCGAGCACGGCCGAGACGAATTCCACCATCGTCTCCTCCTCAGCCGAGGCCTGCACCGGGCCGGCGTCCACCTGCCCGGGGGCCCCGGCGGCCATCCCCCCGGTCCCGCCGACCAGCTGGAAGAAGTCGCGCTTGAAGACCATGCTCAGCACCAGGAGCAGCAGCATGCCCCCCAGGCCGAGCTTCATGCCGCCGCCCCCGCCCGAAAAGCGGCCACCGCCGGCCCCGCGCATGTCCTCGAGGTTCTCGCTCCTCCCGCCACGGTTCCAGCGCATCCTGCCTCCTCTTGGGAATTTCGGCGCCCGGCCCACCCTGCCCGCGGGAAATATCCCCGTTTTCCGACCGGCCGCCAGCGACCAGCGGCTGGCGACGGCGGGGTGCCCCTGGAGCGGTGCTGGCCAACCGGGGGCCCCGGCCCCCTGCGAAGCGTCCTGCGGGGGGGCCGGTGACCGGGTGATGACGGTTGTCTGACACCGGGAGCCTACCCTTGGGGCCATGGCGACGACCGAACCCAGGTCCCATCTCGACCGGCTGACCGAGGCCGCCTCGCTCCTCCTGGAGGGGCGGGGGGTCACGGAGATCGCCGGGATGACCGGCCTCGCCGAGTCGGAATTGGAGGAGCTCCGCCGGAAGATCCTCCGGATGGGGGTCGGAACGCCGGAGGCGGCTGGCGGGGGACTGCGGCGTTCGGGGGGGCTGCTGGAACGCCTGGGCGCCGCGCTGGGATGGCGCAACAGCGGACCGGCCCAGAACAGCGTCCCGCTCGGTGCGGGGCCCGAGACGGCCCCCGGCGTCACTGCCTGGAGCCCGTGGCAGCCGGTACCCGCCGTGCTCGGGCTTGAGCTCCGGCTCGCTCGCCGGTCCCCGCCCCCCGGGATCGCCGGCGAGCTCTGGCTCTACGAATTCCGCTCCACCCTGACGGTGCCGGTCACCTTCCGCTTCCGGATCGCCACCGACCCCGGCGGCGAGTACCCGCGCAGCGTGCGGGCGCTCCGGCCCGGGGAGGTCAGCGCCGGGAGCCTGGTGCTTCTCACCCAGGGCCCGGTCTGGGCCGGGACCGCCATGGAGGAGCGGCTGCTCCCCTAGCGGGTGAGCCGGAGCAGGGCGTAGCCCAGCAGCACCAGGGCCAGCGCGGAGCCCGCCACCAGCCAGAGCCTGGCGGGGCCGGCCGGCGGAGCGGGGCGGGGCAACGGGGGGGAGCCGGTGCCGGTGCCGGGGTCGTGGTCGGCGCGACGGCGGGGGCAGGGGAGGCGGCCGGCGTGGCGCTGGCGTGGGGCGCATCTGGCTGGCCGACGGGGCGCGCCCGGGCCTGCTCCACCAGGCGCCGGATCTCGGGATCCGGCGTGATGTCCAGCTCCTTCCGGATCAGCGCCATGTGCCGCTCGGCGTAGCGCAGGGCGCGGGGGCGGTCTCCCGCCTGGAGCAGGGCGTGCAGGAGGCCGGTGACCGCCCGGGTATCGAAGGGGTCGTGCTCCGTGAGGCGGAGCCACCAGTCGGCGGCTTCGCGGGGGAGATTCCGGCCGCTGGCCTCCAGCGCCAGGCGCTCCAGCAGCGCGCTCATCCGGCGGGCCAGCCGGTCCCGCTGTTCATCCACCCAGCGCTCGAACTCCGGCGCGTCGGAGAGGTGGAACCCATCCAGGAAGTGGCCGGTGTAGCAGGTGGCGGCGCCCGCGCCGTCGCCGGCCGTGGCCAGCCGCTCGAACTCCCACAGGTCCATGGTGATGGCGTCGGGATTGAGCCGGAGGTCGGTGGTGCCGAGGAAGAGCTCCGGCCCGCCCTCGAACTCCTTGCGGAGCACGTAGAGGGTCTGCTTGAGGACGCCGCGGGCCCGCTCCGGGTCGCTCTCGGCCCAGAGGTAGCCGGCCAGCTTGTCACGGCTCACCCCGCGCTCGCCGGCCGCGCCGACCAGGGCGAGCAGGGCCAGCGGCTTGCGCCGGCTGTCCGTGAGGCCGGTCGGGGAGCCTTCGCGGGTGAGCGCGAGGCCGCCGAATGAACGGAGGTGCAGGGGCACGAGGGGGAATGCCTGTTTGACCGTGAAGTGACTGGGGGCTTACCCGGCTGCCGTACACTATCTCCCGCTCGCCCGTCCCCGCAACCCGGCCCAGCCCCCCCCAAAGTGATACCCGGATGCGCTTGCCGGAATTCCCGACGACCTGCACCTTAACTCCGGTCGACCGCCCGTCAGGGGCGGACCACCCCGGGGGAGTTCTGGCGCCGAGCGACCTGCTCAGCACCGTTCGCGAGGCACTGCAGGACCGTTACGCCGTCGCGGGCGAGATCGGCCGCGGCGGCATGGCCGTGGTCTGTCGCGCCACCGACCTGCGCCACGGGCGCGAGGTGGCGATCAAGGTCCTGCTCCCCGAGCTGGCCCGGGCCGTCACCGGCGACCGGTTCCTGCGCGAGATCAGCATTCTCGCCCGCCTGTCCCATCCCAGCATCCTGCCCCTGCTCGACTCGGGTACGGTGGAGGTCGTCCCCGGCCTCGACGTGCCGTGGTACGTCATGCCCTACGTGGCGGAGGACACGCTGCGCGCGCGCCTCGAGCGTGAGGGCCCGCTCCCGGTGGACCAGGCGCTGCACCTCACGCGGGAGCTGTGCGGTGCCCTGGCCCACGCCCATCGCCAGGGGATCATCCACCGGGACATCAAGCCGGAGAACATCCTGCTCTCCGGGGGGCGGGCGGTGCTGGCCGACTTCGGCATCGCGCGGGCAGTGACGCTGTCGGGGACCTCGAGCCTGAGCAGCACGGGGCTGGTCATCGGGACGCCGGCCTACATGAGCCCGGAGCAGTCAGCGGGGAGCGAGAAGCTCGACGCCCGGAGCGACCTCTACAGCCTGGGGGTGGTGCTGTACGAGATGCTGGCAGGGCAGCCGCCGTTCACCGGGGCCACGCCGCAGGCCATCAGTGCCCGGCACCAGTTCGAGACCCCGCCCCCGATCCGGGTGGTCCGGCCCACGATCCCGGTGGGGGTGGAGGCGGTGCTGTCGCGGGTGCTGGAAAAGGTGCCGGCGGACCGGTATGAGAGCGCGGAGGCGCTAGGGCGGGCGCTGGAGGGGGCGCCCACGGGGGCAGGCCGGACGGTGACCCCGACGGCCGAGGTCCTCCCTTCACGGCGGCAGGGCCTCAGGGCCAGGTGGCTCGTGGCCGGGGGCGTGGCGGTCGGGCTTGGGATTGCGGCGGTCGTGGCGGCGCGGCCCGGGGGGCTCCTGGGTCCAGCCTACGACCCCGAACAGGTCGTCGTCCTGCCCTTCAAGGGGCAGGACCCGGGGCTCGACTCGGTCCTGAGCGGCGAGGACATCGGCCGCCTCGTGTACGACGGGCTCGACGGGTTCCGGGACCTCCACCGGGTTGAGCCGCTGGTCGTGTCGGATGCCATCGCCCGCGCGGGGAGGCCGGCGACGGTCGAGGCCAGCCGGGCGATGGCCCGGCGGCTCGGCGCGGGCCGGTTCATCTGGGGGGAAGTCACGCGCGCCGGCGATTCCATCCGGGTGCGTGGCCTGTTGTTTGACAGCCGCGGGGGTTCCACCGAGCCGGTGAAGCGTCGGAATGCCACCCTCCCGCTTGCCATCGCCTCGGTGGGGAGCAGTGGACTGATGGACGAACTGAGCCGGATGGCCCTCGGGCTCGTCGTCCCGGAGGGGGACTCGCTTCCGCTCCCGGCGCGTCCAGGCACCAGCTCACTCGAGGCCCTGCAGCACGCCCTGCGCGGCGAGGCCGCCTTTCAGTCCTGGGACCTCGACGCGGCACGCGCGAGCTTCGGTGCGGCGCTGCGGCTCGATCCGGCATTTCCGCGCGCCAACCTGCGCCTGGCCCAGATCGGTCAGTGGGTCCGGGATTCGGCGACTGCCTGGCGGCCCTTTCTCACGATAGCCGAGCAGGCCGAAGATGGGTTGACCACCGGCGAGCGGCTCGCCGCCCGGGGGCTCAGGTTCCTGGCCGACAGCGCCTATCCGCAGGCCTGCGAGGCCTACCGACGGCTCCTCGCCTCCGATTCCCTCGACTTCGTCGGCTGGTTCGGGCTCGGGGAGTGCCATCTGTGGGACGAGCAGGTGCTCCCGGGCCCCGGTGCGGCGGGGCTCGTGTTTCGGGGCAGCTACGCGGAAGCCCAGCGGGCCTACCTCCGTGCCCTGGCCGCGGTACCGCTCGCGCACCGCGCGGCACGCGAGGTCGTCATCCCGCGCCTGTTCCTCGTGTTGCCGACAAGTACATGGCTGCGGCCCGGGCGCCGAGGGTCCACCTACTACTCCGCCTGGGTCGACTGGCAGGCGGACACGATCGCCTTCCGCCCGCTGCCGACCGTCGACCTCACCTCGGGCAAGGCGGAGGGCCCCCCTCCGCGCGGGGCCAAGGCCTTCGCGCACAGCCGTCAGGTGCTCCGCTCGGTGGTGGATGAGTGGGTTCGGCTCTACCCCGGCAGCGGCCCCGCCTGGACCGCGCGGGCGGCGGTGCTCGAGCGCCTGCTGGTGCTCCAGGGCGACTCGTCAGCCGTTGCGGCCGTCGCCCGCGCCCTCGACCTGACCACTGACTCTGCTGCCCGCGCGCGGCTGATGATCGATCAGGCACGCCTCGCCCTCAAGACTGGCGACTTCGCGCTGGCCGGCTCCGCGGCCCGTGCAGTGCTGGATACCTGGCGGCCCTCCACTCCGGCGGATGCCCTCCGCCTGGCACCCCTGGCGGCGCTGGTGGGGCGCACGGCCCAGCTCGTGGCACTGCTGCGGCAGGGTGCCAGCGCATGGGAGTTCGCGACGCCCGATGGGACGCCGGTCCACCCGCCGCAGTCCCTCGCAGCGGAGGCACTCACGCTGTATGCGTACGCCGTCATGGGGTCCTCCGCGGACAGCGTGCAGTCCCAGGAGGCGAGGGTCCTGCGGCTGATCGATGGATGGGCACCCCGCCAGGAACAGAACGCGATGATCCTCGCGCTGACCGAGGACGCCGCCTTCTACGCGTTCGCGACGACCGGGCCGCTCACAGCACATCAGACCCCTGGGCACAATAGTTCGCTGGAGCCACAGAGCGCGCACTCACGAGGGCGCTCGGCTGTTGTGCGCGATGCCGTGGCGCGATGGTCCCGGGCGGCCGAGATGAGCGATGCGGGGGAGGTTGCTCCGGAATCAGCATTGGCGCAGTCTAACTTGTGCCTCTTGATCGCGGACACCGCTACGGCACTCCAAGTGGCGGCGAGGGCAATCTCGGGAATCGAACTGCAGGATCACCTGCTCCTGCTGCCGCAGGCGGCTGGTTCACTCAGGCGGTTGCTCAGCCTGATCTACGCCGCTGGACAACAACAGGACCCAGCGGCTGCCATGCGAGCCGATGCGATCCTTTCTCAGCTCCGGCCGGCTGAGTAGCGCACGATGTGCATCTGGTTAGCGAAACCACTTATCGCCAGGAGCGCCAGTCATGGATTCTCGATTTCTTGGCCATCGCCAACACGCCCTTCCACTGATTGCCCTATTCCTTTGTCTCTCCGGAATCGCCGGACGAGCGAGTGGGCAAACGTACGACGTCCAATGTGAGAAGCGGGACTATGGGAGGCGGCTTGAAACTCCGCCGTTCACCGGGGATCTCACCGTCAGCGCGGATATCGAGTCTTACGTGAGGCAACGGTGCTTTCTCAAGAGATTCGGCCTCGAGGGCCACGGGATCATCATCGGTGGGAAGCCGCCGAAGGCCGTGGCTTCAATCTGGCCTGAGTACGGCGCCATGAACCTTACCGAGGCCGACCTGTTGGGCGGGGGCAGGGTAGTGGCGGAGGTCCGTGTAAGAAGCAATAACCAGAGTGGTGTCAATGAGCGGAAGTACGCCGAAGGCCGGAACTTTCTCTTCGTCGGGCGAATCGGGGCTCTCGGACAGAAGCCGCCACTTTACATCTTGCACGCGACGAGCCCCACGGATGCGACATGGGTGGCGGAGCTTGTCCCGCCTGAACAATATGACGTAGAGTATCACGGGCATGACCCTCGCACCGGCGAGATCTACCCGCGATTCTCGTCCTCGGTCCAAGACTGCAGTGACTGGGGGCGGCGGGCCTGCTTTATTGATTCAGACAAAGTGCAGGATGTGACGAACTTCTTGGCCCTTGGTCAGGCCGGTGAAGACCCCGTGCAAAGCCTCTCTCCGGCCCAATGGACCCGAGGAATCGGCTACTTGGGAAAGTTGGGGGTTGCTGTGACTTCCACCGGTACTTGGGTCATGGTCGGGGGAATGTGTATCTGCCAAGGCACCGGCTGCCACTGATTCCTCCTTGACCCAACCCCTTCCCCCGGCTACCTTTGCCGTTCTCTCCCGGACTAGGCCGGGGGAAGGTCTCGTGCCCCGAACCGCAGGCGTATGCCGACTATCAATCAGCTCGTCCGGAAGAACCGCAAGGCGCCTGTCTACAAGGACAAGTCGCCGGCGCTCAAGCAGAACCCGTTCCGCCGCGGGGTCTGCACCCGCGTCTACACCACCACCCCGAAGAAGCCGAACTCGGCCCTCCGGAAGGTGGCCAAGGTGCGCCTGACCAACGGGTTCGAGATCATCGCCTACATCCCGGGCGAAGGGCACAACCTGCAGGAGCACTCGATCGTCCTGGTCCGGGGCGGCCGCGTGAAGGACCTGCCGGGCGTCCGCTACCACCTCGTCCGCGGCGCGCTCGACGCCGCCGGGGTGAACGACCGCCGCCGCAGCCGCTCCAAGTACGGCGCCAAGCGCCCGAAGGCCGGCGGCGCCGCCGCGGCCGGCAAGGGAGGTAAGAAGTGAGCCGCCGCACCAAGGCCGTGAAGCGGGTCGTGCCGCCGGATCCCCGCTACGACAGCCAGACGGTCTCCAAGTTCATCAGCTCGCTCATGTACCAGGGCAAGAAGAGCACCGCCGAGCGGATCTTCTACTCCGCCATGGACATGATCGAGGAGCGCACCGGCCAGCCGGGCGTCACCGTCTTCAAGCAGGCCATCAGCAACGTGAAGCCCGCCCTCGAGGTGAAGAGCCGCCGGGTGGGCGGCGCCTCCCTCCAGGTGCCGGTGGAGGTCCGCCCCGAGCGGCGCACCGCCCTGGCCATGCGCTGGGTGATCGACTTCGCCCGGGGCCGCTCCGAGAAGACCATGCAGGAGCGCCTGGCCGCCGAGCTGATCCTCGCCTCCAAGGGCGAGGGCAACGCCATCAAGAAGAAGGAAGACACCCACAAGATGGCCGAGGCCAACCGGGCCTTCGCGCACTACCGCTGGTAGACGCGGATGGACGGCGGGGCAGGGACGACGGGGCGACCAGCGCGGTCGCCCCGTTCGTCGTTCCGGGTCTCCGGGTGGGTCCGCGGCGCGGCGGGGTGCGGAATCAGCCCCCCGCTGGCTGGGCTGGTCCGGGGACCCGTTGACATTGCCGGACATCGGGTTACCTTTGCCGGGCTTCTCAGGACCCGCGCGTTCGAATGGGTTCCCAGGAACGAGACATCCGGATCGTGTGACGGCCGGCCCCAGCGCACCGGGACTCCGCTAGCCACCTCCGATCCTTCAGAAGTGGGTCCGTATGTGTGAGCCCCGTGGGGGCCGCAGATATGCGGCCCCCACGAATGCAATGGACCTGTAATGGTCCCCGTCCCGGCGCCAGGCGCGGGATGAGTGCGGAGCGAAACCACCGGGCGCGCCCGGGTCGGTCGCCCCGCTTTTTCGCTGGAATGGGTCGGACTGGGCACGACGCGCGCACGACGGGTGCGCACGAACCGAAGAGATCAGGGTCACGGCATGGCGCGCGAAACACCGCTCGATCGGTACCGGAACATCGGCATCATGGCTCACATCGATGCCGGGAAGACCACGACCACCGAGCGCATCCTCTACTACACCGGCAAGAACTACAAGATCGGTGAGGTGCACGAGGGCGCGGCCACGATGGACTGGATGGAGCAGGAGCAGGAGCGGGGCATCACCATCACCTCGGCTGCGACGACCTGCTTCTGGGTGCGCGACGACATCCAGTACCGGATCAACATCATCGACACCCCGGGCCACGTGGACTTCACGGCCGAGGTGGAGCGGTCCCTGCGGGTGCTGGACGGCGCGGTGACCCTGCTCGACTCGGTGGCCGGCGTGGAGCCGCAGACCGAGACGGTGTGGCGCCAGGCGGACCGGTACGGGGTGCCGCGGCTGGTGTTCGCCAACAAGATGGACCGCATCGGGGCCAACTTCTACCGCTGCCTGGACATGGTCCGGGACCGGCTGACCAAGAAGGCGCACCCGCTGCAGCTGCCGGTGGGCAGCTCGGACACCTTCACCGGCCACGTGGACCTGATCCGCAACGTCGAGATCGTCTTCCACGAGGAGACGCTGGGCAAGACGTTCTCGGAGATGCCGATCCCCGACGCCATGAAGGAGCAGGCGGCCAAGTTCCGCCATGACCTCATCGAGTCGGCCATCGAGCACGAGGACGCGCTGCTGGAGAAGTACCTGGGCGGCGAGGAGCTGACCGAGGCGGAGATCCGCGGCGCCATCCGCAACGCCACCATCAAGCACGGGTTCGTGCCGGTGCTGTGCGGCGCGTCGTTCAAGAACAAGGGCGTGCAGGCGCTGCTCGACAGCGTGATCGACTTCCTGCCGTGCCCCACCGACGTGAAGGAGATCGAGGGGCACGTGCCGCTCCACGATACCGAGCACATCACGCGGACCCCGAAGGACGACGCGCCGTTCGCGGCGCTGGCGTTCAAGATCATGACCGACCCGTTCGTGGGGCGGCTGACCTACTTCCGGGTGTACTCGGGCAAGCTGGACGCCGGCAGCTACGTCTACAACGCCACGAAGGACAAGAAGGAGCGGGTGGCGCGGCTGCTGCAGATGCACGCCAACAAGCGCGAGGAGATCCAGGAGGTGCTCGCGGGCGACATCGGCGCCGCGATCGGCCTCAAGGACACCCGGACCGGGGACACCCTCTGTGACGAGGATAGTCCGATCATCCTCGAGGCGATGAAGTTCCCGAACCCGGTCATCGACGTCGCCATCGAGCCGAAGACCAAGGCGGACCAGGACAAGCTGGCGATCGCCCTGCAGAAGCTGCAGGAGGAGGATCCCACCTTCCGGGTGCGGACCGACGCCGAGACCAGCCAGACGATCATCGCCGGCATGGGCGAGCTGCACCTCGAGATCCTGGTCGACCGCATGAAGCGGGAGTTCAAGGTCGAGGCGAACGTGGGCCAGCCGCAGGTGGCCTTCCGCGAGACGATCACCCGCAAGGTGAGTGACGTCGAGGGCAAGTTCATCCGGCAGTCGGGCGGCAAGGGCCAGTACGGCCACGTGGTGATCCACCTCGAGCCGTCGAAGCCCGGCGAGGGCTTCATCTTCGAGGACAAGATCGTCGGCGGCGTGATCCCCCGGGAGTTCATCAAGCCGGTGGAGGCGGGCATCCGCGAGGCGCTGGAGAACGGCATCCAGGCCGGGTACCCGGTGGTCGACGTGAAGGCGACGCTGGTCTACGGCAGCTACCACGACGTCGACTCGAGCGAGATGGCGTTCAAGATCGCCGGCTCGATGGCGTTCAAGACGGCGGCGTCGCAGGCCAAGCCGATCATCCTGGAGCCGGTGATGGAGGTCGAGGTGGTGACCCCGTCGGACTTCCTCGGCAACGTCGTGGGCGACCTCTCGGGGCGCCGCGGCAAGGTCGGCGGGATGACCCAGCGGGGCGAGGCCCAGGTGGTGGCCGCGCACGTGCCGCTCAAGGAGATGTTCGGGTACTCCACCCAGCTGCGCAGCATGACGCAGGGGCGGGCGGTGTACTCGATGGAATTCGCGCACTACGAGGAAGTTCCGAAGTCGATTGCCGAAGCGATCATCGCGAAAAAGAAGGGATAACCACGAGGACCCCATGGCCAAAGCCAAATTCGACCGGACCAAGCCCCACGTGAACGTCGGCACCATCGGGCACGTGGACCACGGCAAGACCACCACGACGGCCGCGCTCACCAAGGTGACGGCCGACAAGGGCCTCTCGGCCTACGTCCCCTATGACTCCGTCGCCAAGGCGTCCGAGTCGCAGGGCCGCCGCGACCCGACCAAGATCCTGACGATCGCGACGAGCCACGTGGAGTACAGCACCGAGAAGCGGCACTACGCCCACGTGGACTGCCCGGGCCACGCCGACTACGTGAAGAACATGATCACGGGCGCGGCGCAGATGGACGGCGCCATCCTCGTGGTGAGCGCGGTCGACGGCCCGATGCCGCAGACCCGCGAGCACATCCTCCTGGCCCGCCAGGTGAACGTGCCGTACGTGGTGGTGTTCCTCAACAAGTGCGACCTGGTCGACGACCCCGAGCTGCTGGACCTGGTGGAGCTCGAGGTGCGCGAGCTGCTGAGCAAGTACGAGTTCCCGGGCGACGAGCTCCCGGTGATCCGCGGCTCGGCGATCGGCGCGATCAAGGGCGAGGAGCAGTGGGTCAAGAAGATGTGGGAGCTCCTCGACGCGCTGGACGTGTCGATCCCGCAGCCGAAGCGCGAGGTGGACAAGCCGTTCCTGATGCCGGTCGAGGACGTCTTCTCGATCACCGGCCGCGGCACGGTGGCCACCGGGCGGATCGAGCGCGGCAAGATCAAGGTGGGCGAGGAAGTCTCCCTGATCGGCTTCAACTCCGACAAGAAGACCACGGTCACCGGCGTCGAGATGTTCCGCAAGCTGCTCGATGACGGCCAGGCGGGCGACAACGTCGGCCTGCTGCTGCGCGGCGTGGAAAAGACCGAGATCGAGCGCGGCATGGTGCTGGCGAAGACCGGCAGCATCACCCCGCACACCGAGTTCATGGCCGAGGTCTACGTCCTGACCAAGGAAGAGGGCGGGCGCCACACCCCGTTCTTCAAGGGGTACCGGCCGCAGTTCTACTTCCGCACCACGGACGTGACGGGCTCCTGCGAGCTGCCCGAGGGCGTGGAGATGGTGATGCCGGGGGACAACATCCAGATGCGCATCACCCTGATCATCCCGATCGCCATGGACGAGGGGCTGCGCTTCGCGATCCGCGAGGGTGGCCGGACCGTTGGCGCGGGCGTGGTGACGAAGATCCTGAAGTAGTCGGCTCGGCGACTCGGCGGCTCGGCGGCTCGATTGAGCCTGGCCGAGCCACCGGGCCCGCCAGCCGCCGAGACGACGAGGAACGAATGGCACAGCGTATTCGCATCCGGCTCAAGGCGTTCGACCACGGCGTGCTGGACCAGGCCGCGGCGGACATCGTGCGCACGGCGGAGAAGACGGGGGCCCAGGTGTCGGGGCCGATCCCGCTGCCGGTCAAGATCGAGCGGTGGACCGTGCTCCGCAGCCCGCACGTCGACAAGAAGAGCCGGGAGCAGTTCGAGCTCCGCACCCACAAGCGGCTGCTCGACATCAACGACTCCCGCCCGCAGACCATGGACGCGCTGACGAAGCTCGACCTGCCGGCCGGCGTGGACGTCGAGATCAAGGTCGAATAGCCATGGCGAATGGACTGATCGGGCGGAAGCTCGGCATGACCCGCGTCTTCCTGGACGACGGCGCGTCGATCCCGGTGACGGTGATCGAGGCGGGCCCGTGCCGCGTCCTGCAGGTGAAGGCGGACGCGGTGCAGCTGGGCTTCGGGGCGAAGCTGCCCACGCGCGCCACCGGCGGGGAGCTCGGGCACGCGAAGGCGGCGACGCTCGAGGCCGCCCCCAAGATCCTGAAGGAATTCGGGGCCAACCAGCAGGCCTACAAGCCGGGTGACACCGTGACCGTGGGCATCTTCGCCCCCGGGGAGCTCGTGAAGGTCACCGGCACCAGCAAGGGCCGGGGCTTCCAGGGCATGGTGCACCGCTACGGCGCCGGCGGCGGCCCCGCCAGCCACGGCAACACGCGGCACCGCAAGCCGGGCTCCATCTCCCCGGGCACCGACCCCTCGCGCGTCATCAAGGGCAAGCGGATGCCGGGCCACATGGGCGCCGAGCGGCACACGGAGCTCGGGCTGCGGGTGGTGAAGATCGATGCCGAGCGCAACCTGCTGTTCGTGCGGGGCGCGGTCCCCGGCGCGAAGCACGGCATCCTGCTCGTCAACAAGCAGCACGGCCGGAGCCGCCATGATTGAGGCCCCGCATTTCTCGCCCGCCGGCGCGCCCAAGGGCGCCCTGGCGCTGCCGGAGCCGCTGTTCGACGGCACCGTGAACCAGCCGGTGCTGCATGAGGCGGTGAAGGTCTACCTGGCCAACCAGCGCCAGGGCACGCACAGCACCAAGACCCGGAGCTTCGTCTCCGGCGGCAACCAGAAGCCCTGGAAGCAGAAGGGCACCGGCCGGGCCCGGCAGGGCTCGACCCGCGCGCCCAACTGGCCGGGCGGCGGCAAGGTGTTCGGCCCGCTGCCGCGCGACTACCGCATCGGCATCCCGCGCAAGGTGAAGCAGCTCGCCCGCAAGAGCGCGCTCAACGCCCGCGCCGCCGAGGGCCAGCTCTACGTGGTGGAGCGGTTCGAGCAGCAGAGCCCGAAGACCCGGGTGCTGCAAGAGCTGCTGGCCACCCTGGGCGTGGCGGAGCGGAAGGTGCTCATCCTCACCCACGGCGTGAGCGAGGCGCTGTACCTGAGCGCCCGGAACCTGCCGCGGGTGGACGTCCTGCCGTTCAGCGACGCCGGGGCCTACGACATCCTGTGGGCCGAGGTGGTGGTGGTCGAGGAGCCGGCGCTGGCCGGCGAGCCCGCCCAGCCGTTCGTGCGGGCGATGGTGCCCTCGGTGAAGGCGGCGCCGGGGCCGCGGGCGGCCCGGCCCAAGGCCGAGCCCAAGCCGAAGGCGGCCAAGCCGGCCAAGCCGGCCAAGGCGCCGAAGGCGGCCAAGCCCAAGGCGGAGCCGAAGGCGGCCAAGCCGGCCAGGAAGGCGGCGCCCAAGGCCAAGGCCGCGCCCAAGAAGCCGGCCGCCAAGAAGGCCGCGCCCAAGAAGAAGGGGGGCAAGTAAGTGCCCAGCCTGCATGAGACGATCGTGCGGCCGGTGGTGACCGAGAAGTCGTCGGCCGCGTACCAGCTGCGGAAGGAATACGCCTTCGAGGTGCATCCCGAGGCGAACAAGTACCAGATCCGCGACGCGCTGAAGGAGCTGTTCGGCGTCACCGCCACCAGCGTGCGCACCATGCGGATGCGGCGTGACCAGGTGGTGCGGGGCCGGACCAAGGGCCTCACGGCGCGCTGGAAGAAGGCCATCGTGACCCTGAAGGACGGGGAAACGCTTCCCGTGTTCGAGGGCTGATATGGGCATCCGTCAATTCAAGCCGGTCACGCCCGGCACCCGGTTCCGGTCGGTCTCGGATTTCGCCGAGATCACCAAGACCACGCCGGAGAAGAGCCTGCTCGAGCCGCTGCGCAAGAGCGGCGGCCGGAACAACCAGGGCCACGTCACGATGCGGTACATCGGCGGCGGCCACAAGCGGATGTACCGGCGCATCGACTGGAAGCGGAACAAGTTCGGGATCCCGGGCAAGGTGGCGGGGATCGAGTACGACCCGAACCGCAGCGCGCGCATCGCGCTGATCGTGTACGCCGACGGCGAGAAGCGCTACATCCTGCACCCCAAGGGGCTGAACGTGGGCGACACGGTGCTGTCGGGGCCGGGCGTGGACCCGCGGCTCGGCAACGCCATCCCGCTCGGCGAGGTGCCGCTGGGTGAGACGGTGCACAACGTGGAGCTCAAGATCGGCAAGGGCGGGCAGATGATCCGCACCGCCGGCGGCGGGGCCCAGGTGGTGGCCAAGGAGGGCGACTACGTGACCCTCCGGCTGCGCTCGACCGAGATGCGGCGGGTGCACGCCAAGTGCCTCGCGACGATCGGCGAGGTGGGCAACGCGGAGCACGAGCTGCTGTCGATGGGCAAGGCGGGCAAGACCCGCTGGCTGGGCAAGCGCTCGCGGGTCCGCGGCGTGGCGAAGAACCCGGTGGATCACCCGCTGGGCGGCGGCGAGGGCAAGACCTCGGGCGGCCGGCCGCCGGTGAGCCCGTGGGGCAAGCCGGAAGGCCGGAAGACGCGGCAGCCGAAGAAGGCCTCGACGCAGTACATCGTCCGCGGCCGTCGGCGCGGGAAGGCGACCGGAGGGGGTTCGTAAATGTCGCGCAGCATCAAGAAGGGTCCGTTCGTCCAGGCGGCGCTGCTGGGCAAGGTCCAGGCGATGAACACCCGCAACGAGAAGCGGGTGGTGAAGACCTGGAGCCGGGCCAGCACCATCCTGCCCGAGTTCGTGGGGCACACCTTCGCGGTCCACAACGGGAACAAGTTCGTCCCGGTGTACGTGACCGAGAACATGGTGGGGCACAAGCTCGGCGAGTTCGCGCCCACGCGGCTGTTCCGGGGCCACAGCGGCAAGCTGGTGGCCGACAAGAAGGCCAAGGCGGAGTAAATCATGGAAGCCCGAGCGATCCAGCGCTATGCGCGCCAGTCGTCGCGGAAGATGCGGCTGGTGGTGGACCTCATCCGCGGCAAGGACGTGAATGAGGCCTTCGCGATCCTGAAGTTCAACAAGAAGTACGCGGCCAAGCAGATCGAGAAGACGCTGCGGTCCGCGGTGGCCAACGCCGAGCAGGCGGCCCTGAAGGCCAACGAGAGCCTGGACGTGGATGACCTGCGGGTGACCAAGGCGGTCATCAACATGGGCACCCCGCTCAAGCGGTTCTCGGCGGCGGCGCAGGGGCGCGGGGTGCCGATCAAGAAGCGGACGTCGCACGTCGAGATCCACGTGGGCACGAAGGAGAGCAAGTAATGGGGCAGAAGACCCATCCGACCGGCCTCCGCCTCGGCATCGTCAAGCCGTGGACGTCCCGCTGGTTCGCGACGAAGGAGATGCCGGCCCTCCTCAAGGAGGACGAGCTGATCCGGAAGTACCTCAAGGCGCGCCTGGGCCACGCGGCGATCGCGCAGATCGACATCGAGCGCAAGCCGGGCAAGGTGACCGTGACGGTGCACACCGGGCGGCCGGGCGTGGTGATCGGCAAGCGGGGCGCCGAGGTGGACAAGCTGCGGGACGAGCTGGCGCAGCTGACCGGCAAGGAAGCGGCGATCAACGTCGAGGAGATCAAGCGGCCGGAGCTGTCGGCGCAGCTGGTGGCCGACAACATCGCGCACCAGCTGATGCAGCGGATCTCGTTCCGCCGGGCCATGAAGCGGGCGGTGCAGAGCGCCATGCGGATGGGGGCGCAGGGGATCAAGGTGCGCGCGGGGGGCCGCCTGGGCGGCGCCGAGATCGCGCGGGTCGAGGGCTACCGGGAGGGGCGGGTGCCGCTCCACACGCTGCGGGCGGACATCGAGTACGCCACCAGCACCGCCATGACGACCTACGGCACCATCGGGATCAAGGTCTGGGTCTTCAAGGGCGAGGTGGTCGAAGACCTGTCGGGCCGTACGTACAGCACGGGGAACTGAGCGATGCTGGCACCGAAGCGGGTCAAGTTCCGCAAGACGTTCAAGGGGCGGACCAAGGGGATCGCCACCCGCGGCAATACCGTGGCGTTCGGGGAATACGCCCTGATGTCGCTGGAGCCGGGGTGGGTGAGCAACCGGCAGATCGAGGCGGCCCGCGTGGCGCTTACGCGCGAGATGAAGCGCGGCGGCAAGGTGTGGATCCGGATCTTCCCGGACAAGCCGATCACCAAGAAGCCGGCCGAGACCCGCATGGGCAAGGGCAAGGGCAACCCGGAGGGCTGGGTGGCCGTGGTGAAGCCGGGCCGGATGCTGTTCGAGGTGGAAGGGGTGGCCGTGGAGCTGGCCAAGGCGGCCCTGGCGCTGGCGGCGGCGAAGCTGCCGGTGCGCACGCGGTTCGTGAAGCGGACGGAGGACTGAGCCATGAAGACCAGTGCACTGCACGAACTGTCGGTGGATGACCTCAAGGCGCGGCTGTCCGAGCTGACCGAGGAGCGGTTCCGCCTGCGGTTCCGCTCCGCCACGGAGTCGATCGAGAACCCGATGCGGTTCCGCAGCCTCCGGCGCGACATCGCCCGGATCCAGACCATCCTGCGGGCCCGGGAGCTGGGCCGCTAGCGCGGCCCCGACGAGCGAGACTAACGATGACCGAGCAGAAGACCGAGGCCCGCGCGCGGCGCAAGACCCGCCAGGGCGTGGTGAGCAGCGACAAGATGACCAAGACGGTCGTGGTGACCCTCACCCGGCGGTTCGCCCACCCGGCGTACGGGAAGCAGATGACCCGCACGGCCCGCGTGAAGGCGCGCGACGACAAGTTCGGCGCGAAGGTGGGCGACACGGTGCGGATCATGGAGACCCGGCCGCTGGCCAAGACGGTGTCGTGGCGGGTGGTCGAGATCATCGAGCGGGCGAAGTAGGGCGCGCACAGCCGTGCGGGCGGACCAGGAGCCGAGGATCCCATGATCCAGCAGGAATCGATCGTCAAGGTGGCCGACAACTCGGGGGCGCGGAAGGCGCTCGTCATCCGGGTGCTCGGGGGCAGCAAGCGCCGTTACGCCGGCGTGGGCGACAAGGTGGTCGTCGCCATCAAGGACGCCATCCCGACCGGCCAGGTGAAGAAGGGTGACGTGGCCAAGGCGGTGATCGTGCGGACCGTGAAGGAGACCCGCCGCAAGGACGGGTCGTACATCCGGTTCGACGAGAACGCCGTGGTGCTGATCAACGACCAGGGCGAGCCCCGGGCGACCCGAATCTTCGGGCCGGTGGCGCGCGAGCTGCGCGAGAAGCGGTACATGAAGATCGTCTCGCTCGCGCCGGAGGTGCTGTAGCATGAAGCCGCTCGTCTACAAGAAGGCCAAGCGCATCCGCCACCTGCCCCCGGTCCGCCAGCGGCTGGCGGTGACCAAGGGCGACACGGTGCAGGTGCTCTCGGGCGATGACAAGGGCAAGCGGGGCAAGGTGCTGCGGGTCTATCCCAAGACCGGCCGGGTGGCGGTCGAGGGGATCAACCTGGTCACCAAGCACCAGAAGCCGACCCAGACGGCGCCGGGAGGCAAGATCCAGCGCGAGGCGCCGCTGCACCACTCGAAGGTGATGCTGATCGATCCCAAGTCGGGCGAGCCGACCCGCATCCGCCGGCAGAAGGACGCCGACGGCACGCTGGAGCGGATCGCGGTGAAGTCCGGGCAGTCCATTGTGAGGAACCGCTGACGATGGCCGAGACGAAGGAGAAGGCCGCGAAGACGCCGAAGGCGGGCGCGCCGGCCAAGGGCGGCAAGGACAAGGGCGGCGCGGCGTACGCGACCGACCCGGCGCCGAAGTCGGTCGATGGGGTGCCGCGCCTCAAGACCTACTATGAGAAGGTCGTCCGGCCGAACCTGGCCAAGCAGTTCGGGCTGACCAACCCGCACCAGGTGCCGCGCGTGGTGAAGGTGGTGCTCAACGTCGGGATGGGCGAGGGGGCCAAGACCCCGAAGCTCATCGAGACGGTGGCGGAGGAGCTCGCGCTGATCTCGGGCCAGAAGCCGGTGATCCGGCGGGCCAAGAAGGCGATCGCGAACTTCGGGCTGCGCGAGGGCCAGCCGGTGGGCGTGTCGGTGACGCTCCGGAACGCGCGGATGTACGAGTTCCTGGACCGCCTCATCAACGTCTCGGTGCCGCGGGTGCGCGACTTCCGCGGGCTGCCGGACAAGAGCTTCGATGGCCGCGGCAACTACACCGTGGGCATCAAGGAGCAGATGATCTTCCCGGAGATCGACTTCGACAAGGTCGAGAAGATCCACGGGATGGACATCACGATCGTGACGTCGGCGGGGCGGGACGACCTGGCGCAGGCGCTGCTCCGGGAGTTCGGCTGGCCGTTCCGCGGCGGGACCCCGCTGCAGGTTGCTTCCTGACCCGGGCCATGGCATGCCTTGGCCGGGCCAAGGCGGATTGAGGAGAGGACTCGATGGCGAAGACGTGCTGGATCGAGCGGGCCAAGCGGACGCCCAAGTTCAAGGTGCGGACGGTGCGGCGCTGCCAGCGCTGCGGCCGCAGCCGGGCGGTGCTCCGGAAGTTCGGGCTCTGCCGGATCTGCTTCCGCGACATGGCGCTCCGGGGCGAGATCCCCGGCGTGCGCAAGGCCAGCTGGTAGGAGAGCATACACGATGAGCATGACAGATCCCGTCGCGGACATGCTGACGCGCGTCCGGAACGCCTGCGCCGCCGGCCACAAGCGGGTGGACATCCCGGTGTCCAAGCTCAAGAGCGAGCTGGCGCGGCTGCTGCGCGACAACCATTACATCGCGGATTACAAGATCCTCGACGACGGCGCGCGCGGCGTGCTCCGGCTGTACCTCAAGTACCACAATGACCAGCCGGTCATCCGCGAGCTCAAGCGCGTGTCGTCCCCGGGCCTGCGCCAGTACGTGAAGTCGCGCGAGATCCCGCGGATCAAGAACGGCCTCGGCATGGCGATCGTGTCCACGCCGAAGGGCCTCATGAGCGACCGCGACGCGCGGTCGGCGAACCTGGGCGGCGAGCTGCTCGCCGTCATCTGGTAAGAGGCGCGCATGTCCCGAATCGGCAAGCATCCGGTGGTGGTGCCCAAGGGCGTCACCCTCACCCTCCACGGGCACACCCTGTCCGTGAAGGGCCCCAAGGGCGAGCTCACCCGCACCTTCCATCCGGAGATCCAGATCGCGGTCCAGGGCGAGCAGGTGCTCGTCACCCGGCCCAGCGACGAGGCCCGGCACAAGGCGCTGCACGGCCTGACCCGCACCCTGGTCCAGAACATGGTGGACGGGGTGGCCAAGGGCTTCCTCAAGACGCTCGAGATCCAGGGCGTGGGCTACAAGGCCGAAGCCAAGCCGACCGGCCTGCAGCTGGCGCTCGGCTTCTCCCACCCGGTGCACTATCCGACGCCGGCGGGGATCAAGTTCACGGTGGACAACAACACCATCGTGAAGATCGAGGGCCCGGACAAGGAACTGGTCGGCCAGGTGGCGGCGGAGATCCGCAGCCTCCGGAAGCCCGAGCCCTACAAGGGCAAGGGCGTGCGCTACCAGGGTGAGACGGTCCGCCGGAAGGCCGGCAAGACAGGAGCCAAGTAACGATGCGTGCAGTCAAGTCGCCGTCCACGCGGCAGGAACTCCGGGCCCGGCGGCACCTCCGGGTGCGCAAGAAGGTCGCCGGCACGGCCGAGCGGCCGCGGCTCGCGGTGTTCCGCTCGCTCAAGCACATCTACGCCCAGCTGGTCGACGACGACCGCGGCGTGTGCCTCCTCGGCGTCTCGGATGTCTCCGAGGGCGTGACCCCCGAGGGCGCCGGGAAGGTCGGCAAGGCCAAGGGGGATGGGGAAGGTCCTCGCGGCGAAGGCCAAGGCCGCCGGCATCACCCGTGTCGTCTTCGACCGCGCGGGCTATCGCTACCACGGTCGCGTGAAGGCCGTCGCCGACGGCGCGCGCGAAGCCGGACTGGAGTTCTAGACATGGCGGACGAACAGGGCACCACCGGCGGCGAGACCGCCACTCCGCAGGGCGGCGGCGAGCAGCGCGGCCGGGGCGGGCGCGGCGGCCAGGGCGGCGGCGGGCGCGGCGGCCAGGGCGGGCGCGGCGGCCAGGGCGGCGGGCGCGGCCGGGGTGGCAAGCGCGGCGACCGCGACCAGGAGCACAGCGAGTTCATCGAGAACGTCGTGGCGATCAACCGCGTGGCCAAGGTGGTCAAGGGCGGCCGGCGCTTCTCGTTCAACGCCCTCGTGGCCGTCGGCGACGGCAAGGGCAAGGTCGGCATCGCGACCGGCAAGGCCAACGAGGTCTCCGAGGCCGTCCGCAAGGCGGTCGACGCGGCCAAGCGCACGATGGTCGAGCTGCCGCGCGTCGGCGCCACCATCCCGCACGAGGTCCTCGGCCGGCACGGCGCGGGCCGGGTGCTGCTCAAGCCCGCGGCCAGCGGCACCGGCGTGATCGCCGGTGGCCCGATCCGCTCGGTGCTGGCCTGCGCGGGCATCACCGACATCCTCACCAAGAGCCTGGGCTCGAACAACCCGCACAACATGGTGCGGGCGACGCTCAACGGGCTCCAGCAGCTGGTCACCGCGCGCCAGGTGGCGCGGGAGCGTGGCGTGGAGGCGGACCAGATCGCCTATCGCGCCCCGCAGGAGGCGTAACCGATGGGGCGCAATCCAGTCGTCGGGCGACAGGGCCCGGCCTATCACGCGGCGAAGGTGCCCACCGAGGCCCAGGCCAAGCGGCTGTGGGTGAAGCAGATCCGCTCGGGGATCGGGCACCCCGTGACCATGCGGCGGACCCTCAAGGCGCTCGGCCTCAAGCGGCACCAGTCGGTGTCCGAGGTCCCGAACACCGCCTCGGTGCGCGGAATGCTGTTCAAGGTGCGCCACCTCATCGAGGTGGCGCCGGCCCAGGAGAAGTAAATGGCGGACAAGAACTCCACGATCACGCTCTCGAACCTCCGGCCGGCCCGCGGGTCGACCAAGGGCAAGATGCGCGTGGGGCGCGGCCCCGGCTCCGGCAAGGGCAAGACCTCCGGCCGCGGCCACAAGGGCCACAAGGCCCGGCAGGGCGGTGAGACCAATCCGGGCTTCGAGGGCGGCCAGATGCCGATGTACCGGCGGCTGCCCAAGCGCGGGTTCACCAACCCGTTCAAGGTCATCGCGCAGCCGGTCAACCTGAAGGATCTCGGCGGCCTCACCGCCACCGAGGTCAATCCGGACACCCTCCACGCCGCCGGGCTCATCGCCAAGCGCGACGTGCCGGTGAAGCTCCTCGGGACCGGCGCGGTGGATCGCGCCTACACCGTCTCCGGGGTCAAGCTCTCCGGCGCGGCGAAGAGCAAGATCGAGCAGGCCGGCGGGAAGATCAGCGCCGAATGACCGCCGCCACCCGGCCCAGCCTCGGGATGGACCCGGAGCTGCAGAAGAAGATCGGGTTCACCCTCCTCGCCCTGGTGATCTACCGCGTCGGCGCGCACATCTTCGCGCCCGGCGTCAACGTCCAGGCCGTGACCGACTTCATCCGGAACTCGGCCGCCGCCGGGTTCTTCGGGCTGTACGACACCCTGGGCGGCGGGCTCTCCCGCGCCACGGTGTTCGCCCTCGGCATCATGCCCTACATCTCCGCCTCGATCATCTTCCAGCTGGCCGGGGGCATCGTGCCCTCGATCGGCAAGATGCAGAAGGACGAGGAGGGCAAGAAGAAGCTGACCCAGTGGACCCGCTACATCACGGTCGGCATCGCCCTGGCGCAGGCCTACACCTTCGCGGTCTTCACCGAGAGCATCCCCGGCGCGGTCCCGGTCCCGACCTTCTGGACCCGGCTCGCCATGGTCGTGGTGCTCACCACCGGCGCCATCTTCGTCATGTGGCTCGGCGAGCAGATCACCGAGCGCGGCATCGGGAACGGGATGAGCCTGCTCATCACCTTCTCGATCCTCGACCGCCTCTGGCCGGGCCTGGTGCAGATGGTCGGCTTCTGGCGCGAGGGCGCGCTGTCGATCGGCAAGATGCTGCTCTTCGGCGCCATCCTGGTGGCCGTGGTGGCCGCGGTGACCGCGATGCACCTGGCGGCCCGGCGCATCCCGGTGCAGATCCCCCGGAAGGTCATGGGGCGCGGCCGCATGACGCAGGGCCAGAAGACCTTCATCCCGATCCGGCTGATCACCGCCGGCGTGATGCCGATCGTCTTCGCCCAGACCATCATCATCGTCCCCGGGACCCTGGCCAGCTTCACCCAGAACACCTGGATGCGGAACATGGCCGACTTCTTCACCCCCGGCGAGCTTCCGTACGACCTGACCTTCGCGATCCTGATCCTGCTGTTCAGCTACTTCTACACGTCCATCATCTTCAACTCGGTGGACCTGGCGGAGAACCTGAAGAAGCAGGGCGGCTTCATCCCGGGCGTGAAGCCGGGCGCCAGCACCGCGGACTACATCGACAATGTCCTGGCCCGCGTGACCCTGCCGGGCGCGCTGTTCCTCGCGATCATCGCGATCATCCCGGTCACCATGACCAAGCAGCTCGGGTTCCAGCAGCAGTTCGGCGGCACCTCCGTGCTGATCGTGGTGGGCGTGCTGCTCGACACCATCGCGCAGATCCAGCAGCACCTCCAGCTCCGCAAGTACGACAGCTTCATGAAGACGGGGCGGATCAAGTTCCGCGGGCGGCAGCAGCGCTTCATGTGACGGCCGGCCCCGGGCCGACCGCCGTCCGGAGCGCCGCGAGGGATCCCTGAGTGCCACACCAGGGATCCTTCGTTGCTTCGAGCCTCCCCGATGACAGAGCGAGCCGGTCCCTCTTACCTTTCTGCACGGACACCGGTATGAACATCCTTCTCCTCGGTCCCCCGGGCGCCGGCAAGGGCACGCAGGGCGCCATCCTCTCCGAGCGGCTCGGCCTCCCCAAGTTCGCCACCGGCGACCTGCTCCGGGACGCCGTCAAGCGCGGCACGCCCGTCGGGCTCAAGGCCAAGGCCATCATGGAGGCCGGTCAGCTCGTCAGCGACGAGATCATCATGGGGGTGGTCCGCGAGGAGCTCGGCAAGCCGGAGGCCCGCAACGGGGTCATCTTCGACGGGGTGGTGCGCACCGTCCCCCAGGCCGAGGGCGTGACCCGCCTGCTCACCGAGCTGGGCCGGGCCATGGACCACGTGCTCTTCTTCGACGTGACCAACGAGGAGATCCTCGGCCGGATCGAGAAGCGCCGGACCATCGAGGGTCGCGCCGACGACGACCCGAAGGCCGTCGCCACCCGGCTCACGGCCTACCGGGAGCAGACCGCGCCGGTGCTGGCCTGGTACCAGGCCCGGGGCGGGGTGCACATGATCCACGCCATTGGCACCGTGGACGCCATCGCCGGCCGGGTGAAGGACCTGCTCGGCCGCTAGGGCCACCGGGCGGCCCGCCGCCCGGCCCCGCACCCGCCATGATCACCATCAAGTCCCCCCGCGAGATCGAGACGATGGCCCGCGCCGGGCACATCGTCGGCGAGACCCTGGCCCTGCTGGCCCGCACGGTGCGGCCCGGCATGTCCACCGAGGACCTCGATCGCGCGGCGGAGGAGTTCATCCGCAGCCACCCGGGCGCCACCCCGTCGTTCAAGGGCCTGTACGGCTTCCCCAAGACGCTCTGCACCTCGATCAACGAGGAGATCGTCCACGGCATCCCGAGCACCCGCCGGGTGCTCCGGGAGGGCAACATCGTGAGCATCGACGTGGGCGTACACCTCGACGGCCTGCACGCCGACTCGGCCACCACGGTGGCGGTAGGGGAGATCGCCCCGGAGGCCACCCGCCTGCTGCGGGTGACCCAGGAGTGCCTCGCCGCCGGGATCGCGCAGGCCACCATCGGGAACCACGTGGGCGACATCGGCCACGCCGTGCAGGCGATGGCGGAGGCGGCGGGATTCGGGGTGGTGCGGGAGCTGGTGGGGCACGGGATCGGCACCCAGTTCCACGAGGAGCCGCAGGTGCCCAACCACGGCCACCCCAAGCGGGGGCCGCGGCTGCTGGAAGGGATGACCATCGCCATCGAGCCGATGATCACCGCGGGGCACTACGCCACGAAGACCCTGCCGGACAAGTGGACGGTGGTGACCGCCGACGGCAGCCTGTCGGCCCACTTCGAGCACACGGTGGCCATCACCAAGGCCGGGCCCCGCATCCTCACGCAGTAGCCCCCCCGCGGCCCACGCCCAGCCGCTCCTCCACCGCCAGCCGGGCATCCGCCGCCGCGCGCTGGGTCTCCCGCAGCAGGATCTCCGATTCATCGGCCAGGACCCGCAGGTCCTCGGGCCGCCCCGCGGCGTTGAGGTTGAGCCGCAGGTTGACCTGCGAGCCGGCCGCCGCCGCCGCCGCGAGGAGCGCGGCCATGAGCGCATCGCCCTGGGCGCCCGGCAGCCCGTCGCGCGCCATCCGCCGGGCCAGCAGCGCCACCTCGCGGCAGGCGCGGATCACACCCGCCGGCACCCGCACCGCCTCCCGCCAGGCCGCGACCCTCCGCAGCCGCCGGTCTCCCTCGGTCCCGTCGGTGGCCCGCTGGGCCTCGAGCACCTGGCGATAGGCCTCCGCGTCACGCTCCGCCAGGGCGGCGAGCTGCGCGCGGAGGGCGTCGGCCCGCTCGATCAGCGACTCCACCCCCGGGTGCGCCTCCGGGGCGGCGCGGGGCAGGGCCAGCCGCCCGCACATCCCGGCGAGGGCCGCGGCGAGCGCCCCCGCGACGGCGGCGGCGGCTCCCCCGCCTGGGGCCGGGGTGCCCTCGGCGATGGCGCCGAGCACGTCTGCGAGGCGCTGGTCCGGGTTCACGCCGGGTCCTCCCTCATGATGTCGAGCAGCCAGTGGTGGATTGCGGGGTTGCCGGCGATCACCTCGCCGTGCTCCACGCCGAGGTCACGGCCGGTGCGGTCGGTGACCAGCCCGCCGGCCTCACGCACCAGCAGGATGCCGGCGGCGATGTCCCAGGCCGAGAGCCGCTGCTCCCAGAACCCGTCGAACCGCCCGGCGGCGACGTCGGCCAGGTCGATGGCGGCCGACCCGGGGCGCCGGATTCCGGTGGACCCGAGGACGACCCGACGGAACTGCCCGAGGTACTCGTCGAGCCGGTCGAAGTCGCGAAAGGGAAATCCGGTGCCGATCAGGGAGTGGGCCGGGTCATCGATGGTGGACACCGCCAGCCGGCGGCCTCCCTCCCAGGCCCCGCCCCCGCGGGTGGCGGTGCTCAGGCGATTGAGCGGCACATGCAGCACCACGGCCGCTTCCAGCCGGCCCTCCACCGCCGCCGCGATGGAGACGGCAAAGGCGGGGAAGCCGTGGAGGAAGTTGGTGGTGCCGTCGAGAGGGTCGACAATCCACACCAGGCCCCCGGTCTGCACCTCGGGGGTCAGCTCCTCGCCCACGATGCGTGCCCCGGGAGTCTCCCTGGCCAGGATCGCGCCGATGATCCGCTCCGACTCGCGATCGACCTCGGTGGCCCAGTCGGCGCGCCCCTTGGCGATCCAGGCGGCGGGCCCCGCGGGCCGGTCCACGGTGCGCAGGTAGTGGCCGGCCGCCTCGGCGGCGGCGCGGGCGGTGCGTAGTAAGTCGTTGGCCGATGCCATCTTGCGTGGCTCTCCCCGTCCCAATAGCTTGCGCCGATGCCTCGTATCTTTTCCGGAATCCAGCCCAGCGGCGAGCTGCACATCGGCAACTGGCTCGGCGCCGTCCAGAACTGGGTCCAGCTGCAGCAATCGTATGAGTGTCTCTACTGCGTGGTGGACCTGCACGCGATCACCGGTCGGTACGACGCCGGGACCCTCGCGCGGCGGACCTGGGAGATGGCCGTCGGCGTGCTCGCGGCCGGCGTGGACCCGGAGCGGGTGACGCTGTTCGTCCAGTCGCACGTCCCCGAGCACGCCGAGCTGATGTGGCTCTTCAACACGGTGACGCCCATCGGCGAGCTGGAGCGGATGACGCAGTTCAAAGATAAGTCTACCCGGGTCGAGAGCATCCCCGCCGGGTTGCTCAACTATCCGGTGCTCATGGCGGCCGACATCCTGCTCTACAAGGCGGACCTGGTGCCCGTGGGCGAGGACCAGGTGCAGCACCTGGAGCTCACCCGCGAGATCTGCCGCAAGTGGAACCAGGAGTTCGCCGGTGGCGAGCCGTTCTTCCCCGAGCCCAAGCCGATGCTCACCGAGGCCAAGCGGATCGTGGGCCTCGACGGCCAGGCCAAGATGTCGAAGAGCCTGGGGAACACCATCGGCATCCTCGAACCTCCCGAGCAGGTCTGGGAGAAGCTGCGGCCAGCCAAGACCGACCCGGCGCGGCTTCGGCGGCAGGACCCGGGGAACCCCGACAACTGCAACATCTACGCGCTGCACAAGCACTTCTCCGCGGCGGCCATGGTCGAGACGGTGGCCGGGAACTGCCGCACGGCGGGGTGGGGGTGCATCGACTGCAAGAAGGTGCTGGCGGAGGGGATGAACGCGGCCCTGGACCCGATCCGCGCCCGGGCCGCCGAGCTGACGGCGCACCCGGAGCGGGTGCACCAGATCCTCGGGGATGGGGCGGCGCGCGCCCGCCGCATCGCGGGCGAGACCATGCGCGCGGTGCGCGAGCGCATGGGCTTCCTGGCCCGGACCAACGCATGAGGGCGGGCCGACGGCCCGCCGTCACGGGGTAACCGCATGGAGAAGATCATCAAGGCGGCCGTGGAGCGCGGCGCGTCCGACCTGCACATCAAGGCGGGGGACGTCTTCCGGGCCCGCATCAACGGCAAGCTGGTCCCGCTCACCAAGCAGCGCCTCACGCCGGACCAGACGCGGGCGATCGCCCTCAAGCTGCTCTCGAGCGAGGAGGACCGCGCCCGCCTGGATCACCTGAAGGACTTCGACTGCTCCTGGGGGATGCCGGGGGTGGGCCGCTTCCGGGTCAACGTGCTGCGGCAGCGGTCCTCGTTCATGATCGTGATGCGGGTGATTCCCTTCGCCGTGCCCACCATCGAGGAGCTGCACCTCCCCGAGGTCGTGGCCCGGCTGGCGGAGCTGGACCAGGGGCTGGTGCTGGTCACCGGAGTGTCGGGGAGCGGCAAGAGCAGCACCGTGGCCGCCATGCTCAACCACGTGAACCAGAACCTGCATCGCCACATCGTGACGGTGGAGAACCCGATCGAGTTCCTGCACCGCGACGTCAAGTGCAGCGTCACCCAGCGCGAGGTGGGGGTCGACACCGAGAGCTTCGCCATCGGGCTGCAGGCGGCGCTGCGCCAGGACCCGGACGTCATCGTCATCGGGGAGATCAGTGACAGCGACACCCTCGACACGGCGATCAAGGCAGCGGAGCGGGGGCACCTGGTCATCTCCACGCTGCCGACGCCCGAGGTGGCCAGCACCATCGCGCGGCTGCACGCCATGTTCCCGAGCGTGGAGCGCGAGATCGGGCGGATCCGCCTCTCCGAGGTGCTCCGGGGCGTGATCGCGCAGCGGCTGCTGCCCCGGAAGGACGAGGGGGGCCGGGTCCCGGTGGTGGAGGTGATGGTGGCCACCCACGAGATCCGCGGCATCCTGCGCGAGCCCGAGCGCCTGGCCGGCCTCCGCCACCTGATGGCCGCGGGCGGTGGCGAGGGAATGCAGACACTCGACCAGCACGTGTCCCGCCTGCTCGAGTCCGGGGTCATCGCGTCGGAGACCGCCGCGGCGCTCGGCGCGTGACCCCGCGCGAGGTGCATGACGCGGTCATCGCCGCCCCCCGCGAGGCCGGCACCGAGGGCGCGGCGCGGGCCGTGGCCCTCCTGTCCACCCACCTCCGCGAACGCGGCTGGACCGTCCGGGAGCAACGCTTCCGATTCCAGCCCGCCTCCCTCCTGGCCTTTCCCCTCCTCGGCGCGGGTCTCGGCTGGCTCACCCTGCTGGAGCTCCCCTTGCTGCTCGGCCGCTTTCCCGCGGTGCTCGCCCCCCTGGTGTGGTTCGGGGGCGCGGCGGCGCTCGGGCTGCTCGCCTGGGGGATCGGGACCGGGGTGGAGGTTCCCGGCGCGGAACGGCGTGAGGACGTGAACCTGGTCGCCACGCGGGACGCCGAGCCGGTGCGACGGTGGCTGGTGGCCCATGTGGACACCAAGGCCCAGGGCCATTCGATGGCGGGCCGGCTGGTCGCGGTCTGGGTGATGGGGGCGGCGGGGCTGGTCCTGTCGGGGCTGGTGCTCTGGCGCCCCTTCCAGGCCGATCCACTCCCGGGGTGGGCCGTCGGGGTGGGGGCCGGGCTTTCGCTCGCTGGCGGGGCGCTGGCGGCCCGTGGGAGGCTCCGAGGCGGGACGGTCGGTGCCCGGGACAACGGTACCGGGCTGCTGGCCCTGCTCACCGCCGCGGATGGCCTCTCCGGCGCCGGTACCGGTTTGGTCCTGACCGGGGCGGAGGAGTTCGGGCTGGTCGGGGCCCGGGTCCTGGCCAGGACCCTCGAGCCGGCCGGGGTGGAGGTGGTGAATCTGGACACCCTCACCGACCAGGGGACGCTCTATCTGGTGGCCCACGATGCTCGGGGTGAAGACCTGGCGGGCCGGCTGGCGCCAGCGCTCGGGGGTATCACCCAGGGGCTCAGGGTGCGGCGGCTGCCGGCCGGGATCCTCACCGACAGCCTGCCCTTCGCGCGGGCCGGGTGCGCGGCGGTGACCATCGGCCGGCTCTCCTGGGCCGACCTGCGGCGGCTGCACACGCCACGGGATACCCCGGAAGCCCTGTCGCTGAATACCGCGGAGGCGGTGGGGCGGGCGCTCGGCGCCGCGCGTTGACTTTCGCCCGGCGCCGCCTAGCTTTCCCCAGAGGATGCACCGGAGCCCCCCGCGGGGCTCTTTTCTTTTTCCGGACCAGTGGACGAGCGGGCGGCGGCTCCGGCCGGGCCGGCCGCCCCGAGCCGTCGAGAGACCATGTTCAATCCGAAGACGCACTGCGTCGTTGTCGTCGGCGCCCAGTGGGGTGACGAGGGCAAGGGCAAGCTGGTGGATGTGCTCGCCGAGCGGGCGGACTATGTCGTCCGCTACCAGGGGGGCGCGAACGCCGGGCACACCGTCTGGATCGGCGATGCCCAGTTCATCCTGCACCAGATTCCCTCGGGGATCCTGCACGACCGGTGCACCTGCGTGGTGGGGAACGGGGTCGTGCTCGATCCCGAGACCTTCTTCACCGAGCTCGACGGGCTCACCGCCAAGGGCGTGAACACCAGGGGCCGGATCGTCATCTCCGACCGGGCTCACCTGGTGCTGCCCTACCACAAGCTGCTCGACAAGGCGCACGAGCGGAGCCAGAATATCGGCACCACGGGGCGCGGGATCGGGCCGGCGTACGAGGACAAGATCGGCCGCCGCGGGGTGCGGGTCGGCGACCTCCGGCACCTGGAGTCGGCCAAGGCGCTCCTCTCCGAGCGGGTGGCGCGCGCCAACCAGCTGCTGGCCATGATGGGCAGCAGCGAGCTCGCCTCCGAGCGGGAGCACCACGAGCTGCTGGAACGGCTGGCCCCGCGCCTCCTGCCCATGGCGGTGGACGCGGGCTGCATGGTGCACACGGCCCTCAAGGAGGGCCGCCGGGTGCTGCTCGAGGGGGCGCAGGGGGCGCTGCTCGACGTGGACCACGGCACCTACCCGTTCGTGACCTCGTCCAACACCACCGCCGGGGGCGCCGCGATCGGCGCGGGCGTGGGGCCCACCGCCATCGACGAGGTGCTGGGGGTGGTCAAGGCCTACACCACCCGGGTGGGTAACGGGCCGCTGCCCACCCAGGCGGAGCCGGGGGTGGAAGAGCACCTGCGCAAGCTGGGCGGGGAGTTCGGGGCCACCACCGGCCGGCCGCGCCGCTGCGGCTGGTTCGACGCCACGGTGGTGCGGTACTCGGTGCGGGTGAACGGCCTGACCGGGCTGGCGGTGACCAAGCTCGACGTGCTCGACACCTTCGCCGAGATCCCGGTGTGCACGGACTACACCCTCGAGGGCGAGGACTGCCACGAGATGCCATCGGACATCCGGACCCTAGAGCGGGTGACGCCCCGGTACGAGATGCTGCCCGGGTGGCGGAAGCCCACCACCGGCGCCCGCAAGCTCGCCGACCTCCCGCCCGAGGCCCGGGCCTACCTCGACCGGCTGCAGGACCTCTCCGGGGCGCCCATCCGCTTCGTCAGCGTGGGGACCCGGCGCGACCAGATCATCGGCGTGTCGTGAACGCCGAAGCCACCACGCTGCTGGTGATCGGCGCCGGGCCCTGCGGTCTGGCCGTGGGCGTCGCGGCCCGGCGCGCCGGGGTTCCGTGCCTCCTGCTCGACCGCCGCACGGTGGTCTCCACCATCGAGCGCTACCCGCTCAACATGACGTTCTTCTCCACCCCGGAGAAGATCGAGATCGGCGGCGTGCCGTTCATCGCCAGCCACGAGAAGCCCACCCGGCGGGACGGGCTGCTGTACTATCGCCGCGTGGCCGAGCACTTCGGGCTCGACGCGCGCCCCGGCGAGGAGGTCAGCGCCGTGGCCCGGCGCCCGGGCGGGGGCTTCGAGGTGCGGGTGCGCCGCCGCCACGACGACACCGTGTACCACGCCGACCACGTGGTCTTCGCCACCGGCTACTACGACTGGCCCAACCTCCTCGGCGTCCCCGGCGAGGACCTGCCGCACGTCTCGCACTACTTCACCGAGGGCCACCGGCACTGGCACCAGGACGTCATCGTCATCGGCGCGGGCAACAGCTCCGTGGACGCGGCCCTCGAGTGCTGGCGGGCCGGCGCCCGGGTGACGCTGGTGCACGTGGAGGAGGGCTTCGACCGGGCGGTGAAGCCCTGGGTGCTGCCCGACATCAACAACCGCCTCAAGGAAGGCAGCATCACGGCGGCGTGGCGGAGCCGGGTGGTGGCCATCACCCCGGCGGAGGTGGAGGTCGAGTCGCTGGCCGATGGCTCCCGCCGCCGCCTGCCGGCCGACGCGGTGCTCGCCATGACCGGCTACCACGCCAACACCGAGCTGCTGGAGCGCCTGGGCGTGCCGGTGGATCAGGCCACCGGGGTGGCGGCCCACGACGAGGCCACCATGATGACGCCGGTGGCCGGCTGCTTCCTGGCGGGCGTCATCGCCAGCGGCAAGGACGCCAACCGGCTGTTCATCGAGAACGCGCGGGACCACGGGGAGCTGATCGTGCGCGAGGTGCTCCGGCGAGGGGGCGGCGGATAGGCGGTTCGGCGGTTGGGCGGTTGGCAACCCGGCGCGTGGGCGATCAGGCGATTGGGCGATTGGCGCAAGGCAGCGGGGGCGGAATCCGAGACCGGATTCCGCCCCCTTGGTATGTCCGCCGGGCCGTCCCCAAGGGGATTCCCTCGCCCCCGGGTCGCGGCTTCGCCGCTCCCGAATGGGGCTCGGTCACCGAGCCGCCTTACTGCGACTGCAGCCGGGCGAAGAGCGTGTCCATCGGCATGGTGTTGAGCCACACCGGGTCGAGTTCGTAGTAGCGGTTCTTGATGTACCGCCCGGTGGTCGGGAAGTAGGGCGGGGGCGCGGTGGCGCCGCAGGGGTCGTAGGTATGCGCCTCCTGCCAGCCGGCGGAGTTGTACGTGGCGATGCGGATGAAGCCCTGGATCAGGCCGCCGGTGACGCGGACGTAGCCCCCCGAGCCGGCGGGTGACATCTCGCCGGGGAGCAGCGGCTCGGTGGCGTTGTAGTTCTCGCCGCCCCAGTCATCCAGGGCAAAGATGAAGGCGTGGTAGTTCTCGCTCGACGGCGTATCGTCGCCGGACAGCTTCCAGACGTTGTTCACCTTGAACGGGCGCTGGATGCTGTTGTCGGAGATCAGCACCGAGTCGGCGGAGAGCAGGCCCAGGATGTCGCCCTGGTCGTTGCACTGGGTGCCGGGGGCGGTGACGTAGGTGATGTCGTCGGCCAGCATGATGGTGCCGTTGGCCACGATGCTCACCCGGCCGCGGAGGCGGCCGCTCACCACCACGCTTCCGTTCACGTAGACCACGCCCTTGAAGTTCGGGTTGCGCCCGAGCGGGATCAGGTACTCGTCGTCGCCGGTACGCCGCGGGGTGAGCGCGGCCAGCGGGCCGAGGCGGCGAAGCACCCAGGAGCCGCGGAAGGTCCGGGTAGCCGCATCGGTCACGGCTGCCTGCGGGGTCAAGGTGTCGATGGCCGGATTGCCGGTGCCACTGGGACCGAACAGCACCGGGTCGCCCCCCAGGTAGCATCGCTTGCCTGGCAGGTTCAGCAGCGCACGGGCGGCGGCGATGGCGGGCGCGTTGTTGGCCGAGATAGAGTCGACGTAGCGATACTCGGCCATCGATGTCAGCCAGATGCCGGCGGTGCCGATGCCGCCGCAGTTGTCGGAGTACATGTTGGGGTCGTTCGTGCTGTTGTATCCGCCATAGTTGCCGTGCGCACCAGTGGGCGTCACCAGGGTGCGGCGCGCACCCACGTAGTTGCGGTTGTTGTTGTCGGTCGCCGCCACGCCGGTGATCCGGGCCTGGAAGACGCGCATAAAGCCCTCGTCCCAGTCGAACTGGCCGTTGCCGTTGACGTCGATCGGGATGAACTCGATGCGCACGCTCGGCGTGCGGGTGTTGCCGGTGCCCATCGAGGGGGTGATGTCGTAGTCGCCACCGACAGCGTCGGACTGCTGGGCGAAGCTCTGCATCAGCGCGAACTGGGCGGCCGTGGGCCACGGCACCGTGCCGGTGCCGGTCTGGTAGCCCTGCTGGAAGTTGCCGGAGCTCGGGTTGCCCACCGACCCGGCCACCTGCACCTGCCCGGTGAAGAGCACCCGGTTGGCGCCGGTGCAGCCGCTCTGCAGGTAGAGGTTGGTGTTGGAGAAGAACGGCCCCTGCACCTGCTCGCTGCAGCCATACACGATGGCGCCACTGGTCCAGCTGTTGATGGCCACCGCGAACTTGGACCACGACTCCTGCGTGAGCAGCAGGCGCCGGGCCGCCACCGCGCCGCGGGGGTCGGAGATCACCGAGACGATCGAGGCCAGGTTGAGGCCGTACTGGCCGGCGCTGCCGAGGCCGCCGGTGCGGCCGCCGGAGCGGCCGGCGTAGATGGAGCGGGTGTAGCCCGGGATGACGTTGCCCTGGGCGTCGCGCACCGGCTGGTTGAGCTGCAGCACGGTGTCGCCGGTGGCGGGGAGCATCCCCGGGTTCCGGTTGAGGGAGTCGCGCCCCATCTCGAGCCCGGCGTCGGCGGAGGACTGCAGGCCGGCCTCGCGGGCGTGGTAGCGGCTCACCAGCGCGTTGTTGCCGGACATCATGATGGCCCCGATGGCGATGGCCGCCACCAGGAAGGCCAGCATGAGGGTCATGATGAGCGCCACGCCGCGTTCATCGCGGGGGACGCGGGGCAGTCGGCGGATCGGCATACCGGGCTCCTTCACGGGCAACGGGGCGGTGCGCATGCGTCAGTTGGTCAGGGCGGTGTCGACCACGAAACTCGACACGTTGGGGGTGCAGTCCTGGGCCACCACGGCGAAGCGGTACACCACGCCGGCGGTGTTGCCACCCGAGACCCAGGTGTAGTTGGCGCTGCCGTCGGCGCGGACGTTGCCGAGCAGCTCCCACGGCGGGGAGGGGACGGCGGTGTCATCGTGCCGGTAGATGATGTACTGCCGCACGTCCATCTCGGCGCCACCGTCGTCCGGGGAGGCCGTCCAGTAGAGGCTGTCGGTCTCGCTGCCGGCCACCCCGTCCCACCAGGCAGTGACGGTGACGGGACCCAGCGGGGTACGGCCGCAGACGATGGGCTGGGGGAGGCCGTTGTTCGGCACCTCCACCACCGTGGACACCGACCAGCGCCGTTCGTCCACGCCGACCTTGCCGTTGGTGACGCGGAAGTTGAGCCGCACGGCGCGGACGCTGTCGGGAAGCTGGTACGCCAGGGAATCCGCCGTGGTGATGCCGCTGATCAGGGGCCGGCGCATGAGCGGCAGGTTCCCGTTCGGCACCGTGATGAGGGTGTTGGACGAGATCCGGAGGTACTCGAAGAACGGCCGGCCCAGGGAGTCGGCCATGATGTTCCGGGCCACCACCGTCGGCGCCAGCGCATTGAAGCGCAGGCTCAGGGTGTAGTCGTCGGTGCGGCCGGTGGTGCCGTCCGCCGAGAAGTACAGGATGACGGTCTCCGCCGAGCCGGTGGCGCCATTGGCCATCCGGTAGTTCACGCTCGGGTAGGTGTAGGTCGGCGACGAATTGGGGATCGTCGTGGCCGCGGCCGAGTCCCAGGCCACCGCGCCCACGCTGTCGGCGTCGGGATTGAAGTACACCGCCCAGCGCATGTCGGCGGTGTCGCTCTCGGCGTAGTCGGCGTTGAAGGCAAAGGTGTTGCCGTCGCCGTAGACGATCATGGGCTGGGTGCCGGCCACGCCCGCCCCCTCGGTGCGGATGATGCGCTCCAGGGTGGTGATGATGTACCGGCCATTCTGGTACAGGTCGGTGCGGTCGGCACCGGTGGCAAAGCCGCGGGTCTGCGAGCGCAGCAGGGCCACCGCGCTGCCCATGACCAGCGACAGGACGATCAGCGCGATCATGACCTCGAGCAGCGAGAAGCCGGCGCGGCCGGAGCGGGCAGGGCGTGCGGTCATGGGCGGGCCACCATGTTGGTGAGGCTGATCGTGTCCCCGGGCAGGGTCGGGTCGGTCACCCGGACCGTGATCGTGGTGAGGTCACGCGCCGGCGAGCCGGTCTGGTCCCGGGTCACGTAGGTGCGGCGCCGCATGCCGGGAAAGCCGGGGAACCCGGTGGTGTCGGCGGCGGGCCCCGTGCCGAAGTTGCTCACCAGGGTGGTGTACCGCGGGTCCGAGGCCACCATCTGCATCCGGGCCCGGGCCACCTCGGTGGCCATGGTGCGGGCGGTGGTGGTGCGCACCCCGTGCATGAAGACCGCGACGAACCGGCCCAGGCCGGCCAGCACCACGGTCAGGATGACGATCGCGATCATGACCTCGATCAGCGTGAAGCCGCGTCGACGCATGGGAGTCCTCACTTTCCGCTCACCCAGGTACCGTTGGCATAGGTCCACCAGAACGCCCGCCCGGTGGCTTGATCGATGGCCACCGCGCGCTGCTTGAAGGCGCCGCGCGACATGCCGGCCTGGTCCTGCGCGTACGCCTTGGCCGTGGTCAGGTACAGCCCGCCCGACTCGTTGGCCGTGCCGTCGCGGTGGAACACGATGGCCGGCAGGCCGCCCTGGGTGCGGGTGAAGCTGCAGACCGCGGCCCCGAAGGCCAGGGCGGTGGCGCCGCTGGTGCGGAACAGGACGCCCTCGTCGAGCGGGGCATTGCTCACCCGCTCGCCGTTCTGGATCACCCCATCGTTGTTGCGGTCCTCGTGCAGCCGGAGGGTGCGGTTCACGGTGTCCACCGCCACCCACACGTCCATCTGGAGGCTGACCGCCTCCCGCTGTGCGTGGGCAAACGTGAGCGTGACCGTCCGCATGGCGGAGTTGGCCTTGGCGCCTTCGAAGTCGATGCGGGGGAGCCCGACGGCCGCCACGATGCCGATGATGATGATCGTGATCATCGCCTCGACCATCGTGAAGCCCGCCTCGGCGCCGGAGCGGCGCCCAGGTGCGGGGGACGGCATAGCAGGGAACTGCATGTTCCACACTCCAGGCAGCCGGGCTGTCTCGGGGAGACCCCTGGCTTTGCGTCCCGCCGTCGCCGACGGTTTGCCGTTCACTGGGAACCGCTGGCCAATGTACGGGGCAAAGCCCATAGGGAGTGAGTGAGCGGCATCACGGTGGACGCTCGCCCCCTTCGGCCTCTCACACCCTCGCCCGGCAGCAAGGGGCAAGAAGTACGCCCTCAGGGTGAATGCGGTCAACTCATTGCACAGCAATGGGTTGCAGGAGTGTCGCGGGGGGTACGCCACAGGCATGGCCGCGCGGATCGCGGCGAACTGCCTGACGGGACCGGCGCTGGCCTTCCGGACGGCCCCCCGCGTGCACCCTGAAGGGTCCCTGCACCATACACGACCCTCCCGCATCCCACAAGCGATTATCCGGTATGGACTTGGGCCGCCAAGCGCTTGCCGCCCCACCCGGATGCACCTACCTTTTGGGCCGCTCAGCCTCCCTCCACCTCCAATCAGCGACGCACGATGGCGGATACGACTCTCATGGACAAGCTGGTGTCGCTCTGCAAGCGGCGCGGCTTCGTCTTCCAGTCTTCGGAGATCTACGGCGGCCTCGGCTCGGTGTGGGATTACGGGCCGCTCGGCGTGGAGCTCAAGAAGAACGTCAAGGACCGCTGGTGGCGCGCCATGGTCCACGAGCGGGACGACATCGAGGGGCTCGACGCCGCCATCCTGATGCATCCGCGGGTGTGGGAGGCGTCGGGCCACGTGGCCGGCTTCACCGACCCGCTGGTGGACTGCAAGACCTGCAAGGCCCGCTTCCGGGCCGACAAGCTGCAGGACGCCCAGTGTCCCCAGAAGCCCAGCAAGAAGCCGGGGGAGCACAGCGCCTGCGTGCTGACCGAGCCGCGGCTGTTCAACCTGATGTTCAAGACCTTCATGGGCCCGGTGGAGGAGCAGGCGGCGGTGATCTACATGCGCCCCGAGACCGCCCAGGGCATCTACGTCAACTACCAGAACGTGCTCAACGCCTCGCGCCAGAAGGTGCCGTTCGGCATCGCCCAGATCGGCAAGGCGTTCCGCAACGAGATCACGCCGGGCAACTTCATCTTCCGGACCCGCGAGTTCGAGCAGATGGAGATGCAGTTCTTCGTCAAGCCGGGCACCGACGGGGAGTGGTTCGAGCGGTGGCGGGAGCAGCGGATGGCCTGGCACCACAGCATCGGCCTGGCGCCGGCCAGGCTCCGGTGGCACGCGCATGGCCCCGGGGAGCTGGCCCACTACGCCCGGGCGGCGTACGACATCGAGTACGAGTTCCCCTTCGGCTGGAACGAGATCGAGGGGATCCACAACCGGGGCGACTTCGACCTGGGGCGGCACCAGGAGTACTCCGGCAAGAAGCTCGAGTACTTCGACCAGGCCGCCAACGAGCGCTACCTGCCGAACATCGTGGAGACCTCCGCCGGCGCGGACCGGGTGACCCTCACGCTGCTGGTGGATGCCTATCGTGAGGAGGAGGTCGAGGGGGAGACCCGCGTGGTGCTGGGCTTCCACCCGGGCGTGGCGCCCATCAAGGCGGCGGTGCTGCCCCTGGTCAAGAAGGACGGGATGCCCGAGCGCGCCGACCGGATCTTCCACGCGCTCAAGAAGCAGTTCCCCTGCTTCTACGACGACAGCGGCGCCATCGGGCGGCGCTACCGCCGCATGGACGAGGCCGGGACGCCCTTCTGCTGCACCGTCGACGGCCAGACCCTCGAGGACGGCACCGTGACCGTCCGTGAGCGCGATGCCATGACCCAGGTCCGGGTCGGCGAGGCGCACCTGATCGACTGGATCCGCGAGCGGCTCTAGGCGGCGCCGTGCCCGGAACGCACGAGGGCTCCCCCCGGGATCCGGGGGGAGCCCTCGCTGCTTCAGGGATAGCGGGCTAGAGCAGCGCCTCGGGCACCGGATCCGGCACCGTGGCAGGGCTCGGGACGCGGCGGTACACCCGCTCGAAGATCGGGGTGGCCATGAGCGTGGTGACGATGGCCATCAGCACCATGATGGTGAACAGGGTGGGGGTGATGATGCCCCGCTCCAGGCCGATGTTGAGGATGATGAGCTCCATCAGGCCACGGGCGTTCATCAGGGTGCCGATGGCGAGGGCATCGCGGTTGTTCTCGCCGTTGATCCGGGCCGCGGCCCAGCAGGCAAAGCCCTTGCCCAGCGTGGCCGCGAGGATCACCGCGCCGACCAGGACCCACAGGGCGGGGGTGTTCACCAGCCCGATCTTGGTATTGAGCCCCGAGTAGACGAAGAACAGCGGCAGGAGGAACGTGGTGGTCATGGGGCCCACCAGCCGCTCGATCTCGCGGGCGAACTTCCCGCGGGGCATGGCGATGCCCATGATGAAGGCGCCGAAGACGGCGTAGATGTGGATGAAGTCGGTGAACCACGCCCCGAGCATGACCAGGCTGAGCACGGTGGCGAGCATGCCGTTGCTCATCTTCCCCTCACGCTCCACGATGGCGCCGAGGCGGGCCAGCAGCGGGCGGAGGAACACCATGACCACCACCACGTAGGCGATGCCGCCGCCGATGGCGGTGGCGGCAAAGGCGGGATCGTCGGTGAAGCTCGCCAGCACCACGGCCAGCACGCACCAGGCCGCGGCGTCATCGAGCGAGCCGGCGGCGAGGGCGAGGGTGCCGAGGGTCGTCCCCGCCAGGCCGCGCTCGTAGATGATCCGCGCCAGCATGGGGAAGGCGGTGATCGACATCGACGCGCCCATGAAGAGGATGACCTCCGTGGCGCTCGCGCTCGGGGCGAAGAACTCCGGCTTGCCGTGCAGGAAGAGGGCGATGGCGCCGCCCAGGCAGAAGGGGGCGATGATCCCCGCGGCGGAGATCGACAGCGCGCTCCGCATCCGCTTCTTGATCAGGTTGACGTCAAACTCGAGCCCGATCGTGAACATGTACACCGCGAGCCCGATCTGGGCGACCGCGAACAGGATGGTGTTCGAGGCCTTGGGGAACATGTAGTCCTTGGCCAAGGGGAAGAGCAGGCCGAACAGCGACGGCCCCATGACCACGCCGGCGATCATCTCGCTGACCACCTGGGACTGGCCGATCCGGGTGAAAATCATCCCCATCACCCGGCAGACCCCGAGGATGAAGGCCAGCTGGAGGAAGAACAGGACCGACAGGTCAAAGTTCGACATCAAACAATCTCCGGCGGAGGGGAAGGGCCTGCCCCAGTCTTCAGCAAGCGCGGTGCCGCCATCCCGGCCCCCGGGAACGGCATTTCCCGCGGCTTTCGCGGGCCCCGCCCCACAGCGCTGTGGCACTTGACCCACATCCGGGCCGGGACGACCCTTCCCGGGCCCGGCCCACCTCCCAGGAGTTCCCGTGCCTACCCGGCGAACCAGCGACACCCACGCCACCACCCTCGGCGGACGGACCCTCCGGCCCGAGAGCCTGATGATGAGCTACGGGTATGACCCGAAGCTCTCGGAGGGAGCGATCAAGTGCCCCATCTTCCAGACCTCGACCTTCGTCTTCGAGTCGGCGGAGGCGGGCAAGGCGTTCTTCGAGGTGGCGTACGGGCTCCGGGAGCAGGGCGCCACCGAGCGGTCCGGGCTCATCTACAGCCGCCTCAACAATCCCGACCTCGAGGTCCTGGAGGACCGCCTGACGCTGTGGGACGGCGCCGAGGCCTGCGCCGTGTTCGAGAGCGGGATGGCGGCCATCGCCACGACCCTGCTGGCCTGCGCCCGCCCCGGCGACGTGATCCTCTACAGCCGCCCCCTCTACGGCGGCTCGCACCACCTGCTGCAGCACTTCTTCGCGCAGTACGGGGTGGAGGCGATCGGCTTCCTGGCCGGGGCGCCGCTGCCCGTAGCCGAGGCGGACCTGCTGCGCGCCGTCGGCGGCCGCCCCGTGGCGGCCATCCTGATCGAGACGCCGGCCAACCCGACCAACGCCCTGGTGGACATCCAGGGCGTGGCCGGCCTGGCGCAGCGGCTGGCCCACGGAGGGCGCCGGCCCATGGTGGTGGTGGACAATACCTTCCTGGGCCCGCTGTGGCAGCAGCCGCTCAAGCACGGCGCCGACCTCGTGGTCTACTCGGCCACCAAGTTCCTCGGGGGCCACAGCGACCTGATCGCCGGCGCCTGCCTCGGTTCCCGGGAGGCGCTGGCGCCGGTCCGCGGCCTGCGCACCTTTCTTGGCACGATGGCGGGACCCTGGACGGGGTGGCTGCTGCTCCGCAGCCTCGAAACCCTCAAGATGCGGATGACCGCATCGATGAAGAACGCCCGCTATGTCGCGGACTTCCTGCGGGACCACCCCCGGGTGCGCGCGGTGCACTACCTCGGCCACCTGGAGCCTGGACACCCGATGTACGACGTGTATCGCCGGCAGTGCAGCGCGCCCGGCTCGCTCATCGCGCTCGAGGTGGAAGGGGGCGAGGCCGGGGCGTTCCGGTTCCTCAATGCCCTCAAGCTGGTGAAGCTGGCCGTCAGCCTGGGCGGCACCGAGTCGCTGGCGGAGCACCCCGCGTCCATGACCCACGCGGACGTGCCGGCGGAAGTGAAGGACGGGCTCGGCATCACCCCCGGGCTGGTGCGCCTCTCGGTGGGGGTGGAGCACTTCGAGGACATCGTGGCCGACATGGAACAGGCGCTGGCGGCGGTCTGACCGGTGCGCTTCGCCGACTTCGAGGCCCTCATCCGGCGGCTCGCCGCGGAGGTCCCGGCGGAGTTCCTCGAGGGCGTGGCCGGCATCGAGGTGCTTCCCAAGGCGTTACCCCACCCGGAACGCGCCGAGATCTACACTCTCGGCGAGTGCATCCCCTTGCCGGTCGAGGGAGGCAGGGACAGTGAGGTGGAGAGCCGGGTGGTGCTCTACCATGGCTCGTTCCAGGCGCTGGCGCGGCTCCAGCCCGAGTTCGACTGGCGGGCGGAGGCGTGGGAGACCCTGACCCACGAGCTGCGCCACCACCTGGAGTGGCGGGCCCGGGTGCCGGACCTCGAGGCCTTCGACTGGGCCGCGGAGCAGAACTTCGCCCGGATGGACGGTGCCCCCTTCGACCCGGACTTTCCGCTGTCGGCGGAGCGGGCGGGCGAGGGGGTGTTCCGTCTGGACGATGACTTCTTTCTTGACCGGCCGGTGCGGCGCCTGCCGGCCGCGGTGGCGTTCGGCTGGCACGGCACGGCGTACGCCGTGGCCGTCCCGGCAGGGGCGCACCTCCCGGCGCTCCTGACGGTGGTGGACGGGGTCGCCGAGCCGCCCCCGGGGGAGTTGGTGATCCTGTTGCGGCAGCCGCCCGGGCTCCTCGACCTCTTCCGGCGGCGGCTGCCCCCGTACCTCGGAGAGGTGCGGGCCCGTGCCGCCCCGGGCCCCGGGGGGCTATTTTCTCCCGGCGGGGCGTGAGCCCCCCTAAGGAGACGAAATGCGCGCAACGATACTGGCCCTGGCGTCCGCCCTGCTGCTCCCGGCCGCGCTGGCCGGGCAGGCCGCCACCCCCGCGTACCGGGTCGGCGTGGTGAGCGAATCCGGGGACATCGTGACCTGGCTGTGGGCCCGCGGGGGGCGACTCACGGTGGACCGGGTGATCCCCGTCGGGATCATGCCGGCGGACATCGACGGGCCGCACAACCTCGCGGTCTCGCCCGACAGCCGGTTCTACTTCATGTCGATCGCCCACGGGACGCCCTTCGGCTCGCTGTGGAAGATGGACGTGCACGGCGACACGCTCGCGGGCCGGGCCCCGCTCGAGATGTTCCCCACGACCATCGGGATCACGCCGGACGCCGAGCTGGCCTTCGTGGCCAATTCCGACTTCCACGGCGACCATCCGCGGGTGAACCTGATCAGCGTGGTGCACATCCCCACGATGACTACCATCACCCACCTCCCGGCGTGCGACATGCCCCACGGGGTCAAGCCGAATCACGCCGGCACGCGGGTCTACATCTCGTGCATGAACAGCGACGAGTTGCTCGAGATCGAGGTGGCCACCCTGCGGATCACCCGGCGCGCGTCCACCGGGGCCGGGCACGACATGAACGCGATGGCGGGGATGGACCACGGGACGATGACCCACGCCCCCGCCGCGGCGGCGGCCTCCGCTCCCGCCCCCGCCGCCGCCGGCGGTGAAAGCTGCGCGCCCACGTTCGTCTCGGTCTCGCCCGACGACCGGACGCTGTACGCCGCCTGCAACCACGGCAATTCGCTCCAGGTGTGGGACGCCGCCACCCTCACCAAGGTGAAGGAGATCCCGCTCGGCGCCGGCGCCTACAACGTGGAGCCGTCGCCCGACGGGCGCTGGGTGATCGTCACCAACAAGAAGGCGCAGAGCTTCAGCCTGGTCGACGCGGCGACCCTCACCGAGGCGGCGCGGGTGCCCACCACCAAGAAGATCGTCCACGGGGTGGCCTGGTCGCCGGATGGGGCGTACGCCTTCATCAGCCAGGAGTCGATCGGGGCGGATTCCGGCGCGGTCGACATGTTTGACCTCGCCGCGCGCAAGACCATCGCCACGATCGGGGTGCCGGCGCAGCCCACCGGCATCGCCATCCACGTCCTCCGCCCCTAGTCCACGAGCCCCTGCCATGACGCACGAGACCCTGACGTCCCTGCCCGGCGCCGACGTGATCGGCCGCGCCAAGCGCTTCTTCCAGGACCGGGTGCCGGGAAGCGCCGCATTCCCCGAGAAGGAGGGGCCCGCCTTCCTGACCTTGCGCGGGCAGGGCGGCGAGGAGATTGCGCTGGGGGTGTCACCGGTGCCGGGCGGCACCCGGGTGCGGGCCTCGACGCTGCTGTTCGACCAGGGTGTGGCACGGTTCCTCTCCACCCTGCCGGTCGTCGCGGAGGGCGCATGAGCACGATGCCGGTCCGGATCATGGTGGAGGATGCCTGGGACGAGGTGACCCTGGACCTGCCGGCGAGCACCCCGGTGCACGACGCCAAGCGCCGGGCCCTCGCGCTGACCCATCGCATGGGCGACGTGTCGGGGTACGTCATCAAGTTCCGCGGGGCCGAACTGTTCGACGAGGGCCGTTCGCTGGCCGACCACGGGGTGGTGGCCAACGCCGCGCTGATCGTGCTCCCCCGCCGGCGCCGGCCCGTCCGGTAGGCCGTGCAGAGCGCGCCGCCGCCCGCGCGCGGCCGGGCGATGACCATCCTCGCCGTCGGGTTCCTGGTGCTCGACGGCGTTCTGCTGCTCCTGGCCGGGTTGTGGACCTATCGCTGGGGACCCTTCCTCGGGGGGGCCACCTGCCTGGCCGGGGCCGCCGGCGTGGGGTGGCTGTGGCGGCGCCACCAGCGGCAGGTGGCTGACCTCGCCGCGGCGCGACAGGCCGTGAAGGCGGAGGTGCTGGCCCTGCGGGCCCTGGTCCGCGGCGAGCGTCCGGAATGAACCCCGTCGCCGTCTTCACCCATCCCGACTGCATCCGTCACGATCCCGGCCCCGGTCATCCCGAGGCCCCGGCGCGGCTCATCGCCGTGGTGGAGCGTCTCGAGGATGACCCGCGGGCCCGGATCGCGGTGCCCCCGGCGGGCGGCCGCTTTGACCTGCTGGCGGTGCACCCCGAGACTCACTTGCGGCACCTGGAACAGTGGAGCGCGGGCGGGGGCGGGGTGGTCTCGGTGGATACCATCACCAACGAGGCCAGCTGGCCGGCGGTGCTGGGGGCGGTGGGGGCGGTGATCGCCGCGGTGGACCACGCCCATGCCGGACGGGGCCACGCCTTCGCCGCGGTCCGGCCGCCGGGGCACCATGCGCTGGCCCAGCGGGCGATGGGCTTCTGCCTGGTGAACAACGTGCTGGTGGGCGCGCGCCGGGCGCAGCGGTTCGGGCGGGAACGGGTGCTCGTGATCGACTGGGACGTGCACCACGGCAACGGTACACAGGCCCTGATGGAGCATGACGAGACCGTCCGCTACGTCTCCCTCCACCAGCACCCCTGGTACCCCGGGACCGGGATGGCGGAGGAGCGCGGGGTGGGCAACGTCTTCAACGTGCCGCGGGGCCCGGGCGCGCCCGCGGAACGGTACGTCGAGGACCTCTGGGCCGCGATCGTGGCGGCCACCGACCGCTGGACCCCGGAGATGGTCTTCCTCTCCGCGGGCTACGACGCCATGGCGGGGGATCCGCTGGGCGGCTTCACGCTCGAGGCCCGCGACTTCGTGACCCTCACCACCCGGCTCCGCGAACGCCTCCCCAGGTCGCCCGTGGTGGCCGTCCTCGAGGGGGGCTACGTGCCCGCCCGGGTGGCGGAGGGCGTGGCCGCGACCGTCGGCGCGCTGCTGTAGCCTCCCACCACACCCCGCGCGGGCCTACAGCGGCACCGCGGCGCGCAGTACATTACCTGCCCACCCACGCCACCTGGAGCCGTTCGATGTCGTCATCCCTGCGCATGGAAGCCGAGGTCCTGAACCTCCGGACCCGCCATCCGTTCATCATCTCGCGCGGGGGGCAGAGCGACTACCGGACCATCTGGGTGCGCCTGGTGGACCACGACGGCGTCGAGGGCTGGGGCGAGGCCGCGCCGGCGCGCATCTACGGCGAGTCGACCGAGACGGTGCTGGCCTCGCTGCAGAACTACGCCGAGCACCTGGCGGCGAGCCCATTCCACCTCGAGGACATCGAGCGCCAGTGGGAGACGCAGATGCGGCTCAACCCGGCCGCGCGCTGCGCCCTCTCCGCCGCGCTGCACGACCTCATGGGCAAGAAGCTCGGCGTCCCGGTGTACCAGCTGTGGGGCCTCAACCCGGCCAAGGCGCCCCGCTCCACCTTCACCATCGGGATCGACACCGCCGAGAAGCTGCGGCAGAAGGTGCTGGAGGCGGAGGAGTACCCGATCCTCAAGATCAAGCTCGGCACCGACCGGGACGTCGAGATCCTCAAGACCATCCGCGACCTCACGGCCAAGGAACTGCGGGTGGACGCCAACACCGGGTGGAACACCAAGCAGGCCATCCGGATGCTGCCGGTGCTCGAGGAGTTCGGGGTGACGGTGCTGGAGCAGCCGCTCCCCGCCGATGACCTCGACGGCCTGGCCCAGGTGACCCGGCACTCCCGCATCCCGGTGATCGCGGACGAGAGCTGCCTGGTGGCGGCCGACATCCCGCGACTGGTCGGCAAGGTGGACGGCATCAACATCAAGCTGGCCAAGTGCGGCAGCCTCCGGGAGGCGCTGCGGATGATCGCGATCGCCCGGGCGCACCACCTGATGGTCATGGTGGGCTGCATGATCGAGAGCTCGATCGCCATCACGGCGGCGGCGCACTTCACCCCGCTGGTGGACATCGTGGACCTCGATGGCGCGGCCCTGCTCGCCAACGACCCGTTCGCGGGCGCCACCATCGCCGGCGGCCAGGTCCGCCTGCCCACCGGTCCGGGGCTCGGCCTCAGCCGCCGATGACCCCGGCGTTCGGGCTGGTGGCGCTCCCCCTGCCACTGGCCCAGCCCTACAGCTATCGCGTTCCCGAGAGCCTTGCCGACCGGGTGGTACCGGGCGCGCGCGTGGTGGTGCCGGTCCGCCAGCGCGAGGTGGTGGGCGTCGTCGTGGCGCTCACCGACGAGGCCCCGGCCCAGGCGGCGCGCGACATCCTCGCCGCGCCGGATGACGAGCCCGCCCTCCCCGCCGCCCTGCTCGAGACCGCGCGCTGGATCGCCGGCTACTACGGCGCGCCGCTCGGCCTGACCCTCCGGGCCATGCTGCCGGGGGCCCTCTGGGGCGAATCGCGGGTGCTGGTGGCGCTCACCGGCCGCGCGGTCCCCGGGGGCGTGGCGGGCGAGGTCGGCGCCTACCTGGAGCGGAAGGGCGGGGCGGTGGCGGTGGCCACGATCGCCCGGGCACTCAAGCGGCCGGTCTGGGACCCGATCAACCGGCTGGCCCGGGTGGGGGCGGTGTCCCTGACGGTGGAGGCGGCCGACACCGACGCGGCAAGGCAGACGGAACGCGTGGCCGCGCTGGCGGAGACGCTCCCCTCGCTCGCGGAGCGGGAGACGCTGTTCCGGCGGAGCCCCGCGCAGCGCGCCCTGCTTGAGGCGCTGGAGGAGTTGGGTGGCCGCGCGCCGGTGCGGCACCTGCTCGACCAGCTGGGGCTCTCCCGGGCCGGCCTCGACGCCCTGGTGCAGCGCGGGCTGGTGGGCATCGAGGAGGTCGAGGCCGCCCGCGACCCGTTCCGCGACCTGCCATCCTCCCCGCCGCCCCCCACACCGACCCCGGCGCAGGTGGCCGCCCTCGCGCAGATCGCCGCGCTGGCGCCCGGCGACGGGGCGCTGTTGTTCGGGGTCACGGGGAGCGGCAAGACCCTGGTCTACCTCGAGGCCATCCGCGCCGCGCTCGCGGCGGGCCGCGGGGCGCTGCTCCTGGTGCCGGAGATCGCCCTCACGCCGCAGACGGTGAGCCGGGTGCGCGGCGTCTTCGGCGACCAGGTGGCGGTGCTCCACAGCGGTCTCTCGGACGGGGAGCGGGCCGACGCCTGGCGGGCGCTCCGTCGCGGGGAGCGGCGGGTGGCGGTGGGCGCGCGGTCGGCGGTGTTCGCCCCGGTCCGGGACCTCGGCGTGATCGTGGTGGACGAGGAGCACGAGGCCAGCTACAAGAACGGTGAGGCGCCGCGCTACCATGCCCGCGACGTGGCGCTGGTGCGGGCCCGCCTGGAAGGGGCCCGGCTGGTGCTCGGGAGCGCCACGCCCTCGCCCGAGAGCATGCACCGGGTGGGACCACGGCTCACCCTGGTGCGGCTGCCGGAACGCGCCGGCCTGCAGCCGCTTCCGCCGGTGGAGCTGGTGGACCTGCGCTCCGCCCCCCGCGTGCGCGAGGCCGGCCCGCTGCCCTGGACGGCGCCGCTCGACGCCGCGGTGCTCACCGCCCTGGCGCGGCAGGAGCAGGTGCTGCTGCTGCTCAACCGCCGCGGCTACGCCGCCACGCTGCAGTGCCAGGCCTGTGGCGCGGTGCGCCAGTGCGGCCAGTGCAGCATCTCGCTCACGGTGCACCAGGCCCCGGCGGGGCTGCGCTGCCACTACTGCGGCCACGACGAGCCGATCCCGGCGGCCTGCGTCGAGTGCGGCGGGGCGGTGCAGCGGATGCGCGGGGTCGGGACCCAGCAGCTGGAGCGGTTCCTCGCCGGGCGGTTTCCGGAGGCGCGCCTGGCGCGGATGGACCTCGACACCACCAGCACCCGCTGGTCGCACCAGGCGATCCTCGACCGGGTGGGCCGCGGCGAGGTCGACATCCTCCTCGGGACGCAGATGATCGCCAAGGGGCTCGACTTCCCCAACGTGACGCTCGTCGGCGTGGTCGACGCCGACACCGGGCTGCACCTGCCGGACTTCCGCGCCGCGGAGCGTACCTTCCAGCTGCTGGCGCAGGTGGCCGGCCGGGCGGGGCGGGGCCCAAAGGGCGGGCGGGTCGTGATCCAGACCGCGAACCCCGCGCACTACGCCCTGACGATGGCCGCCCGGCACGACACCGAGGGGTTCCTGCACCTGCTGCTGGAGGAGCGGCAAGCGCCGCCCTATCCGCCGCTCGCCGCGCTGGTGAATGTGGTGGTCTCGGGGGAGGTGGACACCCAGGTGGCCGATGGCGCGGCAGAGGTGGCCGCCTGGTGCACGCGCCTGGTGGAGCACCAGGCCCTGCCGGTGAGCGTGCTGGGCCCGGCGCCCTGCGCGCTGGGCCGGATCAAGGCACGCTGGCGCTGGCACCTGGTGCTGCGTGGCGAGTCCGACGCGCTGGGCCGGATCGTGCGCTACGCCACCGGCCGTCTCCCCACGCCGGACGGAACCCGGGTGGTGCTGGACCGGGATCCGGTGAGCCTGCTGTAGTCGAGTCCCTGGCCCCGCGGCAGCGCGGCGGCCGTCACGCGCGGGAGGAGCCTGCATGTCCGACGAGCTTGGTGCCCTGTACCTGCGGGACGCCATCGAGCGCTTCAAGGCCCACAAGAAGCTGGGGGAGCGGGCCATCGCGCAGGTGTACGATGGCGGGCTGGCGCGCACCCTCGACCCAAACGCCAACAGCATCGCCGTCCTGGTGAAGCACCTGGCCGGCAACATGCGCTCGCGCTGGACCGGCTTCCTCACCACCGACGGCGAGAAGCCGGATCGCGACCGCGACGCCGAGTTCGTCGTGGCGCCCGACGTGTCGCGGGCGGAGGTGCTGCAGTGGTGGGACGACGGCTGGGCCCGGCTGTTCGAGGCCCTCGGCGCCCTCCGGCCGGCCGACCTGACCCGGACGGTGCTCATTCGGGGCCAGCCCCACAGCGCGCTCGCGGCCATCAACATCCAGCTGGCCCACTACGCCTATCACGTGGGGCAGATCGTGCAGCTGGCCCGGCACCTCGCGGGGGCGCAGTGGCAGACGCTGTCGGTGCCGCGGCGGAAGCCCTCGTGAGCCTGGCGTTCGTGGCGGGCGCCACCGGGTACACCGGGCGCGAGGTGGTCCGGGCGCTCCGCGCACGCGGGATCGAGACCGTGGCCCACGTCCGGCCCGACTCGGCTCGCCTCGCCGAGTGGCGCGACCGCTTCGCGACGCTGGGGGCGCGGACCGATGCCACCCCGTGGGATGGCCGCGCCCTGACCCAGGCGCTCACCATGCTCCGGCCCGATGCGGTGTTCGCGCTGCTGGGCACCACGCGCGGGCGGGCCGCGGAGGCCGCCCGCGCGGGTCGGGACGAAGGCTATGAGGCCGTCGACTACGGCCTCACCATGGTGCTGTACCACGCCGCGGCGTTGTCGGGCGGGACGCCGCGCTTTGTCTACCTCTCCTCCGCCGGGGTGCGCGAGTCCGGCGGGAATGCCTACCTGCAGGTGCGGGCGCGGGTGGAGCGGGCGCTGCGGGAGGGTCCGCTCCCCTGGGTGTCGGCGCGCCCCTCGTTCATCACCGGGCCGGACCGGGACGAGGTCCGCCTGGGTGAGCGGATCGGCGCGAAGGTGGTCGACGGCCTGCTCGGGGCGGCGGCGCTGCTTGGCGGGAGGCGGCTATGGGCGCGTTATCGCTCCACGACCAACGCGGCGCTGGCGGAGGCGCTGGTGCGGCTGGCGTTCGATGCGGGCCGGGTGAACCGCGTGGTGGAGTCGGAGGAGCTGCGGTAAGGCGGCGGGGAGGGGCAGCGCCCTTCCCCGCCCCTGGATCAGAACACGACCTGCAGCCCCGAGGTGAGGTAGCGGTCGGTCTTCTTGAAGCCGGGCTCCGGCTGGTTGTCGAAGCGAATGACGTAGCCCGCCTTGAACGCGATGCGCGAGGAGAGCGGCGCCACCAGCGCGGTCTCCGAGTTGACCCGGGTGTCCGAGCCATCCTCGAAATTCTGCAGCACCTCCGCCCCCTGCTGGAAGTACGCCGCCGCGTTGAGCATCTGCTTGAACAGCAGCGCCCCGCGGCCGCTGGCGAAGTTGTCGCTGAGGCCCGCCAGGTCCCGCTGCTGGTTGGCGGCGGCGCCGGCCTCCAGCGTCAGGGAGGTGCGCGGCTGGACCACGGCCTTGAGGCTCAGGCCGGCGCCCTCCTCGAACCGCCGCGAGATGCCGGCGAACTCATTGCGGTCCCACCCTCCCAGCCCGTACAGCGCCAGTCGCGGCGTCAGGGCGTAGTCGGCGCGCAGGCCCGCAGTGTAGCTCTCCGCGGACTTGGTGCCCTCGGTGCGGCCATAGACCGCCCCGAAGCCCTGCGCGAGGGTCCAGCGCCCGGAGGTGTAGCTGGCCTTCTCGCCGGCGTTGAGCGTGGTGGTCGAGGTGTTCCCCGACGTATTGACGAAGCCGAAGTCGGTCTGGAGCGTCCAGGGCCGCTTCGGCGCGGCCTCCTGGGCCAGCACCGGCTGCGCGGCCACGAGGGCCATGGCGAGGGCCAGCAGCCGGCCGTACACATGCGATTGCATTGGTCGTGAGTTCCTTGCGGGAGACGGGTGGGGCTACTTCTTGGCGACGGACTCTTCCTTGAGCACCTTCTTGGAGAACATGAACACCAGCCAGGCCACGATCACGAAGTTCACCAGCGCCGCCAGCACCAGCCCAATCTGGAAATTCCCGACCGTCCAGGTCTGCCAGTCGCCGCCCGGCAGCACCAGGCCGACCACCGGCATCAGCAGCCCATCCACGATCGCCTTCACCAGCTCGCCCGCCTTGCCGCCGATGATCACGCCGATCGCGAGGCCGATGACCCCGTATTCCTTCAGGAACTTCATGAACTCGCCCTTCATGGCACGCCTCCTCAGGGGGAAAAAGGCGGCCGGTGGGTGCGCACCGCGCGCCCACCGGCCGGTACTGGAACATCAGTTGGTGCGGCTCAGCTCCACCCGGCGGTTGGCCGCGCGGCCCGCCACCGTGGTGTTCTCCTGCACCGGCTGGTCCGGGCCGTACCCCTTGGCCGTCAGCCGGGCCCCGTCAATGCCCTTCCCGATCAGGTAGTCGCGCACCGCGTTGGCCCGCGCCGCCGACAGCCGGGTGTTCGTGGCCCGCGACCCGGTGTTGTCCGTGTGCCCGCCCACCTCGACGGTCACGTCCGGGTTGTTCGCCAGCGACTCCGCCACCCGGTCGAGCACCGCCGTCGATGCCGGCAGCAGCACGGCCTTCCCGGTCTCGAAGTTCACGCCCTCGAGCACCAGCGGCTGGCCCGCCTGGAACAGCGCCGCGCAGCCCACCGCGTCCACCGTGGTCCCCGCCGGGGTGTCCGGGCACTTGTCCACGGCGTTCAGCACGCCGTCCCCGTCACTGTCCGCCGGGCAGCCCGTGGCATCCACCGCCGTGCCGGCCGGGGTGTTGGGGCACGTGTCGGCCGCATCGAGCACGCCGTCGCCATCGCTGTCCTTCGGGCAGCCATTGGCATCCACCGCCGTGCCGGCCGGGGTGTTCGGGCACCGGTCCGCCGCATCCACCACGCCGTCGCCGTCGCTGTCCTTCGGGCAGCCGGTGGCATCCACCGCCGTGCCGGCCGGGGTGTTCGGGCACTTGTCCGCCGCGTCCACCACGCCGTCGCCGTCGGCATCCTTGGGCAGCGAGCAGCCGGTGGCGTCCACCCGGTCGCCGGCCGGGGTCGCCGGGCAGCGGTCGAGGTTGTCGGTCACGCCATCGCCGTCGGCGTCCTTGGGCAGCGAGCAGCCGCTGGCATCGACCTTGTCCCCGACCGGGGTGGCCGGGCACTGGTCGGCCGAGTCAGGCACGCCGTCCTGGTCACGGTCGCCGTCGCCGTGCTTGCCGAGCAGCAGCGACAGGCCGGCCTGGAAGCCCCAGTTGAGGTTGTGGTCGGCCTGCTGGACGCCCAGCGCCGGGAACGGGCCGCCCTTGCTCTCGGCCGAGGCGATGTAGTCGAGCGTGCCGTCGAGCCGGATGCTCAGGGTGCCGCCGGTGCCGAGCCGCAGGCCCGCCAGCGCGCCCGGGCCGCCCTTGCTCTCCTCGTACCCCTTGCGGAAGAGGTTGTGGGCATAGCCGCCGCCCAGCAGGAAGGCCGTGTGGCCGCCGATCGGCAGGTTGTACACCAGCCGCCCGTGCAGCGGGAAGTTGCGCACGTACACGTCGGTGGACGTGTAGGTGGGGTTGTAGGCGGCGTCGGCCTCGAGGGCGAGGTTCGTGAGGACGAAGATGCCGAGCCGGCCGCCGACGCCCACGCGGTCGTCGAAGTTCAGGTCGGAGTCGTAGTGGGAGAAGCGGCCGAACGCGCCGACTTCGACCGTCCCCGGCGCCTGCGCCACCAGCGGCGCGGCGGCCAGGGCCAGCAGGGTGGCGGGAATCCAACGCATCCTTCGCATCATCAGCCTCGTGCAGTGGGGGGAGAAGGCGCTGCCGCGCGGTCCCGCAGCAGCGTGAACAGCAACTCGGCCAGGTCCGGCAGGGGCCTGGGGCGGGTGATCAGCAGGTCCACCGCGTGGCTCGCGGCCAGCGCCTCGTCCGGCTCGAGGGGCGGCGCAAGGAGGCACACCACCGGCGGGTGGACGGCCAGGCGGGCCCGGGCCGCGAGCGCGATCCCTTCCGCCGCCCGCCGCCCGAAGTGGTAGTCCGTCAGCATCACGTCGTAGGCGGTGACGCCGAGCTGATTCCAGGCGGTCTCGGGGTCCTCGGCCTCGTGCACCTCGAACCCGCGCATCCGGAAATAGTCCGCCACGGAGAAGCGGATGCCGCGCTCGCCGTGGACGAGCAGCAGGCGCCGGGTGGCCTCGGGGGACGAAGGATCGTAACGCATCGCTGCCCGCGCCTTGGCAAGGGCAGGGCCACCACGATGGGCCCGGGCGCGGGGCCGGATGTGCTTGCGGGGCAAGAACTTGGCGGGAGGCCGCGGGCCGGCCGGGGGACGGGAGGAGGCTGTCGTCCGGGGCCGGGACGGCCGGTCCAGATTCAGGACGCCATCAGCTGCCGCGCGCGAGGATCTGGCGGGAGAGCGAAACGAACGCGTCTTCCACTCCCTCGCCGGTCTTGGCGCTGGTCTGGAAGATGGTCCAGCCTTTTTCCTTGAGCCATTCCTGCTGGGTGGCGCTGATCCCCCACTGGCCCCACAGGTCGGCCTTGTTGAGGCACAGGACGAAGGGCAGCTCCTCGGCGCGGCCCGCGGCATTCTCCTGCAGGCCGAGGGCCACCTCGAGGGTGTCCTGCCGGGTGCCGTCGGCCACGAGGATGTAGCCCGAGGCGCCCTTGAGGTACTGCAGCCGGACCCACTGGTAGCGTTCCTCGCCTTGCAGGTCCCACAACATGAGGTTGAGCGTGTGGTCGTTCACCGCCACGCTCTTCTTGTCGATCTTGACGCCGATGGTCGAGAGGTACTTCTCGGAGAAGACGCTGTCGACGAAGCGCCGCACCAGGCTGGTCTTGCCGACGCCGGGCGCGCCCATCATGCAGATCTTCTTCTCCAGGACCGTCATCTAGGCCTCCGCCGCTGGTGCATGTGCCGCGAGCAGCCGCCGGGCGAGCTCGCCGAAGGTTTCGTCCACGCCCGCGCCGGTGCGGGCGCTGGTCTCGTACACCGTCCACCCCTCCGCGCGGAGGGTGGCAAGATCGCCCGCCGTCACCTGCGCCTCGGCCGCGAGGTCGGTCTTGTTCACCACGAGGAGCCAGGGGATCCCGGGCAGGAGGTCCCCGGCGCGCGCCACCAGGCTGTGGGCCACCTCGAGGGTGGCCCGGCGCGTGGCGTCCGCCACCACGAGGTAGCCGGCCGAGCCCCGCAGGTACTCCAGCCGCGCCGCCTGGTGCTCGGCCTCGCCCTGCAGGTCCCACAGCATGAGGTTGAGCGTGTCGGGCCCGACGGTGACGACCTTGCGGTCGATCTTCACGCCCACCGTGGCCTGGTAGCGCTCGGAGAACAGGCTCTCCACGAACCGGCGCACCAGGCTGGTCTTGCCCACGCCGACCGCGCCCAGCATGCAGAGCTTCTTCTGGAGCACGCTCACGGGGCCGCCTCCCCCGCGGGCAGCAGGAGGGTCACCAGGGCACGGGCCGAGCGGCGGAGGGCCCGGACCGAGTCGGTGACGGCCACCCCGGAATCGGGGGGCAAGGTGGTGAGCGCCACCGGCAGCGTCGGCGGGAGCAGCGGCACCAGGGCGTCCCGGGCGGTCTCGGCCCGCAGCCGCCGCAGCCGCTCGTTGACGTCCTCGTTGCCCACGTCATCGGCGGAGCCGGCGAGCACCAGCTGCAGGGTGAGCCCGAGCCCGCGGGCCACGCTGTCGAGACGGGCCACGTCGGCGGCGAGCGCCGAGAGCTCCTGCGCCGCGGCGCCCTCCACGGCGGCCACGCCGCTCGGGAAGCGCAGTCGGCGCCCCTCGACCGCGGCCACCAGGGGCGCCACGGCGGGGAGGTCACGGGCGGCCATGCGCTCCTCACGGTAGGTGCCCACGCCGCTCAGCGCCGGCGCCAGCCCGCCGGCCCGCGCAAACCACTCGGCGGTGGCGGCGCCGCCGGCCACCAGGGTGTCGCCGGCCACGCGCAGGGTGACCGTGGCGGGGGGCGCCAGCGCCCGTTCCGCCCGGCGCAGCACGAAGCCCGGCAGCAGGGCCACATAGGGCTGCCACTGGCCACGCACCTGGCTCGTGTCGAGCCGGAACTCGCCCAGCAGCGCCGCGGGGTCGCTGGCGAGCGGGTCGCGGAGGCCGCGCACCACGAAGCGGCCGTCCTCACGCGTGGCGTGGGTCACCACCACCCCCGGCTCGTTGCGCAGCCGGGCGACGTAACGATCCCAGCGGTGCTGCCGGATCACCGCCGGGATCCCCAGGAACAGCAGCAGCCCCGCCGCCACCGCCAGCAGCAGCCAGGTGCGCCAGGGGGCGTGCCCGGCGGCCGGGCCGTCGCGGGTCTCGGCCAGCAGCAGCGCCTCGAGCTTGGGGCGGCTTCGGTCGAACACCGAGGCATCGCCGTTGAACTTGAGCAGCTCGGGGGCGTGGGCCGCCTCGATCTCCTCGAGGGTGCGCTGCAGCTCCACCCGGAGCTCCACCGGCGCGTGGCCCCGGATCACCGCGGCGAGCAGGGTCCGGCCGCCCTGTTCCACCCACACGGTCAGCTCGCCGACCTGCATCGTCTCCAGCATCTCCTCCTGCGCCACCTGGAAGGAGTCGCGGGCGAAGTCCTGGATGGCGGTCAGCATCCCGGCCACCATGTCGGGAGCCTGGGCGGCGATGCTCTGCGCGGTGAGGTGGTGCAGCAGCAGCCCGCTCTCGCGGTGCACCAGGAACACCTGCTCCACGCGGTACAGGAGGGTGTGCCGCAGCACCACCTCGGCGAAGGAGGCGCCGGTGCGCATCGCCTCCCAGCGCCAGGCCAGCCCCTGCAGCGAGAACGACTGCTCCAGCGCGTGGTTCACCGACTGCAGCAGCCCCGCCAGCGCCTGGCTGATGGCGCGGCGGATGGCCGGCCCCATCACCGGGAAGAGGGCGTCGGCGAGCGGGCGGGGATCGCGCTTCACCGAGGAGGTGAGGGCCCGCTCGACCACCGGGGCCAGCGCCACGGGGTCGTCGAGCCGCTGCTCCAGCCGGCGCACCGCCTCGCGCTCGCGCCCCACGATGATGGCCCGCAGCCGTTCCACGCCGTCGTCGGGCGGCGTGGCGGCGCGGCGGCCGGGCGGCTCCGCCGGGGCCGCCGCGACCGCGGGGTCGGGCAGGGGAGGCGCCTTCACGTCAGGCGTCATTCGGCTTCCGGTCATCGTCCGCCAGCCGGGCCGCGAGTTCGGCGAAGAGGGCGCCGAGCGCCGCCCGGTCGGCCTTGCGGGTGTGCAGCTCGTCCGCCTCGCGCTTGAGGGCCCCGCCCAGTTCGGCCGAGCGGCGGTTGAGCTCCTCGGCGAAGTTGGCCGCGTGCCGCGCGAGCTCGCCCCGCAGGTCGCGCTGGGTGCGGGCGATCTCCTCGCCCGACTCCTGGAAGCGGCGGTCGGCGGTGCGGTGCACCGTCTCCAGGCTTCCCGCCAGTTCCTGCAGCTGGCTCACCCGGCCGCGCTGCTCGCCCGAGATCCGCTCGTTGAGCGTGTCCATCTCGCGGCGGATGTACTCCTCGAGGGAGGCGTAGCGCTGGCGCAGCTCCTCGCGGAGGTCGGCGGAGTCCTTGAGCAGCCGCTCCTCCAGCTGCGCGAAGCGGCGATCGTAATCCCGCATCTGCGCGCCGAAGATGATGTCGCGGATCTGGTCAATGTTGCCGCCGGTTTCGGCCTGGTCCATGGCTGCCTCGGAATGACGGGGTCGGGCGCGGGCCCGTGCTACGCCCTGGGCACCGCGATCTGGTACTGCTTGAGTTTCTGGTACAGCGAACTGCGGGGGATGCCGAGCCGCCGCGCGGCCGGCTCCACCTTGCCCTTTTCCTCGCGCAGCACCCGCTCGATCTGCTGGCGCTCCAGCTCCTTGAGCGTGAGCCCCCCCAGGTCCGGTGCCGCGGCGGCGGGCGGCGCGCCGAAGCCGGCCTCGAAGCGGAGGTCCGCCGCGCGCAGCTCGGTGCCGTCGCCCAGCAGGGCGGCGCGCTCCAGCACGTTGCGCAGCTCCCGGATGTTGCCCGGCCACGGGTAGTGGGCCAACGCCGCGAGGGCGTCGGGGGCCAGGCCGATGGCCGGCCGCCCGATGTCCTGCGCCAGGCCGTCCAGCAGCACGCGGGCCAGCGCGGGGATGTCTTCCACCCGGTCCCGCAGCGCCGGCACCGCCAGCGGAAGGGTGCTGATCCGGAAGTACAGGTCGCCCCGGAACTGGCCACCGGTCACCCGGGCCGCGAGGTCCTGGTGGGTGGCCGCGATGAGCTGCAGGTCCACCTGCCGGTCCCGGACATCCCCGACCCGCCGGAAGCGCTGTTCCTCGAGCACCTTGAGGAACTTGGGCTGGAGCGCGGGCTCCATGTCCCCGATCTCGTCCAGGAACAGCGTGCCCCGGTGGGCCAGGTCGAGCAGCCCCACCTTGCTCTGCACCGCGCCGGTGAAGGCGCCGCGCTCGTGTCCGAACAGCTCCGACTCCACCAGTTCGCGGGGGAGGCCGGCGCAGTTGAGGTCCACGAAGGCCTCGTCCGCCCGGGGGCCGTGGGCGTGGAGCCAGCGCGCCACCACGCCCTTGCCGGTCCCGGTCTCGCCGCGAAGGTACACCGGCCGCTCCGCCCCCGCGACCCGGCGCGCCTCCGCCGCCAGGGTCCGGATGGCGGCGCTGGTGCCGAGAAACGGGTCGACCGTGCGGCGCTCCTGCCGTGCCTTGCGGGCCAGCTGCTGCTGCCGGTTGCGCTGGTGCTCCAGGCTCCGCTCCAGCACCACCAGCAGGGCCGGCAGCGTGACCGGCTTGGTCAGGAAGTGCTCGGCGCCTTCCTTCATGGCCTGGACCGCGAGCTCCACGGAGCCGTGCCCGGTGAGCAGGATGACCGGCACCTGGTCGGCGATGGCGCGCAGGCGCGGCAGCAGCTGCAACGCGTCGCCGTCGGGGAGGCGGTAGTCGCTGATGACGGCGTCAGGGGGCGCGGCGCGGAATGCCTGCTCCGCCGCCAGGGCGGTGGCCGCCTCCTCCACCCGGTACCCCCGGGTCTCGAGGAAGTCGCGCAGGCCGAACCGGATGGCGGCGTCGTCATCCACGATGAGAATGCGGTTGCGCGCCATGGGCTCAGCCGGGGAGGAGGGGCAGGGTCACGGTCAGGTGCGCGCCGCCGGCGGGCCCGTTGGCGGCGGTGAGCCGGCCCTCATGTTCGGCCACCACGCGCTGCGCGATGGCCAGGCCCAGGCCGGTGCCGCCCTGGCGGCGGGTGAAGAACGGCTCGAACACCCTGGGGAGGTCTTCGGCGCGGAATCCCGGTCCCTCATCGCTCACCGTGAGGGTCACCTCACCGGCCTCCCGGCGCACCTCCACCGCCACCAGCACCTGGCCGTCCTTCGGGGAGTGCTGCACCCCGTTCTCCACCAGGTTCTGCAGCAGCTGCTGGAGCCGTGCGGCATCCATCCGGACGGCCGGGCCGGTTGCCGGGCCGGTGCGGGCCAGCCGCACGCCGTGCTGCTCGGCCACGGGCCGGCAGCCGCCCAGGGCCTGGGTGACCACCCTGGCCAGGTCGCCCGGGACCCGCTCAGTCCGGGCTGGCTTGCCGTATTCGAGCAGGTCCCGCATCAGGCGGCTCAGGCGCTCCACCTGCTCGCCCAGTACCTCGAGGTAGGGCTGGAACTCGGGGCGCTCCCCGAAGCGGGCCCGGAAGGCATCGAGGGTGGAGGAGATTCCGAACAGCGGATTGCGGACCTCGTGGGCCACGCCGACCGCCACCGCCCCGAGCCGCTGGGCCCCGGCTTCCACCTCGGCCCGGGCCCGCTCCAGCTGGATCTGCTCGGTCACGTCGTGGATGATCTCGTACAGCAGGGTGCGCCCGTCGAGGTGGCAGGGGCCGGCGTAGATCTCCACCAGCCGGAGGTCCCCCGAGGCGAGGCGGTGGGGGAAGCCGCGGTAGTGGCCGCCGACCAGGGAGGCGAGGAGCAGCGCCTGCCGCACCTCGTCCTCCGGCAGGGTCTCGATGCGGGTGACCGACATCCCGCGCAGGGTCTCCCGGGGATAGCCGTAGAACGCTGCCGCCGCCGGGTTGGCATCCACGATCACGCCCTGCTCCGGGTCGAGCAGCAGCTGGACCGCCCCCACCTGCTCGAAGCGCTCGCGGTAGTGGGCGTCGGTGGTGGCGAGGGGAGGCGTGACGAGCATCTCGGGGGGTGGCGGATACCGGTAAGCTGCAGGAACCGGGGCCGGACCGAAAGAGGGGCATCCGGCACGGCAAACGGCGCGGGGGCACCCGCCGACCCCGGGAGGGGAGGTCAGTTCCCCCCGTGGCCGTCAGGCACCCCCGCCGGTCCCGCCGGTTCCGTGTCCCCGCCCTAGCGGGCGGCCCAGCCGATCTCGGCGCCCACGTAGTAGTTGCGCCCCGGCGCGGGCTCGAAGACCCGCCCGAAGGCCCCGTTGATGGTCAGGGCGCTCACGTAGGTGCGGTCGCCCAGGTTGTTGATGCCGAGGAACGGCCGGATCCAGGCGCCCCCGGAGGTGCCTTCCCAGCTGAGCCGGAGGTTGGTCACCCCGCTGCCGATGCCGGGGATGTCGCCGGTCGACGGCTTGGCGCCCCAGCCCGAAACGTAGATCGTGTTCTTGTCGTCCGCGAAGAGCGACGAGGACATGGTGTGGTCCAGGTCGAGTGCGAAGCCCCGGATCGGGCCGGCCCGGAGTCCCAAGCGGATGAAGGCCTTGGGCACCCCAGGGAGGCGCTTGCCGTCCAGGGTGTCGACGGTGGCGCCGGTGACGATCCGGTACGTGTCATACCGGTAGTTGGCGTAGGTCCAGTTGCCGAAGACGCGCAGCGGCTCCGCCACCCGGGCGCTCACCCCAAGCTCGATGCCGTCATTCTTGAGCCGCCCGGCGTTGGTGAAGTAGCCGCGGCCGCTCACCTCGCTGAACTGCACGATGGCGTCCTTGACCCGTCCCACGAACCCGGCCACCGAGTAGGTGAAGCGGCCCGCGACGCCCCGGGCGCCCAGCTCGTAGTTCACCGAGCGGGAGGGATCGATGGTGGTATTGAACCCGCTCGTCGAGTTGGGCTGGTTGGCGAGCTCGGTGGTGGTCGGGGTCTCGAAGCTGGTGGAGACCGTCACGTAGGGGCTGAAGGCCTGGTAGCGCAGCCAGGTGGCGCCGAGGTTCCCGGAGGCCGCCGACATGGTGCGATCGCCGGTGCCATCCACGCCATCGAGCAGGTGCTTGTCCGCCACGTCGAAGCGCACCGCGTCATAGCGGAGGCCGCCGCTCAGGGCGAGGTCGGCCGACGGCGACCAGTGCAGCTGCAGGAAGGGGCCCACCTCCGTCACCTTCTCGAGCTGGCTCTGGATCAGGGTGTCGGGCTGGCCGTCCACCGAGCGCCAGCCGCGGCGGTCGTCCCGCATGGTCTGCAGGTCGAGCCCCGCGACCACCCGGACGGCGCGCTCGGAGCGTCCGAGACGTTGGTCGCCGGCGAGGCGCACGCCCCCGGCCTTCCGGCCGATCTCGTTGTAGATGCCCACGTTGGCGCCGGGCCCCTGGGGCGGCGGCGAGCCGAGGGCGTTCTTGAGGTCGCGCTGCACGCCGAAGAGCGCCACGCTCCATTCACCGCGCCCGGTGAAGTGCCGCGCCGTGACCGCGAGCTGGCCCTGCCACAGGTCCTTGTCGGCCCGGCGGCGGATGCTGTTGGCGGAGGCGGAGTCGGGGTTGGCAAGGAACTCCGTGGCGGTGAGGGCGCCCGGGTTCCGCGCGATCGGGGCATCGGTGTACCCGAAGCGGAGTCCGATGGTGGTGGCCCCGCCCAGGAGGTAGTCGCCGCCCAGGTTGAGCTGGGTGAACTCGCTGCGACTCCACTGCCGGCTGCCGTCGGCGGTGGTGCGGGACAGCGACAGGGTGCCGCTCGCCGCGCCGCGCCGCGCCGTGGTGCGGCTGTGGATCCGGAACAGCCCGAACGACCCGCCCTCGGCCCGGACCGACTGGGAGAACGGCCCCGGCCCCGCCGGCTCGGTGGTGAGCGAGACCACGCCGCCCGAGGCATTGCCGTACAGCGAGCTGGAGGCGCCGCGCAGCACCTCGATGCGGCCGAGGTTGGCGAAATCCACGTTGTTGAGCTGGCTCTGGCCGTCGGGCAGGGTCTGGGGAATGCCGTCGAGCATCACCTTGATGCCGCGCAGCCCGAAGTTGGAGCGGGTACCGAAGCCCCGGATGACCAGCCGCTGGTCGAGGTTGAAGTTGTAGCGATTGGCGACGTAGACGCCCGGGAGGTTGTTCAGCGACTCGTCCAGCCCGAGGTTGGCCTGCGCCCCCTTGAGGTCCCGCGGGTCGACCACGCTGACGGCGGCCGGCACCCGGCTCACGGTCTCCTGGGCGCGGGTCACGGTCACGGTCAGTTCCGGGAGCACGCGCGCGGTGTCCCGCGCGGTGGAATCCCGGCGGGCCGGGACCTGGGCCGCCAGGGGCGCGGCAAGGAGGAGCACCAGGGCACCGCACGACACAGCTCGCATCACGACTCCCGATGGGGTGGGTGAAAGCACGCAGCGCGACGCGCGCGCGACCGGCCCAAGGCAGGTCTTGTGCCGGGCATCGATCCATGCGTCCACGGGTCGTCTCCCGCCGGCGCTGGCTCACCAGCCGCATGGGTGGTGGGCCATTTCCACCAGCGGTGGGGCAAATCCCCCATCCCGGCTTGCCTTGAATCACCCTCCGGCCATCCCTTAGATTGCGGCACCCTATGACGCCGCAAGAGTATTCCGCGCCGGACTTTACGGCCCCCGCGCTGGCCCGTGCGCCGGAGGCCCGCTTCGAGGCGGTCGCGGCCGACGGCGTCCTCCCCGACGGGTTCTTCTCCACCTCCAACCTCCCCACCTACGTCCGCGCCGGGGGCCGCTGGCACCTGCCCACCCGCCCGCGGATGGACTGCGCGATCGTGGAGCGGAGCGATCACCTCGAGGTGATCGAGCCCCGGCGGCTCCGGCGCGGCGAACGCGTGGCCATGGGGCTGGCCGAGGACGGCAGCGAGGGCATCTACGTCCACACCGCGGGCTTCCTCGGCGGCGCGCACAGCGCCAACGAGTTCCGCTTCATGTCGAGCGAGGTGAGCCGCGAGCGGCCGGTGAACTACGAGGAGCTCGCGGCGCGGCTGATCGAGGAGAAGCGGCGCGGCGGCTTCCTGATCTGGGTCGCGGGGCCGGCGCTGGTGCACGCCCGGGCCCGGCACGACTTCGAGTGGTTCATCCAGCAGGGGTACGTGCACGCCATGCTGGCGGGGAACGCCGTCGCGGTGCACGACATCGAAGCCGCCATCTACGGCACCACCCTGGGCATGAGCAGCACCGGCAAGCCTACCGACGGTGGGCACGGCCTGCACATGCGGGCCATCAACCAGGTGCGGGCGCTGGGGTCCATCGAGGCGGCCGTGGCCTCGGGGCTGGTCCACAGCGGCATCATGCATGCGCTGGTGACCCGGAAGATCCCGTACGTGCTTGCCGGCTCCATCCGGGACGATGGCCCGCTGCCGGGCATCCACACCGACGCGCTCGCCGCCCAGGACGCCATGCGGGAGCAGACGGTCCATGCCACGGGGGCGATTCTCATCGCGAGCGCCCTGCACGCCATCGCGGTGGGCAACATGCTCCCCGCCTACCATACCCGGTACGACGGCGTGCCCACCCCGCTGATGACCATCTGCGTGGACCAGACGGAGTTCGTGGTGCACAAGCTCAAGGACCGCGGCACCCACCAGGCGTACGGCGTCGTCACCAACGCGCAGGACTTCATGCACGTCCTGCGGTTCTACGTCGAGAAAGGCACCCGCGCGTGATACTCAATCAGCCCGGATCAGGCTGGGCCCGGCTGGCCGGCCAGGTCGCCGCCGAGATCCCGGTGACCGAGGTCGATGGCGTCTGGCAGTTCCGCACCATCCGGAAGGACGGGCGGGAGTGGGGGACGGCGATGATCTCCCGGGTGGACGGGCCCGCGCAGGAGCGGCGCCGGATCTACACCGCCCGCTTCATGCACACGCTCAAGGGCAAGGAGCGCGGCAAGTTCGAGGCGTTCCTGGAGGAAGTCGGCAGCGGGCCGGTCGAGACCCTGGGCGACCTGCTCGCCGGGGTGCGCCGTCGGCTGGAAGACGAGGACCCGCGCCCGATCCCGGTCGCGGAGTGGTTCCCGGTGCTGGATGGCGCGGCTCAGCCGGGCTGAGGGGGAGGTCCTCCTCGACCGGTTCCGGCGCCACCTCAAGGATCACGGCCAGCCGGTCACCCGGCCCCGCCAGCAGATCGCCCGGGTGGTGCTGCTCTCCGATGAACACCTGTCGGTGGAACAGATCCGGCGCCAGCTCCTGGCGGCCGGCGCCTCCGTGGGGCTCGCCACGATCTACCGCACCCTGGAACTGCTGGTCGAGAGCGGGCTGGTGCGGGCCCACGACTTCGGGCAGGGGTACCGGCGCTACGAGCCGAACCCGCCCCAGCCCAGTCACCATCACCTGATCTGCCTCCGCTGCGGCCGGGTGGAAGAATTCCAGCACGAACGGCTCGAGCGCATGCTGCCGATCATCGCGGATGAGCACGGGTTCAAGGCGGAGCGCCATCGCCTCGAGCTGTACGGCACCTGCCGGGAGTGTCAACGGAGGGCGTTTGGCTGACTTTTCGCTGCTGGTTGCGTTCAGTGCCGGGATCCTGAGCTTCCTCAGCCCGTGCGTGCTGCCGCTGGTGCCTTCCTACATCGGGTTCCTCACCGGCCTCTCGCTCGACGAGATGAGCTCGCGCCGCCGGGTAGCGTTCACGCACGCGCTGCTCTTCGTGCTGGGGTTCACCCTCGTCTTCCTGCTGCTCGGGGCCACCGCCAGCGCCCTGGGCCGGACGCTCGCGTTCCACAAGGTGTGGCTCCAGCGCCTCGGCGGCGTGCTGATCATCGTCTTCGGGCTGGTGTGCCTTGGGGTGATCAAGTCCAATGTCCTGCTGCAGGACAAGCGCGTTCACCTGCAGGATAAGCCGCTCGGCTTCCTCGGGTCCGTCCTGGTCGGCATGGCGTTTGCCGCTGGCTGGACGCCCTGCATCGGCCCCATCCTGGGCGGCATCCTCGGGCTCGCCTCGGCGGCCGACACCTTCGGGCGGGGCATGCTGCTGCTCGGCGCCTATTCGGCGGGGCTGGCGGTGCCGTTCCTGCTGGCGGCCTGGGCGGTGGACCGCTTCCTGGCCTGGTTCCAGAAGTTCCGGCCCTACCTCCCCTGGGTGATGCGGGTGAGCGGCCTGCTGCTGATCGTGGTGGGGGTGCTGCTCATCACCGGCCAGTTCACCCGGCTGGCGGGGTTCCTGCAGGGCCTGACCCCTGCGGGGCTGCTGGAGCGGTTGTAGGGCCGGCGGGCCGGGGAGCACCGGGCGATTGGGCGGGTAAAGTCTATCAAACCCATAGGGTCAACCGGACATACCGATGACTTGGCACGCCTGGTTCACGCTCGCGGTCACGCTGCTCACGCTGGTCCTCCTGGTCAAGGACCTCATGGCCCCGGCCAACGTGATGCTCGCCGCCGCCATCGCCCTCCTCCTCGGCGGCGTCATCACGCCCGAGCAGGCCTTCGCCGGGTTCGGCAACCCCGCGCCGATGACGGTGGCCGCGCTCTACATCCTGGCCCGGGCCGCGGAGAAGACCGGCCTGCTGCAGCCGGTGCTGGAACGGCTCCTCGGCCAGGGCCACGGCGGGCGCTGGGCCATGACCAAGCTCCTCGTTCCCTCGGCGGCCGCCTCCGCCTTCCTCAACAACACCCCGATCGTCGCAATGATGATCCCCCAGATCCTGCGCTGGTCGGACCGGGTGCGTGAGTCGGCCTCGCGCTACCTGATGCCGATGTCGTTCGCGGTGGTGCTGGGCGGAGTCATGACCACGATCGGGACCTCCACCAACCTCGTGGTGTCGGGCATGCTGCACCAGGCCGGGGGCGCGCCGCTCGGCCTGTTCGAGGTCACCCCGGTGGGCCTCCCGGTGGCCATCATCGGGCTCATCACGATGATCATCACCGTGCCCTGGCTGCAGCCCGACCGGCGGCCCACCCGGGCCCAGCTGGAGGAGAGCGTCCGCGAGTTTGCCGCCACCATGACCGTCGTGCCGGGCGGGCCGCTCGACGGGGTGGAGGTGGAGGCGGGGGGGCTCCGCAACCTGCAGGGGGTGTTCCTGGCCGAGGTCGAGCGCGACGGCGAGCAGATCGTGCCGGTGGCGCCGAACCAGGTGCTCCGGGGCGGGGACCGGCTCAACTTCGTGGGGCGGGCCGACAACGTGGTGGACCTGCAGAGCCGCCGCGGCCTGGTCTCGGCCGAGGCGCAGCACATGTCGCACTTCGACTCGGCGCGGCACGGGTTCTACCAGGCGGTGGTGGGCGCCAACTCGCCGCTGGTGGGCAAGACGCTCAAGGAGGTGGAGTTCCGGCGGACCTACCAGGCCGCCGTGGTGGCGATCCACCGCAGCGGGCAGGCGGTGGCGGCCAAGCTCGGCGAGGTCAAGCTCCGGCTGGGCGACACCCTGCTGGTGCTGGCCGACCCCGGCTTCCGGGACCGGTGGCGGGACCGGAACGACTTCCTGATGGTGGCGGCGATGGACGGCACCCCGCCCGCGGTCAGCCGCAAGGCTTGGATCGTCGGGGTCATCGGGCTGCTGATCGTGGGAGTGGCGGGGGCGGGCTTCGTCCCGATCCTGCAGGCGGCGCTGGTGGGGGTAGTGGCGCTGGTGGCCTTCGGCGTGCTGACCGCCACCGAGGCGCGGAACGCCATCGAGCTCGACACGATCATCGTCATCGCGGCGTCGTTCGCGCTGGGGGCGGCGATGGACAAGTCGGGGCTGGCGGCGGTGGTGGCAAGGCTGGTGCTCGACGCCTCCGGGGGGCACAGCGTGCACGGGGCGCTGCTCGGGCTGGTGCTCGCCACGGTGGTCACCACCGAGCTCATCACCAACAACGCCGCGGCGGCGCTGCTCTTCCCGATCGCCTTTGCCAGCGCGCAGCAGCTCGGCGTGGACCCGCGTCCCTTCGCGATCGCGGTGGCGGTGGCGGCGTCCAACAGCTTCCTGACGCCCATCGGGTACCAGACCAACACGATGGTCTACGGGCCGGGGGGCTACCGTTTCTTCGACTACGTGCGGGTGGGCCTGCCGCTCACCATCACCACGGTGATCACCACGGTCCTCGTCATCCCCTGGTGGTGGGGGCTCTAGGCGGTACGGGGCGCCGCCTCAGGCGTGCGGCGCCTGCTCCTCGAGCTCCGCCTCGACCTCCTGGCGCTGCAGCAGCTCCCAGTAGCGGCCCTGCCGGGCCATGAGGTCGTCGTGGACGCCCTCTTCCACGACCCGGCCCCCGTCCAGCACCAGGATCCAGTCGGCATCGCGCACCGCCGAGAGGCGGTGGGAGATGATCACCCGGGTGCGCTGGGCCAGGGCGTCGCGCAGGCCGCGCAGGATGCGCAGCTCGGTCTCGCCGTCCACCGCGGAGAGGGCGTCGTCCAGCACGAAGATCGGCGGGTCCTGGGCCAGTGCGCGGGCGATGGCCGTCCGCTGCCGCTGCCCGCCCGAGAGATTCACGCCGCGCTCCCCGAGCATGGTGTCGATCCCGCGGGGCAGGGAGGGGAGGGCCTCGACCAGCTGCGAGGTCTGGATCACCCGCTCCAGCCGGCCGTCGTCCGGCGCGCCCAGCAGGACGTTGGCCCGCAGGGTGTCGCTGAACAGGAAGGTCTCCTGTGGCACGAAGCCCACCACCCGGCGCAGGTCGTCGAAGCGCAGGTCGCGCAGGTCCACCCCATCGATCAGGATGCGGCCCCGGTCCGGGTCGTAGCTGCGGACGATCAGCTCGGCCAGGGTGCTCTTGCCCGAACCGGTGGCACCCACCACGCCGAGCGACCCGCCGGCGGGCACGGTGAAGGAGATGTCGGAGAGCACCTCGCCGCGGTCGTGGGCGTTGGGGTAGCGGAACGCGACCCCCTCGAAGGCCAGGCTCCGGGCGGTGGCCGCGGGCGGCAGCTGGCGCGGGGTGGCGGGCTCCTGGATGGCCGGCACCGCGTCCATCAGTTCGTTGATGCGGCCCATCGAGGCTTCGCCCCGCTGCACCAGGTTCACCACCCACCCCAGGGCGATCATCGGCCACACCAGGGTGACCAGGTACACCCCGAAGGCCACGAACTCGCCGGCCGTCATGGTGCCCTGGATCACCAGCCCACCCCCGACCCAGATCACCACCGCCGCCCCGAGCCCGCCGAAGAGGGCGAGCAGGGGGTGGAAGGCCCCCGCCACCCGGGCCAGGGCGAGATTGCGGCCGGCGTAGTCCGCGTTTAACGTGCTGAACCGCGCGATCTCCGCCGCCTCCTGGCGGTAGGCGCGCACCACGCGGGCGCCTGACAGGTTCTCGTGGACCGCGCTGGAGAGATCGCTGAACGCCGCCTGGATGCGCTGGCTGCGGCGATGGATGGCCTGCCCGAACGCCACCATGCCCACGGGCAGGCCCAGCAGCGGCAGCAGGGCCAGGCCGGTGAGGCGCGGGCTGATGTGCAGCATGTACGGCAGCACCAGGGCGGTGCGGACGATCGTGTCGCTCAGGTACATGAGTCCCGGCCCGGCGACCATGCGGACGGCCAGCAGGTCGTTGGTGGTGCGGGCCATGAGGTCGCCGGTGGCGTAGCGGTCGTAGAAGGCCGCCGAGAGCCGCTGCAGGTGCTGGTACAGCCGGTCGCGCAGGTCGGTCTCGACCCGGCGGCTCACGCTGTTGAGGGACTCGCGCATGCCGTAGCGCGCGATGCCCCCCGCGGTGGCGACCGCCAGCAGGCTCAGGATGGCCTGCCGCACCGTGGCGGCGGTGCCGCCACCACCCAGCGCATCGATGCCCTGCTGCAGGAAGCGGGGCGCGAGGGTGGTGAAGAAGTTGGAGAGCAGGACACACACGAAGCCGGCGGCAAAGACGGCCCAGTAGGGCCGGGCCGCGGGCAGGAGTCGCCGAAGGTGGAGCATCGTTCATCAATGTCGCCCCGTCGCGCCGCGCCGGGCAAGTCATCTGGAGAGGGAGGTCCCATGGTACGGAAGCTCAGCACCGGTCTCGCGCTCGTGGCCCTGATCGCCTGCGGCAAGGGCGGCGGGCAGCAGGCCCAGGCCGACAGCCTGTCGCGCGACCTCCAGCTGGCCCCCGCGGAGTCGACCACGGCGCTCAACGACCAGCCGGCACCGGCGGACACCGCCGCGCCCACGCCGGCCACCGTCCCCGCGCCCGCCCCGGCCCCCGCGCCGGCGCCGGCGCAGCCCAAGCCCAAGCCGACGGCCAATCCGGCCACCGCGCCCGCGCCGGCGGCGCCCGCGCCCCGGAAGATGACCCTGGCCAGCGGCACCAGCATCGACGCCAGCGCCAACGACTCGCTGCACTCCCGGCACAACAAGGTGGGCGAGAAGTTCCACGCCACCATCAGCGCCGACGTGAAGGACGCCCAGGGCCGCGTGGCGATCCCCGCCGGTTCCGTGGTGACCTTCAAGGTACTGGTGCTCGAGCCGGCCAAGAACAAGAACGACGAGGACGGCCGGGTGCGCATCGCGGCCGAGGAAGTGGTCATCGGCGGCACCGCCTACCCGATCACCGGCGAGGCGGGCACCAAGTTCATCGAGCACGACCTCAAGGGGCAGGGCGTCACGGCGGGCGGCGCGGTCCGGGTGGGTGCCGGCGCGGCCGGCGGCGCGGTGGCCGGCAAGGTGGTGGGTGGCAAGACGGGCGCCGTGGTGGGCGGCATCGCCGGTGCCGTCGGCGGGGCGGTGCTCGCCAACCAGACCGCGGACCGCGACGTGATCGTCGCGCCGGGGTTCAAGGTGATCTTCACCCTGGGCGCGGACTTCACCATCACCCGCTAGGCTGCCTCCAGGTCCGCGGCAACAGCAAGGGAAGGCGCGGGGCATCCCCCGCACCTTCCCTCGCTCGTTTCCCCCCCCGTTGTCCCCGCCTAGTAGCCCGCGCCGCCCCCCCCCAGCCGCGGATCCGAGACGCCCTGCCACCCGGTGGGCGTCCGGATGATCGCCTCGACGTCCCCCCAGCGGCCGCGGTACTCGAGGGCATGTCCCAGCGCCTCGAGCGCGGCGATGGCGCCGGGCTGGAACCCGTTCCGCTCCAGGCGGATGGCGTCGGGCAGCGCCTGGTGGTGCATGCGGGGTGCCGCCACCGCGTCGGCCAGCGACATCCCGTGGTCGATCACGTTGGAGATCACGTGGTACACCTGGGTGATGATCGTCGGCCCGCCCGGGGTGCCCACCACCAGGTAGAGCTGGCCCTCGGGGTCCAGGACGATGCTCGGCGTCATGGCGGAGAGCATCCGCTTGCCCGGCTGGATCGCGTTGGCCTCGCCCTGGATGAGGCCGTAGCCGTTGGGCTTCCCCGGGGCCGTGGTGAAGTCGTCCATCTCGTCGTTGAGCAGGAACCCCGCGCCCGAGACCGCCACGGCGCTGCCGTAGCTGTCGTTGAGGGTGGTGGTGCAGCTGACGGCGTTGCCCTCGGCATCGACCACCGAATAGTGGGTGGTGGAGTTGCCGTCGCGCAGGGTGGGATCGAACGGCGGCGTCGGCGTGGCGTGCGACGGGTCGATCTGCTGCCGGAGGGTAGCGGCGTACTCCTTCGAGAGCAGTCGCTCGAGCGGCATGCGCACGAAGGCCGGGTCACCCAGGTAGATGTTGCGGTCGGTGAAGGCGCGCCGCATCGCCTCCGCCTCGCGATGCAGCAGGGCCGGCGAGCCGAACGGGGGCAGCCGGTCGTAGCCCTCGAGGATGTTGAGGATCAGGCCCAGGGTCACGCCCCCGGAGGACGCCGGGGGCATGGAGTAGATGGCATAGCCCCGGTAGGTGATCCGGACCGGGTCGCGCCAGATGGCCCGGTAGGCGGCGAGGTCCTCGTGGCTGATCAGCCCGCCGCCCCGCGCCATCTCCGCCACGATCGAGTCGGCCACCCAGCCCCGGTAGAACCCGTCGGCGCCGTGGTCGCGGATGGCGGTCAGGGTGCGGCCCAGGTCCGCCTGCACCAGGGTGCTGCCGGGGGGCGGCGCCTGGCCGTTCTCCGGCAGGAAGTAGCGGCGCGAGGCGGGGAAGGTGTACAGCCAGGCGCGGTAGCCATCGATGGAGCGGCTGCGATAGTCGTCCACCAGGAACCCCTCGGTGGCGAGCCGGATGGCCGGATCCAGGACCGAGGCCAGCGGCAGCCGACCAAAGCGCTGGTGCGCGGTCACCATGCCCGCCACCGACCCCGGGACACCGGCGGCGAGGTGCCCCTTGTCGGACAGGGCGGTCGGGTCGCCGGAGCGGTCGAGGTACATGTCGTGGGTGGCCCGACCTGGCGCCGCCTCGCGGTAGTCGAGCGCGGCGGTGGTGCCGTCGGCCATGCGGAACACCATGAAGCCGCCGCCACCGATGTTCCCCGCCTCGGGGTGCACCACCGCCAGCGCAAAGCCCACGGCCACGGCGGCATCGACCGCGTTGCCGCCGGCCTCGAGCACCTGCCGGCCCACCTCGCTCGCAATCGGGTTGCCCGAGACCACCATGGCCTGCCGTCCCACGGCCACCCGCGCCTTGCCGGCGAGCGGCCAGGCCGGGTTGATCCCTGCGGTCGGCGCCGGCACCGTCGGGCCGCTGCGGGAGGTGATCGGGCCGGAACTGGTGCAGGCGGTGCCCAGGGCAAGGCTGGCGAGCAGGAGCGAAGGGACGCGGAGGCGCACGCGGGTCTCGGGGGCCAGGGGATCGGGTTGTTGCTGGGGCGGATGGACCTCCCCTAATTTACGGCGCGCACCCCGCGCCCACCAATGACCGACTCCTTCCTCGACCCGCGACTGACCGAGCGGCGCAACCCGCGCACCGCCGGCATCGACCGCGCCACCGCCCTGGAGCTGGTGGACCTCATCAACGCCGAGGACCAGGCGGTCCCGGTGGCGGTGGGCCGGATGCGAGCGGAGATTGCCCGGACCATCGACCATATCGAGGCGGCCTTCCGTGCGGGGGGCCGCCTCTACTACATCGGCGCCGGGACCAGCGGCCGTCTCGGCGTGCTCGACGCCTCCGAGTGTCCTCCCACCTTCGGCACCGACCCGGAGCTGGTCACCGGCATCATCGCCGGGGGCTTCAAGGCCCTCGTCCGCTCGGTGGAGGGCGCCGAGGACGACCTCAACGCCGGCATCGCCGAGATGGATGCCCACCGGGTGCGCAACGTCGACGTGGTGGTCGGGATCGCCGCCAGCGGCTCCACGCCCTACGTGCGCGCGGCGCTGGGGCGGGCCCAGGCGCTGGGCGCGCGCACGGTGCTGGTGACCTGCGCCGAGCCGCCGCAGGTGCTGCGGGACACCTGCGACGAGTGCATCGTGCTCCGGGTCGGTCCCGAGGTGGTGACCGGCTCCACCCGCATGAAGGCCGGGACCGCCACCAAGCTGGTGCTCAACATGCTCACCACCGGCGCCATGATCCGGATGGGCAAGACCTGGGGCAACCTGATGGTGGACCTCCGCGCCTGGAACGCCAAGCTGCAGGACCGCAGCGAGCGGATCCTGATGGAGGCCACCGGGGTGTCCCGGGACCGGGCCCGCGACCTGCTCCAGGCCGCCGCGGGCCGGGTCAAGCCGGCCATCGTGATGGAGCGCCGCGGCGTGGACCTCGCCGGTGCCGAGCAGCTGCTGGAGGCCCACCAGGGCCGGCTTCGTGAGATCATCGGTGACCCCCCGGGAGTGACCACCCCATGACCGAACGCCCGACCCTCGCCGTGGGCCTGATGTCCGGCACCTCGCTCGATGGCGTGGACGCCGCCTTGGTGCGATTCGAGGGCCCCACCCGCTGCCAGCTGCTCGGGTTCGAGACCCGGCCCTACAGCACCGCCGAGCGGGAGCAACTCCTCGCGGCGATCGCGGCCGGCGGCGCGCGGGAGCTGGCGCTGCTGCACGTGCGGCTGTCCGAGTGGGCCGTGGAGGCGGTGGAGGGGGTGCTGGCCGAGACCCACACCCGCGCCTCGGACCTCGGGTTCATCGCCATGCACGGCCAGACCATCTGGCACGAGCCACCGGCCGTGAGCTGGCAGCTCGGGGAGCCGGCGGTCCTGGCGGAGCGGTTCGGGGTGCGCGTGGTGAGCAACTTCCGCGCGCGTGACGTGGCCGCGGGCGGGCAGGGCGCGCCGCTCGTGCCGATGGCCGACAGCCTGCTCTTCGGCCATCCGGAGCATGCCCGGGTGCTGCTCAACCTGGGCGGCATGGCCAACCTCACCCTAGTGCCGCGCCGCTCGGCGGAGCAGGGGGTGCTGGCCTTCGACACCGGGCCCGGCGTGGCGCTCATGGACGCGGTGGCGCGCATGGTGGATCGCGCGCTCCGGTTCGACCACGACGGCCGCCTGGCCCGGCAGGGGCGGGTGCACGAGGCGCTGCTGGCGGCCCTGCTCACCGACCCGTTCTTCAGCCAGGCGCCGCCCAAGAGCACCGGGCGGGAGCGGTTCGGTCTGGCGCTGGCGGAGCGGATCCACCGCGAGGCGCCCGGCGCCGACGGCGTCGCCACCGCGGTGGAGCTCACGGCGCGGACCGTGAGCGAGGCGCTGGCCCGCTGGGTGCCGGGCACCCCGGAGGTCATCGGCTCCGGGGGCGGGATGCACCACCCGGTGCTGCGGGAGCGGCTCGAGGCGCTTCTCGGCGCCCGCGGCCAGTCGCTCGCCCTGTTCGATGACCTGTTCTTCACCGGCGACGCCAAGGAGGCGGTGGCGTTCGCGCTGCTGGGGTACCTCACCGTCCACGGGCAGCCCGGGAACATCCCCGCCGCCACCGGCGCCGCCGCGCCACGGATCCTCGGGCAGGTCACGCCCGCATGAGGCTGGCGCGCCTGGTGCTCCCGGCCCTGCGCTGGCGCCGGGAGACCGGCTTCCACCACGAACACGAGGCCATCGACGCCGCGCTCGCGCTCGGCGTGGGCGGGTTCATCCTCTTCGGTGTCCCCGGCGCGCGTGCCGACGAGGTGGCGGCCCTCACCGCCCGGATCCGCGCCCGGGCCGGGCGGCCGCTGCTCCTGGGTGCCGACCTGGAGCGGGGCGCGGGCCAGCAGGCCCGGGGCCTCACGCCGGTGCCGCCGCCGGCCGCGCTGGCGAGCCTCGAGGACGAGGCCGCGATCGCCTGGGCGGGGCGCGTCACCGCGCGCGACGCTCTCGCCGTGGGGCTCAACTGGATCTTCGCCCCGGTCGCCGACCTGGACCTGGAGCCGGAGAACCCGATCGTGCAGACCCGTGCGTTCGGCGCGGATCCGGCGCGGGTGGGCCGGCAGGTGGCCGCCTGGGTTGCCGCCTGCCAGGCGGAAGGGGCGTTGGCCTGCGCCAAGCACTATCCCGGGCACGGTCGTACCCGCCACGACTCGCACGACCGGCTGCCGACGGTGGACCTCCCGCTGGCCGCGCTGACCACCAGCGACCTGGTGCCCTTTGCGTCGGCGGTGGCCGCGGGCGTCGGGTCGGTGATGACCTCGCACGTGGCCTTTCCCCGCTGGGATCCGGCCGGCGTGCCCGCCACCCGCTCGCCGGTGATCCTGGGCCACCTGCGGGAGGCGCTCGGCTTCCAGGGGCTGGTGGTCACCGACGCGTTCATCATGAGCGGCGCGCAGGCCGGGATCACCGAGGCCGCGGCGGCGGTGGCCTCGATCGCCGCCGGGTGCGACATCCTGCTCTATCCCGGGGACCTCGCGGGGACCATCGCCGCGCTCGACCGTGCCGCGGCCGACGGGACGCTCCCCGCGGATCGCGTGGCCGGCGCGATGCGCCGCTACGGGGAGGCGCTCGCGCGGGTGTCGCACGCCCCGGGAACGGCCGAACCCGATCCGGCCGGTGCGGCGGCGCTCGCGGGCCGCCTGCTGGCGCGCGGCGCCCGCCGCGGCGAACTGCCGCCGCGGCTGGCGGGCGTGGAGCTGGCGGTGGTGGACGATGACCAGGGCGGATGGTACGCGCCGGGCCCGAGCGACATCGTGCGCCGCACGCTCGCCGCGCGCGGTATCGTCGAGTCGCATGGTGGGGCGCGGGTGGTGCTGGCCTTCGCGGAGCCGCGGGCCGCCAAGGGCCGCGCCGGCTTCGGGCCCGAGGCGTGGGCCCGCCTGGCCGCGCTGGTGCCGGGCGCCGCGCTGGTGGTGCTGTTCGCGCACCCGCGCCTGCTCGACCAGGTGCCCGAGGGCTGCCCGGTGCTGCTGGCCTGGCACCGGCAGCCCCTCATGCAGCAGGCGGTGGCGGGGTGGATCGCGGAGCGGCTGGCACCGGTGGGCGCGCCGCGCTGAGCGGCGACCGGCCGCCACCGGCCCTACCCGTCAGACGGTGGCGGGGCGGGTCCTGGGGGAGAGCGGCGGCAGCTGGCCCCGGCGGGCCACCGCCTCCGCCGCGCCGGTGAGCGGCGGGCCCAGCATCAGCTGCTCCAGGGGCACCGGCTCCCCGATCGCAAAGCCCTGGGCGTAGTCCACCCCCAGCGTGCGGAGGGTCTCCAGGGTGTCGAGGTTCTCCACCCCCTCGGCCACCACCTTGAGCCGCATGACGTGCCCCACCCGGGTGATCGCCTCGACCATCGCGTACTCCACCGCATCGGTTTCGATGTGCCGCAGGAAGGCCCCGGCGATCTTGAGCGCATCCACCGGCAGGCTCTGCAGGTAGGCAAAGGACGACATCCCGCTGCCGAAGTCATCCAGCGCGAACCAGCAGCCGATGGCCTTGAGCTCGCGGATGAAGTGGGCCGCCAGCGCCAGGTTGGCGATGGCCGCCGTCTCGGTGATCTCGAAGCAGAGCGTCTCGGGCGGCAGCTGGTGCCGCGCCAGCATCTCGCGCACGTAGGCGAGCATGCTCGGGTCGCCGAGCGAGGCGCCGGAGAGGTTGATCGAGGCGATCGGCACCGGGCCCTGGCGCACCGCCCGGTCGTAGAGCGTCATCACCTCGCGCACCACCCAGCGGTCCACCGCCCCCATCAGGTTGTAGCGCTCCGCCGCCGGGATGAACGCGCCGGGCGCGATGATCGACCCGTCCCGCTCGATCAGCCGCAGCAGCACCTCGAGCCGGGGCGGCTCGTTGGGCCGCGAGACCAGCGGCGCGATCACCTGCCCGTAGAGCCGGAAGCGCTGTTCCTCGAGCGCGCTGGTGATGCGGGAGACCCACTGCATCTCCCCCTGGCGCACCGCCAGCAGCACGTCGTTGGGTTCGTAGAAGTGGACCCGGTTGCGGCCCCGCTCCTTGGCGGCATAGCAGGCGGCGTCGGCGTCGCGCAGGATGGTGGCCAGGCTCTCGCTCTCCGCCGTGATGGGCACCACCCCGATGCTCACCCCGAGGGCGAAGGGCTTGCCCTCCCAGACGAAGCGGAACTCCTGGATGGTCTCGAGGAGGTCGTGGGCCACCCGGGCGGCCTGGCCCGGCGGGCAGTGCTCCAGCAGCACGCCGAACTCGTCCCCGCCGAGCCGCGCCAGGGTGTCGCGGCGGCGGATCTTCCGGGTCAGCGCCTGGGCCAGCTGCCGCAGCAGTTCATCCCCCGCCACGTGGCCGCAGGTATCGTTGACCACCTTGAACTGGTCGAGGTCGAGGAAGCAGAGGGCGTGGGTCACCGCCTCCTGCTGCGCCCGGGTGAGTGCCCGGCCCACCCGGCGCTCGAACTCGTGGCGGTTGACCAGCCCGGTGAGGAAATCGTGGCTGGCCTGGTGGGCCAGCTGCCGGGCCAGGCTGCGGGCGCGGCTCACGTCGTGGAAGATGAACACCGCGCCGAGGATCTCGCCGTCGGCGCCGGCGATCGGCGCCGCGCTCTCGTCGATGGCGAATTCGCGCCCGTCCGGCCGGATCAGCAGCGAGAAGTTGGAGCGCCCCACCACCCGGCGCTCCCGGAGGGCGGTCTCCACCGGGTTCTCCAGCGGCTCGCGGGTGGTCTCGTGCACCAGGACGATCTGCCCCGCGATCGACTCGCCGATGAGGGCCGCCGGCGTCTCGCCGAGCAGCTCCGCCGCCACCGGGTTCAGGTACTCGATGACCCCCAGCGCGTCGGTGCGGATCACCGCGTCGCCGATCGACCCCAGGGTCACCTCGGCCCGTTCCTTCTCCTCGGAGAGCCGCCGCTCCAGCTGCTTCCGCTCGGTGATGTCGCGCGCCAGCGTGGAGTAGAAGTCCACCACCCCCTGCTCGGTGCGATGGCAGATGAGTACCTGGGACAGCGTCAGCTCGCGGCCATCGGCCAGCAGCAGCGTGCTTTCCCCGCTCCAGGTGCCCCGGTCCTCCGCCGCCTGCCGCGCCTCGGGACGGAGCAGCACCCGCGCCGCGAGCAGCGAGGCGTCCTCGGTGCCGCCGGCGCCCAGCAGCAGGCGGCGTCCCGCTTCATTGAGGTAGAGCGGGGAGCCATGCGAATCGGCGAAGCAGACCGGGTCGGTGGTGGACTCGAGCACCGCGGCCAGCCGGTGCTGCAGCGCGGTGAGCGCCACCGCCCGGCGGCGGGCCAGCATCACGCTGGCGAGCACGGCCAGGAAGAGCAGGAGCGTGAGGCCCAGCGCCACCAGCAGTGCCCGCCGGGCCGTCTCTGCCACGTGGTAGGCCTGGGCCACCTCCGCCTCGACGGCCAGTCCCAGCCCGAGCTGCGCGTCCCACTCCCAGGCGCCGACCACGGCCCGGCCCTGGAAGTCGCGATAGCCGTCGAGGTCGAGGTCCGCGCCGCGGTCCACGGCCGCCCGCGCCATCCGGGTGAGCTGCTGGGTGCCGGGCTCCACCAGGCGGCTCTCCTGGCCCCAGGGGGGCAGGCTGACGCTGCTGCCGAGGATCCGGCCGGTGCGGTCGAAGAAGTAGACCTGCCCGAGGCTCCGGTGATGGCTCTGGGCCGCGATCTGCTCCAGCTCCGCCTGGGCGGGGAGCGCGAGCCCGAGCACCGCCACCGTCACCCCCTGCCGGTCGCGGATGGGCGCCAGCGCGGCCACCGGTCCGGTCTGCCCCGATGCGAGAAGAAAGGTGCTGACGGTCGGGAGGCCGTCGAGCGCCCGCTCGAACGGCTCCTGCATGCTGGGAGGCAGCCGCGAAGGGAGGGTGGCCGGCCAGCGGCCGAGGCTGCGCCCGTCCACGTCGAAGATCCAGAAGCCCCGGAGCGAGTTGGCCCGGATGCCCGGATCGAGCACCCGCTCGAGTTCGCGGGTGGCCAGTTCGGTGGACCGCCCCCGGTCGGCGGCGCTGACCAGCGCCGCCACGGCCTCGCCGAGCGAGCGATCGGAGGCGAGGCCCGCCACCAGCACCTGCTGGCGGGTCACCCAGTGATGGGTGGCCTCCCGCGCGTTGGCAAGCACGGTGGTGAGGCCGGTGCGGACCGTGCCCCGGACGGCCTCGTTGATGCGGTCCAGCGTCCACCAGGTGCCCGCGGCCGCCCCGGCCACGAACAGCACGATGCCCCCGAGCGCGGCGCTGCTCAGGAGCCTGCCGAAGATGGCGCGGAACATGGCCGTCGGTTTGGGGGGCATTCCGCTCATCATGTGAGCGGGAGGGGCGTGGGGGCGGTGACCCCCCTCACCCCGGGGGGTTATTCGGTCTCGGCGAGCAGCCGCTGGGCAAAGCGCACCGGAACCCCGTACAGGATCCGGCCGTTGCTGCCGGGCTGACCCCCGTACAGGATGCCGATGACCACCCCGGTCCGGTCGAGGATCGGGCTGCCGCTAGAGCCCTGGGCGCCGTAGCCATCCAGCTGCACCAGGGTGGGCTGCACCCGGCTCACGGTGCCCAGGGTCACGGTCGAGGCCACCCCCACCGTGGTCCAGTCCCGGCCACCGGCCAGGTCGAGACCGAGCGGGTAGCCGAGCACGGCGGCAGGCTCTCCGGGCTCCACGGTCCGGAGGCTGTCGGCAAGGCCCTTGATCACCGGGAAGCCGCGGTGCACGCTGGCGCGCAGCAGCGCCAGGTCGGCGTCGGCGGCGACCTTCACCAGATCGGCCCGGAAGTTCTGCCGGGTGCCCTCGAACACCACGCCGATCCGGCTGGCGATGGTGCCGTTGGAATCCACCACCACGTGCTTGTTGGTGAGCAGCAGCCCGCCGGTCGGGTCGGAACGGACGGCGAAGGCCGTGCCGGTCACCACCCGCCCGCCGGGGAATTCCACGAACACCATGGCCATGGCGTCGCGGTTGGCGGCGGTGAGCGCCCGCGCGTCCATGGTGGCGGCGCCCGCGAGCGAGCGTTGCTGCCGGAGCGCCGCCTCGAGCCGGGAGCGCAGCTCAGCGATCTGCGCCTCGTCGTTGGGCGCGTCGGCCAGCAGCGCCCGCAGCTGGCCTGCCTCGGACTGCGCCGAATCGAGCGCCGCCCGGAGCCCCTCGCTCCCCTGCGAGAGCAGGGTGATCTGCTGCATCAGGCTGTCCACCGTGCCCAGGAGCAGCTGCCGCTGCGCCGCCAGCACCCGGTCGGTCTGGCGCACCTGCCACAGGTAGGCGGCCGCCACCACCAGCAGCAGGGCGAAGAGCCCCAGGGTGGTGTTGCGGAGCGACTTGGTCTGCCGCCGCACCTCCATGCGCACCTTGGTCTGGGTGCCGGGGCCCGGGGTCCGCCGCGGGCTGCGCTGTTGCTCCGGGGTGAGCTTGGGGGCGGGGGGCGGGGCGGGGGGCTCCTGGCTGCCGAAGACCACGGTACCCCCGCCCTGGGCGCCGGGCGCTTCCCCGGCCGGCGCGGAGCCCGCGCGCTGGGCGCCGATCACCGTGAATTCCACCCGGGGCCCGTTGGCGCCGAAGGTCAGCACGTCGCCCGAGGCGAGCACGTGCTCCCCCGTGAGCTTCTTCCCGTTCACCAGGGTGCCGTTGGTGCTGCCGAGGTCGCGCAGGACGTAGAACTCACCCACCAGGGTCACCGCGGCGTGGCGGCTGGAGACGTCCAGGTCCTTGTCGGCGTCGAAGCGGAGCTCGGACTGCGGGTGCCGGCCGATGCTGATGTGGGCCTGGCTGAAGATGTCGGTCTGGCCGGTGCGGGAGCCCGAGAGAAAGGTGAACTGGGCTTTCATCCGGGGCCCGTCAGCGGCTGCCGAAGGCGAGGTAGAGGGCGGCGGCCAGCGCCAGCAGCGCGAGCAGGCCGAGCAGGGCGCGGCGGGGAGGCGCGGGCTGCTCGCTGATGGGGACGGGGGCCGGGCTCCCGGTGTAGACGGGGACCGGCTCGGTGGTGGTCTCTTCTTCCCGCAGCGGGTAGACCTGGTGCCCCACGCCCGCGGCGCCGTCCGGCTCGGCCAGCCCGTCGCCGCCGAAGCGCGCCGCGATCGCGGTGATGTTGTCGGGGCCGCCGCGCTCGTTGGCCAGGGTGATCAGGCGGGAGCAGAGATCGACCAGCTCCGTCGCCTCCGCGGCGACCTGGGCGATCTCCTCCTTCTTGACCTGCCCGGAGAGGCCGTCGGAGCAGAGCACCAGCAGGTCGCCCCGCCGCAGCGCCTGGTAGGTCAGGTCCACCTTGACCCGGGGGTCGGGGCCGAGCGCCTGCAGGATGATGTTGCGCCGCTCGCTCTGCTCGGCCTCTTCCTCGGTGAGCTCGCCCGCTTCGACCAGCCGCTGCATGAGCGACTGGTCCTTGGTGATCTGGGTGATGCCGCCACGGCGGACCAGGTAGGCGCGGCTGTCGCCCACCTGCGCCAGGTAGAGGTCGGCGCCGAAGACCCCGGCCACGGTGGCGGTGGTGCCCATGCCGCGCACCTCGGGGTGATCCTTGGCGTGCTGGTGGATGCGGTTGTTGGCCAGCTCCACCGCCTCCTTCATGCGGTAAGCGAAGCGCTGGGCGCTCACCTCGCCGTCGTCGGCCCAGACGCTCGACATGTGGCTGAACACCACGTCGGCGGCCATCCGGCTGGCCACCTCGCCGGCGGCGGCGCCCCCCATGCCGTCGGCCACCATGAACAGCGTCCCGCGGGCCCCGACGTCGTGCTCGCGCACGTCGGGCTGGAGGCTCGCGACCTTGCGGGTCAGGTCCGCGACGAGGAAGGTGTCCTCGTTGTGGTCGCGGGTCTTCCCGACGTCGGTCTTGCCGAAGACGGAGATGTGGATGCTGCCTTGGGCCATGCGGTTCCTCAGTTCCCCAGCAGCTGCTTGAGACGATTGATGAGCCCCTGCGTCTGCTCGCTCGGGCGCAGATCGTTCGACCGGTTGGCCCAGGTCAGCGCGTCGGCGTACTTCTCATCCTGCTGGTACGCCGCGGCCACCATGTTCGCCGCGGCGGCGCGGACGGAATCGGTGACGTCGCGCCGGCGGTAGATCGCCTCCGCCTTCTGGCGGGCGGCGTCCCGGAGCGCGGGGTCGAAGATGTCCTCGACGTCGGGGAGGACCACCGTCGCGCGTGGTGGATCGGACGCGCCGGGGTTCGAGGTGCCGCCCGGCGTGGTGCCGGGCGTGGTGCCGGGCGTGGTCCGCCCGCCCGCGGGCCTGACGTTGCCGGGTTCCACCGGTTTCGCGGTGTCGGGGTTGCTCAACTGGGTGACCGGACCGGGGTCGGTGCCCGCCGGCCTGCCGGTATCCGCCGCGACGGGCTGATGAATGCTGTCGCCGGTGCCCGTGCTGTCCGACCCGCCGCCCAGCAGCGCGTCCTTGAACAGGAACCCGCCCCCGCCCAGCACGATCACCGCCGCCGCCACCGCGATCGGCACCATCGGCAGGCCCGCCTTGGCCGGCGGGGCGCTCGGGGCGCGGGACCCGGCCACCTGGGTCGGCGGCGCGGCCTTGGGCGCGCGCCCCGCCGCGGGGTCGACGCGGGTGGCGGGGACGGCGGCCTTGAGGTCCTCCGGCTTGACCACCTGGGTCCCGGCCTCGACGTCCACCGCGCCCATCGAGTGGGTGGCGAGGGCCTTCACCTCGCGGGCCAGTTCGCCGGCGGTGCGGTAGCGCTGGTCGGGATTGCGGGCCAGCGCCCGGTCGATCACCCGCTGCACCTCCGCCGGGAAGCGCACGTCCGGACGCGCCACCGCCAGCGGCAGCGGGTCGTCGGTCAGGCGCTTGATCATGGTCTCCTGCTGGCTGTCGGCGGGGAAGGGGCTCGCCCCCGTCAGCATCTTGTAGAAGACCAGGCCCAGGGAGTAGAGGTCGCTCCGGCCGTCGACGCCGTCCCCCGCCAGCTGCTCCGGGCTCATGTACTCCGGGGTGCCCACCACGAAGCCCGTCTTGGTGACCTTCTGCGCCTTGCCGTCGTCGCCCCCGATGGCCTTGGCGATCCCGAAGTCCACCACCTTGACGGTGTCCTTGTCGCGGGCGGTGATCACCATGATGTTGTCGGGCTTGAGGTCGCGGTGCACGATGCCCAGGTCGTGGGCTACCTGCAGCGCCTCCGCCGTCTGGGTCACGATGGCCGACGCCCGTGCCAGCGGCAGGATCCCGGCGTCTTCCATGAGCCCGCTCAGGCTCTTGCCCTCGATGAACTCCATGGCCAGGTAGATGAGCCCGTCCGGCGTCTCGCCGAAGTCGTAGATGGCGCAGACGTTGGGGTGGCTGATCCGGCTCGCGTTGGCCGCCTCGCGGTTGAAGCGGCTGATGGCGTCCGGGTCGCTCATCGTGCCCGGCATCATGATCTTGATGGCGCAGCGGCGGCCCATCTTCACGTGCTCGGCCAGGTACACCTGGCCCATGCCGCCCTCGCCCAGCTTCTTCGTGATGTGGTACCGCTCGGCGATCACCTGGCCCAGCAGGTCGCCCGCCGCCCCCGACTTCCGGAGCGGCGTGCCGTCCCGCTGGCAGAAGAGCTGGTCGTCGCCGTACTCGGCGGCGCAGGTGGTGCAGACCTTCATGCGATCTCCGCGCGCAGCATCTGGTCCCCGACGAGCAGCCGCGCCCCGGGGGGCACCCGCCGCTCGCCCTTCACCGCCACCGCCACGCCGTTGCGGCTGCCGGCGTCCACCAGCACGAAATCGGCGTCCTCGCTCCGGATGAGGGCGTGCAGCGCGCTCATCGAGGAGTCGTAGGGGAACTGCCAGTCGCCCTGCTCCCGCCCGATCCGCACCGAGCGTCCCGGCGAGAGGGTGAGGAGGTCCCGCGCGCTGCCGTCGCCCCGCACCTGCGCCAGGTTGGCGATGTCGGCCGCGGGGGTGAGGCTCCCCAGCCGGCGGGTGGCGTCCTGTTCCGGCGGACGCGGGCCGGGATAGCCCAGCCGACGGTAGCGCAGGATCTGGCTGCCGAGCAGGATCAGGTCGCCGTCGGACAGCTTGTGGGGCTCCTCGAGGTAGAGCCAGGTGCCGTTCTTGCTCCCCAGGTCACGCAACGTCAGGATGCCGTCGAGGAACAGGAACTGCGCGTGCAGGGGGGAGAGGTAGTCGTCGTCGGGGAAGTTGATGTCGGCGCCCTGCCGCCCGAGCGTGGTCACCGCGTTCACGAGCGCGAACCGCTGGGCCACCTGCCCGCCGCGGTCGAGCAGCGCCAGCTGGGGGACGCTCGCCGGGGCCTTGGCGTTTCCGGGCGTGGGGACCAGCGGCTGGGGCCCGGTGCTCCCGAAGGCGGCGCCGCAGGCGGGGCAGAACTTGGAGCCCTGTTCATTGAGGCGGCCGCAGCGGGTGCAGGCGTGCGCGGCCCGGGCCTGCGTCAGGCGGGTGCCGCACTGGCCGCAGAAGGGCAGGTCGGCCGTGACCCCCGCGTTGCAGCTGGGACACTTGAGGCCGGGTCCGCCCGCCGCGCCACGGGACACCTCGGGTGCCGGGGGCGACATTACGCCACTGCCCCGGACCGGGGCGCGGCGAATCGCCGACCGTTACACGCCAGGCGCTTGATGATGGTGCATTCCTCGGACAAGGGCAGTGCGGGGAAGGGTTCCCTCAGCAATCTAGGATTGCCCGGGTGGAGCGTCAACGGACGATCTGCCCTAAGTCGCGGTGGCTGTGTACCTTGCAGTCCATGGCCCTCCCGCGCCACCGGCGGCACCTCCTTCCCCTCCTCCTGCTGGCCGGCTGCGGCCACCTCCCGGCGCCCGCGGGCCCTGCCCCCGGCGGCCTTCCCCCGGTCCCCGAGGTCCACGGCCCGCTCGACCTCCGGGTGGTCTATCCCGGTCCCAACGATCTGGTCGAGGCACGCGACTCGACCTTCCTGTTCGGGAGCCTGGGCGACGGTCGCGCCACCCTGACCGTCGACGGCGCGCCCGTGCGGGTCTGGCCCAACGGCGCCTGGCTGGCCTGGGTGGCCGTCCCCCCCGATTCGGCCCCGGCCTTCAGCCTCACCGCCCGGACGGCGACCGACAGCGCCCGGCTCGAAGTCCCGATCCACCGCCCGGTGCGCTACCAGCCGCCGGCGGCGGCGGTATGGGTGGACAGCACCAGCGTGAGCCCGGCGAGTCGCGCCTGGTGGCCGGCGGAGGAGTACCTCCCGGTGAGCGTCCGCGCCGCCGCGGGCTCGGAGGTCCGGCTGGTCCTCCCCGACGGCGCGCGGGTGCCGCTCGTGCCGGATCACGCCCCGGGGGAGGTCGCCTGGGGGATCCGCGCCTTCGACCGTGACACCACGCGGCTGGCCCAGCCGCCCCAGGCCGATCGCTACGTGGGGATGCTCCGCGGGCGTGCGCTGGGGACCTCACCGGGCGCCGTCCTGGGTGGAACCGGGGCGGGCTGCTGCCTGGCCGAGGGGCCGGTGATCATCGAGGCGATCCGGGGGGCCGACACCGCGCGGGCCCAGTGGCCACTCCACCTCGCACTACTCGACACGCTGCCCCTCGTGGCGGAGCTCGACGACGACACCGCCGGCCGGGGCGGCAGCGACAGCCTTACTGTTGGGCGCGCCCGTCCGGGCGCCACCTACCACTGGTTCTTTCCCACCGGCACCCGCGGCGTCGTGACCGGCCGGCTGGGCGACGACCTCCGGCTCCGGCTCTCCCGCGGCCAGGAGGCGTGGGTACCCGCCGCCGACGTCGTCGCGCTGCCCCCGGGGACCCCGGCCGTGCGGGCCACGGTGCTCTCCCTGACCGTCACGCCCCTCCCCGACCGGGTGGTGCTGCGCATCCCGCTCACCGCCCGGGTGCCCTTCCGCCTGGAGGAGGAGCGGGGGCGCCTGACCCTGCGGCTCTACAACACGGTGAGCGACATCAACTGGACCCGCTACGGCCCCGACGACCGCTGGCTGCGCGAGGTGCGCTGGGTGCAGGCCGGCTCCGACGAGGTGACCATCACCCTGGAGCTGGCCGGGGCCCTCTGGGGCTACCGGACCCGGTGGAGCCGCAACGACCTGCTGCTCGAGGTGCGGCGCCCGCCGGCGGTGGACCGGCGCCACCCGCTGCGCGGCCGGCGGATCGTGGTCGATCCGGGGCATCCGCCCGCGGGCGCCACCGGCCCCACCGGGCTGCGCGAGGCGGAGGCCAACCTCGCGGTCTCGCTGGCGCTGGCGCGGCTGCTCGAGGCCGATGGGGCCGAGGTGATACTCACGCGACGCACCGACACCGTGCTCGACCTCGCCACCCGCCTCCGCCTGGCCGACTCGGTGGAGGCGGAGGTGCTCGTCTCCATTCACAACAACGCCCTGCCGGACGGGGTCAATCCGTTCACCAACAACGGCTCGAGCGTCTTCTACAATCACCCGCGGAGCCTGCCGCTGGCCCGCGCACTCCAGGCGGCGCTGGTGCGCCACCTCGGCCTGCGCGACCTCGGCGCCGCGCGGGGTGACCTCGCCCTCACCCGGCCGACCTGGATGCCGGCGGTGCTCACGGAAGGGCTCTTCATGATGCTGCCGGAGCAGGAGGCGGCCCTGCGCAGCCCGGCGGGACAGCGGGCGTACGCCCGCGCCGTGCGCGACGGGCTCCTCGCCTACCTGCAACGTGTGGCAGCGGAGCCGGGTGCCGACGTCCCCTAGCCCGAGAGCCGTTCCAGTGGCGTGTCGTTCCCGTCCATCCTTGAGACTGATGCCGATTCGTCGCGTCCTCGCCATCCTCTGCCTCGTCGCGGGTGCCGTTACCGGCGCCGGGCGGCTCGTGGCCCAGTCCCCCGAGGACCGGGTCGCGGTCGAACGCTTCCGCGACTCGCTGGACACGGTGGCCGACAGCGCCCCGGTCATCGCCCTCGAGCAGCGCCTCATCGCCGCCGCCCGGGCCGACCGCAACAACGCCATGCGCCACCTGCACCTCGGCTTCGTGGCCCTGCGCCTCGGCGAGCTGGGCAGCAAGACCCGCTTCGAGGACGCCGCCGGCGAGTTCCAGTGGGCCACCGAGCTGGAGCCCGAGTGGCCCTGGGCCTGGTACGGGCTCGGGATCGCCGAGGACCGGGTGGGCGACAGCGAGATCGCCCTGGTGTCGGGCCTCCAGGCGATGTTCGGCAAGGATCACCTCACCCGCGCCGCCAACGCGTACGCCCGCTCGATCCAGGCCGATCCTTCCTTTGTGCGCGGGCTGGTGGAGCTCGCCGCCACCGCGCTCCGGCAGCGGATCAACGTGAAGACCGCCCTGGCGCGCGAGGCGCTGCGCCAGGCGGCGGCCACCAGCGCCGCCGCCAACCCCGAGGTGCTGCTCTTCCGCGGCCGCCTCGAGCGTGAGGTCGGCGACGTCGACTCGGCCCGCGTGGCCTTCCAGGGGTATCTCGACCGGGGCGGCAACGAGGGCCTCGGCCTGCTCGAGATGGCCCGCACCGAGCTCGTGGCCGGCCAGCTCGTCGGCCAGCGGCCCTACTACCAGGGGGCCGTCCTCGATGACCCCGCGTCGGTCCGGGAGTACCGCGCCGACCTGGCCCTGGTGGCCAACGACAGCGCGCTCGCCGAGTACGACGTCAGCACCGGCGCGCGCCGGGTGGCGTTCCTGCGGCGCTTCTGGAACCAGCGGGACCGCGCCGAGCTCCTGGCCGATGGCGAGCGGCTGCGGGAACACTACCGCCGCCTGTACTATGCCAAGCGCACCTTCCGGCTGGTCTCCTCGAACCGCCACTATGACATCGTCGAGCGCTTCCGCAGCGGCAGTCGTGACTACGACGATCGCGGCATCATCTATATCCGGCATGGCGAGCCCACCCGGCGGGCCACCTACAGCGCGCCCGGCGTGCAGCTCAACGAGTCGTGGATGTATGAGCGGGCCGACGGCAACATGGTGTTCCACTTCCTGGCCCGCGAGGACGTGCAGGACTACAAGCTGGTGGAGAGCCTCTTCGACGTCCTCGGCTTCAGCGACGCCCTGGCCCTGCGCGGCGACCGCGACAATACCGCCACGGGCCGGGTCAATGAGCTGCTGCTCACCCGGGACCGGCTCGACCCGGTCTACGGCCGGCTGATGCAGGCCGGGAGCGCGGGGTCGCAGCGCTACCTCACCGAGGAGCGCCGGCTGGGCCGCCACAGCATCGACCGCGGCACCCGCAGCGACAGCTACGAGCTGAGCTACGCCCGCAAGCTGCGCCTGATGACCGACGTGGTGGTGGCCGGCCAGGACTCGTCCGGCAGCTTGCTCCACGTCTCCTACGCGATCCCCGGCTCGGCCCTCAAGCCCATGGTCTCCGAGCAGGGCCACCTCTATCCGGTGCGGGTGCGGTTGAGCGTGGTGGACCGCACCGGGCGCCCGGTCGTGGCGGTCGACAGCACCCGCTACTTCCTGAACGCCGTGCCGGTGCCGGACAAGGAACACCTGGTGGGCGAGCTCCGCGTCCCCGTCCTCCCCGGACGGCTCACCTACCGGCTGGCGGTGGAGCAGGGCAGCGACAACGGCGTGGTGCTCGCGGCCGACACCATCACCGCAGGCGACTTCTCGGGCCGGACCTTCGCCCTGAGCGGAGTGGTCCTCGGCAGTCGCGCTACCAACGTCACGTGGCGTCCCGTCCCGACCGACACGGTCTGGTTCAATCCGCTGCGGCGCTACAGCCGGGCGGCGGCCATGCAGATCTACTATGAAGTGTATGGCCTCCCCGCCGGTGCCCCGTTCACCACCGAGGTCATGGTGATCAAGCAGGGCGGAGGGGGATTCCTCGGCCTCTTCGGGTCCCGCAAGCCGGCCATCCGGCTGGGCTTCCAGGACCAGGCAGAGGGTCCCGCCACCCGCCTCAGCCGCGCCGTGACGCTCGACCGCCTCTCCCCCGGCAAGTACGAGCTCCTGCTGATCGTGAAGGACGCCGCCGGCGAGACGCGACAGAGCCTCGCGGGCTTCGAGGTCGTCCCCTAACTCTAGAACTTCAAAGCACTTGACTCACCGCGCCGTTCCCCTCTAGGTTCGGCCATGTTCTGTTCACGGTGCGGAACGGAAGTCGACAAGCCCACGCAGTTCTGCCCCACCTGCGGCCTCGATCTGCGGGTGTCGACCCCGGTCCAGGCGATTGCCACCGGCGATGTCACCGAGCTCGACATCGTCCGCGAGGCCCTGGCCGAGGAGTACGAACTCCTCGAGGAGCTGGGGCGCGGCGGCATGGCGATCGTCTATCGCGCCATGGACAAGCACCTCGAGCGCGAAGTCGCCATCAAGGTGCTCCCCTTCTCGCTCGCCTTCGACGCCGAGTTCGTCGAGCGCTTCACCCGTGAAGCGCGCACCTCCGCCCAGCTCGAACACCCCAACATCATCCCGATCTACCGCGTCGGGAAGACCGGCCGGGTGATTCACTTCGTGATGAAGTTCCTGCGCGGAGGGTCGTTGTCGCGGGTGCTGGCCGAGCGCAAGAAGCTCAACCCGCCCGAGATCCGGAAGCTGCTGGCCGACGTGGGGAGCGCCCTCGGCTACGCGCACAAGCGCGGCATTGTCCATCGTGACATCAAGCCCGACAACATCATGTTCGACGAGTTCGGGCAGTGCGTGGTGACCGACTTCGGCATCGCCAAGGCGGGGAGCGGCTCCAAGCTGACCGGCACGGGCATGTCCATCGGCACGCCGCACTACATGAGCCCGGAACAGGCCCGCGCGCAGAGCACCGATGGCCGGAGCGACCTCTACAGCCTCGGCGTGCTGGCCTACCAGGCGCTGGTGGGCGAGGTGCCCTACGACGGCGAGGACAGCTTCTCCATCGGCTACAAGCACATCATGGAGCCGATCCCGGTGCCGCTGCTCGACACCGTCGAGGAGCGGCGGCTGTTCGAGATCATCAAGCGGCTGATCGCCAAGGATCCCTTCGACCGGTTCCAGGACGCCGACGGACTGCTCAAGGCACTGGAAGGGCAGCCGCGGGAGTCGGTGATGCAGCGGCGGGTCTCCGCCGCGCAGGCCATCCTGGCGGTCCAGTCCACGGCGCCGCTGTCCGCCTCATCGGTGCCGCTCAATCCCGTCTCCGGCTCCAATCCCGCGCAGCCGCGGCGTCCCTCGGACTCGGTGATGCTTCCCGGCGAAGCCCGCCGCCCGGTGATGCGCCGGTCGGTGGTGGCGCAGGAGCCGCCGCCGGTGAGCTGGGTGCCCTGGGCGCTTGCCGGCATCCTGGTGCTCGGGTTCATCCTGGGCGGGCTCTACCTGTACCGTGCCGGCGTGCTGGGCGGCCCCGTCCGGCCCGACAGCGCCCCTGCCGCGGTGCCTGCCGACTCCCTCCAGGCCGACAGCGCGCTGCTCGATGACGCCGACGGCGGCACCGAGCCTGGCCGTTTCGGCGACCCGTCGTCCGGTGAGGCGCCGATCAGCCGGCCGGCGGCGGCCCAGGCGGCCCCGGAGCGGCCGCCGGCCCCGGTGTCCACCGACAGCGGCACCCTGCAGTTCACCCCGCTCCCGTCCGGGACCGCGCTGTACATCGACTCACGGGTCGAGACCCGGGTCGGCTCCGGGATCCGGCTGCCGGCGGGCTGGCACGAGATCGGGATCTCGGCGCCCGGGTTCGCCCTCTACATTGATAGTGTCCGGATCGAGCCGGGGCGGACGGTCACGCTCTCGCCCAACCTGAGCGCCAGCAACTCCCCGACGCCGCCGGTGGGCTCGGCGGCGGAGTTGCGTCAGCGGGCACTCGCCCGGCTCGATTGCGACAATCCCTCGGCTGCCAACCGGTTTGGCCAGGCCTGCTACGACTCACGGCCCCAGCCCCTCGGCCCACTCCGCGTGGGCGTGCCGGCCGGGGTCCGGGGGACGCCGAGTCCGGTGATTCTGATCGTGAAAGTGTCGCGACAGGGCCGAACGCTCGCGATCAGGACGCGACAGCGCTCCAGCGACGATCGCTTCACCGCGGCCGTCGAGGCCTATGCCCAGTCGCTGCAGTGGACCCCCGCCATGCGCGAGGGCCAGCCGGTTGATGGCTGGACTCAGGCGCCCTTCCAGCCCGACATCCCATGAGCACTCCCCGGATTCACCCCACGGCCTTTGTCGCGCCCACCGCCGCCGTGATGGGCGACGTGGAGCTCGGTGAGGAAGCAAGTGTCTGGTACGGCGCGGTGCTCCGTGGCGACACCGACCGCATCCAGGTGGGGGCCCGGACCAATCTCCAGGACGGCACGATCATCCACGTGGACGAAGGGGTCCCGTGCCGGGTCGGGGAGCGGGTGGGCGTGGGGCACCGGGTGATCCTGCATGGCTGCACTGTCGAAGATGACTGCCTGATCGGCATGGGGAGCATCATCCTCAATGGTGCAGTGGTGGGGCGGGGGAGCTTCGTGGGGGCCGGGGCGCTCATCCCCGAGGGGATGGAGGTGCCGCCAGGGATGCTGGTGATGGGCATGCCCGCGCGGATTGTCCGTCCGGTGGACGAGCGCCTGGCTTCGCGGATCGCGCAGACGTGGCAGCATTACGTGACGCAGGCGCGCCGGCATCGCTCTGGCTCTTTTCCACTTGTCAAGTGACGGCGGCGCGGTTGGCGAAGGCGAGTGGGCGCTCCCGGAACGGCCGCGGATTGATCGTCGGCACCTTTGTGATGTGAAAAGCAGTTTTCCGCGCGATTGCGTGGGTTTCCCGCGTATTGTCGTTGGGCCCCTCCGTTTCTACTTTTGACTCCCCCGAAGTTGACGATTCCGTGATCTGACAACGGCTGTTTGGTGACACCTCTCGCCCCGACTGCAGGGACCGCCATGGCGATTTCCAACGATTCGAAGCACGTGCTCGACCTGTCCGCCAACGCCATCACGGTGCTGGAAAAGCGCTACCTGATCAAGGATGACCAGGGCAAGCCCACCGAATCGTCCCCCGACCTCTTCTGGCGCGTGGCCCGCACCATCGCGGAGCCGGATCGCCGGTACGGCGCCTCCGCCGGGGCCGTCGAGGCCCTGGCCGAGGCGTTCTTCGGCCTGATGGCCCACCGCATGTTCATGCCGAACAGCCCCACCCTGATGAATGCCGGCCGGCCCCTGGGCCAGCTGTCGGCGTGCTTCGTGCTCCCGGTGGAAGACGCCCTGTCCAACGGCCGCAGCGGCATCTACGACACGCTGCGCTCCATGGCCTTGGTGCACCAGTCCGGCGGGGGCACCGGCTTCTCGTTCTCGCGGCTGCGGCCCAAGAACGACATCGTCCGGTCCACGATGGGCGTGGCCAGCGGGCCGGTGTCGTTCATGAGCCTCTATGACGCCTCCACCGATGTCGTGAAGCAGGGTGGCACCCGCCGGGGCGCCAACATGGGGATCCTCCGGGTGGACCACCCGGACATCATGGATTTCATCACCTGCAAGGACGACATCACCAAGATCACCAACTTCAACATCTCCGTCGCCGTCACCGACGCCTTCATGGCGGCGGTCGAGGTCGATGGCGAGTACGACCTGATCCACCCCAAGACCCAGCAGGTCGTGGGCAAGCTCAAGGCCCGCGAGGTCTGGAGCCGGATCATCCACGGCGCCTGGAAGACCGGCGAGCCGGGGGTGTTCTTCATCGATCGCGCCAACCAGTACAACCCGGTGCCGCACCTCGGCGCCTACGAGGCCACCAACCCCTGCGGCGAGCAGCCCCTGCTGCCGTATGACGTCTGCAACCTCGGCTCGATCAACGTCGGGTACTTCGTCAAGGACGGCCAGGTCGACTGGGAGCACCTGCGCCAGGCGATCCACCTCTCGACCCACTTCCTCGAGAACGTGATCGACGCCAACAACTACCCGCTGCCCGAGATCGACGACCTCTCCAAGCGCATCCGGCGCATCGGCCTCGGCATCATGGGCCTGGCCGACCTGCTCATCCGGCTGGGCATCCCGTACGACAGCGACGAGGGCGTGGAGATGGGCCGGCGGATCATGGCCTTCCTCGACGAGGAGGCCAAGGTCGAGTCGGAGCGGCTCGCCAGCCAGCGTGGCGTCTTCCCGGAGTGGGAGAAGAGCATCTGGGGCCCCGACGCCAGCTGTGGCCGGGATGCCCAGGGCAATCGTGTCCGCCCCATGCGCCGCCTGCGCAACTGCAATGTCACCACCGTGGCGCCCACCGGCACCATCTCGATCATCGCCGGCTGCAGCTCCGGCATCGAGCCGCTGTTCGCCGTGGCCTTCATGCGCAACCAGGCCGGCGTCCTGATGCCGGACGTCAACGAGGATTTCGTTGCCACTGCCCAGCGCGAGGGGTGGTATTCCGAGGCCCTCATGAAGCAGATCGCCGAGGCCGGCACCATCCACCTCCCCGAGGTCCCGGAGAAGTGGCAGCGGGTCTTCGCCACGGCCAACGAGATCCAGCCGGAGTGGCACATCCGGATGCAGGCGGCCTTCCAGGCCCACAACGACAGCGCCATCTCCAAGACCTGCAACTTCGCCAACGACGCCACCGAGGAATACGTCGAGGAGATCTACCGCCTCGCCTTCTCCCTGGGCTGCAAGGGCGTCACCGTCTACCGCGACGGCAGCCGAGACATGCAAGTGCTCTCCACCGGCTCCACCGCCAAGAAGGTGGCCGAGCAGGCCACCAGCTCCGGCAAGGCGGAGGCCCGCGCCGACCTCGACATGTCGGGAGGCGCCGAGGCGCCGGCCCGCGCCGATGCCGCCGACCTCCATGGCGAGATCGCCGAGATCCGCGCCGAGAACGAGCGGCTCCGCCGCATGGTCCTCGACCTCGAGGCCGAGAACCTGCAGCGTCGCCAGAAGCGCTCCCGGCCCGAGATGCTCCGCGGCATCACCCGGCGCGTCGAGACCCCGCTCGGCACCCTCTACGTCACCATCACCGAGGACGACCGGGGCCAGCCCTTCGAGGTCTTCATGAGCCTCGGCAAGGCCGGCGGGGCCATCATGGCCGACGTCGAGGCCATGGGCCGCCTCATCAGCCTGGCGCTTCGTTCCGGGATCCCGCTCAAGGAGATCCACCGCCAGATCCGCGGCATCAGCTCCGACCGCGCCATCGGCCTCGGCCCCAACAAGGTCCTGTCGGTCCCGGATGCCGTCGGCATCGCCATCGAGAAGTGGATGCAGGAGAAGGCCGGCATCCAGCAGGAGCTGCTGCCCACCGGCGGCCAGCCGGCGGCCCTGCCGCCCACGTCCCTGGTGCCCACCGTCGCGCAGGTGCAGAAGTCGGTGGCCCCGGGCGGCGAGCAGCTCCACTCGGTGCACCAGCAGCCGGTGCTCACCGGTGCCTGCCCCGATTGTGGCTCGCAGCTCGAGTTCGCCGAGGGCTGCATGAAGTGCCACGTGTGCGGGTTCTCGGAGTGCGGCTGAGGTAGGCCGCTCCGCGGCGGCCCTGGCCGCGCGGTGCCCGGGGGGGATGTGCCAGTCGGGGCTGGCCATCCCCCCTTGGCGCATCTCCCGTCGCCCTCCCGGCCGGGGAGGGGCAGATTGCAGCAGCCCCCCGATCCGGCCGGCCCCCTCCGCAGGAGTGCCGATGGACTACCCTCGCGAGTACCTCCCCGCCGCCGAGCTGCCCCGCGCGGCGAGCCCGCTGCTGCAGCACCTGCTCGATACGTACCTCTCCGAGACCAACAAGACCGCCGCCGTCTGGGCCGAGCTCCGCGATGACCAGCTGGGGTTCCGGCCGCACTCGAGGAGCAGCACGGTGGGCGAGATCCTCAAGCACCAGCTCCTCTCCGAGCGGCGCTTCTTCGCCGAGTTCATCGGGCTCGCCGAGCCACCCGCCGCGGAGCTGTTGCCCCCGGGGGAGCCGACGGTGGCGGCCTACATCGACCGGTACGTGGCGCTGGCCCGGCCGCGCCTGGCGGCGCTCGCCGGCCGCGACGAGGCGTTCTGGCTGGGCCACGTTCCGTTCTTCGACGTGACGCGGGAACGGATCTGGGTGTTCTGGCGCCGGGTGCTCCATACCGCGCATCACCGGGCCCAGGTGGGGGTGTTCCTCCGGCTCCTGGAAGACCGCGTGCCGCCCACCTACGGCCCGACCGCCGACGTGACCTGGGCCGCCGCCGACCCCACCCGCACGGTGGCGGCAGCCGAACGCAGGCAGTAGCTTGGCACTCGACGCAGGATTCCGGCGACACACCTTTACCGAGGTTCGTGCCATGTCCGACCAGTCGGGCGAACTCGCCCCGATCAAGCCCGAGCGCATCGCGCAGGAGCTGGCCAAGTTCCACGCCGATCGCCAGAGCGGGAACTTCAAGACTCCCGTGCTCGACCAGAAATTCGCCCGCATCGTGCAGGAGCTGCGCGCGCGTCGCATCGACGGCACCCGCGAGGAGGTCCGGGCCGCCCTCAAGCCGCTGGTGGACAACGGCTCGATCTCGGCCGGCGAGTGCGACCGGCTGCTCACCCAGCTGGGGATGGGGTGAGGCCCACCGCGGCCTGATGTTTCCTTCCCGCGCGGCCAGGCAGACCGTCCCCACCAGGGACGGTCTCGTGTTCCGGGGCCGGTGACCGTGCGCCGGCTCCCGCTCGGTCCCGGCCTCCCGCCCGTCTCGGTGATCGGGTACGGCGGGATGCACCTCTCCATCACCGACCGCCCGCCAGAGTCCCAGGCCATCCGGGTCATCCACGCGGCGCTCGATGCCGGGATGACCCTGATCGACACCGCCAACGCCTACTGCCTCGACGCGGCCGAGACCGGGCACAACGAGCGGCTGATCGCCCGGGCGCTCCGGGAGTGGCCGGGGCCACGCGAGCGGGTCGTGGTGGCCACCAAGGGCGGGATCGTGCGCACCGGCGGACGCTGGGACCGCGATGGTCGGCCGGCGAGCCTCGTCGCCGCCTGCGAGGCCAGCCTCACGGCGCTCGGCGTGGAGCAGATCGGGCTGTACCAGCTGCATGCCCCGGATCCCGCGGTGCCGTTCGAGGAGAGCATGGGCGCCCTGGTGGCGCTCCAGCACGCCGGGAAGATCCGCTGGATCGGCCTCTCCAACGTGTCGGTGGAGCTGATCCGCCGGGCACAGGCGCTGGGGCCCATCGCCACCGTGCAGAACCGCCTCAACCCGTACTTCCGCGAGGCCCTCGCCGACGGCGTCGTGCGCTACTGCGGGGAGCGTGGCATCGGCTTCCTGGCCTACAGCCCGACCGGTGGGGGCCGGCTCACCCGGAAACTCCCGGCCCACCCGGTGCTGGCGGCGATGGCCGCCCGGCGCGGGGTCACCGTCCACCAGCTCTGCCTGGCCTGGGTCCTGGCACAGGGGCCGAGCGTGGTGGCGATTCCCAGCGCCCGGACGGTGGACCACGCCCAGGACAGCGCCGCCGCGGGCGCGCTGGCGCTCGGGACCGCGGAACTCGCCGAGATCTCCGCCGCCGCCTTCGACCGCACCTGACGCCTCCCCCTCCACGATTCCGGGGCCTCCCGCCCGGGATATATTTCCCGCCATGTCATACGCCCAGCGCCGACTGACCGTCACTGCCCGGGTCGGGGACGTTCCCGTGGGCAGCGCGCATCCGATCGTGGTGCAGTCCATGACCAACACCGACACCGCCGACGTGGCGGGGACCATCCGCCAGGTGGCGGCGCTCGCGCGCGCGGGGAGCCAGCTGGTGCGGGTCACGGTGAACAACGAGGAAGCGGCCGCGGCGGTCCCGCACATCGTCGAAGGCCTGGAGCGGGCGGGGGTGAGCGTCCCCATCATCGGCGACTTCCACTACAACGGGCACCTGCTGCTCACCCGCCACCCCGGCTGCGCGCGGGCACTGGCCAAGTACCGGATCAATCCCGGCAACGTGGGCGGGAAGCGCGCCGACGAGAACTTCCGCGCCATCATCGAGGTGGCGCTGGCCCACGACAAGCCGGTGCGCATCGGGGTCAACTGGGGGTCACTCGACCAGATCCTCCTCACCGAACTCATGGACGCCAACGCGCGGCTGCCCGAGCCCCGGGACGTCCGCGACGTCATGCTCGACGCCATGCTCGAAAGCGCGCTCCGCTCCGCCGCCCACGCCGAGGCCCTGGGCATGGGGCACGACCGGATCATCCTGAGCGCCAAGGTCTCGGGCGTGCAGGATCTCGTGGACGTCTACCGGATGCTCGCCGCGCGCTGTGACTACCCGCTGCACCTCGGGCTCACCGAGGCGGGGATGGGGGCCAAGGGCATCGTGGCGAGCGCGGCGGGGCTTTCCATCCTGCTGCAGGAGGGAATCGGCGACACCATCCGGGTCTCGCTGACCCCGAAGCCCGGGGGCGACCGGACCGAGGAGGTGCTGGTGGCCCAGCAGATCCTCCAGTCGCTCGGGCTGCGGAGCTTCACCCCGCAGGTCACCGCCTGCCCGGGATGCGGCCGCACCACGAGCACCTTCTTCCAGCAGATGGCCGAGGATATCCAGGGGTACCTCAAGGAGCGGATGCCGGAGTGGCGGGCGCACTATCCCGGCGTCGAGGAGCTCAAGCTGGCGGTGATGGGGTGCGTGGTGAACGGGCCGGGGGAGTCCAAGCACGCCAACATCGGCATCTCGCTGCCGGGGACGTTCGAGGAGCCGAAGGCGCCCGTGTACGTGGATGGCCGGCTGATGGTCACCCTCAAGGGAGACTCGATCGTCGCCGACTTCCTGCGGATCCTCGACGAATACGTGGACACCCGGTATGGCGCTGCCGCTCGATCAGGTCCTGCGTGAGCAGCCGGTGACCGGCCTGGCCCTGATGTTCGGGGCCGGCCTGGTCACCAGCCTCACGCCCTGCGTCTACCCCATGATCCCGATCGTCGCGGGCGTGCTGGGGGGCGCCGCGACCGCCGGCCGCGGCTGGAAGCGCACCGCTCTGCACACCGCCATCTACATCCTGGGCGTGGCGCTGGTCTACGCCTCCCTCGGCCTCCTGGCGGGCCTCACCGGCTCGCTCTTCGGCGCGGTGAGCTCCAATCGCTGGGCCTATTTCGCCATCGGGAACCTGCTGCTGGTCTTCGGGCTGGCGATGTTCGACGTCTTCCCGCTGGCCGCGCCGCAGCGCCTGCTGGCCTGGGCCAGCCGGTTCGGGGGCGGCTCGCCCGGGGGCGTGTTCGCCATGGGCGCGACCTCGGGCCTCGTGGCCGCGCCCTGCGGGGCACCGGCCTTCGCGGCGGCGCTGACGTTCGTGACTGCCACCGGGAGCGCCGTGTGGGGTTTCCTGTACCTGTTCGTCTTTTCCCTCGGGATGACGGCGCTCCTGGCCGTGGTGGGGCTGGTGGCCGGGGCCGGGGCCGCCCTGCCGCGGAGCGGCCGGTGGACGGCCTGGGTCAAGCGGGGGGCCGGCGTGGTCCTGCTGGGGATGGCGGAGTACTACTTCATCCAGATGGGAAAGGTCTCCTGATGCGTCGCCTGGTTTCCACCGGCGGGATCGCCGCCGCGCTGCTCTTCGCCCTCCCGCTCGCGGGGCAGGGGGAGTCCGGGATCCCGCTCGGGACCCGGGCACCCCTGGTCAGCGTGAACGACCTCGATGGCAAGGCCGTGGACCTCGGCCAGTGGGTGGGGAAGAAGCCGGTCCTGATCGAGTTCTGGGCCACCTGGTGCTCCAACTGCGAGGAACTGCTGCCCCGCTTCGTGGCGGCGCACCGCGAGTTCGGCGACCGGGTGGAGTTCCTGGGGGTGAATGTGACGGTGAACCAGACACCGGAGCGGGTGCGCCGTTACCTTGAGCAGCACACGGTCCCCTTCCGCATCCTGTACGATGACCGGGGGGCCAGCACCCGGGCCTACCAGGCGCCGGCCACCTCGTTCGTCGTGATCCTCGACGCGGCCGGCCGGGTGGTCTACACCGGCGTCGGGGCGGACCAGCGATTCGAGCCGGCGCTCAAGCAGGTGGCTGGCGTAAAGGAGTAACTGATGCGACTGCACGCCCTCCTCATCCCGGCCTTGGGGGCCCTCCTCGCCGCCGCCCCCGGGGGTGGCCCAGGCGGCTCCCGACAGCGCCATCGGTCGTCCCACCGCGGTACTGGTCGACGGGCCCCGGGTCGGCGACCGGGCCTCCGACTTTTCCCTCCCGTGGGCCTCCAGGGACGGGGTGGTCACCACCGAGCCCTGGTTCAGCCTCAGCGCCCAGCGGGGCCGGGTCGTGGTCCTGGCGTTCTTTCCGCGGGCCTTCACCCCGGGATGCACCGCGGAGATGCGCACCTTCGCCGAGCAGTATACCGAGCTGTTCGGGGACGACGTGGTGGTGGTAGGGATCAGCGCCGACTCCCTCGAGACCCAGCAGCGGTTCGCCGCCAGCCTGGGGCTGCCCTTCCGCCTCCTGGCCGACCAGGACCAGCGGGTGGCCCGGGCGTACGGCAGCGCCGCCGACCGCCCCGGCTACAACCGCCGTACCGTCTACGTCCTCAATCGGAAGGGCGAGGTGAGCTACACCGACCTCCGCTTCCGGGCCCTCGAGCCTGACTCCTACCGTGACCTTGGCCGGGCCGTGGCTGACGCCCGGCAGGGTCGTTGACACCCACTCCGGATCGCTGCCGATGACCGTCCCCCGCCGCCCGCTGTGTGCCGGATCCGCCGCCGTCCTCCTTGCAGCACTGCTCGCCGGCCCTGCCCTCGCGGCCCAGAGCGGCGGCACGCTCCCCCCACGGGAACCCAAGGTCGCCTGGGACCTGGGGCCCACGCGCGGGGGCTGGTGCGTGTACTTCCTGATGGCGCCCAAGGCGGCCGGCGAGCTGCTGCTCCGCGGGGCGCGGGCCGTCCCCGCCCGGGAGGATCCTGCCCTCCAGCCCGCCCTCCGGCGGGTGATCACCGACGAGCCGACCTACGCCGACTGGATTCCCGCCCAGATCTGCACCTGGTACACCGAGGGGGTCTCGGTCAACCGGCGGGCCTACGACCGTGGTGATGGTGGCAAGCAGCTGGCGCTCTTCTGGTGGGGGATCAGCGCCACCGGGGAGCGCCTCGGCGCCCGTCCCGGCCTCTCCCAGGTGGTCCTGGGTACCAACAGCTCCGGGCTCAAGCGCCAGATGCAGCTGGAGTTCGTGGAGATGGAACGTCTGGAGATCAACCGGCTCCCGGTCAAGGAGTCGGAGGACGAGGAGTTCTCGTTGAGGCTGGGCCGGACCACCGTGGCCTTCGCGGGGCACCCCAGCCCGGACTCGAGCCTGGCGGTGGCGCCCGTGTCCTACCAGTCGGTCGTGAAGGGGGAGGACAACCGGATCTGGCTGGTGGCGTTCCAAGCCACCCCCACGGGAATTGCCGGGTTGTCCGGTTCGCTCCGGATCCAGGGAAAGGGAGACCTGGCCAAGTCCCTCACGGAATCACCGATCCGGCTGGTCGGCCATCTCGTCACCGGTGGTACGGGGCGTGTGGATTTTGTCGAATAAACGGTAGCGGGGCGTGGTGCTCGAGCCGACGACAGCGACCCCGGTGGGCCCAGCCCGCCGGGGTTTTCCACGTCCACCGCGGTCCCTGACTCGTGCTCAGGGAAGATGGGGATCGAGGCCGGACAAGGGTCGAAAGAGGGCTCCGAGTTCTCCCCATCGGCAGGCCGGACCCGCCTCTGGGCAACGGCGTCACTGTCACTTCGATTGTATACACAATCTGTGCATAGAATACCCAGTACTGACGACACTGTCGCCAGTTACATTATCAACATCCAGCGAGTGCTTTTTCCCATTGTGGGCATTGTGGTTAGCTGATTGACTTCAAGTGGAAAACAAGGTGGCGGTCTAGTGCTTTGTCCGGATGGGTTCTACTGGCCAGCCTGCGGCCATTTCCCCATTCCACATGTGGAAAAACCAGCCAATCCACAGACGTTGGTGACTCCTGGCTGGGCTGCCGAGCGGGTTGCGCCGTTGGTGTCGCGTTGTGGAAAAGTAGCAATCCATGCAACTCCGGATTTCTGGTCTGCCGGTGGTGAACGCAGAGGTCCCCGGACTAAGTTGGGTTGTGGATATTCCCCTCGCCGTCCCCGCCAGTGGCCTGCTCCGCGGAGGCCGGGTCCTGTCCCTGATTCCCGGGGTGGAGGGAGACGCCATCTGGTGGCAGGATGGGGTCATCCGGGCGGTCGGGGCGGCGCGGGAGCTGGAGCGGCGGGTCCCCTCGCGGGTGGCGCGCTTCGACCTCCCCCGGACCCTGATCACCCCCGGCTTTGTGGACGGCCACACCCACTTTGCCATGTGGGCCCAGAACCGGCGGCGGGTGCACCTGGCCGGTGCCGCCCGCCGGTCCGAGGCCCTGCGCCGGGTGGCCGGCGGGGTGCCGGAGCAGGGCTGGTTGCGGGGGCATGGCTGGGATGCCAACCGGTGGGAGGACGCCCCCGACCGCCGCTCGCTGGACGCCGTGACCTCGGTGCCAGCGTTCCTCGAGTCCATTGATATCCACGCCGCCTGGGTCAACTCCGCCGCACTCGCAATGGCCGGTATCGGACGTGACACCCCCGACCCGGCCGGCGGGCGGATCGTGCGGGACCCCGGCGGCGAGCCGACCGGGGTCCTGCTGGAGCGCGCGGTGGACCTGGTCCGCCGGGTGCTGCCCGACCCGGATCCCTCCGCCATCCTGACCGGGCTCCGGGAGGCCCAGCAGGCCGCCCACCGCCTCGGGCTGACCGGCATCCACGACGTGGAGGGGCCGGACGCGCTTCGGGGGTTTCGTGCCCTCGAGGCGGCCGGGGAGCTCCGCCTGCGGGTCCTCTTCCACCCGCCGGTCGCCCAGCTCGGCGACCTCCTGGCCGCCGGCGTCCGCAGCGGGCTCGGGACCCCGTGGCTCCGGCTGGGCGGGGTGAAGCTGTTCCTGGATGGCAGCCTGGGCAGCCGCACCGCCTGGATGCTGGAGCCCTATGAGGGGACTGCGGAGCTCGGGGTGCCCCTGGCCGAGGCCGGCAATGCCCGTCGCGTGGTCCGGGTGGCGGCGGAGGCAGGCATCAGCCTGGCCGTCCACGCCATCGGCGATGCCGCCGTGCGCCAGGCCCTCGACCTGCTCGAGCCGCTGCCGGGGACCGCGCTGCCGCACCGGATCGAGCACTTCCAGTGCGTGCACCCCGATGACCTGGGCCGCGCCGCGGCCCGCGGCATCGTGCTCTCCATGCAGCCGGCCCACCTGCCGGCCGACGTCGGGCTCGCGGAGGAGCGCTGGGGCGGCCGCGGCCGCGGGGCCTACGCCTTCCAGGGTCTGCGCCGGGCTGGCGCGATCCTCGCCTTCGGCAGCGACGTGCCGGTGGCGACCCCCGACCCGCGCCACGGGATTGTCGCGGCGATGGCGCGGGTGGCGGCGGATGGCAGCTTCGGGGAAGGGTGGTACCCGGAGGAGCGTCTCACCTTTGAGGAGTCGGTGCGCGCCTATACGGTGGGCAACGCGATCGCCGGCGGGGTGGCCGATCACAGCGGTCAGCTCGCGCCCGGCTTCGACGCCGACCTGGTGGTCTGGGGGATGGACGCGGGCGCGGAACGGGGGGACTGGCTGGCCGTGCGCGAGGCGGAGGTCCGGCTGACGGTGGTCGGGGGGGAGGTCGTGTACCGGCGCTGAATCACCTCCTGGCCGGCCCCGGTCCGGGGGATTCCAGGCCGCGTTTCACGCCGTTCCGTCACCCCCTCCGCGCGATTAGACTCCCACCACGCCAAGCCATCCGCCCAGCCCGAGGAGTCCCGTGCCAGAGTCCGCCATCCGCCGCACCAAGATCGTGGCCACCCTCGGGCCGGCCTGGGCCCGGCCCGATCAGATGCATGCCCTCTTCGACGCGGGCGTGAACATCGTGCGGGTCAACGCGTCGCACGGCACCCCCGAGATCCGGCGGGAGTGGATCACCACGGTGCAGCGGGTGCGCACGGAGCGGAAGGAGTCGATCGGCCTGTTGCTCGACCTGCAGGGTCCCCGCATCCGGGTGGGCGTGCTGCCGCAGCCGGTGATGCTGGTGAAGGGGGCGCAGGTGGTGTTCGCGCCGGAATCGGTGGTCACCGCGGGCGAGATCCCCACGACCTATGACGCGATCGCCCGCGACGTGCATCCCGGCGCCCGGATCCTGCTCAATGACGGGCTGCTCTCGGTGCGGGTCAACGACATCCAGGGCGACCGCGTGCTCACCACCGTGGAGTATGGCGGCGAGCTCAAGTCCAACAAGGGCATGAACCTCCCCGGCATCGAGGTGAGCGCGCCGGCGCTGACCGAGAAGGACCGCGAGGACGTGGTCGACGCGGTGGCGCTGGGCGTGGACTACGTCGCGCTCTCGTTCGTGCGGAAGGCCGCCGACCTCGACCTGCTGCGGCGGCTGGTCCCCAAGGGCATCAAGCTGGTGGCCAAGATCGAGAAGGACACGGCGCTCCGCGACCTCTGCGGCATCCTCGAGGCCTCGGACGCGATCATGGTGGCCCGCGGCGACCTGGGGGTGGAGCTGCCGTTCGAGGAGGTCCCGCTGGTGCAGAAGCGGATCATCCGCGAGGCCAACCTCCACGGCAAGCCGGTGATCACCGCCACCCAGATGCTCGAGTCCATGGTGCACGCCCCGGTGCCGACCCGCGCCGAGGCCTCGGACGTGGCCAACGCCATCCTCGACGGCACCGACGCGGTGATGCTCTCCGCCGAGACCGCAGTGGGCGAATACCCGCTGGAGGCGGTCCGGGCGATGGACCGGATCGCGCGCGAGATGGAATCGCACCGGCAGGGCCGCAGTCCCGCCTTCGACGCGGCCGTCGGCCGCCGTGCCGGGGAGTCGGACGACAAGCGGCACCCGCGCCCCGGCGCCAGCACGATCCCGGCCCGCACCGAGGACGCCATCGGCGTCGCGGTCTGCGCCGCCTCGGAGCTGCTGCATGTGCCGCTGATCCTCTGCTTCACCAGCAGCGGCTTCACCGCCCGGAAGGTGGCCACCTACCGACCCACCGTGCCCATCGTGGCGGCCACGCCCGAGGCGGAGACCTATCGCCACCTGGCAATGGTGTGGGGCGTGCTCCCGATCCAGACGGCGCACTCGAGCGACTACGACACGCTGCTCTCCCAGGCGCGGACCCAGATCCTCGACCGGGGGCTGGCCCGGCCGGGCGAGCGGGTGGTGGTGACCGCCGGGGTGCCCTTCGACGTGCCCGGCACGACCAACCTCCTCAAGATCGAAGCGCTCTGAGGGTGCGGCTCACCTTCCTCGGCACCGGCACCTCGTTCGGGGTCCCGCAGATCGGCTGCCGCTGCGCCGTCTGCACCTCGTCCGACCCGCGCGACCGCCGGTCACGCTCCGGGGCCCTGGTCGAGGCGGGGGGGCGCACGCTGCTGATCGACACCGCGCCGGAGCTGCGCCTGCAGCTCCTGGCCGCGGGGGTGGAGCGGGTCGACGCGGTGCTCTACACCCACGAGCACGCCGATCACCTCAACGGCATCGACGACCTGCGGATCTTCTCGGTGCGCTCCCGCACGCCGCTCACCTGCTACGGACCGGCCGAGACGCTGGCCCGGGTGCGCGAGGGGTTCCGCTACATCTTCGACCAGGACGTGCACGCCTTCGAGGGCACCTCCAAGCCGCTGCTCGAGCTGGCCGCGCTCGAGCCGGGGGTCCCGGTGGAGATCGCGGGCATCCCGGTGCTGCCGCTGGCGTTCGAGCATGGCTACCTGCGGGTGTTCGGCTACCGCTTCGGGCCGGTTGCCTACATCACCGACGTGAAGGCCATCCCGCCGGCGGCCTACGGCGCGCTGGCCGGCCTCAAGGTGCTGGTGCTCAACTCGCTGTGGTGGCGGCCGCACCCGACCCACCTCTCGATCGGCGAGGCCATCGAGACCGCCCGCGCCCTGGGCGCGGAGCGGACCTACCTGACGCACCTCACCCATGAGACGGGGCACGCCGAGCTGGAGCGGCAGCTGCCCCCGGGCGTGTTTCCCGCCCACGACGGACTTTCGATCGAGGTCACGGCATGAAGCTGCAATACGGACGGATGCTCGGCGACCGGCTGGACGGCGTGCACGGCCTCCCGCGCCCCCGGCTGCTGGAACTCACCCGCCGGTTCGGCGACGTGCAGGCGGAGGTGCGCCGGCGCCGCGGCCAGGGGGAATACGGCTTCTACGGGCTGGGCAGCCAGGACGCGTCGGTGCAGCAGATCCGGCGCTTTGCCGACGGGGTGGGGCAGGCGTTCGATCACGTCCTGGTGCTCGGCATCGGCGGCTCCGCGCTCGGGATGAAGGCGCTGCTCAACGCCCTCAAGCGCCCCGCCTGGAACGAGCTCGACGACGAGGGCCGGGAGTTCTTTCCCCGCCTGACGGTGCTCGACAACGTCGACCCCACCTCCGTCGGAGAGGCGCTCCGCCGGATCGATCCCCGCCGCGCACTCGTCAACGTCATCAGCAAGTCGGGCGGCACCGCCGAGACCATGGCCCAGTACCTGGTGGTGCGGCAGTGGCTGGAGGCGGCGCTGGGACCCGCCGCGGTGCGGCACCTGGTCTTCACCACCGACCCGAAACGGGGCGCCCTGCGGGAGATCGCCGCCCGGGACGGTATCGCCGCCCTGGAAGTCCCCGCCGACGTGGGCGGCCGCTTCAGCGTCCTCTCGCCCGTGGGCCTGCTGCCCGCGGCGCTGGTGGGCATCGACATCGAGGGGCTGCTCGCGGGGGCGCGCACCGCGCTCGTCAAGGCCGACGCGGACGACCTGCTGCGCAACCCGGCCGCCCTCTGGGCCGCGCTGCACTGGGCCGCCGACACCTCGCTCGGCGCCCGGATTCATGTCCTGATGCCCTACACCGACCGGTTGCGCGAGTTCGCCGAGTGGTTCCGGCAGTTGTGGGCCGAGAGCCTCGGCAAGGCGCGGGATCGCCGGGGCCAGGAGGTCCATACCGGCCCCACCCCGCTCGGGGCCGTCGGGCCCACCGACCAGCACAGCCAGGTCCAGCTGTTCATGGAAGGCCCCTACGACAAGGTCGTGACCTTCATGGCGGTGGACCGTCTCGGCGAGGACATCACCATCCCCGCCGGCAAGGACCTGCCCGCCGACCTGGCCTACCTCCCGGGGCATACGCTGGCCGGGCTCTTGCAGGCCGAGTACCAGGCCACCTCCGCGGCGCTGGCCCGCATGGGCCGGATGAGCTGCGCCCTGCACCTGCCGGAGCTTTCGGCGGCCGCGCTCGGCGAGGCCATCATGTTCTTCCAGCTGGCCACCGGGTACGCGGGGGTCTGGTACGGCGTGGACCCCTTCGACCAGCCGGGGGTGGAGCTGGGCAAGCGCCTGACCTTTGCCGCGATGGGCCGCCCCGGGTTCGAGGCCGAGCCTCTGGGCCTGCCCGCCGGCGATGAAGCATGACGGACCTCCAACACCCACAGGATGCCGACCCCATGCGAAGCACCCGTTCTGCCGCCCGTGTCCTGACCCTCGCCGGCCTGCTGGCGGGTACCGCGCTCCTGCTCCCCGCCGGCCTGCGGGCCCAGGCCCTGCTGCGCCCGGGCACCGAGGCGCGCGGTGAGCTCAAGTCGGGCGACCTGCGCCTCGACGACAACACCTACGCCGACCTCTGGCGCTTCAGCGGGACCAGCGGGCAGCGGGTGCGGATCACCATGCGCTCCGACGCCTTCGATGCCTACCTGAGCATGGGCTGGATCGATGACAGCGGGGAGTTCCACCTGGTCGAGTCGGACGACGACGGCGCCGGCGGCACCAATCCCCAGGTCACCGCCGTCCTGCCGCGGAGCGGCGAGTTCGTGGCCCGCGCCAACACGCTGAGCGAGGGCGAGACCGGCGCCTACACCCTGCTCCTCGAGACCGATGTCACGGGCGATGCCCCGGTGGCGGCCGGTGGCGGAGGGGCCGACCGGCCCCGCGTGGTCGGCGCCATCACCGTCGGGACCCCGGTGTCCGGCGAGCTCAAGCAGGGCGACGAGGTGCTCGACGACGACAGCTTCGCCGACAGCTACAGCCTGCGCGGACGCAGCGGCCAGACCCTGGCCATCACGCTGACCTCCGCCGACTTCGACGCCTACCTGGCCGTCGGCCGCCTGGTGGATGGCGCCTATGTCAGCCTCGAGAGCGATGACGACGGGGCCGGCGGCACCAACTCCAAAGTCGACGTCACCCTGCCGGCCGAGGGCGACTATATCGTCCGGGCCAACACGCTCTTCAAGAACAAGACCGGCAGCTACACCCTGCTGGTCACGGCGGGCGGCGACGCCCTGCCGGTCGAGGCGCCGGTCAGCACCGGCGGCAACCCGCTGGTCTCGAGCGTCCCGGGCGCGCACATGCCCGTGGTGCTGGGCCAGGAGCTGCGCGGCACCCTCGGCGCCGGTGACGAGAAGATCTCCGATGGCAGCTACGCGGACATCTGGGTGTACCAGGGCCGCGCTGGAGAGACCCTCACCATGATCCAGCGGTCCACCACGATCGACGCGTACCTGACGTTCGGCCCGGTGACTGACGGGCGGTGGAGCTGGGAGAAGAGCGACAACGACGGCGCCGGGGGCGATGACGCCAAGCTGGTCGTGACCCTCGCCCGCGACGGCGAGTACTGGGTCCGTCCCAACGCCCTGTTCTCGGGCGAGGGGGCCTACACCCTGATGGTCACCAGTGACCGCGCCGGGCCGGCCGCCGCGCCCGCCGCCGCCCAGCCCGCGCCGCCGTCGCAGCCGGTGCCGGCCGCGGGGCCGCTGCAGTCGGGGCTCAATCTCAGCAAGGCCATCAAGGGCCAGCCGGCGGGCGCCGCCCGGCGCGAGGTGAAGGAGCTCAAGAAGGGCGAGGAGACGCGCGGCCGCCTCACCGAGGACGATGAGGACAGCGGCGACGGCACCTACGTGGACACCTGGTACTTCGAGGGACGGAAGGGGCAGGTGGCCATCATCACCATGAAGTCAGAGGACTTCCGGCCCTACGTGCTGCTGGGGCGCGCCCCCTCCGGCGACGCCACCTTCAGCTCGATCGAGAGCGAGGGGGCGCCGGTGGGCGAGCCGGCGAAGATCACCCTGGAGCTGCCGGCCAACGGCCGGTACTGGATCCGGGCCAATACCTTCGACAAGCTCACCGGCCGCTACACGCTCAAGCTCAGGATCCGCTAGCCGCGAGTCCCCCGGCGTCGGTTTGACGCCGGGGGGCCCACCGGCCTAGATTCGACCATTCCTGGTCTGTAACTCACAAGAGGACAGAGACTTATGGCCGATCACCGCGCCGATCTCATTGCCCTGTACGGTGGCGCCGTCGCGCGCGCCGGTGAAGGGGTCACGGTCCGCACTCCCGCGGCGCTCGCGTCCGAGACCACCGATCGGGTGGTCTGGGAGGCGGTGTTCGGGGCGCCGGCCGTCCGGGATGCCGCGCGCTGGCTGCTGTGGGAACTCGGCCAGGCGGTCGGGGCCCGCCCCGCGTCGATCGCGGCGGTGTACTTCGCCCGGGGGCGCGGGGAGTGCCGTGGGTTCACGGTGCCCGCCATCAACATCCGGATGCTGGCCTACGACTCGGCCCGGGCGGTGTTCCGCGCCGCCAGGGCCCGCAACGCCGGCGCCATCCTGCTCGAGATCGCCCGCTCGGAGATTGCCTACACCGAGCAGCGCCCGGCGGAGTACGTGGCGGTGATGATCGGCGCGGCGCTCCGCGAGGGCCACTACCTCCCGATCTTCATCCAGGGTGACCACTGCCAGGTGAACGCCAGGAAGTACCAGGCGGACCCGAAGGCGGAGGTGGAGGAGGTCAAGCGCCTGATCCAGGAGGAGGTGGGCGCCGGGTTCTACAACATCGACGTCGACACCTCGACGCTGGTGGACCTCTCGAAGGAGACCCTGCTCGAGCAGCAGCGGCTCAACTTCGAGCACGCGGCGGAGATCACCGCGTTCATCCGCGAGATCGAGCCGGCGGGCTTCTCCGTCTCGGTGGGCGCCGAGATCGGCGAGGTGGGCCACAAGAACAGCACGGTGGAGGAACTGCGCGCGTTCATGGACGGGTACATCCCCTCGCTGCGGCGGGTGGGCGACCTGGAGGGGATCTCCAAGATCTCGGTGCAGACGGGGACCAGCCACGGCGGCGTGGTGCTGCCGGACGGCTCGATCGCCAAGGTGAAGCTCGACCTCGACGCGCTGGCCGCGCTGTCCACGGCGGCGCGCGAGGAGTACGGGATGGCCGGCGCCGTGCAGCACGGCGCGAGCACCCTGCCGCCGGACGCCTTCGGCAACTTTGCCCGGCTGGAGACCGCGGAGATCCACCTCGCCACCAATTTCCAGTCGCTGGTCTTCGACCACCCGGCGCTGCCGGCGGAGCTGCGCCAGCGGATGTACGCCTGGCTCGACGCCAACGCGCAGAGCGAGAAGAAGGCCGGCGACACGCCGGAGCAGTTCTACTACAAGGCGCGCAAGAAGGCGATCGGGCCGTTCAAGCGTGAGGTCTGGGGGCTGCCGGCCGCGGCGCGCGCCGCGATCGGCGCGGACCTCGAGAAGACCTTCGGCTTCCTCTTCGACCAGCTCCAGGTGGCCGGCACCGCCGACCTGGTGCAGCGCCTGGTGCGGGCGCCGTACCAGTCGCACGCGTCGCTGGAGCGGGCGCTGGTGACGGCCGAAGACGATGCCGAGGCCGGGGAGTGACCATGAGCCGGGATGACGAGCGGGACGTGGTGTACGTGGAGCGGGACGGCGGGTCGCTCAAGCCGATCCTCTTCGGGGCGCTGCTGGGCCTCGCGGCGGGACTGCTCTTTGCGCCGCAGAGCGGGGCGGAGACGCGGCGGGCGCTCAAGCGGCGGTTGCGCAAGGCGCGGGCGCTGGCCGAGGAGAAGATCGGCGAGCTCTCGGAGAAGGTGAGCGACGAGTGGGCGCGTCCGTCGCCGGCGCCGACCGCGACGGAGCGGCGTGACGAGGTGCGCAGCGAGCTGGAGCGCCGGCTGGCGGAGGCCCGCGCCCGGCGCCGCGCGCCCGAACCGGCCGACGAGGACGAGGAGCCGGTCGCCTGACCGCGGGTGAGGTTGTCGCCCGCCTCCGCGGTGCCGGGGCGTTCCTCCGGCGGACGGTGCACCAGGCGGACCGCCACAACATCCTGTTCCTCGCGAGCGCGCTGACCTTCGACGCGCTGCTCGCGGCGATCCCGCTGCTGCTGCTCCTGCTGGTGGCGCTCACCCACGTGGCCCACCTCTCGCCCCGCTCCAGCGCGCAGGATCTCCACCAGCTGTTCCAGCGCGTGGTGCCGCCGGCGGCGAGCGCGGGGGGCACGGGGCCGTTTGCGGCGGTGGAGCAGTTCCTGCTCGGCTTCACCCGGGCCCGCCTGACCATCTCGCTGTACGCGGTGCCGCTCTTCCTCTGGTTCGCCACCCGCCTCTTTGCCTCGGTCCGCACCGCGCTCACCCTCGTCTACGATGTGCCGCGCCGGCCGACGGGCCAGCACTTCGTGCTGGGCTTCCTCGCGGGCAAGCTGCGCGATGCCGTGATGGTGCTCTTCACCCTGGCGCTGCTGGTGGGGAACGCGACGCTCACCACCGGGCTCCGGGTGCTCAACACCCGTGGGCAGGACCTGATCGCCCGCTGGCCGGGGCTCGGCCTCCTGGTCGGGTCCATCGGCCGGAGCGTCAGTGAGGTGGTGGCGTTCGTCTTCTCCGCCGCGCTCTTCTACGTGGTCTACCGGCACGCCTCGCCCCGCCGCCTGCCGCGGCGCGCGGCGCTGGCCGGGTCGCTGTTCACGGCGCTGCTGTTCGAGGTGGCCAAGCGGTTCTACGGCTGGTACCTGCACAACCTGGCGGTGGCCGACCGCTTCTCCGCCGACGCCAACCTCGGCGCGGTGATCCTCTTCATCCTCTGGCTCTATTACACCGGCGTGGTGTTCCTGCTGGGCGCCGTGGTCGCGGAGACCTTTGACCTGCTGGGCCGCCAGCGCGCCAGCCATGCCCGGCCCGTCGTGGCCGGTGGTGGCTGACGGCGCCCGCGCGGGCTATACTCTCGGGCGGACCGGCAGGGGCCGGCCCACCAACGCAGCTTCACCTCCAGCCCTCCCGCCATCCTCATGCGACTGCTGACCGCCCTGCTGCTGCTGCCGACGCTGCTCTCGGCCCAGGAGTTCGACTTCTACGCCCGTGGGCCGTACCGCGCCACCGTGCCGCGCCCCGACGCCCTCAACGGCTATCCCGCCGGCGCCCAGCACACGATGTACCACCAGCAGCAGCAGGCCTTCGACCGGATGATGGCTGCCGCGCCGGACCGGGTGCGGAGCGAGGTGATCGGGCGGACCGTGGAAGGGAAGGTGATGCGGCTGCTGATCATCTCGGCGCCGGAGAACCTGGCACGGCTCGACGAGATCCGGGACAACCTGGCCCGGCTGGCCGACCCGCGGCGCACCACGGCGGCGGAGGCCCGGGCCCTGGCCGAGCGGACCCCGGTGACGGTCCTGCTCACGCATTCGGTGCACGGCAACGAGCCGGCGGGCTTCGAGGCGTCGATGCAGACCGCCTACCAGCTGCTGGCCTCGGACGAGCCGGCCACCCTCGAGATCCTCCGCAACGTGGTGGTGCTCATCAACCCGTCGCAGAACCCCGACGGGCACGAGCGGTTCGCGGCCTGGTCCAACTCGGTGGCCACGGGCACCGACGACCCCGCCGCCGTGGAGCAGACCGAGCCCTGGGCCATCTGGGGCCGGTTCAACCACTATCGCTTCGACATGAACCGGGACCTGCTCGCCCAGTCGCAGGCCGAGTCGAAGGCCCTCGCCTCGGTCTACGTCCGCTGGCGGCCGCAGGTGGTGGCCGACCTGCACAGCACCACCTCGCAGTACTTCTTCCCGCCGGTGGCCCAGGCCCAGAACCAGAACCTGCCCGCGCGCACCTACGGCTGGTTCGAGCGCTTCGGTCGCCGCAATGGCCAGGCGTTCGACGGCTTCAGCTGGCAGTACTACGTCCGCGACGTGTTCGACTTCTTCTATCCCGGCTACATCGACATGTGGCCCACGATGCGGGGTGGGGTCGGGATGACCTACGAGACCGATGGCGGCCCCGAGCTCAAGAAGCGGAAGGACGACGGTACCTGGGTGACGTTCGAGATGGCGATCGCGCACCACTATGTGGCCTCGCTCGCCACGCTCGGGTACGCCGCCGAGACCCGCGCCGAGCGACTGCGCGATTTCCATGAGTTCCACGCCACCGGCATGGCCGAGGCGCAGCGCCGGCCGATGCGCCGGGTGCTCTTCTCGGGCGCCGACCCGGTGCGGCTGGCGTGGCTGGTCCGGCGGCTCACCGGGGAGGAGATCGAAGTCGTACGCCTCACCCAGCCGTGGACCACCCTGCGCGCCACCTCCTACTACGGCGGCGCAGCCGCGCGGCGGACCTTCCCCGCGGGGACCTACGTGGTGGACTTCAACCAGCCCGAGGCCCGCCTGGCCACCACCATGCTCGAGCCCCGGGCCGCCTTCGATTCCGGCTTCGTGCGCCAGCAGCTGGGCCACTATCAGCGCAACCAGCGTCGCGGCGAGGAGAGCGACCGCGAGGGCTACGAGTTCTACGACGTTACCGGCTGGTCGCTCCCCTTCACCCTCGGCCTCGACGCCTGGTGGACCGACGATACCACCCGGGTCACGGCCGAGCGGCTCACCGCCGCGCCACCGCTGGTGGCGGCGGCGCCGCCCCGGGCGCGGTCGGCGTACCTGTTCGGCAACGAGAGCGAGGCCGGCGCCCGCCTGGCCATGCGACTCCTGCGCGAGGGCGCCAAGGTCGGCGTGGCCACCCGTACCCTCACCGCCAACGGTACCGGCTTCCCGGTCGGGACGTTCGTGGTGCGGGTGCAGCGCAACGCCGAGACCGTGCATGCGCGGATCACGGCGCTCGCGGTGGAGCTCGGGGTCCCGGTGACCGCTGCCCAGTCGGCGTTCCCGGACTCGGGACAGTACGGGGTGGGGAGCGAGACGGTGGAAGCGCTCCACGCACCCCGCATCCTCCTGGCGGCGGGTGAGGGGGTGGACCAGACGGCGTTCGGGGCCCTGTGGTTCTATTTCGAGCGGGAGCTCGGCATCCCCGTCACGCTGGTGAACCTGGCCACCCTGGGCTGGATGGACCTGGCGCCGTACAATGCGCTGATCATCCCCGACGGTTCCGCCGGCCGGATGTACCGGGAGCTCGGGGAGGGCGGGGCCACCCGGCTGCGGCGCTGGGTCGAGGAGGGCGGGGCCGTCATCGCCGTCGGCGACGCGGTGGAGCTGGTGGGCCGCAAGGAGGTGGCGCTGACGACCGTGGCCACCGTCACCGGCGACAGCGCCGCCGCCAAGGACACCACCGTCACCGGGGGCGAGCCCATCGGCCCGCCACTGGTGTCGCCCACGGCGGCCGGCGGCAATCGGCCCGAGTTCATCCCGGGCAGCATCTTCCGCGCGACGCTCGACCGCACCCACTGGCTCACCTTCGGCTACGATCGCGACCAGCTGCCGGTGTTCCTGGAGACGAGCGCGCTGCTCAAGCCCTCGGAGAAGGGCGCGAACCCCGTGGCCTTCACGGGGGCCGACCTGCTGCTCTCCGGCTGGAGCTGGCCGGCGAACACCGAGAAGCACCTCCGCAACAGCGTCTACGCGGCGGTGGAATCCTCGGGTCAGGGCCAGGTGGTGCTCTTCGCCAGCAATCCGGTGTACCGCGGGTTCTGGCGCGGTCCCGCCAAGCTCCTCACCAACGCGGTGCTGATGGCCCCGGGGCGGTGACCGCCCCCGCGCTCGTCCTGCTCGCCGCCGGGCTGGGCAGCCGCTACGGGGGGCTCAAGCAGCTCGATCCCCTGGGCCCGGGCGGCGCCACCCTCATGGACTACGCCGTCTTTGATGGCTGGCGCGCCGGCTTCGGGGCGGTGGTGTTCGTGATCCGGCCCGAGATGGCGGAGGCCTTCGAGCAGCAGGTCGGGTCCCGCTATCGCGGGCGGCTCCCGGTGCGGGTGGCGTTCCAGCGGGCGGAAGCGCTGCCCCCGCCGTTCACGGTGCCGGCGGGCCGCACCCGGCCGTGGGGCACCACCCAGGCGGTGCTCGCGGCCCGGGAGGCCGTCGAGGGGAGCTTCGCCGTGCTCAACGCCGACGACTGCTATGGCCGCGACGCCATCGCCGCCGCGGCCCGCTTCCTCGCCGCCACGCCGCCGGACGCGCCCGACCACGCCGTCGTCGGATACCGGCTCGACCAGACGGCGAGCCCCGCGGGCGGCGTGAACCGCGCGGTGCTGCGGGTGTCCCCGGAGGGGCTGCTGCAGGGCATCACCGAGACGCGGGACCTGGTGGCCGGCCCGGGTGGCGACTTCAGCGGCATCGGACCGGGGGGCCATGTCCAGGTGGCGAAGGACACCCCGGTCTCGATGAACCTCTGGGCCTTCACCGGCGCCATCTTCCCGCTGCTCGAGGCGGCGTTCCTTCGGTTCCTCGAGGCCGGCCCCGGCACGAGCGGGGAGAGCTACCTCCCCGACGCGGTGCAGGAGGGCCTCGACCGCGGCCAGGCGCGCGTCCGGGTGCTGCCCACCACCAGCCGCTGGTGCGGCGTGACCTACGCCGCCGACCGCGAGTGGGTCCAGCGCCAGCTGGCCGCAGCGGTGGACCGCGGCGACTATCCCGCCGCGCTGTGGCCCTGAGTCCGGGCCGCCTCGCCGCGCTGCTCGCGCGCTTCCGGGTCCACCCCGACGCGCCGCCTGCCCTCCAGGGGGGCGGCCACATCAACGACTCCTACCTCGTGACCGGCGCGGGGCCCGGCGGCCCCGGGCGCTTTCTGCTGCAGCGCCTCAATCCGCACGTCTTCCCCGACGGTGCCCCGGTCATCACCAACGCGGCGCGAGTGGCGGCCCACCTCGCGGCCGCGGTGCGCGCGGACCCCGTGGGTGGAGCGGGGTGGCGCGTGCCCGAGCCGCTCCACGCGGACGACGGCGTGCCCGGCTGCCGCGATGCCGACGGGGCCTGGTGGCGGGTCTTCCCCTGGCTCGACGGGGTGCGGGCCATCGAGCGGGTCGGGACCCCGGCGGAGGCCTTCGCGGTGGGGCGCGCCTTCGGCCGCTTCCACGCGATGCTGGCCGACTTTCCCGGGCCTCCGCTCGTCGAGACGCTGCCGGGGTTCCACGACACCCCCGCCCGCCTGGCCGCATTCGATCGGGCGGTGGCCGGCGCGGTCCCGGACCGCCTGGCGGGCGTGGCGGCGGAACTCGCGTTCGTGGAGACGCACCGCGTCTGGGTGGGACTGCTCGCGGCGGCGGACCTCCCGTGCCGCGTGGTGCACAACGATGCCAAGGCCGGGAACGTGCTGCTCGACGCCGCCACCGGCGAACCGGTCGCGGTCATCGACCTCGACACCGTGATGATGGGCACGCTGCTGCACGACGTCGGCGACCTGATCCGCTCGGGTGCCACCCACGCCGCGGAAGACGCCGCCGCGGAGGCGCCGGTGGCGGTGGACGTGGCGCAGTTCACCGCACTGGTGGAGGGGTTCGCGGCGGGCCTGGCCCCGGTCGGGCTGGCGCCCGCGGAGCGTGGGCTCTTCGTCGCGGCGGGGCTGGTCATCACCTTCGAGCAGGGGCTCCGGTTCCTGGCCGACCACCTCGCCGGCGATCGCTACTACCGGATCGATCGGCCGGGACAGAACCTCGACCGGGCCCGGGTGCAGTTCCGCCTGGCAGCGGCCCTCGGGCAGGGGCGGCGGGAGCTGGAGCGGATCGTCGCCGCCGTGTTCGGCGGGTAGCCGCGGGCGGGAGAGGGGACGGGGGCAGGGGAGCGCGACCGGCGCTCCGCTGCCCCCGTGGCGCATCGGGCGGTCCCGGGTCAGCCGGACGTGCTGCTGCCCCAGATGCGCGGCACCAGGCGCAGCAACCCGACGCCGCTGACCACGAAGACCACGAGCCAGACCAGGGCCTGGCTGGTCCGGCCATACAGGAAGCTGCCCGTGCCGAAGAGCGCGGCATAGACGAAGGCGATCCCCGTGGCCCAGCCGAGCAGCGCGAGGGGGAGGCTGTCGTCGGCCGGCCCCACGCCCGCCTCGGCCCGGACCGAGGCCCAGCCCGGCCCCGCCGGCCGCACCAGGCGGTAGAACGTGACCAGCTGGGCGCGCGCCGTGGGGGCGGTCAGGAGCGTCGTGGCCACCCAGGCCACGGTGGTGATGCCCACCGTGGCGAGCAGCGCCACGTGCGAGGGGATGGCAAGGCCGGCGCGCGGGGCCAGGGTGAAGCCGACGGTCGCCACGAAGCTCGCGACCATCGCGGCGATCTCGCTCCAGGCGTTCACCCGCCACCAGAACCAGCGCAGCAGGTACAGCAGCCCCGTCCCGGCGCCGACCGAGAGCAGCAGGTCGAACGCCTGCCGGGCCGTGTCCAGCACCATCGTGAAGCCGGCCGCGACCACCATCAGCAGCGCCGTGGCGATCCGGCCCACCATCACGTAGTGGGCCTCGGTCCGGCCGGGGCGGTAGAAGCGGCGGTAGAGGTCATGCACCAGGTAGCTGGTGCCCCAGTTGAGGTGGGTGGAGATCGTGGAGACGTACGCCGCCAGCATGCCGGCGATCATCACCCCCATGAACCCAGGGGGCAGGAACTTGAGCATGGCGGGGTACGCCATGTCGTGCCCGATCAGCCGCGGGTCCACGTAGGGGAAGGTCCGGGCGATGTCGTCGAGGGTGGGGAAGACGAGCATCGAGCAGAGCGCGACGATGATCCACGGCCAGCTGCGGACGGCGTAGTGCGCCACGTTGAAGAAGAGCGTGCCGGCGAGGGCATCGCGCTCGCTCTTGGCGGCGAGCATCCGCTGGGCGATGTAGCTCCCGCCGCCCGGTTCCGCGCCGGGGTACCAGACCGACCACCACTGCACCGCCAGCGGGATCACCAGGACCGAGAGGGTGAGGCTCCAGTCGCCGAAGTCGGGGACCAGGTTGAGCGTGGCCGGGTCGGTCCGGGCGATGAGCCCCGCGAGGCCGCCGACCTCCGGCTGGCGCAGCGAGAACACCGCGAGCGCGATCGCGCCGGTCATCGCGATGCCGAACTGGATGAAGTCGGTCACCAGCACCCCCCACAGCCCCGACGTGGCGGCAAAGAGGATGTTGAGGACCGCGCAGATGAGGAGCGTCTGCACCATCGGCCAGCCCAGCACCACGTTGGCGATCTTGGCCGCGGCCAGGTTCACCGTGGCCATGATCACGCAGTTGAAGAACAGGCCCAGGTAGATGGCCCGGAAGCCGCGGAGCAGGGTGGCGGGCCGGCCGGAGTAGCGGATCTCGTAGAACTCGAGGTCGGTGAGCACGCCGCTGCGGCGCCACAGCCGGGCATAGAAGAAGACGGTGGCCATCCCGGTGAGCAGGAACGACCACCACGCCCAGTTGTTCGCCACGCCCTTCTCCCGCACCAGGTTGGTCACCAGGTTGGGCGTGTCGGTGCTGAAGGTGGTGGCCACCATCGACACGCCGATCAGCCACCACGGTGCCGCGCGGCCCGAGGTGAAGAACTCGGCCGTGCTCTGGCCGGCCCGCCGGGCCAGCACCAGGGCCGGGATGAAGGAGACCACGATCGACAGGACGACGATGGCCCAGTCGAGCGGCGTGAGCGTCATGGACGGCTCCGGGGGGGGCGGAGGGCGTGCCGGCGGATGGCGGAAGGAAGGCGACGAGTAGAAATGAAAGTGCCCCAGGCACCCCGAAGCGACACTGGACATCGCTTAGCGCTGCTACCGGCGAGGTCCTGACGCGGTTCGCGCGCCAGCGCCCTTCGGACCTGGGGCACCGGGAATGTAACCCGCGGGCGGCGGCCCGTGTACCCCCGCGCCGCCGAGCCGTCTAGCCGATCCGCCGCCGGGCCGACTACCTTCCCCGCCATGGCTCTCGCGCTCGCCCGCAAGTACCGCCCCCGCCGCTTCAGCGACCTCCTGGTCCAGGACCACGTCGCGCAGGTGCTGCGGGGCGCCGTGGTCAAGAACCGGGTGGGCCATGGCTACCTGCTCACCGGCCCCCGGGGCGTGGGCAAGACCACCGCCGCCCGCATCCTGGCCATGGCGCTCAACTGCGAGCGGAAGGGCCAGGTGGATCCCGCCGGCGAGCCCTGCGGCGCGTGCGACAGCTGCCAGCGGATCTGGACCGGCGTGGCCAACCTCGACGTGGTCGAGATCGACGCCGCCAGCAACCGCGGCGTGGACGATGCCCGGGAGCTCCGGGAGCGGGCGATGTACGCGGCGAGCAAGGAGGGCCACCACAAGGTGTACATCGTGGACGAGGCCCACATGCTCACCCGGGAGGCCTGGAACGCGCTGCTCAAGATCCTCGAGGAGCCGCCCCCGGGGGTGGTGTTCGTCTTTGCCACCACCGAGCCGCAGAAGATTGCCCAGAGCGCCGCCCCCGTGCTGTCGCGGCTGCAGCGATTCGACTTCCGCCGCATCGGCGCCGGCGCCATCCGCGACCGCCTGCGCGGGGTCCTCGAGGCGGAGTACATCGAGGCCGACGACGACGCCCTGACACTCATTGCCCGCCAGGCCGATGGCGGCATGCGCGACGCCCTCTCCGTGCTCGACCAGTGCCTCTCCTTCGGCGAAGGGCGGGTCACCGCCCTCCGGGTGCGCGAGATCCTCGGGCTGGTGGCCGACGACGCCTACGGCGACCTCCTCGGCCTGCTGGTGGCGCGGCAGCCCGCCGGGGTCTTCGCCCTGCTGGACCGCCTGGAAGACGCCGGCGCCGACCTGATCGAGTTCATGGGCGGGGCGGGGGATGCGCTGCGGTCCCTGCTCATGCTCGAACTCGGGGCGCGCCCCGATGGGCTCACCGAGGCGCTGCTCCAGACCCTGGAAGGGCTCCGGGGCCAGCTCGCGGTCGGGGACCTGGTCCGGATGCTCAAGCTCCTGGGCGATGCCGAGGCGGGGATCCGCCGGAGCGCCAGCCCGCGGCTCGCGGTCGAGACGCTCCTGCTCCGCTGGGCGCTCCTGGACCGGACCGTGGATCTGGAAGCGGTCCTGGCGGGCGCCGGCAGGCCCGATCCGGGTCCCGCCGGGCCCCCCAGGCCTCCGGAGACCAGGGCGGCGGCCGTGCCGGCGCCAGCGGCTCCCCCCCGCCGGGGCGCACCGGAAGCCGCCGCGCCGTCCGTGCCGGCCCCCGCGCCCGTCGCCCCGGCTCCGGCTGCGCCGGCGATGGTGCGGGCGGAGTTCACGCTGGAGGGCCTGGTCCGGTCCTGGCCCGACCTGGTGGCGGTGGCGCGGGCCCAGGGGCGCTTCCTCGGGGAGGCCATGGCCTCGGCCCGCCCCGCGGCCGCGGAGGCGCCCATGGTCACCCTTACCGTCCCCGACGGCAACCCGATCCACGTCGAGGGCCTGGAACGGCAGCGAGACGCGGTGCAGGCGCTGCTCAGCGAGGCCCTCGGCGCCCCCGTCCACCTGGGGATCACGGCCGGCGGCCCCGGTCCCGGGAGTACCCCGAGGGCCCGCCGGCTGAGCGAGTCGGAATCCCGGGCCGAGCGCCTCCGGGTGCTCAAGGGCCGGGACCCGGCGCTGGAAGCGGCGGCGGAGAGCCTCGATCTCGAGGTGCTGGAATAGGGCCCGGATTGCTTGCCTTGGCCCCCCGGTACCTCTACTTTCCTCAGACTTTGCAGGGACTTAGCGATACTCCTCCCATGGCGGATTGGCAGCAGTTCATGCAGCTCGGCCAGCAGATGCAGGGGCGTCTCCAGGAGCTCCAGCGGAACCTGGCGGAGACGACCTACGACGCGCAGGCCGGAGCCGGCCTGGTGCGGGTCACGGTCGATGGCAAGGGTGCGCTCCGCGCGTTGTGGATCGATCCCGAGGCGTTCGCCGGGCGCGATGCCGAATTGCTGTCGGACCTGATCGCGGGGGCGGTGGCCGAGGCCCAGCGACGGGCCGCCGAGGCGCTGCAGGCGGAGATGCGGCGCGCGGCCCCGTTCCCCTTTCCCCTCCCGTCGTAGGCCGTGGGCGCCCTGGACGACCTGGTGACGGAGTTCGCCCGGCTCCCCGGCGTGGGTCGCAAGACTGCCCAGCGGCTGGCGCACCACCTGGTACAGCAGCCGGGCGAACGGCTGACCCGGCTGGCTCAGGCGCTGGTCTCGGTGGCGGAGCGGGTGCGGCCCTGTACCGTCTGCGGCAACGTCGCGGAGGGCGAGCGCTGCGACATCTGCCTCGACGCGCGGCGGGACGCCGGCCTGATCTGTGTAGTGGAGGAGCCGGCGGCGGTGACCAGCCTCGAGCGCGCCGGGGAGTATCGCGGCAGCTACCACGTGCTGGGCGGCCGGCTCGATCCGCTCGGCGGGATCGGTCCCGAGGCGCTCCGGCTGGACCAGCTGGTGGCGCGGGTCCGGGCCGGTGGGGTGCGTGAGGTCATCCTCGCCACCAATCCCTCCATGGAGGGTGAGGTCACCGCCACCTACGTGCAGCAGCTGCTGGCCGGCGCGGCGGTGAAGGTGAGCCGGCTGGCGCGGGGCCTCCCGGTGGGCGGCGACCTCGAGTACGTCGACGGCGTCACGCTGGCGCACGCGCTCACCGCGCGGCAGGAGCTCCGCTGATGGCGCGGCGTGGCGCGGTGTTGTTCGGCCTGGCGGCGGGGGCGGCCGTGGGGTGGTGGCTGGCGGGGCAGCACCGGGCCCGGCACCGGACCGACCTGTTCAGCCCGCGGCCCCTGCAGCGCCTTGCGGCGCTCTCGGGGCTCGGCGGGGCGGTCACCGTCGAGAACGTGCGGCTGCTCCGGGACTACCTCGAGTGGGAGCGTCACCCGATGCTGCTGCGTCGGGCGCGCGCGCTGGTGCGCCAGATGGAAGCGGCGCTGGGCTAACGGAAGGGGAAGCGATGTCAGGTGCCTCCAGCTGGTCATTCCGGGAGGAGGATTCCACCCGGATCCACGCGATTCTCACCGGCTTCCTGCGCGAGTCCAACGCGCGGACCGGGATGATCGTGGACCGGACCGGCCAGATGGTGGCGGTCGTGGGCGAGGAGCCGAGCTTCGACCCCACGGCGTTCGCGTCGCTGACGGCGGCGGACTTCTCCGCCAACGACCAGCTGGCGCGGATGATCGGCGAGCCCGAGTTCGGCAGCCTGTTCCACCAGGGGGAGAAGGAGTCGATGTACCTCGCCGATATCGCGCGGCGGGTGATCCTGGTGGTCCTGTTCGACAACCGCACCACGCTGGGGCTGGTCAAGCTCCGGGTGCGGGCGACGGTCCTGGAACTGCGGCAGGTCTTCGAAGAGATGTTCACGCGGGGCGCGTCCGGCCAGCCAACGGTCGAGACGGGCTTCCTGGGCGAGGCGGAAGATGAGCTCGATAAGCTGTTCGGGGCCTGAGGCGGAGTGACGATCCCATGTCGATGATCAACTACGCCTCGCGCGAGATCAACTGCAAGCTGGTCTACTACGGACCGGGTCTCGGCGGGAAGACGACGAATCTCGAGTTCGTCTACAACAAGGTCGCCCCCAACAGCCGGGGCAAGCTCATCTCGCTCGCCACCGAGACGGAGCGGACGCTCTTCTTCGACTTCCTCCCGGTGGACCTCGGCACCATCCGGGGCTTCAAGACCCGGTTCCACCTCTATACCGTGCCGGGGCAGGTGTACTACAACGCCTCCCGCAAGCTGATCCTCAAGGGCGTCGACGGCGTGGTGTTCGTGGCCGACAGCCAGATCGAGCGCATGGAAGCCAACATCGAGTCCATGCAGAACCTGTACGACAACATGGCGCAGCACGGCTACAACCTCACCAGCATCCCCTTCGTGGTGCAGTACAACAAGCGCGACCTGCCCAACGCCGCCACCATCCGCGAGCTGCAGTCGGCGCTCAATCCCGGCTGGCCGGTGGACGATCCCGCCAAGCAGAAGGCCGCCCCCGACCCGTACCACGAGGGCGAATTCCTGCTGGAGCAGCTCGATGGCCAGTGGGTGGAGCGGGCGCCGTACTTCGAGGCGGTGGCCATGACCGGCGACGGGGTCTTCGACACCCTCAAGGCGGTCAGCAAGCTGGTCCTCAAGAGCCTGGGATCCTAGCGGCCCCCGGCCGGCCCGGGCCCGCGTGCGCCGCATGGTGAAGGAGCTGGTATGACCGGTGCCTCCGGGCGCGACGCCAGCGGTCCGGGACAGCCCGTCCGCCCTGCGGCCGAGACCTGGAACCTGCCCAACCTCCTCACCCTGGTCCGGATCCTCCTCACCCCGGTCATCGCGCTCCTGCCGTTCATCGACGGCTACTGGCCCAAGCTGGTCTGCTTCCTGATCTTCCTCTTCGCGGCCGTGACCGACGTGGTCGACGGCTACCTCGCCCGGTCCCGCAACCTGGTCACCGACCTGGGCAAGCTGCTCGACCCGCTCGCCGACAAGCTGCTCCTGTTCGCCACGATCATCCCGATCTACTGGATCTCCCGCACCCGCCACAGCCTCTACGACATCCCGGTGTGGGGCAGCATCCCGCTGTGGGTCTGTGTGCTGCTGATCGGTCGCGAGCTGGCCATGACCGGCTTCCGGTTCTGGGCCCAGCGCCGCGGCATCGTGATCCCCGCCGCGGGCGCCGGCAAGCTCAAGGCGACGATCCAGAACATCTACATCGGGGCCACCTTCCTCTGGTTCACCTTCCGCGACGCGCGGAAGCCGATGGGCTGGGAGCACAACCGCCTGGCCGAGTACTGGAACCAGTTCCACGGCGGCGTGGTGGCCCTCACGCTGGCGCTGGCGACCGCGCTCACGGTGTACTCCTTCGCGGTGTACATGTACCGGTACCGCGCCCTTTTCAAGACCAATCACTGAGCCGCGGCCGCGTGGCCATCGAACTCCTCACCATCGGCACCGAGCTGCTGCTCGGCCAGACGGTGGACACCAACGGCGCCGAGCTGGGCCGGGCCTTGGCCGCCGCCGGCATCCCCGTGGTGCGGCGCACCTCCGTCACCGATGACCCCGCCGCCATCCGTGAGGCCGCGAGCCAGGCCCTGGCCCGCACCGGCGCGGTGCTCACCACCGGGGGGCTCGGGCCCACCGCCGACGACATTACCAAGAAGCTCATCGCGGAGCTCTTCGGCATGCCGCTCACCTTCCGGACCGAGGTCTGGGAGGCCCTGGTGGCGCGCTTTGCCCGGGCGGGGCGGGTACCGGCGGAGCGCAACCGCTGCCAGGCGGAGGTCCCCGAGGGCGCCGTGATCCTCCCCAACCGTTGGGGGACCGCGCCCGGGCTCTGGCTCGAAGGCCCGCCCGGACTCGCGATCCTGCTGCCCGGCGTCCCCGCCGAGATGCGGGGCCTCCTGCACCACGAGGTGCTGCCCCGCCTGGCCCCGCGGGCCGGCGGCCGGGTGGTCCGGTCCCGGACCCTGCGCACCTCCGGGATCCCGGAGTCGAGCCTGGCGGAGCGGCTCGACCAGGTCGAGCACCGGCTGGCGCCACTCTCGCTCGCCTACCTGCCCGGCGTCGCGGGTGTCGACCTTCGGCTGACGGCGTGGAACCTCGCCCCCGACGCCGCCGACGCGGCCCTGGCCGCCGGCATGGCCCTGCTGCGGGAGGGGGCCGCGGGGTGGGCCTACGGGGAGGAGGACCAGGACCTGGCGGCCCTGGTGCTTCAGGCGGCCCGCGAGCGGGGGCTGCACCTCGGGACGGCCGAGTCCTGCACCGGCGGCGGCATCGGCGCCCGGCTGACGGCGATTCCCGGCAGCTCGGAGGTGTATCGTGGTGGCGTGGTGGCCTACGACAACCGGCTCAAGGTGGACCTGCTCGGGGTCCCGGAGGAGCTCCTGGCCCGCGCGGGGGCGGTGAGCGCCGAGGTGGCGGAGGCCATGGCCAGCACGGCGCTGGGCCGTCTCGGCGCCGACCTGGCCATCTCAGTGACGGGGATCGCTGGCCCGGGCGGGGGCACTCCCGAGAAGCCGGTCGGGCTCGTGTACCTGGGCCTGGCCACCCGGGCCGGGGTCCGGGCCACCCGCCACCAGTTCCCGGGTGATCGCGAGGATGTCCGCGCCCGGGCCGGGCAGATGGCGCTCTTCCGGCTGCTGCAGGAACTCACCGGCCAGGACGGGCAGGCCGGTCCCACTGTGTAGGCTTCTCCCGCTCATCCCCTGACAGCCCGGGCCGATACTGCAAGGGACCCCCACGCTTCCCCCGGTCGCCTGCGTGCCGCGGGAGCCGTGGAGCTGGCCCGACCAGGACCCGAGGATGCGCCGACTCCATCTGTTGCTCTGCTGTCTCGCGCCTGGCCTCCCGGCCTGCGGGGGGGCGTCGCCTCCGGAACTCCGCATCGGCATCAACCCGTGGCCGGGGTACGAGCACTTCTTCCTCGCGCAGGAACTCGGGCTGTACGACACCACGCTGGTCCGGGTTCGGGTCGTGGAGCTCAGCTCGCTGTCGGACACGCGCCGGGCCTTCGAGCGTGGACAGCTCGACGCGTTCACGGGCAGCACCATCGAGTTGCTCAAGGCCCGGGAGCTTTCCTCCCGGCGCCCGCGCCTGATCCTGGTCAGCGACTACTCCGACGGGGCCGACGTGGTGCTGGCGCGGCCAGGCATCCCGGACCTCCGGTCGCTCCGGGGGCGCCGGGTCGGGATCGAGCCGGGAACCCTCAACCTGTACCTGCTGGCGCGCGCGCTCGAGGGGGCCGGACTGGCCCTGGCCGACATCGAGCTCGTCCCGGTGGATCTCCCGCAGATGCCGGCCGCCTTCCGCCGCGGGGCGGTCGACGCGGTGGTCACCTACCCGCCGGCCTCGCTGGATATCGCCGCGCTGCCCGGCACCCGGACCCTGTTCTCCAGCCGTGACCTCCCGGGCGAGATCCTCGGCATCGCCGCGATCGACAGCGCCTTCCTCGCCGCGGAGGGGGCGGCCGTCACGGCGCTGCTCAGGGGGTTCGAGCGGGCGCGGCAGTATGCCCTCGCGCATCCCGTCGAAGCCGACGCCCGCATGGCCGCGAGGGAGCGGATCTCGCCACAGGCCTTTCGGGCGGCGCTCGACCAGGGCATGCGCCTGGTCGCGCTGGCGGAGCAGGAGCGCTTCCTGGGTGCCGATGGCAAGGCCGCCGAGGTCCTGTCCCGCACCCACCAGATCCTGGTGTCGGTCGGGGAACTGCGGGGGCCGCAGTCGCTCGACCGGGTGCTGGCCCCCGAGGCCACGGCCGCGGTGCTCGGGAGTCCGCCCCGGTGGTCGGCGCCATGATCTGGTCGATTCCTCGCCCGCGGACGCTTGCGTTGAAGGTGTCACTCCCGATCGCGCTGGCCGGTGGCCTGCTCGCGGGGCTGGCCGCGGCCATCAACCACGCGCTGGTCGACCGGGAGGTGGAGCGCGCGGCGCGCGGCCGCGGCATCGCGCTGGCGCACGCCGTCGCCCTCGCGGCCGAGACCCTCTCCGATCCGACCGACCTGGCACGCTTCGTCTCCGCGCTCGGGGCCGAGCCGGGAGTCACTCGCATCGCCGTGGCGATGGGCACGCCACCCCGGGTGGTGGCCTCCACCCGGGGTGACTGGTTCGGGCGCCGCCTCGATAGTACCGCCGCCGAAGCGCTGCCGCGCCTGCTGGCGGATACCGCGATCGGCGAGCGCGAACTGGTGGAGGCCTCCCCCGACGCCGCCGAGCTGACCTTCGCCCTGCGCTTCCTGCGGCCGGGCAAGGTCGGTCTCGGGCACCCCCTGGAGTACGCCGGGGTCTCGGTCCGGCTGAGCCGGCAGGCGCTGCTGCAGTCGGCGACCCTCACCACCACCCGGATCACACTCCTCAGCCTGGGGGCGGCGCTCGGCATCCTGCTCGTCACGGCGCTCGCCGTGGACCGGCTGGTGCGCCGCCCGCTATACCGTGTCGGGCAGGCGGTAGCCTCGGAGGATGCCGCGGGGCTGGGCGCCGTCGTCCAGGCGCTCCCCGAGGATGAGGTCGGGACGCTCGGGCGCCGCCTGCATGACGCGATGATGCGCCTGGCGGCCTCGGAGGAGACCCTGCGGCACACGCTCGAGCGGACCGGGGAAATCATCTTTGCCGCCGACGCGGCGGGGCGCCTCACGCTGGTGAGCTCCGCCTGGGCGCGGCTCACCGGGCTGCCGGCCACGCAGATGCTCGGGCGGCCCCTGCCGGACCTGGTGCACCCGGACGATCGGGACCGCGTGGCCGAGGCCCTGGTGGCCCACCGGGCCGTTGCCGGGCCGCAGCGCGTCTTCACCTGTCGCCTCCCGACCCAGGACGACGGGGCATGCTGGGTCGAGCTGACCCTTGCACCGACCCGGGTGCCGTTCGACTGGGCCCAGGGGATCGCGGGCGCACTGCGCGACATCACCCGCGAGCGGCTGGCCGAGGCGGCCCTCCGGCAGCAGGCCGAGTTCGAACGGGGAGTCCTCGATTCCATGGACGCCCAGGTGGCCGTCCTCGCCCCGGATGGGACCATCCACGCCGTGAACCGGGCGTGGCGTGAATTTGCCGCCATGAGTGTCGGGGCGGGCGAGGACTGCCCGCGGAGCGCGGGGGTCGGCTCGAACTACCTGCAGGTCTGCGCCGGGGCCCGCGGCCAGCGGAGCGAGGAGGCCCTCCCGGCGCACGAGGGCATCTCGGCGGTCCTGGCAGGCCGGCTGCCGCGCTTCGAGCTCGAGTACCCCTGCGACAGCCCCACCGACAAGCGCTGGTTCTCCCTGCAGGTCACCCCGCTCGGCGATCCGGTGCTCGGCGCCGTGGTGGCGCACCACAACATCTCTGAACGGAAGCAGGCGGCGGAAGCGCTGGCGCTCGGCGAGGAGCGGTTCGCCCTGGCGGTGCAGGGCACCAGCGATGGCATCTGGGACTGGAATGTCGTCGAGGAGCGGGTGTGGTACTCTGCCCGCCATGTCGACCTGCTGGGCGTGGCCGCGGAGGAGCTGAGCGGCGCCCCGGAGGAGTATCTCCGGTACGTTCATCCGGAGGACCAGGAGCGCTTTCACGAGGCCTTCACCCGCGGCCTCGCGTCGGGCGCACCCGTCGACGTCGAGTACCGCGCGCGGCACGCGGACGGGACCTGGCGCTGGCTGCGCGGGCGGGGGCAGGCGGTCTGCGACGCTACGGGCCGGCCCATCCGCATGGCCGGTTCCACCAGCGACGTCACCGCGCGCCGTCAGGCCGAGGAGGCGCTGCATCGGTCCATGCGCGAGCTGGCCGACGCGCGTGATCGGGCCGAGGCCGGCACCCGCGCCAAGTCCGAGTTCCTGGCCATGATGAGCCACGAGATCCGGACGCCCATGAACGGCGTGATGGGCATGACCAACCTCCTGCTCGACACCCCCCTGGACGCCGAGCAGCGGGAGTTCGCCGAGACCATCCGGGCGTCCGCCGACGCGCTGCTCGCGGTGATCAATGACATCCTGGACTTCTCCAAGGTCGAGGCCGGCAAGCTGGCGGTCGAGGCCGTCCCGACCGACACCCGGCGCGCGGTGGAGGAGGTGGCCGACCTGCTGGCCCCGCCGGCCGCGGAGAAGGGGCTCGAGGTGACCGTCTCGTTCCCCGGTGACCTCGACCCCCGGCTGGTGACCGACCCCGGCCGCCTGCGGCAGATCCTGCTCAACCTCCTGGGCAATGCCCTCAAGTTCACCGAGCAGGGTTCGGTGACCATCGAGGTCAGCGAGCGCCGGGAGCCGTCGCGTCGCCTGCTCGCCTTTGCGGTGCGGGACACCGGGATCGGAATCCCACCCGAGGCCATGGCCCGGCTCTTTCAGTCGTTCGAGCAGGCGGAGGTCGCCACCACGCGGAAGTACGGCGGGACCGGCCTGGGCCTCGCCATTTCGAGCCGCCTCGCGGAGCTGCTGGGAGGATCGCTGGAAGTCGAGAGCGCGCCCGGCGAGGGCAGCTGCTTCACGCTCGTGCTGCCGGCGCCCCTGGCCCAGCCGGAGGCGTCCGGGCCGGCACCGCGGCCGCTGGTGGGGAGACGCGTCCTGGTCGTCGACGACCTGCCGCTCTCCCGCAAGGTGTTCCAGAACCAGCTGCGGCGGGTCGGGGCCGAGGTGCTGCTGGCCTCGGGGGCGGAGGAAGGCCTGCAGCTGCTCCGGGGTGAGGCGGGGGCCGCGCGGCGGGTGGATGTGGTGGTCGTCGACCACCTGATGCCCGGCACCGACGGGGTGGGCTTCGCGGAGGCGGTGCTCGAGGGGTTCGGCGCCTCGGCCCCCCGGATGCTGCTGGCCTCCTCGAGCGGGCTGCGGGTCGCACGTCCGGAACTGTTCCAGGCGATGGTCAGCAAGCCGGTGCCGGAGGCTCGCCTGGTGGCCGAACTCGAGCGCTGCCTCAGCGTGGAAGTCGCGGTCCAGGCGCCCCCGACTGCCGCGCCGCCCGCGGCGTCCGCGGCGTCCGAGCCCAACCCGGGTCCGCGCATTCTCCTGGTCGAGGACAACGTGGTGAACCAGAAGGTGGCCACCAAGATGCTCCGGAAGCTGGGCTGCCGGGTGGATGTCGCGGGGAACGGCATCGAAGCGGTGGAGATGGTCGGCCATTTCACCTACGACCTCGTCCTCATGGACTGCCTCATGCCAGAGATGGATGGCTTCACGGCGACCCGGTTGATCCGCGAGACCATCGAGTCCAGCCGCCTGCCCATCATCGCCATGACCGCGAATGCCATGCAGGGTGACCGGGAGGCCTGCCTCGCGGCCGGCATGGACGACTACCTCACCAAGCCGGTAGGAATCGAGGACCTGAACAGCCTCCTGCAGCGCTGGCTGCCGATCTCCGGGCCCGCGCCCGCGCCCTGACAGCCTGCCAGACTGGCCCACTCTCAGGGCACGCCCGTTGCTGTTATCTTTGGTTCGACCGCAACGAGGCGATCTGGCAAGTGGATGACAGACAGGATCTTGAGGGTACCCCCCTCCCCGAGGATACCGCTCCCACCGGCGATGCGGGTGCCCGCGGCGGCGGGGTCCGCCGATCCGGCCGTTGGCGGGCTGCCGCTGGAGCCTGCACCCGAGGCCATCCGGCGGCTGGAAGACGAGGTGGCGGCGGCTCGTGACCGGCACCTGCGTCTCGCCGCCGAGTACGACAACTACCGCAAGCGGGCCGCACGGGAGCGCGAGGAACTGACTCATCGCTCTCAGGCCGCGCTCGCCGTCCGGCTGCTCGATGTGCTCGACGATCTGGACCGGGTGGTGGCCGGCGCCACCACCGGCAGCGGCGATGTGGTGCAGCAGGCGCTGGTCATGATCGACCGCAAGCTGCGCAAGGAGCTGGAAGCCGCCGGCCTCGAGCGCATCGACCCCGCCGGCCAGCCGTTCGACCCCGCGATCGCGGAGGCGGTGTCGGTCATCGCCCCGCCGGCGGCCGCGCAGGATCACACCGTCGCCGCCACCTTCCAGGCCGGGTATCGCTTCAAGGGCGGGCTGATCCGCCCCGCCCGGGTCCAGGTGTATTCGGCCGAAGGGCATGCCTGACCGTGGCCCGGGACTTCTACCAGGTCCTCGGGGTTCCCGATAGCGCGACCCCGGACGAGGTCAAGAAAGCCTACCGGCGGCTTGCCAAGCAGTACCATCCCGACGCCAACCCGAACAACCCGCAGGCCGCCGAGCGCTTCAAGGAGATCTCGGAGGCCCACTCCGTCCTCGCCGACGCCGACAAGCGCAAGCAGTACGACCAGATGCGCCGGCTGGGCGCCTTCGATGGCGGCGGCTTCCGTCGCTCCGGCGCCTCCTCGGGTGGGGCCGGCCGTCCCGCCGCCGGGACCACGGGGGGCGCCGGTCCGGGGACGGAGAGTTTCGATTTCTCCGACCTCGGCAGCTTCGGCCTGGGCGACATCTTCTCCTCGATCTTCGGCCGTGCCGGCGCCGGCGGGGCGCGGCGCGAGGACACCTCGGCCGACGCCATCGAGACCCTGGTGGAGATCCCCTTCCGCGTGGCCGCACTCGGTGGCAAGGTGCCGGTGCGCCTGCCCCTGAACGAGACCTGCCGCAGTTGCGCCGGCAGCGGGGCCGCGCCGGGCGCCAAGGTGACCAGCTGCCCCGAGTGCAACGGGCGCGGGTCGGTCACGTTCGGCCAGGGGGGCTTCGCGGTGAGCCGGCCCTGCCCGCAGTGCCGGGGCCGCGGCAAGATGCCGTCGATCCCCTGCCCGGCCTGCCAGGGGGAGGGCGAGGTGCGCGCCGAGCGCGAGGTGCTGATCACCGTCCCGGTGGGCACCGAGTCCGGGACCAAGGTCCGGCTCAAGGGTCAGGGCCAGCCCAGCGCGCCCGGGCTGCCGCCCGGCGACATCCTCGTGACGTTCCAGGTCCAGGCCGACCGGTTCTTCCACCGGGAGGGGCTCGACCTGGTCTGCGAAGTGCCGATCAACCTGGCCCAGGCGGTGCTCGGCACCCGGCTTCGGGTGCGGACGCTGGATGGGAAGAAGGTGGTGCTCCGGATCCCGCCCGGCACGCAGCCGGGGCGGAAGTTCCGGATCAAGGGCCTGGGGATCGAGAAGGGGGAGCGGAAGGGCGACCAGCTGGTGCAGATCCAGGTGCAGATCCCGGAGCAGGTCACCCCCGAGCAGGAGGAACTGCTCCGCAAGTTCGCCGAGGCGAGCGGACTCGCGATCTAGCTCAGCGCTGGGCGGTGGGAAACTCCCCGGTCAGTCGCCCGGTCTCGCGGTAGCTCTCCACCAGCACCCGATGGGTGGCCAGCTCCAGTTCGGGGGCCGGGGGCTGGCGCTGGGTATAGCGCCCATCCGCGGTGAGGTCCCACGCCTGCCGGTTGTCCTGCCACATCAGCACCAGCAGGTCGCGCAGCGCGGCCCGGTGCGCCGGGTCGAGGATCGGCGTGACCGCCTCGATGCGCCGGTCGAGGTTGCGCGGCATCCAGTCCGCGGAGCCGATGTAGACCTCCTCGTGCCCGCCATTCAGGAAATAGAACGCCCGCGAGTGCTCCAGGAACCGGCCGATGATGCTGATCACCCGGATCCGCTCACTCACGCCCGGGATCCCGGGGCGCAGGCAGCAGATGCCGCGCACGATCAGGTCCACCGTGACCCCCGCCTGCGAGGCCTCGTAGAGCGCGTGGATCAGCGGCGCGTCGACCAGCGCGTTCATCTTGGCCAGGACCCGCGCCGGGCGCCCGGCGCGGGCGTGCTCCGCCTCCCGACGGATCATGGCCAGGAAGCGCTCCCGCATCCCCCGCGGGGCGGTGATCAGGCGCCGGTAGTGCTGTGGCGCGGCGAAGCCGGTGAGCACGTTGAAGAGGTCGGTCAGGTCGGCGCCCAGCTCCGGGTCCGCCGTGAACAGCCCGAAATCGGTGTAGAGCCGGGCGGTGCGGGGGTGATAGTTGCCGGTGCCCAGGTGCAGGTAGCGGCGCATGGTGTCCCCCTCGCGCCGCACCACCAGCATGACCTTGGCGTGCGTCTTGAGCCCGGCCACGCCATAGCTCACGTGCACGCCCACGTCCTCCAGCCGCTGGGCCCAGCGGATGTTGTTCTCCTCGTCGAACCGCGCCTGCAGTTCGATCAGCACCGCCACCTGCTTGCCCCGCTCGGCGGCCTGGGCCAGCAGCCGGGCGATGCTCGAGTCGCCCCCCGTCCGGTACAGCGTCAGCTTGATCGCCACCACGTCGGGGTCATCGACCGCCGTCTGGATGAACCGCTCCACGGAGCCGGTGAAGCTCTCGTAGGGGTGGTGCACCAGGATGTCCCCTTCGCGAATCACCTCGAAGATGTTCCGGGCCGAGCCCATGCGGTGCTGGGTGACGGGGTAGTGCGGAACGTCCTTGAGCGCCGGCAGGTCGATCGCCGCGGCCAGCGAGAGCAGGTCGGCCGTGTCGAGCAGGCCGCTGACCTCGTAGACGTCGTCCGCGCCGAGCGGGGCGGCCTGCGCCTCCTGGGCCGCATTGAACTCGGAGAGCAGCACCTCGCGGATGGAGTGCGGCAGGTTGGGCGCCACCTCCAGTCGCACCACCGCCCCGAACCGCCGGTTGCGGACCTCCTCCTGGATGGTGCTGAGCAGGTCCTCGGCCTCGTCGTGGTCCACCTCGAAGTCGGTGTTCCGCGTGATGCGGAAGGGGAAGCAGCCCAGGATCTCCACGCCGGGGAAGAGCGCCTCGATGTTCGCCGCCACCAGCTGCTCCAGGGGCAGGTAGCGCCATCCCTCGCCCACCCGGACGAAGCGGGGGAGGATCTTGGGCACCTTCACCCGCGCAAAGCGGTCCTCGCCGTCAGCGGCGCGCAGCGCCACCGCGAGGGACAGGCTCAGGTTGGAGATGTACGGGAACGGGTGTGCGGGGTCCACCGCGAGGGGCGTGAGGACGGGGAAGACATTGGCGTGGAAGTAGCGGTCGAGCTGGCCCCGTTCCTCGTCGGTCAGGTCGGCGATGTCGAGGAGCACCACGCCGTGGCGGGCCAGGCCGGGCAGGACCTCCGCGTGCAGCGTCCGGCCGTGGACCCGGACCTGCTCCCGCACCACTGCCGCGATGTGGCGCAGCTGCTCCTCCGGCGTCTGCCCGTCCGGGGAGCGCTCCGCGTAGCCGGCCGCCAGCTGGTCCTTGAGGCCGGCCACGCGGATCTGGAAGAACTCGTCGAGGTTGGAGCTGAAGATGCCGTGGAACTTGAGCCGCTCGAGCAGCGGGGTGCGGGGATCCTCCGCCTCGTGCAGCACCCGGCGGTTGAACTCGAGCCACGAGAGCTCGCGGTTGATGTACAGCGCGGCCTGGGTCAGGTCCGGGGCGGGCTCCGGACGGAGGTCGGCCTGGGGCAGGGTGGCGTCGGTCACAGGCCGGAATCTACCGCCCGACGGGGCGAGAGCCAGTCATCTGTAACGGCCGTGTCACGGGCGGTGGCTAGCGGCGGATCACCTTGACCTCCCGCTCGCCCACCATCAGCGAGAGGAACAGGCTCACCAGGCTGATCAGGAGCCCCGCCCAGAAGGCCGGCCAGAAGCCCGCGACCCGGAAGCCCAGGTCGAACTGGGCCGAGAGCCAGCCGGTCAGGAGCAGCAGCAGCGCGTTGATCACGAACAGGAAGAGCCCCAGCGTCACCAGCACCAGGGGGCAGGTGAGCAGGGTGAGCAGCGGGCGCAGGAAGGCGTTCACCAGCCCGAACAGCACCGCCACCAGCAGCAGGCCCACCGGCCCCCGGTCGTAATCCACCCCCGGCACCACCTGCACGGCCACGTACAGCGCCAGGGTGTTGATCAGCCAGCGGACGAAGAGGCTCCGCATCAGGCCGCCGGCCGGAGGTACTGGTCGCACCAGTCGAGCACCGTCGCCCACCACAGCCGGCGGTTGCGCGGCTTGGCCACGAAGTGGTCCTCGTCAGGGAAGTAGAGGAACTTGGCCGGGATGTCCCGCAGGCGGAGCGCCGTGAAGGCCTGCAACCCCTCCGAGATGTCCACCCGGTAGTCGAGCTGGCTGTGGATCACCAGCATCGGGGTGCGCCAGTTGCCGGTGAAGTTGGCCGGCGACCACTTCTCGATCGTGGCCCGCGCGGCCGGGTCCCACGGCAGCCCGCCGAACTCCCAGGTCGGGAACCAGAGTTCCTCGGTGGTGCCCGCCATGCTGAGCGGGTTGAAGATGCCGTCGTGGGCCACCAGGGCCTTGAACCGGTTGGTGCGCCCCGCCATCCAGTAGACCATGTACCCGCCGTATGACGCGCCGGCGGCCGCCATCCGGGTGCTGTCCACGTACGGAAGCCGCGCCAGGATGTCGGCGCCCTTCATCAGGTCGTCGTAGGGCAGCCCGCCCCAGTTGCGGCTGATGCTGTTGGTGAAGGCCTGGCCGTACCCGGTGGAGCCGTGGAAGTTGACCGCCGCCACCACGTACCCGCGGGCGGCGAACATGGCGTAGTTCCAGCGCCCGTGCCACTGGTCGAGCCACGCCCCCTGCGGCCCGCCGTGGATCAGGTAGATGAGCGGGTAGCGCCGCGCCGGGTCGAAGCCCGGCGGCTTCATGATCCAGCCGAACACCGAGTCGCTGGCCCCGCCCACGAAGCCGAACTCCTCCAGCGCCGGGATGTCCCAGGCGCCGAAGCGGTCGTCGTGGACGTGCGTGACCTGCCGGACCATCTTGCCCTCAGAGGTCGTGGCGAACACCTCGGCCGGCCGCCGCGCGGTGGAACGCAGGAAGACCACCACGTCGGCCCGGCTGGCCAGCTGGAAGCCGGTGCTGGTGCCGCCGCTGAGCAGGCGGGTGGCGCGCCCGGTGGGTACCTCGACGCGGTAGAGGCTGTGCCCCCCGCGCTCCTCCACCTCCGCCAGGACGGCGCGGGCATCCGGCAGCCAGTGGAAGGCGGAGATGCTGAGGTCCCACTTGGGCGTGACCGAGAGCCGGCGCCCGCTGGCCCGGTCGTAGAGCATGAGCTGCTGCCGGTCGGCCTCGAAGCCGGGGGTGGCCATCGACAGGTAGGCGATGTAGCGCCCATCGGGAGAATACTGCGGAGAGTGGTCGTTGCCCCGCGCGCTGGTGATCGCCTGCCGGGCCGAGCCGTCGGGTCCCATTACGAACACGTCGTTGTTGGTGCTGGTCGCCAGCGCGCTGTCGGAGTTGTAGACGATGGCCAGTTCGGTCCCCACCGGCGAGACGGCGATATCGGCCCCGCCCAGCGCCAGCGGCGGGACGTCACGGTCGATCGGGGTGATGTCGGTGGTGGTGCCGTCCGCGAGGTCCACCCGGAAGAGGTGGGAGCGGACGCCGAGCCGCCACTCGTTCCAGTGCCGGTAGAAGAGGTCGGTGAAGATCCGCGCCTCCGTACCCCACGGCGCCGCCCGCCGCGCGGCCTCGCTCGAGTCCCCCCAGGCCACGTCGGTCCAGAAGTACAGCGCCTTGCCGTCCGGCGACCAGAGGAAGTCCGAGACCCCCTCGCGGACGCTGGTGACCTTGACCGCCTCGCCGCCCCGGATGGGCATGCGCCAGATCTGCGGCCCGCCCTCCCGGGTGGAGATGAACGCCAGCACCTTGCCGTCGGGCGACCAGCGGGGCGCGCGGTCACTGCCCGCGGCGGCCGTGGCCTGCCAGCTGTCCCCGCTTGCGAGGTCGGCCAGCCAGATCCGGGTGCTGCTCCGGTTGTCCTGGAGCGAGGGTGTGGACACCGTGAAGGCCACCAGGCTCCCGTCCGGGGTCACCTGGGGATCAGCCACGCTGGGCGCCGTGATGTAGTCCTCGATGCCGATGGCGCGCGGCGCCTGGGCCGCGAGCGACGCCGAGGAAAGGAGGGACGCGAATACGACCGACGAGAACGCACGCATCAGGCAATGACTCCGCCGCCGAGCACCTGGCCGTCCGCGGCGTACAGGACGCCGGACTGGCCCGGGGTGATCGCGCGCACCGGGGTGGAAAGGACGAGGCCGAGGCCGGCCGCGTCCATGCTGTGGACGGTGGCCGGCACCGCGGCCGCACGGTACCGTACCTGCACCAGGCAGGTGTCGCCGCTCTGGAGTGGCTCGGCCAGCCAGTTGAGCTCTCCCAGCCGCACCTGGTGCCCCAGCAGGTCGTCGGCCTCACCAACGACGACCTCCCGGGTCTCCGGCCGGATGGCCACCACGTACCGTGGTGTGGTGGCCCCGCCGGGCAGGCCCCGGCGCTGGCCGATGGTGTAGCGGGCGAATCCGTCGTGCTCGCCCAGCCGCTCGCCGGTGGTGCTCACCAGCGGGCCCGGGGTGAGGGCCGCGGCGCCGGCGGGCAGGTGCTGCTCCAGGACCTGGACGTAATCGTCGCCCGGCACGAAGCAGATCTCCACCGATTCCGGCTTGTCGGCGGTGGCCAGGCCCAGGCGGCGCGCGTGCGCACGGGTCTCCGCCTTGGTGAGCGCGCCCACCGGCGTCAGCATCCGCGTCACCACCGCCCGGTCGATGCCCCACAAGAAGTAGCTCTGGTCCTTGGCCGGGTCGGCCCCGCGGTAGAGGCGTCCGTCGCGGGCCTGCGCATAGTGCCCCGTGGCGATCGCGGCGCAGCCCAGTGCATCGGCGTGGGCGAGCAGGTCGCGGAACTTGGTGAAGGAATTGCACCGCACGCAGGGGATCGGCGTCCGCCCGCGGCTGTACTCCGAGACGAAGTTCTGGATCACGTCGCGGCTGAACCGGTCCTCGAGGTTGAGGACGTAGTGGGGAATGCCGAGCGCGTGGCAGACGTCTCGGGCGTCGTTGATGGAGTCGAGGGAACAGCAGGGCCGGTCAGGCACGCTGTCACCGTAGCAGAACAGCTTCATCGTGGCCCCGATGACCTCGTAGCCCCGGGCCACCAGCTCCGCGGCTGCCACCGAGCTGTCCACCCCGCCGCTCATCGCCACCAGCACCCGTTCAGCCACGACTCAGGGCTCCCGTCGCCGCCCGGGCCCGGGCCACCGCCTCGGGAAAGACCGCCACGGCCGCCGCCACGTCGCCCGCGGTGCTGTCGTGCCCCAGGCTCAGGCGCACCAGCCCGCGCGCCAGGCCGGGAGGGACCCCCATCGCGGTCAGCACGTGCGACGGCTCCACCGCGCCGGTGGCACAGGCGGAGCCACCGGAGGCGGCCACCCCCGCGCGGTCGAGGTGCATCAGGAGCGTCGCCGACTCGGCCTCGGGGACCAGGACCGCCAGCACGTGCGGTGCGGTGATGCCGCCGGCCGCCACGACCACCAGGTCGGGCAGCGCGGCCTGAAGCCCGGCCAGGAGGTCGGCGCGGAGGCGCGAGAGGCGGGCATGCTCGACCGCCACCTCGTGGGCGGCGAGCGCGGCCGCCCGCCCGAGCGCGACCGCGCCCGCGATGTTCTCGGTGCCAGGGCGGATGCCCCGCTGCTGGCTGCCGCCGGTCACCAGCGGCTCGACGGTCGTCCCCCGCCGCACCACCAGTGCGCCGATCCCCTTCGGAGCCCCGAGCTTGTGCCCCGAGAGGGTGGCGAGGGCCACCGAGGTGCCGGCCAGCGTGGCGGGCACCTTGCCGAAGGCCTGCACCATGTCGGTGTGCAAGGGGACGCCGGCGGCCGCGGCCTCGGTCGCGAGCTCCGCCACGGGGTGCGCCACCCCGGTCTCGTTGTTGACCCACATGACCGAGACGACTGCGGGCCGCGCCGCCAGCGCGGCGGCAAACGCGGCCCGGTCGATCATCCCCAGCGCGTCCACCGGAAGGAGCTGTTCCCGGCCCCCGAGCCTGGCCACCGCGTGGGCCGCGGCGAGCACCGCCTTGTGCTCGGTGGCCGCCACTGCCACGCCGAACGGTGCTCCCACGGCGCGCGCCGCGAGCGCGCGGCCGATCACCGCGAGGTTGTCCGCCTCAGTGCCACCGGAGGTGAAGTACACCTCGCCCGGCTCGGCCCCGAGAGCTTCCGCCACCTCGCGGCGCGCCCGTTCCAGTCCCCCCCGGGCGGCGCGCCCGAAGGCGTGGCTGCTCGACGGGTTGCCGAAGGTGGCGCCGAGGTAGGGGAGCATCGCCTCCACCACCTCGGGGCGAACCGGGGTGGTGGCGGCGTGGTCCAGATAGGCGGGGGCGCGGGACATGGGGGCTAAGATAGTCGTCCGGGCGTTACATGCTCTGGACGCCGAGGGCCACCACGTCCGCGATGTCCACCGTCTCGTGGGTGAAGAACGGCTCGCCGTAGCGGGTGCGGATCAGCGAACCGTAGTGCGCGTTCTGGACCTCGACCAGCGAGTAGAGGTCCTGCCCGGTCGGGAAGATCTCGCCGGCGGCCTTGGCGCCGTCGAACTGGCTCGCGTAGCAGCGGATCGCTTCCATCTTGGCCGGGAACTGGTCACTGATGTCCACCACGAAGGTCGGCTTGACCGGGTCCTCGCGGTAGGCCAGTGCATACAGGATCTTGTGCGGGCGGTGGGGTTCGCCGGCGGCGGTGTAGCGCGCCAGCCCCGCGAGGAAGCAGGCGTCGCGTCCCAGCTCCGAGGCGATCCGGTGGTCGGGGTGGCGTCCCACGGCGTACGGCAGGATCACCGTGCGGGGCCGGAAGTGCCGGAGCTGCTCCACCACCACCCGGCGGGTATCGTCGGTGTTCTGCAGGTAGGCGTCGGGGAGTCCGGCATTCCGCCGTTCCGCCACCCGCAGCACGGCGGCCGCACGCACCGCCTCCTCGGCCCGGAGCGCGGCGCTGCCCCGGGTGCCGGACTCGCCGGCCGTGAGGTCGAGGATCCCGGTGCGGTACCCCTGGGTGGCGGCCTTGAGCAGGGTCCCCGCGCAGGTGAGTTCGACGTCGTCCCGGTGGGCGGCGATGGCGAGCAGGTCGACGGGCATGGAGACGGCACTCACGGGTAATAGGAACGGGCAGCGGGAAACGGCCGAAATCTATACGCCGTTTCCCGCTTCCCGCTTCCCCACGGGGTTTCCCCGGCCCGGATCAGCCGTGCCGGCGCCGCCAGAACCAGCGGAGACCCAGCAGCCCCAGCACCAGCAGGACTCCAGCGGGGACCAGCACGCCGAGCGAGGCGATCAGGCCCGCGATGAAGTGGACGAAGTTGCGCCAGGCGTCCCGGAAGGCGTCGGCGATGACCCCGCCGCTCCCGGTCTCGCCCACCACCGGGGCGGGCTCGTGGACGGTCACCGTCAGGCTGGAGGTCGCGACGTGGGCCTTGAGGTACCGGAGCCGGCCCTCCATCCGCTCGATCTCCTCCCGGACCCGGGCCAGCTCCCGCTCGATTTCGAGTACGTCGGAGAGCTTGCCGGTGCGGGTGGCCAGGAGTTCGATGAGGCGGCTCTCCAGGCGCCGCGCGTTGGCGACCCGGGCGGTGATGTCGGTGAACTCCTCGCCCACGTCCTGGGCGGAGACGTTCACGTACTCGAGCTTCCCGACCGGGGACAGCCCATGCACCAGGTCGTCGAACCGGCCGGACGGGACCCGGATCTCCAGGGTGGCCGAGCGCACCTGGTCCTGGCCTGCCTGCACTTGGCTGTTGGCCACAAAGGCCCCGACCTGCCGCGCGAGCGCCTCGACCTGCGCGATGGCGGTCTCGAGGGAATCGACCTGCAGGCTGGCCTGGCCCGTCCGGATGATCATGGCGGGCATGGCGGTCGGGTCGGCGGCGGCGTTGGGCACCTGGCCCTGTTCCACGCCCCCCGCGGTGGGGGCTGGAGCGGCGGCGGGGGCCACGAAGCCGCTCGCCTCCCCTGGGGCCTCGTTCGTGGCCACGGCGTCCATCCGCGCCCCGCCGGACGCGGCCTCGCCAGGGGACTCGGAGCGGGCCATGCAGGCGGAGGAGAGGAGGCACAGCAGGAGCGCCCGGCGATGGATCGTCAGCATGGTACCCTCGAAGCGTGGAAGAGGACGCCGGGGGATGCGCCGGGGCGCCAGGGTTGCACGTCCGCGCCGGCCGGCCCGGGCTACTCGTGCCGCAGCGCCTCGACCGGGTCCATCCGGGCGGCCCGGTTGGCGGGGAACAGCCCGAAGACCAGCCCGATCAGCACCGAGACCACCGTGGCCACCACGGCGCTCCACAGCGGCACCTCCGACTGCCAGCCGAAGACCCACTCGAGCAGCTGGCCGCTCAGGAGCCCCACCAGCACCCCCACCAGCCCCCCGATCAGGGTCAGGGTGGCCGCCTCCACGAGGAACTGCCACATGATCTCGCTCCGGGTGGCGCCGACCGCCTTGCGCAGGCCGATCTCGCGGGTGCGGTCGGTGACCGAGACCATCATGATGGCCATCACTCCGATCCCGCCCACCAGCAGGGCCACGCTCGAGAGGGCGATCATGGCGGTGAAGAAGTAGTTGGTGAAGTTGCTGACGATGTCCAGGATCTGGTCCTGGGTGATCAGGTCGAAGGTGTTGGGCATGCCGGGGCGCAGCCCGCGCACCCGGCGCAGCGCGGCGGTGGTGATGTCCTGGGCCGACGCCACCGAGACCCCGCTCGCCGGCCGCGCGGCGATGAACAGGTTGTTGGTCTCGTCGTAGCGATAGTTGCGCCGGGCCGTCTCGAAGGGGATGATGGCGCCGATCTGCTGCCCGGGGGGCTCGAAGAGGTTGGCGGGGCGCTGGTAGATCCCGATCACCCGGAGCGCGACGCCGCCGATCCGGATGATCCGGTCCATCGGGTCGATGGGCCCGAACAGCACGTCGGCGGTCTCCTCCTCCAGCACGGCCACCTCGCCGCCGTTGAGCTCGGAGCGGTTGAAGAACCGGCCGCGGAGCAGGGTGCCGCCCTGGATCTCCATGTAGTGCTCGTCGGCGCCGAAGACCGTCACCACCTGGGTGGCGAGGCTCTGGTACTCGATCCGCTGGAAGAGCTGCACCCACATCCCCGCGTAGCCGATGCCGGGCGCGCGCGCCAGCGCGTCGGCGTCGGGCTGCGCCAGCACCGGCCGGATCCGCACCTCGTAGGGCAGCCGTTCGGGATTGAGCGGGGTCTGCGAGAAGTACCGGACGACGTAGAACGCCGTGGGGCCGGCGGCCGAGATGGCGTTGAAGATCTGGGTCCGGATGCCGGCCACCAGCGACGCGATGGTCATCACCGTCGTCACCCCGATGACCACGCCGAGGATCGTCAGCCCCGAACGCAGCTTGTTGCTGCGGAGGGAGTCGAACGCGATCGTGACCCCTTCCCCGACGTTGTGGAGGATGCGGCTGGGCACGGCGGGCGCTACTCGGCCCGCAGCGCGGTGATCGGGTCCAGTCGGGCCGCCCGGCTGGCGGGGTAGACGCCGAAGAGGATCCCGGCCCCGGCGCCCAGGAGCAGCGCGGCGGCCACCGACCAGAGGGTGATCCGGGCGGGCAGGGGGGTGAGGCTCGAAACGGCAAAGGCCAGCAGCCAGCCGCCGAAGACGCCCAGCAGGCCACCCAGGGTGGAGAGCACCACCGCCTCCACGAGGAACTGCCGCTGGATGTCGCGCCGGGTGGCGCCGATGGACTTCCGGATGCCGATCTCGCGGGTGCGCTCGTTCACGGACATCAGCATGATGTTCATGATCACGATGCCGCCCACCACGATCCCGATGCAGACCACGGCGGGGATCGCGGTGAACAGCCAGCCGGTGAGCTGCTTCCAGAAGGCCACCACGTTGTCGGCCTTGTCCACCGTGAAGTCGTTCTCCTCGGCCGGGTGCAGCTGGTGCGCCAGCCGCATGGCCTCTTCCGCCCGGGCCATCGCGCCGTCGAGCGCCTCGGCGTCGGCCATCTTCACGGAGACCACCGTCGTCTTGCGGCGGCCATACATCCCCTCGAACGTCGAGAAGGGGATCAGCACGAACCCGTCGAACGACTGCCCCAGCACCCGTCCCTTCCGGGCGATCACGCCCTTCACGGTGAGCTGCGTCCCCGCGATCCGGACCTGGCGGCCGATGGCCATCTCCGGCGGGCCGAACAGCCGGTCCGCGATGTCGTACCCGAGCACCACCACGTGGCGCCGCTCGCTCACGTCGGGGTCGGCCAGCGGGTCGCCGGCGGCGAAGCGGTAGTCCTGTACCAGCTGGTAGGGCGGCGTCACCCCGAAGACCAGGACGTCGCCGACCGTGCGGTTGCGGTAGATCACGTCGCTCATCGGGGTGGGCCAGCCGGATTGCAGGGCCACCGCCACCGCCTCCGGGATGGCGCGGCGCACCACCTCGGCGTCCGCGCGGGTGATCAGCGGGCGGCGGTTGATGGCCTTGATCTGCTCGTCGTCGAGGAACCCCGGCGCGATCGGCGTCCGCCGCACCTGGAAGGCATTGGTCCCGATCATCGACGCCATCAGGTTGTCCTTCACGTACGAATTCATCCCCTGGATGATCGCCACCACCACGACCAGGAAGCCCACCGAGACGATGATGCCGAGCAGGGTGAAGAAGGAGCGAAGCTTGGCGCTGCTGATGGACTGGAGGGCGAGGCGGAAGGCTTCGGCGAGCGGCATGCCGGGAATCTATGCCGAACCGGCAACCGGGAAAGTGCGGCGGGCGCGGGGGCGCCGCGGGGTGAGGAGGCCTTCATCCTCCCCCGCGACGCCGCCGGGTCACTCGTAGCGGAGCGCCTCCACCGGGTCGAGGCGGGAGGCCTTGCTGGCGGGGTAGAGGCCGAACGCGATCCCGGTGACGGTCGAGGCGAGCACCGCGACCACCACCGACCACAGCGGCACCGCCGCCGGGATCGGCGTGAACTTCTGGATGGCCAGGGCGATCAGGCCACCGAGCGCCATGCCGGCGAGGCCGCCGACCAGGGTCAGGGTGGCCGCCTCGATCAGGAACTGGAACATGATCTCCCGCCGGGTGGCGCCCAGCGCCTTGCGGACGCCGATCTCGCGGGTCCGCTCGGTCACCGAGATCATCATGATGGCCACCACCCCCACGCCGCCGACCATGAGCCCCACGCTGGAGAGGGCCAGCATCACCACGAAGAACCCGCTGGTGATGCTGTTGAAGCTGTCCAGCAGCTTGTCCTGGGTCACCACCGAGAAGTTGTTCTCCTGGGCCGGCTTGAGCCCGCGGAAGGAGCGCAGCGCCGCCGTGACGCGGTCCTGGGCCTCCGCCACGCTGAGCTCCGCCTCGGGGATCACCGCGAACTGCATCCATCCCTTCCAGTAGTCCGCCACCTTGGTGAAGGTGGAGTGAGGAATGCCGATGTAGGGCGATTCGGAGTCGCCGAAGAGGCTCTTCGGCTCGGAATACAGGCCGATCACCTCGAAGGGCTCCCCGTAGGCCTTGAGGCGCCGCCCGACGGGGTCGAGGCCGGGGAAGAGGTCCTGGGCCAGCCGGTCGTTGATCACCGTGACCCGGGCGCCGGCGGCGTACTCGAGCTGGGTAAAGTTCCGCCCCGCCACGATGGTGCCGCCCTGGGTGAGGATCCAGTCGGGGCTGAGCCCGAGGATGTTCACCCCGGTCAGGTTGTTGCTGCCGGCGGCGACGGGGCCGCCGCTGCCTTCCTGCCACGAGACGCTCCGGATCCCGGGCACCTTCTGCAGCATCTCCGCCTCGGCCACCGACAGCCACGGGTTGCGCCGCCAGGGTGACATCTCGTCGGAGCCGTCGCTGACGTTGAGGCCGGCCTGGAAGAAGCGGAACACGAAGAACGTCTTGGGGCCCAGGGTCTCGATCTGGGCCGCGACGCTGCGGTTGATGCCGGTGATCGCCGAGGCCATGGCGATCACCACCATCACGCCGATGGCCACGCCCAGGATGGTGAGGGCCGCGCGCACCTTGTTGGCGCGCAGTGAGTCCAGGGCGATGCCGATGCCCTCGAAGAAGCGGGTGAATTCCATGGTGGCTCCCGGTTACTCGGACCGCAGGGCGGTGATCGGGTCGAGCTTGGAGGCCCGGCTCGCGGGGTAGACGCCGGCCACCATCCCGACCACCACGCCGAGGGCCACCGCCAGCCCGATGGACCAGGGCGCGACGGCCGCGGGGAGCGGGGTGAGGGCGCGGACCCCGAACGCGAGCCCGATGCCCGTGCCGATGCCGAGGGCCGCGCCCACGGTGGACAGGGTGGCGCTCTCGATGATGAACTGGGCCAGGATGTCCCGCCGCTTGGCGCCGAGCGCCTTGCGGATCCCGATCTCGCGGGTCCGCTCGGCCACCGCCATGAGCATGATGTTCATGATGACGATCCCGCCCACCACGAGCGAGATGGCCACCAGGCCGGGCAGCGCGGTGAAGAGCACCTTGGAGATCTTCTTCCACCCCTCCAGCGCGCCCGAGGCGTTCTGCAGGTCAAAGTTGTTCTCCTCGCCCGGCTTGAGCCCGCGCCGGGTGCGCATGATCGCCTCGGTCTCGGCCATGGCCGTGAGCATCATGTCGGGGTTGGCGGCCTTGATCTGCAGCTCGTCGAGCACGTTGAGCGGGCAGATGTAGCGCCGGGCCGGGGCCCGGAAGGGCATGACCGCGAACTTGTCGAGCGAGATCCCGAAGAGCGTGCCGCGCTTGGCCGCCACCCCGATCACCCGGTACGGCAGGCCGCGGATCAGCACCTCCTTGCCGAGCGGGTCGAGGCCGGCGAACAGCTTCTCGCCGATCTCGCTGCCCAGCACCAGCACCGGCGCGCCCACCCGGACTTCCTGGGGCGTGAAGATGCGGCCGCTGGCGATCTCGACGTTCTTGATCTCGAAGTACGACGGCTCGGTGCCCATCAGCTCGATGTCCTTGGCCGCCTTGCCCCCGTAGTTGAGGGTCATGCGGTCGGAGCAGTAGCGGGCCGTCAAGGCGGGGGTCTTGAGCCGCTCGGTCACGTAGTCGGCGTCGTCGTAGGTGATCCGGGGCCGCCGCATCCAGCCGCGCCAGGTCTCCTCGGTGACGTTGCCGGTATTGATGCCCGGCTGGCGCCGCAGGGTGAAGGTGTTGAGGCCGATCAGCCGGTTGGCGAACTGGTCCTCCATGTACACGTTCATCCCCTGCACGATGGACACCACCGCGATCAGGAACGTGACCCCGATCAGCACCCCGATCAGCGAGAAGAAGCTCTTGAGCTTCTGCGCCGCGATGGTGCGGAGCGCCATGCGGACCGCCTCGAAGACCGGCATCTCAGGCGGCCGCCTGGCCCGTGCGGGTGTCGGAGTCCAGCCGGCCGTCGCGCAGGACCACTACCCGCGCCGCGTGGGCGGCGATCGAGGGCTCGTGGGTCACGACCACGATGGTCTGCCCGTCGCGGTGCAGGTCCCCGAAGACGCGCATGATCTCCTCGCTCGTGGTGCTGTCGAGGTTGCCGGTCGGCTCGTCGGCCAGGAGCAGGGAGGGGCGGTTGACCAGCGCCCGGGCGATCGCCACGCGCTGCCGCTGGCCGCCGGAGAGCTCGTTGGGGCGGTGGTGCATCCGGTGTTCCAGCCCCACCCGGGCCAGCGCCTCCTCGGCGCGCGCGCGCCGTTCGCGTGCCGGGGTGCCGGCGTAGATCAGCGGCAGCTCGACGTTGTGCAGCGCGGTGGCGCGCGGCAGCAGGTTGAAGGTCTGGAACACGAAGCCGATCTCCTTGTTCCGCACCCGGGCCAGCGCGTCGTCGGACAGCCGGGAGACCTCCTGCCCGCTCAGCCAGTACGCCCCGCCACTCGGCGTGTCGAGGCAGCCGATCAGGTTCATGAACGTGGACTTGCCCGACCCGGAGGGCCCCATGATCGCCACGTACTCGTTGCGGCGGATGGTGAGGGTGAGCCCGCGGAGGGCCTGGACCCGCTCGCTGCCCATCAGGTACTCGCGGGCGAGGTCCTCGACGTGGATGACCCGGTCGCTCATGACTGCTTCGCCCTGGCGCTGTCGGCCCCCGCGCCCTTCACCTTGGTGCTGTCGCGCAGATCGCGGATCGCCTGGTAGGTCCCGGCCACGATCGTCTCGCCGGCCTTGAGCCCCTCCAGCACCTCGAAGTACTCGTCGCCCGCGATGCCCACCTTCACCGGGCGGAACATCGCCTGGCCGTCGTTCACCACGAACACGCCCTCGACGTCCTTCTTGGCCTTGCCGGCCGCGGAGGTGTCGGTCCGCTCGGCCGGGACGGCCTCGTTGGGGACCTTCTGGTGCTCACGCACCGTCAGGGCGATGATCGGGATGCTGAGCGCGCCCCGCCGGGTCTCGGTGACGATCCGCGCCGTGCACGAGAGGTCCGGCCGGATGTCCTTCGGCGGGTTGCGCAGGGTGATCTCCACGTCGAAGTCGACCGCCCGGTCGTTGGAGCCGGAGGCGGTGGAGGTCGAGGTCAGCTGGGCGCTGTTGCTGATCTTGGTGACCTGCCCGATGAAGGTCGTGTCGGGGAAGGCATCGATCGACACCTCGACCGAGTCGCCGTCGGCCAGGCGCACCACGTCGGTCTCGTCCACCTGCACCTTGGCCAGGATCACGGACAGGTCCGCGATCGTCATCAGCAGGCCCACGTCACGGGAGAACGTGCCCGGGACCGCGACCTCGCCCTCCTCGACGGCCAGCCGGGTGATCCGGCCGGAGAGCGGGGCCACGATGCGGGTCTTGCGGAGGTTGTCCTGCGCCTCCTGCAGGCTGGCGCGGGCCTGGTCCAGGCCGGCCTGGCTGGCCTTGGTGTTGGCCACCGCCACGTCGTACCCGGTCTGGGCCTGTTCCACCGATTCCTGGGTGATCAGGCTCGAGTTGGTCCGCTGCAGCTCCATCGAGCGGTCGAGCGCCCGCTTGGCCTGGTCCTGGTTGGCCTTGGCGCGCAGGTAGTCGCTCTGGGCGCTGGCGACGAGGGCCTGGCTCCGGCTGACGGCCGCCTCGTAGATCGCCGCGTCGATCTGCAGCAGGAAGTCCCCCTTGCGGACGACGTCCCCCTCCTTGACCGCGATCTTCGTGATGCGGCCCTGGATGTCCGACAGGACGTCCACCTTGAGGTCGGGCTCGATCTTGCCGCTGGCGGTGACCACCGAGACCAGGTCACGGGTGCCCACCTGCTCCAGGCGGACCTCGACCGCCTTGTTCTTGCTCTTGGCCGCGCCGAGGGCCATGACGACCCCCACCACCACCACGAGCAGACCGGCGAAGAGCCCCAGCTTCATGCGACGCGACATGGCTGCGTTCCTTTACGTGTGCTTGCTTATGGGCGGAGCGGGCGGCCGACCGCGGCTTCGAGCGCCGCGATTGCCTTGTGATAATCGTAGATCGCGGTCACGTAGTCGCCTTCGGCGCGCTGCACGGTGTTCTGCGCATCCGAGACCTCCAGCGCGGTGCCGCTGCCGAGCCGGTACCGGTCCTGCGCCAGGCGGAGCTGGTCGCGCGCCGCGTCGCGGCTCGCGCCCTGCACGGTGATGGCCTTGTAGGCGGTGGCCAGCGCCAGGTAGCGGCTGTGCACGTCGGCGTCGACCTGCAGGGCCTGCGCCCGCACCGACTCGTCGGCGTCCTGGGCGAACTCCCGTGCCTGCTGCAGCCGGAGCGAGCGCCCGAAGCCGGTGAACACCGGCAGCGAGATCGTGAGCCCGATGCTGAAGGGCTGCTTGGTGAAGTCGAACGGGAAGGTGCTGTTGGCCGACAGGATCCGGCGACGGACCGTCGGGTCGAGCTGGGTGCCCGTGGCGTCGAGCCCGGCGTTCTGGAAGCAGCCGGCCTGCCCCACGGGGGTGAGCCCGGCCCCGGTCCGGATCGAATCCTGCGCGATGCAGGCGCTGGCCGAGCCGAGCGCGCCACCGAGTGACTGGCTGATGAGCAGCCCATCATCCGTCTGCTGCTGGGTGAAGCCGCTCCAGCCCGCGCGCACCGAGAGCGACGGCAGGAACGCGGTCTTGGCGGAGGTGACCCCGATCGACGCCGAGCGCTCCCGCGCCGTGAGGGCGCGCAGGGCCGGGTTCTGCGCGCGCGCCTGCGCCAGCAGTTCGTCCAGGTTGAACGCCGGCTCCAGCACGGGGAAGGAATCGCTCAGCCCGATGCGGTCCACCGCCATCGGCGGCTGCACCCCGAGCCGGCGGAACAGCTCGATCTTGGCCTCGTTGTCGGCCTGCACGCTGCGCAGCAGCGCCACGTCGGCCTGGGCCTTCTGCACCTCGGCCTGGCGCACCTCGATCAGCGTCCCCTGGCCCACCCGGTACTTGGCGCTGGCCAGGTCGAGGAAGTTCTGGTTCCGCTCCACCTGCTGCCGGGAGACCGCCACCTGGGCCGCGGCCTGCAGCGCCGTGAGGTACTGCTGCGTCACCGAGAACTTGAGGCTGCTCTCCTCGTTGGCGATATCCTCGTCCACCGCCCGCTGGTTGGCCCGCTGTTCCCGCGGCGCGAGCAGCCGGGCGCCATCGAGCTGCCAGCTGAAACCCAGGCTGTAGCTGGAGCCGATCGTCGCCGAGGTGGCGTTGGTGAAGCCCTGGCCGAAGCTCGCGGTGCCGGCGCCGGTGTAGTCCATGCCGCCGCTGACCGAGGCGTTCGGCAGCAGGCCGCCGTAGGCGTTCCGCAGCTGCATCCGGGCCGTGGCCGCATTGTTGAGCCGCTGGCGGAAGAGCGGGTTGTGGTTCCTGGCCTGGGCCAGTGCCTCCTCCAGGCTCAGGGTCGCGGCCGGAGCCTCCGGGGCCTGGGCGGTCAGCATGGCCGGCAGGGCCAGCGTGCACGCGATCAGCCAGCAGCGTCGCATTGAATCGTCCTGTGGGTGATGTGAATCACGGCTGCCCCGCTTACGGGACGGGCCGACCGGGAGTTTCAGGTTGGGACAACGACATCAGTCGCGCTTCCGGACGGCCTCCATACCCAGGCTGGGATAGAGGATGCGGACGACTTCGCCCCCCGGGCCCAGATCGATGGAGGCTTCGAGGTCGCCGGTGATCTGGACCTGGTCACTCCCGCCGGCCGCGGCGGGCACCCGGCGGATGGTCAACGCGAGCTTCCGCCCGGACCGGGGAATGAACGCAGTAACCGCCCTCGGGGTTTCCGCCGCGAGGCTGATGGCCTGCAGGATGGGGCTGAAGGTGCTGTCCGCCAGGAGGAGGATCGACGGGCCGCCGGGCACCTCGCTCGCCCGTTCCGCGCCCTTCTCCACGCGCCGCATGGTCAGGCGGCTGCGCTGCTGCACAGCGTACACCTCCCCCGCCCCCGCGACGCCCCGATAGGCCAGCTGGAACGCCAGGGCGCCGGTGGCCGTGCGCTCGGAGTTGACCGTGAACTCCGTGGCGGGCCGGGTGCCGGTGAACACGCTCTTGCTCGCGACACGGACCGTCCCCTCGGTCACCGTGACGCGGAAGCTCTCCCCGCCGACCTCCCGGTCGCCGGCATGGATCACGAGCGTGCCTTCGTCGGGGGACTGCGCCGCGGCGGGCGCCGGCGGAACGGCGGGGGTGAGGAGCAGGGCGGCGAACCGGACGGTAGCGCGGATCTTCATGGCAGGGAACAATATATAGTGACTAACTTCCCGGCGATGCGGGCGCATTCCACCCTGATCTCCCGTGCCACGCTCGTGGCCGGTCTGCTCGCCGCGCTGGTCGCGGCGGAATGGTTGCGCGCCCCCGCGTCGGGGTGGCTCATGGTGGCCGGCGCGCTGGGACTGGCAGGGCTCGCCTCGCTCTCCCGCCTCCCGACCCGGCAGCGTCCGATTGCCCTCGCGCTTCCGGTGCTGGCGCTGCTGCTGCTGTTCGCCGGCCGCTACCTCTCGCGGCTGGCCCACGAGTGGCCCGCGGAGCGGGAGGCTCGGGTCAGCGCGGCCTACCGGCGGCTGAGCGGGGAACTGCGCGCCGCCTACGAGCGCACCGACCAGGCGGCCGCCCGCGCGATTCCCCTGGCGGAGGGCGACCGGGCGGCGGCGTTCGGCGCGCTCGACCGCGAGCTCCCGCGCGACGGCGCCGAGGTGGCGGTGGCCATTCTCGAGCCCACCGGCGTCCCGTGGGCCTGGGCGGGCCGGCACCGGCTGGCCCCGCAGGCGGAAGGACCGGCCGTCGGTGCCCGGCTCACCCGGTTCTACGGCACCATTGAAAGCCGGCGGGTCAGCCGGTCCGGGCGGGTGGTGGTTGCGTCCACCCTGGTGTGGGCCGACTCCTCAGTGCCGCGGCCGGACCGGAGCCTGGCGGCGCGCTTCGGCGCGTCGGCCGGCGTACAGCTCCGGCTGTTTGCCCCGGGCAGCGCGCCGCCGGCGACCGACCTGTTTGACTACGCGGTCCCGACGACGGGAGGCGAGCAGTTGCTGTTCAGCCTCCAGCCCGTGCCGCCCGACCAGGCCACGGCGCGGCGTGAGGCCGGGGCCGCCATGGCGCAGCTCATCGGCTGGGCCATCCTGGTGGTGCTGCTGCTGACCCTCGTCGCGACGGGCAGCGCCGCGGAGCGCCTGGCACTCGTCGCCATCCTGGTCTGGTGCACGCTGCGCGCGCCGCTGGGCGCGGCGATCGGCCTGGACGACCTGTTCTCACCGGCCACGTTCTTCCGCGGCCTGCTGCGCCCGGTGTCCGGGTCGGCGGGGCACCTGCTGGTGGCGGGCACGGCGCTGCTGCTGCTGGCGCTGTGGCTCTGGGACCGTCGCCTGCCGCGGCGGCCGGCGGGGGTGGGGCTCGCGCTGCTGCTCCTGCTCGGCGCGCCGTACCTCGTCGCTGAGCTGGGCCGCGGCATCACCCCACCGATCGGCGGGGTGACCACCACACTCTGGGTGAGCTGGCAGGCCACGCTGACCATCGCCACGTCGGCCCTGATCCTCCTCGCGGCGGCGCTGCTCCGGGGCGTGGCGGAACCGGCGCCGCGCCTGGGCGGGCTGCTGCTGGCCATGGGCATCGCCGTGGCGGCAGCGACCATCGGGCTGCTGGTCTGGCAGCCCCGGGGCGGGTGGCCCGAGTGGTACACCTTCCTGTGGACGCCGGCGCTGCTGCTGGTCGCCCTGCCACGGGCCCGGTGGGCCACGATCATCGGCGCCGCGATGGTGGCCGGCACGGCGGCCACCCTGCTCACCTGGGGCGCGGAGCAGACCGGCCGGGTCACCGCGGCGCAGCGGGACCTCGCCCGGCTCGGCGATGCCGACGACCCGCTCGCCGCGCCGCTGCTGCAGCGCTTCAGCGAACAGGTGGCCCGGTCGCCCGAGCCCGCCAGCGCGGCGGAGCTGTTCCTGCTGTGGCGCGGCTCCGACCTCGCCGGCCAGGAGTACCCCGCGCGGCTGGCCCTGTGGAACCCCGACGGCAGCCGCCTGACGGAGCTCGCGCTCGACTCCCTCGACCTCCCCGCGCCGCTGGCGTCGGCCCTGGTGCAGGGCCTCGACTCCGCGGCGCCGGCGCAGGTGGTCTCGCTCAAGCGGGTCCCCGGGCGGCACTACGTGCTGCTGGCGCGGCTGCCCAGCGGCCGGGTGCTCTCGGCCGCGGTGGGGCCGCGGACCCGGCTGCTGGTGCCCACCCGCCTGGCCCGGATGCTCCGGCCGCCGAGCGAGGGCCCCCCGCTGTACGAGCTCACCCTGACGCCCCCCTTCACCCGCGGGCTCGGCCCGCTGCCCGCCGAACAGTGGGTGCGCCACGGGCCCGAGGTCCGGACCGACCGGGTGCTCGACCTGCCTGGCGGGTCCCGGCACGTCCACGCGGTGGTGGCCTTCCGCCCGATGCCTTACCTGCTGGTGCGGGCGGCGCTGCTGGTCGCGGGCAACCTCCTGGCGGTGCTCGTGGTGGCGCTGCTCGCCTCGCTGCGGTGGCCCGACCTGCGCCGCCGTCTGGCCCCGCGGCGGCTCGCCCGGTCATTCCAGCTCCGGCTGGCGCTGGCGCTCGCCGGGTTCTTCATCGTGCCGGCCGCCGGGTTCACCCTGTGGGGACTGGGCCGCCTGACGGACGAGAGCAACCGGACCCGCGACCTCCTCATCACGTCGGTGCTCCGCGACGCCGTCCTCACCGCCGGCGGCCTGCTGCAGGAACCGGAAGAAAACCTCGCCGAGGGCCTGGGCGAGCTCTCCAACCGGCTCGACGCGGACCTGGTGCTCTACAGCGGCGGGCGCCTGGTGGCGGCGAGCACCCCGATCCTCCGCGAGCTCTCCCTGGTGGAGCCGGTGATGGAGGCGCGGACCTTCCAGCGCCTGGCGCTGGGCGATGAGCTCGAGCTCACCCGGCAGGCCACCACCTACGTGGCGCCGGTGCGGGTGGGGTACCGCGTGGCCAGCGCGGGCCCGCCGGGCGGGGTGGGAATCCTCGCGACCCCGCAGCTCACCTTCGACTGGACCCGGCGGCGCGATCAGCTCGACCTGCAGTACTTCCTGCTGCTGGCGATGCTGACCGGGGTGGGCGCCGCGACCATTGGGGCCCAGCTCGCGGCGCGGGCGCTCTCGCGGCCGGTGGCCGACCTGCGCCGCTCCGCCGCCGCAGTGGGGCGGGGGGAGCCGCTCCCCGCGATCGCCGCCCCCCCCGCCGAGTTCGAGACCGTCTTCGCCTCGTTCGATCGCATGGCGCAGGACATCCGGGAGAGCCAGGCCGCCCTCGACGGCGCCCGCCGCCGCACCGCGGCGGTGCTCGCGAACGTGGCGACGGCGGTGGTGGCGCTGGACGGTGCAGGCCGGATCATCCTGGCCAACGCCCGGGCGCGGCAGCTGCTCGGCGCCGAGCTCCGGGAGGGCGAGGAGCTTGCGGGCGCGCTCGCCGCCGGCTGGGCCCCGCTGCTCGAGGCGCTGGCGCGCGATCACGGCACGGCGCCGGGCGACGCCGACGTCGAATGCGGGGGCCGGATCTACCGGGTCCAGCTCGCGGCGCTGGGCGCCAGCGCCGGCGAGGGACTGGTCGTGGCGCTCGATGACCTCACCGAGCCCACGCGGGCCGCGCGCGTGCTCGCGTGGGGTGAGATGGCGCGCCAGGTGGCCCACGAGATCAAGAACCCACTGACCCCGATCCGCCTCGGCGTGCAGCACCTGCGGCGGGTCCGCCGGGAGCGTCCGGAGCAGTTCGACGGGGCCCTCGAGGAGACCACCACCCGCATCCTGGCCGAGATCGACCGGCTCGACACCATCGCGCGCGCCTTCAGCCGGTTCGGGCTCCCGGGTAGCCTGAGCGGTCCGCTCGAGGCCGTGGAGCTGGTGGCCACCGCGCACGAGGTGGCGGCGCTCTATCGCCTCAGCGACGATGGCGGGACCGTCGAGGTCGCGGGGGTCAGCGGCGCCACGGTGCCCGCCCGCCGCGACGAGGTCAAGGAAGTCCTCGGCAACCTGGTGGAGAACGCCCGTGGCGCCGGCGCGCGGCGGGTCGTACTGGTGATCGACCTCGACGGGTTCTCGGTGGACGACGACGGGCACGGGATCCCCGCCGACCTGCTGCCCCGCATCTTCGAGCCGCGGTTCTCCACGACCACCAGCGGTGCCGGCCTGGGCCTCGCCATCGTGCGGCGTCTGGTCGAGGGCTGGGGGGCCACGGTCCGGGTGGCGAGCGCGCCGGGGCAGGGCACCCGCGTCGAGGTCCGGTGGCCCGCGGTGGTTGCGCCGGGGCGCACCGGGGAGCATTCTACGGTCCGGTAGCCCAGCGGAACCATGGACGGTTGCTGGCACGTTCGGCCCGACTCCTGCATTTCCCGGGGAGGACCGTGGCGATGTCCCGCGCTTGTCGTCCTCGAGGCCCGCATCCATGACCCCTGAGCCGATTCCACAGGACCTGCTCGCCGTTCACGACCTCCTGCGCGAAACCCTTGCCACTGCAAGGGATAACGGGGGCCCGTTCCAGTACGGCGTGGCCGTCTTCCCCCGGACCGGACGGTTCGGCGCCCCGGTGTTCGGGATCGCCACCAGTGGCGGCGAGTCCACAGTCCTGACCTACCGGATGCTACAGTCGTTGGTGGAACTTCCCGTCTACATCTCGGGTCGGGTGCCGGCGACCATCCGTGAGGGGCTCTCGTACGGGCCGCCCCGGGTGATCCCGGTGGCGCTGCTGGACCAGCCCGTCCTGCGGGTGGGATTCACCTGCTGCATCGGGGCCAGCCGCGACGACCTCGACCGCACCCAGCCGCTCGAGACCAGCGTCTTCGCCGGCGACCTCACCGCCCCGATCATCCTGTTGCTCGACGTGCGCCCCGACGGCTGGCCCAACTAGCGGGTCTGCTGATCCGTCCCGCCCCGCGCGCCGCCCCCCCCGGGCGGCGCGCGTGCTTTGCGTCCGTTGGAGCCAGGGTGCGTCGGCGGGATACCTGCGGCGCGCCGGTGGCGCCCCATACTCGGGGCCACTCCACCGGAGCACGCATGCTGGCACGGGTCCGTTCCGCCGCGGTACTGGGCATCGATGGCTACGTCGTGGACGTCGAGGCAGACCTGGCCAACGGGTTGCCCTCGTTCAGCACGGTCGGGCTGCCGCACGGGGCGGTGAAGGAGGGGCGCGAGCGGGTCACGGCGGCCCTCCTCAACAGCGGGTTCGACGCGCCGCTCAAGCGCATCACCGTCAACCTGGCCCCGGCCGACATCCGGAAGGAGGGGACCGGCTTCGACCTGCCCATTGCCATCGCGCTGCTGGCCGCGAGTGAACAACTCCCCGGCGCGCGGCTCGACGGCTATCTCCTGGTGGGGGAATTGGGGCTCGAGGGCGACCTCCGGCCGGTGCGCGGGGCGCTGTCGGTGGCGCTCGCCGCCCGCAGCGCCGGCTGCCGCGGGTTGATCCTTCCCGGCGCCAACGCGCGGGAGGCCGCAGTGGTGAGCGGCCTCGAGGTGCTGGGCCCCGCCACCCTCCGGGCGGTCGCCTCCCACTTCACCGGGGAGGCGCCGCTGGCGCCCGTCCCCGAGACGCCGTGGCCGTTCGCGACCCGCGTCGCCGCGGAGCCGGTGGACTTCGCCGATGTGCGGGGGCAGCCCGCCGCCAAGCGGGCGCTCGAGGTTGCCGCCGCCGGCGGCCACAACATCCTGCTCATCGGTCCGCCGGGCTCGGGCAAGACCATGCTGGCCCGCCGGCTCCCCGGCATCCTCCCGGACCTGACCCTCGAGGAGGCCCTGGAAACCACCCGGATCCACAGCGTGGCCGGCCTGCTGCCCCCCGGGCAGCCGTTCCTGGTCCAGCGTCCGTTTCGCGCCCCGCATCACACCATCAGCGACGCCGGGTTGATCGGCGGGGGCCCCACGCCCCGGCCCGGCGAGGTCAGTCTCGCCCATGGCGGGGTGCTCTTCCTCGACGAGCTGCCAGAGTTCCGCCGCAACGTCCTCGAGGTGCTCCGCCAGCCACTCGAGGACGGGATCGTGACGCTCAGCCGGGCGGCCGTCAGCCTCACCTACCCCTGCCGCTTCACCCTGGCCGCGGCCATGAATCCCTGTCCCTGCGGCCACGAGGGCGATGGCCAGCGGCCCTGCCGCTGCGACCCGATGGTGGTGGAGCGCTACCTGGGCCGCCTCTCCGGGCCGCTGCTCGACCGGATCGACCTCCAGATCCGCGTCCCCGCCGTGCGGCCGGCGGAACTGGGGCTCGAGTCGGCCGAGGAGGCGAGCGCGGTGATCCGGGGGCGGGTCGCCGAGGCCCGGGAACGGCAGCGACGCCGACTGGCGGGGCTGGCCGGGCTGCACGCCAACGCCCACCTCGGGCCGCGCGAGCTGCGCCGGTTCTGCCGCCTCCAGCCGGCGGGCGACGAGCTGCTGCGCACCGCGATCATCCGCCTGGGCCTCTCCGCCCGCGCCTACCATCGGCTGCTCAAGGTGGCCCGCACCATTGCCGACCTGGCCGGGACGGAGCAGATCGAAACGCCGCACCTGGCTGAGGCCATCCAGTACCGGACGCTCGACCGTCCGCGGGGGCGCGCGATGGCGGGCGCCACCTGACGGGAATGCTCCGCGCTTACGCCGGTGTGCTCACCGTCGTAACTTCCTCGCGTGCCCGTCGCCTCCCCTCGCCGCTGGCCCCTGTCCGCCCTGCTCGTCCTGCTTCCCGCCGCGGCGGGGTGCACGGCCATGGGCGCGTGGGTATACGACGATCCCTCGTTTGCCCTGCGCACGGTCACCGTCCGGCGGGGGGCCGAGATGGGTGCGGGGGCGGCGGATTCGCTGGAGCTGATGTTCCTGGGGTGCAACCGGAACGACTACGACCTGATGAGCGACGGGTTCACGGCCCGGCTGGCGCTCTCGGGGCGCACGGTGGCGGAGGGGATGCGGGACCAGCCGGTCTTCCTGGGCACGCGGGACACCAGCAGTTTCGTGATCGTGATGCCGCTCCAGCCCAGCGACCTTGGCACCCCGGACCGGGTGCTGCCGTTCGAACTGAGCGGGACCGGCGTGGTCCACACCCCGATCGGCAACCGCCCGGTGCAGTTCCGGCTCAAGGGCCGGGTCGACTCGCACGGCGAGGGAATGCGCTGGATGGGCGAGGGCGCCGTGCCCTGCCGCCCGGGGCTGTCCGCGCTGCCCGGGATCTTCGACCGCCGCGTGCCCGCCGCCGGCGAGGACAGCACCTCGCCGCCGCGCCGGCCCCTCTATCCCAACGATCCCAACGGCCCCGTGGTGCCGGGTCCCGGCCAGCAGCCGGGCGAGGGCGGCCGACCCTAGCCTAGGTCGAGGTTCCCGACTTCTTGGGCTTCTGGCTCGAGAACCACGTCAGCGCCGCGATCACCGCGGCGATCCCCACCCCATAGCCCAGCAGGTCGCGCTGTCCGTCCCAGGTCACCACCTGGCCCAGGAAGAGCACGCCCATCACCACCACCACCACGCCGATCAGCTTGTCCTTGAGGTCATTGAGGTCGTGGATCTCGAGCCAGTTCGGCAGGTCCAGCCGGTCATCGACGAACAGCTCGAACAGGCCGATCGCGATGACGTACAGCACCGTCGCCAGCAGGAAGAGGTCGGTGAGTTCGATGAACGCGAGGATCAGCCCCTTGGCCCCCTTCGGGCCGGAGCCATCGGCGAGCCACACGCCGCGCAGCACCGCGAAGGTCTCGTACGCGCCGTAGGCCAGAAGCGCGGTGGCCGCCACCAGCGTGGAGAGGACCGCGATGATGATGAGGTAGCGGCTGCCGGAAAGGGCGCGGAGCAGGCGCGGCGACGGGTGGTCCGGAGGCGAAGTGCTCATGCGTCGGGAATCGGGGTTGGGGTCAGGAGTGGGCCGCACGTCCCAGCCGGTCGCGGATCGCGGCCCAGGCGGGCGTGTCCGGCAGGGCCGTCACGACGATCGTGGTGGCGCCGAGGTCATCCAGCTGGTGCAGCGCCTGGTACAGCTCCCGGGCGTAGCCGGCCGGGTCCGCGGGCAGGCGGAGGGCCACGTCGGCCGCGCCGGCGGGCGCGTCGCCGAGCAACAACGCGCCGAGGCGCCCGCCCGCGGGCGCCCGCGCGGGCGCCTCGCCCGGCGCCAGCAAGCGCAGCGCCGCGCGGGGCGCATAGTGGCGGTCGAGCATCCCGGGCGAGGGGCGCGCCGCTTCCGCGCCGCCGGCATGGTTCGGGTCAGCAATCGGGCCGATCACGGCCTCCAGCTCCGCCCGGGCGATGCTGCCGGGCCGCAGCAGGACCGGCCGCGGCCCCGACAAGTCGAGCACGGAGGATTCAATCCCGACGCTGGTCGCGCCACCGTCGAGCACCAGGGGGATGCGGCCATCCAGGCTCCGCGCCACGTGCCGTGCCTGCGTCGGGGAGACCTCACCCGAGCGATTGGCACTGGGTGCGGCGAGGGGCATGCCGGCGGCGGCCAGCAGCGCACGCGCCGCGGGGTGGGCCGGCACCCGCAGCGCCACCGTGGGCAGACCCGCGGTGACGATGTCCGGCACCTGCGCGGCCCGGGGCAGGACCAGCGTCAGCGGTCCGGGCCACCACCTCGCGGCCAGCCGGTCGGCGATCGCGGGCCACTCCCGCGCCAGCACCCGTGCGGCGGCGGCATCTGCCACGTGGACGATCATGGGGTTGTACGCCGGCCGGCCCTTGGCCGTGTAGATCCTGGCCACCGCCGCCGGGTCGAGGGCGTTGGCGCCGAGGCCATAGACGGTCTCGGTCGGGAAGGCCACGACCTCGCCGGCGCGCAGCAGCGCCACCGCCTCGGCGATCCCATCGGCGTCCGCGGGGAGCACCCGCGGCACGGGGCGGTGCTCAGTCATCCCGGTCTGTGAGGCGTCGGTCCCGCTTCCGCGCGCTCTGCCGGCGCTTGGCCACCAGCCGGCGCTCCTTGGAGGCCTTGGATGGCCGGGTGGCCTTGCGCGTCTTGGGCACGTGGAGCGCGGCCTCGAGGGTCTCCCGGAAGCGCTCCACCGCCGCCTGCCGGTTCTGGGCCTGGCTTCGGGTCTCCGCCGACACCACGCGCAGCCAGCCGTCCTCGGTGATCCTGGTCCGGAGGCGGGCATGCACCCGGGCGCGCTCCGCGGCGGTGAGGCTCGGACTTCCGTCGAGGTGCCACCAGAGCTCCACCCGGGTGGATGAAGTGTTCACATGCTGCCCCCCGGGCCCACCGCTCCGGGTGGCGCGGAAGGAGAGCTCGGCGAGGGGAATCCGCACGGTGGGGCTGACCCGGAGGGTGGCGTCGTCCTGCATCGCGGAAAAGTGGTGCGGGACGGGCCGGGGTGGAAGGTGCGCCTGTGCCACGGGGCACCGGGCCTTTACGTTTCCCGCATGCCTGCTGCTGCCGATCCCCGCGTGCTCGCGGCCCACCTCGAGGGGCTCGGTCGGGTGCTGCTCGGCTACTCCGGCGGGGTCGACTCCGCGCTGCTGGCCGTGGTGGGCGCCCGGGCGCTCGGGCCGGACCGGTTTCTCGCGGTGATCGGGCGGAGCGAGGCCTATCCCGAGGTGCAGTACCGCGCCGCCACCGCCATCGCCCGCCAGTTCGAGGTACCCCTGGTCGAGGTGGACACCCTCGAACTCGAGGATCCTCGCTACCGCGCCAATGCCCCGGATCGCTGCTACTTCTGCAAACAGGAGCTGTGGACCCGGCTGGGCGCGCTCGCGCGCGCGCGCGGCTTCACCACCATCATCGACGGGACCAACGCCGATGACCTCGGGGAACACCGCCCGGGGATACGCGCGGCCGCCGAGTTCCGGGTCCAGTCCCCGCTCGCCGACCTGGGCTGGACCAAGCCGATGATCCGTGCCGCCGCCCAGGCGCTCGGCCTCCCCACGTGGGATGCGCCAGCGGCGCCATGCCTGTCGAGCCGGATCCAGTACGGGCTGGCGGTCACCCCGGAGCGCCTGCGCCAGGTCGAGGCCGCCGAGGAGCTCCTGCGCCGCGCCGGCGTCACCGGCGATCTCCGGGTGCGGCACCGCGGTGATCACGCCTCCGTGGAGGTGGCGCTGGAGCAGGTGGAGATGCTCGCCGCGCGTTGGCCTGGGCTCTCCGTGGAACTCGCGGCGCTGGGGTTCGGCCGGGTGGAACTGGATCGCCGCGGCTATCGTCGGGGTGCCTTGCTGGCCGCGCTGCCGGTCCTCGGCGGCTGATGCGGCTCTTCGCTGCGCTGCCGGTGGAGCCGCCGGCGGATGGGGAACTCGCCGAGTTGCTCGTGGCGCTGGGTGCCGCGGGGTGGCCGGTGCGCTGGGCCCGCGCGGAGGGGCTGCACATCACCCTCAAGTTCTTCGGCGAGACGGACGCCAGCCGGGTCGAGGCCGTCGGAGAGATGCTCGTGACGGCCGCGCGCGGGACCGGGGCGCTGCCGTGCGGGGCGCGGGACCTCGGGGCATTCCCCGGCTGGACCCGGGCCAAGGTGCTGTGGGCTGGCTACGAGGGTGCGCCGGCGCTTGAGCTGCTGATGCACCGGGTGGAGCAGGGGGCCGAGCGGCTGGGGTATGCCGTCGAGGGGCGGCCCTTCCGGCCGCACGTGACGCTGGGCAGGCTCCGGGAGGGGGCACGGCTCCCCGACGCCGCGGTGGACCGGCTCACGGCGCACCAGCTCCGCGAGAGTTTCGTGGCACGCCGATTGGTGCTCTTCAGAAGCGATGCCGCGCCGGGCGGCGCAGTCTACACGCCGCTCCGGACCCTTGACCTGGAAGGCTGATGCGCTGGTTGCTGCTGCCGTTGAAGCTGCTGGGCCTGCTGCTGCTGGCCGCGCTCCTGAGCGGGGGCTGGCTGTTCCGTGACCAGATCCTGCGCCGGCTGCGGCCGCAGGTGTCCCGGGTGACTGGCGTCCTCACCGGCGCGGACGCGGGGGTTCCCGATGCCGCGGGGCTGACACGGGCCCGCGACAAGGTCGACAGCCTGCACGGCTGGCACGCCGACTCGGTGCTCCTCTCCGCCTCGGAGATGGCCTCACTGGTCCGGGAGGGTCTCCCGCCGGAGGTGCGCGACCGCATGGACTCCCTGCGGCTGGACCTGGGGGAGGGCCGCCTGACCGTGTCCGCGCGGCTCGAGACCTCGCGCATTCCTGCCGACGCCCTGGGCCCGCTGGCCGGCGCGCTGGAACCATGGGAGCCGGTCTCCGCCACCGGCGTGGTCGAGGTGACCCGGCCCGGCCAGGCCCGCTGGCGGGTCGATGGCCTCACCCTGCGGGGCTTCACCTTGCCGGAGCAGGCCAGCCGCGACCTCGTCGGCCGGGCGCTGCCCGGGGCGCCCGACGGGGCGATCCCGTTCGACCTGCCCGCCGGGGTGGCCCGCCTGCGCATCCGCCCCACGGGCGTGGCGCTGTACCCCAAGGAGACCCGATGACCCAGCGGCTGCTGGTGGTGGATGATGAAGTGGGGGTCCGCAACGCGCTCAAGCAGGTGCTCGAGTACGAGGGCCTCGAGGTGCGCACCGCGTCCTCCGGCGGCGAGGCGCTCTCGCTCTATCCGGAGCTCCGGCCCCACGTCGTCTTCCTCGACGTGAAGATGGCCGGCATGGACGGCATCGACACCCTTGGCCGCCTGCGCGAGCTCGACCCGGGCGCCGTGGTGGTGATGATCTCGGGACACGCCACGGTGGCCACCGCGGTGGAGGCCACGCGGCGCGGGGCCTTCGACTTCCTGGAGAAGCCGCTCGACAGCGACCGCCTGCTCGTCACCGTCCGGAAGGCGCTCGAGTTCGCGGAGCTGAGCGGCGACTACCGGCGGCTGCGGGCCGACGCCGGCCGGCGCTACACCATGGTGGGCGACAGTCCCGCGCTGCAACTGCTGCGGGAGGTCATCGCCCGGGTGGGCCCCACCAGCGGCCGGGTGCTCATCACCGGGGAGAACGGCACCGGCAAGGAGCTGGTGGCGCGCGCGCTGCACGAGGCCTCGACGCGGAAGTCGCGCGCGTTCGTGGAGGTCAACTGTGCGGCGATCCCCGCGGAGCTGATCGAGAGCGAGCTCTTCGGCCACGTGAAGGGATCGTTCACCGGCGCCAGCGCCGACCGGGCGGGCCGGTTCGAGCAGGCCGACGGGGGCACGCTCTTCCTCGACGAGATCGGCGACATGACCCTGTCGGCCCAGGCCAAGGTGCTGCGCGCGCTGCAGGAGGGCGTGGTGACCCGGGTGGGGGGCGCCAAGTCGGTGGAGGTCGACGTGCGGGTCATCGCCGCCACCAACAAGGAGCTCGAGGCGGAGATCGCCGCCGGCCGCTTCCGCGAGGACCTCTTCTATCGCCTCAACGTGGTGCCGATCCACGTCGTGCCGCTGCGCAGCCGGCGCGAGGACATCCCCGCGCTGGTCCAGCACTTCGTGGGCCAGCTGGCGGGCGGGACCGGCAAGGGCGCCCGGAGCCTGGAGCCGGGCGCGGTGGAGCGGCTGGCCGAGCGGGACTGGCCCGGCAACGTGCGTGAACTGCGCAACGCCGTGGAGCGATTGCTGATCCTCGCGCCTGGCAAGGCGGTGACCGCCGGGGACGTCGGGCGCGTGCTGGGCGGGGGAGGTGGCGGGACGTCGGCCGCGGACCTCCTGCGGCCCGAGGACCGGGACCTGGGCTTCGACGAGCTCATGACCGAGGTGGAGCGCCGGCTGATCACCGAACGCCTGAAGGACAGCGACTGGAACGTCACCGAGACGGCGCGGCTGCTCAAGCTCAGCCGCTCGGTGCTCTACAAGAAGCTCGAGCGCCTCGGCCTGGACCGGGAAGTCAAATGAGCGAACAGCCACGTGACTGGGACAAGGAACTCGCGGCGATCGACAAGGTGATCGCCAAGCAGCCGGTCGGCAGTGCCGCGCCGGCACCGGCCACGGCCGGACGTTCCACCCCCGCCGCCACGCCAGCGCCCGGCGGCGGCGGGGGAGGGAAGCTCGCCACCTTCACCACCTGGCTCCGGGTGCTGCTCGGGCTCGCGCTGGCGGTGGGCATCACGCAGTGGCCCTACGCCAATGCCTGCGGATTCAACCTGGCCGTCTACCTGGGCGCCATCGCCACCGTGGTCGTGGCGGGACTGTGGAGCTCCATCACCTCCTGGCAGCGACGCCTGGGACTGGCGCACTTCCTCTCGCTGGCGGTGCTCCTGTGGGGGCTGGTCCTCGCCGCCCGGGAGGTGCTGCCCAGGGTCGGCTACGCGCGGGTGGCTCGCACCTGGACCTGCACCACCGGGGTCGAGGCGCCCTAGGCGCCTGTCCTGCGGTGCCCGCGTCCCCACTTCTCATCCCAGGGTCCCCATGGGCTCGACCTACCGGAACCTGATCGGCGGCGAGTGGTTTGCGCCCAGCACCCGGCGCTATCTCGAGAACCGCAACCCGGCCGACGCCGGCGACCTGATCGGCCGCTTCCCCGACTCGGGACCGGCCGACGTCGCGCGCGCGGTGGCGGCGGCCGCCCGCGCCTTCGAGGGCTGGCGGCGCGTGCCCGCGCCCGCCCGCGGCGACCTCCTGCGCCGCCTCGGCGACCTGCTCGCGCGCGACAAGGAGGCGCTGGCCCAGGGGATGTCCCGCGAGATGGGCAAGGTCCTCACCGAGACCCGTGGCGACGTGCAGGAAGGGATCGACACCGCCTATTACGCCGCCAGTGAGGGGCGCCGGCTCTTCGGTCGCACCGTGCCCTCGGAGCTCCGCGCCAAGTGGGCCATGAGCTGGCGCCGGCCCATCGGCGTCTGCGGCCTCATCACCCCGTTCAACTTTCCGCTCGCCATTCCCACCTGGAAGATGTTTCCTGCGCTGGTGTGCGGTAATACGGTGGTGCTCAAGCCGGCGGAGGACGTACCGTGGACCGCCCACCGCCTGGTGGAACTGGCGGAGGAGGCGGGGTTCCCGCCCGGCGTGATCAACCTGGTGCACGGCCGTGGCGAGACCGCAGGGCGGGCGCTGGTGGAGCACCCCGAGGTGCCGGTGCTCTCGTTCACCGGCTCCACCGCCACCGGCGCGGGCATCGGCGCGGCCGCCGGCCGCCTGCACAAGCGCCTGTCACTGGAGATGGGCGGCAAGAACGCCATGATCGTCCTGGACGACGCCGACCTGGACCTCGCGCTCGATGGCGTGCTGTGGGGCGCGTTCGGCACCACCGGCCAGCGCTGCACCGCCACCAGCCGCCTGCTGCTGCATCGGAAGATCCACGACCGGTTCCTGGCGCGGCTCGCCGAGCGCGCGGCCAAGCTCCGCCTCGGCGACGGCCGGAAGCCAGGGACCGAAATGGGGCCGCTGATCCACGAGGCTGCCCGCGCCAAGGTGGAGGCGTATGTGGCGGTGGGGCGGGGCGAGGGCGCGGAACTGGTCACCGGCGGGGCGCGGCCGCGGGGCGCCGCGCTGGCCCGGGGCTGGTTCTTCCAGCCCACGATCTTCGCCGGGGTCAGGCCGGGCTCGCGGCTGGAGCAGGAGGAGATCTTCGGCCCGGTGCTCAGCGTGCTGCGGATCGGCTCGCTCGATGAGGCCATCCGCGTCAGCAACGGGGTGCGCTACGGCCTCTCCAGCGCCGTCTACACCCGGGATGCCCAGGCCGCGTTCCAGGCGCTCGAACGGCTCGACAACGGCATCACCTACATCAATGCCCCGACGATCGGGGCCGAGGCGCACCTGCCGTTCGGGGGCGTGAAGCAGACCGGGAACGGGCACCGCGAGGGCGGGTGGGAGGTCTACGAGTTCTATTCGGAGACCAAGGTGGGCTACGTCGACTACTCCGGGGCGTTGCAGCGGGCACAGATCGACAACTATCGGGACGGCTAGGCCCCGGTGCGGTTGCCCCCCGCTTGCGCGGGTTTTTCAGGGCGGCTAAGGTTCCGGGAGAAGCTCCTCCTGCCTGTGGTGAGGCATCGTCCATGCGTCCAATGCGAGTAGGTACCGGCAAGCGCGGATCATCGTCATTCGACGAGGGCTCGCTCGACCAGTACCTGCGCGAAATCAGCCGGTATCCGCTGATCAATCAGGAGGAAGAGGTCCGCCTCGCCCAGTGCATCCGCGTCGGGGACGAGGAGGCGCTGGACAAGCTCGTCCGCAGCAACCTGCGCTTCGTGGTGTCGGTGGCCAAGAAGTACCAGAACCAGGGCGTCTCGCTCTCCGACCTGATCAACGAGGGCAACCTCGGCCTCATCCGCGCCGCCCACAAGTTCGACGAGACCAAGGGCATCAAGTTCATCAGCTACGCCGTCTGGTGGATCCGGCAGGCCATTCTGCAGGCCCTCGCCGAACAGAGCCGCATCGTCCGGGTGCCGCTCAACCGCGCCGGCACGCTGCACCGCATCGGCAAGCGCTCCTCCGCGCTGCTGCAGGAGCTCGGTCGCGAACCGACCCCCGCCGAGATCGCCGAGGGCATGGACATCACCATGGAGGAGGTCCAGAAGACACTCTCCATCTCGCAGAACCACCTCTCCCTTGACGCCCCGCTCACCCCCGGCGAGGACAACAAGCTCCTCGACTACCTTCCCGACACGCAGAACGCCGGCCCCGACAGCGAGACCTTCGAGAAGGCCCTCACCAACTCCATTGAGGAGGTGCTGGGCACCCTCAAGGAGCGTGAGGCCAAGATCCTGCGGCTCTACTTCGGCCTCGACGGCCCGGAGCCGATGACGCTCGAGGAGATCGGCAGCCTGCTCGGCATCACCCGCGAACGGGTCCGGCAGATCAAGGAAAAGGCGCTGACCCGGCTGCGCCACGTCAGCCGGGCCCGCGCCCTGGAGTCGTTCCTCACCTGAGCAGTGCCCCGCGGTCAACCTTCCCGCAGTATCCGCTCCACCTGCCCGAACTCGATCAGAAATGCATCATGCCCGTACGGGGTGCTGATCTCGGCATACCGTGCGTTCGCGCCGCCCGCCCGGTACCCCTCGACCCAGTCCCGTACCTCGGCCGGGTAGTACAGGATGTCGGTGTCGATCCCGACGCCGATCACCGCGCCCACCTGGCGCGCCGTTCGGGCGCCCGCCGCGGCCAGCTCACCCACGTCCTGGCTGTCCATGGCGTGCATCAGCGCCATGTAGCTCCGGGCGTCGAACCGGGCCACCAGCTTCTCGCCGTGGCGGCGCAGGTAATGCTCGACGTCAAAGCGCCCGGGGACCCGCGTCTGCTGCCGGCCGAAGCGGCCGGCGAACTCCACCTGTGACCGGTAGGTGATCATGGCGATGGCCCGGGCAGCGGCGAGGCCCGCGACCGGCCCCTGCCCGGCCGGGTACCGCCCCCCGGCCCACGCCGCGTCCGCCTCGATGGCCAGGCGCTGCGCGGCGTTCCAGGCGATCGCCTGGGCGGTGGCCACGGCGGGTGCGGCGAAGACCACCAGGCGCTCCACCGGGACGGGCGTGATCAGGCCCCACTGCAGCGCCACCATGCCACCCAGTGAACCTCCAGTGACCAGCGCCAGCCGTCGGATGCCCAGGGCCTCGAGCAGGGGCAGGTGGGCGCGCGCCAGGTCGGCGCTGGTCAGGGCGGGGAAGCTGCCATTGGAGACCTCGGCCGGCCCCGAGGAGCCGTAGCAGCTGCCCAGCAGGTTGGCCGCGAGGATCGGGTGCCGGCTGGTGTCGAGCGCGCGCCCCGGGCCGATCAGCGGCTCCCACCAGTCGTCGATCTCCGCGCTCCCGGTGAGCGCGTGGAAGACCAGGATCCAGCCGTGCGCGGCGCCGAGGGCCGGGTCGCCGATCACCCGGTACCGCAGCTGCGCGTCCCGGATGACGCCACCTTGGTCGGGACGGAAGTCGCCGAGGGAGAGCGTGGCGCGCTGGGTGGCGGGGCCGGCGAGCGCGGTCATGACGCGCGACGCACCGGGCTGGAACATCGCCGCTCGCCCTCGACCAGCACCCGATGCACCACGCGGAGGGCGAGCGTGGCCTGCGCCTCATTCACCAGCAGGCGCAGGCCCCCGGCAGCGGGCTGGCGGTCGAGCAGGAGCACTCCCTCCGCGACCAGGGCCTCCCGCAGGGCTTCGGCGGCCAGGACCACGTCCCGCGGATCCGCCGCGAGCGCCGTGATGGCGGTGACGCCCTCACCGGCCGGGGTGGAGGCCACCGCGCACAGGCCGGGAACCGACCCAACAGACCCGACCGTGCTGAGGGGCTGGTCGGATGCCAGCGAACAGAATTCGAGCGCCACGCCCCGCTCCTCGGCCAGGGCGGCGGCCTCGGCCTGGACGATGCGTGCCCCCGCCGCGGTGAGCGCCGTGAGGAACGCGTGCGGCGCCTCGGGAATGGGACGTGACTCCGGCACCAGCCTCGGGTCGGCGGTGCGCAGCCCCTCCGCGTCCTTTACGAACCGCACCCGGTTGCCCCCGAGTGCCGCGGCCAGCGCGATGGCGGACGTGTCGGTGCCGCCGCGCGCCAGCGTGGCCACCCGACCCCGGTGCCAGCCCTGGAACCCGGTGATGACCGGCACAATCCCGCGTGCAAGAATCTGCTGGATGCGTCGCGGCTGGATGTGCCGGATCCGCGCCCGGCCAAACCGGCCCGACGCGCGGACACCGGCTTCCCGTGCATCGAGTGACACGGCGGCCACCCCGAGGCGGTTGAGCGCCAGGGCGAGCAGGGAGGCCGCGACCACCTCGCCGGTGGCGACGACGCGATCCCGTTCCGCCGAGTCCTCCGGGAGGGGCGGCGCCGAGCCGTCCAGCCGCCGGGCCGCCGTGTCGACTTCGTCGGCGAGGCCCAGCAGGCGGTCGGTCACGCCCCGACGGGCGCTCGCCACCGCCACCACCGGGCCCCGCGCCGCGTGGCCCGCGATCCGGTGCGCCTCCGCGGCGATCCGCTCGGGGGAGGCCAGCGCATCGCCCCCGAGCTTGATGACGAGCGGGGTGGTCACCGGCCCGCCCCGGCCGCCCCGGCCGCCGTGGCCTTGCCGCCTGAGGCCGTGGCCGCCTCACCGCCGAGCGCCTGGTCCAGGTCGGCGATCAGGTCGCGGGCGTCCTCGAGCCCGGCCGAGATGCGGACCAGCTCGGGCACCACGCCGGTGGCCCGCTGCTGCTCGGGGGTGAGCTGCTCGTGCGTGGTCGAGGCCGGGTGGATGATCAGCGACTTGGCGTCGCCCACGTTGGCGAGCAGGGAGAACAGCTTGACCCGGTCGATCAGCGCCCGCGCGGCGGTGAGTCCGCCCTTCACCCCGAAGGTCAGCACCCCGCCGAAGCCCCCCTCGAGGTAGCGCGTGGCGTTCCTGTGCTCGGGATGCGAGGGCAGGCCCGGATACGACACCCACTCCACCCGCGGATCCTTCTGCAGCCAGGTGGCCAGGGCCAGCGCGTTGTCCGCGTGGCGCCGGATCCGCAGCGGCAGCGTCTCGAGCCCCTGCAGGAACAGGAAGGCGTTGAACGGCGAGAGGGCCGGGCCCAGGTCACGCAGCAGCTGGACGCGCAGCTTGATGATGAACGCCAGGTTGGCGAACGCCTGGGTGTAGACCAGCCCGTGATATGACGGGTCGGGTGCGGAGAACTCCGGGAAGCGGGCCCGGGCCTTGTCGCTGGTCCAGTCGAAGGTGCCGGCGTCGACCACCACCCCGCCGATGGAGGTCCCGTGCCCGCCGATCCACTTGGTGGCGGAGTGGACCACGATGTCGGCGCCGTACTTGATGGGGCGGCACAGGGTCGCGGCCCCGAAGGTGTTGTCCACCACCAGCGGGATCCCCGCCTGGTGCGCGATATCGGCCAGCGCGGTGAAGTCCGGGACGTCGAGGCGCGGGTTGCCGATGGTCTCCACGTAGAGGGCGCGGGTCCCGGCGTTGATGGCCTGGCGCACGGCGTCGAGATTGTGGATGTCCACGAAGGTCGTGGTGATGCCCCACTTGGGCAGGGTGTAGGCAAAGAGGTTGTAGGTCCCGCCGTAGAGCGTCTGGGACGAGACGATGTTGTCGCCGGCGCGCGCCAGGTTGAGGATCGTCAGGGTCTCCGCGGCCTGCCCGCTGGCCACGCCGAGCGCCGCGGCGCCGCCCTCGAGCTCGGCGATCCGCTTCTCGAAGACGTCGGTCGTCGGGTTCATGATCCGGGTGTAGATATTGCCGAACTCCCGGAGCCCGAACAGGTTGGCCGCGTGTTCGGTGCTGTTGAACACGTAGCTGGTGGTGGCGTAGATGGGCACGGCCCGCGAGTTGGTCGTCGGGTCGGGCACCTGGCCGGCGTGGATGGCGAGAGTGTCGGGATGGTACGTCATGATCGGGCTCCTCGTGGTCAACGGTGAAGGCTGGTTCGCGCATGCGAAACGGCCCGGTTCACGTTGGGTGAACCGGGCCGTCGGGGTCTCTGGAGTGAGCTGAAACTGCTCAGGTCATCGTTCCGAGACGCGCGCTGGCGCGGTCCACCCCGCGAGGGGTGCACATGCACACACAGCGACACATCTTGGGGCAGCGCGTCATGGCTCTGATGCGTTTCCCTCGAAGCGCGCGGTGGGTACAAGCACAAACCCCCGCGGCAACGAGCGCGGGGGTTGATGACCCTACCGGCGCTTTAGCTCTTTGGTTTGGGGCCGGAGCCCCGGGCGGTAGCAAGTTGCCTTAAATCCATCCGCCGGAAACCAACCTAGGAACTCGTACCGCATCCGTCAAGTAGGCCGCACGCCCTGGCCGGCCCGCACACGCCCGGTGCTACAGCTCGCCGAGGTCCTCGAGGTCCTCCACCGTGGTGTCGGCCTCGGTGGTCGGGTACATCGCGATGCAGATGTAGTTGGCGGGGTGCGCCCGGGCCCAGGCGCGGAACGCCAGCTGCTGCTGGAGCGCCGCCTCGAGCTCCGTGCGAGCCGCCTCGGAGACCGCCTCGAACCCCTCCCGCTTGTGCCGGTGCATCTCCTGGATGCTGGCCGAGAGCAGTGTGATGAGCAGGTCCCGGTTGATGCACAGCTCCACCGGCATCAGCATGTTGATGCCGCGGGGCAGGGGGTAGCCGCCGGTCTGGCGCTCCACCTTGGGCGCCTTCGGCTCCTCCGTGGCGGGGAGTTCGGGGTGCCAGTCGGTCATCAGGTGCCGAATGCGGTTCTTCATCGGGGGCGTCCGTAGTGGGAATCTCCTTTTATCCTCGGGCGGAGGCGGTGAAAACTTGAGGGTCCCGGCTTAGATTGAAAGTCCAAGTGGCATCAGCGGTTACACCAGACACCCGAGCCGGATCATGGCCAGCAACCCTTCGTTCGACGTCTCGACCGGTGCCGACCTCCAGGAGGTCGACAACGCGATCAACCAGGCGGTGAAGGAGGTCGCCCAGCGGTACGACTTCAAGGGCACCCACTGCACTATCGAGTTCGACCGGGAGAAGGCGGAGATCCGTCTGCATGCCGACGACGATTTCCGCATGGACCAGCTTCTCGACATCGTACAGACCAAGATGGTCAAGCGTGGGGTCCCGGTGAAAAATCTCAAGATCGGCGACCCGGTCGCCGCCACGGGGACGTCCGTTCGCCGGGTCATCGGCCTGACCCAAGGGATCGAGACCGACGTGGCCAAGAAGATCACCCGGGCCATCAAGGACCATGGGTTCAAGAAGGTCCAGCCCGCCATCCAGGGTGAGGAGATCCGGGTCACGGCCCCCTCCCGGGACGAGTTGCAGGCGGTGATCGCCTTCCTGCGGACCCAGGACTTCGGGATCGAGCTCAAGTTCGGGAACTACCGCGGTTGACCGTCCCGGTCGTCGCCCGCCGGCTTGGCGTACTGGCCCTCCTGGCCGGGGGGCTCGTGACCTGCGCCCCCCAGGAGGCTCCTGAGGCCGGCCCCGCTCCGGAGGGTCGGGCCCCGGAGATCCGCGTCGGCCTGGCCACGGGGGCAGCCCGGGTGACGTTCGCCGGGGACAGTGGACTGAGCTTTCTGGACGGCGAGGGGGCCGCCCTCGCCGCCGCCGAGCCAGGGAGCACCTGGCAGGCCCGCGCATCGGCGGATGGCTTCACGGTGGCCGGCCCCACCGGCTGGGCCATCAGCGGGCAGCCAGCCGTGACGGTGGTGCCGCGCCAGGACGGGGGGATCGTGCTGGTGAACGGGAAGGGGTACCGGGGAACCGTGCAGCTCTCCCGGGACCGCGCCGGCCTCACCGTCATCAACCGCGTCGGGATGGAGGACTATCTCACCGGGGTGCTTGGCGCCGAGATGGGCCGGCGCGACTCCGCCGAGGCGGCGGCCCTCGAGGCCCAGGCCATCGTGTCGCGGACCTTCGCCATCCGGAACCTGGGCAAGCGCGCCACCGAGGGGTTCGACCTGTACGCCACCGTGGCGGACCAGGTCTACGGAGGGGTGGGCGCCGAGTATCCGCTGGCCCGGTGGGCCGTCCAGGCCACCGCCGGCCAGATCGTCAGCTGGCAGGGCCTCCCGATCGATGCCTTCTTCTTCTCCACCTGCGGAGGCCGGACGGCCACGGGCACCGAGGTCTTTGCCGCGGCCGACCGGCCCTACCTCCAGTCGGTCGTGGACACGGATCCCGAGGGCCAGTCCTACTGCCGGATCTCCCCCCGCTATCGCTGGCGCGAGGAGTGGACCGGCGCGCAACTGGATGACGTGCTGCAACGGTCGCTCCCGCCCGCGGCGGCCGGCGTCCACGCCGCGGACGTGGCACCGGTCCAGGGGGTCAGCGTCACCCGTCGGACCGGCAGCGATCGCGTGGCCCGGCTCAGCCTGGCGATCCGCCGGGGCACGGTGACGGTCGAGGGACCGGCGGTGCGCCGTGTCCTGCGCCCGGTCGGCGAGGCCTCGCTCCGCAGCGCGGTGTTCCAGCTGATCGAGACGCGCGCCGGCGCCCGCCTGGCGAAGCTGGTGGCCGAAGGGGGCGGGGCCGGGCATGGGGTGGGGTTCTGCCAGTGGGGGGCGGTGGGGCGGGCGCGCGCGGGACAGGATGCGGTGACGATCCTCCGTGCCTACTTTCCGGGCACGGAATTGAGCCGGGCGTACTGAGGGCACTCTCGAGGAGCGTGCATGTCCGACACCCTGAAGCTGGCCATCATCGGCGCCGGCGCCATCACCCAGGTGGCCCACCTCCCCGTGCTCCGCAAGCTCAAGGGGGTGCAGATCGTGGGGATCTGCGATACCGACCTCCCCAAGGCCAAGGCCCTCGCCGACCGCTTCCAGGTCCGGGACGCCTTCAGTGACATCGAGGAGATCCTCGAATTCGAGCAGCTCGACGCGGTGGCCATCTGCACGCCCAATCACCTGCATGAGCCCCACGTCCAGGCCGCGCTCTCGCGCGGGGTGCACGTGCTGGTGGAGCGTCCGCTGGCGCTGAGCGCGGCCGGAGTGCAGAAGATCCTCCGCCTCGCGGAGAAGAAGAACCGCATCCTCCACGTCGGCATGAACCACCGATACCGGAGCGATGTCCAGATCGTCCGCAGCTATGTGCAGAGCGGGGAGCTGGGCAAGCTCGAGAGCATCCGCGGCAGCTGGCACGTCTTCCGGCCTTCCCGGGCCCAGCTCGGCTGGCGTCAGCGGCGGGAGGAGGCCGGGGGCGGCGCCATGCTCGACCTGGGCCACGCCATCCTCGACCTCGGCTTCTGGCTGGCCGGGAGCCCCACGCCGGTGCGGGTGAGCGCCAGCCTCACCGGCGGGGACGGAAACCGGGGCGTGGAGCAGTCGGGCAGCGCGTTCGTGGTGTGCGAAGGGGGCTTCTCGATGTTCCTGGACGTGACCTGGCACCACGTCGGAGAGGGCGAGCGCTTCGGCCTCGGGTTGCGCGGCAGCAAGGGCACCGCCGGCATCAACCCGTTCCATGTCTGGAAGGAACTGCACGGCGTGCCCACCGACGTGGCACCCACCGGGGCCATCGGTCGCGAGAACGCGTTCACCGCGTCCTATCGGGCGGAATGGGCTCACTTCCTGGCGGCGCTGCGCGGGGAGGCCAAGCCGTTCGACAACCAGGAGCAGCTGGTGCTGCACCGGGTGATCGACGCCATCTATGAGTCCGCAGCCAAGGGGAAGGACGTGGAGTTGTGATCGGCGACTCGGCACTGCAGCGGTTCGGACGGTCGGTTGCGCTCTGCGCACTGCTCGGATCAGCCGTGCCCGGACCCCTCGCAGCGCAGGGGCGAACCGCCCAATCCCCGAACCGTCCCGAACCCGGCGCGGAGCTCACCATCTCCGTGCTCACCATGGGCGTCGGGGCCGAGGTCTGGGAGCGATTCGGCCACAACGCCATCGTGGTGGAGGACCGCAGCCGCGGGACCAGCCTCGCCTACAACTACGGGATGTTCAGCTTCCGGCAGGAGAACTTCCTGCTCAAGTTCGTCCAGGGCCGGATGCTCTACTGGATGGCGGGGTACCCCACGGCGGACGACGTGCCGCGGTACATCGACCGGCGGCGCTCGGTGTGGCAACAGGAACTGAACCTCACCCCCGCCCAGCGCCTGGCCCTGCGCGACTTCCTCGAGTGGAATGCCCAGGACGAGCACAAGTTCTACCGCTACGACTACTACCTCGACAACTGCTCCACGCGGGTCCGCGACGCGCTCGACCGGGTGCTGGGCGGCGCCATCGAGCGCCAGTCCCGGATGCCGGGGCGGAGCTTCCGGTTCCATACCCAGCGCCTCAATACCCACAACCCGCTGCTCTACGCCGGCCTGATGCTGGCCCTCGGCGCGGGCGCCGACCAGCCCCGCACCCGCTGGGAGGAAATGTTCCTGCCGCTCAAGCTGCACGAGTACCTGCGCGAGATCCGGCTCCCGGACAGCGCCGGGGGATTCGTGCCGCTGGTCAAGTCGGAGCGGGTGCTGTACGAGAGCGCGGCCTACCCGGTGCGGGACGCGCCACCGGCCTGGTGGCCCGGCTTCCTGGCCCTTGGGGTGGCGCTGGGGGGACTGCTCGCCTGGACCGGCGTGCGCCATGGGCGGAGCGGGGCGGGGCGGACGGCGTTCGTGTTTCCCGCCACCACGGTGGCGCTCCTGCTCGGCCTGGGCGGGATGCTCCTCGCCGGTCTGTGGGCCTTCACGGACCATGTCATGGCGGCGCGCAACCAGAACGTCTTTCAGCTGAATGACCTGACCCTGGCCCTGGGGGTGCTGCTCCCCTGGGCACGGCCCTCGCGGCCCGGCGTGGTGCGCGCGGTGCGCCTGCTGGCCTGGCTGGTCGCGGGACTGTCGCTGGTGGGGGTGCTGCTCAAGCTCCTGCCGGTGTGGCCCCAGGTGAATGGGCAGGTGCTGGCCCTGCTGGTCCCGCTCAACCTCGGGCTGGTGGCCGGGGTGCTGGCCGCCACCCGGCCCGGCCCGCGGGCAGCCTGATCAGGGGCGGGGGATGGCCAGGCTGTCCCTTCGCCCCGCCTCGCTGGTTTCGTCCCAGGCCTTTGATTCCACGAAGATCCGGAACAGCTCGGCGTCCAGCTGGCCGCGCGTCACCTCGTCGGCCAGGATATCGAGCGCGCGGGTCACCGGCAGGGCGCGCTTGTAGGGCCGGTCCTGGGCGGTCAGGGCGTCGAAGATGTCGGCGATGGTCATCATCCGGGTCTGCAGCGGGATGGCCTCGCCCCGCACCTTCCGCGGGTAGCCGGTGCCGTCGAGCTTCTCGTGGTGCCCGCGCGCGATCTCCGGCACCCGCGAGAGCGCCTTGGTCCAGGGGATCTTCCGCAGGAAGTCGAAGGTGTGGCTCACGTGGCTCTCGATCTCGAGCCGCTCGCGCTCGTCGAGGCTGCCCTTCCGGATGGAGAGGTGCTTCTGCTCCGTGGCCAGGAGGAACGGCTGCGGCTGGCCCTCGATGTCCACGTACGCCATGGCCGCGAACTCCCCCAGCGCCGCGAAATCCCCCTCCGCCAGCACCGTCGGCTCGTTGGAGGTGAGCACCACCTGCAGGAACCGGTCGGCGGTGGCGAGCGCCTCCCGCTGCCGGGCCTCGAGTCCGGCCAGGAAGGCGTCGTACCCCTCCCGGCCGTGACGGGCCAGGTAGTCCGCCCGCTCCTTCTCGAAGGTCCACTCGGCACTGCGCCGCACGAAGGCGTGCCGCTGCCGGATGAGGGCGAGCTCCCCGTCGTAGAGCTTCTTGGCCTTGACCAGCACCTGCTCCCGGACGCCGACCTTGCCGAAGTCGTGCAGCAGGCCCGCGTAGCGCAGCTCGCGCAGCTGCTCCCGGGTGAAGCTCACCTGGGAGAACGGTCCGTCGCGCAGGTGGTCCACGGCGCGGGCCAGCGCCACCGTGCGGGTGGCGACCCGCTCGGAGTGGCCCGACGTGGTCGGGTCGCGCTGCTCGATGGCCAGCACCGCCGCCTTCACGAATCCCTCGAACAGCCGCTCGATCGACTCGTACAGCTGGCTGTTCTCGATCGAGACCGCCGCCTGGCCGGCCAGCGCCTTGACGATCTTCACCGTATGGGGGCTGTACGCGATCAGCTGGCGCGTGGCCTCCTCCGGCGTGGTCAGCCGGGCGGCGAAGTCGCGCTTGCGGTTGAGCAGCTGCAGGACCCCGATGACGTCGCCGTGGTGGTTCTGCATCGGGATGACCAGCATGCTCCGCGTGCGGTACCCGTACCGCTCGTCGAACGACCGGTTGAACGAGTACTCGACGTCCGGGGGCAGCATGTACACGTCCTCGATCGCCAGGGGCTCGCCCTCGGTGGCGGCGTACCCGGCCAGCGAGGCGTGGTCGATCGGGATGGTGAACTCGACGAACGGGATGTCCGGCCGGCTGTCGTTCTGGCTCAGCTTGAAGCGCAGGCGGCGGGTCCCGTGCTCGTCCGTCTCGACGATGTACAGGCTGCCGGCGTCCGACTGGCTCACCCGGCGCGCCTGGGTCAGGATCAGGTCGAGCAGGGTGTTGGTGTCCTTCTCGGTGGTGAGCAGCACCCCGATGTTGGCCAGCTCCGACAGCTCGTTGAGCCGGGCGGTGCTCTCGGCCCGGGCCCGGGCGTGGTCGCGGTGCGAGGCCGACACCCGGAAGGCGCTGCGCAGGGCCACCAGCAGCTGGCGCGGGCCCACCGGCGCCCGCAGGAAGCCGCTCAGCAGCTCCGCGGGGAGGTCTGCCGGGACATCGTCCTCGCCTGCCTCTCCCAGCGCCAGGACGGCCACGCCCTGGTCGCGGAGCGCGGTCAGGACCTGCGGCGTCACGTGGGCCCGCGCGGCCATGTCCAGCAGATAGGCGGTGGGACGGTCCTCCCCCCGCGCGTCGCCTGGCGTCTCCACCTCGCGCAGCTCCACCTGCTCGGTCTGCAGCGTGTGGGCCAGCATCCGGGGCGACCAGGTCGGCGGGTGGTAGAGCAGGAAGCTCACGGCGCCGCCTCCACGATCGAATCGCGGGGCAGGGCGTTCACCCCGGTGACCAGCCGGTGAGGCCGGCGGGTCACGGCGTCGATGAAGTGCTCGAGCTTGGCGCTCACCACGTACATGTTGGTGATCGTCCGCTTGAGGTCGGGGGTCAGCTCCCGGGTCAGCCCCGTCATGGTCGTGGTCAGGGTGTCGGCGTCGTTGAGCAGCTGCCGGGCATCGGAGAGGGTGGCCAGCAGCGAATCCTGCAGGGTGCCGACCCGCGCGTCGGAACTCGCGATCAGCGCGTTCGCGCTCGCGATGGCCGGCCGCAGTTCGTCCAGCGCCGCCTGCATCCGGGTCAGGGTGCCGCGCAGCTCGGGGGCGGTGGCATTGAGCTGGGTCTCGGCCGACTGCGCGGTCCGGTCCAGCGTGGCGAGCAGCTTCCGGGTGTCCCGGAGGATGTCGGAGACCTGGGTCTTGAGGCTGTCGGCCACTTCCTTGAGGGCATCGGTGGCGCTCTGCCTGAGGCCGGCGCGGATGGTGTCGCCGGGGGCCAGCGCCGCCGCGCGCTGGTTGGGCGGCACCAGGAGGGCCACCGAGGCCGCGCCGATCAGGCCGCTGGACGCGATCTCGGCCGAGGTGCCGAGCGGCAGCACGATCGGCACCCCGTTGGCGTAGCGCTCCCGCAGCCGGAGCGCCACCAGGAACTCGGGCGGGCCCATCGCGCCGCTGTCCACCAGGGGCGAGATCGCCGCCACCTCGCCGATCGCCAGGCCCTGGAGGTAGACCGGGGTGTCTTCCTTCAGGTCCTGCACCGACGGGCTCAGCATGAAAATGGTCACCCGTCGCTCGGTCCAGCCGCGGGTAACCACCACCGCGAGGACCACTACCAGGATGGCGCCGAGGACCAGGACGCCCACCAGCGCGTCGGCGGTACGGGTCCGCATGCTCACCGGACTTCCTCCACGAGGCCACGGGTCATGCGGTAGGTCCGGTCCACCCGGGGGCGGATCAGGCTCGGCAGGTCAGGTCCGGTGAGGAACACGGTGCGTCGGGCTCCCTCTGCGGTTTCGCCCCCACGGGCGGCCTCCAGCAGCTCGGCGGCCGCGCGATCGGTGAGTCCATCGAACGGCTCCTCCAGCACCACCAGCTCCGGGTCGAAGGCCAGGGCCCGCGCCAGTGCGGCGCGCCGGCGGTCCTCGGCGTTGGCCTGGGCAGGGCGCAGGTCCGCCACGCGGCTCAGGCGAAGCTGCGCCACGATCACGTCCACCCGTCCCTCGATCTCCCGGCCCCGGAAGTCGCTCCCGAAGCGCAGGGGCAGCCGGATGTTGTCCCGAAGCGTGAGATTCTGCATCAACCCGTCGCCGGCGGGAAGGTACCCGACCCTCCGGCGGAAGGCGAGTTGGACGCTGCGCTCCAGGCGGCCGATCTCGGTGCCCAGGGTCCGCACCTGACCCAGCGCCGGCATCTCGAGCCCGAGCGCCAGCCCGCCCAGCGTGTCCACGCCGCTGGTCTCGTCGCCGAGCACGGCGACCGTCTGCCGTGCCGCCAGCTCCAGGGTCAGCACGGTGTCCGGACCCGCGGTGGCAAGGGGGATGCTCGAGAGGGTGGATCGGGCGGCCCGCCCTACCGACACCTCGACGAACGCCAGGGGGGAGGTCATCCGCCGAGGAGCCCCACGATCACGGCGGCCAGGATGAAGATCACCGCCAGCGAATGCACCGTCCCCCGGATCACCGCCTGGGGGATCTCCGTCGGGCCCCGCCGTACCATCAGCCCCTCGTACGCCGGGATGGTCCCGATCACCAGGCCGAAGAGCACGCCCTTGAGCACGGTGAGGACGACGTCCTGCGTGGTCAGGTTGGCCAGCACGATGCCGAGGTAGCGCGAGCCGCTCATCCCGGCGAAGACCCCCGCCGCGAGGTAGCCCCCCAACAGGGCGATCACGTCGAACAGCACCATCAGCGTCACCACCGAGGCGATACAGCCGAAGAGCCGCGGCAGCACCAGGTAGTGGTAGGGATCGATCCCCATGCCCTTGAGGGCGCGGACCTCGCCCAGCACCGTGTTCGTCGCCAGTTCGGCGGTGATGGCGGTGCCGCTCCGGCCCACCACGGCGATGGCCGTGAGCAACGGGCCCAGTTCGCGGACGATCACCACCACCATCAGCTTCCCGATCAGTTCCGAGGCGCCGACCTTGTCCAGCTGGGCCAGGGTGCTTGAAATCGTCAGGTAGCTGAGCACCCCGGAAAGGAGGACGATCAGTCCCACCGCCTCCAGGGCCGTGAACCGGAGCTGGTTGAGCAGCACCCGGGCGGCGACTCTCCGCCCCGCGCCTGGCAGCGTCCCGAGCGAGGCGCCGGCCTCAAAGGCGAAGCGCGCCAGCAGGCCAACCCGGGCCAGCCAGCGCGCCGTCCCGCGTCCCAGGGCCGCGAGAAAGTCGATCACGCCTCAGCTGCCCTGGACTTTCCTCAGGCCCTCCTGGGCCTCGGCGTAGTTGGGGAAGGCCTCGATCGCCTTGCTGAAGAACTCGGCCGCCTTGTCCTTCTCGCCACGGTCCTGGTACAACAGGGCGCGGCTGTAGTAGGTCAGCGCGGCGGTCGGTACGTTCCGTTGCCGGACCGCGGCGCCCAGCTCGGCGGGCAGCGGCGGCAGCCGGGTCTCGACCATGAGCTTCTCGGCCAGGGTCTGGATCAGCTTGAAGAGGTCCTCGCGCTTGCCGTCGCTCTTGACCACCTTCACGATCTCGCTGGTCTCCACGTTCACGATCCGGGCGTCCATCCGGAAGCGCCCGTAGAGGTCCACGAAGCTCCCCATGATCATGTAGCGGGCGCCGACCAGCTTGCCGATCCGTGCCGCGGTGGCGGCGTCCACCCGGCCGTCCTTCGCCAGGTTCTGCTCGGCCAGCATCGACTCGATGCCGTCACGGTCCACCACGCGCGCGGCGGGGTTCTGGGACAGCTCGCTGATGAGCATGCCCGGAATCCCCTTCTGCAGCGCCTCGAAGTTCTCCTTGTCCTGGCCGTAGGACCCGCCGTTCTCGAACGGGAGCACCGCGATGCCCGGACGGGTGTCCTGTCCCGCGAGCGGGGACAGGGCGGCCACGGTGGCCAGGGAGAGGGCCAGCAATGCACGGCGTCGCATAGGCTCCAACCTCGTCAGAGGGTCAGGGACATCCCTTCCATGGCGGCTTCCAGCTGCAGGCCCGGGGCACGCGCCGCCGCGTAACTCCGGGCTCCGATCACCAGGGCATCCACCGCCCCGTCATCATGCTCCGGCTCGTGGTGGAACAGCACCAGTCGCCGCACGCCCGCCTCGGCCGCCAGGTCCACCGCCTGCTCGGGGGTGGAATGCCCCCAGCCGGCCCGCGACTCGATCATGGCCTCCGAGTACATCCCATCGTGGATTAACGTATCCACCCCACCCAGGAATCTCACCAGCTCCCGGCGCCAGTCCGGGGGCACGTCGTAGCTGCCCCCCAGGCCCAGTTCGTTGTCGGTCAGGTAGGCGATGGTGCGCCCCCCCCTGGCCGGCACGAGCTTGTAACCCAGGGTGGTCCCGGGGTGCCGCAACCGGAACGCCTCCACCAGGAAGCCGTCGATCTCGAACCGCCCGCCGCTGATCTCGGTGATCCGCAGGTCGGCCGCGAGGGCCTTGAGCGGCACCGGGAACACCACCGGGTCCATCTGGCGGTCCAGGATCTCTTCCAGCGGGACCCCCGCCTGGGCCGCCCCGTAGATCCGCACGCTGTTGCCCCGGGTATTCAGCGGCTGGAAGAAGGGCAGGCCCTGGATGTGGTCCCAGTGCGTGTGCGAGAGGAGGATGTCGAGGTTCATCGGCATCGAGGCCACGCGCATCAGCTCCCGACCGAGCAGCCGGATGCCGCTGCCCGCGTCGAGGATGACGAGCTGGTCCCTGGCGCCGGTCACCGCCACGCAGGAGGTGTTCCCGCCGTACCGCGCGGTATGCACGCCTGGCGTCGGGATCGATCCCCGGGTCCCCCAGAAGGTGACGGTGTAGGCCACGACTCCTCTCGGTTGCATCCGATAGAACGGTGCAAGGACTCTGCCATCCGGGACGTCGCCGGCGCTCACGCCGGCGGCGTGCGCCGGATCACGAACGTCCGGCGGCCCGCTCCAGCAACTGACGGTTGGTGATCGTGATTTCCTTCCGGGTGACCTGGATCAGGTCCCGCTCCACGAAGTCCCGCATGGTCCGGGAGACGGTTTCCCGGCTGGAGCCGATCATCTGGGCGATGACGTGGTGGGTGATCTTCTTGGTGACCCGGTCGCCGCCCTCCTCCTCCGCCATGCGCAGGATGAGGTCGGCCACCCGGCCGTTGACGTCGAGCAGCACCAGGCTGCCGATCTTCTCGTCCGCCCGGCGGAGCCGCCGCGACAGCTCCCGCATCAGGGCGATGGCCACTTCGGGAGAGGTGCGCAGCCGGGTCTGGAAGTCCTCCCGGCGCAGCACCAGGACCGCGGCGTCGGTCATGGCGATGACCGTGGCCGACCGGGGCTGGTCGTCGATCAGCGCCATCTCCCCGAAGAAGCTGCCCTCGCTGAGCACCGACAGGATGACCTCCCGGCCGTCCTCGCCGATGAGCACCACCTTGACCTGGCCGGCCGCGACCAGGAAGAGGGCGTCGCCGGGGTCGTCCTCGAAGACGATCACGCTGCCTTTGGGATAGCTTCGCTCCCGGACGAGTTCCGCGAAAGCGGTGATGTCGCTTTCGCGCATCGACGCGAACAGCGGCACCTTTTTGAGCACCTCTAGGGGGCTGAGCGGCACAAGGCCCTCGACATGGTGGAAGTATAGGTAAATACGATAGTTAGGTCCCTCTGCGGTGTCAAACTGACGGCACCGGCCTCCGCGCCTGGCTGGCCCCCGGCCCAGCACGGCCGTCCGGGGGGTGCGGCAGCGACCGGGAATCCGTCCCCGCCCGGCCTCCCAAGGTGGCGAGGCGCCTCGGCCCGGAATCGCCGCCGGTTGCCTTCCTGTTGGCTAAGCGGCTATATTGCCGAGCTTTACGAGCGCCTGCATCGGGCGCCGGGAACAGTGCACAGGAGCGAACAGTGAAGGCGAACGTCCATCCGGTCTACCACAAGCTGATGGTGAAGTGCGCGTGCGGGAACGAGTTCGAGACCCGCTCCACCAGCAGCAACGTGCACGTCGAAATCTGCGCCAAGTGCCACCCCTACTTCACCGGCCGCCAGCGTCTGGTGGATACCCAGGGTCGGGTGGATCGCTTCCGCAAGAAGTACTCGGGCGACAAGGCCGCCGCGGGCCCCCAGGGCTAGCGCGTGGAGGCCCGACTCCGCCAGGCGCTCGGCCGGGCGGAGGAGGTCGCCACCGCGCTGGCCGACCCCTCGACCGCGGCCGATCCCGCCAAGCTCCGCGCGCTCGGGAGGGAACACAACCGGCTGGCGCCGGTGGTCCAGCTCGCCGACCGGCTGCAGAAGCTGCAGGATGCCCTGGCACAAGCTCGGGAGTTGGCCGGTGAGGCCGATCCCGAGCTTGCCGCATTGGTGCAGGACGACCTCGACCGCCTGCCCGTCGAGATTGCCCCGCTTGAGGCCCAGCTCCACGAGTTGCTGCTCCCCCGTGACCCGCTCGACGACCGTGACGCCATCGTCGAGATCCGCGCCGGCACCGGCGGCGATGAGGCGGCCCTGTTCGCCGCCGACCTGTTCCGCATGTATCAGCGGTTCCTGCAGCGACGAGGCCTGACCGTCGAGATCATCTCCCTCAGCGACGGCACCTCCGGCGGGATCAAGGAAGCCATCTTCGCGGCGCGCGGCGACGATGCCTTCGGGCAGCTGCGGCGGGAGGCGGGCGTGCACCGGGTGCAGCGGGTGCCCGCGACGGAGTCGGCGGGCCGCATCCACACGTCGGCCGCGACGGTGGCGGTGCTGCCGGAGGCGGAGGAGGTGGATGTCACCATCCACCCCAACGACCTGCGCATCGACGTGTTCCGCTCGGGCGGCCCCGGGGGCCAGAGCGTGAACACCACCGACAGCGCGGTCCGCATCACCCACCTCCCGACCGGCCTGGTGGTCTCGCAGCAGGACCAGAAGTCGCAGCTCCAGAACAAGCTCAAGGCCATGGAAGTGCTCCGGGCCCGGCTGCTCGACCGTCGCATCGCCGAGCAGGAGGCGGCCCGGTCCCGCGATCGCCGGGCGATGGTGGGCACCGGCGACCGCTCGGCCAAGATCCGCACCTACAACTATCCGCAGAGCCGGGTGACCGACCACCGGATCAACCTCTCGGTGCACGACCTCCCGGGCGTGCTCGACGGCAAGCTCGATGAGTTCATCGACGCGCTGCGCATGGCGAGCCGCCAGGAGCAGCTCGGTGACTGAAGCGCCGCCCCGGGCCGCCCTGATCGACGAGGGAGCGGCCCGGTTGCGGGAGCAGGGGATCACGGAGCCGCGCCGCGAGGCGGTCCGGATCTGGGCCGACCTGGCCGGCCTGCCGAGCTACACCCTCCCGGCCGACGACGCGCCGCCCGCACCCGAGGCGATTGCGCGGTTCCGGCAGGCGGTCACCCGGCGGGCGGCAGGGGAGCCGCACGCGTACGTCACCGGCATCGCGGGCTTCCGCCGACTGACCCTGCGCGCGGACCGGCGGGCCCTGATCCCGCGCCCCGAGACCGAGGGCCTGGTGGAGCTGGTGCTGGCCCAGGCCGGCACCGGTCAGGTGATCGACGTCGGCACCGGATCGGGGTGCATCGCGCTGGCGCTGGCGGACGAGGGCCGGTATCGGCTGGTCGTGGGCATGGACCGCTCGCGGGACGCCCTCGGGCTGGCGGCGGAGAACCGGTCCCGGACCGGGCTCGGCGTGGTGCTCCTCGCGGGCGACCTGCTCGCGGCGGTCGGGCCCGGAACGATGGACGCGGTGGTTTCGAATCCGCCCTATCTTTCCGAGGCGGAGTATCAGGCGCTGGACAGCAGCGTCCGGGACCACGAGCCGCGCGCGGCGCTGGCCAGCGGGGGCGACGGCCTGGCCGACACGCGCCGCCTGCTGGGGCAGGCGGTCCGGGTGCTCCGGCCCGGGGGAGTGGTGGCGCTGGAGATCGATGCGACCCGTGCGGCGGCCAGCCTGGCGCTGGCCGCGGCGGCGGGCCTGGCGATGGCGACGGTGCGGGACGACCTTTTCGGCCGCGCGCGGTACCTCCTCGCGCGGAGGAGCGAATCATCGTGATCTGGGACAAGGCAGAGGAACTGGGCCGGATGATCGGCCAGACGCAGGAGTACAAGGCGCTGCGGCGGGCCGAAAGCGCGCTCCGGGAGGACGCCGAGGCCCAGGCCAAGGTGGAGCTGATCCAGAAGCTCGCGCGCCAGATGGACGAACTGGTCTCGCAGGGCCAGATGCCCGACCAGGCCACCGCCGAGACCTACGAGACCGCCGTCCGCGAGCTCGAGGTGAGCCCGACCGGACAGGCCTACGCCGTGGCCCGCGCCAACTTCGAGAAGGTCATGATCCGGGTGAACCAGCTCATCGGCCAGGGGATGGAGAAGGGCGCCAGCAGCAGCATCATCACCCTCGGATGACGCCGGGCGGCTTCCTCGTGGTCGAGGGGCCGGAGGGGGCGGGGAAGAGCACGCTCGTCCACGCCCTGGCCGATCGGCTGCGCGCGGCCGGCAGGGACGCGGTGCTGGTGCGCGAGCCCGGAGGCACCCCGGTGGCGGAGCGGATCCGGGAAGTGTTGCTCGACCCGGCGCAGCCGATCGAGCCCGTCAGCGAGCTGTACCTCTTCCTGGCGGCGCGGGCCGACCTGGTGGCGCGGGTGATCGGCCCCGCGCTGGCCGCCGGCCAGACGGTGATCGCGGACCGCTTCCAGCTGTCCACCGAAGCCTACCAGTGCGGCGGGCGCGGCATCGACCGGGCGCTCTTCCTGGCCGCCAACCGGGCGGCCACCGGGGGCCTCCAGCCGGACCTGACCCTGGTCCTCGACCTGCCGCCGGAACTCGGCTTCGATCGCATCCGTCAGGCCGGACAGGGGCTGGACCGGATCGAACGCGCGGGCCGGGAGTTCCACGAACGGGTCGGCGCGGTGTTCCGGAATGCGACCGGCCCCGGCGTGGCCCATCTGGACGCCGCGTTGCCGCCGGAACAGCTCTTGCGAGCGGCTTGGGAGGCGATGGTCGCTGCCGGGGTGGGGGCGGGCGGGGCCGCGGCAGGTTAGCTTACGAACGCCGGGGGCACGGCCAGGCATGGCCGGCGCGGCCCCGAGATCCGGAGGTCGTCATGCGGCAGCGATGGGGGCTGATCGCCTTGGTGGCGGTCATTTCGTTCTTCACGGGCGGCTGGCTGCTCCAGCGGGGCACCTCCCGGGACGGCGACGTCTACCAGCAGGCGCGGCTGTTCGACGACGTGCTGTCGCACGTCAGCGCCTACTATGTCGACTCGATCCCGCAGAGCGAGCTGTACCAGCGGGCCACCACCGGCATGCTGGAGCAGCTCAAGGACCCGTATTCGGTCCTGCTGCAGAACGACGACTACAAGCAGCTGACCGAAACGACCACCGGCAACTACGGCGGCCTGGGCATCCAGATCGACGTCCGGGATGGCTGGATCACCGTGGTGGCACCGCTGCCCGAGACGCCGGCCGAGCGGGCCGGGGTCGAGACTGGCGACCAGATCATCTCCGTGGATTCCAAGTCCACCGAGGGCTGGACCAACGACCAGGCGGTCAAGGCGCTCCGGGGCACGCCCGGCAGCAGCGTCGAGCTCAAGATCCGCCGCGCCGGGTTCGCGCAGCCGATCGCCTACCAGCTCACCCGGGCCACCATCCACGTGCGTTCGGTCCCGCCGGGCAACCTCTTCCCCGGCAACATCGGCTACATCTCGCTCAATCCCGTCGCCGAGAGCTCCACGCAGGAGCTGCGGCGGGAGATCGGCGCGCTGCTCGGCAAGGGTATGAAGAGCCTGGTCCTCGACCTGCGCGGCAACCCGGGGGGCCTGCTCGACCAGGGGGTCAAGGTCGCGGACCTGTTCCTCGACAGCGAGCAGGAGATCGTCTCCACCAGGGGCCGGGCCCGGGGCGCCACCAAGCAGTTCTCCGACCAGGCACGACAGGAATGGCCCACGCTGCCGATCGTCGTGCTGGTCAACGATGGCACCGCCAGCGCGGCGGAGATCATCTCCGGCGCCCTGCAGGACCACGACCGCGCGGTGGTGGTGGGCGTGCCCACCTTCGGCAAGGGCCTGGTCCAGACCCTCTTCCCCTTCTCCGAGAACACCGCGCTCAAGCTGACCACGGGCCGGTGGTACACCCCGAGCGGGCGGACCATCCAGCGCAAGGTCCGGAGCGAAGAAGACCAGGCGTCGGTGGCGGCGGCCGACGCCGCCCACAAGCCCGGGGACAGCACGGCGGCCGACTCCGCCCGGCCGCTCTACCACACCGACAGCGGGCGCCTGGTGCGGGGGGGCGGCGGTATCGTCCCCGACCTCATCGTCCGGCAGGATTCGCTCACCGACGAGGAGCGGACGTTCGCCACGGCGCTGGCGTCCAAGTTCACCGAGTATCGTGACGCGATCACGGCGACCGCGCTGCAGATCAAGACGGACAAGGGGGTCACCAGCGAGGGCTTCTCGGTCACCCCGGCGATGCGGGCGGAGGTGCTCCGCCGGCTGCGGGCCAAGGGCGTCGAAGTGACGTCCGAGACCTTCGCCAAGGCGGGGACGCTGATCGACGAGCAGCTCGGCTACGAGATCGCGCGGTACGTCTTCGGGCGGCCCGCGGAGTTCCGCCGCCGGGCGCATGACGACCGCCAGATGCAGGTGGCGCTCGACCTCCTCGGCCGGGCCCAGACCCCGAAGGACCTGCTCTCCGTGGCGATGACCCAGGCCGCTTCCGCGGCCCCGCCGGCCTCGCGGAACTAGCGATCCCGGCTGCACTCGAGGTCCCCGCGGCCTTCGCCGTCGGCCTGCTGGTTGGTGTGCTGTCGGCGGTGGCGGGGGTGGGCGGCGGGGTGCTGATGGTGCCCTTCCTGTACGCGGTCTATGCCGGCACGCAGGTGACTCCCTCCGCCCAGACGGTCGTGGCCCACGCGACCAGTCTGGGCGTGGCGTTTGTGACCTCCTCCATCGGCACCTGGCGCTACGGGCTGGCGCGGGCCATCGCCTGGCGTCCGGCGGCGGCCTACGCCCTCCCCGGGGTGTTCTCGGCGTTCGTGGTGGCGCGCATCCTCACCAAGGTGGGGGAGGCGCACTGGGTCCGTGCCGCGTTCGGCGGCTTCCTCCTCTTTTCCGCCTGGGACCTCGCGCGCCGCGCGCGGCAGCGGCGCGTGGAGCAGGATACCACCCCGGCGACGCATTCCTGGGGGTGGCTGGTGGCGGTGGGGTTCGTCGGCGGCGCCCTGTCGGCGCTCCTCGGCATCGGGGGCGGGCTGATCGCGGTGCCGGTCCTGCTGTACGTCGGCAAGCTGCCGATCAAGTCGGTGGCCCCGACCGCGCTCGCGGGCGTCTGCCTCACCACGCTCTCCGGAGGGCTCGGCTACCTCACGGCCGGGGAGGGTCCGCCCGTCTCGTCGTGGATGGCGGGCTTCCTGGACCTTCGGATGGCGCTGCCGCTGGCGCTCGGGGCGGCGGTCACGGTTCCCCTCGGCGTCCGGGTCAATCGCCAGGCCAGCCCGCCGACCCTCTACTGGCTCTTCGCCACGATCTTCGCTGGCATCGGGCTCTGGCTGCTCGTGGCGTGGCGCTCTGGACAGCAGGGATGATCGCGATCGTCGGCGGCGGCCGCATGGGCCGCGGGCTGGCGCGGGCGCTGGGCGAGGCCGGGGAGCGGGTGGAGCTGGCCTCGGGACGCGGCCCTGGTGCTGGCGAGGCGGCGGACGTGGCCGGCGGCGCCACCACGGTGATCCTGGCGGTGCCCGACGATGCCATCGCGACCGTGGCCCGCGGGCTCGCGGAGCGGGGAGCCGTCACCGCGGACCAGGTGGTGCTCCACCTCTCCGGCCTGCACGACCACCACGCGCTCCAGCCGCTCGTACCGTCTGGCGCCGCCCTGGGCTCGTTCCACCCCCTCCAGACGATTGCCGATCCGGATACTGCCGCCGCCCGCTGGCGTGGTGCCTACGCCGCGATCGAGGGACAGCCCCGGGCGGTCGCCGAGGCGGAGCGACTGGCGCGGCTGCTGGCGCTCATCCCGATCCCGCTGCCGCCAGGCGCCAAGCCCCGATACCACGCCGGCGGGGTGTTCGCCTCGAACTACCTGGTGGTCCTGGCCGCGATCGCCGCCAGGGTGGCGGAGGATGCCGGCGTGGACCCGTCGCTGGCGGCGCGGATCTACCTTCCGATGATGCGCGGGGCGCTGGAGAACCTGGAGCGCCTGCCGCCGGCCGAGGCGCTCACCGGCCCGGTACGGCGAGGCGACGTGGCCACGGTGGTCCGTCACCTGGCGGAGCTGCCGGTGGCGGAACGGGAGACCTACGCCGTGCTGGGGATGGAGGCGGTCCGGCTGGCGGAGGCGGCGGGGCTCGAGGCGGGTCGCGTTGCGGAGCTTCGGGCGCTGCTCCGCGCGGCGCTTCCGTAGCGCCGGCGCGGGCCTACTGGTCGACGATTCGCACCCCGTCAGGGGCGCGGAAGGTGAATGTCTCGGGTCCGACGCGGCGGCTGGTCTGCACGCCGGTGAAGGTGAGGGTGCGGACCTGGCCGCCCCGTTCCCGGATCTCGAGCCTGCGGGGCAGGTTGTCGAACTGGTCGAGCCAGACCACTGCCTCACGGAACGGCAGGGTGCGGTCCCTGGGCGTAAGGACGAGCACGTCGGCGCCGCGGCCGGCCACCTGGTCGTTGCGGAGGTAGCGGCTTTCGTAGCGCCGGGCGGGGTCGGTGAGGATCCAGGCCAGCACGTTCGGGCCGTAGGTCGGGTCGGTGGGGAGCTTGAGCCGCAGCACCTGGCCCGGGGTGGTGCTCGGGGTATAGACCCAGATGTGCTCCCCGTCCATCATGATCGCATCGCCATTCGGGTCGGTGAAGCGCATCGCGAGCCGTGACTCGCCGGCCTGGACGATCCGGCCGCGGCTCTCGTAGGTGCCGATCATCGAATCCGCGATCACCTGCGTGAAGTCCGCGGTGAAGGAGTTGATCGCCCGGTAGGCGCGGGCCGCCTTCTCGATCAGGACCCGCGGGTCCGGGTCGGCCTGCGGCGGCGCGGCCAGGAGGAGGAGCGCGGCGAGGAGCGCCTTCACGCGGGCACCCCGGCCGGGAGCGCCACCCGGCGGCCGATGGCCTCGGCGATCAGGCGCACTTCCTTCATCATCCGGGCAAACTGCTCCGGGTAGAGGCTCTGGGCGCCGTCGGACAGCGCACGGTCCGGGGCGGGATGGACCTCCACGAGGAGGCCGTCGGCGCCCGCCGCCACCGCCGCGCGCGCCATCGGGGTCACCATCTCGCGGTGCCCGGTGCCGTGGCTGGGATCGGCCACGATCGGCAGGTGCGAGGCGGCCTTCACCACCGGGATGGCGGAGAGGTCGAACAGGTTGCGCGTGGCGGCGTCGAACCCGCGGACGCCGCGCTCGCACAGGATGACCTGCGGGTTGCCCTCGGCGAGGATGTACTCGGCGGAGAGCAGCAGCTCCTGGATGGTGGCCGACAGGCCGCGCTTGAGCAGCACCGGCTTGCCCAGCCGGCCCACCTTCTTGAGCAGCGAATAGTTCTGCATGTTGCGGGCGCCGACCTGGATGATGTCGGCCACCTCCGCCACCCGTTCCGCCCCCTCGGGGTCCATCGCCTCGGTGACGATTCGCAGGCCGGTCTCGGCCCGGGCCCGGGCCAGGAGCCGCAGCCCCTCGGTGCCCAGCCCCTGGAACGAGTACGGGGAGGAGCGCGGCTTGAAGGCCCCGGCGCGCAGCACGGTGGCTCCCGCGGCGCGTACGGCCTCGGCGGCGGCCAGGATCTGGGCCTCGCTCTCCACCGAGCAGGGGCCGGCCATGACCACGACCTCCTCACCGCCGATCGCCAGGCCGCCCGCGAGCTTCACGACGGTGGGCTCCGGGCGCCACTCCCGCGACACCTGCTTGTACGGCTTGGAGACGTGGATCACCTCGGCCACGCCCGGCAGCGCCTCGAACCGCGAGCCGTCCACCCGGCCGTCGTTGCCCACCAGGCCGACGGTGGTGCGCTGCTTGCCCGGCATGGGCCGGGCGGCGTAGCCCATCTCCTGGATGGTGTCGCAGACGCGGCGGACCTGGTCCTCGCTCGCGTCGGTGTGCATCACGATCAGCATGCGGTGCTCCTCAGACCCGTTCCAGCTCGCCGAGGCGTACGCCCACGATGGACGAGACGCCCGGCTCCTGCATCGTCACCCCGTAGACCGACTCTGCCGCCTGCATGGTGCGGGGGTTGTGGGTGATGACGATGAACTGCGTGGACTTCCGGAACTCCTCCAGCAGCCGGATGAACCGGCCGACATTGGCGTCGTCGAGCGGCGCGTCCACCTCGTCCATCAGGCAGAAGGGGCTGGGCTTGGTCAGGTAGATGCTGAACAGCAGCGATACCGCCACCAGGTAGCGCTCGCCGGTGGACAGCAGGTGGATCCGCTGGACCTTCTTGCCCCGCGGCGCCGCGTGGATGTCGATCTCGCTCTCGAGCGGGTCCTCGGGATTGGACAGGCGCAGGTCGCACTCGCCGCCGCCGAACAGGGTCTGGAAGACGTGCAGGAAGTTGGTGCGGATCGCGGTGAAGGTCTCCAGGAACATGGTCCGGGCGGTGCCGTCGATCTCCCGGATGGCCTGCTGCAGCGACTGCCGCGCCGCCACCAGGTCGTCGCGCTGGGCGGTCAGGAACTCGAGCCGCTTGGCCTCCTCGGCGTGCTCCTCCACCGCCAGGGCGTTCACCGGCCCGATCCCCTCCAGCGCCTCCACGATGCGGCGGGACTCGTTCTCGAGCGTCTCGAGGTCGAGGTCCAGCATGGTGGCCTCCGCCAGGAGGGTGTCCACCGGCTTCTTCCACTCGGTCTCGACCCGCTCCACGATCGACCGGCGGCGGCCGCTGGCCTCGGTCATGCCCAGCTCCAGGCGGTGATACTCCGCCGTGAGCTGCTCCACCCGGTCGCGGTTCTGGTGCAGGTCGAGCTCCGCCGACTCGAGTGCGGCCCCGGCCGTGGCGGCGGCCTGGTCGGCCTCCTGGGTGGCCGTCTCGAGCTCGGTGACGGCCACGCGGCGCTCGCCGCGGGCCTCGATCCACTGCGCCTGCTGCGCGGCGAGCTGGGCGGTGTCGGTCTCGATCCGCTCGAGCTCCCCGGCCAGCGAGACCGAGGCGTGGTCGGCCTCGGTGCCGATGCGCATGGCGCGCTCGAGCGCGGTGGCAGCCCCGTCGATGCGCGCCTGCAGCTGCGCCTCCTGGACCTGCCAATGCACCCGGGCGTCGCGGGCCGATTCCTGCTGGCTCTCGAGCTCGGCGAGGAGGGCGCGGCCCTGGCCCAGGTTCTCGTCGAGCCGGGCGCGGGCGAGGTCCCCCTCGGTGAGCGCCGCATCGATCTCCTGCAGCCGCCGCTCCGAGCGCTCGATCCGTTCGGTGAGCGCCCGGAGGTTGGTCTCCGCCTCGCCCCGCTCGCGGGTGACGGCGTTGGCGATGCGGATGGCGTCCTCCCGGCTGGCCACGGCGGTGCGTTCGGCCTCGCGTGCGTGGTCCGCGGCGTGGCCCGTCGCCTCCTGCTCGGCCTCGGCTTCGGCGAGCCGCGCCACCGTGGCGCCCAGCGCCAGGTCGGCGCGGTGCAGTGCGGCCTGGGCCTCGCTCACCTCGGTGCCGAGGCTCTCGAGCTCCGCCCGCCGCCGCAGCGGCCCGGACGGGCTGGGGGCGCCGGCAAGGACGATGGCGCCGTTGGGCCGGCGCAGGGCGCGGCCGGCCGGGTCCAGGGCCTCGGTGCCCGCGAGGAAGGCCCGGACCCACGGCTCGGCCGGCCCCTGCGCGTACAGCCGGTGGGGCAGGGGGTCGGCACCGGCGAGGCCGGCGGGGAGGTGGCTGGCAGGCAGCAGGGCAATCGCGCCAGGCTGCTCGGCGGCGTGCCAGGCCAGGATGGCCGCCACCACGCCCTCATCCCGCACCAGCACCGCGTGCACCCATTCGCCGAGCAGCCGTTCCGCCAGCTCCGCGTCCTCGCGGCCGGTCCGGATGAAGTCGGAGAGCGGGCCGATGATCGCCTCGCCGAACTGCTCCCGGGCGGAGAGGAGCGCGGCGGCCCCGGGGGCCAGGCCCACGCGATCCCGTTCCAGCTCTTCCAGCGCCTGGCGCCGCGCCGTCAGCTGGGCCAGGGTCTCCTCGGCGCCGCGGCGGTCGGCTCGTTCCAGCGCCTCGCGGCGGCGCAGCTCGCCCACCAGGTGCCGGGCGCGCTCCGCCTCGACGGCGGTGCGCTTGGCCTCATGGCCATGCCGCTCGGCCACCTCCACGGCGTCGGCCCGCCGGCGCTCGGCCACCTCCTGCTCGGCCTGGGCCGCCTGCAGCCGGCCGCTGGCGGTGGTCGCCTGCTCCCGCAGCGAGGCCAGGTCGGACTCGAGCGAATGGCGCTCCCCCTCGAGGGCGCGCAGCGTCTGCATCCGCTTCTGGATCTCCTCCTCCAGCTGCCGGACCACCTGCCGCTGCTCCCCCAGGCGCAGCCGCACCTCCTGCTCCGCCGCCGTCCGGGCCCCGAGCTCGGCCTGGATCCGCTCCCGCTCCGCCTGCGCCGCGGCGTGCTCCGCCTGGGCCGCCTCCCGCTCCCGGGTGGCCTGCGACCGGCGGCTTTCCATCTGGCCCCGCTCCTCGGAAGCGCGGAGCTTCCGGGCGGCGGCGTTGGCCAGCCGCTCGGCGGCGAGCGCGAGGTCGCCATCGAGGCGCCCCAGCTCCAGCCGCTCATCGCCGAGGTGGCGCGCGATCTCGGTGCGGCGGGACTCCGCCAGGCCACGGGCGCGGGCGGCCTCGTCGCGCCGTTCCTCGAGCGCCGTGAGCGCCTCGCGGGCCTGCGGCAGCTCCTGCTCCAGCACCGCGTGCCGCTCGGCGGAGGTGGCCATCTCCTGGCCCAGGTCGGCGAGCAGCCGCTTGGCGAGCGTGAGCTGCACCGCAAACTTCTCCTCCATCAGCCGGGCATGCCGCTCCGCCTTGCCCTTCTGGCGGGCCAGACTGCGCAGCTGGCTCTGCACCTCGGCGATGAGGTCCTCCACCCGCTGCAGGTCTCCGCCGGTCTCCTCCAGCCGCCGCTCGGTGGTCTGGCGCCGGTCGCGGTAGAGCCCGATCCCCGCCGCCTCCTCGAACAGCGACCGGCGATCCTCGGCGCGATCCGAGAGCAGCCACTCGATCATCTTGGCCTCGATGACCACGCCGGCGTCGGTGCCGAGCCCGGTGCCGCGAAGCAGGTCCTGGATATCCCGCAGGCGGACCACCGTGCCGTTGAGCAGATAGTCCGACTGCCCGCTGCGGGAGAGCCGGCGGGTGATCTGCACCTCGCGATAGGCGATGGGGAGGTCCCCGTCCGTGTTGTCCAGGAACAGCGAGACCTGGGTCACGTTGACCGGCCGCCGCGCCGTCGAGCCCTGGAAGATCACGTCCTCCATCTTGCCGCCGCGGAGGATCCGTGCCGACTGCTCGCCCAGCACCCACCGCACCGCGTCGGAGACGTTGGACTTGCCGCAGCCGTTCGGGCCGACGATGGCGGTCACCCCGTCCTGGAAGGTCAGGGTGGCGGTGTCGGCGAACGACTTGAAGCCGGACAGTTCGAGCTTCGTGAGCCTCATGCGCGGGCGTTCCTGGCTTAGCGGTCGGGTTGATAGATGAAGAACGGGCGGCCGAGGCGGCGGCCCGTGGATTCGGCGACTTCCCGCGTGGGATAGGGCCCGAGCACCACCCGGAAGCCCTCCTCGCCATCGCGGGGCTCCAGCACTGAGGCGGGCAGCCCCTGCTGCTCGAGCTGGCGAGCCAGCTCGTCGGACCAGGCCCGGTTCTGCGAGCTGGAGACCTGCAGGTACACCCGGCTCGCGGCCTCGTCGTCCGGCGCGAGCGGCGTGGTGGTGTCGGCGGCCGTCTCCGGCAGCGCGCTCGCGGTGCCGGTCTCCGGGGTCCAGGCCAGCGGCAGCCAGAAGTCCCCGGAGCCATCGCGCACGCGGCCCGCCTCGGGGAATTCACCGTTGGTGAGGTCGTACGCGACGACGTCCCGCCCCAGCTTGAGCAGCAGCGTCTGCTGGTTGGTCACGGTCGGGAGGTCGGAGGACCAGTCAGCGGCGAACCCGCCGACGTAGCGATCGGTGGCAAGGTCCACCAGCCAGAGCGAGTCGGCCCCCGTGGGGTGCACCAGGAGCCAGCGCCCGAACGGGTCCACCCGGAGCGCGCCGGCGGGGCCGGGCAGGTCGATCTCGCCGACCTTCTGGCGGGTGAAGCGGTTGTACACCAGCACGCCGCCCTCCCGCCGCGCCACGTAGAACCGGTGGCCGGACGGCGAGAAGAGGACGGCCCGGGCGTGGCCGCTGACCGGCAGGCTCTGCAGCAGGTCGGGCTGCTCGGGGTCGGCCAGGATGACGGCGGAGTCGGCCGCGATGGCGAGCAGGTCGCCCCAGAAGGCGGCCGCGGCGTCGCCGGTGGGGAGCTCGGCCCGCTTGGGCGGCTCGCCCGGGTGCAGCAGGGTGAGGCCGTTGGCGGCGCCGGCGGAGATGGCGATCAATGTGGCGCCGCGGGTCCCGAAGAGGTCGCGCGGGCGGGCAGGGAGCCGGGTGGCGTAGCGGACCGGGTTGCGCCGGACGAACTGCACTACCCGCAGGCTGTCGTCCACCGTGAAGAGGGTGCCATCGGGACCGATGGTCACCTCCCGCACACTCTGGGCTAGGACGGGGCGGGGGCGTGCCGTCTGGAGATCGAGGGCGACGACCTCGTTCTTGTCCGTCAGGGCGTACACCAGCTCCTGGTCCAGGTCGGCCCCGACCACCCGGCGGAGCGGCGGGAACGGCGTGCTGGTCCGCCAGTCCCACGGCGCGAGCCCGGGCACATGGTAGAGCGCCGCCGGCCCGCCAGCCGCCGGGAGCCGCAGCAGGCTCGAGGGTGGGATGGTCGAGGCGGCGGAGAGACCGTGGGCGTAAGGCTGGGAGCCGGACTGGCAGGCGAGGGCCGCGAGGACCATCGTCACCAGGAGGGGACGGGTGGACACGGCGGTAATCTAGCCGGGAGGGGGGGGCGGGAAAAGCTTTGGCGCGCAGGGCTCGAGAGCCTTGCGCGCCATGAGCTTACGCTGTGCCGCCGAGGGGCTAGAAGGCCGGGCCCAGGCTGAGCGTCCAGTACCCCTTGAGCGCGGAGCGCTCCTGCGGGATCGAGTAATCCAGCCGGAGGATCACGAAGTTGAACAGGTTCATGCGCGCCGACGCCCCCAGGGTCTGCATCGGGGTGCGCACATCGACGGGGTCGTCGCCGGCCCGGCGGCGCCAGCGCAGCGTATTCCCCTCGTTCCAGGCGATCCCGACGTCGTAGAACAACGCCCCCTCGATCGGCGGGAACCCCGCGGGGAGGAACCCCATGCGCGGATCGAGGATGGGGAACCGCAGTTCGGTGCTCCCCACGGCGAGCTGGGTGCCGACCAGCCGGTCGAGCTCGATGCACCCGGTATAGGTGCCCGGGTCGGAGGTCTTGCACTCGTTGCGATAGTAGCTGCCGGAGGTGTGGCCGCGGAGCAGCTCGGTGCTCCCCAGGAACACGCGGAAGCGGTCGGCGTCCCGACCGATGCGCCCGAAGTACAGGGCGCGGGTGGCCAGGGTGAAGGGACCGAAGAGGTGGTCGTAGCGCCGGTAGTCGCCGAGGCCCTGGAAGTAGCGCCAGCCGCCGATCGACTGAGCCGCCTCGAAGCGGTAGCGGCGGCCGTAGAACGGCGACACGTACCCGAAGAGGCTGTTGTCGAAGGTGTACGCCAGCGTCGGCTGGATGTAGCTCCCGCCGGAGAGGCTCCGCTCGCGCGAGGTGGCGTCGTCGGTGGGGAAGCCGCTGATCGGGTCGTAGGGCTCGAGGATCTGCTGCAGCCGGTCGCTGATGGTGGCGGCCGTGAGCCCGAACTCCAGCCGCTGGAACCGGCTCAGGGGGTAGATGCCCTGGAGCGAGGCTGAGCGGAGCACGATGCGCCGCAGGTTGGTCACGAAGGTGTTCTCGCCGGCCGTCGGCGAGTCGACCACGATCCGGCTCGGCTCGAGGAAGTAGTACGGCTCCTGGCCGACGCTCACCGCCCAGTTGAGCCGGCGGTTGAGGTTCACGTAGGTGGCGTTGACCAGCGCCTCGCTGATCCGCCCGTTGACGTACGCGGCGAAGATCAGCTCGTGGTTGCCCAGCATGTCGGAGAGCGCCACCGCGCTGCCGCCATAGAACCCGCGGCCGAAGGTGTCGCGGGTGTAGCCGATGGTGGGCCGCGCCACGTAGTCGGGGCGGAAGCTCACCTTGTAGCGGTTGACCTTGAATTCCGCGGTGTCGGGGAGGGGGATCTCCACCGAGTCCATCAGGGCGGTGATCGTGAGCGGGCGCACCACCGAGTCGGTGCGCGGGACGGTGTCGGCCTGGCGGAACCCCTCGGGGGTCACGTAGAGCGAGCCGCTGGTGGTCACCGGCCGGGGCGGGGCGAAGGCGCTGTCGCGCCCCACGATGGTGGTGTCGGCCGGCGCCACGGCCACCGGGGGCTCCACCCGTGCCGAGTCGCGGCCGAGGAGGGTCGGCGGCGTCCAGGGCGCGTGCTTGAGGCCGCGCGGATGGTCGAGGGCGTAGACGTCGTACTGGTCGCGCGAGTAGTAGACGAACGCGAGCCGGTCCGCGCCGCGGGCCCACGAGAGCACCGGCGAGAGCGGGGTGATGCCCTGCGCGCCGGTGAACAGGTCGGTCAGCTGGTAGGTCTGCCGGTCGGCGAGATCGTACAGGAAGATGTTGCTCACCCCGTCGCGGTCGGAGACGAACGCCAGCGCCTCCCCTTCGGGCGACCACTGCGGGCTCACGTTCTTGCCCCGCTCCATCCCCGGCAGCACCTCGATCCGGCCCGAGGCCACGTCGTAGGTGGCGATCTTCATGTTGCCGATGTGGAGCGTGCCGAAGTCGGTGTCGGGGCCACGGTCGGTGGCGAAGGCGATGGTCTTGCCGTCGGGTGACCACACCGGGTGCAGGTCGGCGTACCGGTCGCGGGTGAGCCGGCGGAGGTTCTTGCCGTCCGCGTTGACCACGAACAGGTCCGACAGCCCGCCGTCGTAGCCGGTGAAGACGAGTTCCTTGCCGTCGGGACTCCAGGAGGGCGTGGTGACGCCATTGAGCTTGACCTGGATCCGGCGGGCCTCGCGGTTCCGGGGCACGTCGATGATGACGATGTCGTCCCGCGCGCCGCGCTTGGCGGCGATGGCCAGGAACCGCCCGTCGGGCGACCAGCTCCCGGCCGAATTGATGAAGCGGAAGGTCTCGTAGTTGCTGCTGTAGGAGGACTTGAGCAGGCGGCGGCGCACCTTGCCGCTGGAGGCATCGGCCAGGTAGAGGTCGACGAAGTAGAAATCCTTCTCGCTGAAGTACGCGACGTCCTTGCCGTCGGGTGAGAGGGCCGGGGCCAGGTGGAGGGTGCCCTCGGAGCGGGCCTCGGTGAGCAGGGGATCCGCGATGTCGCGGGCCTTCTGTCGCGAGGCGACCTCGGGCAGGTAGGTCTGCTGCACGTGCTCCTTCCAGAGCACCGACAGCTGGCGGTAGTCCACCCCGAGCACCCGGCGGATCGAGCCCTCGAGCCCGCCCCCGCCGGCCAGGGTGCCCTGCATGATCGCGCCGATGGACTCGTCGCCCCAGCGCTGCCCGATGAAGGCCACCAGCGCCTGGCCGTACCGGTACGGGAAGATCCGGTAGTCGTACTCGAGCTGCGCGATCGTGGGGATCTTCCCCTCGATCGCGGCGTCGCGGAGCCACATCGCGGTGTTGGGGTCCACCCCGCCCAGCGACAGGTACTCCGCCATCCCCTCCACGAACCAGAGCGGGGGGTTCACGTTGATGATGGTGCCGATGCCCGCGCCGGCCCGGCCGCGGCTCCAGATGTCGTACTGGAACTGGTGCACCATCTCGTGCTGCAGCACGTGCTCCAGCTCCTCGTAGGAGCCGGTGAAGGGCAGGATGACCCGCTGCTTGAAGAAGTCGGTGACGCCGCCGGTGCCCTCGCCCGGGGACTCGCCGCCCAGCGCGTTGGTCTGCTGGAAGTCGGAGTGCGAGGCGTAGAGGATGATCGGCTTCCGCTCGCGGTACTCGTGCCGCAGGATCCGCGACAGCTGCTGGTAGGAGCGCTCCGCCATCCGCCCCGCGTCGAGCGCCGCCTGGCGCGCCTCGGGGTAGAAGTGGATATCGAAGTGCTCGGTGCGCAGCACCTGGAAGTCGAAGGTCCGGTACTGGACCTTGTTCTGCCCGAAGTAGTACTGGGCGGCGAGGGTGGCGGGGGCGCCGGAGGCCAGGAGGACCGCGAGCGCGAGACGACGGATCATGAGCTCACCTGCCGGTTCAGGCGCCGGACCGGAGCTCCGGCGCATCGCTCCAGAGGCGCTCGAGCTGGTAGAAGCTCCGCGCCTCGGGATGAAAGAGGTGGACCACGAAGTCCACGAAATCGAGCAGCACCCACCGCCCGGTCGAGAGGCCCTCGACGTGATGCGCCCGCAGGCCCCGCCGGTGCAGCTTCTCCACCACCGAGTCCGCGATGCCGCGGACGTGCGCGTCGGAGGTACCCGACGCCACGATGAAGTAGTCCGTGGCGTCGGTCAGGCCGCGCAGGTCGAGGACCATGATGTCGCGGCCCTTGAGGTCCTCGATCGCGGTCACCGCCGTGCCAACATCCCCATCGGGGACCCGCCCCGCCGCCGGCGCGGGGCTCACGCGGCCCCGCCCGGATGGGCCGGCGTGCCGTCCTCGACCTGCCAGAACACCGCCCAGGCGCCGAAGCCGACATGCGCCCCGAGGACGCCGGTGGCCAGGTTCACGAACACGTCGCGGGGCCGGTACGCGGCCACGAGGGCCGCCCGCACCCGGTCGGCGACCTCCGGGGCCTCCGCATGGACGATCCCGAACCGGACCGCCGCCGGCCGCGGCGTGAGCCGCTTCTCCAGCAGACTCAACACCCGGGGCACCACATTGTTCCGGCCGCGCACCCGGTCGACGGGCGTCACGGCGCCCTGGCTGTCGAGGCTCAGGATCGGCTTGACGTCGAGCATCCCCGCCAGCCAGGCGCGACCCCGGGTGACCCGGCCGGAGCGGAGCAGGTTGTCGAACCGGTCCACGGTGATGAAAGAGCCGGACTGCTTCTGGATCCGCCGCAGCTCCTCCACGATGGCCGGCGCCCGCCACCCCGACTCGGCCAGCTCCGCCGCCCGCAGCGCCTGCATCCCGAGCCCCAGCGAGGCGGAGGCGCTGTCCACCATGTGGACCTGCTCGATCCCCGCCACCTTGGCCGCGGTGACCCCCGACTGGTACGTCCCGGAGAGCCGGCTGGCCAGCACCACCGCCACCACTTCCTCAGCCTCCGCCCGGGCCTCGCGCAGCACCCGGACGAACTCCCCCGGCGTCGGCTGGGAGGTGGTCGGGTGGGCCCGGGAGCTCCGCATCATCCGGTAGAACTCCGCCGGCTTGAGCTCCACCCGGTCCCGGAAAGTCTTGTCCCCGAAGATCACCTGGAGGGGCACCAGGGTGATGTGATGCCGGTCCAGCACTGCGTCGGGGAGGTCGGCCGAGGAGTCGGCGACGATCGCCACCGGCCGGCGGTCCCCATGGGCCAGCCGCCGGTGCTGGGCCCGCATGTCCTCGGCCTTGGTCTTCTCCACCGCGCCCCAGCGCGCCGCAAAGGTGAAGACGGCATCCGGGGTGTCGGTGTGCACATGGATCTTCAAGATGTCCCCGGCCACCACCACCTGGACCGAGCCCCCGAAGTTCCGGACCTGGGCCCGGACCTCGTTGGCGGCGGGGAGCTGGTCTCCCCGGATCATCACCTCGGTGCAGTACTGGAAGTCCCGCTCCGCGGCCACCTCCACATGCGCGGCGGGGGCGAGTTCGGCCTCGGTCTCGGCAAAGGGGGCGGCCGGGAGGATGGGGTCCCCCTCGATATAGCGCACCACGCCCTCGAGCATCCGCACGAAGCCCTTCCCGCCGGCATCCACCACCCCCGCGTCCTTGAGCGCCTGCATGAGCTCCGGCGTCCGGGCGAGGGAGACCTCGCCCTCCTGCAGCAGGCGGGTCATGAAGGCGGAAATGTCGGGGGAATCGGACGCCGCGCGCTCGGCGGCCACGGCCGCCTCCCGGGCCACGGTGAGGATCGTGCCCTCACGGGGGTCGTCGAGGGAGGCGTAGAGGTGCTCCGCCCCGCAGCGGAAGCCGCTCGCCACCTCGGCGGCGGTCGCCTGCTCCTTCCCGCGCATCTGTTCGGCGAAGCCGAGCAGGAAGTGGGCGAGCATCATCCCGGAGTTGCCCCGGGCCCCGAGGACGGCGCCGCGCGCGGCGGTGGCGGCGGTCTCCCCAAGCGGCGCGTCGCCGAGCGCCCGGAGGGCGTCGGCGACGGCACGCAGGGTCAGGCTGAAATTCGTCCCCGTGTCGCCATCGGGCACGGGAAAGACGTTGATGCGGTTGATCTCTTCCCGGCCGGCGGCCACCCAGTCCGCCGCGGCCAGGAGGGAGCGAGCCAGCCGCGGCCCGTCCACGTACCGGATGGCCACCGACATCGGCCGGGAGCTACTCGGCCACGACCGTCAGGCGGACTTCGGCCATCACCTCGTGGTGCAGGCGGACCGGCACGGTGTGGTGCCCGATCGTCTTGATCGGGTGCTCCAGCTCGATCTTCCGCTTGTCGACCGCGTGGCCCTTGGCGGCCAGGGCGTCGGCGACGTCCTGGGCGGTGATCGAGCCGAACAGCCGATCGCCCTCGCCGGCCTTCCGGGCCAGGGTGAGGCTCACCCCACCCAGCGCCCGCGCGATGGTCTCGGCGCCGGCCTTCTCTTCCGCGATCCGGGAGGCCCGGGCCTTGGCCTCGGCCACGATCCGCTTGCGGTTGCCCTCGGTCGCCTCGTAGGCCAGTCCCTGCGGCAGGAGGTAGTTGCGGGCGTAGCCCGGCTTCACCTTGACCATGTCCCCGGCCTTGCCCAGCGACCGCACGTCCTCGCGCAGAATGACTTCCATGGTTCACTCCCCTCGCTGATCGGCGACGGCATAGCGCCGCCGGAAGTCCACCCAGGTATCAGCCAGCCCGAGGGCGAAACACCCGCCCAGCGCGACCGGCAGCACGAACAGTACTCCCACCAGAATCACGAGCAGCACCGGCAGCGGGAAGCCGTCGAGGGTGCCGCTGAGGATCGCGGCCCCACGCGCGGCGTACAGCCCGCCCACCACCAGCGCCAGGTTGCCCACCAGCGCGTTCACCGGGGCCGGCAGGGGGATCACCAGCACCACCATGCAGACCACCACCAGCCAGATCAGCTGGTCGCTGAAGCTGAACTCGCCGAAGCGCGGTGCCGGCCGGCCCGTGGGCTGCGCCGCGATCCGGTGGTACCACGCCCAGGCCAGGGCCAGGCCCGGCAGGGCCGAGAGCACCAGCAGGCCCGGGAAGAGCTGGGCCATGACCGCCACGCCGTCCGAGAGGGCCCCGACATACACCCGGAGCGCGGCCATCCGTTCCGGCGTGAGCCCGCCCTGGTCGAGGAGCTGCCGGCAGAAGTCCCAGCCGGTGTGTGCCACCGCCAGCTGGATCTCCTGCCAGCGGGTGCCGAGCCACCAGGTCCAGGTGGTCGCCGCCCCCAGGCCGAAGACCGTCGCCAGCAGCGCGCCGGGCACCAGCGGGATCCGGCCGGCCAGCATCAGCACCACGAAGGCGCCGGTCACGAACAGGGCCCACGCATGCAGCATCTGGGCGGCGAGGCCGCCGGGTTGCCACAGGCTCACCACCAGCCACAGGACCGCCGCCCCGATCCAGGCCCCTTCCCGCAGCGTGCGGGGCCGCGAGGCCACCAGCAGGCCCGCCAGCGGCCCCAGCACGAACAGCGGCGGGAACAGCACGACGTAGGCGCCGAGGAGGAGGATCGCTCTCCACGTCACCGGTGGCCGCGCCGCTCCCGGCAGGCTCAGCTCACGCCCCGCTTGATGTAGGGCAGCAGGGCCAGGTAGCGGGCCCGCTTGATGGCCACCGACAGCTGCCGCTGGTGCCGCGCGCTGATCCCGGACAAGCGGGCGGGAAGGATCTTCCCCCGCTCGCTCAGGAAGCGCTGCAGCATCTTCTCGTCCTTGTAGTCGATGTAGTGGATCCCGGCTTCCGCCAGCGGATCACCCTTGCGTGCGCGCTTCATTCGTCGTCCTCCTCGAACTTGCGGTCCGCGGCGGCGCGAACCGGGGCGTAGTCGTGCTCATCGGCCACCACCAGGAAGCGGAGGACGGCGTCGTCCAGCTTCAGGGCGCGCTCGAACTCCGGGAGCTGGCTGGGCTCCGCCTTGAAGTTGGCGATGACGTAGTAGCCGGTTTCGCGCTTCTTGATGGGATAGGCGAGCGTGCGCTTGCCCCAGTGATTGTACTTCACTGGCTCATCGCCGGGCTGCGGCGTGAGGGCGTGGAAGCGGGTGAGCTTCTCGGTGATGGCGGCTTCTTCGAGCGCACTGTCGAAGATATAGACCGCCTCGTACGGACGGGCCATGACACCTTCCTTTGGTCGTGGTCGCCCGGGCCCTGGTGTGAGGCCCGGGAGGAGGAATGTTGAGCGGGAAAACCTAGTCAGGAGAACAGGTTAGGGCAAGGCCACCGGGGCGACGGGGGTGGGGCAGAGACCCCACCCCCGGGGGGCGGCCCGGACGGCTAGCGCCGGCGGCCGAACAGGCGAAGCAGGAACAGGAACAGGTTGATGAAGGCCAGGTACAGGCCGAGCGCCCCCACGATGGCGTGGGAACCGATCCGGTCCTCGGGGAGGGACAGCGCCAGCTCCCGCATCTGCTGGGCCCGGTAGGCGGTCAGGGCCGTGAACACCAGCACGCCGCACACCGACAGGACGAACTGGAACATGTCGTTCTGCCAGAAGAGGCCGACGATCGACGCCACCAGCACGCCCAGCAGGCCCATCATGGCGAACTGGCCGAGGCCGTCGAGGTTGCGCCTGGTCACGGTGCCGTAGAGGGCCAGGCCCCCGAACGCCGCCGAGGTGGTCAGGAAGGTCGAGGCAATCGAGGCGCCGGTGTACGCCAGCAGGATGACCGAGAAGGTGACGCCGTTGAGCGCGGCGTACGTCACGAACAGCGCGGCCGCGGTGTTCGGGGCGAGGTCGTCGACCCGGGCCCGCAGGTACCAGACGAAGCCGATCGGGGCCAGCAGGACCACCCAGAAGAGCAGCTGGTTGCTGACGAGGGCGCCGACCAGGGCCGGCGAGCTGGCCACGAAGAACGCCACCGCCGCGGTGATGGCCAGGCCGGCACACATCCAGCCGTAGACCCGCATCAGGAAGGCGGTGACGCGCTCGGCCTGGGCCCGCTGGGCGGCAAAGCCCGGGGTGGCGTCAATCGGATTCGACATCGGACGACCTCTCGGGAGGGGTGAGGGCCGGAAATCTAACGCGGCAGCACGTTGAGCGCCCGCTCCCGCCGGACCCGCCGCCCGTTGCCCGCCTCCTCGACGGCGACCACCAGCACGTACGCCCCCGGCTTGAGGTTGGCGAGGCCCAGCCCGCGCGAGACCCGCTCGTACGTCGCGGTGGCAGTGAAGTCGAACGCCACCTGCAGCTGCGGCCGCGCCGTCGGCCGGTCCTCGGCCTTTCGGACGGTGCTGGTGACCGAGTACCGCTGGCCGGGCGCCAGGCCCCCGATCTCGTAGAACAGCTCGACGCCCGCGCCCCGGGGCACGGCGTTCAGCGGGTTGAGCGGGACCCGCTCCCCGGCATACATCCACGCGAGGCCGCTCTCCGGCCGGCCCAGGATGAGGTCCGAGAGGATCATGTCGCGGGGGTTGGCCGGGATGGAGACGCTGTCGCGGCCCACGCCGGTGGCGGCCTCGAGGCCGGGCTGGCTGACCAGCGCACGCACCTGGTAGGCGCCCGGAGGCACGGCCAGTTCCAGCAGCCCGGAGAGGTGCTGGTCCCCTCGCAGCGTGTCGGGCGCGAGGAAGGTGCGGGTGGTGTCCATCTGCCGGATCACGCCGGTGCCGCGGTCCAGGGCGATGACCCGGAAGTTGATCGGGTAGAGCACGCCGGGTCCGCCGTCGGGGCGCCGCCGCGGCACCAGGCGGGCCCCGGGTACCGCGAAGACGGTCAGGATACGCTGGGTCTCACCCTGCCCGAAGCCCACGCCGTACACCTGGACGATCGCGTCGAGCGAGGTCTTGTAACGCTGGGGAAAGCCATCGCTTGCCACCGCGGCCGCTATCGCCCCGCGGTTCCGCGCCGCCTCGCGCCACAGCACGTCCGCGCCGAGGCGGGTCATGCTCTGGTTGGCGATGGCATTGGTGACCGACTGCGCGTTGAGCGCCGCGCCGGAGCCGGACTCCAAGCTGGCCTCGAGCCCCGCCTCGCGGGCCTGGGCCGCGTTGAGGCTCTGGTTGGTGCGTGCCTGCGCCTCCAGGCGCTGGATCCGGTCGGCGAGCAGGGCGTAGCGACTGTCGAGGTCGGCCCGGGCGTCGAGCATGTCGGCGTCGAGGGGCAGCGAGGCGGTCAGGGTGGTGGCCGACTGCGTCCCCAGCGCCCGTGAGCCGAGGAAGTGGTAGACCCGGCGGCCCTCGGGCAGGTCGTAGGCCCACGACTCGTTGGGGGGGCCGGCCACTGAACTCACCCGCTTGGTGGGTTCGCCATGCCGAAGGTACATCACCCCCCGGTCGTCCAGTTCCCACTGGGTGCGCCGGTAGGTGCGGAAGGCGGGGATGCCGCCGGCCACCTCGGTCATCACCTCCGCGATGGCGCCCACCTCGAACAGCGAGGACTGGTCCTGCGGCCCGAAGCCCTCGGCGTTGGCCGGGACGTCGTCGGGGCGGTGTGACAGGAAGTTCTCGTGCGCGTAGACCCAGCGCCGCAGGTGCTCGATAAGCCGTTCGTTGGGGGCGCGCAGGTTCAGGGCGTCGCGTTCCCGCCAGAACTGGCCCACCCAGGCCGGGACCGCGGCGAGGGCCAGGGTATCGAGGACGTCGATCTCGTCCTGCCCGGCCACCCATCCGAGGTCCTCCCGGTAGGCCAGGCGGCCGGTCTCGGTGAGGCCGGTGAGGCCGGCGAGGTAGGCCGCGGCTGCCGCGTCGGGGCGCTTGAGCGCCGAGAGGGTGCGCGCCTGTTCCACCCCGGCCACGCCCCGGTCGCCGCCGCGGCGGACGTAGTCGCCCAGGATCTCGAGGGTGCGTTCGTACTCCTGGTTGCCGAACGCCACGGCGGCGGCGGCCAGGTTCACCTGCGGTGCCGTGCCCGGCACCAGCTCCACCCGGCGGAGCGGCTCCGCGAGCATCCTGGGCAGCAGCCGGTGACCCAGCGAAAGGGTGATGCCGGCGAGGGCGTCGGCCGCCGGCACGAAGGTGGAGTCCTTCTCGATGGCCCGGGCAAAGGACCGCAGCGCCGCCTCACGGTACGAGGCGCCGGCCGGCGAGTAGTTGGTGGCCTTGACCACGAAGGCGCGGCGGTAGCAGGCGATCTGGGTGACCCCGAGCGCGAACCACGGATGGGGCCAGCGGCCCTCGCCGTCGATGGCGCGTTCGAGCAGCTGGATGGCCTGGTCGTACGGGCCACGGTCCTGGCCCAGCTCCCCGCGCCGCAGCGCGGCGAGGCCGCTGCGGATCAGCCCGAGGGCGCCCGTCGCCCGGGTGGCCTCGAGGGCGCGGACCTGCTCCACGGTCGTGGCGGCGGCGAGGGAGTCGGCATAGGCCAGGAGGGCCGCCCGGTCGGCGGGGGACTGGGCGGGCAGGGTGGTCGCGAGGCACACGGACAGGCAGAGGCTCAGCAGCCGGTACGGCCTGGGGGCGCGGGGGGCCATCGGACCTCGACTGTGGACTGGGAGTTGGACATGGGGACGACCGCGGCCGCCGCGGCGGCACAGCCCGGCGGGCCGCTACCAGTCCCGGTCGCCGCTCCCCGTGGTCTTGGGCCGGCGACCCTCATGCGTGGACAGCTGCTGCCGTTCGATGGCCTCGAGCATGGAGCGCGCCTGCTGGTCGTCCAGCTCCTCGACCGACTCCCCCTCGTCGCCACCCGTGCCGCCGCCGGCCAGCGCGCCCACGGCGGACTGGCGGCTGCCCTCGTAGCCCTCCTCCTGTCCTCCCTGGCCGTACTCGGCCCGGCCGCCCATGCCTCGCGAACCTTCCTGACCCACGTCGCCGCGGCGCTGCAGCGCGATCTCGAGGTTCCACTTGGCGTCCTGGTCGGCCGGGTTGAGCCGCAGCGCCTCCTCATAGGCGTCGAGCGAGCGCTCGAGGTAGCCGCTCAGGGCATTGGCGTCCTCGTCCGCCCGGACGAAGGCGTTCCCCATGTTGAAGTACGCCTCCTGCCGCAGCTCCGGCGGGGCGCTGTTGAGCGCGTCGCGCCAGGTCTTGGCCGCCTCGTTGTACTGGCGCAGCCGGTAGAGGGCGTTGCCGGAGTTGTAGCGCAGGTCGGGGCCACCCTGCTGCCGCAGCACCGTCTGCCAGGCCTCGTAGGCCTCGAGGTACTTCCCCTGATCGTAGAGTTGCTGTCCCCGTGCCTGCTGCCGCTGGGCGGTGCTGCAGGAGAGCAGCGGGAGCCCGAGGGTGACGCCGACCGCGCCGATGGTGGCGGCCACCCGGCCGAACGGGGCGCCCGCGATGCGTCCGGGCCCACGGGCCGGCCGGGACGCGGGCGGCCGCCGGGCCCCGAGCAGCAGGTCGCCGAGCAGGCAGAGCACGGCGAGCAGCAGGGGCCACTGGTAGCGCTCCTGCGGTTCGGTGGCGGGCTGGGACGCCAGCACCCGCGCCTCGAGGCTCTGGAGGGCGGCGGTCATGGCCTCGAGCGCCCGGGGGTCGTCGAACCGGGCGTACGCGCCCCCGGTGGCGGTGGCCAGGGAATCGAGCCCGCCCTCGTTCAGCCGGGAGATGATCTGGCGGCCGATGCCGTCGAGGTGCCACGGCCCCTCGGCGGCGCCGGAGTCGTTGGGGATGAGCCCGCCGGCGGCGCTGCCGATGCCCACCGCAAAGACCGGGAGGCGGGCCTTGACCAGCGCCTCGATCGCGGGCGCGATGGGCCCTTCGTTGCGTTCCCCGTCGGTCACCAGCAGGATGGCGCGCGACCCGATCGCGGTGCCTTCCCGGCGCAGCGCCCGCTCCGCCACCCGCAGCCCGGCAGCGATGTCGCTCGCGGGGTCGCCGATGTCCTCGGGGGAGGCGGCGTCGAGGAACAGCTGGAAGGTGGCGAGGTCGCCGGTCGGCGGGAGCGCCAGGAATCCCGCGCCACCGAAGACCACCAGGCCGATGCGGTCGCCGGGGCGGGCCGAGGCGAGCTGCCACGCCAGGCGTTTCGCGGCGCGGAGCCGGGTGCCGCCGACGTCGGCCACCTTCATGGAGCGGCTCAGGTCGAGGGTCACGATGATGTCCCGGCCGGTGCGGGCCAGCGGCTTGGGCTGGCGGCCGATCTGGGGCCGCGCCAGCGCGAGCACCGCGGCCACGAGCGCCAGCCAGCGCAGCGCCACCCGCGCCCGCGAGGCGGGGCCCGGCAGGGACGAGGTGCGGCCGAGGAGGGCGGGGTCGCCGAAGCGGGCCAGGGCGGCGGTGCGTTCCTGCCGGGCGTGGCGGGCCAGCAGCCAGAGGGCCGGGAGCACGAGGAACAGCGCGAATGCCGCCGGCTGCGCGAAGATGCTCACGGCAGCCTCCGCTGCCAGGTGACCAGCAGCAGCGTCTCGAGCAGCACCAGCGCGAGCCCGATGCCCAGCAGCACCGGGAAGAGTTCGTGCCACTCGCGGGTCTCGCTGATCTGCACTTCGATCCGTTCCAGCGGGTCGATCTCGCGCATCACCTCGCGGAGCATCTCGGGGTCGGTGGCCTTGTAGAACTGGCCCCCGGTCCGGGTCGAGACGTCCTTGAGCACCGCCTCGTCCCGGCCGGACAGCCGGGCGTTCACGTTGCGGACCGTCCAGACGCCGTTGAGCGCCACCGAGAAGGTGTCGGCAGAACTCAGGCCGATCGTGTGCACCCGGACGCCCAGCGCCCGGGCCGCCTCGGCGGCCTGCACGGGCGAAACGTCCCCGGCGTTGTTGGCGCCATCGGTAATCAGGATGATGGCGCAGGAGTTCCGCGGCAGGTTCTTGAGCTGGTTGAGGCTGAGCGTGATGGCGCTGCCGATGGCGGTGCCGTCGGGCAGGAGCCCGATGTCGGCCTGCTCGGCCAGGCGGTCGAGCACGCTGATGTCGGTGGTGAGCGGCGCCTGCAGGAAGGCGCGGCCGGCGAACAGCACCAGCCCCACGAGGTCGCCGTCGCGGCGCTGCAGGAAGTCGCGCAGGATGGTGCGCGCCACCGCCAGCCGGTTGCCGGGCTGGAAGTCCGCGGCCTTCATGCTGCTCGAGATGTCGAGCGCGAGGACGAGGTTGCGTGACTTGACCCGGGTGGGTTCCGAATCGCCGGGCACCTGCGGCCGCGCCAGCGCCACCACCAGCAGGGTCACCCCGAGCAGCGCGAGCCAGCCGGGGAGCCGGTGCCACCGCGCCCGCAGGGTGGGCCGCGCCGCCCGCGCGAAGCGCAGCGCGGGGAAGGCGATGCGCTCCGGGGGCGCCGCCCGCCGCAGCCGCCAGCGCTGGATGCCCAGCCACAGCGGCGCCAGCAGGAGCACAAGGAAGAGCGGATCGGCAAAGCGCATCTCAGCCCTCCCCGGGTTCGGCGGGGGGCGCGGCGGCGGCGCGCCAGCCCTCGAGGAGGGTGCGGGTGCGCGCCACGTGGTCGCCGGCGGCCGCGTGGTCCGGCCGGACCTTCGCGAACTTGACGAGATCGGCCTCGTCGAGGACGGCCTCGCAGCGGCCGCGCTGGTCAGCGGTGGAGAGCCAGTCGGGCAGCCGTTCCCCGACCTCCCTGGTGGTGAGCCCCGGGTGCGGGATGGCGCCGACGCGGAGCAGGCAGTCGCGGACCACGGCGGCCACGGCGGCGTAGAGTGGCACCACGCCGTTGCCGCTGGCGTGGGCCGCGGCTTCGAGCTCGCGCAGCCGCGCCAAGGCGGCATCGAAGGGTCCCTGCAGCACGGCGGCGGGCACGGCCGTGGCGGTCCGGCGCCGCCCGCCTCGTCGCCACAACCACCAGAACCCGGCTGCGATGGCAGCCAACAGGCCGGCGGCCTGGGCCCAGACCGGCCCGCCGAGGGGCTGCAGCGGCTTGATGTCGCGCAGTTGGGGATTGCCGGCCTCGAGGATCGGGGTGATCTCGATCGACACCGGCATGTGCAGCAGGGTGTCCGGCGGCGCGCCGACGGCCTCGCGGTAGAGCAGGGTGAGCGTGGGCACCGGTTGCGGCCCGAGCCGGTAGAACGCGATCACGGCCGTGCCGCGATAGACGCCGTTGCCTGCCGGACGGAGGGTGTCGGCCGAGAGGACCCGGATCCCGCGAGGCGGGGCCACGAGCGTGCGCGGGGAGACGTCGATCAGCTCCATGCCGGGCCGGAGCCGGACCGTGAGATTGAACGTGATGGGGTCGCCGATGGTCGCGCGGCTGCGCTCGGGCACGAGCTCGAGCGACTGCGCGACGGCCCCGGCCGGCAGGGCCAGGCAGAGCAGGAGGCAGGGCAGGTCGGGGAGGCGCCGCATCAGGCCCGGCGGAGTTCGCGGCGGCTGAAGAAGGCCGCCAGCCGCTCGCCGTAGGCGTGGTTGGTCTCCAGCCGCAGCAGATCGATGCCCCGCTGCGTGGTGTAGCGGGCGAAGGCCTCGTCGAAGGCGCGGCCTTCGGCCTCGAACCGGGCCCGGACCACCGGGTCGCCGGCGTCCACCACGTCCCAGTCGCCGCTCTCGGGGTCCCAGAGCGTCACCAGCCCGACCGGCGGCAGCTCGCGCTCCCGCGGGTCGGTCAGCTGCATGGCGATGAGGTCATGCCGGGCGGAGAGGCGATCGAGGCCCCGCCACTGGTCCTGGTCGAGAAAGTCGGAGAGCACCACCACGGCGGCCCGGCGCCGCAGGAGCGGCTCGAGGAACTGCAGGGACGCCTCGAAGTCGGTGGCGCGCCCCTCAGGCTCGTAGGAGAGCACCTGGCTGACCACCTGCAGCGCCTGCCCGCGGCCGCTCCGGGGCGGGAGGAACCACTCCACCTTGTCGGAGTAGAACGCTGCCCCGACCCGGTCGCGATGCCGGGTGGCGGCCAGGGCCAGGACGGCGGCCACTTCGGCGGCCAGCTGCCGCCGGGTCCGCTGCACCGTCCCGAAGCCGCTCGAGGCGCTCACGTCGACCAGCAGCAGCAGGGTCAGCTGCCGCTCCTCATGGAAGCGCTTGATGAAGGGGGTGCCGAGCCGGGCGGTGACGTTCCAGTCGATGGACCGGACGTCGTCGCCGGGGAGATACTCCCGCACCTCGGCGAACTCGACCCCGCGGCCGCGGAAGGTGCTGGTGTAGTCGCCCGCGACGAGGTCCCGGACCAGCTCCCGGGTCGTCAGCTCGATCCGCTTGACCTCCCGGAGCAGTTCCGCCGGGGTCACGGAACCGGCACGGCCGCGAGGATGCGGTCGAGCATCTGGTCGGAGGTGACGCCGTCGGCCTCCGCCTGGTAGGTCGGGATCAGCCGGTGCCGCATGGTGTCGTGGACCATGGCCTTGACGTCGTCGGGGAGCACGTAGGCGCGCCCGGCCAGGAAGGCGTGCGCCTTGGCGGCCTTCACCAGGTTGATCCCCGCGCGGGGCGAGGCCCCGAACTGCACCAGGCCGGTAAGGTCCTTGAGGTGCCACTGGTCCGGGTGCCGGGTCGCGGCCACCAGATCCAGGATGTACTCCTTGATCTTCCCGTCGACGTACAGGCTGCGCACGATCTCCCGCGCCCGGAGCACCCGGTCCGGGTGGATCACCACCTGGGTGACCGGCTCCGCCTGGTCGGTCATCCGGTCGATGATCTCGCGCTCCTCGGTGCGGGAGGGGTAGGTCACCACCAGCTTGAACAGGAAGCGGTCGACCTGCGCCTCGGGCAGCGGATAGGTGCCCTCGTGCTCCAGCGGGTTCTGGGTGGCGAGCACCAGGAACAGCTCGGGGAGCCGGTGGGTCTCGCCGCCGATGGTCACCTGCCGTTCCTGCATCGACTCGAGCAGCGCGCTCTGCACCTTGGCCGGCGCGCGGTTCACCTCGTCGGCCAGCAGGATGTTGGTGAAGATCGGCCCCCGCTGCACCGTGAAGTCGCCCTCGCGCTGGTTGTAGATCAGCGTGCCGATGAGGTCGGCGGGGAGGAGGTCGGGGGTGAACTGCACCCGGCGGCAGTCGCAATCGATCGTGGCGGCCAGGGTGCGGACGGCCAGGGTCTTGGCCAGCCCGGGGAGGCCCTCGAGCAGGAGGTGGCCATCCGCGAGGAGCCCGATGAGCAGCCGCTCGAGCAGCACCTGCTGGCCCACGATGACCCGGCTGATCTCGGCGAGCACATCCCGGAACGCGGCGCTCTCGGCGGCGATCTCGGGGGCGCGCGCGAGCGCGGAATCGGGGCTGAATGCGTCGAGGGCGCGAGGAGGGGAGGAAGTCATGCGTAATTATACACCTTCTTGACGGACCGGAAGGGGACCGTGCACCTTCGCCCGAACCTTGGACGACCACTCCCGCATCCCGACCCCCGGCGCATGATGGCGCGCGCCGCCCACGGCCCCGACGACGGGCCCCGGGGCTTCCCCGCGACGCGCTACTCGGTGGTGGCCGCGCTCGCCGACGCCGATCCCGAGGTGCGGCGCGTCGCGTTCGACGCGCTGGTGTCCGCGTACTGGCGCGCGGTCTACCTCCACCTGCGCTGGCGCTGGCACCAGCTGCCGCAGGACGCGGAGGACCTGACCCAGGAGTTCTTTGCCCGCGCCCTCGAACGCGACTTCCTCCAGGGGTACGATGCGTCCCAGGCGCGGTTCCGCACCTTTCTCCGGCTGTGCCTGGACCGCTTTGCCGGGCGGATGCACCGCGACGCCCGGCGCCTGAAGCGGGGCGGCGGGCGGGAGCCGCTCGCGCTCGACTTTGCCGGTGCGGAGGAGCGCTTCGCGGCCGCGGGCCAGGTGTCGGAGGCCGCCGCCGAGGAGCTGTTCCACCGGGAATGGGTCCGGGCCCTCTTTGGCGCGGCCGTGGATGCCCTCGCCGGCGACTGCCTCGGGACCGCGCGGGAGGTGCGCTTCCGTCTGTTCGAGCAGTGCGACCTCGGGGCCGTCGACGGGGGCGCGCGGCCGACGTATCGCGAGCTGGCCCGGACCTTTGACCTGCCGGAGACCCAGGTGACCAATCACCTGGCGTGGGCCCGGCGGGAGTTCCGGCGGCATGTGCTCGAGCGATTGCGCGCGCTCTGCGGCTCGGACGACGAGTTCCGCGCCGAGGCCCGCGCCCTGCTCGGGGTCGATCCCGGGTGACGGAGCTCCCCGACCCGGCCCTGGCCCACCTCCGCCGGGTCCTGAGTGCACCGGAGGTGCCGGGCGACCGGTACCAGCCCGCCGAGCTGCTCGGTGAGGGCGGGATGGGGCTGGTCTACCGCGCAGAGGACCGTGTCCTGGGCCGTGCGGTGGCGCTCAAGGTGCTGCGCCCGGAACTCGCGGACGCGCCGCTCGCCGACCGGCTCGCGCGCGAGGCGCGGATCCTGGCGGCGCTGGAGCACCCCGGGATCGTCCCGGTGCACGACGCGGGTACGCTGGCCGACGGCAGGGTCTACTACGTGATGAAGCTGGTGCGCGGCGAACGGCTGGACGCCTTCGCGGCCTCCCGACCGCTGAGCGCCGTGCTCCGCGTCTTCCTCCAGGTGTGTGAAACCGTCGGGTTCGCCCATGCGCAGGGCATCATCCATCGTGACCTCAAGCCGTCCAACATCATGGTCGGGTCGTTCGGCGAGGTGCTGGTGCTCGATTGGGGGATCGCCCGGGTGCTGGGGCAGGTGGACGCGGCCGGAGGCACGGAGCCTCCTGCGCCGGGCGCGCTGGCGCCGGAACAGACGGCGGCCGGGACCGTGCTCGGTACCCCGGGCTTCATGGCCCCCGAGCAGGCCCAGGGCGCGGTGGGGCAGGTCGATGCCCGGAGCGACGTCTGGGCTCTGGGGGCCATCCTCCGCGGGCTGGCGGGCGCGGCCGCCCCGCGGCCCCTTGCCTCGGTCTGCCGGCGCGCCACCGCGCCGGCCCCGGCGGATCGCTATGCCAGCGCCGCGGAGCTGGCCGCCGATGTGGCGCGCTACCTGGACGGCGCGCCGGTGCTGGCCCATCGCGCCTCGCTGGCGGAGCGGTTGGGCCGGTGGTATCTCAAGTACCAGACCCCGATCATCCTGGTGCTCAGCTACCTGGCGATGCGGCTGCTCTTCCTGCTCTGGCGGGGCCGCTAAAGGCCCGGGCCGGAAACGGGTAATGAGAGGGTGCACCGCATACCGCGGGCTCACTTCACCACAGGAGCAATGACATGAACAAACCGATGCTGGGCCTGGTGCTCGGCGGGGTCCTGGGAGCACTCGACGGGCTCACCGCCCTGGTCTCCGCGCCCGAGGTGGCGCCCCAGATCATGGGGATCGTCATCGGCTCCACGGGCAAGGGGCTGGTGGCCGGTGTGCTCATCGGGGCCATCGCCCGGAAGCTCAACAACCTGCCGCTCGGGATCCTGATCGGTGGCGCGATCAGCGCGCTGATCGCGCTCCCCATCGCCCTCGGCCGGAACCCTGACACCGGGGCCGTCTACTTCTGGGAGATCATGATCCCGGGGGCCATCGTCGGGCTGATCGTCGGGTTCGCGACCCAGAAGTACGGCACGGCCCCCGCCCGCGCCTGACCCTCCACCCTCCGACTCCAAGGCAAACAGATGCGCCTGCTTGCTCTCGCCGTCGTCCTCGGCACCTGTGTCGCGCCTACCCTCGAGGGGCAGGCCCCCCCGGGCTGGGCGTGGCAGACGGACGGACCCGTGCAGCTCACGGCCACCACCGACCGCCCCACCGACTCCCTCCTCGCCTTTGTCCGGATGCCGCCCGGCTGGCACATGACGATGGGCCCCGGCGGGGTGCTCTTCGACCCACGGTACTTTGCCGAGGGGAGCTACACCCTGGAGTCGCAGTACTTCCACTTCCCCAACAGCAGCGCCGCGGAGTACGGCCTCATGGTCGGTGGCCGCGACCTCGCGGGCGGGGGCGCCCGGTACGTGGCCTTCGTGGCCCGGGGGGATGGTAGCGTGGCGGCCTGGGAGCGGGTGGGGGGCACGGACCGGATGCTCGCGGAGTGGCGCCGCGCCGACGCGGTCCGCGCCACCGACGGCAAGGAGGTGGTGGGCAACCTGCTGCGGCTCACGGTGTCGCCGAAGGAAGCGGTGTTCAAGGTCAACGGGCTGGACGCGCTGATCCTGCCGCTCGAGGGGCTGAGCCTCGACGGCCAGTTCGGATTCCGGGTGGGCCGGGGGATGAACCTGCACGCCAGCACGCTCACGGTCACGCAGCGGCTGGCGCCGGTACGGGGGCAGTAGCCGATGGCTCGACCGCCCGGCGGCTCAGCCGAGCCGCCGAGCGGTCAGGTGTTGAAGCGGAAGAGCATCACGTCGCCATCCTGCACCACGTACTCCCGGCCTTCGGCGCGGGCCAGTCCCTGCTCCCGCGCCGGTTTCCATCCGCCGACCCGCACGAAGTCGTCGTAGCTCACCGTCTCCGCCCGGATGAAGCCCTTCTCGAAGTCGGTGTGGATCACGCCGGCGGCGGCGGGCGCCTTGTCGCCGCGGTGGATGGTCCAGGCGCGGACCTCCTTCTCGCCGGCGGTGAAGTAGCTCTGCAGGCCGAGCAGGTGGTAGGCCGCGTGGGCCAGCCGGTCGAGCCCCGACTCGGTGGCGCCGAGGGAGGCGAGGAACTCGCCCCGGTCCTCCGGCGGCAGTTCGGCGAGTTCGGCCTCGACCTTGCCCGAGAAGATCACCAGATCGGCCTCCTCGCCGTCCCGTGCGATCGCGGCCTTGAGCGCGTCGACGTGGGCATTGCCCGCCGCGAGCTCGGACTCGAGGACGTTGGCGGCGTACAGTACCGGCTTGCTGGTGAGGAGGTTGAACGCCCGGTAGGTGGGCCGCTCCTCCTCCGTGGGGACCACGACGCGGGCCGGCTTGCCGTCGGACAGGGCATCCTTGAGCGCGGTGAGGAGCCGGGTCTCGAGCTTGGCCTGGGCATCGCCGGACTTGGCGGCGCGGGCGGCCTTGTCGAGCCGCTTCTCGACCGACGCCAGGTCGGAGAGCTGCAGCTCGATGTTGATGACCTCCCGGTCACGGGCGGGGTCCACGGGGCCCATGACGTGCTGTACGTCGTCGTCCGCGAAGCAGCGGATCACGTGCACCACCGCATCCACTTCGCGGATGTTGGCCAGGAACTGGTTGCCGAGGCCCTCGCCCTGGCTGGCGCCCTTGACCAGGCCGGCGATGTCCACGAATTCGACGGTGGCCGGCAGCACCCGCTGGGGCGTGATGATCTTCGCGAGCGCGTCGAGCCGCGGATCCGGCACGGTCACCACGCCGGTGTTCGGCTCGATGGTGGCGAAGGGGTAGTTGGCGACCAGCGCGCCCGCCGAGGTGAGCGCGTTGAACAGGGTGGACTTGCCGACGTTGGGCAGTCCGACGATGCCGAGTCTGAGCATGTTAGCCCGCCAGCCGCGCGAACCAGGGCGCGAGCACGAGGGAGACGATGGTCATGAGCTTGATCAGGATGTTCATGGCGGGGCCGGACGTGTCCTTGAACGGGTCGCCGACGGTGTCGCCGACCACGGCCGCCTTGTGCGCGTCGGAGCCCTTGCCGCCGTGCAGCCCGCCCTCGATGGCCTTCTTGGCGTTGTCCCAGGCCCCGCCGGCGTTGGCCATGAAGAGCGCCAGGAGCACCCCCGAGAGGGTGGCGCCCGCCAGCAGTCCGCCGAGGGCGCGGACGCCGAGGAGGGCGCCGATCGCGACCGGGACGAAGATCGCGGTGACGCCCGGGAGGATCATCTCGCGGAGCGCCGCCCGGGTGGCGATGTCCACGCAGCGCGCACTGTCGGGCCGGGCGGTGCCCTCCATCAGCCCCGCGATCTCGCGGAACTGCCGGCGCACCTCCTCCACCATCCCGCCGGCGGCCCGGCCCACCGCCGTCATGGTGAGGGCGCCGATGACGAACGGCAGGGTGCCGCCAATGAACAGGCCGATCACCACCATCGGGTCGACGAGGTCGAGCACCAGCGGCGCGCCCGCCGCGGACACCGCGGTGGCGTAGGCGCTGAACAGGGCCAGCGCCGTGAGCGCGGCGGAGCCGATGGCGAAGCCCTTGCCGATCGCCGCGGTGGTGTTGCCCAGCGCGTCGAGGCCGTCGGTGATCCGCCGCACCTCGGGGCCAAGATGGCTCATCTCCGCGATGCCGCCGGCGTTGTCGGCGATCGGGCCGTAGGCGTCCACCGTCATGGTCACCCCGACCGTGGCCAGCATCCCCACGGCAGCGATGGCGATCCCGTAGAGTCCCGCCGCCCAGAACGACACATAGATCCCGGCGCAGATGAGCAGCAGCGGCACCAGGGTGGACATCATGCCCACCGCCAGCCCGGCGATGATGTTGGTGGCCGGCCCGGTGGTGGAGGCGTCCGCGATCCGCCGGACCGGGGCCGCGCTGGTGTAGTACTCCGTGACCATGCCGATGGCGATGCCGGCGACCGTGCCGGCCAGCACCGCCCAGAAGGCGCCCGCTGCGGCCTCTGGCCCGGCCCCGACCGGAAAGGCGCGGCACAGCGCCCAGGCTCCGGCCAGGAAGAGCCCGGCGGCGAGCAGCGTGACGGTCCGCAGGGCGGTGGCCGGGTTGCCGCGGTCGAGGAGCCGCATGCCGGCGATGGCCACCAGGGAGGCCCCGAGCCCGAGGACGATGAACAGGATGGGCAGGGCCACGGCGTTGGCGCGGTACCCGGCGGCGATCGCCGGGCTGGTGGCGGCGAGGGCCACGGCGGCGATGACCGCGCCCACGTAGCTCTCGAAGATGTCGGCGCCCATGCCCGCCACGTCGCCGACGTTGTCCCCGACGTTGTCCGCGATGGTGGCCGGGTTCCGGGGATCGTCCTCCGGGATCCCCGCCTCGACCTTGCCCACCAGGTCGGCGCCGACGTCGGCTGCCTTGGTGAAGATGCCGCCTCCCACCCGGGCAAAGAGCGCGATGCTGGAGGCGCCCATGGCGAAGCCGCTGATGATCTCGGCGAAGCGGCGGTACCCCGCCTCGAGCTGGTCGCCGGGGGGCAGGGCGCCGCCGGGGATGGTCAGCGCCGAGACCACGCCGATTCCCACCAGGCCGAGCGCGGCCACGGCCAGCCCCATGACCGAACCGCCATCGAAGGCGATGCGCAGCGCCCGGGCCTGGCCGCTGCTGCGCGCGGCCTCCGAGGTGCGCACGTTGGCCTTGGTGGCGGCCTTCATGCCGAAGAGCCCCGCCAGGATGGAGCAGCCGCCCCCGAAGACGTAGGCCAGGGCCGTCGATACGCCGACGGCCCACCCCAGCAGCGCCGCCACCAGCACCACGAACGGCAGGAGCACCGTGTACTCGCGCCGCAGGAAGGCCATGGCGCCGGTCTCGATGAGGCCGGCCAGCTCCTGCATGGCGGCGGTGCCGGCGGGCTGGCGCCGAATCGCCGCGTAGATGAGCGTGGCGGCGCCGAGACCGAGGAGGCCAGCCAGCAGGGCGATCAGGGAAGGCAGGGGCAGGGCCATGGGGCGATGTCGGGTCTGGGTGTGTGGCGCGTCAGCGGGTGTTGCAGCGGTTCATGGCGATCTCGATCCCCTCGGCCAGCCAGACCTCCACCGCCTCGGCCATGGGCGCGAGCAGCGCCTCCAGTGCCTCGCGTTCCGCCGGCGCGAACGGCGCGAGGACGAACCCGGCGGTGTCGCCCAGGCCGGGTGGCAGCGGGCCGATGCCGATGCGCAGCCGGGCGTAGTCCTGACGGCCGAGCTCCGCCTCGATGCTCCGGAGGCCGTTGTGTCCCCCGGCCGAGCCGGCCCCGCGCAGCCGGAACCGGCCCAGCGGCAGGGCGAAATCGTCGACCAGTACCAGCAGGTCCGCGGCCGGGTCGAACCCCGGAAGCGAACGAAGCGAGGCCAGCGCGGCCCCGCTCCGGTTCATGTAGGTCTGCGGCTTGAGCAGCCGGACATCCTGGTCCCCGGCCCGCCCGGCGGCCTCGCGCGCCGCCGGCACCCGCCGGAACGGTCCCAGCGACCAGCGCCGGGCCAGGTGATCGGCCAAGAGAAACCCGGCGTTGTGCCGGGTTGTCTCGTACTCCGGGCCCGGGTTGCCGAGGCCGATGATCGCGCGCAGGGGCTAGGCCTTCTCGGCGGCCTCGCCCTCCTCGGGCTTCGCCTTGCGGATGAGCTCCGGCTCGGTCGGCGCCTCGGCGGTGGGCGCCACGGTGGTCTCCTCGGTACGCGGGGCCACGCAGGAGCAGACCGGCAGCGTGGGCTCGTTGAGGATCTCGCCCTTGGCCAGCTTCACGTCGCGGACGAAGATCGACTTGCCGATGCCGAGGGTGGTGACGTCGACGTCGATGCTGCCCGGGATGTCGCCGGGGAAGACCCGGATCTGCAGCTTGTGCAGCACCTGGTCGAGGATGCCGCCGAAGTTGCGCACGCCGTCGGAGGTGCCGACGAGGTGCACCGGCACCTCGAGGGTGACCTTCTCGTTGGCGCTGACCTCGTAGAGGTCCACGTGCAGGATGTCGGTGGCGCGGAGGGGATGCCGCTGGATCTCGCGGATCAGCGCCTTCACCGGGGCCTGGCCGTCGACGGTCACGTCGAGGATGGTGCTGCCGGCGCTGATGCCGCTCAGCAGCCGGCCGAACGCCGCGCTCTCGAGCGCGAGGGCCTCGGGGGCGCGGTTATGCCCGTAGATGACGGCCGGGATGCGGCCGTCGCGACGGAGGCTGCGGGCGACGCCCTTGCCGGTGTCGGTGCGGCGGGAGGCGGTGAGAGCTGCGGTGGCCATGGTGTCCTTCCTCGTTACCAGAGCGGGCGGCCCCGATGGGCCGCCCCATGTTGATCAATCGAACAGCGAGCTGACCGACTGGTCGCTGTGGGTGTAGCCGATCGCCTTTGCGAGCAGCGGGGCGATCGAGAGGACCTTGAGCTTCCCGAACTTCCGTTCTGGCGGGAGGTTGATGGTGTTGGTCACCGCCACCTCCGTCACCGGGCTGTTCTGCAGCCGCTCGACCGCCGGCCCGGAGAGCAGGGCGTGCGTGGCGCAGCAGTAGATGTCCAGGGCCCCGAGCCGCTTCACGGCATGGATGGCCTCGGTCATCGTGCCGCCGGTGTCGATCATGTCGTCCGGGATGATCACGTCCTTCCCGGCCACGTCACCGACCACGTTCGCCACCTCGGCCACGTTGGCGGAGGGCCGGCGCTTGTCGATGATCGCGAGGCTGGCGTTCAGCCGCTTCGCGAACCCGCGCGCCATCTTGGCCCCGCCCACGTCCGATGCCACCACCACCAGCTCCCGCAGCGACTTCTGCCGGTAGTGGTTCACGAAGACCGGCGCCGCGTACAGGTGATCCACCGGCAGGTCGAAGAACCCCTGCATCTGGTGCGAGTGGAAGTCCATGGCCAGCACCCGGTCGGCGCCCGCCGTCGGCACCATGTTGGCGATGAGCTTGGCGCTGATCGCCACCCGGGGCTGGTCCTTGCGGTCCTGCCGGGCGTAGCCGAAGTACGGGATCACCGCCGTGATCCGGGCCGCGCTCGCCCGCCGCGCCGCGTCGGTCAGGAGCAGCAGTTCGAGCAGGTGCTCCGCCGGCGGGTTGGTCGGCTGGATGATGTACACATCCCGCCCCCGCACGTTCTCGTCGATCTTGACGAACAGCTCGCCGTCGGAGAACCGCTTGACCGTGACCTGACAGAGCGGCTGCCCCAGCTGGAACGCGACCTCTTCCGCGAGCGGCCGATTGGCCGTTCCGGAGAGGAGGAGCATCTGACTGCGCGAGAGAAATTCACTCATGGCCCGAGCCGCCCAAAATAGCTGGGGGGTTGGGCTTAGGTCAACTGGCAGGGATTGGCCCCGGTGGATTCGAACCACCATTCGCGGATCCAAAGTCCGCTGTCCTGCCGTTGGACGAGGGGCCAGCGCCCCGAAAAGTAGCGCCAGCGCCGGTCCCCGGCCACCGCGAAGCCCAAGCCGGGTCAGGACCTAGGCGGTGTCCGGGGGGGCGGGGAGGCCGGCCAGTGTCTCCACCGGGATGACGCGGCCCAACCGGGGCGGGAGCTGCTGCCGGGCCTCGTCCCGGTCCTGGGCGGTGCGGTAGACGGCGAACAGGGTGGACCCGGACCCGCTCATGCGGCACAGCAGGGGATGCGTGCCGGCGAGCGCCTCGAAGGCCTGCCGGAGCTCCGGGACGCGCCCGAACAGCGCAAACTCGAAGTCATTGCCCGCCAGCCGGCCGATGCTGCCCCAGCCCTGCAGGGCCTCAAGGTCGAGCGCCACGGCGCCCCGCGCCCCCGCGCCGTGGCGGGCGGCATCCACCTGCCGAAAGGCGTCGGGGGTGCTCACCCCCACCGGCGGCTGCAGCAGCAGCGCCGGCGCGCTGGGGAGGGGTGGCAGCCGCAGCATCCGCTCGCCGTGGCCCCAGGCCAGGGCGAGCGGCCCACCGGCCACAAAGAAGGGAACATCGCTGCCCAGCCGGGCGGCGAACTGCAGCAACTCATGCCGCGGGACGGCGTGCGCGGCGAGCGCATTGACGGCAAGCAGGGCCGCCGCGGCGTCGCTCGAGCCCCCGCCCAGGCCGCCCTGGACCGGGATCGCCTTCTCGAGGGTCAGGTGCACCCCGAACCGCCGTCCGGTGGCGGCCAGCACCAGGTCGGCCGCGCGCACCGCCAGGTTCTGCTCCGGCGGCCCGCACTCCGCGCCCTGCACGTCCAGAGTGATCGCGTGCCCGTCGCGGCGCTCCGCATGCAGCCGGTCCGCCAGCGACACCAGGCAGAACAGCGTCTCGAGGCCGTGGTACCCGGAGTCCTCGCGGGCCAGCACCCGGAGGAAGAGGTTCACCTTGGCGTGCGCCGCCAGGGTCACCGAGGTGGTCATGCCGGGGGGCGGCGGAGCGCGGCCAGTCCGAGGTTGGTGCGCGCCACCGACCAGGCGCCGAGCAGCGTGATGGGCAGGAAGGTCAGCACGTGATAGGTCAGGGCGTAGGCGGCCGCCAGGCTCTTGTCCACGCCGTACAACGCCAGCACCGCGATGATCGGCAGCTCGAACGCGCCCACGTAGCCCGGCGTCGAGGGCAGCGCGATCCCGAACATGATCAGTCCCTGCATCAGCAGCGCGCCCGAGAAGTCCACCTCGATGCCGAAGGCGGCGAACATCACGTAGAAGGAGAGCGCGGACAGCCCCCACACGCCGAGCGACCAGAACGCCGCGCCCAGGATGCGGCCCGGTGAGCTGAGCACCGACAGGCCGTGCCGGACGCCCTCGATCACGGCCACCAGCCGGTGCGCCAGCTTCTCCCCGGGCACGAGGCGCCGCACCAGTCGCTCTGCTGCCAGCGGGAAGGCCACCACCAGGGCCCCGGCCACCAGGCCTCCGACGGCCGCGATGCCGGCCACGGTCACGATCCGCCCGATGCCGAACCCGGCCACGGCGCTCTCCGGCAGCGTCACCGTCAGCAGGCCGATCGCGAGGAGGGTGACCACGGTCAGGGCGTCGAACAGCCGTTCCACGGCGATCGACGCCAGCACCGAGGTGAAGCGGGTCTGGGTGAGCTGGCTCGCTGCGAAGGTCCGGACCACCTCGCCCATGCGGAGCGGGAGCACGTTGTTGGCCATGAAGCCCATGGCGATCGCGTGCCACAGCGGCGCGATGCCCAGGGTGCGGCCATCATCGCCCCGCAGCAGGATCCGCCAGCGGAAGATGCGCACCACGAACGGGATGGTGGCCAGCACGACGGCCAGCAGCATCGGCGCCAGCCGGGCGGTGCGGACGTGCGCCAGGACCTCGGCGAAGTGGATGCCGCGCAGCGAGACGTAGAGCAGGACGGCCGAGATGGCGACCCCGGCCAGGATCTGCCAGACCGGGGTGCGACGAGCGGGAGCGGGTGCGGTCAAGGGATCAGTCTGCGATGGCAAGCTCGACCAGGTCGAGCAGTTCATCCACGAGGGGCTGGAGGGTGGCGAGGGCGGGGGCACGGGCATTCAGGGCGCGCAGCTCGCGGCGGAGCTCCTCGGCCCGCTCGAGCGCGGCGCGGCCGTGGTACAGCAGCTCGCCGATCTCCACCACGGTGTCGGCCGGGGTGACGGCGGAGGCGCCCGCCGCCGCGAGGGCCGGCGTGACGACCGGCGCGGCGGAGACGCCGGCCACCAGGGACTCGTATCGGGCAAAGCTGGCGGCGATGTCCCAGCCGTCGTCGCCCGGGAGCGGCACCGGCGCCGCGGCGAGGACGGGGGGGGGCGCCACGAGCGGCGCCGCCACGGCCACCGGCTCCTCGTCCGGTGCCAGCGACTCGATCGGCACGATCGGCAGGTGCGCGTACGGATCGACCGGCTCCGGCGCCGGCTCGGGGTCGGGCGCGAGGGACTCGATGGGCACCACCGCCGGCTCCGCCGGGACCTCGGGTGGCGCGACCGCATGCGGGATCGCGAGGGACTCCCGCTCCACGGCCGCGATGGCCGGCGGCGGGGCCACAGCGCTGCCCAGCCGCTCGAGGCGAGTCACCAGCGGTTCGAAGCCCGCGGCGAGCGTGGCCGGCTGGGTGATCTCGGTGTACCCCCGGAGCCGCGTGCCGGCATCCCGGATACAGTCGGCGAAGCGCAGCGCCTCGGACGCGGCGGCGCCACGGAGGATCGCGGAGCGGGCGGCCGCCGCGAACGCCTCCACGCTCACGTCGAGCACGGACGGCAGGCCGGCCGCGAGGGTGCGGAGGTCCTGGAGCAGCACGTGGAGGCGCAGGTCTCGCTGGGCGGTCGACGACGCCTCGGCCAGCTCGTCGGCGGCCTGCACGAGGTGCTCGCCGCGGCTCACCACCGCGGCGGCGGCCAGCGGCTGGCGGGGTTCCGGCCGCGGCGCCAGCCCGCGCTTCACCAGACCATCCTCCCCGGCAAAGTAGAGCGATTCGATGTCGACGACCGGGGCGCTGTCCGCATCGGCGGTGGGGTGCAGCAGCAGGCCGGCGAAGCGCTGGAACTCCTGACCGTGCGGGTCAGGCCGCCCGCGGTCGGCGATCTCGCGCGCCGCGCGCACCAGCGCGTCGGCGGCCGCCGCCAGGCGTTCGGCGCCGGCGTGGGGCGGGAGCTCGAGCCGGCTCAGGCTCACCGCGGTGCGCTCGATGCCGTCGAGCAGGTCCGGCAGCGGCGGGAAGTCCGTCAGCGCGGCCAGCCCCCGGAGGGGAAGCAGCCGCCGCACCAGCGCGGCCAGCACCTCCTCCGAGGTCGTTCCGGTCGCGAGGCTCCTGGCGGTCTGGTCGAGCGCGCTGCCGAGCGCCGCGGACTCGCGCGCCAGGAAGGCCCGCACCCCGGCGTCGGACTGGGCGCCCGGCGGTGGGGCGGGGCGGGCGCTGCCGCCCCCCGAGACCTGCTCGAGCTCGAGCGCCAGGCGCTCGGCCCGGGCGGCATCGTCCGGGGTCCAGGTACGGACCCGCTCCACCAGGGTGCGGAGCACGTCCACCGCCTCGCGGGTGCGGGCGGGCAGCTCGGCGGTCCACTCCAGCCGGCCGTCCCGATAGCCCCGGAGCAGGTGTTCGAGCGCGTTGGCCGCCCGCGCGATCGCCGGCTGGTTGGCCATGAGCGCACTGCCGCGCAGGGCGCGGGTGAAGCGGACGAGTTCCTCGCCGCTCGGTGGGGCCGCGCTGGCCGCGAGCGTGCCGAGGCGCCCGAGGTACTCCCCGGCCTCGAGTACGAAGAAGTCGTCCAGTCCGAGCGGCTGATTCATGTGGCCTTTAGTGTAGGAGAGGACGGGGGCCGGGTCAAATCGTGGCCCGGGCCGCGTCGATCAGCCGGCGCATCTCCAGGGTGGCCGCCCCGATCCCGGTGGCCATGGCCCGGCTCACGATGCTGTGCCCGATATTCAGCTCTTCGAGCTCGGGCAGCGCGGCGACGGGCGTCACATTCCTATATGTGAGCCCGTGGCCGGCGTGGACCGCCAGGCCCAGCTCCCGGCCGCGGCGGGTCGCCGCGGCAAGCTCCGGCGAGGGCCGCACCGCCCTCCTGCCAGTGGTGCGCATAGCGTCCGGTGTGCAGCTCGACGGCGGGGACGCCGAGGGCGCGGGCCCGTTCCACGCTCTCCAGCGTAGGGTCGATGAACAGGCTCACCCGGACGCCCACGGCGCCCAGCCGCGCGATCACGGCGGCGAGGCGCTCCGGATCGGCGGCGAGGTTGAGCCCGCCCTCGGTGGTGACCTCCTCGCGCCGCTCCGGCACCAGGGTGGCCTGGAAGGGGCGGAGGCGGCAGGCCAGCGCCACGATCTCCTCGCTCAGGGCGAGCTCGAGGTTGAGCAGCGTGCGCACGGTGGCGGCGAGCCGCTCGATGTCGTGGTCCTGGATGTGCCGCCGGTCCTCGCGCAGGTGCGCCGTGATGCCGTCGGCGCCGTTGGCCTCCGCGAGCAGCGCGGCCTCCACCGGATCGGGTTCGTCCGTGCGGCGTGCCTGCCGCACGGTGGCCACGTGATCAATGTTGACGTACAGCCGCATGCGCGTCATTGCCCGCTCCAGAGGCCGCGTTTATGTTGCGCACTTCGCATCCCGCTCCGTGGAGGACGGCGTGTCCCGACGACTGATGCTGGGTCTGCTGTGCGTGGTGCTCGGGTGTGGCGGCGGTGCCGCCACCGGGGCGGCGCCGGATGAGTCCGCCACTGTTCCAGAAGCCGCGGTGCGGAACTTCATGCAGGCCGTGGCCGACAGCAATATCACCCGGATGGCCCGGTTCTGGGGAACTTCCAAGGGCCCCGCGGCGATTACGGGGCAGCCGGCCGACTACCGGGACCGCCTGGTCGTCGCGCAGGCGTTCCTTCGCCGCTCGCCCTTCCGCCTGGTCCGGACCGACATGGTCCCCACGCAGAACGACCGGCGCGCGGTGCTGGTGGAGTTCGAGCGGACCGACTCGGACGGCAAGCAGTGCACCAAGCAGGTGCCGTTCACGGTCCTCCCGGCGGGGAAGCATGGCTGGATCGTGGTGGCGATCGACCTGAACCAGGTGGGCAGCCCGGGACGCGCCTGCACGCCGGCGCAGGCCTCGCCCTGAGGCGCTACTCGGTCAGTTCGATCAGGATGCCGGCCGTGGCCTTGGGGTGGACGAACGCGATGCGATGCCCGCCGGCGCCCGTGCGGGGCACCTCGTCCACCAGCCGGTAGCCGGCGGCGCGACAGGCGGCCAGGGCGGCCTCGAGGTCGGGGACGCGGTAGCAGACGTGGTGAATCCCCGGCCCGCGCCTGGCCAGGAACTTCGCGATCGGGCTGTCGGGGGCGCGGGGCTCGAGCAGCTCCACGGCGGAATCGCCGAAGGGCAGGGAGACGATCCGGGCGCCATCGGCCTCCTCCGGGGGACCGGGGGTCAGGCCCAGGACGTCGCGGTAGAACGCGAGGGCGGCCTCGATACTCTCGACGGCCACCCCGAGATGGGCGATGCGGGGAGCGGATGGCATGGGCACCAGGCGGCGATAGGGGCCGGAAGGACGGCGCACCGCGCCGTGATGTGTCGAGGGCGACGGCGCCGGGCTGTCGCCGGCAAAGTAACGTGAAAGGACCGGGAACGCATGGCCAGCGCGAACATCGTGAACGTGACCGACGCCAACTTCGCCACCGAGATCCAGCAGATGCAGGGACTCGCGCTGGTGGACTTCTGGGCCGTGTGGTGCGGCCCCTGCCAGGCCATCGCGCCGGTGGTGGACCAGCTCGCCGAGCAGTACGTGGGCAAGCTCAAGGTGGCCAAGCTCGACACCGACGCCAACCAGGAGACGGCGGTGAAGTTCAACGTCCGCTCGATCCCGACGATCATGTTCTTCAAGGACGGGAAGCACGTGGATACCGTGGTGGGCGCCGATCCCCGGATCAAGACCATCCTGCAGGGCAAGATCGAGCAGCACCTCGGCTGACCGCCCGTCGGGCGCGCCGGAACGACTGACGGGGGAAGGGCGCCACGGGCGCTGCTTCCCCCGCGCGGTTTTCCGGTCCCCCGTTCCTCCCCCAAGCCCCTAGATTCCGGCATGCCCGAGCCCGCCACCCTCTATGTCGTCGCCACGCCGCTCGGCAACCTCGGCGACCTGAGCCACCGCGCCGAAGCCACGCTGCGGACCGTGCCGGTGGTGGCGGCGGAGGATACCCGGCGGATCCGGGGGCTGCTCAGCCACCTCGACGCCCATCCCAAGGTACTCAGCTTCCACGCCCACTCCCCGGAGCGACGGCGCGAGTCCCTGCTCGAGATCCTGGCCGATGGGCGGGACGTGGCACTGGTGACCGATGCCGGCACCCCCGGCGTGTCCGATCCGGGCGAATCGCTGGTGGAGGCGGTCCGCGCGGCGGGGGTCCGGGTGGTGCCGATCCCCGGGCCGAGTGCCGTGACCACCGCGCTGTCGGCGTCGGGCCTCTCCGCTGACCGGTACCTGTTCCTGGGGTTCATCCCGCGCAAGGGCAAGGACCGCGAGCGCCTGCTGCAGCAGGCGGCAACCTGTCCGTGGACCGTGGTCTTCTACGAGGCCCCGCCGCGACTCGCCGAGCTGCTCGCGGATCTCTCCAGGGTGGCGGGCGCCGACCGCCAGGCGGTGGTCGCCCGCGAGCTCACCAAGCTGTTTGAGGAGTTCCGGGCCGGAACCGTGGCCGAGCTTGCCGCGTACTACGAGGCCACGGAGCCGCGTGGCGAGATCACGGTCGTTGTGGCCGGGCGGCCGGAAGGCGCGTCTCCCGCGGAAGACCTCGCCGACGCCGGCGAGCATGCCGCCCGCCTGCTGGCGACGGGGCTCTCCCGCAAGGACACCGTGCACCACCTGGTCCAGGAGTTGGGCATTCCCCGCAACGAGGCGTACCGGATTGTGACGTCGCTGCCATGACCCCGGGTCGCGGGATCCTCCTTGCGCTGCTGCTGGCTGCTGCCCCCACCGCGGCGCAGACGGCGGGGCCGGTTGCGGGGACCATGACCATCGGGCGGCTGCACTACGACGGCGGGGGCGACTGGTACGCCAATCCGTCGGCGCTGCCCAACCTGCTCGAGGCGATCGCCCGGCGCACCGTGCTCCGGGTGAGTCCGCGTGAAAAGGTGGTGCGCCTGGTCGATGACGAGATCTGGAACGTCGGGTACATCCACCTGACCGGCCATGGCAACATCCGCTTCAGCGACCAGGAGGTCGCCATCCTGCGTCGCTGGCTGCTGGCGGGCGGGTTCCTGCATGCCAGTGACAACTACGGCCTGGATGAGTCGTTCCGCCGCGAGATGACCCGGCTGTTCCCGGATCACGCGCTCGAGGAGGTGCCGCTGACCCATCCGGTCTACCACCTCGTCTACGACTTCCCGCAGGGGCTCCCCAAGATCCACGAGCACGACGGCAAGCCGGCCCGGGGCCTCGGGCTCTTCCTGGAGGGACGGCTGGCGGTGTTCTACGACTACCAGAGCGACCTCGGGGACGGCTGGGAGGACCCGGAGGTGCATCGCGATCCGCCGGAGACGCATGAGGCGGCGCTGCGCATGGGCGTGAACCTGTTCGCGTACGCCGTCGGGTACGCGGGAGGGGCACCGTGAGCCTGACGGGTCAGCGGCTGCAGGCCCTGCTGTCCGGCTTCCGCCGGCTGGCGCTGGCGTCGTGGGCCGGGGGCGGCCTCGGGCTCGCGTGCGTGCTGCTGGGCGCCGCCGCGTGGGCGGCCCGGCTCGGCTGGTTCGGCCAGCCCTGGTGGGTGCTCGCCACGTGGGGGGTGGTGCTGGCGCTGGCCGGGGCGGTGCTGCTGCGCTCCCGGCGGCAGCTCGCCGGACTGTCGCCGGGGTGGGTGGCGGAGCGGCTCGAGGCGGCGGGGTTCCGTCAGGGCGCACTGCGTGCGCACCTGGAGCCCGCCGCCGCCGGCACCAGCGCGGCGCTGCTCGCCCTGGCAGACGGCGAGGCGGCGCAGGCGGTCGGGGCGCGCGGACCGGACCTGCTGCGGCCGGTGCTCGAGCGGTTCCGGCGGGCCGCGCTCCTCGGGGGCGGGGCCCTCGTGGCCGGCCTGCTGCTGCTCGGCAGCGCGCGGCCCACGCATGGCCGCCCGGCGCTGCTGTGGCGCCCCGTGGAGGCGTGGACCGCCACGGTGGCGCCGCTCCGGCTCTCCCTGAGTGTGGCCGAGGTGGACCGGGGCCAGTCCGTGGCGGTGACGGTGGCGGCCCCCGGGCGTGAGCGCGCGATCCTCTGGGTGCGGACGCCCGGGGAGTCGTGGCGCGGGCAGGGGCTGGTGCTCGATTCCGCCGGCCGCGCCGCCACCAGCCTCGGACCGCTGGAGCAGGACCTGTTCGTCCGGGTCACCAGTGGCGGTCGCAGCTCCGACACCCTCGCGGTCCGGGTCCGGCTGCCGGCGTTCCTCGGCACCCTCGCGCTGACCGCGCGGTACCCACGCTATCTCGGGCTGGAGGATGAGCCCGTCCCGACCGACGGTGATACCCTGGTCCTGCCCGAGGGCACCCGGCTGGAGACCATTGGCGAGGCCACCTCGGCGCTCGCCGCGGCCGGGTGGCGCGCGGATGCGGTGAGCCTGCCGCTTCGCGTGGACGGGGGCCGGTTCCAGGGCAGCTTCACGCCAGCGGGGCGGCGGACCTGGGAACTCGCCCTGCAGCCCGCCTCGGGCCGCCCCCTGGCCGGTGACACCATCCGGGTCCCGATCGTCGTGGTCCCGGACAGCGCGCCCCGCGTGGAGGTGCCGGTGCCGGGCGCCGATACCCTCGTCCCGCTCACGCTCCGGGTGCCACTGGTGGTGGATGCGCAGGATGACCACGGGCTCACCCGTGTCACGGTCGAGAGCCGGCGAATCAGCCGCCTCGGGTTCGAGGATCCCGAGCGGCTCGAAGTCGTGGCACTCCCCGAGGGTGTGCGCGACCGTGCCATCCTGCCCTTCGAGCTCGACCTCAACCAGCGCGGCCTGCTCCCGGGTGACACGGTCCGGTTCGTGGTCCACGCCACCGACAACGCCCCGGCGCCCCACGCGGCCCGCTCGCGGGAGTACGTGCTCCGGCTGCCGACCCTGAGCGAGGTGCGTGAGGCCACCCGGGAGACCTCCCAGCAGGTGAGCCGCCGGCTCGACAGCATCGCCGAGGCGAGCCGCCAGCTCGAGCGACAGACGGAGGACCTGGCGCAGGAGCGGCCGCGGCAGGCCGGGGCCGAGTCGGGGTCGACCGACGAGTCCCTCAGCTTCGAGAATGCCAAGCGCGCGGAGCGCGTGGCCCAGTCGCAGGAGCAGCTCCTGCGCGAGGCCGAATCGGTGCGTGAGGCGGTCGAGGCGCTGCGGCAGAGCGCCGAGGCCGCTGGGCTCAACGATCCCGCCTGGCAGCAGCGGCTGCAGGAGATCCAGGACCAGCTGGAGCGGGCGATCACGCCCGAGCTGCGCGAACAGCTGGCGGAGCTGCAGCAGGCCCTGCGCGACCTCGACCCGGAGCGGAGCCGCGAGGCGCTGGAGCGGCTGGCGGAGGCGCAGCAGCAGCTGCGGGAGGCCCTGGAGCGGAGCCGCGAGCTCTTCAAGCGGGCCGCCCTCGAGGGCGACATGGCCAACCTGTCGGCCGAGGCGCGGGAGCTCACCCAACAGCAGGAGCAGTGGGCCAGCCAGGTGCCGGTGCAGGATAGCGCGCGCGCGGCCCGCGAGGAACGGGCGCTGGCCCAGCAGGCGGACTCCCTGGCCAGCGCGCTGCAGCAGCTGGCCCAGCAGCTCGGTGAGCAGGACGCGGAGCGGCAGGAAGGGGTGGAGCAGGCAGCCGAGCAGGCCCAGCAGGCGGCCGACCAGATGCGGCAGGCCGCGCAGTCGGCGAGCAAGGGCCAGAAGTCGCAGGCGCAGCAGCAGGGCCGCGAGGCGGCCCAGAAGCTCGAGCCGGTGGGCGAGCAGCTCGACCAGGAGCGGCAGCAGATGCAGGAGCAGTGGCGGGAGGAAATCGTCCAGGCGCTCGACCAGGCGCTGGCCGACGCCAGCCGGCTCGCGGAACGGCAGCTGGCCGTCACCGAGGCCCTGCGGCGGGGTGAGGCCACGCCGTCGGTTCGGGCGGAGCAGGGCGCCATCGAGGAGGGCGTCGAGCGGCTGCTGGAGCAGATGAAGGAGGTCAGCGGCAAGAATGCGCTGGTGGGGCAGCAGACCAGCGTGGCGCTCGCCGCGGGGCGGGACAACATGCAGAGCGCGCGCGAGGCCCTGGCTACCGCCGCCCCCAACCCGCGCGAGGCCGGCCGCCGCGCCGGGGAGGCGGTGGACGCGCTCAACTCGGCGGCGCACAGCCTGCTCCGCAGTCGCGGCTCGGTGGAGGGCGCCGGCTCCGGGTCCGGCCTGCAGGAAGCGATGCAGCAGATGAGCCAGATGGCGCAGCAGCAGGGCCAGATGGGCCAGCAGGCCGGCGGCATGCTGCCCATGATGGGGCAGGGTGGCAGCCAGATGCAGGAGCAGCTTCGCGCCCTCGGCGCCCGGCAGCGCGCCATGGCCGAACGGCTGGAGCGGATGCGCGCGGGCGGCCAGATCCCCGGAGCGGCCGAGATGTCGCAGGAGGCGAAGGACCTCGCGCGGGCCCTCGAGGCGGGGCGCCTCGACCGGCAGACGGTCGAGCGCCAGGAGCGGCTGTTCCGCCGCATGCTCGACGCCGGCCGCACCCTGCAGGGGCAGCAGGAGGACGAGAAGCAGGAGCGGCAGAGCACCACGGCGAGCGGCGACTCCATGCGCCTGCCGCCGGCGCTGCGGCGCCGGCTCTCCGCCGACGAGTCGGCGCTCCGGGTCCCCACGTGGGAGGAACTGCAGGCGCTCTCGCCGGACGAACGGCGGCGGGTGGTGGAGTACTTCCGTCGCCTGGCCGAGTCGCCCGAGCCGGCACCCCGGACGCCCGCCGGGCGGCCCCCGCGATGACGGCCCGCGCGTCGGGCATCGGTGCCCTGCTGGGCGCGCTCCTCCCGCTGCTCGCCGGGGGGGCGGGGCTCACGGCGCAGGATCCGCTGTCCCGGGCGTTTGACCTCGAACGGCGGGGCAGCTACGCCCAGGCCGCGGAGATCTATCGGACCGTGCTCCGGGACCAGCCGGGGGAGGTCACCGCCCTGCTCGGGCTGGAGCGCGCGCTGACGCCGCTCAACCGTGCCGCGGAGCTGCTCCCGGCCGTGCGGGCGGCGCTGGCGGCGGCGCCGGGTTCGGTGCCGGTGTACGGCGTGGGGCTCCGGGCCTATGCGGCCCTCAACCTGATGGACAGCCTGCCGCGCCTGGTGGACGCGTGGAGCAAGGCCGCGCCGGGGGACGAGACGCCCTACCGTGAATGGGCCTCCGTGGCGCTGCAGCGGCGCGACCGGGCCACGGCGCGCCGGGCGTTCCAGCTGGCGCGGGAGCGACTCGGCGAGCCGGACGCGCTGGCCGCCGAGTTGGCCCAGCTGGCGACCGCCGAGGAGGACTGGCCGGCGGCCGTGCGGGAGTGGCTGCGCGCGGTCCGGCAGCTGCCGGGCTACCGCTCCTCCGCGACCACCGGCCTGGGGCAGGCGCCGGCCCGCGCCCGCCCCGACATCCTGGCGGCGCTGGGCCGGGAGACGGGGCCCGATGCCGCCCGGATGAGCGTGGACCTGCGGGCACGCTGGGGCGATCCGCTCGGCGCCTACGAGGCGCTGACCGCGCTGCTCACCGGCCCGCTGCCCAAGCAGGTGGACCTGCTGCAGACCTTCCTCGAGCTGGTGCGGCTCGAGTCCACCGCGCCGTACCTCAAGGCGCAGGCGCGGACCCTGGAGGAGCTCGCCAACCGGTGGGTGAACGCGCCGCAGCGGGCCCGCTATCGCCTGGAGGCCGCCCGGGCCTACGCCGACGCCGGCGAGCGCCCGGCGGCCCGCCGGATGCTCACCCAGATCGCGGGGGATTCCTCGAGCGGCGCGCCGGTGGCGGCCGGCGCCACTGCCACGCTGATCGACCTGCTGGTGCTGGAGGGCAGCACGGCGGAAGCGAGCGCGCAGCTCGACCGGTACCGGGGCGCGCTCGCGGTGGACGAGTACCTGCGGCTGCGGCGCGCCGTGGCCGCCGGCTGGGCCCGTGCCGGCGACGTAGCGCGGGGCGAGGCGATGCTGGTGGCCGACAGCAGCGTCGAGGCGCTCGCGCTCACCGGCCGCTTCCGCCTCTACGCCGGCGACCTCAAGGGCGCGGCCGACCGCTGGAAGGCTGCGGGCCCCTTTGCGGGGAGTCGTGGCGAGTCCACCGAGCGCTCGGCGCTGCTGGCGCTGATCCAGCCCATCGCGGTGGACACCCTCCCGGTGTTCGGCGCCGCGCTGCGGCTCCTCGACGCGGGCGACAGCGCCGCGGCCGCGCGGGCCATCGAGCGCGTCGCGGCCGACCTCCCTCCCGATGGCGGCCGCGCCGACCTCCGGTTGTTCGCCGGTCGGCTGTACGCCGGGGCGCGTCAGCCGGCGGAGGCGGAACGGGTGCTGCAGCAGGCGGTGGTCAAGGACGTGCCGGGCACCGCCGCCGCCGCGCTGCTCGAGCTGGGGCGGCTGTACCTGGCGGGCGACCGCGGCCCGGAGGCGGTGGCCGCGCTGGAGCAGATGATCCTGGAGTACCCGGGGAGCGCGCTGCTGCCGCAGGGGCGCCGGCTGCTCGACCAGGCGCGCAACGCGGTGCCCCGCACATGAGGCGGCGGCACTTCGTCGGCGCGGCCGCGCATGGGCTCGGCGGCCTGGTCGCCGGCGACTGGGCCCTCCGCCGGCGCGGCTGGCCGGCGGAGGCACCCTACCTGCTGATCCCCATGGACGAGAGCCAGGGCGATCACCTCAAGGCCTACGGGCTCACCTACCGCGCGCTGGAGCGGGGCGGTCGCGCCGAGTGGTTCCTCAACTACCGCGGCGGCTCCTTCCTGGTGCCAGGCGACGCCGCCACCACGCGCGATGCCGCCCTGGCCGGGGTGACCAGCGAGCCGCTCGGCGAGGGACAGGTCACCGACATCAAGGCCCAGATCCAGCAGCAGAACATGGACGCGGTGCCGCTGGAGAAGCCGCCCAAGGTGGCGGTCTACGCGCCCCCCAACGCCTCGCCATGGGACGACGCCGTCACCATGGTGCTCAACTACGCCGGGATCGCGTTCGAGAAGGTGTGGGACACCGAGGTGCTGGCCAAGGGGCTGACGAAGTTCGACTGGCTGCACCTGCACCACGAGGACTTCACCGGCCAGTACTCCAAGTTCTTCCTCAATTACTCCGGCGCGCCCTGGCTGGCCGACATGGTGGCCCGCAACCAGGCAGTGGCCCGCCAGCTCGGCTATCCGAACGTGCCGGGGCTCAAGCGCGCGGTGGCAGAGGAAATCCGCGCGTTCGTGGACCGGGGCGGGTTCCTGCTGGCCATGTGCACCGCCACCGAGACCCTCGACCTCGCGCTCGCCTCGGCCAAGGTCGACATCGCGGCCAGCTACGCCGACGGCTCGCCGATGGACCCGGACGCCGGGCGGAAGATGGACTGGAGCCGAGCGCTGGCCTTCCAGGGGGCGCAGCTGCAGCTCTCCCCGAACGTCCCCGCCTTCTCCGACATCGACGGCCACCAGGTGAACAGCCTGGACCGCCGGCAGCAGCTCGGGGCCTTCAAGCTGTTCAACTTCAGCGCCAAGATCGACCCGGTGCCGACGATGCTGGTGCAGTGCCATCGCGATGTGATCCCCGACTTCTACGGCCTGACCACCTCGTTCACCAAGGCCACCCTCAAGCCGTCGGTCACCGTGCTGGCCGACGAGCCGGGCGCCCCCTGGGCCAAGTACATCCACGGCGAGCTGGGGCAGGGCACCTGGACCTTCTACGGCGGCCACGATCCGGAAGACCCGCAGCACCAGATCGGGGACCCGCCAACGGACCTCTCGCTGCACCCGCACAGCCCGGGGTACCGGCTGATCCTCAACAACGTGCTCTTTCCCGCCGCCAAGAAGCGCGAGCTCAAGACCTGACGCCGGGCTCCGCTATCTTTCCCGCCATGTCCCGCATCGCTCCCGGAGTCCAGGAACGCCTGGCGGCGGAAATCGCCGCGGCCGGCGGCCGCGAGGTCTCGTTCGTGGCCACCCTCGACGCCGCCGACGTGGTGGTGGGCGCGCGCGCGGTGGCGCGGGGGACGGTCGACCGGGTGCTGGCGCTGCCGGGCGTGGCGGCCCGGGGCGAGATGCTGCTGCACAACCACCCGAGCGGCCAGCTCGACCCCTCCATGGCCGACCTCTCGGTGGCGGCGCGGCTGCACGACGGCGGCATCGGCTTCGGCATCATCAACAACGCGGGCCGCGAGCTGTACGTGGTGGTCGAGGTCCCGCGCGACAAGGGACTCGCCCGGCTCGACGCGCTCGACGTGGTGGCCCAGCTGGGGGAGCACGGCCCGGTGGCGCGCGCCCTCGGGGCCTATGAGGATCGTCCCAGCCAGCGCGACATGGCGGCCCACATCACCGATGCCTACAACGATGGCGGCGTGCTGCTGCTCGAGGCGGGCACGGGGGTGGGGAAGTCGTTCGCCTACCTGGTGCCGGCGCTGGCCTGGGCGCGCGCCAACGGCGAGCGGACGGTCATCAGCACCAACACGATCAACCTGCAGGAACAGCTGGTCGGGAAGGACCTGCCCTTCCTGCGGGACGCGCTGCAGGACGAGCTCAAGGTACCGACCTTCGCGCTGCTCAAGGGGTGGCGCAACTACCTGTGCCTGTCGCGGCTGCACCAGGCGGTGGGCGCGCAGCGCTCCCTGCTCGAGCCGGAGAAGTACGACGAACTGACCGGCCTGTTCGAGTGGTCCGGCCACACCGCCGACGGGACCCTCGCCGACCTGCCGTTCCAGCCCTCGAGCGAGGTGTGGGACGAGGTGAGCGCCGAGGCCGACCTCTGTCCCCGGCTCCAGTGCTCGCACTTCGACGCCTGCTTCCTGTTCCGCGCCCGGCGCCGCGCGGCGGAGGCCGACGTGGTGGTGGTGAACCATCACCTGCTCTCCGCTGACCTCGCGGTGCGCCGGGCCTCCGACAACTGGCGCGAGGCGGCGGTGCTGCCGCCCTACGATCGGCTCATTCTCGATGAGGCCCATCACCTCGAGGACGTGGCGGCCGCACACCTCGGCGCCCAGGTCACCAGCCGGGGCCTCCGGCGCCTGCTCGGCCGCTTCGAGCGGAACGGCAAGGGGCTGCTGCCGGCGCTCGCCGCGGACCTGGTGGCGCAGGGCGACCTGCTGGCGCGGGCCAGCCTCGACCTGCTCCGCGAACGCCTGCTCCCCGCGGTGGCCGACGCCCGCCGGGCCGCCGACCAGCTCATCCTCAGGCTGCACGGCCGGCTGGAGCGCGAGCAGGGCGGGGTGCTCCGGCTCACCGACGAGTTCCAGGCGGACGCGGTGTGGGGGGAGGGGCTGCAGCGCGAGCTCGACGCGGCGCTGATCGCCTTCCGCGCCATCCGGGATTACGTGGAGACCATCGCCGACCGGATGGCCGGGGGGGAGCTCACCGAACGGCGCACGCAGCTGCTCGGGGAGCTGCGGGGCGTGATGCGCCGGCTGGAGACCGTGTCGGACGGGCTCAACCAGTCGCTCCGGCCGGCGACGGGGGGGCCGCCGATCGTCCGGTGGCTGGAGCGGAGCGGGGCCAAGGGGCAGCAGGTCTCGCTCGCGGCGGTCCCCCTCGACCTCGCGCCGATCCTCCGCGAGGCGATCTTCGAGCGGGTGAAGACCGTGACACTCACCAGCGCCACGCTGGCCGCCGGCGGCGAGTTCGATTTCCTGGAGTCGCGCCTCGGGCTGAGCGCCGACCCCAACCCGGTGACGGTCAAGACGATCCTGCCGTCGCCCTTCGACTATGGGGAGCAGTGCCTCTTCGGCATCCCCAACGACCTGCCCGACCCCCGTGAGGACGAGGCCGGCCACGCCGGCGCGGTGGTGCAGGTGGTGCACGACCTGGCCTGGGCGTCCGATGGCGGGATGTTCGTGCTGTTCACCAGCCACGGGGCGCTGCGCCGCGCCGCCGCGGAACTGCGGAGCGTCGCCGGGGAGCGCTGGCCGATCCTCGCCCAGGGCGACGCGCCGCGCGACGTGCTGCTGCGGCGGTTCCGCGAGCTGGGCCGCGCCATCCTGCTCGGCACCGACTCGTTCTGGGAGGGTGTGGACGTGCCGGGCCGGGCGCTGCGGTCGCTGGTGATCACCAAGCTACCCTTCAAGGTGCCTTCCGAGCCGCTCACCGCGGCCCGGCTGGAGCGGCTGGCGGAGCAGGGGGAGGATGGCTTCATGGGGTACCTGCTCCCCCACGCGGCGCTCAAGCTCAAGCAGGGGTTTGGCCGCCTGATCCGCACCCGGGCCGACGTCGGGGCCGTGGTGCTGCTCGACAAGCGCGTCGTCACCAAGCGCTATGGACCGCTGGTGCTGAGCGGGCTCCCGCGCGCCGACAAGATCGTCGGACGCTGGGCCGACGTCCGCACCCGCATCGAGGATTTCTTTGCCCGCCACGGCATCGGAGCCAGCGTATGATCCCGGTGAACCCCACCAAGATCGTCTGCATCGGCCGGAACTACCTGGCCCACGCCCGTGAGCTGGGCAACGAGCTGCCGCCCGAGCCGCTCATCTTCCTCAAGCCGCCCTCGGCGCTGCTGGCCCCCGGCGAGCCGATCGTGCTCCCGCCCCAGTCGCAGCAGGTGGAATACGAGGGCGAGATCGGGGTGGTGGTCCTGGAGCGCCTGCAGGGCGTGTCGGTGGCCCAGGCGGAGCAGGCACGGCTGGGCTTCATCTGCGTCAATGACGTGACCGCCCGCGACCTGCAGAAGAGCGATGGCCAGTGGAGCCGCGCCAAGGGCTTCGATACCTTCTGCCCGGTGGGCCCGGCGGTGGTGGAGGGACTCGACTGGCGCACCCTCGAGGTGCGCACCCGGGTCAATGGCGTGGAGCGGCAGCACGGCCGCACCGCCGACATGGCCTACAGCATCCCGGTGATCCTCTCGTACATCAGCCGCGTGATGACGCTCGAGCCCGGCGACCTGATCCCCACCGGCACCCCGGCCGGGGTGGGGCGGCTTGCGTCCGGCGACGTCGTCGAGGTGGAGGTCCCCGGGATCGGCATCCTGCGGAACCCGGTCCGATGAAGTTCTCCGAGCGGCTGCAGCGGCTCCCCGGGTACCCGCTGGCCGAGCTGCCGGCGCGCAAGCGCGCGCTCCTGGCCCAGGGCGTGGACGTGATCGACCTCGGTGCGGGCGATGCCGACTATCCGCCCCCCGCCGAGGTGATTGCCGCCATGCGCGAGGCGGTCGGCGTCACGGCGCTGAGCAAGTACGGCTTCCAGCAGGGCAACCCCGCATTCCGGGAGGCCGCCTGTCGCTGGATGGAGCGGCGCTTCGGCGCCCGGTTCGAGCCAGCCACCGAGACGCTCCCGCTCCTCGGTTCCAAGGAGGGGCTCTCCCACCTGCCGCTCGCGGTGCTGGACCGCGGCGACGTGGCCGTGGTCCCCGAACCCGGGTATCAGGCCTACCTCGGTGGCACGGTGCTGGCCGGCGGGGAGCCGTACGTCTACCCGCTCACGCCGCACACCGAGTACCTGGTGGAGCTCGAGGAGCTGCCGTCGCAGGTCCTCGACCGGGTGCGGCTGGTCTTCCTCAACTACCCGAACAATCCCACCGCCGCCATTGCGCCGCGGGAATACCTGGAACGCACCGTGGCGCTCTGCCGGGAGCGGGGGATTGTCCTGGCCTACGACAATCCCTACTGTGACCTCACCTTCGATGGGTACCGCGCCCCGAGCATCTTCGAGATCCCGGGGGCGCGGGAGGTGGCGGTGGAGTTCTTCTCGCTGAGCAAGAGCTTCTCGATGACCGGCTGGCGGCTCGGCTGGGCCGCCGGTGACCGGAGCTTCATCACCGCGCTGACCCGGGTGAAGTCCTACGTTGACACCGGGCCCTGGCTGGCGGTCCAGCAGGCGGGGGCATTCGCCCTGGACCACGCCGAGCGGCTGATGGCCCCGAACGTGGCGGAGCTCCAGGCCCGGCGGGACGCCGGCGTGGCGGCGCTGCGCGAGGTGGGGTTTGCCGCCGAGCTGCCCAAGGCCACGATGTACCTCTGGGTCCCGCTGCCAGGGGGGCTGCTCTCGGCCGAGTTTGCCCGGCGGGCCCTGGACGACGCTGGCGTAGTGGTCCTCCCCGGCAGTGCCTTCGGCCCGGGGGGGGAGGGGTTCTTCCGGATCGCGCTGACGGTGGGCGCGGCTCGCTTGCGGGAAGGGGTGCTGCGCCTGGGTGGAGTGTTGTCGCGTGCCGGCGCCGCCTGATCCGCGCCCGGGGCGGGGCGCCGCGCGGTGGGTGGCGGTGGCGGTCAGCGTGGCCGTCCACAGCCTGCTGTTCCTGGTGGTCATCGACGGGGTGGCACCCCGGCTGCCACTCCGGCGGATGACGCGGAGTCCGGTCGCCATTCCCGATGAGGCGCGGATGGTCACGCTGCCATCGTTCCGGCCCGTGCCGGCGCCGCGCACCAGTGGCGAGCCCCGCCCGCTGCCCGCGGAGCCGCTCCTGGTGCCATCGCTGCCGGACAGCCAGCTGCCGCCGCGGGTGGCGCTGCTGCCCGACTCCGTGCCGGCCGATCGGCGGCGGGGCCCGGCGGGACGGATCGGTCCCGCGGCGGGCGATGGGAGGCTCTGGGTCCGGCCACTGCCGGTGCCGCCTCGTGACCTGGCCGCGCGGCTGGCGCCGAGCCATGTGGAGCTGGTCGACAGCGCGGTGACCGCGATCGTGCAGGGGTACCTCGACTCCATCGCGCGGGAACCGGGTGCCGACCGGGTGGCGCTGCCGGACTGGACCACCACGATCGATGGCCGGAAGTTCGGCCTGGACTCGCGCAACATCTACATCGCGGGGCTCAAGATTCCGGCGGTGGTGCTGGCCCTGCTGCCGCTACCGTCGGGCGGGAACCAGCGCAACGCGCTGGACCACAGCGGGCAGTGGATCGCCGAGGACCTCCGCCGGGCGGCGCAGCGCGCCACCTCCCTGGAGGACTTCAAGCGGGCCGTGCGCGACCTGCGGCTGGAGAAGCAGCGACAGAAGGACCTGGAGCGGGCCCAGCGGGAGCGGCCCGACAGCACCGCCCCGGCGGACTGAGAGCGAGCGAGAGCGATGAAGCTGGTGGATACCGACGAGACGATCGTGCTGGTGACCGGATCCGACATCCGGGCGGAGGAGCGGGACCGGCCCACCGCGTACCGGCTCAAGCAGGAGATCGACCGCCTGAGCGACGGGCAGCCGTTCCGGCGGGCGGTGGTGGTCGGCGATGCGTGGTATCTCGACAACCGCATCTTTCACCTCAACCCAACGGTGGCCATCGGTGGTCCAGGCGTCAACGGGCTGGCCGCCGGGCTCACCCAGCAACTGCCGGTGGTGTGGAGCCGCGACCAGCGGGCGTTCGTGCAGACCGACTTCGAGGCCGATCCCAAGCGCGCGGTGCTCTGGGGCCTGGACGCCGAGTCGACGATGGTGGCGGTGGAGACATTCGTGAGCCAGGGATTCCTCGCCGACCTGCTGCGGCGGATCTGGCGCTTCCGGACGGAGGTCTACGTATGAGGCCGTCATGCACCCCGATGGTGGTGCTCCTGGCCCTCGCGCTCGCGGCCTGTGACGGGGGATGGCCGGCCGGGGGTGGGGCACCGGGCCTGGCCGAGGTGGCGGTCCGCGCGGCGGCGCCGCCGGCCTACGCGAGCGCGCCGGGCCTCGCCGTGGAACGGCTCAAGCTGAGCCTCCTCCGGATCAACCAGCTCATCGACGCCTACGACACGGTGGCCTCGCGGACCGCGAGCTTCGGCCCGGACCGCGACGCGATCTCGCTCTCGCTCAGCGTCTTCCTCTCGCAGCCCGAGACCCTCATCGTGGACCTGCAGTACCAGACGGCCGCGGGGCTTCCCCTGTTCGTGGCGTCCGGCTCGGTAGTGGCGGTGCCTGGGAGCCCCACCTCCAGTCCGATCGTGCAGCCGTTCTATATCGGGCCGGGCAGCAACGTCGCGGTGCTCAACCTCTCCCCGCTCGACACCACGATCACCAGTGGCGACACCCTGGCCTACGACGTCACGGCCCTCGACGCCAACCAGGCCAGCGTGCCGCAGTTCTACGTGCACTGGCAGACCGATGATGCCCGGGTGAGCATCAACGCCCTCGGCGTGGTGCGCGCCCCGGACATCACCCGGCAGGTGACGGTTGTCGCCACCACGCCCAACGGGACCCAGGCCAGCACCTCGCTGGTCATCCAGGGCAGCGCCGGCCTGGGCCTGTCCCCGGACTCGGTGGAGGTCTCGATCTTCAGCGGCGTGAGCTTCGGCGTGGCCATCGGCGGGTTGCGGACGTCGGTGTACGCCTGGTCGGTGGAGGGGGTGGATGGCGGGGACGGCGTGGTCGGGAGCGTGGACAGCGCCGGGTTCTACAGCGCCCCGGGCGCGCTGCCGGCCACCAATCCGGTCCAGGTCTGCGCCCGCGACACAACCCGGACCGGCTTCCAGGGCTGCGCCACCGTGGTGCTGACGGACGCCGTCGGGGCACGGCGCTAGCGCACGCCCCGGCTGCACATGCGAGGGGCCCCGTGCCGTCCGGCACGGGGCCCCTCGTGTCATGCACGACCCTCGGGGTCAGGGCGCCGTGACGGTGCCGTCGTCGGCGATGCGGGCACCGGTCTCGGGAAAGTCGAGGCGGGTGACCCGCTGCAGCAGGGTGATGGCTCCTCCCGACTGGTCGGGAAACACGCCGGCCTGGGGCAGCTGGAAGAGGGCGGGCATCCGGGCGGCGCGGAAGCGGCCGTCGCCCTCGAGGTCGAGCTGCAGAATGGTGGTCTGGCCCAGCGCGCCCTCGAGGTTGAAGCCGCGATAGGTCAGGAAGTTGCCGAGGGAATAGAAGATCGGCTTTCCGTGGTAGAACTCCACGCCGCGGAGCACGTGCGGCCCGTGGCCGACGACCGCGTCCGCACCGGCGTCGAGCACCGCCCGGGCCCAGCGCCGGAGGTTGCCCCGCGGCTCCTTGCCCAGGAACTCGGGCCCCTCGGGCGTGCGGACCGCGGCGGCGCCCTCCTTGCCGCCGTGGAAGGTCACCACCAGCACGTCCACCAGGGGCCGGAGGGAATCCACGATGGCCACGCTGCGGGCCAGGTCGAGCAGATTGTAGGCATGCGGGTAGGTGGCAAAGCCCACCAGCCCCACGAGGGTCATCTGCCCGTCGCGGAGCACCGGCGTGATGGCCACCTGCTCGAGCGGGCCGTACACGGTGAGCCCGTGGGTCCGGAGGGTGGCCTCGGTATGCCGCCGGGCGTCGAGACCGTAGTCGTTGGCGTGGTTGTTGGCGAGGTTGGCGTGGGTGAACCCGGCCTCGGGGAGCCGGGCCGCCAGCCAGGTGGGCGTGGCGAAGGCGTAGCAGCGGGTAGAGCGGGGGGCGCACTTGCTCGAGGTGCCCGAGTCGGACAGCACGCCCTCGAAGTTGCCCACGACGAGGTCGCCGCGGAGCAGGCTGTCGACGCCCTGCAGCAATCCGCGACCGCTGTCGGGCGGGATGCCGTCCTCGAGGGTGCGGGTGCCGAGGTTGATGTCGCCGGTGAAGACCAGCCGGACCGGCGCGGGGGCGTGGCTGATGCCCTGGCCGGGCAGCGCGCCCGCGCCCAGCAGGAGGGCGAGCGCGGTGACGCGGAGGCTCATCCGCGCGCGGCCGCGATCCGCTGCAGGCTCTCGTCCCGGCCGACCACGGCGAGCAGCTCGTTCACCGGCTCGGAGACGGTGCCGCCGGTGAGCGCCACGCGCACCGGCTGCATGATGTCGCCGAGCTTCCTGCCCTCCTTCTCGGCGAGGCCCTTGAGCGCCGCCTCGAGGGCCGGCGCGGTCCACTCGGCTTCCGGGAGCGCGCCCAGGGCCGCGCCCACCAGCTCGAGGTTGGCGGCGAAGGCCTTCCCGAGCTTCTGGGCCAGCTGGGCGCCCTTGGCGTCACGGGTGATCCGGCTCGCGTCCACCCGGACCGCCACCTGGGCGGCGATGTCGAGCAGGGTCCGGGAGCGGGTCTTCACGGCGTCGATGAGCAGGACCAGCGGGCGGCCCCCGAGGTCGACGCCCATCTCGTCCAGGTGGTGCCGGACCGGCCCCTCGAGCTCCGCGGCGGGGCGCTGGGAGAGGTACTGCCCGTTCATCCATTCGAGCTTGGTGAGGTCGAAGACGGAGGCCTTCTTCTGGATGCCCTCGAGCGAGAAGAGGGCGATCATCTCCTCCTCGGGGAGGATCTCCCGGTCGCCGCCCGGCGACCAGCCGAGCAGGGCCAGGAAGTTCCGCATGGCCAGGGGGAGGATGCCCTGGTTCTGGTAGTCGCCCACGGCGGTGGCGCCGTGGCGCTTGGAGAGCTTCTTCCCGTCGCTGCCGAGGATCATCGGCACGTGGGCGAAGACCGGGGCCGCCTGGCCGAGCGCGCGGTAGAGCGCGATCTGCTTCGGGGTGTTGGAGATGTGGTCGTCACCCCGGATCACGTGGGTGATCCGCATGTCGATGTCGTCGGAGACCACCGCGAGGTTGTAGATCGGGGTGCCGTCGCTGCGGAGGATGATGAAGTCGTCGAGGTCGCGGCCCTGGAAGCTGATCCGGCCGTGCACGGCGTCTTCCCAGGCGATCTCCTCGTCGGGCATCCGGAGGCGGAGGCTGAAGGGCGTCCCCGCGTCGAGCTTCCGCGCGATGTCCGCCGGCGCCAGCCGGCCGCAGCGCCCGTCATAGCGGAAGCCGGCGCCCCCGTGCTCGGCGGCCTGGCGCGAGGCGTCCAGCTCCTCGCGGGTGCAGAAGCAGCGGTAGGCGCGGTCGCGGGCCACGAGCCCCTCCGCGTCGGCACGATGCCGCCCGTACGACTGGCCCTGGAAGAACGGCCCCTCGTCGTAGGTGACCCCGAGCCAGCGCAGGCCGTCGAGGATCACCTGGGTGTGCGCCTCGGTGCTGCGCTCCTTGTCGGTGTCTTCGATCCGGAGGACGAACACGCCGCCGGTCTTCCGCGCGTACAGCCAGTTGAAGAGGGCGGTGCGGGCGCCGCCGACGTGCAGGTAGCCGGTCGGGGACGGGGCGAAGCGGACGCGGACGGATGCCATGACGGGAGTCGGGCCGGGTATGGGGGACGAACCGGGGGTCAAGCAACGAGGGGAACGGGGAGGTGGGGTGTGCCCCCGGTCCCGGTTCCCCTCAGCCTGGTGCACTCAACGGAGTCGGAGGGATTCGAACCCTCGATAGGGCTTTTCAACCCTATAACGGTTTAGCAAACCGCCGCCTTCAGCCACTCGGCCACGACTCCGGGGAGCCGGGATTCTAGCGGGCCGCGGGGGCCCCGACAAGGCCGGGGTCGCGCCCGACCGGCACCGGTGTAACCGGGGTTACAGCGAGAGGGGGGCACGCCAGCCTACCATGCAGCGATCTCGCCCCCGTTCCGGAGTCCCTGCATGCGCGTCACCCCGCGCCTGGTCCTGGTTGTGCTCTCCTGCACCGTCGCCTGCGGCGGCGCCAGCGATCCCTCGACGCCCCCGATCGTCTGGGGGCCCGGCCTCGGTCCGGGGGCAAGCCTCGAGGGGCGACGCCCGTTCCCGGACGACAATCCCTGGAACACCCCCGTGGACCAGGCCGCCATCGATCCCGCCTCGGATGCGCTGATCGCCCGGATCGGGGCCACCGGCGCGCTGCATCCCGACTTCGGGGCCAACTGGAATGGCGGCCCCTTCGGCATCCCGTACGTCGTCATCGACTCGACCATTCCCGCGGTGCCCGTGACGTTCACCTACGACGATGAAAGCGACGCCGGGCCCTACCCGATTCCCGCCGGCGCGCCGATCGAGGGCGGCAGCCGGAGCAAGGGCGACCGCCACATCCTCGTGGTGAATCGCGACTCCTGGATGTTGTACGAACTTTTCGCGGCGTACCCCAGGGGCAACGGCTGGAAGGCGGGCTCCGGCGCCGTGTTCGACCTGGCCAGCAACGCCCTCCGCCCGGCCGGCTGGACCAGCGCCGACGCTGCGGGACTGCCGATCTTCCCCGGGCTGGTTCGCTACGACGAAGTGGTGGAGCAGGGCGAGATCCGCCACGCGCTGCGCTTCACGGTGGCCCAGACCCGGCGCGGCTACGTCGCGCCGGCCCGGCACTTCGCCAGCAACGACACCGATCCCGGCCTGCCCCCCATGGGGATGCGGGTGCGGCTCAAGGCATCGTTCGACACTACGGGGTACCCGCCGCAGGCCCAGGTGATCCTGGCGGCCCTCAAGACCTACGGGATGATCCTGGCCGACAACGGCAGCGACTGGTACCTCTCCGGCGCGCCGGACGCGCGCTGGGACGACGACCAGCTCAATGCCCTCAAGCAGCTGCGGGGCGGGGACTTCGAGGTGGTGCAGATGGGGCCGGTCACCACCGACTGACCGGCCCGGGGCGGCTCAGTCGTCGCAGCCGCGCTGGCTGGTGAAGGTGCAGGAGTTGTCGTGGCAGTCGGTGCAGGTGGCCGGTTTGTACACCGGCGGGTTGTGGCACTTGTCGCACCGGCCATTGGCCGACTCGTGGTCCACGCTGAACATCGAGTGGTACTGCCGCGGCAGGTCCACCCCGAGGTCCCACGCCGTGGTATTCTGGCTGCCGACGTGGCACGTGGTGCAGGTCTGCGGCCACCCGAGCTGCTCATGGTCCGGGCCGGTGGTCGCGGTGAAGTCGCTCAGGTGACACGCCTGGCAGGCCGTCGGCTTGCCGTTGTAGACCCCATCCGCATGGCACTGCTCGCAGGTCGTGACCCGGTGCTGCCCGGTCAGGGCAAAGCTGGTGGCGTCGTGGTTGAAGGTCGCGCCCAGCCACTGGACGGTCGTGTGGCAGGCCTCGCAGTCGGTGGGAAAGCTGCTGGCCTGGTGGTCGGGGTTGGTCGAGTTGTCGTAGTCAGCCTGGTGGCACGCCAGGCAGGTGGTCGGCTTGCCGCTGAACACGCCGTCGCCATGGCACTGCTCGCAGGCGGTGGCCTTGTGGGCGCCCGTCAGGGCAAAGCCAGTCTTGCCGTGGTCGAACGGCGTGTTCCACGACCGGGTGCCGTGACAGGAGGCGCAGTCGGTGGGGAACTGGGCCGCCCCGTGGGCGGGGGACGTGGTCAGATCGTAGTCGGCCTGGTGACAGCTCACGCAGGCCACCGGGGCCCCGCTGTACTGGTTGTTGAGGTGGCACTGGTCGCAGGCCACGCTCCGGTGCGCGCCGGTGAGCGGGAAGCCGCCCCGGTCGTGGTTGAACCGCGCGGCGTTCCAGTTGGTGGAGGCGTGGCAGGTCTGGCAGTCGCGCGAGAAGCCCGCGGTCACGTGATTGGGGGACTGCGCCGCGGCAAACTGCGCCGCGTGGCAGCCGTCGCACTGCAGCGGGCGTCCCACGAACTGCAGCATCCCCTGCCGCTGGGCGGGATGGCAGCTCTCGCAGTCGGCGGCGCGGTGCGCCCCCTCGAGCGTGAACCGGGTGGTCTGGTGCTGCTGGATCATCCGGCCGCGGTCGAGGAAGCTCCGCTCGGTGTGGCAGGCGGCGCAGTCCTCGCCCACCTCGCCCCGGTGGATGTCCTGGTGGCATTCCGCGCACCGGGAGGGCGTGTCGGTGAAGGTCAGGGTCTGGTGGCACCCCATGCACGTGGCGGTGGCATGCGCCGCCGTCAGCGGGTACCCCAGGGCGGCGTGATCGAAGGTCGGGCGAATCCGCACCGGGCGCCAGCCGGTTTCCCGATGACACTCCAGGCAGTCCATCGAGAGCTCGCCATGCGGGCTGGCCGTCGTCTCCTGAGCGGCGAGGCGGAGCGCCCCCATCGCCAGCGCGGCGAGGAGCGGCAGTGCCGTGCGGATCCAGCGGGTGCAGGCCCGGACCCGCGTCACGCGGACCCCAGAGAGTAGTGGCATCGGCCCGGAAACAGTGCAAGAAACGGGCACCGCCACGAATCGCTCCATGAAGGTCCAAGCGATTGTGAGGAAACAGGATAGCCCCGATGCCACGGGGCCCTTCTCGTGTGCTGGGCGAGACGGGTCGTGCCACCTGCCACGAATCGTTCCGGAAAGATGAACGCGGAGCTGCGGGACGGCGTGGGTGAGATTCGAACTCACGGAACCCTTGCGGGTTCGGCGGTTTTCAAGACCGCTGCATTCGACCGCTCTGCCACCACGCCCGAACGCGGGGAAGCTTGGCGAGCCCCGGAGCGTCCCGCAAGCGGGGATGTTTAGCTCCATGGGACCCGCTCCGATACTTCGAAGGTGACGACCGGGACCTCCATCGCCTGCCCCCGCTGCGGCGCCGCAACCGACGGCGCAGCCCGCTTCTGCATGCATTGCGGCGGGCCGGTACAGGCCACCGACCTGACTCTCTCCGGCCTCTTCGGCTCTCCCCCGGTGGATGCGCTCCGGGAGCAGCTCGCCGCCGCCACGGCCGGCGAGTACCGGATCGAGTCGGAGCTGGGCCGCGGGGGAATGGCCGCCGTCTACCTTGCCGAGGACCTGGCGCTGGGGCGCCGGGTGGCGATCAAGGTGATGATCCCCGGCCTGGAGGGGAGCGACGGAGTCGCCGACCGGTTCCTGCTCGAGGCGCGCACCGCCGCCCAGCTCGGGCACCCGCACATCATCCCCATCTACGCGGTCCGCACCACCGGCCAGCTTCGCTTCTTCGTGATGAAGTACATCGCCGGCCGCTCCCTGGACCGGGTGGTGGCCGAAACGGGGCCGCTGCCGCCGGGGGTGGTCCAGGCGGTGCTGGCGCAGGTCGGGTCCGCGCTGGAGCATGCCCATCGCAAGGGGGTGATCCACCGCGACATCAAGCCCGCCAACATCATGCTCGACGAGGATGGCTCCGCGATCGTGGCGGACTTCGGCATCGCCAAGGTGGCGCAGGGGGTGAGCCTCACCCAGACCGGCTCCACCGTCGGCACCCCGACCTACATGAGCCCGGAACAGTGCACCGGCAAGCCGGTCACCCCCGCCTCGGACCAGTACGCGCTGGGCTGCGTGGCGTTCGAGCTCATCGCGGGGCGGCCCCCGTTCAATCACGTCGAGGTGCTGCCGGTCCTGCTGGCCCATGTCTCCGACCTCCCGCCGCCGCTGCTCGCGCTGCGCGCCGACTGCCCGATCGAGCTCGCGGCGGTGGTGGACAAGATGCTGGCCAAGGACCCGGGCGACCGCTGGCCCTCGCTCGGCGAGGCGATCGCGGCCGCCGAGGCGCTGCCCCGGGCGGCCGATCCGGCGGTGCGTGCAACGATGCAGGTGCTGGCCGGCGCGCCCGCCTCGGGCATGGTGGTGCCGCTGCCGAGCGTCCCGGTGAGCCCGGTGCCGCGGCCCCATACCACGGTGGCACCACCCCCGGCCCCGACCCGGCTCTCGCGGCCGGTGCAGGCGGCCGACGAGGCCCCGGTGCACAGCATCACCATCGAGCCCAACGGCGCGGTGTTGCAGGCCGGCTCGGGGGTCAAGCTCCGGGTCACCGCGCGTGACCGCGCCGGCCTGACGGTCGGGGAACCCGCCGTGCAGTGGGGCAGCAGCGCGGTGTCCGTGGCGACCGTGACCGACTCCGGCGTGGTGACCGCGCTGCGCGAGGGCGAGGCGGGGATCACCGCGGTGGTCGACGGCGTCCGCGCCACGGTGCAGGTCCGGGTGGGCCGGGTCCCGGTGGCGCAGGTGCGGGTGAGTGCCCCGGCCGGCCCCTGGCAGGTGGGGGAACGCCGCCTCGCGGTGGCCACCGCGCTCGACCAGGCCGGCGCCGTGCTCCCCGGCCGCGTGGTGCGGTGGCAGGCGCTCGATCCGGCGATCGCCCGGGTCACGCCCGATGGCACCGTCGAGGGCGTCGCCGAAGGCCAGGCGCGGATCGAGGCGCGGGTGGAGGAGCAGGCCAGCATCGTGCTGGTCGAGGTGCGCCGCGCCACCGGGTCCCTGACCATCGTGCCGGGGGAGGGCGCGCTCACCGTCGGGCAGGTGGTGCCGCTCACCGCGCTCCTGCAGGAGGCCGGCCAGGCGGCGCGGCCGGCGGCGTCGGTCAACTGGAGCACCACCGATCCCAGCATCCTCCGGATCAACGCCCGGGGCGAGCTCACCGCGGCGGGGCCGGGGGCGGCGCGCATCCGCGCCTCCGTGGGCGGCGTCGTGGCGGACGTGCAGTTCCAGGTGACGCGGGTGGACGTGGCCCGGGTGGACATCGCGCCGCGCATCTCCCAGATCGGGGTGGGGGAGGAGCTCCAGCTGATGTCGCAGTCGGCCGACCGCCTCGGCGCCACGTTGCCGGGACGGGTGGTGACCTGGAACTCGAGTCACCCCGACGTGGCGACGGTGGGCCCGCTGGGCCTGCTGCGCGGGCTCAAGGCGGGGACGACCCGCATCAGCGCCACCATCGGCGGGGGCCAGGCCGCGATCGACGTCCGCGTGCTCCCGGTGAGCGTGGCCGGGGTGCGGCTCGAGCCGGCCAACCTGGTGCTGCAGCGCGGCGAGACGGGCGCCCTGCGGGCGCTGGTCCAGAGTGCCCGGGGCGGGGTGCTGGTGGGCGTGCCGGTGGAGTGGCAATCCTCCGACCCGATGATCGCCAGCGTCAACGCCGAGGGACAGGTGACCGGCCACCGGTTCGGGAGCGTACGCATCGCGGCCACCGCGGGCGGACGTCGCGCCACGGTGGCCGTCGAGGTGCGGGCGCCGGCCACGCTCTCCGCGGGGCGCCTGCGGGTGGGCGGCTGAGCCGCGCCTAGCGGAGGTTGGCCTCGACCGCCCGGGCCACCGAGTCCGCCCGGAGCGCGGTGACGGTGTCGCCGGCGGCGCGGAAGCTGCTGCCCGTGGTCCCGTAGATCACGCTGTACAGCGACAGGATGGACTGGGACGGCCGGTCCACCCACCCGGTGGGGCGGGCGCGGGCGGCCGCGGCGTAGGTATAGGTCCCGAACATGAGCTCGCGGGAGCGGGCCAGGTCGAGGTACCCCAGTCCGCGATTCAGCACGATGTTCTCCCCCGGCTCCAGCAGGGTCTCGTTGAGCCGCCGCAGCAGCCCCTGGGTGCTGAGGTAGGGCGTCAGGTTGAGGGTCTGGTCGGGGAAGCCGCCGGCGCTCCACGCGAAGTAGATCGGCCGCTTGCCGATGTTGTCGCGGATCAGGAAGACGGTGATCAGGTCGGAGAGGATCAGCGTGTCCCGCCCGAAGGCGACCTGCAGGTCCCCGAACTTCACCCCGGAGTTGTGCGGCACCAGCTGCGCCTCCGGCATCTCGTTGAGCTCCTGCTCGGAGAGCCGCAGCACGGGGTCCTCGGGCTTGGGCCCGCTCCACGACTTCCAGAGGTCCGCGGCCTGCGCGGGATCGAAGGTCGGGGTCTGGCGGCGCCGCAGCTGCTGCAGGTGCCAGCGGGTGTTCATCAGCGAGAGGTTCGCGATGGTCACGTCGGGCCGGATGCCCTCGACCTCCTGGGCGTACCAGAGGGGGAACGTGTCGTTGTCGCCAGCGGTGACCAGGATGCCGTACGGCTCGACCGACTCCAGCATGTCGCGGGCGAAGTCGCGGGCGAGGGTCTCGTGGTCGCGGCTCGCGGTCACCCGGTTGCCGAACACCGGGACCAGCGCCAGCAGCAGGACCGGGCTCGCGAGCAGGTAGGCGGTCTGCGGGGCCGAGCGGCCGCGCAGGGCGTCGGCCAGGCCCTGCATCACCGCGCCGAAGCCCACCGCCACCCACAGGCCGAAGACCGAGAACGACACCACGAAGAAGTAGTCGCGCTCGCGCACCTCCCGGAGCACCTGGCCCAGCCCCGGCCGGGTGGGGTAGGAGAAGCCGTACTTGAAGTTGAGGTAGAAGACGAGCGCGAGCGTCACGGTGAAGATGAGCGTGGCGCTGGCCCAGAAGGCACGGCGGTCGCGCTGCCACAGCGCGCCCGCGCCGGTGAGGCCGAGCAGGGTGAAGAGCGCCATGGCCGCCCGGCTCCCCACGCTGCCCCAGTCCCGGGCGAACTGCCAGCCGAAGTACTGCAGGTAGTTGCCCACCTGCGAGGCGAAGTCGGCCTGCCGGTACAGCACCGAGGGCTTGCCGTACTGGGCCCGGTTGAGCACGTCGAGCAGCGCCCGCCAGGTGGTCGGCTCGCCCTCGTTGATCGGCGGATACTGTGCCGCCCGGATCGGGAGGAAAGCGTAGTTGAGCGAGATGCCCACCACCACCGCCAGGATCGAGAGGTAGAGCAGCGGTCGGCGGAACTCGCCGGCATCGCGCCAGGCGGTGTACGCCACCAGCGCCAGCAGCAGCACCGCCACTACGGCGCGGTCGCCGGCCGGGCCGTCGATCAGCGCGGTCCACTTGCCGCTCACCGCGAGCCCCACCAGCACGCCGAGCCACAGGGCCCACGGCTTGAGCAGCAGGCTCGGCTCGGTGAAGACCACGTAGATGGCCACGGCGGGCGCGGCCAGCACGCCCATCATGTGGTTGGTGGAGGAGAACGTCAGGAGATAGCCGATGAGGACCAGCCACCGGTCGCGGTGCTGCCCGGGGATGTCATCGGCCCAGTGCACCCCCAGCCACAGCACCAGCGCGGTGGAGAGCATGGAGACGGTGTACACCTTCTCGTTCACCGTGGACTGGTTCCACACCGTCCAGGTCAGCGCGCCCACCAGGATGCCGGCGAACGCCGCCGCCAGCCGGGCCCAGCGCACCGGCACCACGTCCCGCATCCAGCGGTCGGCCACCAGGAAGAGGAGCCCCGCCGTGGCCGCGCTGGTGAAGGCGGCGAACAGGTTGATGCGGACCGCGTAGGCCGCCGCGAGCGGCAGGGCGCCCCACACGTGCGCCAGCAGCGTGAACAGCGGGTTGCCGGGCGGGTGCGGGATGCCGAGCACGTACGCGGCCGCGATGTACTCGGAGGTGTCCCAGAACGCGGTGGTCGGCGCCAGCGTTGCCACGTAGATGAGGAAGACGGCGAGACCGGTCAGGGCGGCCCAGAGGTACGGCGGCGGGTCGCGGCGGTCGGTGGCGGCGTGGGTCATCGGGTCGGGGGTCGGGGTTCCGGGGCGGGCGGCGACGGGGCCGCCCGGCGTGCCTGCTGAGGGGACGTCGGTGGGGCGATCAGTGACGGAACTGCCGGCGGCCGGTGATCACCATCGTCAGGCCATGCCGGTCGGCGGCGGCGATCACCTCGGCGTCGCGCACCGACCCGCCCGGCTGGATGATGGCGGTGACGCCCGCGGCGGCCGCCTCCTCCACGCCATCGGCAAACGGGAAGAACGCGTCGGAGGCGAGCACACTTCCCTTCGGGTCGTGGCCCTGCTGGCGGGCCTTGTGGACCGCCAGGAAGGAGCTGTCCACCCGGCTCATCTGGCCGGCGCCGATGCCGATGGTGGTCTCGTCCCGGGCCAGGAGCACGGCGTTGGACTTGACCGAGGCCACCGCCGCCCAGCCGAAGCGCAGGTCGGTCCACTCCGCCTCGGTCGGCTTCCGCTTGGTCGGGATGGTCCAGTCCGCCTCGGTCATGTCCGGCACGAAGCGGTCCTGGACCAGCAGGCCGCCGCGCACCCGCTTGAAGTCGAAGCCCGCCCCGCCGCGGAAGGTGGGCAGTTCCACGGCCCGGAGGTTCTTCTTGGTGGCAAGCACCGTCAGCGCCTCGTCGTGGAACGACGGCGCCACGACCACCTCCAGGAACAGCTCCACCAGCCCCTCGGCGGTCTTCCGGTCGACCACCGTGTTGAACGCCACCACGCCCCCGAACGCCGACTGCGGGTCGCAGGCCAGCGCCTTGCGCCAGGCCTCGGTGGCGCTCGCCGCCACGGCGAGCCCGCAGGGGGTGTTGTGCTTGATGATCGCGCAGGCGGGGCGGTTGGACCACAGCGAGGCGGTCCACATCGCCGCGTCGAGGTCGAGGATGTTGTTGAACGAGAGTTCCTTGCCCTGCCGCTGCTTGAGGTCCCGCAGGCCGCGGGGCTCCTCGTCCACGTAGAGCCCGGCGCGCTGGCTCGGGTTCTCGCCGTAGCGCAGCTCCAGCAGCCGCTCGAACGAGAACTGGATCCGTCCCGGGAGGCCGTCCTCGTGGGGCGTCAGGTAGCGGGCGATGGCCCCGTCGTAGTCGGCGGTGTGGCTGAAGACCTTCGCGGCGAACCCGCGGCGGGAGGCGTGGTCCACGCCGCCCTTCCGGAGCAGGTCCAGCACCAGGGTGTAGTCCATCGGGTCGACCACCACGATGACCGACTCGTGGTTCTTGGCGGCCGAGCGGAGCATCGACGGCCCGCCGATGTCGATGTTCTCGATCGCGTCCTCGAAGGTGACGTGCGGCTTGGCCACCGTCTCGCGGAACGGGTACAGGTTCACCGCCAGCAGGTCGATCGGGGCGATCTTGTGCTCCGCCAGCGCGGCCATGTGCTCCGGCACGTCGCGGCGGGCGAGCAGCCCGCCGTGCACCGCCGGGTGCAGGGTCTTCACCCGCCCGTCGAGGATCTCCGGGAAGCCGGTCACCGCGTCCACCGGGAGGGCCGGCACCCCGGCCTGCCGCAGCGCGGCGAAGGTCCCGCCGGTGGAGAGGATCTCCCAGCCGAGGTCCACCAGCCCCTGGGCAAAGGCGACGATTCCCCGCTTGTCACTTACCGAGATCAGCGCGCGCGGCACGGGCAACTCCTCACAAGGACTGCTGCTCAGGTTCAGGAAGGGGCACCGGGCGCCCGGCCCGGGCGGCGGCCAGGATCACCGCGGGCAGCAGCCGGTGCTCCGCCTCGAGCACCCGTGCCGCCAGCGTCCCCGGGGTGTCGTCGGGCCGGACCGGCACCCGGGCCCGGGCGAGGATCTGCCCCCGGTCATACTGCTCGTCCACCAGGTGCACGGTCGCCCCCGACTCCCGGGCGCCGCTTGCGAGCACCGCCTCGTGGACGTGGTGCCCGTACATCCCCGGGCCGCCGAAATCGGGCAGCAGGGCCGGGTGGATGTTGAGGATCCGTCCCGCGTACGCCGCGGTGACCGCGGCGGGCACCAGCTTGAGATAGCCCGCGAGGACGATCAGGTCGACGCCATGCGTCGCCAGGCGGCGCAGCCACTCCGCGGCATCGCGATGGTCGGTGAGGCTCTCGGCCGCGATGCCCCGCTCCCGCGCCCGCTCGAGGGCGGGGGCGTCGGCCCGGTTGCTGAGCACCAGCGCCACCGCCGCCTGCCGTTCGGTGGCCAGCGCGTCCAGCAGGGCCACCAGATTGCTGCCCCGGCCGGAAACGCAGACGGCAAGCTTCATTGGCATGGCGCAAGAACTTAGCGGCCCCATGGCAGGGGTTGAAGGGGCCGCGCGAAGGCCGATTGGGCCCTGGGCAGGCTCCAGTCAGGTTCGCTCTCTGCCGATAATCCCCTGCAGCCATTGGAGTTAGCCCGATGTGACCGCCGGAACCGTCGCCGGGTGGCTCCCGCTGGCCCCGTGATTGCCCCCGCTGGGAGGGCAGGTTCGATCCCCATCCTTGGAGCTCGAGGTTTTCGATGATCGCACTCCCCATTTCCGCGCGCCGTCGGGCCGCCGGCCTCGGCTTGGCGCTGGCCCTGCTGACCTCCTGTGAAGCGGGCCTCAAGCCGAACACCGGCTTCAGCATCGAGGACTTCATCACCGGCGTGACCGACCAGAGCGGCACGGTCCACGCCGTCCTCCATCGCGGCGCGCCCCCGACGGCCAGCACCGCCGATTCCACCAAGGTCTCCGGCATCGCCGTGGTGATCAACGGCGGCAGCTCGCCGCAGAACATCACCTCGCCGACCCTGTTCACCCGGGTGATCTTCTCGGTGGAAGGGCTCACCGACTACTACGAACTCACCCTGCCCGCGGGCCAGACCGCGCAGGGCGTGCTGGTGGGGCTCTCGACCTCGGCCACCGCCGGGCAGTTCTACTTCAACTACGCGGCCGGCGATGGCGCCGGGGTGTTCCAGACCGCGCGGCAGCTGATGCGGATCCTGCAGATCGGCACCGGCGACATCCAGGTGAGCGTGGCCTGGACCGACACCGCCGACGTCGACCTGCACATCGTCGATCCGGACGGGGGGCATCTCTACTTCGGCAACAAGACCGTGCCGAGCGGCGGGAACCTCGACCTCGACGCGAACGCCGCCTGCAGCAAGAACACCCTGCCGGACGGCTCCCAGGCCTACGTCAGCAACGAGAACATCTACTGGCCCACCGGTGGCGCGCCGAACGGCAGCTACACGATCTACCTGGACTACTGGTCCGATTGCGGCGTGGCCCAGACCGACTGGGTGGTCACGGTGCAGCAGCAGGGCGCCAGCCCGCAGGTCTACACCGGCTCGTTCGTGGGAAGCTCGAGCGGGATGCCCAACGACACGGTGGCCGTCCTGACGTTCTGAGTCGGGTCACGCGCAGGTGGGCGGGGCGGCCGGGATCACCTCCCGGCCGCCCCGCGTGCGTTCGGGGCCGGCCTAGCCGGCCAGCGCCGCGTGGACGGCCGCTGCCACTCGCGCGTCCTCGTCCGGCGGGAGGGTGCGCGGGTCGAACAGCACGCGGTCGTGCTCCACCCGCGCGATGAGCGGCGGGTCGCCGAGCCGGAGCCGGACCGCGAGCCCGTGGGCGCCGAGCGCCCCGGCATCGAGCGCCACGATCGTGGTGGGGAGCACCGCGCCGGGAAACGCCCCACCCCCCACCGCCGATTCGCCAGCGACCGCGCAGGCCCGGACCTCGGGGGGCAGCTGCGCCACCAGCCGATCGGCACGCGCCGCGAGGTCGGCCGGCGCCGCCGTGAGCATGGCAAGCACTGGGATCCCGGTGCGCGCGGCGCCCGGATCGCGGTAGAGCGCCAGCGTGGCCTCCAGCGCTGCGAGCGTCATCTTGTCGGCCCGCAGCGCACGGGCCAGCGGATGGTCCCGGCAACGCGCCACCAGCTCCCGGCGTCCCACCATGCATCCCGCCTGCGGCCCGCCGAGCAGCTTGTCTCCGGAGAAGAGCACGAGGTCGGCGCCGGCGGCCACGGCGTCCGGTACCCGGGGCTCGCTGGTGAGGCCCCAGGGCGCAAGGTCGGCGAGGAGCCCGCTCCCCACGTCGTGGAGGTAGGGGATGCCGGCGTCACGCGCCAGCGTGGCAAGCTCGGCCGGCGGCGGCGAGGTCACGAAGCCGCGCTGTTCGAAGTTCGAGCGATGGACGGTGAGGATCACCGCCGCCCCGGGGAGCGCCCGGGCGTAGTCGCCCAGGTGGGTGCGGTTGGTGGTGCCCACTTCGGCCAGCACCGCGCCGCTCTGCTCCATGATCTCCGGGATCCGGAACGAGCCGCCGATCTCGATCAGTTCGCCCCGGGAGATGAGCACCCGCCCGCCGGCGGCGAGGGCACGGAGCGCCAGCACCAGGGCGGCCGCGGCGTTGTTCACGGCCAGGCCATCGTCCGCGCCGCTCAGCTCCGCGAGCAGCGTGCGGCAGTGGTCGCCGCGGTGCCCCCGGGCACCGGTAGCCAGGTCGTATTCCAGCGCGCTGTATCCGCCCGCCACGCCGGCCACCGCCGCGAGCGCGGCGGCGCCGAGCGGGGCGCGGCCGAGATTGGTGTGGAGCACCACGCCGGTGGCGTTGAGCAGCGGGCGGAGGGACGGGAGGATCTCCCCGGCCAGCCGCTCCGCGACCTCCTCGGCCCAGTCCGTCGGCGGGCCGCCGCGGCCGGCCCGCACCGCCTCCACCGCCGCGCGCGCCGCCGCCACCACCGCATTCCGTGGCGCCCGTTCCAGCAGGGCCACGATTCCCGGGTCCCGGAGCAGCCGGTCCACCGACGGGAGGTCGCGGCGCGGATCGGTCACGGCCTGGCGGGCGCGGGCGCCGGGGCCGGGGCGACGGCCGGCTTGGTGGAGTCGGCCGCGACGCTGTCGGCGGGGGCGGGCTTGGGCGGCGGGGGCTTGGGGATGACCAGCACGTTCCTCGCCTCACCGGTGACACCGGCGGCACTGCGGATGCGCCGGATCTCCAGGACGTACTTGGTGTCGGCCCGGAAGGCGGAATCCACCCGCAGCACCAGCTTGTCGAAGAGCGCCGGTCGCGTGGCGATGATGGAGTCGGTGACGGGGTCGTGGCTGCCGCCCGGGTCGCGCGGGCGGAGGTCCGGTCCGGGTGTGTTGCGCGGTGGCACCGGGCGGTTCGCGGTGGAGTCCCGTGGCGTGGTGTCCCGGGCGGCGCGCAGCGAATCCTCCTGCTGCCGGCGCTGGGCCTGCAGGCTGTCGTCCAGCGGCTTGGGTAGCAGCGAGCGGAACGGCACCACGCTGGAATCCGACTGCAGCCGCAGGGTGGCGTCGAGGCTGTCGAAGGGCTGGGTGGGGTCGAGCGGCTGGGAGAAGGTGGCCACCGCACTGAGGCTGTCGGACGGCGCCAGGCCGGTCAGCCGGGGGCCGAGCGTGTCGCGCGGGATGAGCCAGAGCGGGGCCACGGCGCCGGTGCCGGCCGGCACCTCCACCGAATCAAAGCTCTCCCGGCGGTCGCGCCGGAGGTTGCGGTTCTGGTCGATGGCGCCGAAGGCGCGCCACGCGCCCTTGGGGAGCGGGCCCAGCGCGAACCGGCCACCGCTGTCGGCCACGGCGCGGTACACCAGGCTGTCCGGCAGCAGCACGAGCTCGATGAGCGCCTGGCGGGCCGGCTTGCCGCTGACCCAGTCGATGGCGAGCCCGCGCAACGTGTCGGTCGGCGGCTCGCCGCCGGTGCTGAAGGTGAGCACCACCGTGGTGTCGCTCTTGTTGCGGCGCAGGTCCACGATGCCGGGCAGCAGCTCCACGCGGTACACACGGTTCGGCTTCCAGCCCTCGCGCGGCCGGACGGTGATCCGGTCCCGCTTCCAGCGCACCACCGGCACGCCGGCGCTGGGGGAGAGCAGGATCAGCTTCTCGAGGTCGCCGGTGCCGAGGCCCATGCTGGCCGACGAGCCCTCGGAGACCACCTCGTCGAACGTGAACTCGACGTCCTGGTGCCAGGCCGGGTAGGCGCCGGTGCTCTCGGGACGCGTGGACAGGATCTGCGGTGCCACCTTGTCATCCGGCCCGCCCGACGGAGAGCCGATGCGGGCGCAGGCGATGATCCCGAGGAGGGCGAACGCGGTCACGCCGCGGCGGGTCAGCGGCATCCGAGCTGCTCCCGCTTCTCGGAGAGGGCGGCCAGCTGCTGCTCCAGCGAGGCGAGCTTTTCCCGCTCGTGCTGCACCACGCTGGCGGGGGCCCGGCTCACGAACTGCTCGTTGCCGAGCTTCTTCCGCTGCCCCTCGATCAGCTGGGCCAGGCGTGCGGCTTCGGTCCCCAGGCGCTCGCACTCCTTCTGCACGTCCACCAGGTCGCCGAGGGCGATGTACAGCGACGTCCCGTCCGCGAGCACCGCGTTGGCCCCGGGCTCCGGGAGCGCGGCGCCGAAGCTCAGGCTGCCCACCTTGGCCAGGCGGCGGATGCACCCCTCCTCCTGGCGGAACGCCTCGTGGGCCCGGCTCACCCGCACGTTGACCGACTTGCCCGGCTCCACGCCATACTCCGCGCGGATCTGGCGGATGGCGCCGACCAGTTCCTGCACTAGGGCAAAGCCGCGTTCGGCGCCGGGCGCGGCGGCCCGGGCGTCGGGGCGCGGCCATGCGGAGCGGGAGAGCGTGGCGTCCGCGGTGCGGCCGGGGAACCGGCCCCACAGCGTCTCGGTGACGAACGGCATGATCGGGTGCAGCACCGCGAGCGCCACCTCGAAAGTGCGGCCGATGACGGCCCGGGCCACGTCCCCGCCTGGCTCGCTGCCGTAGAGCCGCGGCTTGGCCTGCTCGAGGTACCAGTCGGCGAGGTCGCTCCACAGGAAGTGGTACACCGCCGAGGCCGCCTCATTCAGCCGGAACTTCTCGTAGTTGGTGGTGGCCTCGCGCACCATGGCGTCGCACCGGGCGATGATCCACCGGTCGGCCAGCCCCAGTTCGTCCGCCCGCACGACGTCGGGATACGGGCCCGCAAGGGGCCGGGTCGACGAGTCGCCCAGGTTGGTGAGGATGAACCGGCCGGCGTTCCACACCTTGTTGGCGAAGTTGCGCCCGGGGGCGAACGAGGTCTCGAGGTCGTCCGGGTCGAGGATGACGTCGGTGCCGACCGCCATGCCGGCGATCACCGTGTACCGCAGGGCGTCGGCGCCGAACTTCTCCACCACCTCGATCGGGTCGATCCCGTTGCCCAGCGACTTGGACATCTTCCGGTGCTGGGTGTCGCGCACGGTGCCATGGAGGTACACCGTGTGGAACGGGATGTCGCCCATGAACTCGCAGCCCGCCATCACCATGCGGGCGACCCAGAAGAACAGGATCTCCGGCGCGGTGACCAGCACCGAGCCGGGGTAGAAGCGGCGCAGGTCGTCGGTGCGGTCCGGCCAGCCGAGGGACGAGAAGGGCACCAGCCAGCTGGAGAACCAGGTGTCGAGGACGTCCTCGTCCTGGCGCACGGCGCCGCCACAGTGGCACCGGGTCACGTCGGTGCGGCTCACGAGGGTCGCGCCGCACGCGTCGCAGTACCACACCGGGATCCGGTGGCCCCACCAGAGCTGCCGGGAGATGCACCAGTCCCGGATGTTCCCCATCCAGTTGGCGTACTCCTCGCCCCGGCGCTCCGGGATGAAGCGGAGCCGGCCGTCGGTGTAGGCCTGGAGCGCCGGCTCGGCGAGCGGCTTCATCCGCACGAACCACTGGTCGGAGAGCCGCGGCTCCACCACGGTATCGCAGCGGTAGCAGTGCCCCACGGCGTGCCGGTGGTTGTCGACCTGCTCCAGCAGGCCGAGCGCCTCGAACTCCCGCACCACCTGCTTGCGAGCCTCGAAGCGGTCGAGCCCCTGGAACCGCTCGGGGACGGTCTCCGCCATCCGGGCCTCGGGGGTCATGATGTCGATGGCGGGGAGGCCGTGCCGCTGCCCGATCTCGAAGTCCACCGGATCGTGGGCCGGCGTCACCTTCACCGCGCCGGTGCCGAACTCGCGGTCGATCGCCAGGTCGGCCACGATCGGGATCTCGCGGTCCACCAGCGGCAACCGCACCGTCCGGCCGATGAGGTGCGCGTAGCGCTCGTCCTCGGGGTGCACCGCCACCGCGGTGTCGCCGAGCATGGTCTCGGGACGCGTGGTGGCCACCGTCAGGTGGCCGCTCCCGTCAGCGAGCGGATAGCGGAGCCGCCAGATCCGGCCGTCGGTCTCCTCCTTTTCCGCCTCCTCATTGGAGAGCGCGGTGAGGCACCGCGGGCACCAGTTGATGATGTACTTGCCTCGGTAGATGAGCCCCTTCTCGTGCAGCCGCACGAACACCTCGCGCACCGCCCGCGAGAGGTCCTCGTCCAGCGTGAAGTAGGTGCGCGACCAGTCCGCGCTCGAGCCGATGGCCTTGAGCTGGTCGAGGATGGTGCTGCCGGTCTGGTCCACGAAGGCCCACACCCGGCGCACGAATTCCTCGCGGCCCAGGTCGAAGCGGGTCTTCCCCTCCCGGGCCACCAGCTTCTCCACCACGTTCTGGGTGGCGATGCCGGCGTGGTCGGTGCCCGGGAGCCAGAGGGCGGGCCGGCCGCGCATCCGCTCGAAGCGGACCAGCACGTCCTGCACCGTGTTGTTGAGCCCATGACCCATATGGAGCACCGCCGTCACGTTGGGCGGCGGCATCATGATCACGTAGGGCGGGGCGGTCGCGTGGTCGGCGGGGGCGAAGGCACCGGCCGCGAGCCAGGACCGGTACAGGTCGGCTTCGATGGCGGCGGGGTTGTATTGCGGCGGCAGGCTGGTCGGGTCGGTCATGCGGGCAGGTCGGCCACGTCGGGGGTGTCGAGAAGGGTATCGTCCTCGCCGTGCACGAGGAGGCAGTTCACCAGCGTGTCGATGCCGGGCGCGGCGGCCACGGCCCGGGCCGCGCGGGCCCGCAGGCCCCGGCTCGGCACCCAGCCGTGCAGCTCCACCACCCCGGGGCTGACGGCGATCGGGGTCAGTTCGAGGTCGCGCAGGGCCGGCTCCTGCGCCAGCGCCGTCTGGGCGCGGCGGGTGGTCTCGGCAGCGCCGGGACGGGGCAGCGGCTCGGCCTCGGGGTCGGCGCCCTCTGGCACGGCGCGCGAGGCGGGACGGCGTCCGACGGGCCCCAGCCACTCACCGAGGGCAAAGCCGGCGGCCACTCCCACGGCGGTGCCGACCAGCATCCAGGCGAGCAGTTCGGAGGCGGAGGAACGGTGGCGCATCTCTGTGTCTTACCTGTGACTTACGCGTGAAAACGGTGAGCGATTAAGTTAACACCATGCCTCTGGAAAATGAGCGGACGCCCTCAGGCGATCTCGGATGGTGGGTGGTGCTCGGGCTGCTGTTCTCGGCCTGCCTCGTCGCCTACTTCCTCTATTCTCCCCGCGTCGCGCCGGTGATCCGGCCGGCGCCTGCCGTCACGGAGTCGCCGTGAGCACGGTTCGCCTGACCCTCCCGGACGGCAGCGTCCGCGAGGTCCCGCAGGGCACCACCAGCCGCCAGGTCGCCCAGTCCATCGGCGCCGGGCTCGCCCGCGCCGCCCTCGCCGCCCGGGTCGACGGCCAGATCCGCGACCTCGACCGCCCGCTCACCCAGGACGCGCGCTTCGCGATCCTGACCGAGAAGGATGCCGACGCCCTGGAGGTGCTCCGCCACTCGGCCGCGCACATCCTGGCCACGGCGGTGCGCGAGCTCTTCCCGCGGGCGGCGATCGGCTTCGGCCCGCCCATCGAGGACGGCTTCTACTACGACTTCGAGGTCGAGCGGCCCTTCACCCCCGAGGACCTCGAGGCCATCGAGAAGAAGATGGCCGAGGTGGCCGCGAAGGACTACGCCTTCGTGCGGGAAGAGGTGAGCCGCGACGAGGCCAACGTCCGCTTCAAGGACGACCCGCTCAAGCTGGAGCGGATCGCCGACCTGGGCGCCGACGAGACCATCAGCGTCTACACCGATGGCCCCTTCGTGGACCTCTGCCGCGGCCCCCACATCCCGAACACGGGGAGGCTCAAGCACTTCAAGCTGCTCTCCGCCGCCGGCGCCTACTGGCGCGGCGACAGCCGGCGCCAGATGCTGCAGCGCATCTACGGCACCGCCTGGTTCAAGAAGGAGGAGCTCGAGGCCTACACCCACCGGCTCGAGGAGGCGAAGAAGCGCGACCACCGCAAGCTCGGCCGGGAGCTGGACCTGTTCCTGTTCCACCCGTTTGCGCCGGGCGCCGCCTTCTGGACCGAGCGGGGCACCTCGCTGTACAACACGCTCAACCAGTACATGCGGGAGCTGCAGCAGGAGGGCTACCAGGAGATCCGCACCCCGCTGCTCTACAACAAGGGGCTGTGGGAGATCTCGGGCCACTGGGGCAAGTACAAGGAGAACATGTTCCTCGTCCACAACAACGAGACGGGCGAGCAGGACATGTCCCTCAAGCCGATGAACTGCCCGAGCCACCACCTGCTCTACGGCACCGGCAAGCACAGCTACAAGGAACTGCCGATCCGCTACAGCACCTATGACGTGCTGCACCGCAACGAGGTGAGCGGGGCGCTGTCGGGGCTCACCCGGGTGCGCCAGTTCGCCCAGGACGACTGCCACATCTACCTCATGGAATCGCAGATTCCGGAGGAGGTGCGCCGGCTGACCGCCTTCATCCTGGCCTATTACACCACCTTCGGCCTGGAGGCGACGCTCAAGTTCGCCACCCGGCCGGAGCAGCGGATCGGTGACGACGCCATGTGGGACCGGGCCGAGGGGGCGCTGCGTGCCGCCCTCGAGGCCACCGGGCTGCCCTACGAGCTCAAGGAGGGCGACGGCGCCTTCTACGGTCCGAAGATCGACTTCGACGTGGCCGACTCGATCGGCCGGAAGTGGCAGCTGGGCACCATCCAGCTCGACTACGCCGCGCCGGAGCGCTTCAACCTGCACTACGTGGGCGAGGACAATCACGAGCACCGGCCCGTGATCATCCACCGCGCCGTGAACGGCTCCTTCGAGCGGTTCATCGCCATCCTGATCGAGCACTTCGCCGGTGCCTTCCCGCTCTGGCTCTCGCCGGAGCAGGTGCGGGTGCTCCCCATCTCCGACCAGCAGGCGGAGGCGGCCGAGCGGGTGCACCGGACCCTGCGGGCGGCCGGGATCCGGTCCACCCTCGATGCCGGCAGCCAGACCCTCAACTACCGGATCCGTGAGGGCGAGATCGGCAAGGTGCCGTACATGGCCGTGGTGGGACAGCGCGAGGCCGAGGCCGGGACCGTGGCGGTCCGGACCCGCGGGGCGGGGAACAAGCAGGAGATCATCCCGGTCGCGGAGTTCAGCACCCGCCTGCAGGCGGCGATCCTGGACCGGCGCCTGACGCTCTGACGCCGGCGGGTCCGGGCTGGCCCCCGGTCCGGCCGGTGCCGGCGGGTGCATGACTATGCAATGCCACCCGGCCCGCTGCCCCTAAGCCCGCGCACCTTCTATACTTCCGCCCGTTGGCGGGCTCGCCGTGGGCCCGCCGCGTCACCCCTCACTCCCAGCGGAAGCCGTGTCCGACGCCACCACGCCAGTCATCCTCTCCGCCTGCCGGACCCCGATCGGCAAGTTTCTGGGCGGGCTCGCGAGCCTGTCGGCCCCGCAGCTCGGGGCCCGCGCCATCCGCGAGGCGGTGGCCCGCGCCGGGATCGATCCCGCCGCCATCGACGACGTGATCATGGGCCAGGTGGTCCAGGGTGGCACCGGTCAGGCCCCCGCCCGCCAGGCGATGATCCACGCCGGGCTGCCCGCCACGATCCCCGCGCTCACCATCAACAAGGTCTGCGGCTCGGGCCTCAAGGCGGTGATGCTGGCGGCCCAGGCCATCAAGGCCGGCGATGCCCAGTGCGTGGTGGCCGGCGGGCAGGAATCGATGTCCTCGGCCCCGCACTATCTCTTCGGGTACCGCAACGGCGTGAAGGCCGGCAACCAGACCATCAGCGACGGCATGATCCACGATGGGCTGTGGGACTCCTTCGGCCAGAACCACATGGGCGAGTACGCGGAATACACCGCGGAGAAGGCTGCGGTGAGCCGCGCCGACCAGGATGCCTTCGCCGTGGCCAGTCACCAGAAGGCGCTGGCCGCGCAGGCCGCGGGGAAGTTCCAGGCCGAGATCGTCCCGGTGGAGATCGCCGGGAAGGGTGGGAGTACGACCGTGACGGTGGATGAATCGCCGCGGAAGGACACCAGCCTCGAGTCGCTGGCCCGGCTCAAGCCCGCCTTCCGCAAGGAGGGCACCGTGACCGCCGGAAATGCGCCCGGCCTCAACGATGGGGCCAGCGCACTGGTCGTGACTTCGCTGGCCTTTGCCCGGGCACATGGTCTCGCGCCGATGGCGCGCGTCACCGGCTACGCGACGGGTGGCGGGGAGCCGAAGGAGCTCTTCTTTGCTCCGATCCTCGCGGTCCAGAACCTGATGCGGAAGACCGGGACCAGCATCGGCGCCTACGACCTCATCGAGGCCAACGAGGCCTTTGCGGTCCAGGCGCTGGCCGACGGCCGGGCCCTCGGCTGGGACTGGGGCCGGGTCAACGTGCACGGGGGCGCCGTGGCGCTGGGCCACCCGATCGGCGCCAGCGGCGCCCGCGTCCTCACCACCCTCCTGTACGCGCTGCGTGACCGGCAGCAGGCCACCGGTCTCGCCACACTCTGCCTCGGCGGCGGCAACGCCGTGGCCCTCTCGGTCGAAAGGATCTGACCCCGATGACCTCTCCCGCCGTGCGCCGCCCCTCCGCCCCCCTCAGCGCCCCCAGCCGGCGCTCGCGGGTGCCGCTGGCCTGGCCCGCGACCCTCGCCGCGGGGGCCGCGGTGGTGGCCCTGTCGGCCCAGGTGGCCATCCCGGTGCCGTTCTCGCCGGTGCCCATGACGCTGCAACCCCTCGCCGTGCTGCTGGTCGGCGGGATGTTCGGTGCCGCTGCCGGCGCGGGAGCGCTCCTCCTCTATCTCGTGGCGGGTGCCTTCGGCGCCCCGGTCTTCGCACCGATCGGGCCGCAGGGGCTGGCCCGGCTCTTCGGCCCGACCGGCGGCTACCTGCTGGCCATGCCGCTGGCCGCGGTGGTGGTGGGCCGGCTGGCCGAGCGGGGCCGCCTGGTGCGCTCGGTGCTCGGCGCCCTCACGGGCATGGTGGTGATCCACCTCGGCGGCTGGGCCCAGCTCGCGGTGCTCTCCGGCAACCCGGCGCAGGCCGCACAGCTCGGCACCCTGCCGTTCCTGGTCCAGGACCTCCTCAAGGTTGCGCTCGCCGGGCTGGTGCTCTGGCGCGGCCACCACGTGCTCCGCCTGCGCGCGTGACCGCAGCCCCGGTGCCCCAGCCGCTCTCCGCCCCGCGGGCGGTCGGCTGGGCCATCCTTTTCCTGGTGGTCGGCTTCGTCCTGATGATGGCGTTCTACGCCGTCGGGGCGTTCCTGACGGGGGGCCTCGGAGGCCTGGGCACGGCCCGGCTGATCCTGGTGCAGTCGGTGGCCGGGCTGCTCGCCTTCGGCCTGCTGACCTGGGGCCTCGGCGTACGGTATCTCGGGCTCACCCTCGCCGAGCTGCGCTACGCGGTCCCGACGGGGGCGGCCCGCGGCTTCGGGCTCGGGCTTCTCGTCGGGTGGGCCCCGGCGGCGCTGGCCCTCGGCCTCTCGCTCGTGGTCGGCGGCGCGCGGGTCCTCGACGACAGCGGCACCACCGCCGACTACCTTGGCGCCATCCTCCGCACCACCCTGCTGCTCGCCCCCGCCGCGCTGGTCGAGGAAGTGATGTTCCGCGGGGTGAGCCAGGTGCTGCTGGCCCGGGTCGTCGGCCGAGCACCGGCGCTGCTGGTGCTCTCCGGGCTCTTCGCGCTGGCACACGCGTACAACCCGAACACCACGCCGCTTGGCCTGATCAACATCGGGCTGGCCGGTGTCTTTCTGGGCGCCGCGTTCTACACCCCGGGCGGCCTCTGGGCGGCCTGGGGCGCGCACCTGGGCTGGAACGCCACCCTCGCGGCGCTGGACGCGCCGGTGAGCGGACTGCCGTTCCCGATTCCCCTCATCAACTACGAGCCGGGCGGCCCGCCGTGGCTGACCGGCGGGACCTTCGGCCCCGAGGGCGGGATGCTCGCGACCGTCGCGATCGTCCTCGCCACGGCGGCCGCCTGGCGCTGGAGCCGGAAGGAGCAGCTCGCATGAAGGTCGCGGTGATCGGCGCGGGGACCATGGGCAACGGCATCGCCCAGGTGTTCGCGATGCAGGGCCATGCGGTGACGCTGGTGGATGTGTCGGCCACGGCGCTGGAGAAGGGCCTGGCGGCGGTGCAGGGGAGCCTGGCCCGCCTGGTGAAGAAGGGCAGCGTGACGCCGGACGCCGCGTCGGCGGCCGCCGCGCGGATCGCGGTCGCCACCACCGTGGACGCCGCCCGCGACGCGGAGCTTGCCATCGAGGCGGCCACCGAGAATCCCACGCTCAAGTTCGAGATCTTCCGCCAGCTCGACGCCGCCTGCGCGCCCGGGGTGATCCTCGCCACCAACACCAGCTCGATCTCCATCACCGAGATCGCGGCGAAGACCCGGCGGCCCGAGCTGGTGATCGGGATGCACTTCATGAACCCGGTGCCGGTCATGGCGCTGGTCGAGGTCATCCGGGGGCAGGCCACCAGCGAGGCGACGACCAGGGCGGTCATGGAACTCGCCACGGCGCTGGGCAAGACGCCGGTGGAGGTGAACGACTACCCCGGGTTTGTCAGCAACCGGGTGCTCATGCCGATGATCAACGAGGCGATCTTCTGCGTGATGGAGGGGGTGGCCACGCCGGAGGCGGTGGACACGGTGATGAAGCTCGGGATGGCCCACCCGATGGGACCGCTCATGCTGGCGGACCTGATCGGGCTCGACACCTGCCTCGCCATCCTGGAGGTGCTGCACCGGGGGCTGGGCGATGACAAGTATCGCCCCTGTCCGCTGCTGCGGCGGATGGTGGCGGCCGGCCAGCTGGGCCGGAAGTCGGGACGCGGCTTCTACACGTACTAGGCCCCGGTGCGCCGGGACCCGCGGGATCTTCCCTGAGGAGTGTATGGACACGTTCAAGGCGATGGCGGCATACAATCACGAACAGCTGGTGCTCTGCCACGAGCCGTCGTCCGGCTACTACGGCATCATCGCGATCCACGACACCACCCTGGGGCCCGCCCTGGGCGGCACCCGCTTCTGGCACTACGGGTCCACCGAGGAGGCCATCACCGACGCGCTGCGGCTAGCGCGGGGGATGAGCTACAAGTCCGCGGTGGCGGGCCTCAACCTGGGCGGCGGCAAGTCGGTGATCGTCGGGGACAACAAGCGGAAGGACCGGGAGGCGGTGTTCCGGGCGCACGGCCGGTTCATCGAGTCCCTCAAGGGCCGCTACATCACCGCCGAGGACGTCGGGACCAGCCCCGCCGACATGGAATACGTCCGCATGGAGACCAGCAGCGTGGCCGGCCTGCACGGGCGATCGGGCGATCCGTCCCCGGTGACGGCGTACGGGGTCTACGTGGGCATGAAGGCGACGGCCAAGGTGCGCTGGGGCTCCGACAGCCTGGCGGGCAAGAAGGTGCTGGTCCAGGGCTGCGGCAACGTGGCCCGGACGCTGTGCGAGCACCTGCACGCCGAGGGCGCCAAGCTGACGGTGACGGACATCGACGCCGAAAAGGTGAAGCGGGTGGTGCAGGCCACCGGGGCCGAGGCGGTGGCGCCCGAGAAGATCTATGACGTGCCCGCCGACATCTACTCCCCCAACGCCCTGGGGGCCACCGTGAACGATGATACCCTCACGCGGCTCAAGGTGGAGGTCATCGCGGGTGGCGCCAACAACCAGCTGGCCGAGGAACGGCACGGCGACGAGTGCGAGCGGCGGGGCCTGCTGTACGCCCCCGACTACGTCATCAATGGTGGCGGGGTGATCAACGTGTATGGGGAGCTGATGGGCTGGGACCACGACCGCGCCAAGCGGAAGGCGGCCCAGATCTACGACACGCTGCTCAGCATCTACGCCACCGCGCGGGAGCAGAAGATCCCGACCTACCAGGCGGCCGATCACGTGGCCGAGGCCCGCATCCGCGGGGTGGGAACGATCGCCGGGATCCGGGTGTAGCGCGCCCCGGGGCAGGGCGGGGCGGCCTGGCCGCCCCGGGTTCCTGCCCCTTACAAAACCACTTGAATTTTTATACACTTCCCCATGCCTGAAGTCATCCCGATTGGCGCCGACCACGCCGGCTTTGCCCTCAAGGAGCGGCTCAAGCAGGAACTGGCCGCGCTGGGCTACGCGCCGCTCGACCTCGGTACCCACTCCGCCGACAGCACCGACTATCCCGACTACGCGCATCCCGTTGCAGCACGGGTGGAGCGGGGCGAGGTTGCGCGGGGCATCCTGCTCTGCGGGACGGGGCTGGGGATGGCGTATGCCGCCAATCGGCACCAGGGGGTGCGGGCGGCGGTGGCCTGGACCCCGGACGTGGCCCGGCTGGCGCGGGCCCACAACGATGCCAACATCCTCGTGCTGCCCGCCCGCTTCGTGAGCGAGCAGGACGGGCTCGACATCCTGCGCGCGTGGCTGGACACCCCGTTCGAGGGTGGCCGCCACCAGCGCCGGGTGGAGAAGATCGAACCCTGAAGGGAGACGTCATGCCGCTGGACCACAACGCCTCGCTCCGCCACGCCGATCCCGAGATCGCGCGACTGATCGACGGGGAGCTGCACCGCCAGCAGTACGGCCTCGAGCTCATCGCCAGCGAGAACTTCGCCAGCCGCGCCGTCATCGACGCGATGGGGACGCCGCTCACCAACAAGTACGCCGAGGGGTACCCTGGCAAGCGGTACTATGGCGGGTGCGAAGTGGTGGACAAGGTGGAGCAACTCGCCATCGACCGGGCCAAGCAGGTCTTCGGCGCGGACCACGCCAACGTGCAGCCGCACTCCGGGGCGCAGGCCAACTTCGCGGCCTTCATGGCCTTGGCCAAGCCGGGCGAGACCATCATGGGCCTGGCGCTGCCGCACGGCGGCCACCTTTCCCATGGCGCCGCGGTGAACCACAGCGGCGCGGTCTGGCGGGCGGTCCAATACGGGGTGAACCCGGCCACCGGCCGGATGGACTACGACCAGATCCGCGACCAGGCGCGGGCCGAGCGCCCGAAGATCCTGATCGCCGGCGGGAGTGCCTACGCGCGCATCATCGATTTCGCCGCCATGCGCTCCATCGCCGACGAGGTGGGCGCCTCGCTGCTGGTGGACATGGCGCATTTTGCCGGGCTGGTGGCCGGCGGGGTCCATCCCTCGCCGGTGCCGCACGCGCAGGTGGTGACCAGCACCACGCACAAGACGCTGCGGGGTCCGCGCGGCGGCATCATCCTGTGCATCCAGGAGCTGGCCGCGGCGGTCAACAAGTCGGTCTTCCCCGGCACCCAGGGCGGGCCGCTCGAGCACGTGATCGCCGCCAAGGCGGTGGCCTTCGGTGAGAACCTGACGCCGGATTTCAAGCGTTACGCGCGGCAGGTGGTGGAGAATGCCCGGGTGCTCGCCGAGGCCATGATCGAGTGCGGCTTCGCGATCGTCTCGGGGGGCACCGACACCCACCTGATGCTGGTGGACCTGCGGCCCAAGGGCCTCACCGGCAAGGAGGCCGAGGCGCTGCTCGGCCGGGCAGGGATCACGGTCAACAAGAACACCATTCCCGATGACCCGCAGTCGCCCTTCGTGACCAGCGGGATCCGCCTGGGCACGCCCGCGCTTTCCACCCGGGGCATGGGCCCGGCCGAGTTCCGCCGGATTGCGCGCCTCATCGACGAGGTGCTCACCCGCCGGGACGACGCCACGATCGCCCGCGTCAAGGGCGAGGTCGGGGACATGGCGCGAGCGTTCCCCCTTTATGCTCCGCGTCGCGCTTGACCCCCCGGCGTCCGGGTCCTAGGATTCCGATGCCTATGACCCGGGCCCCCCTCCCGCGCCATGCCTGACGTGCAGTTCTCTCCTGACGTCCTGGCGCGCCTGCGCGCCGGCGATCGCCGGTACGACGAACGCGCCTACCTGTTCGTGCTGGCGGCGATCGAGTTCCTCCAGACCCAGTTGACCGCACGGCGGCATGTTTCGGGGGCCGAGTTGTCGTGGGCCTGTCGCGATTTCGCGGTGCGCCAGTTCGGGCTGCTGGCGCCCGACGTCCTGGGGTACTGGGGCGTGCGGCGCACCGACGATTTCGGGCGGATCGTGTTCACCCTGGTACGGGCCGGCCTGCTCTCCACGCAGCCGGCCGACCGCGAGGAGGACTTCGCGGCGGTCTACGAGTTCGCCCAGGCGTTCGGCGAACCCTATGCCTGGGAGGGCGTGGCCGCCCTGACCGCAGGCGCCCCGTGCCCGGACGAGGTCTGACGCCAGCCCGGAAGAGGGACGATGGACATGCGTGAATGGCCAGGATGCCGGAAGTGCGTGCAAGGAATGCTCATCCCGCTGTCCGACTACGGCCGCGACGGTGCCCCCATCACCTACAAGGCGTGGGTGTGCACCAATCCGGATTGCGGCTTCAACCTCCGGATCGACAACGGCGAGATCTCGATCGGCCGCGCGATCGGCTTCTCCACGAAATAGCCCGGGGGCCGGGCGGCGGGGCCAGTCGCCATGTCTCTCCCCATCCTCTCGCCGGACGAGAGCGCGCGCTGGGACCACCGGGCCGAGCAGGCCGGGATGGCGCTCGAGACGCTGATGGATGCCGCCGGCCGTGCCGCCGCCCAGGTGCTGGCGGCGCGCTTCGGGCACCGCACCGGCGGCGGCGTCCTCGTGGCCGTGGGCCCCGGCAACAACGGCGGTGATGGCTGGGTACTGGCCCGGGCGCTGCACCGACTCGGCGTGCCCGTCTTCGTGGCGCCGGCGCCGGGTGAACGCTCCTCCCTCAATCAGCGGGCGGCCCTCCGCGCCCAGGCGGAAGGCATCCGGACCGTCGAGCCCGACGGCCCCTGGCCCCAGGCGCAGGTAGCCGTGGATGCCCTGCTCGGCACCGGCGCCCGCGGCGTCCTCCGTCCCCCCATCCGGGCGTTGGTCGAGCGCCTCAACGACCTTGCCGTCCCGATCCTCGCCATCGATGGCCCCACCGGGGTAGACCTCGGCACCGGCGCGAGCCACGGGGTGCTGGTGCGCGCGGAGTTGTCGGTCTCCTTCGGAGGCCTGCGCCGCGGCCACCTGCTGGCCCGCGAGGAGTGCGGCAGCGTGATCGTGGTGGACATCGGACACCCCGACCCCGATCCCGCGTGGCCGGTCCTGTTCACCGAGGCGGAGGCGGCCCGCACCCAGGATCGGTTCGGGGCGCGGGACCACAAGGGGCACCGGGGCCGCATCGTGGTGGTCGGCGGCGAGGCCGGGATGAGCGGCGCGCTCCGCCTCGCGGCGCGGGCGGCGTTCGCCGGCGGGGCCGGACTGGTGCATGCGGTCGCGCCCGACGCCACCATCGATGCGCTCATGGCGGCGGAGCAGGACCTGCAGACCCTCCGCCACGGCTTCACCACACCACTCGCCCCCGCGCTGCTCGCGCTCCTGGGGCAGGCGGATGCCGTGGTGATCGGGCCGGGGCTGGGCCGGGGAGCGGGGCGCCGGGAGTTCGTGGCCGCACTCGCCACGGCGAGCGCCCCGGCGCCGCTGGTGCTCGACGCCGATGCGCTCAACGCCTTTGCTGATGCGCTCCCCGACCTGGCCCGGCTGGTGGCGGGGCGGCCCGCCCTCCTCACCCCGCATATCGGCGAGTTCCGTCGGCTGTTCCCCGACCTGGGCGAGGGTCTCGAGGCGGACCCCTGGACGGCCGCGTCCGCAGCCGCTGCCCAGGCGGGGTGCGCGGTGCTGCTCAAGGGCGTCCCGACGGTGGTGGGACATGTCCAGGGTGCTCCCCTGACGATCGCCGCCGGGAACCCCGGATTGGCCACGGGCGGCAGCGGAGACATCCTCAGCGGCCTGGCGGGCACGGCCCTGGCCCAGGTACAGCACCCCGCGGCCGCCGCCGCGCTGGCGGCGCTGGCGCTCGGGCGGGCGGCGGAGCACGCGGCACGGCGGGTCACCGCCCGCGCCCTGCGGCCGATGGACGTGCTCGCCGCGCTGCCGGAGTTGTGGCGCGCCTGGGAGGTGCTGCGCACCACGTCGGCCGTCCCACGCCCGCCGATCCTGCTCGAGCTCGAGGCACCACAGCGATGGTAGCCTCCCGCGGTCGGGCCGGGTTGCCGCTGCTCCTGTTCCTGCTGCTGCTGCCCGACGGACTTGAGGCCCAGGGCCGGGAGTGGGCGCCCGCCGATCGCGCCGTGATCGGCGAACTGGGCCGGATCAACGCCCTCGCCAGCAGCCGCGACCGGGTCTACGTGGTCAGCCCGGCCGGTATCCTGGAGTTCGATCCCCAGTCGCGCCGATGGAACGGTCCCTGGCAGCCCCCCGGCGACGGCCTGCTCGCCGGCGTCACCGGTGCCCTGGCCGACCCGCTCGACGGTTCGCTCTGGATGGTGCTCCCCTCCGGCTGGATTCGCTTCGATCCGGGCATCCAGAGCTGGGAGGACGGCACGGTCCCCGGCCGGGTCACCGACGCGGCCCTGGACGCGCTGCTCCCCGCGAGCGGCCTGTTCCTGCGCACCAGCGGTGGCTGGTATGTCGCGCAGCGCGGCGGCTTCGCGACCTCGAGCGCCGCACCCCAGCGACCGGTGAGGATCACCACGGCGGAACAGGTGCTCCGCACGGTGCCCGCCATCCAGGCGTCGGCGGCGGCGCTCCGGGTGGAGGGACGCCTGCGCGACGTGCGGCTCACCGCCGCCGCCCGGGCCGATGGATTCCTCGGGCTCGGCTGGTTCCTCGGCACCGATGGAGTAGGCCTCCTCTACTACGCGGATGGGGCGGGTCTCCCCGAGCGATTCCCGCTGGGCCTCCCCGCGGCGCGGGTCGAAGCGCTGTTCCCCGGGAACGGGGGTGTCTGGGCGGTCACCCCCCGTACAGCGCGGGCCGATCCGGCGCTGACCTTCGTGGCCAGCGATCTCGGCCAGTTCCGCTCCTTCCAGGGACCCACGGCCCGCGGCCTCCCGTTCACCGAGGCCCGGCGCATGGTGGGGCGGGGCTCCGAGTTGTGGCTCGCGACCGGCAACGGGCTGGTCCGGATCAACCCGCGTGACGAGGACGCCCGGGTGTTCGATGAAGCCCGCGGCCTGCCGGATGCGCGCGTCCTCGACCTGGCCCAGCGGCGGGGGAGAATCGCGGTGGGGACCCTGCATGGGGTGGCACGCTGGGACGACTCGACGGGCCTGCGCACACTGGCCCCGGAGTTCACCGGGGCCGCCGCGGCGGTGGAACTCTCCGGCGACACCGTGTGGGTGGGAACCGATCGAGGTCTCTTTGCGGCACTGCCGGAGCAGCCGGACCTGTTGCAGCCGAAGGCGCTGCAGGACGGCCTGAGCCTGCAGGCACCGGTTGTCGACCTCGCATGGCGAAGCGACACCCTGGTGGCACTCACCCGTGACCGCCTGCTCTGGCGGGATCCGGGCACCGGGCGCTACAGCGCCGGGCCGCTGCTCGGGGCCGGGCTCGGGCAGCTGCACACGGTGGTCAATGGGGCCGGCGGGCTCTATGTGGCCGGGGAGCGCGGGGTGGGATTCGCCACGCTGGCGACGCCGCTCCGCCGCGCCCTCGCCACGCCGGGCGACCTGCCGGGCCGGGTGTACGACCTCGCGGTGGACGACGACTACCTCTGGGTGGCCACCGAGGCCGGGCTGGTCCGCTTCCGGCGCGACCTGGTGGGGCGATGATCACCTCCCAGCTCGGCCCGGGGGGCGAGTTCGACCGGATCCGGCGGATCGCCGCCGCGCTGGGCCCGGTGGCCCACGGGCTCGGCGACGATTGCGCCATCCTGCCGGCGGGGAGCGGAGAGGTCGTGCTGAGCGCCGACCTCTCCGTGGAGGGAGTGCACTTCCGGACCGACTGGCTGAGCTTCGAGGAGATCGGCTGGCGGGCGGCGGCGGGGGCGCTGTCCGACCTCGCGGCCGCGGGGGCCACGCCGGTGGGGCTCCTGGCGAGCGTCGGTGCGCCGCGCGGCGTGGACGAGGTGCGGCTGGTGGAGCTGATGCGGGGGGTCGGGGCCGCCGTGGCTTCCGTGGGCGGCGTGGTGCTCGGCGGTGACCTGAGCGCGAGCCCGCACTGGCTGGTGGACATCACGGTGGTGGGACGCGCCCCGCGCCCCGTGCCGCGCAACGGGGCCCGTCCCGGCGATGGGATCTGGCTGAGCGGCACCCCGGGCCTGAGTCGGGCGGCGCTGGTGGCGTGGCGGCGCGGTGCCGCGCCCGAATCCGCCGCGCGGGAGGCCTACGCGCACCCGGTGCCGCGGATTGCGCTGGGAATGGCGCTCGCGGAGGCCGGGGCCCGCGCCATGATCGACCTGAGCGACGGCCTCGCCGGCGATGTGCGTCACCTGGCCGCGGCCTCGCAGGTGGCCATCACGCTCGACCTGGAGCGGATCCCGATCGCTGCGGCGGTGCGCCAGGCGGCGGGGACCGCCGAGCCACCCGCCGTGTTCGCCGCCACCGGCGGCGAGGACTATGAGCTCCTCGCCGCGCTGCCGCCGGCGTTCTCCGACCCGGAGGGCGCCGAGCTGGCCGCGCGGTGCGGGCTGCCGCTGACGCGCGTCGGCGTGGTGACCGCAGGGAAGGGGGTCACGCTGCGGCTCGACGGACAGCCGGTGCAACTGGGCGGATACGATCATTTCGCATGATCGCGGCGCTGCGCTACATCCTCAGCATGTGCTGCTGCACGGTACATCACGCCGCCCGCATCGTGCTGGCGGCCGGGCGCGGGGAGCCGTACACGCCGGGCGGCATCTTCGACGAGGGGCCCCGGCAGTACGCCCGTGACCTGGTCCGCATCAACGGGATCACCCTCCGAGGCGAGGGGCTGGAACGGGTCGAGGGTATGGGCCCCTGCGTGTTCGTCGCCAACCACCAGTCGTGGCTCGACATCCTCGCGCTGCTGGTGCTCCTGCCCGGGTCGGTGCGCTTCGTGGCCAAGAAGGAACTTGGGCGGGTGCCCCTCTTCGGGCCGGCCATGCGCGCGGCAGGCCATATCGAAGTCGACCGGCGTGACCTCCGCTCGGCGGTCTCCGCCTACGAAGCGGCGGGCCGGGTGATCCGGAGCGGATTCTCCGCCCTGGTGTTCCCCGAGGGGACCCGGAGCCGCGACGGCCGGCTGCTGCCGTTCAAGAAGGGGCCGTTCGTGCTGGCCATCGTGGCCCAGGTGCCGGTCGTCCCGGTGGTCATCCTGGGGAGTCACGAGGCCCTCCCGCGCGGGAGCGTCCGGCCGCGGCCGGTGCCCATCACCGTCCGCCTGGGCGGACTGATCCCGACGGCCGGGCTGACGTACGCCGACCGGGATACCCTGGCCGGGCGGGTGCGGTCCGCCATGCTCGCCCTCGGTGCGCGGGAGTAGGTCGCGCCCCCGCCGGCCGCCCTTGGCGCACGCCCCCGCTGCCGCTTACGTTCCCCCCGTCGCAGGGTCCGACCCCCCCAAACCCCAGGTCCCATGTCCACCATCATCGAAGTGCACGGTCGCGAGATCATCGACAGCCGGGGCAACCCCACCGTCGAGGCCGAGGTCGTCCTGTCCAGCGGCGCCACCGGGCGCGCCGCGGTTCCGAGCGGCGCCAGCACCGGTGAGCACGAGGCGGTGGAATTGCGGGACGGGGACGCCAAGCGGTACCTGGGCAAGGGTGTGCTCGAGGCGGTGCGGAACGTGAACGAGGTGATCGGGCCGCGGCTCGAGGGCATGGCCGCCGAGGACCAGGTCTCGATCGACCTCGAGATGCTCGACATGGACGGCACCCCCAACAAGAGCCACCTCGGCGCCAACGCGATGCTGGCGGTCTCGCTCGCCGTGGCGCGGGCGGCGGCCCAGGACGCCGGCCTGCCGCTCTACCGCTACCTGGGCGGGCCGCTGGCGCGGGTGCTGCCGGTGCCCATGATGAACATCCTGAATGGCGGGGCCCACGCGTCGAACAACGTGGATGCGCAGGAGTTCATGGTGGTCCCCATCGGCGCCGACACCTTCGGCGAGGGGCTGCGCATGGGCGTGGAAGTCTTCCACGCGCTCAAGAAGGTCCTGACCAGGATGAAGCTGTCCACCGCCGTGGGCGACGAGGGCGGATTCGCCCCGATGCTGCCCTCGAACGAGGCGGCGCTCGACGTGGTGATGGAGGCCATCCAGGCCGCCGGCTACGAACCCGGCCGCGACCTCGCGATCGCCCTCGACGTGGCGGCTTCCGAGCTGTTCCAGGACGGGGAGTATGTCTTCAAGAAGGGCGACGGCAGCCGGCGCCCCGCCTCCGGCATGGTCGACCTCTACGCCGCCTGGGTGGACCGGTACCCGATCGTCTCGATCGAGGACGGGCTGGCCGAGGACGACTGGGACGGGTGGAAGCTGCTCACCGACCGGCTGGGCGACCGCTGCCAGCTGGTGGGCGATGACCTCTTCGTCACCAACGTGGACCGGCTCTCCCGCGGCATCGAGCAGGGGGTCGGGAACGCGGTGCTGGTCAAGGTGAACCAGATCGGCACCCTGACCGAGACGCTCGAGTGCATCGAGATGGCCAAGACCGCGGGCTATGGGTCCATCATCTCGCACCGGTCCGGCGAGACCGAGGACACCTTCATCGCCGACCTCGCCGTGGCGGTGGGGACCGGGCAGATCAAGACCGGCAGTGCCAGCCGCACCGACCGGATCGCCAAGTACAACCAGCTGCTCCGCATCGCGGAGGAGCTGGGGGACATCGCCCAGTATCCCGGGCGGGACCTCTACGCGCTGTGAGCCGGGCCCGGCTGGCCACCCTGGGCGTCCTGCTGGCGGCGCTGGCGGTGGCGCTCTTCGGCGGCGAATACGCGATCCATGACTGGCTGGCGCTGCGCCGCGACACGCGCGCGGAACAGGCGAGGATCGACCAGCTGACGGTCGAGGTGGATTCGCTCACCCGGTACCTGGGCCAGCTCGGGTCGGACCGAAGGCTGGTGGAGCGCCTGGCCCGCGAGAACATGGGGATGATCCGGCCGGGGGAGTTCCTGTACCGGATCGAGCCCGACAGCCTTGACGGGCGCTAGGTCCGCTGGGTAGGATATCCGCCCCAAGGCTGGGTAGCTCAGGTGGTTAGAGCACGGCACTCATAATGCCGGGGTCGGCGGTTCGAATCCGCCCCCAGCTATCCGCAGGGCCCGGACTCCCGTCCGGGCCCTTCGCGTTCCCCCGCGCCCCATCCCGAGGCAGGCGATGTCCGCTGGCATGCTCGGCCTTCTGCTCCTCCCGGGGCTGCTTGGGGGCCAGGATACCGCCGCGCGGATCCCCGTGACCTTCGCCCGGCATCCGCGTCTGGTGGCCGCCGCGCGGGTGCTGCTGCAGTCTCCGGCGGGCCGCGCGGTGCTCGAGCGCTACGCGGCCTCGGGTTATGCGATCGTCTTTGCGGACGCCTCCGGCCGCGAGGCCAACGCCGCGAGCGACCTGGCTCGCGCCGCCGGCCGCGCCCCCGACTTCCTGACCGACCACCGGGGCCAGCAGGTCATCCTGTACAACGACACCCTGACCCCCGTGCTCCTCGCGGTGGGGCTGACCCACGAGATCGTGCACGTCGTCGGGAACGCCGCCGCGGGCACGCGTCGGCTTGGGGAAGAGGAGCTGATCGCCTGGAACGCCGCGCTCGACTACTTCCTCAGCCTGCCCGCGTCGCTGCGCACCCAGGCCGAGGCCAAGTATGGGCCCTACGCCCGGTGGCGCGCGGCGCAGCCGTTGCAGTTTGCTGAGAGCCTGCGCTGCATCTACCCGAATACCCCCGGCTGCCCGGTCCCGGCCCATCCACCGGTGCCGCCGATTGGGGCCGGTGTCACCGCCGACCCATCCCCCTGACCTCCCGGCCCCCACGCGAGCCAAACCAATCCGGGCCGGGTGGCATCCGATGGGGGTCCTCGCTCCCGCGTAACGCGGGCGGGGTCTCAACCGGGACAATTCAGGGGAGGTCGCAATGCTGATGATCGGGAAGTGGGCCGCGGTGGCGGCCCTTGGGCTGGGCGCCGCGAGGGCGGTGGGCGGTTGGGCGGTCGTGTCGGTGGAGAACCCTCCGGAGGTGCTCCGGGCCGGCGCCACCTACCGGCTCGAATTCACGGTGCGGCAGCACGGCGTCACCCTCCTCGACGGGCTCAGCCCCCATGTCCGGGTGGCGGATGCTGCGGCCCGGGCAGCGTCGGGCAGGGGCCAACCGGATCGCGGCAGAGCCCACCGGGTCCAAGGGCCGGTACGCCGCCACGTTCACGGTGCCGCAGGGGGATCGGGTGCTGCTGACCGTCGAGTCGGGATTCGGCCGGGGGCGGCGGACCGAGCTCACGCTCCTGCCGATTCGCGTGGTGCGGGCCGGCGAGTCACTCGCCGCCGCTGTCCCGGCGGAACGTGGCCGGCAGCTGTTCGTGGCCAAGGGGTGCGCCAGCTGCCACCTCAACGGCGACATCGAGGAGTTCGGGCAGGCCAACGAGAGCCACGCCTTCGGTCCTGAGCTGACGGGTCGGGCGCTCGAAGCCGCGTACGTCAGGCAGCGGATCACCAACCCGGCGAGCCTGCCTCCCATCGGGGAAGGGACCCTGCGCATGCCACGCCTGGACCTGGCTGCGGCGGACGTCGACGCGCTCGTGGCATTCCTCAGCCGGCCGCAGGAGCGGGCTGCCCAGTAGTCCGCTCCCCGCAGCGCCTTCCCCCGGGGGCCCGGCCGGATCGGTCGGGCCCCCGTGCCTTGGAGGGACGCATGGGTGGCCCCACTGGGCGGCATCGGGTAGAATGCACCCTGGCGCGGGGGTGCCGCCGATCACCGCTGGAAGTGCCGGTACCCAGATAGGTTATCCCCGCCTCCGGCCCCGGGAATGTCATGAACGCGACCTGCCGCACGCTGCTCCGCCTCACCCGCCACCCCTCGCTCTTCGGCCTCGCCCTGCTGGGTGCCTGTGCCTCCAGCTCGCGCCAGGATCCGGTCGTCCCCGGGCCTGTGGCCGTGGTCGAGGTCTCACCGGCGGCGGACACCGTGTTCCTGTCCGGGCACATCCAGCTGGTCGCCGTGGCCAGGGACTCCGACGGGACCGTCCTGGCGGGCAAGACCTTCACCTGGCAGAGCAGCAACGGCACGCTGGCCTCGGTCACCTCGACCGGCCAGGTCGTCGGCCTCGCGGCGGGGCAGGTCACGATTTCGGCCACGACAAGCGGGATCAGCGGCGGCGCGGCCGTCCTGGTGCAGGCGGCGCCGGCCGGGAGCGTGGTGATCACCCCGGGCGCGGATTCGGTGGCCGGGGGCAGCGTGCTGCAGCTCGGGGCGCAGGTGCGGAACGCCGGCGGGCAGCCCATCACCGGGGTGACGGTGAGCTGGACCAGCGCCAATCCATCGGTCGCCACCGTTACCCAGGCGGGATTCGTCACGGGCGTCAGCAACGGCACGACCGGCATCATCGCGAGCTACAACGGGATCGCCGACACCGCCACCGTCAAGGTCCGTGGTGCCTTCACCCGTGCCGACGGCGGCCGGGTGGCGCTGACTGACCTGGGAAGCGCCAGCTACCAGGGCTTCAGCGGGCTGCTGTACCCGGGTTCGAATGCCCTCCCCGCCGCCCACCTGGCCGCCGGCGTCGCGCTGGCCAACCAGGTGGTGCCGCTCGACGCCGCCGGTACTCCCTCCGCCAGCGGCAAGGTGGTGCTGCTCTCCATCGGCATGTCCAACGCCACCCAGGAGTGGTGCACCAAGTTCGCCGGCGATCCGTGCAACGCCTGGTCCTTCACCGGCCAGAGCCAGGGGGTGCGCCGGAGCACGGTGAAGGTGGTGAACGGGGCGCACTCCAGCTCGACGGCCGAGGTGTGGGTCTCGGCCGCCGGGTCGGAATACCAGCGGGTCCTCGACTCGGCGCTCACGCCTGCGGGGGTGACCGAGAAGCAGGTGCAGGTGGTCTGGCTCAAGCTCGCCCTCATGCACCCGACCTCCTCGCTGCCCCGGGCGGATGCCGACGCCTTCCAGGTCCTCACCGACGGCGGGCAGATCCTGCGGGCGCTGCGCACCCGCTACCCCAACCTCAAGCTGGTCTTCGTGGCGAGCCGGATCTACGCCGGCTACGCCACCACCACGCTCAACCCGGAGCCATACGCCTATGAGGGCGGCTTCTCGGTAAAGTGGCTGATTGAGGCGCAGGTCCAGCAGATGGCGGCGGGCGGCAGTATCGTGAACCCGGTTGCGGGCAACCTCAATTACAGCACCGGTGCCGCCCCCTGGGTGGGCTGGGGGCCGTACCTCTGGGCCAACGGCACCACGGCGCGCTCCGACGGGTTGCAGTGGTTCCCGGCCGACCTCGAGGCGGACGGAACCCACCCCTCCGACCAGGGGGAGGCGAAGGTGGCCGGCCTGCTGCTCGATTTCTTCTCCACGTCGCCCGTGGCGCGCTGCTGGTTCATCAGCGGCGCCACCTGCCCCTGAGCCGGGACCGGCCGGGGCCGCGCGGGCATCATCTCCACCGAGGTGCGCGATGAGTCTGCCACGGTTGATCCTCTCCGGTCTCCTCCTGCCGGCCGCGCTGGCCCCGGCCCTGCTGGGCCAGGCCGTCAACCGGCCCGCCGCCGCGCCGCCGCCGGCGGGCGCCGCCATCACGAAGAGCTGCCCGGTGCTCCGGGCCGCCACCGCGGCCCGCGCCCGCCCGCGCGCCACCCGCGGCCCCACCGTCGAGGGGATCACCGAGTACACCCTGCCGAACGGGCTCCGGGTGCTCCTCTTCCCGGACCCGTCCAAGCCGACGGTGACCGTCAACGCGACCTACCTGGTCGGGTCCCGGCATGAGGCGTACGGCGAGACCGGCATGGCCCACCTGCTGGAGCACCTCGTCTTCAAGGGCACGCCCTGTCACCGGAACATTCCGCAGGAGCTGTCCGAGCACGGCGCCAATCCGAACGGCAGCACCTGGTTCGACCGCACCAACTACTTCGAGACCTTCGCCGCCACCGACGCGAACCTGGCCTGGGCGCTCGACCTCGAGGCCGACCGGATGGTGAACAGCTACATCGCCCGCGAAGACCTCCAGTCGGAGTTCACGGTGGTGCGCAACGAGTTCGAGATGGGGGAGAACGACCCCGGCTCGATCCTCGAGGAGCGCGTGATGTCCACCGCCTTCCTGTGGCACAACTACGGCAACTCCACCATCGGCGCGCGCGCCGACCTCGAGAACGTGCCGATCGAGCGGCTGCAGGGCTTCTACCGCAAGTACTACCAGCCCGACAATGCGATCCTGGTCGTGGCCGGCAAGTTCGATGAGGCGAAGACGCTGCGGCTGATCGAGGAGAAGTTCGGCCGCATCCCGCGGCCCGCCCGCACCGGCGACATGAAGCTCTGGCCCACCTACACCCTCGACCCGACCCAGGACGGCGAGCGGGAAGTGACCCTGCGCCGCGTGGGCGACGTGCAGGTGCTGACGGCCGTCTACCACGTGCCGGCCGGCTCCCACCCCGACTTCGCCGCGGTGGACGTGCTGGCCCGGGTCCTCGGCAGCCAGCCCTCGGGACGGCTCTACCAGGCGCTGGTGGTGCCCAAGAAGGCGGCCAACGCCTTCGCCTTCGCGTATCGCCTGCGCGAGCCGGGGGCACTGCTGGCCACGGTGCAGGTGCGCAAGGAGGACCCGCTCGGCCCGGCGCGTGAGGCGCTGCTGGACGCCCTCGACGCGGCGGTGAGCGACCCGGCCACGGCCGAGGAGGTGGAGCGGGCCAAGGTGGAGATCACCAAGAACACCGAACTCCTCATCAACAATTCCGAGCGGGTGGCGCTGACCCTCTCCGAGTGGGCCTCCATGGCCGACTGGCGCATGCTGTTCCTCCACCGGGACCGGGTCAAGCAGGTGACCCCGGCCGACGTGCAGCGGGTGGCCGCCGCCTATCTCAAGCCCAGCAACCGGACCCTCGGCACCTTCCTCCCCACGGAGAAGCCGGACCGGGCGGAGATGCCGGCCACACCCGACTGGATCCCGGTCGTCACCGCGTATCGCGGGGACACCGCCGTGACCCAGGGCGAGGCGTTCGACCCGAGTCCCGCGACGATCGACCAGCGCACCGCCCGCCACCGCGTCGGCGGGCTCGCGGTGGCGTTCCTGCCCAAGCGCACCCGCGGCGGCTCGGTGAACGCGAGCCTCTCGCTCGACTTCAACGACATGGAGGGGGCGCGGGGCAAGCGCGCCATCGGTTCGCTCACCTCGCAGATGCTGCTGCGCGGCACCCGCTCGAAGAGCCGGCAGCAGATCAAGGACGAGTTCGACCGGCTCAAGGCGCGGGTCGGGGTGTTCGGTGGGTACGACGCGGCCAACGCGCGCATCGAGACGGTCCGCGGCAACCTCCCCGCGGTGCTCCGGCTGCTGGGCGAGGTGCTGCGTGAGCCGGCGTTCGACGAGAAGGAGTTCGGCGAGCTGAAGCAGCAGTCGCTGGCCCAGCTCGAGGAGAGCCGGTCGGATCCGCAGGCGCTCGCCTTCACGGCGTTCGAACGCTACCTGAGCCCGTACCCGAAGGACGACCCGCGCTACCGGCCGACCATCGAGGAACAGGTGGCCGAGCTCTCCGCAGTGACCATCGAGGACGTCCGCCGCTTCTACGCCGAGACCTACGGGGCGGGGCATGCCACCCTGGCGCTCGTGGGCGACTTCGACCCGGCCGAGATCACCCCGGTCCTCACCGCGATCTTCGGCGAGTGGAAGAGCCCGCGGCCCTGGGTGCGCATCCCGAGCGCGTTCCACGACCAGCCCGCCACCAGCATCGCGATCGAGACCCCGGACAAGGCCAACGCCATGTTCCTGGGCGGGATCAACCTGAACCTCCGCGACGACGATCCTGACTACGCCGCGCTGCTCCTCGGCAACGAGGTGCTCGGCGGCGGCTTCCTCAACTCCCGGCTGGCCACCCGCATCCGCCAGAAGGATGGGATCAGCTATGGCGTCGGGTCGTTCCTCAGCGTCTCGTCGGAGGACAAGGCGAGCCGCTTCATGGGCTACGCGATCTACGCGCCGGAGAACGCGGCCAGGGTCGAGGCGGCCTTCCGCGAGGAACTCGAACGGGTGGCCCGGGAGGGGATCACCCAGGACGAACTCGACAAGGCGCGCCAGGGGTGGCTGCAGAACCAGCAGGTGGGTCGCTCCAACGACGGCCAGCTCTCCGGCGACCTCCAGGGCAAGGTGTACCTGGGGCGGACCATGGCGTTCGACGCGGACCTGGAGCACCGCGTCTCGGGCCTGACCCTCCAGCAGGTGAATGGGGCGCTGCAGCGCTACCTCGACCCTGCCAAGCTGACGGTGGTCAAGGCGGGCGACTTCGCCAAGGGGCGCCAGCCGGCCAGTCCCTGAACGGCGGCGGGTTCGGGGGCGGGGCCGGGTGGCGGGGAACCGCCCTCCCGGCCCCGTTCCCCTTTCCCCCCCCGGCTTTCCCCGTAGCTTTCCCCCATGCCCTCGCGGCCTTTCTACTACCGGGTCACCGACGGACTCCGGATCACGGTCCGGCCGGTCTACCTGCCCGAACGGTCCAACCCGCTCAAGCAGCAGTACGTCTTTGCCTACTTTCGTCCGGATCGAGAACCTCGCCGGATCCACCGCGCAGCTCCGCTCCCGCCGGTGGCGCATCCACGACTCGATCGGCGAGGAAACCGTGGTCGAGGGGGAGGGCGTGGTGGGCGAGCAGCCGGTGCTGGGCCATGGCCAGGTCCACGAGTACCAGAGCTTCTGCGTGCTCAAGTCCGACAGCGGCACCATGGAGGGGGAGTACCTCTTCGTGCGGGAGGACGGCTCGACGTTCGAGGCGGCGATTCCGCGCTTCCCCCTCGAGGCCAGGGAATCGGCGGAGCCGCTGCACTGAGATGAACCTCGAGGCCTGGTTCCTCGCCACGCTGGAGCGCCTCCGCCCGGCGCCCGGTCCGGTCCTGCTGGCCATCTCCGGCGGCGTCGACTCGATGGTGCTGCTCGAGCTCATGGCCCGCACCCGTGCCGGGCACGGACGCGCCCTCCTCGTGGCCCACGTAGATCACGGCATTCATCCGGAGAGCACCGTGCCCGCGGCACTCGTGGCTTCCCGGGCACGGGCGCTGGGCCTGCCACTGGTCCAGACACGGCTCCATCTCGGCCCCGAGTGCAGCGAGACCGCGGCTCGCCGCGCCCGCTACGCCTGGCTCCGGGCGGAGCGGGTCCGTCAAGGCGCCCGGTGGATCGTGACGGCTCACCACGCCGACGACCAGCGGGAAACGGTGCTGATGCGCGCCCTGCGCGGCAGCGGCCCCGCCGGGCTGGCGGGGATCGCGCCCGCGAGGGGAGGCCTCCTCCGCCCCCTCCTGGGCGCCTCCCGGCGTACCCTCCTGGGCTACGCGAGCGCGCGGGGGCTCGACTGGTGGGAGGATCCCGCCAACGCCAACCCCGCGCACCTGCGGTCGTGGCTCCGCGCGCAGCTGCTGCCGCCGCTCCGGGACCGGCTCCCGGACCTCGACCGCCGCCTCGACCAGACCCGGCGGCACGCCGCCCGCCAGCGCCAGGCGTGGCGGGCCGCCCTCCGGCACTGGCCCGGGCTCTCGGTGCGGATGGAGCGGGGCGGGGCCTCCCTGGCCGTCGACGTGCTCGACGGACTCCCCCCGTCGCTTCGCCTCACGCTGGTGGAGGCCTTGCTGCGCCAGCTGGGCGCCCCCGTCTCCCCGGCCCGGTTGCGGCGGGCCCTGCCGGCGGTGCTGGCGGGACCCAGTGGCGCCCAGGCGCCGCTCGGGGCGCGGTGGCTGCTGGAGCGCGCCTTCGAGCGGCTGGCGGTGGTTCCGCCCGAAGGGCCCGAGCCCATGGGCCTGGAGCTGGCGTCGCCCGAGGGGGAGGCGAGGTGGGGGCCCTGGCACCTGCAGTGGACCCTCGACACCGCCCCTCATCGGCAGCCCCGCGACGGAGCGACCGCCTGGTTCATCCCCGGTGAGCTCGCGGTCCGGGCCTGGCGTGCCGGCGACCGGCTGGCGCCGCTGGGCGGCACCGGACACCGGCTGGCGGTGCGCTGCTTCCAGGATGCCCGCATTTCTCAGGGGGACCGGCGGCGCTGGCCGCTGATCGAAGGGCAGGGCAGGCTGGCGTGGATCCCAGGGGTCTGCCGCTCCCGTGAACTGCTGCCCGAGCCCGGCGCTCCGGCGCTCCGGATCGATGTCCACCCCGCTCCATGACCCCAGGGCGGGGAGCCGCCCGCTCCGCCGGGTCGTCTTCGACGAGGCCGCCATCGCCGCGCGGGTCCGGGCGCTGGGGCAGGAGATCACCCGGGCCTACCCGGAGGGCGATCTGCTGCTGGTCGGGCTCCTCAAGGGGAGCTTCGTGTTCCTCGCCGACCTGGTCCGGAACATTGAACGTCCCCTGGCGGTGGACTTCCTGGTGGCGAGCTCCTACGGGACCAGGACGGTCTCGAGCGGGGAGGTCCGGCTGCTCTACGAACCGGCCTCCCGGCTGGCGGACAGGCATATCCTGCTGGTTGAGGATATTATTGATAGCGGTCGAACCCTGGCCTCCCTGATGGACCGGTTGCGGTCCCGGGGACCTCGGAGCCTCGCGGTCTGCGCGTTGCTGGACAAGCGCATCGCACCCCCCCTGCCGGAACTTCGGTTCGTGGGGTTCACGGCCCCGCCGGCATTCCTGGTGGGTTACGGCCTGGATCACGCGGAGGATTTCCGGCACCTCCCGTACATCGCGGAAATGGGTTGAATGGCTGAACGATTGCCGCCGGGCCCGCCCCGAGCTGATTGGCGGAGCCTGAGCAAGAACCTGGCGCTGTGGCTCCTGGTCGCGCTCGTCGCGATGGCGCTCTTCCAGCTGATGAACAGCCAGAAGACGTCCATGCAGGAGTTCACCTATACGAACTTCAAGCAGCAGCTCGCCGCCGGGAACGTGAAGAACGTCACGGTCTACGACGGCAAGCAGCTGGAGGGCGATTTCGTCAACCCGGTGCCGCAGGACGGGCGGCCGGCCAAGTCGTTCGTGGTGCTGCTGCCGATCAAGGACAGCGAGCAGATCCTGGGCGAGCTGGAGCGGGCCAACGTGCAGGTCTCGGCCAAGGAGCCGAAGATCGGCGTGGCCAACTTCCTGCTCGCGGCGCTGCCGTGGATCGTGATCATCGGGCTGTGGGTGTTCCTGCTGCGCCAGCTGCAGGCGGGCGGGAGCAAGGCGTTCAGCTTCGGGAAGAGCAAGGCCAAGCTGCTGGCCGGCGACACCCCGAAGCTGACCTTCGCCGACGTGGCCGGCGCCGACGAGGCGAAGGTGGAGCTGCAGGAGATCATCGAGTTCCTCAAGGACCCGGGCAAGTTCACCCGGCTCGGCGGGCGGCTGCCCAAGGGCGCCCTGCTGGTCGGGCCCCCGGGCACCGGCAAGACCCTGCTCGCCAAGGCGGTGGCCGGCGAGGCGGGGCGGCCGTTCTTCTCGATGTCCGGCTCCGACTTCGTCGAGATGTTCGTCGGCGTGGGCGCCAGCCGGGTCCGCGACCTCTTCGAGCAGGGCAAGGCGCACGCTCCCTGCATCATCTTCATCGACGAGATCGACGCCGTGGGCCGGCACCGCGGCGCCGGCCTGGGCGGCGGGCACGACGAGCGCGAACAGACCCTCAACCAGCTGCTGGTCGAGATGGACGGGTTCGAGTCGAACGACGGCGTGATCCTCATCGCCGCCACCAACCGGCCCGATGTCCTCGACCCGGCGCTGCTGCGGCCCGGCCGCTTCGACCGCCAGATCGTGGTGGACGCCCCCGACGTGCGCGGTCGCGAGGGGATCCTCCGGGTGCACACCCGGAAGATCCCGCTCGCCGCCGACGTGACGCTCGAGACCATCGCCAAGGGCACCCCGGGCATGGCGGGCGCCGACCTGGCCAACCTGGTGAACGAGGCGGCGCTGCTGGCCGCCCGGCGCAACAAGGCCCTCGTCGACATGCAGGACTTCGAGGACGCCAAGGACAAGGTGATGCTCGGCGTGGAGCGGAAGAGCCTGGTCCTCTCCGAGGACGAGCGCCGCCTGACCGCCTACCACGAGGCGGGCCACACCGTGGTGTCGCTCAAGACGCCGGGGTCGGACCCGATCCACAAGGTCACGATCGTTCCCCGCGGGCGCGCGCTCGGGCTCATGATGTCCCTGCCCGACAAGGACCGCTACGGCCAGACCAAGGAGTGGCTCCTCGGCCGGCTGGCGATTGCCTTCGGGGGCCGGGTCGCGGAGGAGCTCATCTTCGGCCCCAACAAGGTGACCACCGGCGCCGGCAGCGACATCGAGCAGGCCACCGCCATCGCCCGGCGGATGGTGACCCAGTTCGGCATGTCGGAGAAGATCGGCATGATGGCCATCGGCGACCGCGAGCAGGAAATCTTCCTGGGCCGCGAGTTCGGGCAGCGGCGCGAGGTCTCGGAGCGCACCGCCCAGGTGGTCGACGACGAGGTGAAGCACTTCCTCGACGAGGCCCACGAGAGCTCGCGCCGCATCCTGCTGGAGCACCGGGTGCTGCTCGACCGGATCGCCGCCACGCTGCTGGAGCGCGAGACCATCGACCGCGAGGACATCGACCTCCTCGCCGAGGGGAAGGACCTGCCCCCGGTGGCGAGCCCGCCGCCCTCGCCGCCCACCGCCGTGGCCACCGCGCCGCGGCCGGAGCGTGAGGCGCAGCGGACCCCGATCCTCGGGGTGCCGCCCGCCGAACCGATGGGCGCGTGATCGCCCGTCGGCTCCCGCTGCACTCCCCGCGCGCCGTGCTGGAGACCCTGGTGGCGCGGGGCTGGGACCCGGGTCGAGCCGCCGCCGCGGCGGGCGGAATGCCCGCCGCGGCGATCGAGCTTTCCGGGCTCGACGATCCCACCCTCCTCGCCCTGGTACAGCACGCCGCCACGCTCGGGCTGGAGGTCCTGACCGGCGCGGACTGGGCCGTCGTGGCCGGGAGCGAGTCGCGGCTTGGCGCGCTGGCCCGCCCCTGGGTGGTGCCGCCGCCGCTGGCCGAGGTGGCCACCGCGGTGGGCCTCCGCCTCCGGCCCGACCTGCCCGAGGTGTGGGTCACCGCCCGGGGCGGGGTGGCCCTCGACCGGCCGGTCATCGTCGGCATCCTCAACCTTACACCGGATTCCTTCAGCGATGGCGGGCGGTTCCTGTCCCCCGACGCGGCGCTCGCGCAGGCCGACCAGCTGCTCGCCGATGGCGCCGGGATCCTGGATCTCGGCGGCGAGTCGACCCGTCCGGGGAGCGAGCCGGTTCCCGAGGCCGTGGAACTCGGGCGGGTGCTGCCGGTGCTCGAGGCCCTGGCTCGCCGGCATCCCGCGGTGCCGCTCTCGGTGGACACCGTCAAGGCCCCCGTGGCACGCGCGGCGGTCGAGGCCGGCGCCGCGATCATCAACGACGTGTCGGCCTTCCGGCTCGATCCCGCGATGGCCGCGACCGTCGCCGCCACCGGCGCTGGGGCCATCCTGATGCACAGCCGCGGCACGGTGAGCACGATGGCCCGGCTCGATCACGCGGAGTACGCGCCGGATGTCGTCACCGGGGTCCGGACCGAGCTTGCGGCGTCGCTGGAGCAGGCGGTGGCCGCCGGGATCGCCCCCGACCACCTGGTCCTCGATCCCGGGTTCGGCTTTGCCAAGACGGCGGAGCAGAACCTGGCGCTGCTCGACGGGCTCGACGCCCTCCGTGGCCTCGGGCGGGCGCTGCTGGTCGGCCCCTCCCGCAAGCGCTTCCTGGGCAGCGTCACCGGCCGCGAGGTCGCCGACCGGGACGTCGCCACCGCCGCCGCCTGCGTGCTGGCCTGGGAGCGGGGGGCGCGGTTGTTCCGGGTCCACAACGTGGCCGCCGCGCGGGATGCGCTGGCCGTCGCGCAGGCCGTGCGCGGGGCGTGGTAGGCGCGACCCGCGCCACGCCCGGCCGATCCACACCACCATCCACCACCCCGACCGGATTCGATGACCCGTCGCCCTCCGTACCTCCTCGCCGTGCTGGCCACCCTCCTGGTGCTGACCGGGTACATCCTCACGCTCGCGCCGACGGTCACCTTCTGGGACGCCGGTGAGTTCATCGCCGCCGCGAAAAACCTCGGCATCCCGCATCCGCCGGGGACGCCGCTGTTCGTCATGATCGGGCACGTGTGGGGAGCGCTGGTGCCGCTGGCCGACTACGCCCAGCGCCTCAACCTGCTCTCGGCCACGCTGAGCGCGATGGGGGCGGGGTTCTTCTTCCTGGTGGCTCACGAGGTGCTCACCCGTGCCACCCCCGACCTCGAGGGAGGCGCCGCCACCCTGGTGCGGGTGGGCGGTGGGCTGGCCGCGGCGCTGGTGGCGGCGTTCAGCTTCACCACCTGGCAGAACTCGAACGAGACCGAGGTCTACGCCGCGGCCACCTTTACCATCGCGGCCATCGCGTGGCTCTGCCTGACCTGGCGGGCCCTGCGCGGCACGCCGCGGGCGCCGCACCTCCTCCTGCTCATCCTCTACCTGGCCGGCCTCTCCATCGGCAACCACCTGCTGGCGCTGCTGGTCGGGCCGGCGGTGGTCGCCTTCCTGGCCGCCACCCTGAGCGCCGATCCCGCCACCGACCCCGCGCGGCGCGCCGCCGAGTGGGCCGAGACCGCGGTGGTCGCGGGCACCTGGGCGCTGCTGATCGGCAGCGGCCTGGGGAGCGCCACCCTGATGACGCTGGGCGGCATCTCGTACCTGGCCGCCTTCGGACTGGCCCTGCGGGCGCGGCACGTGACGTTCGCGGTCGTGGCGGTGCTGATCGCCGCCATCGGGGTGACCAGCTACCTCTTCCTCTACATCCGGGCCGGGCAGCATCCGGTCATCAACGAGGCGCAGCCGGACAACTGGGAGTCCCTGCTCGCGGTCATCCGGCGGGAGCAGTACCCGATCCGCACGCCGCTCGACGATCCCACGGTGCCGCACGGCCCGGGGAACCCGGGGCGCAGCGGCCAGATCATCATGCTCCAGCTGCTCAACTACTTCCAGTACTTCGACTGGCAGTGGGCCAACGGCATCGGCAAGGCCATCGGATTCGGGAGCGGGCAGCTGCCGCTGCGCTCGCTCGTGACCCTGCTCTTCGCCGGCCTCGGCATGCACGGCCTGATCACCCACCGCCGGGCCGACCGCGGCAGCTGGTGGCTGCTCTTCGGGCTGTGGCTGATCACCGGTCTCGGGCTGGTGGTGTACATGAACTTCAAGCCGGGCTTCAGCATCGGGTACAACCTCTACCCCGAGTCGAGCGACCATGAAGTCCGCGACCGGGACTACTTCTTCGTGGTCAGCTTCGCGGTCTGGGGGGTCTGGTCGGGGCTGGGGCTGGCAAACCTGGTGCGCCGGGCGATGACGCGGTGGCGCCTGGGCGTGGCCGTCGCCGCGGTGCCGCTGGCCCTGGGCGCGCTGATCCCCTTCGCCGGGAACTTCACCGCCGCCAGCCGGCGGCACGGCCCGGATGCCACGCTCGCGGCGGACTTCGCCTACAACCTGCTCAACTCGGTGCCGCCCTACGGGATCCTGTTCACGTACGGCGACAACGACACCTTCCCCCTCTGGTGGGCCCAGGAGGTGAAGGGCATCCGCCGCGACGTCCTGGTGGTCTGCCTGGCCCTCTCGGAGACCGACTGGTACAAGCGGCAGCTGCGGGAGTTCCCGGTGCGGCCCTTCGACGAGGCCGCCGCGCCGAAGCTCTGGCAGGGGCAGAATCCCGTCGCTCCCACGGGCCAGGCGCACTCGATGACCGATGCGCAGATCGCGCAGGCGCAGGGCGTCCTGCTCTCGCAGGACGTGCCGGTGAACGTCGGGGCCATCCGCCATGTGCTGCCCAAGGGGACCCCGGTCTACAGCCGGGACTTCGTGGTGCTGCGCATCCTGCAGGAGAACGCCGGCAAGCGGCCGATCGCCTGGTCCATGACCACCGGCGCCGAGTACCTCGGCCTGGACCAGTATCTGCTGCAGCAGGGGCTCGTCATGCAGCTGCAGCCGAGCCCGCCGGACACGACGCAGCCGGGCATCGACAACCACCGGATCCTCGGGCTTCCCCTCGACATGCCCACCACCGAGCGGCTGGCGTGGGAGACCTATCGCTACGCCCGGCTCCTCGAGGCCCCCCGGGGGCGGCTGGAGCCGACGGCCGCCGGCGTCGCCAACAACCTCTCGCTGCCGTTCGCGCAGCTGGCGTACGGCTACGAGAGCCGCGGGGATGGCTCCAAGGCGATGGAGAACCTGACCCGGGCCGGGAAGCTCTCCTCCAACCCCAACCTGCAGCGGGCGCTCCAGGCGCTGCTGCTGCCGAGCGCGGGGGACAGCGCCCCATAGGGTCCGGCCCCTGTTGCCAACCCTAACGCCCGCCTACTTTTACCACCCATGTCGTATCCGGGGATCGGGTCGCGGGTGGCCGAGGTGCGGGCCCGGATTGCCGAGCACCAGGCCCGCGCGGGCTGGCGCCATCCGGTGCTGATCGTGGCGGTCACCAAGACGCATCCCGCCGCGGCGGTGCGTGCCGCCGCGGAGGCGGGGCTCACGGCGGTGGGCGAGAACCGGGTGCAGGAGGCGCTGGCCAAGCAGGGGGAACTCCCCGACGTTGCGGTCGAGTGGCACCTGATCGGCTCCCTGCAGCGGAACAAGGCGCGCCACGCGGTCAACCGCTTTGCGCTGCTCCACTCGGTGGACAGCCTGGAGCTGGCCCGGGAGCTGGACCGGCGCGCCGCGCCACGGTCGGTGCAACCGGTGCTGCTGCAGGTCAACTGTTCCGCCGAACCGCAGAAGGGCGGGGTGGAGCCGGATGGGCTGCCGGCCCTGCTCGACGAGGTGGCCGCGCTGCCGCGGCTGCGGCTGGCGGGACTGATGACCATGGCCGAGCTCACGGACGATGCCGGGCGCCAGCGGGCGGCCTTCCGGCGCCTGCGTGAGTTGCGCGACGCCGGGGAACGGCAGGGGCACCGGCTGCCGGAACTGTCGATGGGCATGTCAGGGGATTACCTCGTGGCGGTGGAAGAGGGAGCCACGATGGTTCGGCTGGGGACCCTCCTCTTCGGAGAGCGCGGCACATGAGCGACGATGCGTTCCACCTGACGCCCAGCGACGTGCGGGCGCAGGAGTTCCAGCGGACCTTCCGCGGGTACGACCCGGCGCAGGTGGACGAGTTCCGCAACCGGGTGGCGGAGGAGCTCGAGCGCCTGGTGCGCGAGCGGGCCAAGCTCGACGAGCGGCTCACCGGGTTCCAGGAGCAGCTGCGCGCGTTCCGGGAGCGGGAGCGGGCCATGAACGAGGCGCTGCTCGCGGCACAGCAGCTCCGGGTGGCCGCGCAGGAACAGGCCGAGAAGGAATCGGAGAGCATCATCCGCGAGGCCCGGGCCGACGCGCTGCGGCTGGTGGGCACCGCCCAGGAAGAGGAGCGGCAGGTGCGCGAGCGGCACGAGATGCTGCAGCGCCAGTTCGCCGCCTACCTGGCCAACTTCCGCGCCCTGCTCGAACGGCAGCTGGGCGAGATCGAAGGGCTGCAGACCCACGCGCAGCTCACCCACCAGGTCCAGACGGAGCTCCTGCTCAAGCGACACGCATGACAGCCACCGACCTTTACGATCGCATCCAGCAGGCGGCCGCCGTGGTGCGCGGCCGCTGCTCGTTCGCCCCCGACGTCGGCATCATCCTCGGCACCGGGCTGGGCGGCCTGGTCAAGGAGATCGCCGCCGAGGCGATCATCCCCTACGAGGAGATCCCCGGGTTCCCGCTCTCCACCGTGGAGAGCCACGCCGGCAGGCTCATCCTCGGCACCCTGCGCGGGCGCCGGGTGGTGGCCATGCAGGGCCGCTTCCATCGCTACGAGGGGTATTCGCTCCAGGAGGTCACCTTCCCGGTGCGGGTGATGAAGGCCCTCGGCGCCAGGGCCCTGGTGGTCACCAACGTGAGCGGCGGGATGCACCCGCTGTGGGCCCCGGGCGACCTGGTGCTCCTCGCCGACCACATCAACCTGCTGGGGGATAACCCCCTCATCGGGCGGAACGACGACCGGCTCGGTCCCCGCTTCCCCGACATGTCGGACCCCTATGACAGCGGGCTGCGCGCGCTCGTGCGGCAGCTGGCGCTGGCCCAGGGTGTCACCCTGCGCGAGGGGGTCTACGTCTCGGTGCCCGGGCCCAACCTCGAGACCCGGGCCGAGTACCGGATGCTCCGCGCCATGGGCGCCGACATCGTGGGCATGTCCACGGTGCCCGAGGTGATCGTGGCGGTGCACCAGGGGATGAAGGTGGCGGGGCTCTCGATCGTCACCGACCAGTGCCTCCCCGACGCCCTGGTGCCGGCCGACATCGAGCACATCATCGCGATCGCCAACGGGGCCGAGCCCAAGCTCACCCGGCTGGTCGCGGAACTGGTCCAGCAGATTCCCGCATGACCTACCAGCCCTGGCCGGACGGCGGTGCCGACCGGATGGAACAGGAGCTGCTTGCCCGATGGAAGGATGAGCGGCTCTTCGAGCAGACCCTCGCGGCGACCCGGGACGGGCCCCCGTTCGTGTTCTTCGAGGGCCCGCCGACGGCCAACGGCAAGCCGGGCATTCACCACGTCTTTGCCCGGACCATCAAGGACCTGATCTGCCGCTACCAGGCCCAGCGCGGGCGGTCCGTGACCCGGATCGCCGGCTGGGACACCCACGGGCTGCCGGTGGAGATCGAGGTCGAGAAGCAGCTCAGCCTCAACGGCAAGAAGGCCATCGAGGCCTACGGCGTGGAGGCGTTCAACCGCCTCTGCCGGCAGAGCGTCTTCACCTACAAGACGGAGTGGGAGGAGCTCTCCAACCGCATCGGGTACTGGCTGGACTACGAGCACGCCTACATCACGTACAGCAACGAGTACGTGGAGACCGTCTGGTGGCTGCTCGGCCGCCTCTTCGAGCGGGAGATGCTCTACCGCGGGCACCGGGTGCTCCCGTACTGTCCCCGCTGCGGCACCGTGCTTTCCAGCCACGAGCTGGCCCTCGGCTACGCCGAGGTGAACGACAGGTCCATCTACGTCACCTTCCCGCTCGAGGACGGCAGCGGGCGCGAGCTGGTCGTCTGGACCACCACGCCGTGGACCCTGCCGTCGAACGTCGCGGCGGCGGTGCACCCCGAGCTCGAATACGGCGTCTACCGGCACCCGAAGCACCCCGGCCGCGCCTTCCTCATGGCCACCACCCGCGAAGCCAAGCTGCGGGAGATCCTGGGCGAGGACCTCGCCCTCGAGGCGGTGGTCCCCGGGGGGTCGCTGGTGGGGCTGCGGTACCGCCGGCCCCTCGACGTGGTGCCGCTCCCGGATGGTCGCGCGCATTCGGTGGTGATCCCGGGCGCGTTCGTCACCGCGGACGACGGGTCCGGCATCGTGCACATGGCGCCGGCCTTCGGCGCGGATGACTACGCCGCCGGCCAGCAGCACGGCCTGGCCATGCTGCGGCCGGTGGGGCCGGACGGCCTCTTCACCGGCACCACCTGGCCCGAGATCGAGGGCCGGCTCGTCACCGCGGATGAGACCAACGAGCTGATCATCCGCCGGCTCAAGGCCGACGGCCGCTGGCTGCGCACCGACCAGTACGTCCACAGCTATCCGCACTGCTGGCGCTGTTCCAGCAAGCTCATCTACTACGCGCGGGACAGCTGGTTCGTCCGCACCTCGAAGGTCAAGGCGCGGATGCTCGAGATCAACCGCACGGTCAACTGGCAGCCCCCGGAGGTGGGGGAGGGCCGGTTCGGCTCGTGGCTCGAGAACAACGTGGACTGGGCGCTCTCCCGCGACCGCTACTGGGGCACCCCGCTGCCGGTGTGGGTCTGCGACCGCGAGCCGGCCCACGTCGAGGTGGTGGGGAGCTACGCCCGCCTGGCGGAGCGCTGGGGGCGGCCGCTGCCCGCGGACTTCGACCCGCACAAGCCCTACATCGACGCCTACCACTGGGACTGCGCCTGCGGCGGCACCATGCGGCGCGCGTCCGAGGTGATCGACACCTGGTTCGACTCGGGCGCGATGCCCTACGCCCAGTGGCATTACCCCTTCGAGCACGTGCCGGAGTTCCAGGCCCACTTCCCGGCCGACTACATCTGCGAGGGCGTGGACCAGACCCGGGGCTGGTTCTATTCGCTGCTGGCGATCGCCACCACGGCCTTCGACAGCCCGGCCTACCGCAACGTGATCGTCAACGAGCTGGTCCTCGACCCCGAGGGCCAGAAGATGTCCAAGAGCAAGGGCAACGTGGTGAACCCCTGGGACATGATCCGGGAGTTCGGCGCGGACACCGTCCGGCTCTACCTGCTGGTGTCGAGCCAGGTGTGGCTCCCCAAGCGGTTCGACCGCCGGCAGGTGCCGCAGGTCACCGGCGACTTCTTCCGCGCGCTGCGCAACACCTACGAGTTCTTCCGGCTCTACGCCGGCCGGCTCGAGGGGGCGCCACCCGTGGCCGGGCGGCCCGACAGCGACCGCTGGATCCTGGCGCGGCTGGACGCGACCACCCGGGCCGTCACCGCCGCCTGGGAGGGCTACGAACCCACGGCCGGCGTGCGGGCGCTCATGGACTTCGTGGTGGACGACGTCTCGAACTGGTATGTCCGGATCAACCGGGACCGGTTCTGGGCGCCGGATGGCGAGGCCGATCGCGCGGCGGTGGCCACCCTGCGGGAGTGCCTCGAGACGGTGAGCCGGCTGATGGCCCCGGCGGCGCCCTTCGCGGCGGACTGGCTGCACCGCTCGCTCGCCGGGTCCCCGGTGCACCTCGCCGGATGGCCCACCGCGCCCGCGGAGGCGGGCGTCGAGGCGGGCGCCCTCGATGCCGCCATGGATGCCATCCGCCGGCTGGCCTCACTGGCGCGGGCCGCCCGGGAAGCCGGCAAGCTCCGGGTGCGGCAACCGCTCGGTCGCATGCAGGTGGCGATCCCCGTGGCGGTGCGCGGGCCCGTGTTCGAGCGCCTGCTGCCCCTCCTCATGGCGGAGGTGAACGTCCGCCGGGTCGAGGTCGCGGAATCCGACACCGCGCTGGTCCGGCTCCGCGGGAAGGCCAACTTCCGCTCCCTGGGCAAGCGGTACGGCAAGGAGACCCCGGCGGTGGCCAAGGCGGTGGAACGCCTGACCCCGGACCAGCTCCGGGCCCTGGAAGCCGGGGAGTCGGTCCGCCGACATGAAAACGGGATGGAACTCGTTTACCTTTCCGAAGATGTGGTCGTGGAGCGGGAGGTCGTGGCGACCGGATGGCTGGTCGAAAGCGACGGCCCCTTCGTGGCCGCTCTGGATCCCCAGCTTGATGCCGATCTGGCCCAGGAAGGACTCGCGCGGGAGCTGGTGCACCACATCCAGCGGCTCCGGCGGGACGCAGGTTTCGCGGTGAGTGACCGCATCGCCCTCGGGCTGGACGGGCCGACGGCGGTCCTCGCGGCCGCGACGGCGCACCGGGACGTCATCGCCAGCGAGACGCTGGCGCGAGCCATCGAGCTCGGTGGCGCGGTCCCCGGGGCCGAGTACCAGCAGGCAGTGGACGTCGACGGACACCAGGTGACCTTCAGCATGCGCCGGCTCGGCGCGTGAGCGCACCCCCAGCGGACGGGAAGGTATTCGCGGTATGAACAAGAAGCAGCTGGCGCATTTCGAGAAGCGGCTCATCGAGGAGCGCACCCGGGTGATGAAGGAGATCGGGTACTACGACGAGTCCTTCAACGCCACGCTCCAGAACGAGTCGGGCGACCTCTCGTCCTACTCGTTCCACATGGCCGACCAGGGCACCGACGCGATGGAGCGCGAGAAGCAGTTCCTCTTCGCCTCGCAGGAGGGCCGGTACCTGTGGCACGTCAACGAGGCGCTCCGGCGGCTGTACAAGACGCCCGACCGCTTCGGCATCTGCCACACCTGCGGCAAGGAGATCAACTTCGAGCGGCTCGACGCGCTCCCGCACGCGCGGCTCTGCATCGAGTGCAAGGAAAAAGAAGAGAATGGCAAGCGGCGCTGAGCGCCGGCTCTACTGGGGCGCCGCCACGGTCGCGCTGGTCCTCGACCTCCTCACCAAGGCCCTCGCCGAGCAGTACCTGTTCCGCTCGGCGGGGCACTCGGTCATCGGCGACGTCTTCCAGCTCCGCCTGGTCTACAACCCGGGCGCGGCGTTCGGCCTGCACCTCGGGCCGTTCTCGCGCTGGATCTTCATGGCCATCGCCGTCGGGGCCGTGGTGCTGCTCTACCGCTACCACCGCGCTGCCGCGCCGGGCGACTGGTTCCGCCAGCTCTCGCTCGGGCTGGTCAGCGGGGGCGCCATCGGGAACCTCGTGGACCGCGTCCGCTCCCCGCGTGGCGTCGTCGACTTCCTCGACCTGGGGGTCGGTGGCTACCGCTGGCCCACGTTCAACGTCGCCGACATGGCGGTGAGCTGCGGCGCGGTGCTGCTGGCCATCTCCCTCTGGCAGGAGGATGCCCGGCGCGACGCCCAGGCGGAACCACCCGGCCGCCCGCTGCCTCCCGAGCCCACGCCGCCAGAACCGGTCTCCGTGGCCCGGGGCGACGAGTGAGCGCAGCCGGGAGGGGAGACGACGCCTCGGACCTCCTCGCCCGCTATACCGCGCTGACCTTCACGGTCCTCCCGCCCGCGACCGAACGCCTCGACCGCTTCCTCGCCGACCAGCTGCAGCTCTCGCGCACCCAGGCCGCACGCCTGGTGGCCGACGCGCGGGTGCAGGTGAACACCGACGTGGCCCGCGCCTCCCGGACCCTGGCCCGCGGCGAGACCGTCCGGGTGGCGTTCCCGGAGGACGAGGCGCCCCGGACGCTCACCCCCACCGCGATCCCCCTCGAGATCCTCTTCGAGGACGATCACCTCGCCATCATCAACAAGCCGGCGGGGCTCGTGGTGCACCCGGCGCCGGGCCACTGGGACGACACCCTGGTGAACGCCCTGGTGGCCCGTGGCACCACCCTCTCCGGCGGGGCGGAGGGCCGTCCCGGCATCGTCCACCGGCTCGACCGCGACACCAGCGGCCTCATGGTCGTGGCCAAGACGGACCTGGCGCACCGGCGGCTGGGCGCCATGCTGGCCGCGCGGCGCATCCGGCGGCGCTACGCGGCGCTGGTCTGGGGCCACCTCGATGAGAGCCCGCTGGTCATCAGCGCCCCGCTGGCCCGTCACGCCCGCGACCGCAAGCGGATTGTCGTCGATCCGGCGGGACGCGAGGCGAAGACCGATGCGTACGTCATCGCCCGGCTGCCGCTCGTGGACCTGCTCCGGCTGGAGCTGCACACGGGCCGGACCCACCAGATCCGGGTGCACCTGGCCCACGTGGGCCATCCGGTGGTGGGCGATCCGGTCTACGGGGCCGGTGGCAGCCGACGGATGTCCGATGGCCAGCGGACCGCCGCCGAGAGCCTGGAACGCCTAGCTCCCCGGCAGGCACTCCACGCCGCATGGCTGGAATTCAGTCACCCCATCACGGGCAGTCCCCTCGAGTTCCGGGCGGAATGGCCGGCCGATCTGGCGCCACTCCTGACCCGCGCGGTGGGTCCCGAACACGCCGTTGCTCCCCTCGAAGCCCTGCGGTATCTTCATTTCTTTGAAGCACATGGGTGATTCCGAGCGGCTCCGCGTGGTCCTCTTCCGGCTGGGTCCGCACCTGGCGGCAGCGGTCGCGACGGCGGTCCGGGAAGTGATCCCTTCGGTCCCGGCCACCCGGGTGCCCGGGGCCGACCGGACCGTGGCGGGACTGTTGAATCTGCGCGGCACCCTGCTCACCGTGGTCGACGGCCGGCGCGCGGTGGGACTTGCCGATAGTGAGGATCGGGGAGACTCCGTCCTGGTCGTGGACCGGGGCGACCGGACCGTGGGCCTGGTGGTCGACGAAGTGCTGGACCTGGTCGACGTCGTGACCAGCGAACTGGAGGCCGGTCGGCAGCTCCCCGGCATCGACCCGGGACTGGTACGGGCCGTCGGCCGGCACGCCGGGCAGGTCTTCACCCTGCTGGACACCGACCGGCTGCTGGCGCCGGCGGTCGGCTGAGCGGTCCGGGCGAGGCGACTCAAAGCGGAGGTTCGGGTGAGCCACAGCGTGCTGGTCTGTGACGATGCCATCTTCATGCGGACGATGATCTCCGACATCCTCACCCAGGCGGGGTTCGAGGTGGTCGGCGAGGCGGAGACGGGGCGCGAGGCGGTGGAGAAGTACCGCCAGCTCAAGCCCGAGCTGGTCACGATGGACATCGTCATGCCCGACATGGGTGGCATCGAGGCGGTGCGCGAGATCTGCAAGGAGCACCCCGAGGCGCGGATCCTGATGTGCAGCGCCATGGGGCAACAGGCGCTGGTGGTCGAGGCGATTCAGGCCGGCGCCAAGGACTTCGTGGTCAAGCCGTTCCAGCCTTCCCGCGTCCTCGAGGCGGTCCAGCGCGTGCTGGGCTGACGCCCGCATGGACCTCGCCCGCTACGCCGCGCTGTTCCTGACGGAGAGCCACGAGCAGCTCGGCCTCTGCGGGCAGGCGCTGCTGGCCTGGGAGCGGACGCCGGGAGCGGCCGAGCCGGTGGTGAGCCTGTTCCGCGCCATGCACACGTTCAAGGGCATGGCCGGCGCCATGGGGTACGGCAACCTCGCCGAGCTGGCGCATCGCACCGAGTCGGTGCTCGACGTGCTGCGCAGCGACCCGGCTGCGGGCCGGGAGAGGGTGGACCTGTTCTTCCGGGTGGTCGACGCGCTGGAGCAGGGCGTGGAGCAGGCGGTGGACGGCCATGACGCCGAGCTTGCGTTCGCCGGCCTGCTGGCGGAGCTGGACCAGGCAACGGCCTCGACCACCACCACCGGCAGCTGGGCCATCCCGGCGCCCCAGCCGGTCCCGGTGGTCCCCGCCGGACCCGGCGGCCGCAGCGTCGAGGTGACGATCCGGCCCGAGACCCCGCTCCGGGGCGCGCGGGCGCTGCTGGTGCTGCGCAAGGCGGCCGCCCTGGGCAGCGTGAGCGCCGTACGGCCCGCCGTCGGCGCGTTCGAGGCGGACGATTTCGACGGCCGCTGCGGCTTCCTGCTGCAGAGCGAGGCCACCGACGCCGCCATCATCGCGGCCCTGAGCGCGGTGGGCGACGTGGCGGGGGTGGTCATCGGCGAGGCGGCGGCGCCGGCCGACGACCCGGCGGCCCGGGGCCGGCAGATCCGGATCGATGCCCGCCGGCTCGACGCGATCATGAACCTGGTGGGCGAGCTGGTGGTGGCAAAGGGACGGCTCGGGGAACTGGCGGACGTCAGCGCGGACCCCGAACTCCGGGCGGTGACGGCGCGCATCGGCCGGGTCACCGGGGAGCTGTACGGCGAGGTGACCCAGGCACGGCTCACCCCGGTGTGGCAGGTGTTCGACCGGTTCCCCCGAGTGGTGCGCGACCTCGCGCGGCAGCTCGGGCGGCGGGTGCGGTTCGAGGTCGAGGGCGAGGACACCCAGCTCGACCGCGCCATCCTCGACGAGATCGGGGAGCCGCTGCTGCACCTGCTCCGGAACGCGGTGGACCATGGGATCGAGCCCCCCGCCGAGCGGGTCCGCCACGGCAAGCCGGAGGAGGGGCTGATCCGCATCGTCGCGGCGAGCCAGCGCAACACGGTGGTGTTGCGGGTCATGGATGACGGGCGCGGCATCGACCGGCGCCGGGTGCTCGAGGCCGCCCGCGCCGCAGGGCACCTGCCCGCGGCCGCCTCGGTGCTGAGCGACGACGACCTGCTGCGGGTCCTGGCGCGGCCGGGGTTCTCCACCGCGGCGGAGGTGACCGACGTCTCCGGACGCGGGATGGGCATGGACGCCGCGCTCACCCGGGTGCGGACCCTGGGTGGGTCGGTGGAGCTGACCACGGCGCCGGGGGAGGGGAGCACCTTCACGCTCCGGCTCCCGACCACGCTTGCCATCGTGCGGGCGCTGCTGGCGCAGGTGGGTGAGGAGCGGTACGCCATCCCGATCGCGGGGGTGGCGGAGACGGTCGAGTACCGCCCCGAGCGCGCTGCCCCGCTGGGTGGCGAGGAGGGGTTTGTGCTCCGCGACGAGATCCTGCCGCTGGTGCAGTTGCGGGACCGGCTCGGCGTTCCGGGGCCGCGGCTGCCGGGCCGTCCGCCGGTGGTGATCCTCGAGGTGGGGGAGCGGCGCGCGGCGCTGCTGGTCGAGGCGCTGGTGGGTCAGCAGGAGATCGTGGTGGAGCCCTTCGATGCGCCGAGGGGCATGCTCCCCGTGTTCAGCGGGGCGACCATCCTCGGTGACGGTGTGCCCGCGTTGATCGTGGACCCCGCCGCCCTGGTCTGAGGAGGCCGTCATGGATGACGTGCGGGAACTCCACGCGCTGCAGCGCGATGCCCTGCGCGAGGTGGCCAATATCGGGGCGGGGCACGCCGCGACGGCGCTGTCGCAGCTCACCAACCGCCGGATCATGATCTCGGTCCCCGAGGTCAACATCACGCGGCTGGAGGAGGTGCCCGAGATCCTCGGCAAGGCCGACGACGTGGTCGCGGCCGTGCTGATGCACATGATGGGCGACCTCACCGGCCGCACCCTGGTGCTGTTCCCCGAACCCTCGGCCCGGCAGCTCTGTGATATCCTGCTGCGCCGCCCGCTCGGCACCACCACGGCCTTCGCCGAGATGGAGCAGTCGGGCCTCAAGGAAGTCGGCAACATCCTCTCCAGCGCCTACATGAACGCGCTGTCGGACTTCATGGGCATGATGCTGGTGCCCTCGGTCCCGAGCCTCGCCATCGACCTCTCCGGCGCGGTCCTGACCTCCATCTACATGAACTTCGGCTACGACCGCGACTACGTCTTCTGCGTCGAGACGCAGTTCCTGTTCGAGGACCCGGGACTGCACCTGCGGGGGCACTTTCTCCTGCTCCCCGACCTGGCCAGCCTCCGGGCCATCTTCGACGCCATCCGGCTGCCCTGAGCGCCCCGTGCCCGGACCCGCCCTGTCCGAGCGTGATCTCGCCGTCCTGCGGTCGTTCGCCCGCCGGATCGACCCGGCGGACGCGGGCGCGCACAACAACCTGGGCGTCTTCTACTACCAGAAGGGCCTCGTCCCCGAGGCGATCGAGGAGTTCCTGCGCGCGCTGGAGCTCGATCCGCGCATGCAGGTGGCCACCGAGAACCTCGAGATCGCCTACCACGCCACCGGCTACTACGACCGGCGGGTGGCCGAGCTGCGCGAGCGCCTGCGCCGCGAGCCGTATGACACCGAGGCGCGCTGGGAGCTGGGCCGCACCTGCGCCGCGCTGGGGCACTGGGAGGAGGCGGTCCGCGAGTTCCAGCTGATCCTCGCCCGCCGCCCCGACGACGTCCCCGCGCTGCTCCAGCTCGGCCTGGCGGAGCGGGGCCGCGGCAACCTCGAGGCGGCCACCCAGGCGTTCGAGCGGGCCCGCGCGCTCGACCCGCACAGCTCGGTGACCCTGTTCTATTTCGGCGAGGCCCTCTACAACCGCGGGCTCTCCGAGCAGGCCCGGCAGGCGCTCGAGGCGGCGGTGCTCCGCAACCCCGACAACGCCGACGCCTACTACCTCCTGGCGTTCGTCTACGGCGACCTGGGCGAGCACGAGAAGGCCCGCGCCGCCACCACCCGCGCCACCGCGCTGAATCCCACCCTGGCCCGGGCCCAGAGCAACCTCTCGCTGGCCCGCAGCTCCGGCGCCTTCGCCGCTCCCGCCGGCGGGGGCGCCCCGCAGGCGCCGCGGCCGATGGTCGCCGAGGGCGCCGCGCTGGCGCACTACAACCTGGGACTCGCCTTCCGGCAGAAGGGCTACTACGTCGAGGCGCTGCGCGAGTACCGGCTGGCCCTCGACGCGGGCGAGGACATGCGGCTGGTGCGCCAGGCGATGGCCGAGGTGCACCTGCTGCGGCGCGACCTGGCCGCCGCGCTCGAGCTGTACGATGCCCTGCTCGCCGACGATCCCGAGTCGCCCAAGCTCTGGAACGAGCGCGGCGTCTGCCTGCAGCAGTCGGGGCGCCGGGACGAGGCGCTCGCCACCTACGAGCAGGCGGTGACCACCGACCCGGGCTATGCCCTCGCCTGGAACAACCTCGGGGTGCTGCGCACCCAGCTCCCCGACGGGGACGAGGCCCTGGCGGCCTTCCAGTCCGCGCTGCGGCTCCGCCCCGACCTGGTCTCGGCCCGGCTCAACCTGGCGCTGGCGCTCTTCCACCGGCGGCGGTTGCAGCTGGCGCTGGAGGCGTACCGCCAGGTCCTGGCCGACCTGCCGCAGCACAGCGTGGCGTGGAACGGGGTCGGGCTGGTCTTGGTGGAGCTCAAGCGCTACGAGGATGCCAAGCACGCCTTCTCGCGCGCGGTGGAGGCGGACCCGGCCCACGCCTCCGCCCACTACAACCTGAGCTTCACGCTCAGCCACCTCGGCGACTTCGACGGGGCGCTCCGCGCCACCAAGCGCGCGCTGGAGCTCGAGCCCTTCTACGTGGCCCAGAAGTACGCCCTGACCATCGACCTGCAGTACGAGCATCCGGAGATCGCGGTGGTGCCCGCGATCTCCGCCGATGTCACGGCCGACCAGGTGGGCGAGGAGTTCCACTTCGACGAGCGCCTGCTCGACCGCATCTTCGATGAGCTCCAGCCGGAGGACCGGGCCCCGGCGGTGGCGGAGGACCCGCTCGCGCTGGCGTCCGACTACATCGCGAAGGGCTTCCTGGAGCATGCCACCGTCCAGGTGGAGCGCGCCCTGGCGCGGGGCGCCGAGGCGGGGCGGGCCACCACCCTCCTCGGGGAGGTGTTTGCCCGCCGGGGGCTGCACGGCGAGGCGCTGGAGCGCTTCCGCGCCGCGCTCGAGCTCGAGCCGGGGCAGCCGCGGGCCCTGCTGGGCGAGCTGCGCGCGCTGCTCGCGCTCGGCCGGGGCGAGGCCGCGCTGGAGCAGGCCGAGGCGCTGGCGCGGACGGCGCCGGGCGATGTCGAGGCGCTGGTGGCGGTGGCCCGGGTGCGGCTCGCCTGCGGGCTTGCCGCCGGCGCGCGCGATGCGCTCCGGGACGCCCGTGTGCTCGAGCCGGGGCGGCCCGACCTGCTGCAGCTGGAAGCCGCGGTGGCGGACCAGCTCGGCGATCCGGAGGCGGCGGTGGAGGCGCTCCACGCCGCGCTGCAGCTCGACCCGATGGTCCCGCAGGTCTGGCGCGACCTCGGCCGGCTGGAGGAGCGTCGCGAGAACTGGGTGGGGGCACGGGTGGCCTACCAGCACGCCCTCGACCTGCTGCCTACCTACATGGAGGCCGCGCTGGCGCTGGGCGACCTGCTCCGTCGCGTGGAATCCCCCGGCGCCGCCGTCGAGCTGCTGGTGGACGTCCTGATGCTCGAGCCCTGGGACCTCGACGCGCTGCAGCTGCTGGCCCGGGCGCTGCTCGACGATGGCCGGCCCGAGCGGGCGCTCGAGGCGCTCGACCGGGTGCTCAAGTTCGACCCGGACCACGACGGCGCCCTGTTCCACACCGGGGTGGCCCTGGCCCGCATCCGGCGGTACGGGGACGCGGTCCGGGCGTGGGAACGGGTGGTGCAGGTGAACCCGTCGGGCAGCTTCGCCCAGGCGGCGCGGGTGCACGCCCGCTCGGCCCGCGACCTGGCCCACATCTTCGCCGGGGCGGCCTGAGTCATGGCCATCGAGGGACCGCTCAAGGAGCTGAGCATCCACGACGTCTTCCAGCTGCTCGACCTGAGCCGGAAGACCGGGACGCTGCGGGTGGTCTCGGACCTGCGGCAGAACGCCGGGACGGTGTTCTTCGAGGATGGGGTGGTGGTCGGGGCCGAGATCCGCAGCAACCCGCACCCCCTCGGCCGCCTGCTGGTGCGGGCCGGCCGGGTGAGCGAACAGGACCTCATGCGGGCCCGGGCGCTGCAGGCCGCCGGCGACCGTCGCCGGCTGGGCGAGATCCTCGAGGCGCAGGGCCTCGTCACCCCGCGCGACCTGGTGCGCTACGTCCGGCAGCAGATTGAGGAGGTCGTCTTCGAGCTGGTGGGGTGGTCCGAGGGCTATTTCGCCTTCGAGGAGGGGAAGCAGGGCGACTGGCCCACCGAGGCCGAGAGCCGCATCGCCACCGGGCTCCTGCTCATGGAGGCGGCCCGTCGCACCGATGAGTGGTCGCGGATCGAGAAGCAGATCACCCACCTGGGCCTGGTGCCGCGGCTGGCGCCGATCGTGGACACCGCGGTGCCGCTGGACCTCCTGCCGGCCGAATGGGAGGTGCTCGCCGTGGTCGATGGCGAACGCACCGTGCGCGAGCTCGCCACGCTGCTCGGCCGGCCCGAGTTCGAGGTGGCGCGCACGCTCTTCGGGCTGACCACGGCGGGCATCGTGCAGCTCGACGACCCCGCGCGCCGGGCCATGGAGGCGGTAGGGGGCGCCGACCTGCCGATTCTCCTCGGCGAGGTCGACCAGTTGCTCGGCGCCGGCGACCCGGAGGCGGCCCGGCAGGTGGCGGAGCAGGCGGTGGCCAGCCACCCGCAGCAGTCGCTGGCCCACCTGGCGCATGGCCGCGCGCTGCTGGCGGCGGGCCATCCGGCCGACGCGGCCGAGTCGCTCTGGCAGACGGTCCAGCTGGACCCCGCCTCCGCGCCGGGATTCCGGTGCTTCGGGCTGGCCCTCGCGGCGGTGGGACGCTTCCGCGAGGCGGCGCAGGTGTGGGAGCAGTGGAAGCGACTGGCCGACAAGCCGCCGGAAGAAGAGGCCCAGGGCCCGGTCATCGACCGGGTCCGCCAGGCGGCGCTGGCGCTCGATCTCGCCCTCAGGGGGTCACGTGACTGAGGATATCCGGGCACTCTCCGCGCAGTACGCCGCCGATCCCTCGAGCCTGGTGTTCCTGCGGCTGGGCGAGGGGCTGCGCCACCGGGGCCAGCTCGACGCCGCGCTCAAGGTGGCGCTGGCCGGGCTCAACCGGTACCCGCACCTGCCCGACGCCCACGACCTCTACGCCCGCATCCTCGCCGACCGGCGCGACTACGCCAGCGCCTTCGACGAATGGGACACCGTGCTGCGGCTGGCGCCGCACCATATCGGGGCCCACAAGGGCATCGGGTACCTCTACTACCGGGCGGGCGAACCGGAGCACGCGCTGTTCCACCTGCGCACCGCGGCCGAGCTCGATCCCGGGGACCCCGGCCTGCGCAGCGCGGTGGAGCGGGTGGCCGGCGGCCGGGAGATCTGGGAGACCCCGATGCCGGGCGGGCCGGCGCCGATGGCGGCGGAGCCCGACCCGCGGCCGGCCAGCACCGCGGCCGACCCGTTCGCCGGGGTGGAGGGCGCGGGGCAGCGGCTGCTGCTGGTCGACAGCGACGGCCTGCGCCTCGGCGGCGCCCTGCAGTCGCCGGGGAGCGGGGACGTGAGCGAGGAGGCCGCCGCGGCCCTGGCGGCGGTGGCCGTCGAGGCGGACCGCGCGGCGCGGCTGCTGGAACTCGGCGAGTGGAGCTACCTCACGGTCGAGGGGACGGAGCGGTCCGCCTGCGTGCTCTGTCCGGCGGCCGACGCGGTGCTGCTCGCCACGATGGACGCGGGGCTCCCGGCGGGCCAGCTCATCTTCTACGCCGAGCGCGGTGCCAAGTCGGCGCGGGCCTGGCTGGAGCGGGTGCGATGACGGCCACCTACGCGGCGCTGCTCGACAGCCTGACGCGGCTGCGCGGGATCCGGGGCGCGATGGTCGTGGCCGCCGAGGACGGGCTGGTGGTGGCCGAGTCGCTGATGGGCGGGGTCAAGGGGACGGCGCTCGCGGCAATGGCCGCCAACCTCACCGCGCGGGTCGACGACCTGGCGGGGCGGGGGCGCATCGGCGGGCCGCGCTTCCTCCACCTCCAGGGGCAGGACGGCGCCCTGCTCGTGGCGCCGGCGCCGGCGGAGCTGCTGCTGGTCGCGGTGGCGGCGCGGGACGTGCCGCTCGGCCTCATCCGCCTGGAGATGCTCCGGCTGGCGGAGCGCCTGGCCTGATGCGGGCGATCGAACCCTGGGTGCTCGGCCCGCTGCGCGCGTTCGTGGGGGAATCCTCCGCGCGCCTGGCGCTCCTGATGACCACCTCGGGGCAGGTGGTGGCGCAGCACGGGTTCACGGGGGCGCTCGACCTCATGGCCTGCGCGGCGCTGGGGACCGGGATCATCGCCTCGAGTGGCGAGCTGGCGCTGCAGATGGACTGGCCGCCGTTCCGGGTGGTGGCGCACCAGGGGCAGCGGCAGAGCCACTTCCTGGCGTGGTTCGACACGCCGCGGGGCCGCTGGGTGGCGCTGGTGGTGTTCGGCAGCGAGACCAAGCTGGGACTGGTGCAGGTCTACTTCGATCAGCTGGTCGAGGAGCTGGTGGCGGCCGCACCGCCCGAGCCCGTGCAGCGGAAGGAAGTCCTTGCGGCGGACTTCGAACGGGAACTCAACGCGAGCCTTCGCGCTCTTTTCGGACGCTAGCCATGTCGCTCGTCAACTTCACCACCCGCGAGATCACCTGCAAGATCGTCTACTACGGGCCCGGGCGCTCGGGGAAGACGTCCAACCTGCAGTACATCTACGGGCGGGTGCCCGAAGCGCGGCGGGGCCGGATGGTCTCCCTGGCCACGCAGACCGACCGCACCCTCTTCTTCGACTTCCTGCCGCTGGACCTCGGGGTCATCAGCGGCTTCACCACCCGGTTCCAGCTCTACACGGTGCCCGGCCAGGTGTACTACAACGCCACCCGCAAGCTGGTGCTGCAGGGCGCCGACGGCGTGGTCTTCGTGGCCGACAGCCAGGCCCGCCGGCTCGACGACAACATCGAGAGCCTGCAGAACCTGCAGGCCAACCTGCTGGGCCAGGGGGTGGACGTCCGCACCTTCCCCATGGTCATGCAGTACAACAAGCAGGACCTCCCCGCCGACCTGATCCTCGCCGCCGCCGACCTGGACGACGCGCTCAACTTCCGGGGGCTGCGCAGCTTCCCGGGCGACGCGCTGCGCGGCGCCGGCGTCTTCGAGACCCTCAAGGGCATCAGCGAGCTGGTCCTCAAGCGCCTGGCCCAGACGGGGACCGGAGCGGCCTGATGCCCCGGCTCAACCCGCGCAACCGGTTCGACAGCTACGTCGTCGGCTCCGCCAACCGCCTCGCGGTCACCGCCGCGCGGGCGGTGGCGGAGTCGCCGGGCGCGGTCTACAACCCGCTGTTCATCTACGCCGGCTCGGGGCTCGGCAAGACCCACCTCCTCATGGCCCTCGGCCACAGCGCGCTGGAGGTCAACCCCTCGATCACCGTCGAGTACCTGACGCTCGACGAGTTCATCGAGTCGTTCAACGCCGCCATCGCGCAGGGGCAGGGGGAGGCCTACCGCCGCCGCTACGCCGACGTGGGCGTGCTGCTGGTCGACGACGTCCAGTTCCTGACCCACCGCCGCGAGATGCAGGCGGAGCTGCTGCGGCTCACCAACACCATGCTCACCTCGGGCCGCCAGATCGTGCTGTCGAGCGACCGGCCGCCCAACGAGATCGCGGCGCTCGACGAGCGCCTGATCCAGCGCTTCGCCGGCGGCCTCGTCATCGACATCTCGGCGCCCGACTACGAGACCCGGGTGGCCATCCTGCGGCGCCAGGCCGAGGAGCGGAAGGCGACCTTCGACGCGAGCGTGCTGGAGGCGGTCGCCACCCTGCCCATCGGCTCCATCCGGGAACTCATCGGCGCCTTCAACCGGCTGATCGCCTACCAGGCGGTGCAGCCCGGCCCGATCTCCTCGGTCGAGGCCCGCGAGGTGCTGGCGCGCTCCATGCCCCTCACCCTTCGCGCCGCCACGCCGGCGGCGGAGTCGGCCACGGTGGTGGGCAGCGGCGACCTCTCCGCGCCCGCCGCGGAGGCCGAGGCGCCGGGCGCCCTCCTCACCGGGGATGAGTTCGGCGCCTTCCTCTCGGAGATCTCCTCCGCGGTGGCGCGGCAGGTGGAGGCGTGGCGCGGCCGGGTGGCCGAGGCGATCCTGCGCTGGCAGGGCGAAGCCTACCGGACCGAGCGGCTGGAACGGCTGCTCGAGGGCGAGGCGCCGGTCGATCCCGACGCGGCGCTGCGGGACTACGAGGACGACATCGAGCGGCTCAAGGTCCTGGAGCTGGAGGCCCGCGAGCTCGATGCGCAGGTGGCCAACCTGCCGGTGTTCCACGACCCGGACCGGATGGAGGATGCCCGCGAGGAGGTGGCGCGGGCCCGCGAGGGGCTGAGCCCGCCCCCGGGGCCCTCGCCCATCTGGCGGGTGGAGGAGTTCGTGGAGTCGGGCAGCAACCGCGAGGTCACCCAGGCGGCGCGCGCCGTGCTCGAGGCGCCGGGCGAGGCGTGGAACCCGCTGGTGGTCTTCGGCCCCGTCGGGGTGGGCAAGACGCACCTGCTGCACGGCATCGGCAATGTCCTCGCCGCGATGCCCGGCATGGTGGTGGCGTGCCAGCGGGCCGAGGATTTCGTCGACGAGCTGATCAAGGCCATCGACCGCGACCGGGTGGCCTGGTGGCGGGCGCGGTACCGCCGGGTCACCGCCTTCCTGCTCGACGACGTGCACCTGCTGGCGGGCAAGGACCGCACCCAGGAGGAGCTCTTCTGGCTGTACAACCAGCTGGCCGACCAGGGCCGGCAGATGGTCTTCACCTCCCAGGTGCCACCGCAGGAGCTGGCCGGGCTCGAGGACCGGCTGCGGACCCGGCTCGAGGCGGGGCTGGTGGTGGCGCTGCCAGCCCCTGACCGCGAGGTGCGCGAGGCGATCATCACCCGGCTGCTGCGCGAGCGGCTGGGCGAGGCGGAGCCGGAGCTCTCCGCCTACCTGGCGGACCGGCCCGTCGACACGGTTCGCGGGCTGCAGGAGCTGGTGCAGCGGGTGCTGGAGGCCGCGGAGACCGAGCGGGCGCGCCCCTCCGCGGGGCTGGCGCGACAGGTGCTCGAGGGCAGCCCCGCGGCGCCGGCCCGGCGCACCACCGGCACCCGCACCAGCGGGCTGCTCTCGCCCACCGGCAGCCTGCGCAGCCGCGAGAAGATGGTCTGGGACTGGCCCGACATCGCCGACCGCCTCATCGAGGACCAGCGCTGATGGCGATCAAGGGCTCCCTCAAGGAGGCCAGCCTCCCCGACGTGCTGCAGCTCCTGGCGCTGGGGAAGAAGACCGGCTGCCTGGCGGTCGCCGACCGCCAGAACTTCGGCTACATCTACTTCGAGGATGGGCGCATCAGCTACGCGTCCATCGTCAACCGGCGCGACCGGATCGGCGACCTGCTGCGCAAGAACCAGCTGGTCACCAGCGACCAGCTCGACCAGGCCATCCGGGTGCAGGAGGTCCATCGCGACCGGCGGCTGGGCGACATCCTGATCGAGCTGGAGATCGTCACCCGCGAGCAGCTGGAGCGGCTGCTCTTCCTGCAGATCGAGGAGGCGGTCTACCACCTCTTCACCTGGACCCAGGGCACCTTCAACTTCGAGGCCGGCGTCCGGCCCGAGCAGCAGGTGTTCACCGTCTCCATCAACCCCGAGTCGCTGCTGCTCGAGGGGGCGCGCCGGGTTGACGAGTGGAGCCAGATCGAGAAGAAGATCCCGAGCTTCGACCTGATCTTCGCGGTGGACGCGGCCCACGCGCCCGGGGCCGAGGTGGAGCTGTCCCCCGCCCAGGCCCGCATCCTGCCGCTGCTCGACGGGACCCGCGACGTGCGCCAGGTGATGGATGAGTGCTCGCTGATCGAGTTCGAGGCGGCCACCGCGCTGTTCGGCCTGATCACGGCGGGCTACGTGCGCCGGGTGGGCACCTCCAGCAAGGCGCAGGCGCCCAAGGCCAACGACTCCCGGGTCCAGGAGCACCAGAACCTGGGCATCGCCTTCTACAAGACGGGGATGCTCGACGAGGCGCAGCGGGAGTTCCGCCGGGTGGCCGACCTCCGCCCCGACGAGGCGTCGGCGCACTACTACCTGGGGCTCATCGCGCTCAAGCAGGCCCGGTGGCTCGAGGCGGTGGATGTGCTCTCCCAGGCGGTGGAGCGGGGCGGGCGCCGCGCCGCGGCGCTGCACAACCTCGCCTTTGCCTACGAGCAGCTGGGCCGCCTGGCGGAGGCGGAGGCCGCCTACGCCGAGGCCGCGTCCAAGGCCCGGGAAGACGCCCGGATCATGCTGGGCTGGGGTGTCGCGGCGCTCAAGCGGAATGACGCCGAGGTGGCCCTGGGCCGGCTGCAGCGCGCCGGGGAGCTGTGGGGCGAGCGGGAGAAGCCGCCCACCTGGTACTGGGCCATGGCGCTCGCGGTCGGCTGCCAGGGAGACCTCGTGGCCGCCCTGGCGCTCGCGGACGAGGGCGTGGCGCGACACCCGGGCATCGCCGCCCTGCGCAACAACCTCGCGGTGCTGCAGGAGCTCGCCGGCGACCTGCCGGTGGCCGAGACCACGCTCCGCGCGGCGTTGAGCGAGAGCCCCACCCTGGCGCAGGTCTCGAAGAACCTGGGCGACCTGCTGTACCGCGCCGGTCGCTACGACGACGCCTTCGAGGCCTACGAACGGGCGGCCAAGCTCGCGCCCGGGCTGGGCGATGACCTGTTCTTCAAGATGGGCAACATCGCCTTCAAGCGGCGGGACCGCGACCGGGCCCGCGCCTGCTGGCGGCGGGTCACTGAACTCAACCCCGGGCACCAGCTGGCCCGCGCCAACCTCGACACCCTGGACGCCACCGCGTGATGCCCGTCGACGACCCCGGCTTCTCGCTCCTCGCCGAGCGCATCGCCGGGCGGACCGGGCTGGATGTCGGCGCGTACAAGGAGCGCTGCCTGCGGCGGCGCATCGCGGTGCGCATGCGCGCCTGCGGGGTGACCACCTACGTGGACTACGTGGGCCTCCTCGACCAGCTCCCCGGCGAGTTGGACGCGCTGCTCGACGCCCTCACCATCAACGTCACCCGCTTCTTCCGCAACCCGGAGACCTGGGCGGCCCTCGCGGCCGCCCCGCTGCCGGCGCTGCTGGCGGCGCGGGAGGGTCGGCTGCGCGCGTGGAGCGCCGGCTGTGCCTCGGGCGAGGAGCCGTTCACCCTCGCCATGCTGGTCGCCGACCTGCCCGCGCCCGGCGGTCCTTCCGACCGGCTGGCGCGGCTCCACATCGACGCCACCGACCTGGACCGGGCCTCGCTCGAGCTCGCCGCGGAGGCGACCTACCCGGCCCCCGCCTTCGCCGAGGCCGACCCGGCGTGCGTGGGGCGCTGGACCGAACCGGCCGGGGAAGGGCGCCGCCGGGTCCGCGGCCCGATCCGCACCGTGGTGCACCTCTCCCGGCTCGACCTGCTCCGGGAGGATCCGCCCGCCGCCAGCTACGACCTGATCCTGTGCCGCAACGTGATCATCTACTTCGACCGCCCCACCCAGGACCGGCTGATGGAGCGCTTCGCCGCGTTGCTGGCCCCGGGGGGGCTGCTGGTGCTGGGCAAGGTGGAGACGATCCTCGGCCCGGCGCGCCAGGGCTTCCAGCTCCTCGAGCCGCGCGAGCGGATCTACCGCCGGGCCGGCTGATGGCGCGCGAGATCATGGTCCGGGTGGCGGAAGTCGCCGCGGGGGGCGCCGATGCCGTGCTCGTCACCCTCGGGCTCGGCAGCTGCGTGGCGATCATGCTGCATGACGGCGAGCGGCAGGTCGGGGGCCTCGCCCATATCCTGCTGCCCTCACGCTCCCTGAGCCGTTCGGCCGAGAATCCCGGCCGCTTCCCCCAGACCGCGCTGCCCGCGCTGGTCGAGGAAATGACGGCCCTCGGCGCCGACCGGCGGCGGCTGACCGCCCGCCTGGTCGGCGGCGCGAGCATGTTCGCCAACCTGGTGCCCGCCGGCTCCATGCAGATGGGTGACCGCAACGTCATCGCGGTGCGCGAGGTGCTCAATCACCTGGCCATCCCGATCGTGGGGGAGGCCGTCGGCGGCAGCAGCGGCCGCTCGGTCTGGTTCACCGTGGCGGAGGGCCGGGTCGAGGTCCGCTCGGCGGGGCAGCGTGACCAGGCCCTCTGAGCTGCCCGGGGTGCTGGTGGTCGACGACAGCCCGTTCTTCCGGCGGCTGGTCAGCGAGCTGGTGGCGAGTTCGGGGGAGTTCCGCGTGGTAGGCACCGCGGCGAACGGCCAGGAGGCGCTCGCGCTGGTCCATTCGCTGACGCCCGACCTCGTCACGATGGACCTGCAGATGCCCGAACTGGGCGGGCTCGACGCCATCGGGTACATCATGTCGGAATCGCCGCGCCCGATCGTAGTGGTCAGCGCGCATGCGGGGCAGGGGACCCCCGCCGCCATCCGGGCGCTGGAGCTGGGGGCCGTCGAACTCGTCCCCAAGGACGACGGGCAGGGCCGCCTCTCCGCCATCCGCATGGCCCCCCGCCTGCTCGGGGCGCTCCGGGCCGCCGCGGCCGCCGACGTCCGCCGGGTGCCGGTGCTGGCCCGGCCCCGGCAGAGCGGGGCGCAGGCCTTCGCGGCGCGGCCGGGAGAGGCCCGCCGCGTGGTGGCCATCGCGGCGTCCACCGGCGGCCCGCGCGCGCTGGCGGAACTGGTGCCGCAGCTGCCGGTCGGGCTGGAGGCGGCGGTGGTGATCGTGCAGCACATGCCCGCCGGCTTCACCCGGAGCTTCGCCGAGCGCCTCAACGGGCTGAGCGCCCTGACGGTCGTGGAGGCGTCGGACGGGATGGACCTGCGGGCTGACACCGCGTACGTGGCCCCCGGGGATTATCATTTGCAGGTGCGGGCCCGCGACGGGGGGCTGCGGCTGGCCCTCGACCAGGAGCCCACGGTCTGGGGCGTGCGGCCCGCCGCCGACCCGACCTTTCACTCGGTGGCCGCCACCTTCGGCGCTGCCGCAGTGGGGGTGGTGCTCACCGGCCTGGGCCGGGATGGCGCCACCGGCCTGCGGGCGATTCATGACGCCGGTGGCGTGGGGGTGGCGCAGGACCGTGGCACCGCCACGATCTACGGCATGCCCGGGGCGGCGGTCGAGGGCGGTGGCACCGACCTGGTGCTGCCCCTTGGAGCGATGGCGGAACGGATCGGGGCGCTGCTGCGCGAGCTGCCCCGGCGCTGAGGCCGGGCGGGCCCGGCGGCCCGCCCCAAGCAAGGAAGGACTCGGGATCCCGTGGCGGGCAGCCGATACCGTGACGTGGTGGCGGGCGATGAACTGCAGTTCATCGTGTTCCGGCTCGCGTCGGCCCAGCTGGCGATCAACATCTTCCAGGTGGCGCGGATCCTCCGCTACACCGTGCCCGAGGCGCTGCCGGACGGTCCGGCCGGCACCCTGGGCGGCATTGCGTTTGGCGGCACGTTGGTGCCGGTGGTGGACCTGCGTGCCCGGCTCGGCCTGCCGGCCGAGCTGCGAGAGGAGACCCGGATCATGGTGCTGGAGTTCGAGGCCGGTCGGCTGGCCGTGGTGGTGGACCAGGTCCACGAGGCGATGCGCGTCGACACCCGGACCATCGGGCGGGTGGAGGGCGCCGACCCGGTGATTCCCGCCGACTGGATTGCGGGGGCCATCGCCCGGCCCGGTCGCCAGGTGCTGGTGCTCCACGCGGCGCGGCTCCCGGGCGCGACCGGTGGGACGGCGCGGAAGGAGGCACGCGCGTGAGCGACGGTCCCCTGATCGACCCGCTGGTGGCCGGCTTCCGGCAGCAGTACCGCGAGATCGCCGAGCGGCTGGAGAAGGCCGGCGGCTTCGCCGAGCGCGAGGCCGTGAAGCGCGAGATCATCGGCTTCTTCAAGCGCGTGGACGTGGCGCTGGTGGAGCTGGGCCAGGTCAAGGAGGAGATCCGCGCCCTGGTGGAGCGGTACAAGCAGGTCGCGGCCGCCACCGACACGGCCCAGGCCCCGCAGTTCACCGGGGCGCGGCCGGTGGTGCAGCAGGACCACCTGGGTGCGTCGACCTACATCGAGAAGGGCTGGAGCCTCATCTCCCTGGGCGACTACGCCGGCGCCATCCAGGCGCTGACCAAGGCGCTGGCGCTGGCCCCCTCCGAGGTGCAGGCCCAGTCGCTCCTGGGCTGGGCTCAGATGCTGCACGAGGACTACGATGAGGCGCTCACCACGTTTTCGCGGGTCCTGATGAAGGAGCCGGCCAACTCGCTGGCGCGGATCAACGTGGGCTACATCTGCCTCAAGAAGCGGATCTTCGGCGAGGCCATCGAGCACCTGTCCAAGGCCATCCGCCTCGACAACGACCGCAAGGCCACCCTGTACGCGCACTACTACCTGGGCCTCGTCTACCTCGAGCGCGAGATGTTCGAGGACGCGGTCACCTTCTTCCAGAAGACGCTGCAGCTCGGGCCCAACCTCATCGAGGCGTACTACGAACTGGGGCGCGCCAGCTGGTTCATGGGCGACCCGGAGGCGGCCAAGGTGGCGTGGACCGACGGCTTCAAGGCCAACAAGTTCAATCCGTGGGGCAAGCGCTGCAAGGAAATGCTGGACCTCACGGCGGGTGGAGGCGAGCCCCCTCGCACGGCCTCCTAGGCGTCCTCTGGCTCCTCGCGCAGGGCCCGGAGCCCGCGGTGCAGGTCGGGTCGGTCACCGTGGTGGCTTCGCCCGCCCGGCGGGGCCTGGCCGTCCTGCTGGCCGAGCGGGCCGAATCGCCCCTCACGTGGCCGGGGCTCGGGCGGCGCCGACCACCGCCATTCACCCTGGTCCTGGCCGACGACTCCGCCTCCATGGCCCGGCTCACCCGGGGCCGGGCACCGGGGTGGGGCGCCGGCGTGGCGTTCCCCGGGGCCCGCGCCGTGATCCTGCGGGCCGACCTCCCGGACCTCGAGCGGACCCTGCGGCACGAGCTGGCCCACCTGGTCCTCCGCGACGTGGTCCGGGGTCGCCTCCCCCTGTGGTTCGAGGAGGGGTACGCGGTCTACGGCGCCGGGGAGTTCGATCGCGCCGACGCCCTGGCCCTCAACCTGGCCGTCGCGGCGGGACGGGTGCCCACGCTGCAGGAGCTGGACGCCATGCTTCGGGGCTCCGCCACCAGCGCGGACCTGGCCTACGCCCTGGCGGCCTCCGCGCTCGAGGAGATCGCACGCCGGCCGGCCCCGGGCGGCCTCACGCCGCTGCTCGACCGGCTGGCCGCCGGGGAGGACTTCCGGGCCGCGCTGCTTGGCGCCACCGGCCTCGATGAGGACCGGTTCGAGGAGACCTGGCGGCTGGGCCTCCGGCGGCGCTACAACCTGCTGACGTGGATCGTGACCGGCGGCATGTGGGCCATTCTCGCGCTGAGTCTCGGGGCCCTGGCGTGGGAGCGGCGGCGGCGCGACGCCCCCCGGCGGGAGGCGCTCAATGTCGGGTGGGAAGTGGCCCCGGAGCCGCCGGAGGGCGGGGGGGAGGCCTCGGGGACCCCCACGGTCCCGGTTGACCAGCGGCCCCCGACGGAGTAAGCTCAACCCCCATGCCAAGTTCCGAGTCCGCTGCCCCCGGGCACCAGCTGCGTTTCGGCCGTCGCAACGTGGTGCTGATCGCGGCGGCCGTCGTCTCCCTCATTGCCGGGTACGCCTGGCTGGATGCCGGCGGCACCACGGGCGCGGCGGCGTTGCTGGTGCTGGGGTACTGCGTGCTGTTCCCGCTCGGCATCGCGCTCTAGGCGGCGCCACGCCGCCGGGCGGCAGGAGCCACGGACCGCCCGCGCGGTCCGTGCGCGTGTGTATTCCGGGCGAATAGCTCAGCTGGTCCAGAGCGCCTGCCTTACACGCAGGATGTCGGGGGTTCGAATCCCTCTTCGCCCATGCCGCAGGTCTTGAATCGCCGTCCGGTACGCCGGTTGCATTGCATGCCGGAGTCCCTCTTCCGTGGAGAGCGTTCCGATGCGCCTGGTCCGTCCGTTCACCTTGAGTCTGCTGCTGGCCGGCGCCACGGCCCTGTCGGCACAGATCCCCACGCGACCCCGCAACGCCCCGGCCGGCCCGGCGGCGACGCGCATGCTGGTCGGGAATCCCCACTCCTTCAGTGCGCAGGATTCCGTCCCGTCGGTGACGATCGGTGACGGGATGCGGACCCGGATGGAGAAGCTCGTCGGCAGCCAGTTCCGGGTGCTCACCCGGACCGAGATGAACGACGCGCTGCTGCAGTACGGGTACCCCAAGGACGCCATCCTCTCCGCGCTCCCGCTGCGGAGCCTGGCCCAGTCGCTGACCGCGCGCGCGATGATCGTCGCCACCCTGACCCGCGATGCCGGCGGGAAGTTCACGGTGACGGCGCGGCTCGCAGGCCTCAATGATGAAGCCGGCAACGTCGTGGTCCTGACGCAGGGCGCCGGCCAGGCATTGCCCGAGGTGGGTGCCAAGGCCGCCGAGGGCTTCCAGCCCGTCCTCAAGACGTGGGCAGACGCCAAGGCCTGCGTGGACCAGGCCAAGTCGGCGCCCGAGAAGGCCGCGCAGGCGGCGCGGAAGGCGATCGCGGTGGTGCCGAATCACGGGCTGGCTAACCTCTGCCTGGGCCAGCTCGCGCTGGCGCGCGGGAAGCGGGCCGACAGCGCGGAGGCCATGGGCTTCTTCGGCACCGCGGTGAAGGGCGACCCGCTCAGCCTCAACGCCTGGACCTTCCTCGCGGCCGGCTACGAGGCCACCGCCGACACCGGCAACACGGTGGCGGCGCTGCGGCAGATGCTGGTGATCGCGCCGACCAACCAGCCGCTGCGCGACCTGGTGTTCAAGAAGCTCTTGTCGTACGGCCGGGTGGCGGAGGCGGAGCAGGTGGCCGACGACGGCCTCAAGCTCGACCCGAGCAATGTCGACATGCTCGACCTGCGCGCCAACGCGCGCATCTTCCGTGAGAACTACAGCGGCGCGCTCGACGACCTGGAGCAGATCCTCGCGCTCGACTCGACCCGTGCCGACACCACCTTCTACGCCAAGTACCTGGCCACCGCGAGCGTGCAGCCCGACACCGTGCGCCTGGTGCGCTGGTCGGCGGCGGCGGTGCGGCGCTACCCCGACAACCTCAAGCTGCTGCAGCAGGTGGCCGGGGCGTACTCGCAGGTCGGGCTGTCCGACAGCCTGCTCGGCACGCTCAATCTGCTGGTCAAGCTCGACACCGCCTCGGCCGTCGGCGCCGCCCTCCAGGAGGCCAAGGCCCGGCAGGACCTCAAGCAGTTCCCGCAGGCGCTGCCCTTCATCGAGTTCGCTTCGGCGCACGGCGATGCCGCGTCCAAGGAAGGCGCCAGCGGGCTGCTGCTCAACGGCACACTGCCGCTGATCCAGCAGACCCCGCCCGACTGGGTGGCCGCCACGGACGGCTTCCGGAAGGTCATCGCCCTGGCCAACCCCCAGGGGCGCTACGCGCCCATCGCGAACTACTTCCTGGGCCTGGCCCTGGTGAACCGGATCATCGCCACCGACAAGGAGGCGGAGACCCAGAAGTCCTGCGACCTGGCCCGTCAGGTGGAGGCCATGACCGCCGAAGGCGAGCAGGCGCTCGCGCTCGGCGCCCCGTACATCGACGGCGCCGGGGCCAGCCAGCGCGGGACCTACGAGCAGCTCAAGGGGTACCTGCCGACCCTCAAGCCGCGGACCGCCTCGATGGTCCGGGTCTACTGCAAGTAGGCGCGCAGGCGGAGGGTGCCCCCTACCATCGGGGGCACCCCCTGCCTATATTCTCGCGCCGCCGCACCATGGGGCTGTAGCTCAGCTTGGTTAGAGCGCCGCACTGTCACTGCGGAGGTCGCGGGTTCGAGCCCCGTCAGCCCCGTCCCATGTTGGCCACGCACCCCGTCCGGTCCGCCGGACGGGGTGTGTGCGTTTCCCGCCGCCCGAGGCCCGCATCGTGACTCCGCCCGCCGTGCCCTTTGCCCACCAGCCGGTGCTCGCGGCCGAGATCGCCGAGCGGGCCCGAGGTGCCCGTCGTGTGGTGGACGCCACGCTCGGGGGAGGAGGCCATGCGTCGCTCTTCTGGGCCGCGGGCGCCGCGGTGCTCGGCATCGACCGGGATCCCCGCGCCATCGCCGCGGCCCGGGCCCGGCTCGGCGAGGAGGGAATCACCTACCTCGAGGCGCCGTATGCGTCGGACGCCGCGCTCGAGGCCATCGGGCGCTTCGCGCCGGACGTCATCCTCCTCGACCTCGGCGTGTCCTCGCCCCAGCTCGATGACGAGGCCCGCGGATTCACCTTTCGTCCCGGCGCACCGCTCGACATGCGGATGGGGGACGACGCGGCGACGGCGGCCGACCTGCTCAACACCGCCGATGCCGAGGAACTCCGGCGGATCTTCCGGGAGTATGGCGACGAGCGCCAGGCGGGGCGGCTGGCGCGCGAGATCGTGCGGCGCCGGGGCACCGCGCCGTTCGCCACCAGCGACGAGCTGGTCAATGCCATCCGGGCGGTGCTCGGCCCCCGGAGTGGCCCGCCGGATTTCGCCCGCCTGTTCCAGGCGGTCCGGATCGCGGTCAATGACGAGCTGGGTGGCCTGGCCCGGGCGCTGCCCGCGATGCGCGATGCCCTGGTCCCGGGTGGGCGAATCGCCGTGATCAGTTATCATTCGGGCGAGGACCGGATCGTGAAGCACAGCTTCCAGGAGTGGGCGCGCACGTGCGTCTGTCCGGTGGAGCAGCCCGTCTGCACCTGCCGCGGGCGGCCGCTCGGGCGGCTCGAGCCGCGCAAGCCGGTCTACCCCTCTGATGCCGAAGCGCAACACAACCCGAGGGCCCGAAGTGCCACCCTCCGCACCTTCCGGACAATCGAAGTTTAGGGGCCGCCACTGGGTCATGCTGTGGCTGGTGGTGTTCCTCGGCGTGGCCGTGGCCGTGAACGCCCGCCAGGCCGCCGGCGTGGAGCTGGCCGGGGAATACGGGCGCCTGCGCGACCGGCGCACCGCCCTGGAAGCCGAACACGCCGCGCTCCAGCGCGAGATCCGCCTGGCCACCAGCCGGCGCGTCCTCGGCGAGCGGGCCGCGGCGGAGCTGGGCCTGCACCAGCCGGGGAATGGCGAGTTCGTGGTGCTGCGGCTCGGCCGCGCCCCTCGCTGAGCCATGGCCAAGCCCACCGCGCGGATCGGGCTGCTCCAGGCCGGGCTCCTGCTCGGGGCCCTGGGGGTGCTGGCACGCGCCGGGCAGCTGCAGCTGGTCGAGGGCGCCGACTGGCGGGAGAAGGCGGACCTCACCCGGAAGGCCCGGGTGGTCCTGCCCGCGAGCCGGGGGGGCATCTACGACCGCAACGGCGAGGCGCTGGCCGTCACCCAGGAGTACTTCGAGGTCGGGATCGCGCCCAACGAGTTGCGTGGCGCGGCCCGGGATGCCCGCACCATCGCGAAGGCCCTGGACCTGCCGCTGGCCCGGGTGCAGCGCGATCTCGCCACCCGGAAGTGGGTGTCGTATCCGGGGCCCTACAACGGCCTGCAGGTGCAGGACCTGCGCGCCCTCCGCGGGGTCTACCTCGACGGCGAGTACCAGCGCCACTACCCGGCCGGCCCGCTGGCCCGCGCGGTCATCGGCTCGCTCACCCCGGACAGTGGTCGCGGGGCGAGCGGGCTGGAACTGGCGCTCGAGGCCGCGCTGGCCGGCACACCCGGGGAGGCCGTGGTGCTCAAGGACACCCGGGGCCGGCGGTACGTCTCGCCGTCGCGGGTGGAGCGGGAGCCGGTGCCGGGGCGCGACATCTACCTGACCATCGACGCCGAGCTGCAGGAGATCGCCGAGCGGGCGCTGGAGGAGGCGGTGGCGGAGTACGAGGCCCGTGGCGGCGACGTGGTGATCCTCGACCCGCGGACCGGGGAGCTGCTGGCCCTGGCCGCGCGCTGGCGGGACGGCGAGCGCACGGTGGTGAACCGCGCCTCGTTCTTCACCGATCCCTTCGAGCCCGGGTCCACGGCGAAGCTGTTCACCGCCGGTGCGCTGCTGGCCCTGGACAAGGTGGACTCGACCGACGCCGTGTTCGCGGAGAACGGGGTCTGGACCTTCCCGGTGAACTCCCGCGGGGACACCCGCCAGATCCACGACGCGCACAAGATCACCGGCAGCGTCACCCTCGCCGAGGCGATCAAGTACTCCAGCAACATCGGCATGGGGAAGTTCGCCGAGCGGCTCACGCCGGCCCAGCAGTTCGACGCGCTCCGCGCGTTCGGCTTCGGCAGCCCGAGCGGGGTGGAGTTCCCCTCGGAGGCCCGCGGGTTCCTCCGCATGCCCCACCAGTGGGACGCCTACGGGAAGGCCAGCGTGGCCATGGGCTACGCCTTCAACGTGACCTCGGTGCAGCTGGCCGCCGCCTATGGCGCCATCGCCAACGACGGCATCCTCCTCACGCCCACCCTGGTGCGCGAGGTACGGGCACCGGACGGCGCGGTCCTGTACCGCCACCGGGCGGAGCCGGTGCGGCGGGCTGTCGCGCCGGAGGTGGCGGCCACCCTGCGACGGTACCTCCAGCTGGTGGTGGGGGATGGCGGCAGCGCGGAATCGGCGCAGCTGGCCAACTATCCGATCGCCGGCAAGACCGGCACCGCCATCCGGTTCGATGGCGGCAAGTACCAGGATGGGCACTACACCGCGTCGTTCGCGGCCATCTGGCCGGCGGCCGATCCCCAGCTCGCGATGGTGGTCAAGCTCGATGACCCCCGCGGCGCCCGGTACTACGGCGGCACGACGGCTGCGCCCACCACCCGGGCCATCCTCGAGGAGGCGCTCGCCTCGCGCCGCAGCGCCATCGACCGGCGCCGGCTGGCCGGTCCCGCCACGCCCGTGGAGGCGGCCCCCGAGACCCCGACCGACACCGCCGCGCACGAGGCCGAAGCGGTCTACGCGCTGCCCTTCGTGGCGGACACCGCGAGCCGTCCGGGCCGCCGCGCCGTGCCCAACGTGGCCGGTGTCACCCTGCGCAAGGCGGCGAACACCATGCTCCGGCGCGGGTTCCAGGTGGCGGTGCATGGCTCCGGACGGGTGCGCCGGACCACGCCGGCCGCGGGGGATTCGCTTGGCTTCGGCAAGACCGTGACCCTGTGGGCGGAGTGAGATGAGCCAGACCCTTCCGGCCCTCGAGGCGGCCCTGCGGCGTGCCGGCCTGCTCACGGCCAGCGCCGGCGCCACGCCGGCCCTCACGGGCGTCACCGCCGACAGTCGCGCGGTCGCGCCCGGCATGGTCTACGTCGCGGTGCGCGGCTCCCAGGCCGACGGGCACCGCTTCGTGCCCGACGCCGTGGCGCGGGGGGCGGCGGCCGTGATCGTGGAGCGGCCAGACGGCGTCACCGTGCCCTGCGTGGTGGTGGAGGACGGCCGCCGCGCCGCCCTCGTGGTGGGCCGCGCCTGGCACGGCGACCCGGGGGCCCGCCTCTCGCTGGTGGGCATCACCGGGACCAACGGCAAGACCACCACCACGGCGCTGGTGCGGCACCTGCTCAACGACGCGGGCCACGCCGGGAGCATCGGGACCCTGGGCGCCTTCGATGGGGCGGGACGCGCGGTCGAATCCACCGCGGGCTCGCTGACCACGCCGGGACCGATCGACCTCCAGGCCACCCTCGCCGCCATGCTGCGGCGCGGGGTGACCCGCGTGGTCATGGAAACCAGCTCCCACAGCCTGGACCAGGGCCGCCTCGACGGCCTGAGCTTCGCCGCGGGGGTCTTCACCAACCTTACCCGCGATCACCTGGACTATCACGGCACCATGGAAGCCTACCTCGCCGCCAAGCTGCGGCTGGACGGCCTGCTCGCGCCGGACGGGGTACAGGTGGTGAATGCCGACGATCCGGCCTGGGCGGCGCTGCCCGGCGGCCGACGGCGAGTGACCTTCGGGCTCGACCCACGTGCCATGGTGCATCCGGACGCGCTCGTGCTTGGCAACGCCGGCAGCCGGTTCCGACTGGTGACGCCCGGTGGTGCGGCGGAGGTGGCATTGCCGCTGCTGGGCGAATTCAACGTGGCCAACGCCCTCGCCGCGGCGGGGGTGGGGATCGGCCTGGGGCTCGATCCGCACGCGGTGGCCGAGCGGCTGACCCTGGCGCCGCAGGTGCCGGGGCGGATGGAGCGACTGGCCGAGCGGCCCGCGGTAGTGTTGCGCGACTACGCCCACACCCCGGACGCGCTGGAGCGGGCCCTGGCCGCGCTGCGGCCGCTGACCCCGGGGCGCCTGCTCGTCGTGTTCGGCTGCGGGGGCGACCGGGACCGGGGCAAGCGGCCGGTGATGGGCCGGATCGCCACCTCGCTCGCCGACCTGGCCATCGTGACGTCGGACAACCCGCGCACCGAGGACCCGGAGCGGATCATCGACGACGTGGAGCAGGGCATGGGGGCGGCGCCCCACCAGCGGGTCGCCGATCGCCGGCAGGCGATCGCCACGGCGCTCGAGGCGGCCACGGCCGGCGACACCATCCTCCTCGCGGGCAAGGGGCACGAGACCTACCAGGTGATCGGGACCGAGAAGGTGCCGTTTGACGAGCGGGCCATCGTCCTCGGGCTCGGGGCGAGCTGATGCGCTGGACGCATGACGCCGTCCTCGAGGCGCTGGGCGCCTGCCTGACGGGATCCGACCCGGTCCCGGGCGTCCCGCCCACCTTCAGTTCGGTGTCCACCGATACCCGCACCCTGGAGGCGGGCGCGCTGTTCGTGGCGCTCAAGGGCGAGCGGTTCGACGGGCACGACCACCTGGTCTCGGCCCGGGACGCCGGTGCCGCCGGCGCAGTGGTGGTCACCGGGACCGCGGCGGTGGCCGGGCTCATCCTGTATTCGGTCACCGACACCCTGGAGGCCTACGGCTGGCTGGCCCGGGCGCGGCGGCGCGAGATCCGGGGCCCCGTGGTCGCGATCGGCGGCGCCAATGGGAAGACCAGCACCAAGGAGATGGTGGCGGCGGTGCTGGGCGTGAAGTACCGGGTGCATTCCACGCCGGCGAACGACAACAACCTCGTGGGCATCCCCAAGACCATCCTGGCCGCCCCGGACGACACCGAGGCCCTGGTCATCGAGGCGGGCGCCAGCGAGCGCGGGGAGCTGCGCCGGGCGCGCCCGGTCATCGAGCCCACCGCCACGCTGACGACCAACGTGGCGCTGTCGCACCTCGACGGCTTCGGGAGCCTCGACGGCGTCCTGGAGGAAGAGCTCGACCTGCTGGAGGGTGCCCCGCTGGCCATCGTGGGGCTCGAGCCGGCCGCGCTCGCGGAGCGGGCACGGGGGCGCGCGGTCCGGGTGGTCACCGCCGGCCTGGCCCGGGGGGACCGGGTGCCCCAGTCGGTCTCGATGGATTCGACCGGCCGGGCCACCCTGACCGTGGACGAGCAGCGGATCACCCTGCCGCTTCTCGGCCAGCACCAGGCCACCAACGCGATGCTGGCCTGGACCCTGGTGCAGGAGCTGGGCCTCGACCGGACCGCGGCCGCCGACCGCCTCCGCAACCTCCGGATCCCCGGGGGGCGGGGCGAGGTGATCGAGGCGGGCGGCCTGACGATCATCAACGATGCCTACAACGCCAACCCGGCGAGCTTCCTGGCCGCAATCTCCACCGCGCGGGCCATGCGGGGGAGCCGCCGGCTGGTGTTCGTGGCCGGCACCATGCGCGAACTTGGGCCGGACAGTCCCCGGCACCATGCGGGGGTGGCGGCGGCGCTGGTGGGCCTGGAGCCCGACCTGCTGGCGGCGGTGGGCGACTTCGTGCCCGCCATCACGCCGTACGCCGCCAAGCTGGGCGACCGGCTGCTGGTCGCGCCGGACGCGCCGACGATGGGGCCGCTGCTCAAGGCCCGCCTGCACGGCGACGAGCTGGTGGTGCTCAAGGCATCCCGTGGCGCCGCGCTCGAACGTATACTTCCGTTCCTCACCGGTCAGCACCACTCGACACACTGAGGCGCCGTGTTCTATCACCTGCTCGCCCCGCTGGGCAAGCACCACATCTTCTTCAACCTTTTCAACTACATCAGCTTCCGCGCGGCCGGGGCGACGGTCACCGCCATCCTGCTCGCGTTCCTCGTGGGGCCGGCGATCATCGCGCGGCTGCGGGCCCGCAAGATCGGGCAGGTGATCCGCGCCGAAGGCCCCGCCAGCCACCAGGGGAAGCGCGGCACCCCGACGATGGGCGGCGTGATCATCCTGCTCGCCACCGTGGTCCCGACGCTGCTCTGGGCCCCCCTCAACAACCGCTTCGTGCTGTTCGCGCTGCTGGCCACGCTCTGGATGGGCGGCATCGGGTTCCTCGACGACTACCTCAAGATCGTGGAGGGGAAGTCGCGGGGCCTGGTGGCCAAGTGGAAGCTGGTGGGCCAGGTGAGCTTCGGGCTGGTGCTCGGCACGCTGCTGCTGTTCTTCCCGGTGATTCCCCCCGACACCATCCCCGCCTCGGCCACCACGCTGCCGTTCTTCAAGTTCGTCATCGTGGTGTTTGCGCCCTGGGTGTACGTCACGTTCGTGACCTTCGTGATCACCGGCAGCAGCAACGCCGTCAACCTCACCGACGGCCTCGACGGCCTGGCCACCGGGCTCTCGGCGATCGCCGCCGGCGGCTTCGCGCTGTTTGCCTACCTGCTGGGCCGCGTGGACGCCACCGGGTACCTCAACCTGTTCTACCTGCCGGGCGCCGGGGAACTCACGATCTTCTGCGCCGCCCTGCTGGGCGGATGTCTCGGCTTCCTCTGGTTCAATGCCCACCCGGCCCAGGTGTTCATGGGGGACACCGGCAGCCTGGCCCTCGGGGGCGCGTTCGGCACCGTGTCGATCCTGCTCAAGTCGGAGTTCCTGCTGCTGGTGATCGGCGGCGTCTTCGTGGCGGAGGCGGTCTCGGTGATCCTGCAGACCGGCGTCTACCGTTGGTACAAGCGCTCCCGCGGCAAGGAGTACGCCGACCAGCACCGGGTCTTCCGCATGGCGCCGCTGCACCACCACTTCGAGAAGCTGGGCTGGCACGAGAGCACGGTGGTGACGCGGTTCTACATCCTGGGCATCTTCTGCGCCATGGTGGCCCTTGCCACCCTCAAGCTGCGGTGAGCTTCGCGCGCTGGCGGGCCGGCGGCCGTGAGGCCGCGGTGATCGGGCTCGGGAAGAGCGGGGTGGCCGCGGCGCTCCTGCTGCGGCGCGAGGGGATTCCCGTCTACGCCTCGGACGTGGCCCGCGACCTCGCCAAGGTGCTGGGCACGGAGGCGGAGGCGGCGGGACACCGCCTGGCGGAGGCCGGGGTCGCCGTGCAGCTCGCGGGGCACGACCTGGCGCGGATCGGCGGGGCGGGGCTGTGCGTGGTGTCACCCGGGGTGCCGCCCGACGCGCCGCCGCTGGCATCGGCGCGCGCGGCGGGCGTGCCGGTGATCTCGGAGATCGACGTGGGCTACGCCGCGCTGCCGGGGGCCCGGTACGCGGCGATCACCGGGACCAACGGCAAGACCACCACGACCGCCCTCACCGCGCACCTGCTCCAGGCAGGCGGGATCGCCGCCCTCGCGGCGGGGAACATCGGGCGGGCGCTGTCCGAGGTGGCGCTCGCGGGGGAACGGCCGGCCTGGGTGGCACTCGAGATGTCCTCGTTCCAGCTGCACGACACCCATGACCTCGCGCCCGCGATCGGCGCCACCACCAACCTCGCCCCCGACCACCTGGACCGCTACGCGACGCTCGAGGAGTACTACGCCGACAAGGACCTGCTGTACCGCCACGCGGGGTCGGGGTCGTGCTGGGTGCTCAACGGCGATGACGCGGAGGTGGAACGGCGCGCCGCGCCCCACCCCGGCACGCGGCAGCGGTTCAGCGTGCGCCACGAGGCCGATGGCTGGTACGACCGTCCGGCGCGGCTGCTCCGGCTGGGCGCGGCCCCGCTGCTCCCGCGTGATGACCTGGCCCTCTTCGGCGACCACAACGTGGCCAATGCGCTCTGCGCGGCGCTGATCGCCGCCCGGGCGGGCGCGCCGCGTGCGGGGATCGCGGCGGGGCTCCGGAGCTTCCGGGCGCTGCCGCACCGCATGGAGCCGGTGGGCACCGCGGGCGAGGTGCTGTGGATCAACGACTCGAAGGCCACCAACGTCTCGTCCACCCGCGTGGCCGTCGAGGCACTGGAGCGCCCGTTCGTGCTCCTGCTGGGTGGGCGTCACAAGGGCGAGCCGTACACCGCGCTCGCGGCCGCCGCCGGCGACCGCTGCCGGGCGGTCGTGGCCTACGGCGAGTCGCGGGCGATCATCCGGCAGGACCTCGGCGCGCTACTGCCCGTGGTGGACGGCGGGACTGACTTCGGCGCGGTGCTGGCCGAGGCGCGCCGCCTGGCGCGCCCGGGCGACGCCGTGCTGCTCTCGCCCGCCTGCTCGAGCTACGACATGTTCCGCAACTACGAGGACCGCGGGGCCCAGTTCCGCGCGGCGGTGGCGGCGCTGTGACGCGCCCTGACGACGGGAGGGGGGCATGAGCAGTCCGGTGGTGCGCCATCCGGGCGAGCTGCGCTGGGAGACCCGCCTCCTCGCGGTGGTCACCGCGACCCTGGTGGCGCTGGGGATCGCCACGGTGTACGGCGCCTCCAGCCTGGTGCGCTCCGCCAACGGCATCGCCGGGGGGAGCTACGCGCTCACCCAGTTCACCGGCGCGCTGGTGGGGGGCATCCTCATGCTGGTCCTCGGCCGGATCGACTACCGCCTGCTGCGCCCCCTGGCCTGGCCGCTGCTGCTGGGCTCGCTCCTGGCGCTGGTGATCGTGGTCCTGCCCTTCACGCCGTCCTTCATCGCCCCGCGGTACAACGGGGCCAGGCGCTGGCTCCGGCTCGGGCCGCTCCAGTTCCAGGTCTCGGAACTGGTGCGCCTGGTGGTCATCATCTGGTGCGCCATGCTGGCCACCAAGAAGGGTGACCAGGTCCGCCAGTTCAAGAAGGGCATGCTGCCGTTCCTCTTCATCCTGGGCGTGGCCTCCGCGCTCATCATGCTGCAGCCCAACATGTCGATGGCGGTCCTGATCTCGCTGCTGGGCGGGATCGTACTCTTCTCGGCGGGGGCCAAGATCGGGCACTTCCTGCTGCTCGGGCTCGGCGCGGTGATCGCCGGGCTGCAGCTCATCCAGCGGGCGGGCTACCGGGCGGAGCGGTGGGACAAGTTCATCAACGGCGCCGAGGGGACCAGCCAGATCTACCAGTCGCTGGTGGGCATCGGCTCGGGGCGGCTGTTCGGGGTGGGATTCGGGATGGGGCAGCAGAAGATGGGCTACGTGCCGTACGCCTACTCCGACTTCATCTTCTCCGCCATCGCGGAGGAGTGGGGGTTCGTGGGCGTCTGCCTGCTGGTCCTCCTGTTCGGGATCTTCGTGTGGCTGGGCCTGCGGATCGCCCGGACCGCCGCGGACCCCTTCGGCCAGTTCCTGGCGGTGGGACTCACGGCGATGGTGGGCGTGACCGCCCTCATGCACATGGCGGTCAACCTGAGCCTGATGCCCACCACCGGGCTCACGCTGCCCTTTGTGAGCTACGGCCGCACCAGTCTCGTGGTGTCGCTCGCGGGCGTGGGGATCCTGCTCAGTATTGGCCGGCTGCGCGGGAAGCCCGCGGGGCGCGGACCCACCACCACCGCCCAGCGCAGTCCCCGCTGATGGCCGCCCCACCACCGGCGCGGCGTGACGGGCCCTCGGGGCGCCGAACGGTCCTCATCGCGGGCGGTGGAACCGGCGGGCACCTGATGCCCGCGCTCGCCATCGCGGCGCGGCTCCGTGCGCAGCGGCCCGACCTCGAGCCGGTGCTGGTCGGGGCCGAGCGCGGGATCGAGGCCACGCTGCTCCCCACCCGCGATTTCCGCTACCACCTCCTACCCGTCGAGCCCATCTACCGTCGCCAGTGGTGGAAGAACGTGCGCTGGCCGGCGGTCGCGTGGGGGCTGCTGCGCCGCCTGGGGCGGCTGTTCGCGGAGGAGCAGCCGGTGGCCGTGATCGGTACCGGTGGCTACGCGTCGGGGCCCGCGGTCTGGTGGGCCACGCGGCGGGGCATCCCGACCGCGCTGCAGGAACAGAACGCCTTTCCGGGCGTGGTCACCCGGCTCCTGTCGCGCCGGGTGCGCCACGTCTACCTGGGCCTCCCCGAGGCCAGATCCCGCCTGCGGTTCGGGCCCGCGACCGAGGTCTTCGACACCGGAAACCCGATCGTGGCGCCGGAGCCGGGCCGGCAGGCGGCCGCGCGGGAACGATTCGGCATCCGGGGCGACCGTCCGGTCCTGCTCGTCACCGGGGGCAGCCAGGGGGCGCTCGCCATCAACGAGGCCGTGGCGGGCTGGCTGGAGCAGGGCGGCGGCGAGGGGTGGCAGGTGCTGTGGGCCACGGGTCGGGGGAGCCACGAGCGCTTTGCCCGGTACCACCAGCCGCCCGCGGTGCAGGTGGTCGGATTCCTCGACCCCATGGCCGACGCCTATGCCGTGGCCGACCTGGTGGTGAGCCGCGCCGGCATGATGACGGGGGCGGAGCTCTGCGCCTGGGGCCTCCCGTCGCTGCTGGTGCCGCTGCCGACCGCGGCGGAGGATCACCAGCGCCACAACGCGGAGGCGCTGGCCGGGGCGGGCGCCGCCCTCCTGCTCCTGCAGCGGGACCTGAGCCCCGCCGCGCTCGGGCGAGGCGCTGGCCGCCCTGCGGGACGACCGCCCCCGCCGCGAGGCCATGGCGGCCGCCGCCCGGAGCCGCGGTCGGCCCCACGCCGCCGAGGCCATCGTGGCCCATCTGCTGGCCCTGGTCTGAGCCCGTCAGGGTTTCCCAACTCTAGGCGGGGTTTTAGATTAGCGCACCAACCATGGATCTGTTCGACCCCGCCGATTCCCGACCTGTCCACTTCATGGGCATTGGTGGTGCCGGCATGAGCGCCTTGGCGCTCGTGGCCCGCCGGCGCGGCGTCGCGGTGACTGGCTGCGACCCCGATCCCTCCGGTGCCCAGGATGTCGCGGCGCTCGGCGCCCGGGTGGTCCAGGGCCATGATCCCTCCCATGTGCTGGGCGCACGCGCGGTCGTGGTGACGGCGGCGGTGCCTCCCTCCCATCCCGAACTGGAGCGGGCCCGTGCGCTCGGGGTGCCGGTGGTGCCACGCAAGGTGGCGCTGGCGGCGCTGGTGAATGGCGGCACGGTCGTGGCGCTCGCCGGCACCCACGGCAAGTCCACCACCACCGTGATGACCACCGAGGCGCTCGCCGCCGCGGGGCTCGACCCGACCGGGCTCGCGGGGGCCGGGTGAACAGCTGGGGCGGGAACGCGCGCCTGGGTGGTGACCGGCTGTTCGTGGTCGAGGCGGACGAATACGACCAGGCCTTCCTCACGCTGCAGCCCACCGTGGCGGTGATCAACAACGTCGAGGCCGATCACCTCGAGTGCTACGGCAGCGTGGCGGCGCTGGAAGCGGCCTTTGCCACCTTCGGCGGGCGGGCGCGGCGGGTGGTGATCGGGGCCGACGAGCCGGGTCCCCAGCGGGTCGCGGCGCGGCTCCGGGCGGCGGGCGCGGCGGTCTGGACCTTCGGCCTCGGGGGCGATGCCGACCTCCGCATCAGCGATGTCGTCCAGTCGGAAGCCGGCAGCCAGGCCCGGGTGGCGCTTCCGGGGCGGGAGCCGATTACCCTTCGGCTCGGCGTGCCGGGGCTGCACAACCTGCGGAACGCCACCGGGGTGCTGGGCGCGGCGCTGGCCCTCGAGGCGCCGCTCGAGCCGGTGATCCAGGCACTGGGCAGCTATCGCGGGCTGGGCCGGCGATTTGAACGGCTGGGCGAGGCGGGCGGGATCGGGTTCGTGGACGATTACGCCCACCACCCGACCGAACTGGTGGCCACGCTGGCCGCGGCGCGGCAGGCGTTTCCCGGGCGGCGAATCGTGGCGGTGTTCCAGCCCCACCTGTTTTCGCGCACCGCCGAGCATCATGGGGCGATGGGCGCGGCGCTCGCCGGGGCCGACGTGGCGCTGGTCACGGCGATCTACCCGGCCCGGGAGCAGCCGATGCCCGGGATCACCAGCCAGCTGGTGGTGGATGCGGCGGTGGCGGCGGGGGCGCGGGTGCTGCACGAGCCGGACAAGGCGCGGCTCCAGGAGCGCCTGCGTGAACTCACCCGCGCCGGCGACGTGGTGATCACCCTGGGCGCCGGCGACGTGACCAAGATCGGACGGGAGTACCTGGCGTGGCTGCAAGCCGCCTGAGCAAGCCGGGGTACAAGGTCCTCGGCGCGGCGGCCGTGGTGGGGCTCCTCTGGTGGGGCGTCCCGCGACTGGTCGGGGGGCTCGAGTTCTTCCGGGTGCGCCGGGTCGAGGTGCGCGGACTCGCCAACCTGCGGGCGGACCAGGTGATCCCGAAGCTGCCGCTCCACCCCGGCGCGAGCATCTTCGAGGACCTGCATCCCCTGCGGGTGGCGGCGGAGTCGCTGCCGGGCGTCGAGTGGGCCGGGGTGAGCCGGCGGCTGCCCGGCACGATCGTGGTCACGCTGCGGGAGGCCCGGGCGGTGGCGCTGGTGATGCGGCGCGGGCGGCTGCAGCTGCTCAGCGAGCGGGGCCGGCCGCTCGACTTCGACCCGACGGTGGCGGCGCCCGACCTGCCCATCGTGGAGGCGGCGGATTCGGTGGTGGCGGGCTTCCTGGCCCGGATGCGGCTGACCGACCCGACCTTCTTTTCCCGGATCATCACCGGGCGGCGGCAGGGTCCCGACGTGGTGGTGACGGTGGATGGGCAGCGCTACTGGTTCCGGCCCGATGCCGGGGCCGAGGTCATGCGGGCGGTGGCCGCGGTGGTGCAGGATCTCGAGAAGCAGGGACGCCGCTGGGCGGAGCTCGATGCGCGCTTCGCCGGGCAGGTGATCATCCGCTGGGAGGCGGCATGAGCGTGGCGCCGACGCGCCTGGTTGCGGCACTCGACCTGGGGAGCACCAAGGTCGCGGCCGTCATCGCGGAGGTCCAGGGCGAGGCCCGCAGCGCCACCACCCGGATCCTCGGCGTGGGGGTGGAGCGGTGCGCCGGCGTGCGCCGGGGCGTGGTCCGCGGCATCGAGGAGACTACCCGGGCCATCCAGAAGGCCATGAAGGACGCCGAACGGATGGCCGGCGTCGAGGTGGGCTCGGTCTACGTGGGGATCGCGGGGGAGCATGTGGCGGGGCAGACCTCCACCGGCGTGGTCTCGGTGACCGGCGGCGAGATCCGCACCGGCGACGTGGCCCGGGTGAATGACGTGGCCTCGAGCGTGCCGCTCGGCAAGGACCACGAGCTGCTGCACGCCATCCCGCAGGACTACCTGGTCGACATGCAGCCCGGCATCAGCGAGCCGATCGGGATGACCGGCTCCCGGCTCGACGCGCAGGTCTACCTGGTCACGGTGCTCTCCAGCGTGCCGCAGAACCTGCGGAAGTGCGTCGAGGGGGCGGGGTACCACGTGGCGGAGTTCGTGCTGGAACCGCTGGCCGCGTCCCTGGCGGTCCTGACCCCGGACGAGCGCGACCTGGGCTGCGCCCTGGTGGAACTGGGCGGCGGGAGCACCAATGTCGCTATCTTTCAGGCGGGCAAGATCCGGCACACGGCCTCCCTGCTGATCTCGGGCGGCCACGTCACCAACGACATCGTCCACGGGCTGCAGGTCACCCAGCAGGATGCGGAACGGCTGAAGGAGCGGGCCGGGGCGGCCTGGGAGCCGCTGGTGCCCGAGTCCGACGTCGTCGAGCTGCCGGGGACGCCGGGGCAGGGCGCGCGCAACGCGCACCGCCAGGTCCTTGCCCACATCATGCGGATGCGGCTGCAGGAGACCCTCGAGTTCGCCATGGACGAGATCACCCGGGCCGGCTACCACCAGCGGCTCCCGGCGGGCGTAGTGCTCACCGGCGGCGGGGCTCAGGTGCCGGGGATCCGGGAGCTGGCCCGCGAGGTGTTCGCCATGCCGGTCCGGGTGGGCAAGCCGGGCCAGGGGCTGGCGGGGCTGACCGACAGTGTCGAGGCGCCGCGCTTCACGGTGCTGGCCGGCCTCGGGATCTACGGGACCAGGCAGCTGGTGCAGGGCGCCGGGTTCGGCGCGGGCAAGCGGGGCAGCCAGGCGGTGGAAAAGTGGGTCGGACCGGTGCGCAAGTGGCTCCAGGACATTTTCTGAGAGAACATCCCATGATCTTCGAGCTGGAAGAGACCGGGGCACAGAACGCGCGGATGAAGGTCCTCGGCGTCGGCGGGGGCGGCGGCAACGCCGTCAACCGCATGATCGAGGAACAGCTGCGGGGGGTGGAGTTCATCTCGGTGAACACCGACTCCCAGGCGCTGACCTCCTCCCGCGCGGACGTGAAGCTCCAGATCGGGCGCAAGCTCACCCGCGGCCTCGGCGCCGGCGCCCGCCCCGAGATCGGGCGACAGGCCATCGAGGAGAACCGCGAGGACGTGGTCGCCGTGATGCAGGGGGCGGACATGGTCTTCGTCACCTGCGGGATGGGGGGCGGCACCGGGACCGGGGCCGCGCCCATCATCGCGCAGATGGCCCGGGACATGGGCGCGCTCACCGTCGGCATCGTGACCAAGCCGTTCCTCTTTGAGGGCAAGAAGCGGATGCGGCAGGCGGAGATGGGCATCGCCGAGATGCGCAACTCGGTCGACACCATGATCGTGGTGCCGAACGAACGGCTGCTGGCGGTGGTCGGGAAGGGGATCCCCTTCCAGGACTCGCTCAAGAAGGCCGACGAGGTGCTGCTGCAGGCCACCCAGGGCATCGCCGACCTGATCACCAAGACCGGCATCATCAACGTCGACTTCGCCGACGTGCGCACCATCATGCAGAACGGTGGCGCGGCGCTCATGGGCACCGGCATCGGCCGCGGCGAGAACCGGGCCATGGAGGCGGCGCAGCAGGCCATCTCGAGCCCGCTGCTCGACAACGTCTCCATCGCCGGGGCCAGCGGCGTCCTGATCAACATCACCGGCGGCAACGACCTCACCCTCGGTGAGGCCACCACCATCAACGACATCATCCACGACGCCGTCGGCGACGAGGCCGAGATCATCTTCGGCGCGGCCACCGATCCCTCGATGCAGGGCGAGGTCCGGGTGACGGTCATCGCCACCGGCTTCGACCGGGTGGACACGACGCCGGTGCCGCAGCCGCTCGCCAAGCCCGCGCCGGGCGTCATCAACTTCCCCACCGGCAAGCGCACCCCGGCGCCGCCGCCGGTGCAGGTGACCCCGCCGCCGGTCGCCCCATCCCGCCCCGAGCCGCGCCGTCCCTCCGGGGCCAGCGACGTCCCGGAGATGGAGATCCCGACCTTCATCCGGCGCCAGATGGACTGACGGGGTCGATGAAGCGTTCCACCTGGGCCGACGCCCTCCAGACCTTCGCCGGCTTCGCCGCCGCCACGAGCATCCTCGTGGCGGCGGGCGTGTATGCCGCCGGCGACAGTTGGCCGTGGCGGAAGCCGGTGGACGCGCCCCTGCCTCGCGTGACCGAACTGTTCACCGAGCAGGTGGATACCCTGCGCCGCGGCGAATCGGTGGGCCAGCTCTTCTCCCGGCAGGGCCTCGACGACTTCCAGCTGGCCCCTTCGGCCGCCGGCGGCCTCTTCGATCCCCGTCGCCTCCGGGCGGGGCTGGTGTTCAGCTTCCAGCGCCGGGGCAGTGACTCGCTCCCGACGCGGGTAATCTTCCGCAGCGGGCCGGAGCAGCGGGTGGCGCTGGTGCGCACCGACGATGGCTGGACCCCGATTGCCGAGCCCATCCGCTGGACCAGCGAGCCGGTGGTGCTGGAGGGCGGCATCACCACCTCGCTCTACGACGCGCTCAGCGCCCCCGCTTTCGACGCCCTGCTCGCGCCCGAGGACCGGATCCGACTCGCGTGGGACCTGGCCGACGTCTTCGCCTGGCAGGTGGACTTCAGCCGGGACATCCAGCCCGGCGATGCCTTCCGCGTGGTCGCCGAGCGGCTCATCGCGGAGGATGGCGAGACCCGCTTTGGCCGGGTGCTGGCCGGCGAGGTGGTGGTCGGCGGCACCGCCTTCAGTGCCTTCCGCTGGACCGCGGGCGACGGCACCTCCGGCTTCTATGACGCCGAAGGCCGTTCGTTGCGGCGTGCCTTCCTGCTGGCCCCGGTGCAGTTCCGCCGGATCTCCTCGTCGCTCAACCGCGCCCGCCGCCATCCCATCCTCGGCGTGGTGCGTCGGCACGAGGGCATCGACTACGCCGCCGATCCCGGCACCCCGGTGATGGCCGCCGGCGAGGGCGTGGTGGCCCGGCGCGAATGGTCCGGTGGCTACGGCAACCTGGTCGAGGTGCGGCACGCCAACGGGGTCACCACGCGATACGGCCACCTGCAGGGCTTTGCCAAGGGTCTCGCAGTGGGGCAGCGGGTGACCCAGGGCGAGGTCATCGGCTACGTGGGCTCCACCGGACTCGCCACCGGCCCGCACCTGCACTACGAGTTCCGCGTCAACGGCGCCTCCCGCTCGCCGGCCGGGGCGGACCTCGGCAACGGCGATCCGGTGCCCGTGGCCGAGCGGGGGAGCTTCGACGCCGAGCGGGGCCGGCTGGCCCGGATCCTCGACGGCGGCGCGCCGGTCTACGCCGGGCGCCTGCCCGACTGGGGTGCCACGCTCCCGTCGGCCGGCGCCGACTTCTGAGCGCCCGCCCGGGCGCGATGCGACGTGGAACTCTATCCCGCCATCGATGTGCGAGGGGGCCGGGTCGTCCGCCTGAGCCAGGGCGAGGCGGCCCGCGAAACTTCCTACGGCACTGATCCCGTAGCACAAGCCGAACAGTTCGTCGCCGACGGGGCGCGCTGGCTCCACGTCGTGGACCTCGACCGCGCCTTCGGCACCGGAGACAACCTGCCGGTGCTCGCCCGGCTCGCCGCCGCGCTCGGCCGGCAGGTCCGGATCCAGGTCGGCGGCGGGCTGCGGTCCCTCGAGGCGCTCCGGACGGTCCTCGACCTCGGCGTGACCCGCGGGGTGCTGGGCACGGCCGCGGTCACCGACCCCGCGCTGGTGCCTCAGGCGGTGGCCGCCGTCGGCGCGGAGCGGGTGGCCGTGGGGCTCGATACCAAGGGGGGGCACGTGGCGATCCGGGGCTGGGTCGAGACCACGCCGCTGCTGGCCACCATTGTCTGCCGCCGCGTGGTGGCCGAAGGGATCCACACCATCATCTACACTGACGTGAGCCGCGATGGCATGCTGAGCGGCCCCGATCTCGACGGCGCGCGCGCGCTCCAGGCGCTGGGCGCCGGCGTCATCGCGAGCGGCGGGGTGGCGTCGGTGGCCGACCTCTGCGCGGCGCGCGAGGCCGGCCTCGCGGGCGCCATCGCCGGCCGCGCGATCTACGAGGGCCGGTTCACGGTGGCCGCGGCGCTGGCCGCGCTGGCCTAGCCACATGCGCCTGGCCCTCGCGATCCTGCTGGGCGCCGGCCTGGCCTGGTTCACCTATGGGCGCCTGGAACGCCTGGGCCGGCGCGCCTGGCCGGCGGCGGCCGCGCGGGCCGTGGCCTGGGCTGCGCTCGGCGTGCTCCTGCTCGACCTGACCTGCGCGGCGCCTTCCGCCAGTGGTGCCAGGCCACTGGTACTCCTCGATGGCAGCCTCAGCATGACCGCGGCCGGCGGCCGCTGGGCCGAGGCGCGCGACAGTGCGCGTGCCTGGGGTGAGGTGCGCCTCTTCGGCGACGCTGCCACGGCCCCCGAATCCCTGCCGACGTTCGGGCGATCCGACCTCGAACCCGCCCTGCGTGCCGCCGCCGCCTCCGACCGCCCCGTGCTGGTGGTGACCGACGGTGAACTCACCGATGCCGGAGATCTTCCGCCGGAGCTGCTGGCACGGGCCGGCGTGCGCGCGTTCGGGCGCGAGGCGCCCGCCGACCTCGCGATCGGCCGGGTGACCGGGCCGCTCCGCGCCACCGCGGGCGATACCATCCGTCTCGATGTCGAGGTCCGCAGCGCGGGGCGTGTCCCCGATTCCACGACGGTGGCGGTGCGCCTCGGGGCACGGGTGCTGGCCCGCCGGGGCCTGCGCCCTGGTGCCGATGCCAGCCGCACCGTGACCCTGCCGGTGCCCACCGCCGGGCTGGCCGGCGATGTCGTGCTCGAGGTGGCGCTGGCCCACGACGGCGACGGGGAGCCCCGCGACGATGCGCGGCGCTGGGTGCTGCGAGTCAGCCCGACGCCCGGCGTGGTGCTGCTCGCGAGCCCGCCCGACTGGGACAGCCGCTTCCTGTTCCGGGCGCTGCGCGACGTTGCCGAACTCCCCCTCCGCGCCTATGCCCGGCTCGACCACGGCCCGTGGCGCTCGATGAGCACGCTGCAGCCGGTCCCCGCGGAGGAGGTCCGCCAGGCGGCTCGCCGCGCCGACGTGCTGGTGCTCAAGGGCCGCATCCCCGAGGAGGCGCGCGGCGCGGCGCCGCGCGGCCGGTGGCTGTGGCCCAGCGGCGAGGGCGGGGAGACCGTCGTGCCGGGCGAGTGGTACGCCGTAGCGGCGCCGGCCTCGCCGGTGGGAACGGCATTCGTGGGGCTGCCGGTGGATTCGTTCCCGCCCCTGGTCAGCGTCACGCCGATCGAGCCCGCGCCGGAGGACTGGGTGGGGCTGACGGCCCAGCTGTCCCGTCGCGGCGCCGACCGGCCGATCCTCACGGGGCAGGTGCGCGGTACCCGTCGCGAGGTGCTCACGGCTGCCGATGGCTTCTGGCGCTGGGCCTTCCGCGGCGGCTCCAGCGAACAGGCCTATCGCGGGCTCGTCGCCGGAACGCTCTCCTGGCTGCTGGGCGCCGCGGACAGCGCCGCCGGGCGGGCCCGCCTGGCCCGGCCGGTGGTGAGCAACGGGCGGCCGGCGGTCTTCCAGTGGTCGGGCGGCAGCCCGCCCGAGCCGACCGGGATCACGCTCGTGTCGGGTGCCATCACCCGTCGTGACACGCTGGTGTTCGACGGTGGCGGGCGCGGGGAGCTGCGCCTTCCACCGGGCACCTACGCCTGGGAGCTCGAGGGCGGCGGACGTGGGACGCTGGTGGTGGATACCTGGTCCGAGGAGTGGTTTCCCCGACCGGCGCGGCTGGCGGATCGCCCCCTGCCGGCGCTGTCGCTGGGGGCCGAGACCAGCGCCCGCCGCTGGGTCTGGCTGTTCGGGCTGCTCCTCGCCGGGCTCGGTGCCGAGTGGCTGTTCCGCCGCCGCCTCGGCCTGCGCTAGGCCTCCGGGAGCGTCTCGGCCCCCGCCGCTGATCCATGTAGATTCCCCGCCCATGACCAGTGGACGCATCGGAGAGGGCCAGCGGCTCTCGCTGTGGCAGCGCGTCAAGCGCATCGCCCTGACGGACGTCGGGGCGCTGGTCCGCGGCATGAACGCCGCGGACCTCGAGGCCCTGGAGCGCACCCTCATCGAGGCCGATTTCGGGGTGCAGGCCACGGTGGACCTGGTGCAGACGGTGGAGGATGAAGTCCGCCGCGGCCGGCTCAAGACCGAAGATGACCTCAAGCAGGCCGTGGCCCGCCGGATCACCGAGATCCTCCTGGTGCCCGGCAGCGATCCGGGGGCGCTGGCCCGCGCCACCGACGGCGTCACGGTCCTCGTCTTCGTCGGGGTGAACGGGGTGGGGAAGACCACCAGCGTGGCCAAGGTGGCGCGGCGCCTGACGGCCGAGCGGCGCACCGTCCTCCTGGCCGCCGCCGACACCTACCGGGCCGGGGCCATCCAGCAGCTCCAGACCTGGGCCGAGCGACTGCAGCTCCCCTGCGTGGCCGGCGCCCCCGGCGGGGACCCCGCCGCGGTGGCCTTCGACGCCATCGAGGCCGCGGAGAAGCGTGGCGCCGATACCGTGCTGGTGGACACGGCCGGCCGCCTGCACACGCAGGAAGGCCTGATGGAGGAGCTGCGCAAGGTCACCCGGGTCATCGCCCGCAAGCGGACGGGCGCGCCGCACGAGACGCTGCTGGTGCTCGACGGCACCGTGGGCCAGAACGCCATCCAGCAGGGGAAGCTCTTCGCCCAGGCGGTGCAGCCCACCGGCATCATCGTGACCAAGCTCGACGGCAGCGCCCGCGGCGGCGCCATCGTCGCGCTGCGCAAGGAACTCGGCATCCCCATCCGCTTCCTGGGCCTGGGCGAGACCGTGGACGACCTCCGCCCCTTCGACGCGGCGGCCTACGCCGCCCGCTTGCTGGAGGACGGGCCGGGCGCGTAGGGCCGGGCGCGGGCAGGACCCCGCAGCCTCGGCCCCCGGGACTCGGTCCTTCACTCATGCCCATCCTCCGCCCCGACACCTCCGTCAAGTTTCTCAAGGGCATCGGCGAGCGCCGGGCCGAGGCGTTCGCGCGGCTCGGCGTGCGCACCGCGCAGGACCTCCTGTGGCACATCCCCTTCCGCTACCTCGATGCCTCCAGCGTCACCCCGTTCGCGCGCGCCAAGGTCGGCGAGGACGTGGCGTGCGTGGGGACCGTCATCGCCAAGCGGCTGATGCCCACCCGGAGCGGGCTCCGGATCTTCACCGCGGTGCTGCGGGATGAGAGCGGGATGCTGGAGTGCGCCTGGCCGGGGCAGGGGTTCCTGGACCGCACCATCCAGGTCGGGCAGACGCTGCTGGTGGCGGGGGTGGTGCGCTTCTATCACGGCCGGCAGCTCAATCCGCGCGAGTACGTCATCCTGGCGGAGCCGGACGGCGAGGAGGACGGCCCGCCGGCGGGCCGGGTGCTGCCGGTCTACCGCGCCACGGAGGGGCTCAGCCACAAGGTGATCCGCGGGCTCATCGACCGGCACCTGGACGGGATGATCGCGTTCAGCCGGGATCCGCTGCCCGAGTCGGTCCCCGCCGACGCCGGGCTCCCGCCGCTGCCGGAGGCGCTGCGCTCGGTGCACCGGCCGGCCACGGTCGAGGAGGCGGAGGCCGGCCGGCGCCGGCTCGCCTTCGACGAGCTGCTGGACCTGCAGCTCATGCTCGCCCGGGCGCGGCTGCTGGCCAAGCGGAGCCGCCGCGGGGTGCCCTTCACGCTGCAGCACACCTACACCCGCGCGCTGGCCGCGGCGCTGCCCTGGCCGCTCACCGCCGACCAGAAGCGGGCCCTGCGCGAGATCACCGCCGACATGACCGCGCCGGAACGGATGCACCGGCTCCTGATGGGCGACGTGGGCACCGGCAAGACGGTCGTGGCGCTGTTCGCCATGCTCCTCGCGCTCGAGAATGACCACCAGGCCGTCCTGATGGCGCCCACCGAGCTGCTGGCCGAGCAGCACTTCGCCACGCTGACGACGCTGCTCGAGCCCATCGACCTAAGGCCCGAGCTGCTGGTGGGGCGCCAGTCGGTGGCGGAGAAGGCCGCCCGCCGGAAGAAGCTCGCCAGCGGCGAGGTGCGGCTGGTGGTGGGCACCCACGCGCTGATCGAGGACCAGGTGGCCTTCCGCCGGCTCGGCCTGGTGGTGATCGACGAGCAGCATCGCTTCGGGGTGGAGCAGCGGGCCAGCCTCATCGGCAAGGGCGATGCCCCCGACGTGCTGCTCCTGACGGCCACGCCGATCCCCCGCTCCCTGGCGCTCACCCGCTTCGGGGACCTCGACGTCTCCACCCTGCGCGCGCGGCCGCCGGGGCGCGGGGCCATCCGGACCGGCGTGCGCACCGGGGACCAGCGCGAGAAGGCGCTTGCCTTTGTCCACGCGGAGTGCCGCGCCGGCCGCCAGGCGTACGTGGTGCTGCCGGTGATCGAGGAGTCGGAGAAGGTGGACCTCCGCGCCGCCACCACGATGGCGGAGAAGCTCCAGGCCCTGTGGCCCGACCTCGCCGTGGGGCTGGTCCATGGCCGCCTGAAGGCGCCGGAGCGGGATGCGCGCATGCGGGAGTTCCGGGCGGGGGAGGTCGACGTGCTGGTGGCCACCACCGTGATCGAGGTGGGGATCGACGTGCCCAACGCCACGGTCATGCTCATCGAGCATCCCGAGCGCTTTGGCCTGGCGCAGCTGCACCAGTTGCGCGGCCGCATCGGCCGCGGCGGGAACGAGAGCTACTGCATCCTGATGGCCGGGGAGTCGGTGCCGCCGCGGCTCGAGGCGTTCGCGCGGACCACCGACGGCTTCAAGATCGCGGAGCTGGACCTCGAGGAGCGGAAGATGGGCGACCTGATCGGCGAGCGGCAGGCGGGCGACTTCGAGCTCCGGCTGGCGCGGCTGCCGGACGATGGCGACCTGCTGCAGGCGGCGCGGGACGCGGCCCGCGCGGTGCTGGCCGCCGACCCGATGCTGGCCCAGTCCGCGCACCAGGGGCTCAGGGAGCGCGCGCTGCAGCGCTATCCGCGCGCGGTGGAGCTGTTCCGCACCGGCTGATCAGAAGTGCAGGATGAGGCCCATCTCGGTCCGGGGCCCGATCACCCGGAAGCTGGGCTCGAAGGGAATGTCCTTGGGTGGCGCCTTGGGCCGCGTCAATTCCCAGACGAACAGCCCCGCCGCGCCGAGCAGCGCCGCCTCGCCCCCCAGCAGCCAGCCCCGGGCCCGCCGGTCCCCGCTCAGGGCGGCCTGGTAGTACCCCTCCGAGACCGGGTCGAGGTACCGTCCGCCGGGGCCCCGATCGCAGCGGGACCGGTCGTCGACGCAATAGTCCTCGAGGCGCTGGAAGGAGCGGTCGGCGTCGTGATGCGCGCTCGACGCCTTGAGTCCCATCCCCACCGCGGCGGCGAGGACCGCCCACTTCCCGTACTTGACCAGCGCCGGCGCGGCGCGCGGCCGGAAGAGGCTGTCGGCCGGCTGCTGCGCCAGGAGCGGCAGCGCGAGCGCCGCGCCGAGTCCCAGGGTGACCAGCGCGCGGCGGATCATGGTTCCCCCAGGCGGATACGGTGCAGGTCACCCTGGCCGCCGACCGCCACGAAGTCGCCCTCGCCCAGCGCCACCGGCGCGAGCTCCAGGGGGCGGCCAAGGGGCGTCTGCCAGGCCGGCTCCGCGCCGGCCAGGGCGAAGGCGCGCAGCGAGCCGTCCGAGCCCCCGACGAGCAGCCACTCCCCGAAGAGCTGCGGCGCGCCGGTCACCGCCCAGGGCTCGGCCCGCAGGCGCTCGGCGGCGCGGACGTCGCCGGGCGGCACCCGGTAGATCGAGCCCGCCAGGGTCACGGCGTAGATGGTGTCGCGGCGCACCACGGGGCTGGAGAGCACCGGCGCGTCGAGGCGCACCGACCAGTCCACCGTGAGTGAATCGGGATCGAGCGCCACGAGGAGCGAATCGCCGGTGGCGCCGAGCAGGCGGGAGCCGAGCGGCACCCATGGGGCGGTCACGGCGCCGGGGGCGCGGCGGCGGCGCTGGATGGTCCCGTCGGCCGGGCGCACCAGGTAGAGGCTGTCGTAGCCGGTCACCAGCACCAGCCCGTTCGCCAGCAGCTGCGGCGCGATCCGCTGGGCCGCGAGCCGGCGCCGCCACAGCACCTTGCCGGTGGAGCGGTTGAGCGCGAGCACCTGCATGCGCCGGGTCAGCACGATGATCCGGTCGGGGAGGATGGCCAGGGGGGCCTCGACGTAGCCCGTCCCGGTGGACCAGAGCTCGCTGCCGCTCACCGCCTGGAAGGCGTGCACCTTCCCCTCGGGGCGGCTGGTGGCGGCGTACACCACGTCGCCCGCGACCTGGACGCCCCCCAACATCGGCCCTGCCACGCGGTGGGCCCAGCGGGTCTTCCCGGATGCGAGGTCCACGGCGACCACGCGCCGGTCGGCGCCGCCCAGGTACAGGTTCTGGCCGTCCCGGCCCACCGGGGCGGTCGGGCCGCGCAGGGGGCGGACGCGCCAGAGCCGGGTGAGGGGGGTCCCGACCAGGGCGGCGGGGCGGGGCAGATCCCCGGGGTCGAACTCGGGAACGGGGCGGTACCCGGTGCAGCCCGCGTTGACCATGAGGAGACCGGCGGCTAGACTCCACGCCCCGCGCCACCGGCGCCGTGCCCTTCGCCCCGACAGCTCATGACCCGCGTCCGCATCAACGAACTCGCGCGCCACGACGGCGCTTCCGTCACCGTGCAGGGCTGGGTGAGCACCACCCGCTCCAGCGGCAAGATCGCCTTCGTCGTGCTGCGCGACGGCACCGGCGCCCTGCAGGCCGTCTTTTCCCGGAAGGACGTGGCCGCGGAGACCTGGGAGCGCCTCGGCGGCCTCACGCAGGAGACCTCCGTGGCCATCACCGGCACCGTGCGCGCCGAGGCGCGGGCGCCGGGCGGCTACGAGATGCATGGCGCCGAGCTGGTCGTCATCGGGGCCAGCGAGGATTTTCCGATCCAGCCGAAGGAGCACAGTACCCAGTTCCTGTTCGAGCACCGGCATCTCTGGCTTCGCAGCCGGCGCCAGGTGGCGATCGCAAGGGTGCGCAACGAAGTGGTGCAGGCCATCCGCGACTTCTTCTACGAACGCGACTTCATCCTGGTCGACACCCCGATCCTGACCGGCTCCATCGGCGAGCAGGCGGGGGAGCTGTTCAGCACCGAGTACTTCGACCTCGGCAAGGCCTACCTGGCCCAGACCGGCCAGCTGTACGTGGAGGCCGCCGCCGCCGCCCTCGGCAAGGTCTACTGCTTCGGCCCGACCTTCCGCGCCGAGAAGTCCAAGACCCGGCGGCACCTCACCGAGTTCTGGATGGTGGAGCCGGAGGTGGCCTTCCACGACTCCAACGACAACATGCGGCTGCAGGAAGCGTTCGTGAGCTACGTCGTGGGCCGCACCATCGAGCGGCGCGCCGAGGAGCTCAAGGAGCTGGAGCGGGACACCGCGCCCCTCCAGCGCGTCCAGGCGCCCTTCGCGCGCATCTCCTACACCGACGCGGTGGCCAGGCTCAACGCCCTCGGTTCCGACATGGAATGGGGCCGCGACCTCGGCGGCGACGACGAGACCCTGCTGGCCCAGCAGTATGACCGGCCGGTGTTCGTGTACAACTACCCGAAGGGCGTCAAGGCGTTCTACATGAAGGAGAACCCGGACGACCCGCGGACCGTGCTCAACAACGACTGCCTCGCCCCCGAGGGCTACGGCGAGATCATCGGCGGGTCGCAGCGGGAGGACAGCTACGACCGGCTGCTGGCCCGCATCCTCGAGCAGGGGCTCGATCCCGAGGCGTACCGCTGGTACCTCGACCTGCGGAAGTACGGGACCTTCGTGCACTCGGGGTTCGGTCTCGGGGTGGAACGTACGGTGGCCTGGATCTGCGGGCTGCCGCACATCAGGGAGACGATTGCCTTCCCCCGGCAGATACACCGGTTGTATCCGTAGCCGGCTCGGCGGCTCGGCGGCGCTGCCGTACGATTGCCTCGCCGCCAACGCCTCAGCGCCCCGCCTTCACCTCGTCCCACAGCCCATCCAGCACCGCCAGCCCCGCGGTGGTCACGTCGATCCCGCGGGCCTGTGCCAGCCGCTCCACTCCTTCGAAGCGCGCGCGGAACTTCCGGTTGGCGGCGTCGAGCGCGGTGGCGGGCTGCACCCGCGCCTTCCGCGCCAGGTTCACCACCGCGAAGAGCAGGTCGCCGAGCTCCTCGGTGACGGCCGCGGTGGCTGGTGGGTACACCGGTTCGCCGGTCTCCGCCGGCGCGGGCGGCGGCGGGGGGACGGCGGCCGCCTCGTGCAGGGCCTGCAGCGTTTCCGCCAGCTCCTCGCGCACCTTCGCGGCGGGCCCGTCGGTGTCGGGCCAGTCGAAGCCGACGCTCGCGGCGCGCTCCTGCAGCCGGTAGGCCAGATGGAGGCTGGGCAGGGCGGGGGGTAGCCCCTCGAGTACCCCGCGGAGCTTGCCCTCGCGGCGCTTGAGGGACTCCCAGCGCTCCCGCGGCCCGAGGTCGAAGAGGTGCGGGTGGCGCCGGCGCATCTTGCGCTCGAGGTCGGCGGCCACGTCCCCGGCCGTGAACTCGCCCCGCTCCTCGCCCAGGACCAGCTGCCAGGCCAGGTGGAGCAGCAGGTCGGCCACCTCCTCGCGGATGGCGGTCGGGTCCCCCGTGGCGATGGCATGGTCGAGTTCGAAGACCTCCTCGACCAGGTAGGGGCGGATCGTCTCCCGGGTCTGAACCCGGTCCCAGGGGCAGCGCTGGCGCAGGTCGCGCACCATCTCGAGGGCGCGTCCAAGCGCTGATCTGTCTTGCATTTATCCTCCGTGGCCGGTATCATACGCGCCGCTTGCGCATGCCGTCAATCGCGGATCATCTCCCCCGCGCGTGGGCCGAGGTTGACCTCGCCGCCGTCGTCTCCAACGCGCGTACCGTGTCCCGCATCGCCGGGGCACGACTCCTTCCCATGGTGAAAGCGAACGCGTACGGCCTCGGCGCCGTGCCGGTGGCGCGCGCCCTCGAGGCCGTGGAGCCCTGGGGCTATGGGGTGGCCACGCCGGAGGAGGGGGCGGAGCTGCGGCGGGCGGGCATCGCGCGCCCGATCGTCGTCTTCAGCCCCCTGGGGCCCGCCACGGTGGAGCCGTGCCTGCGCGCCGACCTGCGCCCGGTCATCGGCGACCTGGAGGGGCTCGCCGCCTGGCAGGCGGCGGGCCGGCACCCGTTCCACGTGGAGGTCGACACGGGCATGGCGCGCGCCGGCTTCCGCTGGGACGAGGCACCGGCCTGGCGATCAGCCGTGGCGGCCGCGGGCGCGGCCTGCGAGGGGATCTTTACGCACTTCCACTCGGCCGACGAGGCGCCGGCGAGCATGGTGCGGCAGTGGGAACGGTTCCGCGACGTGCTCGCGCTCCTGCCGGACCGGCCCGCGCTGGTGCACGCCGCCAACAGCGCCGCCGCGCTGCGGGGCCCGGACTACGCCGCCGACCTGGTCCGGCCGGGGATCTTCCTGTACGGGGGCGCGGCGGCCGGTCACGAGCCGGCCACGGCGGTGCGCCTGGAGGCGCGGGTGGTGGCCCTGCGGACGGTGGCCGCCGGTGACAGCGTGAGTTATGGTGCCAGCTGGGTCGCGCCGGCCGCCACGCGCATCGCGACCCTCGGCGTGGGCTACGCGGATGGCCTCCATCGCAGCCTGGGCGGGTGCGGCGTGGTGGAACTCGGAGGCCGCCGGGTCCGGGTGGTGGGACGGGTGACGATGGACTTCACGATGGTGGCGGTGGAGGGCCCGGTGGCCCTGGGTGCTGTGGCGACGGTGTTCGGCGGCCTCGTCTCCGTCGACGAGCAGGCCGCGCTGGCCGGCACCATCGCCTATGAACTGCTGACCGCGCTGGGGCCGCGAATCCCCCGGCGCTACGAGGGAGCGGCATGAACGAGCACTTCGCGTCGCTGGTGGTGGGCCTGGCCCACCAGGCCGAACAGGCCATCCAGGGCCGGCTGCCCGAGGGCACGCCGGGCGCACCGGATGCCCGGCAGGTGGCCCGCACCCTCATCGATACGCTCGGGATGCTCGAGGAGAAGACCCGCGGGCGGCTGGACCCCGACGAGGCCCGGCTGCTCACCGAGGCGCTCACGGCGGTGCGGTTCCGCTTTGCCACGACCGAGCCGCGTCCGTGAATCGGCGTCGGGCCGCGCTGATCGTGCTCGACGGGGTGGGGATCGGGCCGGCGCCCGACAGTGCGCGCTACGGCGATGCCGGCAGCCACACGCTCGGGAACGTGGCGCGGGCGGTGGGGGGCCTCCGACTACCGAACCTGGAGCGGCTGGGGCTCGGCTGCTGTGCCCCGCTCGCCGGGGTGGTGGCGGTGGACGCGCCGGGCGCGGCCTGCGGCGTGGCGCGCCCCGCCGGGGCGGGCAAGGACAGCACCACCGGCCACTGGGAGCTGCTCGGGCTCTGCCTGGCGGAGCCGTTCCGGACCTACCCGCAGGGGTTCCCGGCGGCGTTCGTCGAGGCGCTGGCGCGGGAGACGGGGCGCGGGGTGCTGGGCAACCGGACCGCCTCGGGGACCGTGATCCTCGACGAGCTGGGGGAGGAGCACTGCCGCACCGGGGCGTGGATCCTCTACACCTCGGCCGACAGCGTCTGCCAGCTCGCGGCGCACGAGGAGGTGGTGCCCCTCGCCGAACTGTACCGGGCCTGCCAGGTCGCGCAGCGCCTGCTCGAGGGTCCGGACCGGGTGTCCCGGGTGATCGCGCGCCCCTTCGTGGGGTCCGTGGGGCGCTGGCAGCGCACCGACCGGCGCAAGGATTTCAGCGTTCCACCGCCGGGGGAGACGCTGCTCGACCGGCTGGTGGCGGCGCACATCCCGCGGGTGGGGGTGGGGAAGGTCGACGATCTCTTCGCGGGCCGCGGGATCACCAGCCTGCACCCGGCGGGAAACCCGGCCAGCTATCGCGCCATCGAGAGCGCGCTGCGCACCATGCCGCGGGGGTTCCTGTTCGCCAACGTGATCGAGTTCGACCAGAGCTGGGGGCACCGCAACGACGTGCCCGGCTTCCACGCCGGGCTGCTGGCCCTGGACCGTGCGCTGCCGATGATGCTGGCCCCGATGCGCGACGAGGACCTGGTTATTATTACCGCCGATCACGGCAACGACCCGACCACCCCGTCCACGGACCATTCCCGTGAGGTGGTGCCGGTCCTGGCCGTCGGACCCCGCGTCGTTCCGCGGGCGCTGGGCATCCGGGACACGTACGCGGACGTCGGCCAGACGCTCGCCGAGTTCTTCGGTGTCCCCCCGCTCACGACCGGGCAGTCCTTCCTCCGGGAGATCTGGCATGGCTGACGCCCTCCTGGCCGCGGCCACGGCGGCCCGGGAGCGGGCCTACTGCCCGTACTCGGGGTTCGCGGTGGGGGCGGCGCTCGAGGCCATGGACGGGCGCATCTTCACGGGCTGCAACGTGGAGAACGCGTCCTACGGGCTGACCGTCTGCGCCGAGCGGGCGGCGGTGTTCGCGGCGGTGGCCGCCGGCGTGCGGCAGTTCCGCCGGGTGGCGGTGGTGGCGGACCGGCATCCGCCCATCAGTCCCTGCGGGGCCTGCCGGCAGGTGCTGGCGGAGTTCGGGCCGGAGCTGCTGGTGCTGGGCGTGGGGCCCGGCGGGAGCCGGCAGTGGACGCTCCGGGAGCTCATCCCGGACGCCTTCGATTTCAACCGCGGGGCCTGACAGGAACGCATGCGACGACCCGACTCGATGATCCGTCCCTTCTCCCTGGCGCTGCTCGCGGTGGCCGGCCTCGCGGCGTGCCAGGAGAAGCTCGCGGCCCCTGCCGAATGCCCCGACCTCTGCCCGGGCAACTTCGACGTCCGGGACACCGTCATCACCCCGGTGCTCGGCAGCGACAGCGCCTTCGAGGGCTACCTGCAGCCCGGGCTGGGCGGCTCGCTCCGGGTATCGTGGCAGTACCCGCTGAGCGAGGATCGCGCGGTGGTGCGGTTCGTCCAGCGGCCCGACTCCTTCAGCGTCGGCGATTCGCTCTACCCGTATACCATCGACTCGGTGTCGCTGGCGCTGTCGGTGCTGGCCCGGGACAGCGCGGTCAAGGGTCTCACCATCTACCTGTACCGGATGCCGGCCACGGTCGACTCGACCGTGACCTTCACCGACATCGACACCGCCTTCACCCCGGCCAATCTCGTCGACAGTGTCGAGGTGCCGGACTCGGTCGCGACGGGCCGGTTCACGCGTTTCCTCACCGGCGCCAACCTCGCGCGGGTCACCATGACCCCGGGGGACAGCGGCGTGCTCGCGCTCGGCCTGCAGATCCGTGCCGCGAGCGGCACCGGCGTGCGGCTGGGGAGCGGCGCGGCCGGCAGCTCCGCGCCGAGCTTCGTCACCTACGTACAGGTGACCACGCCGGACACCACCTTCGCGCGCACCCTGACCCGCGGGGTGCAGTTTTCCCGCTGGGTGCCGCAGGTGGCGCCGGTCCTCGATCCCGACCTGCTGACCGCCGGCGGGGGACCCAGCGCCCGATCGCTGCTGCGCTTCCCGTGGCCGGACTTCCTGCGCGACTCGGCCCAGCTGGTGCGGGTGACGCTGGAGCTGCTCCCCGCCGCGCCGATCGCCGGGCTGGCCCTGGACACCGCCTTCCTGCAGGTGCGGCCCATCCTCACGGACCTCGGCAACAAGAGCCCGGCCTCCACCGACGCGCTGTTCATCACCTCGGTGCCGCTGGTGGCCGGGTCGGCGGACACGGTCCGGGTGGAGGTGCGCCGGGCCGTCAGCCTGTGGCAGGGCACCCAGCCGCTGCCGCCGGGCTTCATCCTGCAGCTGATCCCCGAGGCGTCCAGCTTCACCCGCGCCACCTTCGGGTCGAGCCGGAGCCCCGGCCTGGTCCCGCGGCTCCGGGTGACCTACGCGCGCAAGTTCCCGTTCGAGGCCCCCTGATGCCGCGACTCCTGCGTCCGCTGGCCCTGCTGGCCACCCTCGCCGCGCTGCTCGCCGGCGACCCGCTGCCCGCGGCGGGGCAGTCCTCGATGTTCGGCGTGCGCGGCCTCGGGCTGCCGGGCCGGCCCCTCACCCCGCGCACCCGCGCCACCAGTGGGAGCTTCGGGCTCTTCGACGGCGAGAGCGACGTGAACCCCGCCGCGCTGCCCAACCTCCGCTCGGTGGCGGCCGGGTTCGTGATGGCGCCGAACTGGCGCAGCTGGCAGTCGCCGGCCGGGGATGCCTCGCTGCGCGAGACCCGCTTCCCGCTGGTCTACGTGGGTGGGCCGGTGCCGCGCACGCGGCTCGGGCTCGGGATCTCCATCGGCAGCTACGCCGACCGCGACTTCCGGCTCGCCACCACGGACACGGTGGTGCTGCGCGGGGCGCCGGTGGCGGTGTTCGACACGCTCAAGTCGCTGGGCGGACTCAGCGAGATCCGGTTCGCGGCCGGGCTGCAGGTGGGCAGCCGCACCTCGATCGGCGCGGGCATCCACTGGATCACCGGCTCCAACCGGCTGGAGTCGCGCCGCGCGTTCGAGGACTCGACGTTCATCGCGTTCCGCCAGACGGCGGAGCTCTCGTACCAGGGCGTGGGCTTCTCGGCCGGGCTCACCCACCAGCTCTCGTCCAAGGTGCAGCTGGCCCTGACCCTGCGCAGCGATGGCAAGGCGTCCGTGGACCTGGACAGCGCCCGGGCCTATTCCATCGACCTCCCGATATCGGTCTCGGCGGGCGCGCTGGTCCGCGCTTCCCCGCGGCTGACCGTCGCCACCAGCGGCCAGTATCGCACCTGGTCCGCCGCCAACAGCGACCTGCAGGCCCGGGGCGGGGTGGGCGCGGAGAACACCCTCGAACTCAGCCTCGGGGGCGAGTACGTCCGCAACACGCGACGCCCGTCCACCCTGCCGATCCGGGCCGGGGTGCGCTTTGCGCAGCTGCCCTTCCCGGTCCAGGCGGGGAACCGCCCCCGCGAGTGGAGTCTCTCCGCCGGCACCGGCACCCGGTTCGCGCAGGACCGCGCCGGGGTGGACCTGGCGATCGAGCAGGCCTGGCGCAGCGAGGGCGGGGCCTACAAGGAGCGGGCCTTCAGCATCATCCTCGGCCTCTCCATCCGGCCCTACGGGGGCGGCGGGCGCTGAGCCCCGGCCGCCCGGCCCGGGCTGGCCCGCCTATCGCCCACGCGGGTGGGCGCCGTATTATTCGTGCGTCATGAAGCGCCTCTACATCGAGACCTACGGCTGCCAGATGAACGTCGCGGACACCGAGCTGATGCTCGGGGTCCTCGCGCGCGAGGGGTATGTCCAGGTGGACAGCCCCGAGGGCGCCGACGTGCTCCTGGTGAACACCTGCGCCGTCCGCGACAACGCCGAGCAGCGGGTGATCGGGCGGCTGGGTGAGCTGCAGCAGCACACCCGGCGCGGCGGGGTGCTCGGGGTGGTCGGGTGCATGGCCCAGCGCCTCGGGCCCCGGCTGCTGGAGCAGGTGCCGCGGGTGGACATCGTGGCCGGGCCCGACGCCTACCGGAACCTCGCGTCGCTGGTGGTCCAGGCCGAGGCGGGCGACCGGCGCGCCGACACGGCGTTCCGTTCCTGGGAGCACTACGAGGACGTCCCGCCGGTGCGGGAGCCCGGCGCCACCGCGTTCGTGACGGTCCAGCGGGGCTGCGATTACAAGTGCACCTTCTGCATCGTTCCGTATACGCGGGGACCGGAGCGCAGCCGTAAGCTCGAGGACGTGGTGCGCGAGGTCCGCGCGCTCGCCGACCAGGGCACCTCCGAGGTCACGCTCCTTGGGCAGACGGTCAACAGCTACCACGACGGCATCGCCGACTTCGCCGACCTGCTCCGCGCCGTCGGGGCGGTCGATGGGATCCGCCGGGTCCGGTTCACCTCCCCGCACCCCACGGACTTTACCGCTCGCGTCATCGACGCCATGGCGACGGTGCCCGCGGTCTGTGAGCATGTGCACCTGCCGGCGCAGAGCGGCTCCAACGCCGTCCTGCGGCGGATGCTGCGGCGCTACACCCGGGAGCAGTACCTCGACGTGGTGGCCCGGTTGCGGGCGGCGATGCCGGCCATCACCTTCAGCACCGACCTCATCGTCGGGTTCCCGGGGGAGTCCGAGGCGCAATTCCAGGAGACGCTCTCCCTGGTGGCCGAGGCGGGATTCGACGACGCCTACACCTTCCGCTACTCGGTCCGCGAGGGCACGCCCGCGGTTCGCCTGGGCGACCATGTCGCCGACGAGACCGGGGCCGAGCGGCTGGAGCGGCTCATCGCGGCGGTGCGGGCCCAGGCCCGGGCGCGCAACGCCGGGCGGGTGGGCCAGACCGTGGAGTTGCTGGTGGAGCGGCCCGCGCGCCGCGGCGACCTCCTCCTCGGCCGCTCCCGGACCAACCTGCTCGCGCTGGTGGACCTCCCGGCCAGCGCCATCGGCGAGTACCACACGGTGCAGCTTACCGGCACCACCGGTTCCACGTTCACCAGTCACCTGGTCCGTCCCCAGCTCGCGGTGCTCGCATGACCCCACCCGTGATCCGCAACGCCGTCGAGGAGCACGTCATCGACGCCTACGCCCAGCTCTCGGCCCACTTCCCCGACTTCTGCGGCTGCGAGACCTGCCGGCTCGACGTGCTGGTCTACGCCCTCAACCGGCTGCCGCCCCGCTACGTCGTGGGGCTCGAGGGGTCGATCGTGACCGACGTCAACCTCGACAAGGACCAGAACCGGGCGTCGATCGAGGTCGCCGTGATGGAGGGCATCCGCAAGGTCAACCTCGCGCCGCGCTGCAAGCGCCGAAGCGCCCGCACCTAGTCGCGGGTGCCGCCGGCGGGGCCACATGAGGCCCGCCTACCTCCTGCTGGCGTGCTATGGGGCCGGTCTCGCGACCGGCCTCCTGCGTTTCGGGGCCCCGGCAGGCGTCGCGGGGCTCCTGATCACGGTCGGTGCGTGGTGTCTGTGGTGGCGCCCCGGGGCCGCGGTGTGGCCCGCCGTCGCGCTGGCTGGCGTGCTCAGCGCGCAGCTGGCGCGGGGGGCGGAGGCCACCGCCTGCGCACGGCACCTGCAGCCGGGTGCCCTCACGCTGCGCGTGCGGGTGGAGGAACCGGTCTTCGAGGACCAGCGCCTCGCCGCGGTGTCGCTCCCCGGGGCCGGGTGTACCGGCCTCGTCGATGCCCGGTGGCCGGGGGAGCCGGTACGTGCGGGCACCCGGGGACGGGTCGAGGGGCGGTGGCTGGCCCGGCCGGACCGCGCCGGCCGGACCGGCGGCATGCTCCTGGTGCGGGCGTTCACCGCAGAGGCGGTGGACCAGGCCATGGGCGACCGGTTCCACAACTGGCTCGGCGAGCAGATCCGGGCGCTCTTCGGCGACCGCGCGGGGACGGTCGAGGCGCTGCTGATCAACCGCCGCGGCGGGATGGCGCCCGAGCTCAAGGACCGCTACGCCCGCGCCGGCCTGGTGCACATCCTCTCGATCTCCGGCTTCCACGTCGGCGTGATCCTGGCGTGGGTGCTGCTCGGGGTCCGGCTGCTCACGCCGCGCCGGCACCTGGCCGCGGCCATCGGGGTGGCGGTGGCTGGTGGGTACGTGGCGTTCATCGGCTGGCCCGCACCGGCCGCCCGCGCGGTGCTGCTGGCCGCGATCGCCGCGCAGGCCCGGTGGCGGCAACGGGCCCTTTCGCCGCTCCCCCTCCTCGCGGTGACGGGGGTGGTGGTGCTCCTGGTGGATCCCTGGGCGGCGCTCGATGCCGGTGCCTGGCTCTCGGTGGCCGCGCTGGGCGGCGCGCTGCTCGCCACGCGGTGGAGCGACCGGCGGCTGGGCCGCGGCTGGGGCTGGCGCCTGCTGGCCGGCTCGGCCGGCGCCACCATCGCCACCGCGCCGATCAGCGCGGCGCTGTTCGGCACGGTCTCACTCGCGGGGCTGGGGCTCAATTTCGTCGCCATCCCGCTCGCCGCGGTGGTGGTGCCCGGGCTGCTGCTCAGCCTGGCGGCCTCGGCGCTCGTGCCGGTGCTGGCCCCGCCGCTCGCCGCCGGCTCCGGTATGCTGCTCGCCGCCCTCGATGCGGTGGCCTGGTACGGAGGCGCGGTCGAGGGGCTGGTGGTCATCCAGCCCGCCGGGCCGGTCGCCGCCGTGCCCTGGCTCGGACTCGCGGCGGTGGCCTGGTGGTGCACCTCCGACGGCGCGCGGCGCCTGGTGGCGCTCCGCCGCGCCATGCTGGCGGCGGCCATCGCGGTCTGGGTCCTGGCGGGGGTGGAGCAGGCCGGGGTCGTCCGTGCCGCCGGTGGCGGGCTGGCGTTACATTTTCTCGATGTGGGACAGGGTGACGCCGCCCTGCTTCGCACCCCGCATGGACAGTGGATCCTGATCGATGCCGGACCCCGGACGGAACGCAGCGATGCCGGCCGCCGGGTGGTGGCCCCGTTCCTCGCGCGCCACCGGGCGGGTGGCCTGGCGCTCGCGGTCGTTTCCCACGCCCACGCGGATCACCTCGGCGGCCTGCCCGCGGTGCTCGACCGCTTCCCGGTGCGCCAGGTGCTGGAACCGGCGGAGCTGGTGGCCGACTCCCTGTACGTGGGGCTGCTCGACCAGCTGGAGGCGGCCGGTGTCCCATGGCAGGCCGCGCGGGATGGGATGCGCTTCGAGATCGACAGCGTGCGCTTCTCGCTGCTCCATCCGGACCCGGCCTGGCAGGAGTGGCAGGCGGACCTGAACGAGGATTCCGCGATCCTGCTGGTGGAATACGGCGGATTCCGGGCGCTCTTCCCCGGCGATGCCGGCCTGGTGGCGGAGGCGCGGCTGGCGGGGCGGGTGGGCCGGGTGGACGTGCTCAAGCTGGGGCATCACGGCTCCCGCTCGGCCAGTGGCGATGCGTGGCTCTCGGAGCTTGCCCCGCGCGTCGCGATCATCAGCAGCGGTGCCGGCAACCGCTACGGGCATCCCCATCCCGAGGTCCTCGCGCGGCTGGCCCGGCACGGGATTGGCGGGTGGCGGACGGACCAGTCGGGCACCATCCGGGTCACCACCGACGGGCGCAGCCTCACCATCGTCGCGGGCCCAACGCAGGCAACCTTCCCGGTCGGCGGACCCCCGTGAGCGCGCGCCGCGCGCCGCGGGTTCACCGCCGGGAGCTTCCCGAGGACATTCCGTGCTGCCCAATTCACGCGTGATCACCATCGAACGCTTCATCCTCGACCAGGAGGAGAAGTACCCCGAGGCGACCGGCGAGCTCTCCAACCTCCTCTACGACATTGCCCTCGCCGCCAAGATCATCGCCGCCAGCATCCGGCGCGCGGGACTGGTCAACATCCTCGGCAGCGCCGGCAACACCAACGTGCAGGGCGAGGAACAGCAGAAGCTCGACATCTTCGCCAACGAGACCATGACCAACGCGCTCAACCACACCGGGCGCGTCTGCGTGATGGCGTCCGAGGAGGACGAGCAGATCATCCCGGTGCCCGACCAGTACCCCGCCGGCAAGTACTCGGTGCTCTACGACCCGCTCGACGGCTCATCCAACATCGACGTGAACGGCGCGGTGGGCACCATCTTCAGCATCTACCGCCGGGTGAGCATGGAGGGCCGCGGCAGCATGGCCGACGTGCTCCAGGCCGGCTGCAAGCAGGTGGCGGCGGGATACGTGATCTACGGCTCGAGCACCATGCTGATCTATTCCACGGGGCAGGGGGTGGCGGGCTTCACCCTCGACCCCTCGATCGGCGAGTTCCTGCTCTCCCACCCGAAGATGGTGACGCCCCGCGTGGGCAAGTACTACAGCGTCAACGAGTCCAACTTCGCCCGCTGGAGCAAGGCGACGCAGTGGGCGGTGCGGGGGTTCCACGGCGACCGGCCCGAGGAGATCCCGGGCAAGAACAGCCGCTACATCGGCTCCCTGGTGGCCGATTTCCACCGCAACCTGCTGGCGGGCGGCATCTTCATGTATCCGGCCGACAGCAAGAACCCGCGGGGCAAGCTGCGGCTGCTCTATGAGGCGGCGCCCATGGCGTTCATCGCCGAGCAGGCCGGCGGCTCGGCCACCGACGGGGTGCACCGCATCCTCGACATCGTGCCCCAGGACCTGCACCAGCGCACTCCGCTGGTGATCGGCAGCCGCGAGGACGTGGGCTACGTGGCCGACACGCTGCGGCGGATGGGGGAGGGATGAGCGGGCGGGCCAGCGGCCCCGGGGACTGGACCGGCGATCCGGCGCGCGACCTCGGCGCGCCGGGCCGCTTCCCGTTCACCCGCGGCGTCTATCCGGCGATGTACACCGAGCGGCTGTGGACCATGCGCCAGTACGCCGGCTTCGGCACCGCCGAGGAGACCAACGCCCGGTTCCGGCTGCTGCTCGACGCCGGGCAGAGCGGGCTCTCCACCGCGTTCGACCTGCCCACGCAGATGGGCTTCGACTCCGATCACCCGATGGCCGCCGGCGAGGTCGGGCGCGTCGGCGTGGCCATCGACACCGTCGAGGACCTGCACGACCTCTTCCGCGGCATCCCGCTCGACCAGGTCTCCACCTCGATGACGATCAACGCCACCGCGGGGATCCTGCTCGCGATGTACGTGGTGGTGGGCGAGGAGCAGGGCGTGCCGCGTCCCAAGCTCCAGGGCACGGTGCAGAACGACGTGCTCAAGGAGTACATCGCCCGGGGGACCTACATCTACCCGGCGGAGCCCTCGCTCCGGCTCACGGTGGACCTGTTCCGCTTCGTGGCCGAGGAGCGGATGAACTTCAACCCCATCTCCATCAGCGGCTACCACATGCGCGAGGCCGGTGCCACCGCGGCGCAGGAGGTGGGCTTTACCCTGGCCAACGCGCTCGAGTACGTGGGGCGCGCGGTGGCGGCCGGGCTCGAGGTGAACCGGTTCGGCCCCCGGCTCTCGTTCTTCTTCGCCGCCCACAACGACCTCTTCGAGGAGGTCGCCAAGTTCCGCGCCGCCCGGCGGCTCTGGGCCCGGCTGGCGCGGGAGCGCTTCCAGGCCGACGACCAGACCTGCCGCCTGCGCTTCCACACCCAGACCGGCGGGGTCACGCTCCAGGCCCAGCAGCCGCTCAACAACGTGGTGCGGGTGACGGTGCAGGCGCTGGCCGCCGCGCTCGGCGGCACCCAATCCCTGCACACCAATGGCTACGACGAGGCGCTCGCGCTGCCCACCGCCGCGTCCGCCACCCTGGCGCTGCGCACCCAGCAGATCCTGGGGCATGAGAGCGGGCTCGACCGCACGGTGGATCCGCTCGCGGGCAGCTGGTACGTGGAGGCGCTCACCGATCGGATCGAGGCCGAGGCACGCGCCATCATCGGCGAGGTGGACCGGATGGGCGGGGCGGTCGCGGCGATCAATCGGGGCTGGTTCCAGGAGGCGATCGCCCGGAGCGCCTGGGAACTGCAGCAGGCGCAGGAGGAGGGCCGCCAGGTGGTGGTCGGCGTGAACCGGTTCACGGACGGCTCGGACGCCCCGGCGATCGCGCGGCCCGACTATTCGGCGCTGCAGGAGCGCCAGCAGCGACGCCTCGCGGACGTCCGTGCCCGCCGGGATGGCGCGGTGGTCGCGGCGCGACTGGAGGCGCTGGCCAGCGCGGCCGGCGGAGCGGCGCCGCTCATGCCGCCGATCATCGAGGCGGTCCGCGCCCGGGCCACCCTCGGGGAGATCAGCGACTGCCTGCGCGGGGTCTGGGGCACCTACCGTCCCGCCTGACCGGCTGCCCTGCTATCTTGTGCGTCCCCCCGACATGGAGCGTGTGTGGGTCTTCTCGATGATGTGATGGGACAGGCGCAGCAGCACCTCGGCAAGCAGGCGGCGGGCGGCAACACGGCCGACCTCCTGTCAGGCCTCACCCAGCTGCTCGGCGGGCAGGGCGGAGTCGGTGGCCTGGCCGGGCTGGTGCAGCTGTTCAACCAGGGCGGGCTGGGGAACATCATCCAGTCGTGGATCAGCACCGGCCAGAACCTGCCCATCTCCCCGGCACAGCTCCAGCAGGTGCTCGGCCAGGGCCCGCTGCAGAACCTCGCCGCCAAGACCGGCCTGGCCCCGGAGGCCCTGTCCCAGCAGCTGTCGCAGCTGCTGCCCCAGGTGGTCGACAAGCTCACGCCCGAGGGCAAGCTGCCCAGCGGCGACCTCATGGGCGACGCCATGGGCATGCTCAAGAAGTTCCTGTAGTCCGCCGCGCGCCCGAACGAGGCGGCCCCCGGGGAGGACTCCCCGGGGGCCGTCGTGGCGTCTGGGCGGCGCGAGGCTAGAACCCGACCTGAACTCCCAGGTGCACGATCATCAGGTCGGTCTCGCTCTCGATGGGGGTGAAGGACACCCCGCCCCCGGGCTGGGGTTCGATGCTCCCCTCCCGCAGGTACCGCGTCTTGCCGTGGCGCTGGTAGCGCACCCCCCCGTCAATGAACACCGGCTTCCGTCCCCCCGAGACCCGGATCATGGCCCCGGCGCCGCCGTACCAGGCGAAGGTCCAGTCGTTGAAGTTGGTGCTGGTGGCGAACGGGGTGACGTTGTCCGTGCCCTCGGCACTGGTGGTGGTGGCGAAGTTCGAGGCGCCGATGGCCCCGTGCAGGTAGCCGCGGATCGGCCCGCTGCCGACCCGCAGCTCGGGGCCCACGCCGAAGGTGTAGATGTCGTTGGCGGTGGTCAGGTCCACGAGGAGGCCCGGCAGGGTGGGGCTCAGCGGCAGCCGCTCGGTGGTCCGGCCATACTGGATCCAGGAGCCGAACAGCCGCAGCCCCACCACGTTCTTCTGGTCGAGGAAGAAGGTGAAGTTACCCCCGACGCCGTACCCGGTCCCGACGAACTGCTTGAACTGCCCCTGGGGGAACCCCAGCTGGACGTTGATGCCGAAGTAGCTCCGGGGGTCGGCCTGGGCCGAGACCTCCCGGTAGTTCTGGGCCGCGAGCGGCGCGGCGAAGAGGGCCAGCGCCACGGCGACCGGACGAGCCGAGGGATGCACGCAGTGCTCCGGGGAATGGTGAGTGGCGGAAGGTAAGCCAGCCCGGCGGGGGCCGGTCAAGCGCCTCTGGTCCCCCCCGGGACAGGGGGGTACATTGGCTCCGGTCATTGCCACTCGCCCCATGGATGGGACGGGACCCCAGCCGGAGAACCTCGCCATGCGGGCCGATGGCGATCCCATCCACACCGCGGCCGTTCGCGCCGCCGGTGTCATCATGATCCTCTGCCTGGCCGTCGCCGGGCCGCTCGCCGCCCAGGGGGCTCGCGCCTCCGAGGCCGCCTTCGCGCGCGGCAAGCCGCTCGGGGAGTGGCTGGCGCAGGCCGATCATTACATCCCCGAGCTCCGCCGCGAGGCGGTGAAGGCCATCGCCACCCTCGGGCCGGGAGCGCGCGCGGCGCTCCCCACGCTCCTGCGGGCGGCGCGCGATGAGCACCAGGAGGTTCGCTACTGGGCCATCGAGGCCATCCGCCGTATCGGCCCCGACGCGCGGGACGCCGCGCCGGTGCTGCTCACGGTCCTCGCGGACGATGTCCGGCCGGTGCAGCAGGTGGCCCGCCGGGCGCTGGAGGCCCTCGGCCCACCCGCGACCCCGCTGCTCCTTCCCTCGCTCGGCTCGCGCGACGCCTGGGTCAGGGCCAACGCGGCGGAGGCCATCGGGGTGATCGGCGCCGCGCCGGGGAAGACCGTCCGGCAACTCGCCCTCCTCCTGGCCGATGATTCCCTCTGGGTTCGCGCTTCCGCGGCGTGGGCGCTCGGGCACCTGGGACGGGCCGCGAAGCCGGCTACCCGCCCGCTCATCGACCTGCTGCAGGAAGAGCTGCGGCACGATCCCACCCTGGCCGACCCGGCGCAGCGGGCGAGGGTGGAGAACCTCTGCTACGCGCTTGGCCGGATCGGCAAGGACGCCGGCGATGCGGTGCCGGCGCTGCTCTCGGTCTTCTTCGATGGCGGCGACTCCCTCCGCAGCGTGGCGGTGGCTGCGCTGGCCGGGGTAGGGAACCGGGCGGCGGAGCCGCTGGGCAAGGCCGCCCGGAGCGGTCCGATGGCGGTCCGCCTCGATGCGGCACAGGCCCTCAGGTTGATGGGTCCCGAGGGCCGGAAGGCGGTGCCCGACCTGGTGAAGGTCCTCGAGGGCACCGATGAGCTGGAGGGTGGGCACGACCTGGTGATCGCGGTGGCGGATGCGCTCGGGGCCATGGGCAAGTCGGCCCGCCCCGCGCTCGGCGTGCTGGAGCGGCAGCGCCGGAAGAGCGTGAGTCCGGACGTGGTGGCCGCGCTCGACCGGGCGCTCCGGAAGGCCCGGCTCGGCGGGTAGCGGATCCCGGGTTGGCCCCCGGCGCTTGAATCGCCGGGTCGGAGCGGCTAAAATATTGCGCCCGTTTCTCTTAGGACGCAGTCGCCGATGCCGACCTACGAATACCAGTGCCCCGCGGGGCACGACTTCGAACTGTTCCAGAAGATGTCCGACAAGCCGCGGGCCAAGTGCCCCGCGTGCGGCAAGGCCGCGACCCGGAAGATCTCCGGTGGCGCGGGCCTGGTCTTCAAGGGCTCGGGCTTCTACATCACCGACTACGGCAAGGACGGCAAGGGCCCGCGGAAGGACACGGACAAGCCGGCGGCCAAGTCGGAGGGCAGCGCGAGCAGCTCCGCGAAGCCCGAGAGTGCCTCTCCCAAGGCGGAGAAGCCCGCGGCCGCCAAGCCGGCGGCCGGCAAGAAGGCCGCCGAGTGAGCGAACAGCAGATCCGCGCCGAGTTGGCGCGCGTGGCGGCCGCCCTGGGCGCACCCGAGGCGGCCTTCGTGCTGGAACGCCCCCGCGACACCGGGCACGGCGACCTCTCCACCAACCTCGCCATGCTGCTGGCCAAGTCGCTCAAGACCAACCCGCGGGCCCTGGCCGAGCGGGTGATCGGCGCGCTGCGCATTCCCGCCTCCGTGGTGGCGCGCACCGAGATCGCCGGGCCCGGCTTCATCAACTTCTGGCTGGCGCAGGACGCCCTGGCCACGCTGCTCCAGACCATCATCGGCGCGGGCGCGAGCTACGGCCGGCTGGACTTCGGCGGGGGGCAGCGGGTCAACGTGGAGTTCGTCTCCGCCAACCCGACCGGCCCGCTGCACGTGGGCCACGGGCGCGGGGCGGCGCTCGGCGACGCGATCGCCGCGCTGCTCGAGTGGACCGGGCACGCCGTGACCCGCGAGTTCTACATCAACGACGCCGGGGTGCAGATCGAGCGGGTGGTGCAGAGCCTGTGGGCCCGGGTGGAACAGCAGCTCGGGCGCCCGGCCGAGATCCCCGAGGGCGGCTACCACGGCGCCTACCTGGTGGAGCTGGCGGCGCAGCTGCTGCGCGAGCAGCCGGAGCTGGCCACCGTCACCGCGCACGAGGGCCTCGCGGCCTGCCGGGTGGCCCCGCTCCGCATCCGCCAGGAGCAGGAGGACCTGCTGCGTGACCTCCACGTGGTCTTCGACGTGTGGAGCAGCGAGCAGGCCGTGCGCGACCAGGGCCGGGTCGAATCGGCGCTGCGCCTCCTGGCCGAGCGGAGCCTCACCTTCGAGGAGGACGGCGCGCTGTTCCTCCGGACCAGCAGCTTCGGCGACGACAAGGACCGGGTCCTTCGCAAGAGTGACGGCAGCCTCACCTACTTCGTGCCGGACATCGCCTATCACATCGACAAGCACGACCGCGGCTTCGCGCGGGTCATCGACGTGTGGGGCGCCGATCACCACGGCTACATCCCGCGCGTGCGGGCGGTGCTGCGGGCGCTGGGGTACGGCGAGGACTTCTTCGAGGTGGCGCTGGTGCAGCTGGTCAAGGTGATGAAGGCCGGGGAAGAGGTGCGGATGTCCAAGCGCTCGGGGGAGTTTGTCACCCTGCGCGACCTCATGGACTGGGTCGGCGTCGACGCCACCCGCTACTTCTTCCTGATGCGCCCGGGGCAGTCGCCCTTCACCTTCGACGTGGACCTGGCCCGCAAGCAGACCGACGAGAACCCCATCTTCTACGTGCAGATGGCGCATGCCCGCATGAGCGGCATCTTCCGGGTGGCCGGGCGGGCGCCGGAGTCGGCCAGTGGGGACGTGTCGTTCGACGCGCTGCCCGCGGCCGAGGACCTCGAGCTGCTCAAGAAGCTCGCCACGTTTCCCGAGGTGGTGGCCCGGGCGGCGCGGGCGCGCGAGCCGCACCGGGTCACCGATTACCTCGAGGACCTGGCCCGGCTGGCCCACGGCTGGTATCACAAGTGCCGCGTCCTCGGCGAGCCGCCCGCCACCGAGGCGGCCCGCCTCGCGCTGGCGCGGGCGGCCCGTATCGTCCTCGCCAACGGCCTCGCGCTGCTCGGCCTCTCCGCCCCTGACCGGATGTAACCCGATGAAACTCCTCGTGGTGGGCAGCGTCGCCCTCGACTCCATCCTCACGCCCTTCGGCGAGGTGCACGACGCGCTGGGGGGCAGCGCCGTCTACTTCAGCGTGGCCGCCTCGGTGCTCACCGGGGTGCGCATGGTCGGCGTGGTGGGCGATGACTATCCCATGACCGACCTCAAGGCGGTCGGGGCGCGGGGCGTCGACATCTCGGGCGTGGAGCAGGCCCCAGGCGAGAGCTTCCGCTGGAAGGGGAAGTACAGCTTCGACCTGGCCAGCCGTGAGACCCTCGAGACCCGGCTCGGCGTCTTCGCCGACTTCCGGCCCCGGATCCCCGCCGGCTTCCGCGACACACCCTACGTCTTCCTGGGCAATATCCACCCCGACCTGCAGCTGGCGGTGCTGGACCAGATGCACGAGCCGCGGCTGGTGGCCTGCGATACCATGAACTTCTGGATCGATAGCGCCCGCGAGCGCCTGATGCAGGTGCTCAAGCGGGTGGACCTGCTCATCATCAACGACGAGGAGATCCGCCAGCTCTCCGGCGACTGGAACGTCCACCGCGCCGCCCGCTGGGTGCTGGGGCAGGGCCCCCGCCGCGTGGTGGTCAAGCGGGGCGAGCACGGGGCGCTGCTGGTGGAGACCGGGCGCAGCTTCTACTGTCCGGCCTATCCGCTGGAGGAGGTGTTCGACCCGACCGGCGCCGGCGATTCCTTCGCCGGGGGGTTCCTCGGCTACATCGCCCGCACCGGGGATACCTCGAGCGATGGGCTCCGCCGCGCCATGGTCTTCGGCGCCGCGATGGGGTCGTTCGCCGTGGCGAGCTTCGGCATCGGCGGCTTCGACGGGGTGACGCCCGCCAGCCTGCACCAGCGGGTGGGCAGCTTCAAGGACCTGACGCACTTCGAGATCGCGGAGGCGGTGGCATGACGGAGCGGCAGTATGCGCAGGCCGGGGTCGACCTGGTGAGCGCCGAGGCGGCCAAGGAGCGGATCGGGCAGCTGGTGGCCGGGACACGCACCGCGCACTCGGTGGGCCACGTCGGCGCGTTCGGCGGGATGGTGCGGGTGCCCGGCGGGATGCGGTCGCCGGTCCTCGTCATGAGCACCGATGGCGTGGGCACCAAGGTGCTCGTGGCGCTGCAGGCGGCCCGTTTCGATACGGTGGGCGAAGACCTCGTCAACCACTCCGTCAACGACATCCTGGTCCACGGCGCCCGGCCCCTGGCCTTCATGGACTACGTGGCCGGGGCGGCTCTCACGGTGCAGCAGATTGCCGGGATCGTGGAGGGGGTGGCCCGGGGCTGCCGGGCGCACCAGATCGCCCTCGCCGGCGGCGAGACCGCCAGCATGCCCGGGCTCTACCAGCCCGGCAATTTTGACCTGGCCGGCACGATCATCGGGGTCGTCGAGGAGGAGGAGGCCCTCCACGGGGATCGCATCCAGCCCGGGGATGTGCTTCTTGCCTATCAGTCCACCGGGCTGCACACCAACGGGTACACCCTCGCCCGCCGGGTGATCTTCGACGTCATGAAGCTGCAACTGGCCGACCGCCTTGGAGATACGGGCCAGTCGGTGGCCGACGCCCTCCTGGCCGTCCACCAGAGCTACGCCGCGGCCGTGATGCCGGTCATTTCGGGCCTGCATGGCATCGCACATATCACCGGGGGTGGCATCCCCGGGAATCTGGTCCGTGTCTTGCCAGATGGGTGCGAGGCGGTCGTGGAAACCCGCAGCTGGACCTGGCCTCCGTTGTTCCGGCTGCTGCAACAGGCAGGGAAGGTCAGCACCGAGGAGATGCGGGACGTCTTCAACCTCGGCGTGGGCCTGATCGCCGTGCTGCCGAAGGACCGGGTGGCGGGCGCGGAAGCCGCCGCCCGGGCGCAGGGCGTTCCCACCTGGGTGCTGGGCGAGATCCGCCGGGGCACCGTGGGGGTGCGATTCAGCGACTAGCAAACCTCTTCGTGGAGTCATCGATGCGTCGTTCCGTGATGTTCCTCGCCGCCGCGCTCGCGGCGCCCCTGTCCCTCACGGCCCAGACGCCGTACTCCGCGTGCAACCAGCCGCTCATCATCGCCTCGCAGCAGAACATCAACATCTGCAACGCGGCCATCGACGGGGCGGAGATCTTCCACCCGGTCGCCGGCATCCTGGTGAGCGGCGGCAACCCGGTTCTCGGCAGCGTCGGCACCCTGGGCGGCCTCCCGCACTTCGCGATCACCGCCCGTGGCAACGCCACCCAGCTCGTCACCCCCGACCTCGACTATGACGGCACCGGCACCACGGTGCCGCGCAGCGACAAGCTCTTCGCCCCGGCCCCGGTGATCGAGGCGGCGGTCGGCATCATCCGCGGGCTCGGGCCCAGCGGGTTCCTGTCGATCGACCTGCTCGGATCGGCCTCGCTCCTCCCCACCAGCCAGATCGACGGGCTCTCCGTGGACAAGGACGCCACCAAGATCGGCGAGATCGCCCTGGGCCTGGGCTACGGCGCCCGGGTGGGCGTGATCCGGGGCCGCGGGTTCATCCCCTCGGTCACCGTCTCGGCCATGAAGCGGAGCATCCCGCGCATCACCTACGGTGATGTGGCTGGCGGCGACCAGTACGCGTACAGCGTGGACCTCGACGCCACCAACCTGCGCGCCGTCGCGGGTTACCGGCTGGCCCTGCTCAACGTCGGGGTGGGCGTCGGGTACGACAAGTACACCAGCGAGGCGATCATCACCTTCGAGGACCAGCTGCTCGCCGCCCCGATCACGGTGCGACACGACCTGGAGAACAGCCGGAACCTGGCCTTCCTGACGGCCTCGCTCGACATGCCGGTGGTCAAGATCGGCGCCGAGCTCGGCTACCAGCTCGGGAAGGACGAGACCTACAAGACGGATTTCCAGGGGATCGATCCCAGCGCCAACCGGCTGTTCGGCAGCGCGGGCATCCGCTTCAGCTTCTAGCCCGCGGCCGGTTTCCGGCCAGTCCCACGACGGCGTCCCGGTCCTCAGGACCGGGGCGCCGTCTGCCGATACTGGCACCATGAACCGTCTCGCCCCGCGGCTCCGCCGCCTTGCCACGCTCCTGCCGCTGCTCACGCTCGTTCCCGCGCGCCTCGCGGGGCAGGACAGCACCGCGGCCGGGCCCTGCGTGGCCGACACCACCAGCGCCAGCCGCATCTGCCAGGCCGGCGTCGATGCCCTCACCGCGTTCCTCCCCATCGAGGGCCTGCTGGTCAGCGGCGGCAATCCGGTGCCCGGGACCGCGGCGGGGATCGGGAAGTTCGGGCACGCGCGGATCGCGGGGCGGGTGGGCATCGCACGGGTGACGCTGCCCAGCGCCTCGTACGACGGCACCAGCGACACCGTGGCCGCTGACAAGCAGCTGTACGTCCCGGTGCCGCGGCTCGACCTGCAGCTCGGCCTGCTCAGCAAGAAGCTCAAGCTCGGCACCGTCACGGCGGACTTCCTTGCCTCCGCGGTGGTGATCCCGACCGGCGCCACCACCCGCATCCGGATCGACGACAATGCCCGCACCCTGGCCGGGATGGCCCTGGGCCTCGGCTTCGGCCTGCGGCTGGGCCTCGCGATGCCCGCGCCCAAGCCCACGGTCTCGCTCAGCGTGATGAAGCGGGACATGCCCGGCATCCGCTTCGGTGACCGTGCCGCCGGCGATCAACTGTCGGCGTCGACCACCCTCTCAGCCATCAACGTGCGCCTCATGGTCGGTGGGCGGCTCAAGATGCTCACGCTGGCGGCCGGGGCCGGTCTCGACCTCTACAAGGGCACGGGTGCGGTGACCTTCGCCGACAGCACCGGCGCGGACACCACCGTGGCGGTGGACCTCAGCACCTCCCGGATCATGACCGCGCTCAATGCCGGGCTGGACGTCGGGCCGGTGAAGGTCTGGGCCGAGGGTGGCTTCCAGGTCGGCAAGAAGACCGAACTGGCCACGACCTTTGAACGGAATGATCCGAGTTCCGGTCACTTCTTTGCCGGGCTGGGCGCCGCGATCCAGTTTTGAGCTTCCGGCGGCACCCCCTGCCGCCGCCCTACCGCCACCCCGCCATACCGCCGTAAATTCCCGTCCGTGAACCACTTCGACGCCATGGGCAGGGCTTTCGAACTGGCCCGGATGGGGTGGGGCAGGGTCTCCCCCAATCCGATGGTCGGGGCCCTGATCCTGCAGGGGGATCGGGTCGTCGCCGAGGGGTGGCATGCCGAGTTCGGCGGGCCCCACGCGGAGGCGGTGGCCTTGGCGCGGGCGGGGGCGGCGGCGCGAGGCGCCACCGTGGTGGTCACGCTGGAGCCATGCAATCACCAGGGGAAGCAGCCCCCGTGCGCGGAGGCGTTGATCCGTGCGGGCGTGGCCCGGGTGGTGGTGGCGGTGCCGGACCCGAACCCGGAGGCGCGGGGCGGCGCGCAGCGGTTGCGTGATGCAGGTATCGCGGTCGAGTTCGGGGTCCGGGAGGACGAGGCGCGGGCGCTCAACGGGATCTTCTTCCACCGGTTCGCCGGCCTGGGCCGGCCGTTCCTGGCGCTCAAGCTGGCGACGACCCTCGATGCGCGGATTGCGGACCAGACCGGCCGCTCGCGGTGGATCTCGGGCGAGGAGGCGCGGGACTACGTGCACTGGCTGCGGGCCGGCTTCGACGCCATCGCGGTCGGTGGGCACACCGCGCGGGTGGACAACGCGTCGCTCACGGTCCGGGGCGACATCGAGCCCCGGCGGCCCCCGACGCGCGTGGTATTTGACCGCCATGGGGAGCTGCCCGACGCCCTGGCCCTGGTCCAGACGGCCGAGGCCGTGCCGACGGTGCTGATCACCGAGCTGGTCGGGCCCTCGGCGCACCTGGCCCGGCTCGAGGAGGCCGGGGTGACCGTCTCCCGGGTCGGCGGGCTCGCCGAGGGGCTGGCCGCGCTGCACCAGCTGGGGATCGGGTCGCTGCTGGTGGAAGGCGGGGGCCGGCTCGCGGGGGCCCTGCTCGAGGCGGGGCTGGTGGATCGGTACTACTGGATCCAGGCCCCGGTGTGGCTCGGGGATGCGGGAGTTCCGGCCATCACGGGGTATCCGGGCACCACGCTGGTGGAAGCGGAGCGGTGGTCCGTGGTCGAGCGCCGGGCGCTGGGCCAGGACACCCTGCTGGTGGTGGATCGGGAGCCATGTTCACTGGAATCGTGACCGCGGTCGGCACGGTGCGGGCCGCCACCCGCGGCCCGGACGGCCTCACCCTGCGCATCGGCGCGCCGTTCCGCGCGGTGCGAACGGGCGAGAGCATCGCCGTGGATGGCGCGTGCCTGACCGTGGAGCGGACCGGGAAGGGCTGGTTCTCGGTCCACGTGGTGGCCACGTCCCTGGAGCGGACGCTGTTCGGGGAGTACGCCAAGGGCCGGCGGGTGAACCTCGAGCGGGCCCTCAAGGTGGGCGACCGGCTGGGTGGCCACCTGGTCCAGGGGCATGTGGATGGCGTCGGCCGGGTGGAAGCGGTGCGGCGGCAGGGCGACGCATGGCTGGTGGATGTCCGGGTCCCCGCGGAGGTGGCCCGGGTGTCGATTCCGCTCGGATCCATCACGGTGGACGGGGTGAGCCTCACCGTGAACGCCATCCCGGCGCCGGGCTGCATCCAGCTCTCCCTGATTCCGTTTACCTTTGGGCATACGACGCTCGGCGACAAGACGCCGGGCGCGGGAGTTCACCTCGAGGGGGACACGATCGGCAAGTATGTGGCCTCCCTGTTGCAGAACAGGCGCGCATGACCTTCGGGACCATCGAGCAGGCGATCGACGACCTCCGGAACGGCAAGCCCATCATCGTGGCCGATGACGAGGACCGTGAGAACGAGGGCGACCTCATCTGCGCCGCCGAGCTGGTGACGCCGGAACTGGTCAACTTCATGATCACCCACGCCCGCGGCTGGGTGTGCCTGGCGCTCACGCCCGACCGCTGCGAGGAGCTGGGCCTGCCCCAGATGCAGGCGCAGAACACCGAGTCGCAGCGGACCGCCTTCACCGTCACCATCGATGCCGACGCCCGCTTCGGGGTGTCCACCGGCATTTCGGCCTCGGATCGCGCCAAGACCATCCACGTGGCCATCAACCCGAAGACCGTCGACACCGACCTGCGGCGGCCGGGCCACATCCAGCCGGTGCGCTCGCGCCCGGGCGGGGTGCTGCAGCGGGTGGGGCACACCGAGGCGGCGGTGGACCTGGCCCGGCTGGCCGGCCTCTACCCGGCCGGCGTCATCTGCGAGATCCTGCAGGCGGACGGATCGGCGGCGCGGCGGCCGGAGCTCGAGGCGTTTGCCGCGCAGCACGGGCTCACGTTCGTGACCATCGCGCAGCTGGTGGCCTACCGCCTGCGGACCGAGCAGCTGGTCCACCGCGCCGGCGTGGCGCGGATGCCCACGGAGCTGGGTGAGTTCCGGATCGTGGCCTACGCCAACGACGTGGACGGGGCGCAGCACGTGGCCCTGGTGATGGGCGAGGTCGAGGGTCAGCGCGATATCCTGGTGCGGATGCACTCCAAGTGCCTCACCGGCGACGTCTTCGGCTCGCAACGCTGTGACTGTGGTCCGCAGCTCGAGGCCGCCATGCGGCAGATCGCGGAGGCCGGACGCGGCGTCATCGTGTACCTCGACCAGGAGGGGCGCGGCATCGGGCTGGTCAACAAGATCCGCGCCTATGCCCTGCAGGACGAGGGCGATGACACCGTGGAGGCCAACCAGCGCCTCGGCTTTGCGCCGGACCTGCGCAACTACGGCATCGGGGCCCAGATCCTCCGGGACCTGGGGCTGTCCTCGATCCGCATCATGACCAACAACCCCCGCAAGCTCGTCGGGCTCGAGGGCTATGGCCTCGAGATCACCGAGCGGGTGCCCCTGGTGACCGCCCCCCACGCCGAGAACCGCGCGTATCTGGACACGAAGCGCGACAAGCTCGGCCATCTCCTCGCCCACTGATTCCATGCCCGAGATCCGCGGCCAGCTCCGGGCCCATGGCCGGCTGGCCATCCTTGTCAGTCAGTACAACGAGCGGGTGACCGCCCGGCTCCTGGAAGGCGCCCTCGAGTGCTGCCGCGCGGCGGGGATGTCGCCCGACGCGGTCGACATCGTGTGGCTCCCGGGGGCGTTCGAGCTGGGGGCCGCGGCGGCCGCCGCGGCCGGCACCGGGCGCTACACCGCGATCGTGGCGCTTGGCGCCGTGGTCCGCGGGGAGACGGCCCATTTCGAGTTCGTCGCCGGCGAAGCCGCCCGGGGCCTCAGCGCGGTGGCGGTCCGTCACGGCCTCCCGGTGGCCTTCGGGGTGCTCACCACCGAGACGATGGAGCAGGCGCTGGCCCGCGCGGGCGGCGCCGCCGGCAACAAGGGCTACGAGGCCACCGAGGCGGCGCTGCGCACGGCGGACGCCCTCATCCAATTGAAGGGAAGCTGATGCTCCGTCCGGAAACCAAGGCCCGGGCCCGCGCGCTGCAGATCCTCTACTCGGTGGACGTCGCCACGGGCCTGCCGCTGGTCGACGCGGTGACCCGGCTGGCCCAGCTCACCGGCCCCGACCCCACGGTCTACGACCAGGCCGAGGCGCTGGCCGAGGCGGTGGTGCGGGAGCAGGCGGAGCTGGACCGCTACGCGGTCGACGCGGCCGAGAACTGGCGGCTGGAGCGGATCGCCGCGGTGGAGCGGAACATCCTCCGGATCGGCATCCACGAGCTGCTCAAGGGCGAGGTCCCGCCCAAGGTGGTGATCGACGAGGCGGTGCAGCTGGCGCACTGGTTCGGCGGGGCCAAGGCGCCGGCGTTCATCAACGGCGTGCTTGACCGGGTGGCGCGGGGGCTCGGCCGGTTGTGAACATCCTGCTGGTGAACTGGCAGGACCGGGAGAATCCCCAGGCGGGCGGGGCCGAGATCCACCTGCACGAGATCTACGGCCGCCTGGCGGCGCGCGGCCATCGGGTGCGGCTGGTCTGTTCGGGCTGGGCCGGCGCTCCTGCCCGGGCGCTGGTGGATGGCATCGCGGTGGAACGCACCGGCGACCGGCACAGCTTTGCGGTGCGGGGCCGGGGGGCGGTGCGGGCCGCGCTGGGCGCCGAGCGCCCCGACATCCTGGTCGAGGACATCAACAAGATCCCGCTGTTCCTGGCGGGGCTCACGACGGGCCCGGTCGGGGTGATCATCCCCCACCTCTTCGGGACCACCGCCTTCCAGGAGGCGTCGTGGCCCATGGCGGCGCTGGTCTGGCTCCTGGAGCGGCCGATCCCGGCGGCCTATCGGCGGGCCGGCTTCCACGCCATCAGCGAGAGTACCCGGGATGACCTCGTGGCGCGGGGGGTGGCGCGGGAACGGATCACCGTGATCCATCCCGGGGTGGACGCCCGGCAGTTCACGCCGGGCGGCGCGCGGACCGCGGCGCCGACCTTCTTGTACATCGGCCGGCTGCGCCGGTACAAGGGGGTCGAGGTCGCGATCCAGGCGCTGGCCCGGGCGCGGGTCATGCGGCCGGAGCTGCGGCTGGAGATCGCGGGCAGCGGCGTGGACCGGCCCCGACTGGAGGCGCTGGTGGCCGGACTGGGGCAGGGGGAGGCCGTGCGGTTTCTCGGATTTGTGCCGGAGGCCGCCAAGCTCGACCTGCTGCGCCGCAGCTGGGCGAATATCTTCCCCTCACCCAAGGAAGGGTGGGGCATCACAAACGTCGAGGCGGCGGCCTGCGGGACCCCGTCGCTCGCCTCCGACAGCCCTGGCCTGCGCGATTCGGTGCGGGACGGGGAGACCGGATACCTGGTGCCGCACGGCGATGCCGCGGCGCTGGCCGCGCGGATGCTGGAGTTTGCGGCCGACCCGGGGCTGGTCGACCGGCTGGGGCGACAGGCGCGCGCCTTTGCCGAGGGACTGAGCTGGGACCGCGCCGCTGACCTGACCGAACGCTGGATGACCGGGCTGCTCGCCGCCGGCGGGGCCGCCCGTTAACCGCACACCCGTGGAGGAGGATCGCATGCCGATCACCATCACTGCCCGCCACTGCGAGATCTCCGACGAGCTGAAGCAGCGCGCCCAGGCGGTCGTGGACCGCCTCGAGGCCCTCGCCAGCCGTCCGTTCGACGGCACCCTCGTGTTCGACGTGGCGCCCACCTCGTCCACCGCGGAGCTCCGGCTCAAGGGCGGGAAGGGCGAGCCGCTGGTGGCCACCGGCGAGGCGAAGGATCACCGCTCCGCCCTGGACCGCGCGGAGGAGAAGATCCGCCGCCAGCTGGAGAAGGAAACGGCCAGCCGCCGCGGTCGCGGCGCCCGGGACGCCGTGTGACCATCACGGTCCGGGACCTCCTCTCGCGGCGGGGCGATCCGCTCCAGCTCGAGCCGCTGACCGGCGAGCTCGGGCTGGACCGGCCGCTGCCCGATCCCGAGGTGGCGAGCCCGGGGCTGGCCCTGGCCGGCTACACCAGCCGGTTCATGCCCCGCCGGCTGCACGTGCTGGGCGAGACGGAGATCAGCTACCTGCGGGAGCTCGACGCCCCCGAGCGGCAGTCGCGGCTGGAGAAGTTCTTCGCCTTCGAGCTGCCGTGCGTGTTCGTCACCAAGGCGCTGGAGGTCCCGGCCGAGCTGCTGGACCTCGCGCGGGTGCGGGGCACCCCGCTCATCCGCAGCCGCCTCAAGACCGCGGAGTTCTACAAGCGCCTCAAGCCGATCGTGGAGGAGGCCTTCGCGCCGCGCACCACGCTGCACGGGTCGCTGGCCGACGTGTATGGCGTGGGCCTGCTCTTCATCGGGCAGTCGGGCATCGGCAAGAGCGAGTGCGTGCTCGACCTCGTCGAGCGGGGCCACCGGCTGGTGGCCGACGACATCGTGCAGGTGAGCCGGCGGGGGAGCGACATCCTCATCGGCACCGGGCATGAGCTCGCGGCGCACCACATGGAGATCCGGGGCGTGGGGCTCATCGACATCCCGGCGCTCTTCGGGGTGCGCTCGGTCCGGCAGCAGAAGCGGATCGAGGTGGTGGTCCAGCTCGAGGCCTGGGAGACCGCCAAGGACGCCGACCGCACCGGCCTGCAGACCCTCGAGACCACGATCCTCGACGTCAACCTGCCCCGCGTCATCGTTCCCCTCAATCCGGGCAAGAACATCACCGTCATCTCCGAGGTGGTGGCCATGATGCATCTGCTGCGCTACTCCGGGGTGGACGTGGCCGCCGCGTTCAACGAGCGGCTCATCCGGAAGATGAAGGAAAAGCGTGGCCTGCGGGAATACCTGGTGGAAGACTATGAGTGAACCGCTGCACGGCGTGGTGGTGGCCCACGGAGCGCTCGCGCCGGCCCTCGTGGGGGAGACCGAGCGGATCAGCGGCCGCACCGGGGTGCTGCAGGCGGTCTCCAACTCCGACTGCGGCCGCGAGGAGATCGAACAGCGGGTGGCCGACGCGGTGGGGAACGGGCCCGCGGTGATCTTCGTGGACATGCCCTGCGGCTCCTGCTTCTTCGCCGCCATGCGCCTGGGGCGGCAGCGGCCGGACGTGAAGGTGGTCACCGGGGTCAACCTCCCGATGCTGCTCGACTTCGTGAACCAGCAGGCCCTCCCGCCGGCGGAGAGCGCCGGCCGCGCCGCCGGCAAGGGCGCCGACGCGATCCGGCAGGGCTGATGGCCATCGTGCTGCACCGGGTGGACGACCGGCTGGTTCATGGGCAGGTGGTCATCGGCTGGGGCCGCCCGCTCGGGGCCACGCGGATCATCCTCGTCGACGACCAGGTGGCCGCCAGCGACTGGGAGCAGGAGCTCTACCGGATGGGGGTCCCGCCGGAGCTCGAACTCGAGTTCGTGCCGGTGGCGGCGGTGGCCGGGAATGCGCCCGGCTGGGCAGTGGACCCGCGCCCCGCCATTCTCCTCACCGGCGACGTGGCCACGATGGCGGCGGTCTGCCGGGCGGCGGCGCCGGTGGGGCAGGTGAATCTGGGTGGCCTCCACCACAAGGCCGGGCGGACCCAGCGGCTGCCCTACATCTTCCTGTCCGAGGACGATTACCACGTCCTCGAGGGGCTCGCGGCGGCGGGGACCAGCGTGACGGCCCAGGATCTCCCCACCAGCGCGCCGGTGGCGCTGGGAGCGCTGCGATGAGCCCGCTTCCGCCTGCGGTCCTCGCCGGGCTCGTCGGGTGGAGCACGGTGGCGGGAGTCGACCTGGTGAGCTTCCCCCAGGCGCTGCTCTCCCGCCCGCTGGTCACCGGCGCCGGCGCCGGTCTGCTGCTGGGTGAGCCCGCCGCCGGGCTGCAGGTGGGCCTGCTGCTCGAGCTGTTCGCGCTGGACGTGCTCCCGGTGGGCGCGGCGCGCTATCCCGACTACGGCCCCGGCGTGGTGGGCGGCGTGGTGGTCGCCTCCGGCGGGGCGCTCCACCTGACCCTGGGCGTGGCCGGCGGGTACGCCCTGCTGGTGGCGGTGCTCGGCGGCTGGAGCCTGCAGGCGCTGCGCCGCGTGAACGGGCGGGTGCTGCAACGCTACGCGGCCGGGCTGGCGGCCGGCGACGCGGCCACGATCCACGCCGTGCAGTACCGGGGCCTGGCCGCGGACATCACGCGAAGCCTGGTGCTCTCGGTGGTGTCGATCGGGGGCGCGCTCTGGCTGCGCGACCGGCTGCCGGCCACCGACCGGCTGGCGCTGGTGACGGCGGTGGCCGTCGGGACCGCGCTCGCCGCCGCCGCCGGGGGCGCCATCCGCAGTGCGGGCCGCGACGCCCGGCTCCGCTGGCTCGCGGCCGGCGCCGGCCTCGGCCTGCTGATGGCGGCGCTCCGATGACCAGCGGCTTTACCCGCGCCTACCTCCGACTGCTGTCGGTGCAGGGCGCCTGGAACTTCGAGCGGATGACCGGCATCGGGATGGGGTACGCCGCCGAGCCGCTGCTGGAGGACCTCAAGGCGGCCGACCCGGCCCGGCACGCGGAGGCGGCGGTCCGGTCGGCGGAGTACTTCAACTCGCACCCGTACCTGGCGGGGCTCGCGCTGGGCGCGCTGGTGCGGGCGGAGTACGACCAGGTGCCCGGCCCGCAGATCGACCGGCTGCGCACCGCGCTCACCGGCCCGCTCGGTTCGCTGGGCGACCAATTCTTCTGGGCCGGACTGGTGCCGGCGGTGATCGGCGGGGCGGTGGTGGGGCTCGCGGCGGGCTACGGCTGGTGGGCCATCGCGGGCGCTGTGCTGCTCTACAACGCGGTGCGGCTGGCCACCGGGGTGTGGGCGCTGCGGACCGGGCTCGCCCATGGCATGAAGATCGGGGCGGCGCTGGGCGCCTCGTGGCTGCCGCACGCGCTGCCCCGGGTGGGCCACGCCGCCGGGCTGCTGGTGGGCATCGCCCTGCCGCTGGGGCTGGCGGTGCTGCTCGAGGGGCAGCCGCCCCGCTCGATCGTCATCGCCACCGGGACCATGCTGGTGGCGCTCCTCGCGGGCTGGCGCGCCGGCCCGCATGTGACCTCGGTCCGCTTCGGACTCGCCGCCATCGGCGGCGCCCTCGCCCTCGCCTGGAGCTGGCCATGATCGAGCGGGACGCGACCATCGTGAACCAGCTTGGGCTGCATGCCCGGCCGGCGGCCAAGATCGTCAAGCTCGCGAGCGGCTTCGCGGCCGACATCGAGATCGCCAAGGACGGCATGGCGGTCAACGGGAAGAGCATCATGGGCGTGATGATGCTGGCCGCCGAGTGCGGCAGCGCCATCACGGTCCGGGCCACCGGCGCCGACGAGGCCGCGGCCGTGGAGGCGCTGCTGGCGCTGGTGGCCTCGGGCTTCGGGGAGGCGATTTGACCGACCGACTGCTCCAGGGCATCGGCGTCTCGCCGGGGGTCGCCTTCGGGCCCGCGGTGATCGTGCGCCTGGACGTGCCCGACGTCCCCAATCGCTTCATCGGGGACGACGAGGTGGACTCCGAGCTCACCCGGCTCAAGCTTGCGGTGGCCGGGGTGGCGGAGCTGCTCGCGGCGCTGCGGGACCGGGTGCGGGAGCGGGCCGGGCGCGAGGAATCGCACATCTTCGACGCCCAGATCATGATGGCGGAGGATCCCGACTTCCTGCGCCAGGTGGAGCAGTGCATCCGCGACGGCATGAGCGCGGAGACTGCCTACGAGTTCAAGGCCCTCGAGCTGCGCAACACCTGGAGCGCCTCCGGCAACGCGCTGCTGCGCGACCGGCTCGCGGACCTCTCGGCCATCCACAACCGGATGCTGCACCGCCTGCTCGGCCGCACCGAGGAAGAGCTCTGGTCGCTCCCCGAGGGGTCCGAGGTGGTGATCGTGGCGCGGGAGCTCTCCCCCGGGCTCACCGTGCAGCTCGACCGCGACCGGGTGGTCGGGCTGCTGAGCGAGGAGGGCACGCGCACCTCCCACGCCGCGATCCTGGCCCACTCGCTCGGCATCCCCGCGGTGATGGGCGCGGTGGGGGCGCTCGACCGGATCCGCCAGGGCACCGTGCTCCTGCTCGACGGCCAGACCGGCACCATCCTCCTCGACCCCAACCGGGCGGAAATCGAGCGGGCGCGGGCCCAGCTGTCGCGGCGCCAGAAGCTCGAGTTCGAGCTCGAGGCCGCGGTCACCCAGGCCGCGATCACCCCGGACGGGGTGCAGCTCACGGTGATGGGCAACGTCGACCTGCCCGACGAGATCGCGGCGGCGGTGCGCCTCGACGCCCAGGGGGTCGGCCTGCTCCGGACCGAGTTCCTCGTCACCGGCCGCGCCCATCTCCCCACGGAGGACGAGCAGGCCGACTACTTCCGCCGGGTCTGCGAGGCGTTCCCGGAGCACCCGGTGGTCATCCGGTCGTTCGACCTGGGCGGTGACAAGTTCCCGGCGGCGTTCCGCGCCCCGCAGGAGGCCAACCCCTTCCTCGGCTGGCGCTCGATCCGGGTCTGCCTGGATCATCCGGAGATCTTCCGGCCGCAGCTGCGCGCGGTGCTGCGGGCCGCCGCCGACCGGAAGATCCAGCTCATGCTCCCGCTGGTGACCCAGGTGGACGAGGTGATCCAGGCCCGCGAGATGCTGCTCGAGGAGGCGCTCAAGCTGGCGCGCAACGGGGTGCGGGCCGCGGCCTCGGTGCCGGTCGGGGTGATGATCGAGACACCCGCGGCGGCGATCCTGGCCGACCAGTTCGCGCAGCACAGCGCCTTCTTCAGCGTGGGCACCAACGACCTGGTGCAGTACACCCTGGCGGTGGACCGGGGCAACGCGCGGCTGGCCGACCGCTTCACGCCGCACCACCCCGCGGTGGTGCGCCAGCTCAAGGGCATCGTCACGGCCGGGCAGCAGGCGGGGATCGGGGTCAGCGTCTGCGGCGAGATGGCCGCCGACCCGCTCTCGGTGGTGCTGCTCATCGGCCTGGGCTACCGCTGCCTGAGCGTCGGCCCGCCGGCGATCCCGCTGGTCAAGTGGGTGGTCCGCACGGTGCCCGTGGCGGTGGCCGAGGCGGCCGCGGCCGCGGCGCTCGCCGCCGACCGGCCCGCGGACGTGACGGCCGCCCTCCGGGACGCGGTGAAGGACCGCTTCGACCCGCGCGTGTTCGAGTCGCTCGCGGCGTTGCCGCGCCCGTCGGGCCCCGCTACTTTGCGCTCGTGATCCCCGCGGCCCCGCCGCGTCCTTCCCCCCACAACGCCCACACTGCCATGGCCAAGGCTCACCGCCACGTCTTCACGTCCGAGTCCGTCACCGAAGGGCACCCCGACAAGGTCGCCGACCAGATCTCCGACGCGGTGCTCGACGCGATCCTGCGCGATGACCGGGCGGGGCGGGTGGCCTGCGAGACCCTCGTCACCACGGGCATGGCGGTGGTCGCCGGCGAGATCACGACCACCACGTACGTGCACATCCCGGACGTGGTCCGTGACACCATCAAGCGCATCGGCTACACCGACGCGAACTACGGCATCGACGGCAACACCTGTGCGGTGCTGAGCTCCATCGACCGGCAGTCGCCCGACATCGCCCAGGGCGTGGACACCGGCGGCGCGGGCGACCAGGGCATGATGTTCGGCTACGCCTCGGACGAGACCCGCGAGCTGATGCCGGTCCCGATCCAGCTGGCGCACCGGCTCGCGGAGCGGCTCGCCGCGGTCCGCAAGGGCGAGAAGGGCCTGGAGACGCTCGAGTGGCTGCGGCCCGACGGCAAGAGCCAGGTCTCGGTGGAGTACGAGGGTGACCGCCCGGTGGCGGTGCGCACGGTGGTGGTCTCCACCCAGCACGCGGCGCAGTGGAAGGGCCGGGAGCTCTCCCAGCGCACCATCCGCGAGGGCGTCATCGAGCAGGTGATCCGGCCGGTGCTCGCCAAGACCGGGCTCGACACCCGCCGCACCACCTTCCACATCAACCCGACCGGCCGCTTCGTCATCGGCGGCCCGCACGGCGACGCCGGCCTGACCGGCCGGAAGATCATCGTCGACACGTACGGCGGCATGGCCCGCCACGGCGGCGGCGCGTTCAGCGGCAAGGACCCCTCCAAGGTCGATCGCTCCGCCGCGTACGCCATGCGCTGGGTGGCCAAGAACATCGTCGCCGCCAAGCTGGCGCGACGCTGCGAGGTCCAGGTGGCCTATGCCATCGGCGTCCGCGACCCGGTCTCGGTCATGGTCGACACCTTCGGCACCGGCGTCGCGCCGGACGTGCGGATCGAGCGGGCGGTGCGCGAGGTCTTCGACCTGACGCCCGCCGGGATCATCAAGGCGCTCGACCTGCGCAAGCCGATCTACTCGCCCACCGCCGCGTACGGGCACTTCGGCCGCCGGCCCTACACCCAGGGCAAGCTGCGGTTCTTCCCGTGGGAGGAGACCAGCAAGGTGGCGCAGCTGCAGCGCGCGGTGGGATGATCGAGGTCACCGTCGCCCAGCTCGGGCTCGACCGGACGACCAACTCCCCGGTGGTGATCCTGCGGGAGAAGGACGGGCAGCGGGTGCTGCCGATCTGGATCGGACCGGCCGAGGCGAGCGCCATCGCGATGGAACTGCAGGGCATGAAGCCCCCGCGCCCCATGACGCATGACCTGCTCAAGACGGTCATCACGGGGCTCGGGGCCACGGTGCAGCGGATCCGGATCAGCGCCGTGAAGGACAAGACCTACCTCGCCGAGCTCTGGCTGGCGCGCGCCGACCATGTCTTCCAGCTCGACGCGCGCCCCTCCGACAGCATCGCCCTCGCGCTGCGCACCCAGGCCCCGATCTTCACCGAGCCGGAACTGCTCGAGGACTTCGCCGGCGCCGATGCGCCCGCGCCGATGGCCCCCGATCCCGCCGACGAGGCCGAGAAGCTGCGCGCCTGGCTGGAGAAGATGAACCCCGAGGACTTCGGGAAATTCCAGCCGTGACCCACCGTGCCTGGCTTGTCCTCACCCCGGTCCTGGCCGGGGCCCTCCTGCTCGGTCCCACCGTCCTCGCCGCCCAGGGCACCGTCACCGCCGCCGGGCGGGTGGTCCGCGAGCAGGGCAGCGATACCATTCCCGTGCCCGCCGCCCGGGTGGTGCTGCACCGGGTGGGGCGCGACCAGCAGGGCCCGATCGACTCCCTGGTCACGGGGGCCGACGGCCGGTTCCGCTTCCGCTACCTGGCCGACACCGCCGCGGTGTTCCTGCTCTCGAGCGGCTACGCCGGGATCGAGTACTTCTCCACCCCGCTGCACCTCGACCCGAACGCGCCCGACACCGGCCTCGCGTTGTTCGTCTCCGACACTTCGAGCGTCACGCCCCTCGAGGTGGTGTCCCATCACGTGGTGATCAGCCAGCCCACCGCCGACGGCACCCGCCCCGCGCTGGAGATCGTGGTGCTGGGGAATCCCGGCACCGTCACCCGGGTGGCGGGCGACAGCGCCCACCCGAGCTGGAGCACCGCGCTCCCCCGCGGCGCCCTCGGGGCGGCCATGGGCCAGGGCGACGTCTCGCCCGAGAGCGTGGTCTTCCGCGGCGACAGCCTGCTCCTCTACGCGCCGATCGCCCCAGGACGGAAGGAAGTGGTGTTCGGCTACAGCCTCCCCGCCGCGCCGGGGCCGGTGACGTTCACGCTCCCGGAGGGCGTCGCCAGCTTCACGCTGCTGCTGGAGGAGCGGGGGCGGACGGTGACGGGCGGGGGACTCGCCGCCGTGGACAGCCAGGCCATCGAGGGCCGCACCTTCCAGCGGTGGACCGGCGAGCCGGGGCCCGACAGCCGGATCGTGATCGACTTCCCGGGGGGCGGCACCCGCTGGCTGCTGCCGCTGCTGGTGGGGTCGGTGGCGCTGGCGCTCCTCGCGGTGCTCACCCGGGTGTTGCGCCGGCCCGTGGCGCCGGCGAGCAGCGGCCCGAGCCCGCTGCTCGACCAGCTGGCCCGGCTCGACGCCCGCTACGCGGGGCGCCAGGCCGAGGTGCCGGCGGCGGAGTGGGAGCGGTACCAGTCGGACCGCGCGGCGCTCAAGGCCGCGCTCGAGTCGGAGCTTGCCGGGAGGCGGGCCCGCACTTAGGTTGGACGCGCAGTCACAACTCTGCACGCGAGTCGGGATGCTCGGAAGCCGGTGCAAAGCCGGCGCGGCCCCGCCACTGTAACGGGCAAGCAGGATTCTCGCTCATTCGCCACTGGGAAACCGGGAAGGCGAGCGAGGTGCCCGGAGCCAGGAGACCTCTCGTCTCGCGCCACCACGAACACCCTCGGGGGAGGGATCGGTGGCGACTTCAGCCGCATTGCGCCGGCTCCTGTCCGCCCATCTCCAGTGCCCCGGGGATGGGCGATTCCATTGAAGCGGATCCTCCCGCTTCTCCTCGCCCTCCTCGGCGCCTGCAGCGCGCCGGCCCAGCGGCCGGACGCCGGCCTCGTCATCGTCGATGACGCGGGCGACTCGGTCCGCCTCGCCCAGCCGGCGCGGCGCATCGTGTCGCTCAGCCCGGCCACGACGGAGCTGGTCTTCGCCCTCGGGGCCGGGGGCCGCCTCGTCGGCCGCACCCGCTGGTGCGACTACCCGCCGGCCGCGCTGGCCGTGCCCAGCGTGGGCGACGGCCTCCCCCCCAACATCGAGAGCGTCCTGGCCCAGGCCCCCGACCTGGTGCTGGTCTATCGCTCCCCGCAGAACGCCGCCGCCCTCGAGCGCTTCCGCGCGGCCGGCATCGCCGCCGTGCAGCTCGGCATCGATCACCTGGCCGACGTGCCCCGGCTGGCCCGGCTGCTCGGCCCGGCCGTCGGCCGGGGCGCGGCGGGTGATTCCCTCGCCACGGCCTTTGAGGCCGGGGTGCGCGCCGCCGCCGAGCGGACCGCCGCGCTCCCCGAGGGGCGCCGCCCGCGGGTGCTGCTGCTCGCGTGGGACCAGCCGCCCATCGCGATCGGCGCCGGCAGCTTTCAGAGCGAGATCCTGGCGCTGGCCGGCGCGCGCAATCTCTTCGCCGACCTCAGCGCGCCCTCCGCCACCGTGAGCATCGAGGCCATCGCGGCGCGCGATCCCGACCTGGTGCTCGTGGCCGATTCCGGCCTCCCCGCCATCGCCGGCCGGCCCGAGTGGGCCGCCGTGCCGGCGGTGCGCGAGCGCCGCTTCGTGCGGCTGGTGACGTCGGTCTTCGGCCGGCCCAGCCCCCGGGCCATGGAGGCGGTGGCGGAGCTCCGCGCCGCGCTCGAGGCGCCCCGATGACCGGCACCTCGCGCTGGCCGCTCCTGCTGACGGTGGCGCTGCTGGCCATCGTCACCGGCCTGGTCTTCGGCGCCGTGCGGTTGCCGCCCGCGGCGGTCTGGGCGGCGCTCACCGATGCCGGCGCGGCCGGCGCGCCGATCGTGCGCGGGCTCCGGCTGCCGCGGGTGCTGCTCGGATTCCTGGTGGGTGGCAGCCTGGCCGTCTCCGGGGCGGTGCTGCAGGCGCTCATCCGCAACCCGCTCGCCGATCCCTACCTGCTCGGCATCTCCGGGGGGGCCGCCATCGCCGCGGTGCTGGTGATCGCCCTTGGGGCCGGGGCCGCGTGGGTGCTGCCGCTCGCCGCCTTCGCCGGGGCCATGGCCGCGCTGCTCCTGGTCTATCGGCTCAGCCTGGTGCAGGGGCGCCGGCTCGATCCGCACATCCTGCTGCTGGCGGGCGTGGTGGTGAGCGCCTTCACCGGCGCCCTGGTGAGCGCGGTGCTCACGCTCTCGCCGGCGGCGCAGCTGCGCAACGCCTTCCTGTGGATGCTCGGCGGGCTGGGCGGCGCGTCGTGGCAGGCGGTGGGGATCTTTGCGGCCTACGCGGTGGTGCCGCTCGCGGTTCTCGCCCTTCGCGCCCGGGCCTTCGACCTGCTGGCGCTGGGGGACGACACCGCCCGCCACCTGGGGGTGGAGCCGGCGGCCCTGCGTCGCACCGCCTACGTGGCCACCGGCTGCCTCACGGCCGCCGCGGTGGCCACCTGCGGCATGATCGGCTTCGTGGGACTGGTGGTGCCGCACGCCATCCGCCGGCTGTGGGGCCCGCTGCACGTGACGCTGCTCCCCTCCGCCTTCCTCCTCGGCGGGAGCTTCCTGGTGCTCGCCGACACGGTGGCACGCGCCATCGCCCCGCCGATCGAGCTGCCCGTCGGTGTGGTCACTTCGCTGGTGGGCGTGCCGCTGTTCGCGATGCTGCTCCGGCGGACCCTGCGATGATCCTGAGCGCGCGCGCGCTCGCCGTGCAGTACCCCCGCGCCGCCACCCCGGCGATCGCGGGGGTTTCTCTCGACCTCGCGGGGGGCGAGCTGGTGGCCATCGTGGGCCCCAACGGTAGCGGCAAGACCACGCTGCTCCGCGCCCTCCTCGGCACCCTGCCGCTCGCCGCGGGCGCCGTGACGCTGCTCGACCGCCCGCTGGCCGGGTGGACCAGCGCCGAGCTGGCCCGGGTGGTGGGGGTGGTGACCCAGCGGGAGGAGTCGCTCTTCCCGCTGACCGTGGAAGAGACCGTGAGCCTGGGCCGGTACGCGTTCCTCAGGCCGCTGGCCCCGCTGGGCGAGGCCGACCGGCGGATCGTGGCGGACGCCATGGCCCGGGCGGACGTGGCGCAGCTCGCCGCCCGGCCCACCGACCAGCTGTCCGGCGGCGAGTGGCAGCGGGTGCGGATGGCGCGGGCGCTGGCCCAGCAGCCGCGGCTGCTGGTGCTCGATGAACCCACGGCCTCGCTCGACGTCCGCCACGAGATGGAGGTCTTCGAGCTGGTGCGCCGGCTGGCCGGGCAGGGGATCGCCACGATCCTGGTGAGCCACCACCTGAACCTGGCCGCCCGCTATGCCGACCGGGTGCTGCTGCTGCACCAGGGCCGCGTGGTGGCCGATGGCCCTCCCGCCACCGTCCTGACTGGCCCGACCGTGACCCGCGTCTTCGAATGGCCCGTCGCCATCACCACCTGGTGCGACGGTGCGCCGCAGGTTGTACCACTCAAGCCCGGCGAATAGCCGGGATCGAAAGGTCCGTCATGCGTTCCCCCATCCGTGCCCTTCTCGCCGCCGTCGTGGCGCTCGGCGCCCTCGCCGGCTCCCTCCGGGCCCAGGACGCCCGCGATACCGTGCGCCTCGAGGAGCTGGTCGTGACCGCCGACCGCTCGCCCACCCCGGCCGGCCGCGTGGTGGCCGCCACCACCGTGCTCACCGGCGAGCAGCTCCGTGAGGCGGGGATCTACTTCGTGGACCAGGCGCTGGCCCGCGTCCCGGGGGCGGCGGTGGTCCCCACAGGCTCCTATGGCGGGGTGTCCTCGGTCTTCCTGCGGGGCGGTGAGAGCGACTACACCAAGGTGCTCATCGACGGGGTGCCGGTGAACCAGGGCGGGGGCAGCTTCAACTTCGGGACGCTCAGCACCGACAACGTGGAGCGGATCGAGATCGTGCGCGGCCCGGCCTCGGTGCTCTACGGCTCTGACGCCGTGACCGGCGTGATCAACGTCATCACCCGCCACGGGCGCGGCGGCTTCCGGGCCGAGCTCGCCTCGCAGGCGGGGAGCCACGGCACCTGGCGCGGGGACGTGAGCGCGAGCGGGTCCACCCCGGAGGTCTCGTACTCGGCCGGCCTCTCGCGCTACCGCACCGACGGCCTCTACCGGTTCAACAGCGGCTTTGCCAGCACCGTCGGTTCCGCCGCGCTGAGCGTGCGGCCCGACGCGCGCACCGACGTGACCCTCACCGCCCGCACCGGCGACAACCGCCTCGGCTACGCGACCGACTTCACCGGCGCGGTCACCGACAGCAACCAGGCGGGCCGCCAGGATGCCACCACCCTCGGCCTGGAGCTCGGCCGCCGGTTCACCGACGCCGTCGAGGTACGGGTGCTGCTCGCCTCGCACGGGCAGACCGACCGCGCCGAGGACCTCCCCGACAGCCCGGGCGATTCCCTCGGGTTCTACTACCAGAGCCAGGCCCGCTCGCTGCGCCGCTCGGTCGATGCGCGCGGGATCGTCCAGCTGGCCGGCGGCGTCCGGCTGACGGCGGGCGCGCAGGCGGAGTTCGAGCGGCTGGAGGAGTTCTCCACCACCGGCGCGCCCTTCGAGGCTTCCCGGCGCAACGTGGGGAGCTACGCCCAGGCGGTGGTGGACCTCACCGCGCGGCTGCTGCTCAACGCCGGCCTGCGGGTGGATGACAACCAGAAGTTCGGCACCCACGCCACCTATCGGCTCGGTGCCATCTACGGCGTCGCCGGCCGCACGCGCCTCCGCGGCGCCATCGGCAGCGCGTTCAAGGAGCCATCGCTGCGGGAGAATTTCGCCCGGAGCGCCTTCGAGGTCGGCAACGCCCGCCTCGAGCCGGAGCAGAGCCGGAGCTGGGAGGTCGGCGTGGAGCAGGGCCTGGCCGGCGGCGCGCTCACCCTGGCGGTCAACTACTTCGACCAGCGCTTCCGCAACCTGATCCAGTACGACGGGGGCGCCGCGCCCGGGGCGCCCACCTACGCCAACGTGGCGCGGGCCACGGCCCGCGGCGTGGAGCTCACCGGCGATTTCCGCCCGACGCCGGACCTGGCGCTCACCGCCTCCTACACCCACCTCGCCACGCGGGTGGATGACCCCGGGTTCAGCAGCGGCGCCGGGGACGCCTTCGTGGATGGCAAGGCACTCATCCGCCGGCCGCGCCACAGCGCACGGCTCGATGGTCACGCCCGCGTGGCTGATCGCGTGGGCCTCGGGCTGGGCGTCACCTACCTCGGCGAGCGCGCCGACGTGGATTTCCGGCCCTTCCCGTCGGTGCGCACCCGGCTCCGCGGCGTGGTCACGCTCGACGCCGACGCGACCATCGACCTGCTGCGCGAGGCGGCCGGGCGGCCCGGCATCACGGCCACGCTCCGGGGCGAGAACCTGACCGATGCCCGCTACTCCACGGTGGTGGGCTTCCGGGCGCGCGGCCGCGCGGTCTTCGCCGGCCTCCGCGTGGGGATCTGAGCCTGCCGGGCCTCGGGCGGGGGGGCGGCCCGCGGGCGGGTCGCATCCCCGGTCCGAGGGTGGCATCTTTCCCGGCATGAGCCCCCGCCTTGCCCTCCTCCTCCTGGTGGCCGGACTGGCCTGCGCCGAGGCCTCCGCGCCGCTGCCCCCGCCGGAGGAGGCGCTGCTGGTGGTCAACCAGGCCCCCGCGGCCCTGACCCTGATTCCCACCGTGGCGCCGACCGCCGGTGTGACCATCCCGCTCGGCGCCGGCGCGGCGCCCTCCGGTGTCAGCGCGCTCAATGGGTGGGCGATCGTCCCCACCGGTACCGGCGATGCGGTCGCGGTGGTGGACCTCGTGGGCCGCACCGTGGTCCGGACGGTGCACCTCGCGGCCGGGAGCGGAGCCACCGGCAGCGCGATCGTTGATGACTCGATCGCCTACGTGGGGAACCCCGGCCTGCAGACGGTCACCCGCGTCAATTACCTCACCGGCGACACCGCGAGCGTGGCCGTGGGGCTGAGCCCGCAGGGCGTGGTGTTCACGCGGGGCAAGATCTTTGTGCTGAATGGCAACCTCGTCGGCGGGGTGCCCGCCGGTCCGAGCTGGGTCTCGGTGGTCGATCCGGTGACCAATCACCTGGCCACCGGGGTCGACTCCATCCTCATGCCCGGCCCGGGGAACGCCCGCGCCTCCGCCGTGGCGCAGGATGGCGTGCTCTACGTGATGAACACGGGGCCCGAGGATGGCGTCACCGCGGGCCGCCTGAGCCTGATCGATCCCGTGGGCCGGACCGAACTCGGCAGCTTCGGAGGCTTCGGCGCCGGCCCCGGGGGCGTGGCCACCGATGGCGCCGACCGGCTCTACGTCAGCTCCCCCGTTGAAGGGGTAATGGTCTTTGACCTCGTGGCGCGCCAGGTGCTGCGCGGGGCGGGCAACGGCGTCGGGATCCCCGGCAACAGCGCCGTGGCGGTGGACAGCGAAGACCGGGTGTACGCCGTCGAGCAGGGGCCCTGCGACGGCAGCACCGAGGGCAGCGTCCACATCCTGCGCCGCAACCTGAGCGAGATCCGGGAGGTTCCGGCGGGCTCCTGCGCCGTGGCAGCGCTCATCACCGAAATCCCGCCGCCGTAGGCCGGCGGCCGCGCGCCGCGCCCGATGCCGCTCATCTCCACCCCCGCGATCGTGCTCTCCACCCTGCGTTACGGAGAGACCTCCAAGATCGTCCGCCTCGCCACCCGGGAGCATGGCGTGCAGAGCGCCATCGCCAAGGGCGCCATGCGGCCCCGCAGCCGCTTCGGCGCGGCGCTGCAGGCGCTGAGCGGCGGCCAGGCGCAGCTGATCCTCTCGGAACGCCGCGACCTCCACACCCTGACGGCCTTTGACGTGGCCACCTTGCCCGTCCGGCTCGCCCGCGAGGTGCCACGCTACGCCACCGCCGCCGCGCTGGCGGAGCTGATGCTCCGCGTGGCCCCCCCGGAGCCGCACCCGGAGGCCTTCGACGCCCTCGCCGCCGCGCTGGCCCAGCTCGAGGAGGCCGGGACAGAGGGGTTTGCCGGCGTGGCGGTGCGGACCCTCTGGGGACAGGTGGCGGCCCTGGGCTTCGCGCCCTCGCTCGGGGCCTGTGTCCGCGACGGCCGACCACTCGAGCCGGAGGGGCCGCTCCTCTTCAGCGCCGGGGAGGGCGGGGCCCTGTGCCGGATCTGCGGCCGGAGCGGCGACGTCACCGAACTACCGGAGGAGGCGCGCCACGCCCTGGCGGCGCTGCTCGACCCCGGCGTCCCGATCCCCGACCTCGATCCCCGCCACGCGGCCGCCCATCGCCGTCTGGTCTCGCGCTACATCCGCTACCACCTGGCGGAAGGCGCCCCGCTGCCCGCGCTCGAGTTCTGGCTCAGCCAGGCCTGGGCCGGCCGATGATTCTCGGCACGGCCGGTCATATCGATCACGGCAAGTCGGCCCTGGTCGAGGCGCTAACCGGGCGGGCCATGGACCCCTTCGCCGAGGAGCGGCGGCGGGGGATCACCCTCGACCTGCACTTCGCCCCGCTGCCGCTGGACGATGGCGCCGTGCTCGGTGTGGTGGATGTGCCCGGGCACGAGGACCTGATCCGGACCATGGCAGCCGGCGCGGCCGGGATGGACCTCGCGCTGCTGGTCATCGCCGCCGACGAGGGGATCATGCCCCAGACGCGTGAGCACCTCGCGGTGCTGGAGCAGCTCGGGGTGCCGCGCGGGATCCCGGTGGTCACCAAGGCCGACCTGGTGGAGCCGGAGTGGCTGGAGCTGGTGCGGGAGGAGGTGGCGCGCTGGCTCGCCGGGAGTCCGGTCCGTTTCGGCCCGCCGGTGGCCGTCTCCGCACGGACGGCCGTCGGCATTGGCGAGCTGCGTGCCCGGATCGCCGTCACCGCGCGTGAATCCTCGCGACCGCGCGAGGCCGCGGATCTGGCCCGGCTCCCGGTGGACCGGGTGCTCACCCTCCAGGGCACCGGGACCGTGGTCACTGGAACCACCTGGTCGGGCGTGTTCCAGGTGGGCGACCTGGTCAAGTTGCTCCCCTCCGGGCTGGAGGGCCGGATCCGGAGTCTCGAGGCGCATGGCGCGGCCCTGATGGCCAGCCAGCCGGGGCAGCGGCTGGCGGTGGGGCTGGCGGGGATCGAGCGGGGCCAGGTTCATCGCGGCGAGGTCCTGGTGCGAGGGGAGGATGGCTGGCAGGCCACCGATGTGCTCGAGGCCGCCGTCCAGCTGCTGCCCACCGCGCCCCAGCCCCTGGGCCATCGGGCGCGGGTCAGGCTGCACCTGGGAACGGCAGAGGTCATGGCGCGAGTCCATGCGCGGCAGGCCCTGACCCCGGGCACGCCGGGCGTGGTGCGGCTGGCGCTCGAGGCACCGGTCGTGGCGCGGGGCGGTGATCGCTTCCTCCTTCGGAGCTTCAGTCCGGTCGAGGTCGTCGGCGGCGGCTGGGTGGTGGACCCGCTCCCGCGCCGGGGCCGGTCACTCTGGGACCCGGGGACCCCGGTGCACACCCCGGCGGAGCGCCTGCGGGCACTGGTGGTCCGCGAGCCCGGCGGGGTCAGGATCGGCGACCTGCCGATCCGCCTTGGCGTCCGGCCCGAGGAGGTCGAACCGCTGGCCGCTGACGCAGGCCTCCTCAGCGCCGACGGGGCCTTCGTCGCGGCGGGGCGCGTGGAGGAGGCGGCCACCGACGCGTTACGCCGGGTGACGGCCTTTCACAAACTGCACGCCGCCGAATCCGGGTTGCCGCTCGAGACGCTGCGGCAGGCGATGACCGGCTTTGGCGCGGCGGGCGTGGCGGCACTGGACCGGCTGCTGGCGCTGGGGCGTCTCGTCTCAGCCGGCGGCCTGGTGCGCGATGCCGAGTTCCGGGCCACGGCCGCGGGTGGGGACGCCGCGCTCGACCGGCTGGTCCGGGCGGTGGAGGCGGGCGGCCTTACCCCGCCGACCATCCCGGAACTCGAGGCGGCGCTGGGCCTCCGTGGCGCGGCGGATGCACTGCGGCTCGCCGCGCGGCAGGGGCGCGCGGTGCCGGTCGAGCGGGACCGCTACTTCGCGCCGGCGGTGCTGGCGGAGTTCGCGGTCACCCTGCGGACCATCGGCGCCGCCGGTCCCATCACGCCGCCCCTGGTGCGCGACGCCACCGGGCTGTCACGGAAGTTCCTGATCCCGCTGCTCGAGTGGGCGGACCAGCAGGGGATCACGCGGCGGGAGGGCGAGGCGCGCCGCCTGCTGCCGCCTCGCTGAACACCCGGGCAGGTGCGGTGCGCGGGATTGCGCCGCCCCCGGGCGCTGATGATCTTGCGGCACGATCCGTGGAGGTGCGACCGGCAGCCCTGTTTCATTGTGGAGGAGGCGCCCATGGCCTGGCAGTGCAGGCCGGGTTGGGCGTTGGCGCTCCTCACTGGCCTGGCCGCTCCCGCCTCCGCGCAGGAGCGGGCCCCGCCGCCGGTGGAGCTCCGCGAGAACTACCCCAACCCGTTCTTTCCGGCGACGACGATTCCGTTCACCCTCAACCCCGAACTCTGTGAGCGTGGCCATCAGCCCCTGGTCAGTCTGAAGATCTACAACGTGCTCGCGCAGGTCGTGGCCGTCCCGATCCTGCTCAGCTCCAACGGCGAGCGCCTCGATGGGCTCCGGCTCCGCTGCGGCGACCACGAGGGATACTGGGATGGGAAGTTCGTGGACCGCCGGCATGAACTCACGCCGGGCCTGTACTATGCCCACCTGGTGGTGGACGGCGAGCGGTACACGCTGAAGATGATCGCCCGCCGCTAGGCGGTCGGCACCGCAACCCATGAGGGACCTGCTCCGCGACGTGGCGGGGCAGGTCCCTCGTCCGTTCACCGTGGCAGGTCCGCACCCCATTCCCGCGCGTTTCCCCTGCCAACCCGGCAGCTTTCCGGGGCCTGCCGTTTGCTTTTCTCCCCGCCGGGTGCCAGAGTCACTTGCCTTGCCCGGACGCGGAGACCGCGCCCGGCGGGCTGTGCATTGCCGAGCCGAGGAGTACCGATCCATGATCCGCCCCGAACGCCTGACCCTGAAGGCCCAGGAGGCCTACCGCGACGCCACCGCCGACGCGTCGCGGCGCGGCAATCCGGTGGCGAACGACACCCACCTCTTCCACGCGCTGCTGGCGCAGGACGAGAGCGTGGTCCGGCCGCTGCTGCAGAAGGCCGGCATCAACGTCGCCACGCTGCAGCAGGAGGTCGAGCGCGAGCTGGCCCGGCTGCCGCGGCAGGAGGGTGGGGCGGAGCCCACCCTGGCCCGGGAGCTTCACAAGGTCTTCGATCGCGCCGAGGCGGAGGCGAAGGCGCTGGGCGACGCCTACGTCAGCACCGAGCACCTGCTGGTGGGCCTGGTCGACGAGAAGGGCACCACCGCCCGGCAGCTGCTCGGCGTCCACGAGGTGGGCGCGGACCAGCTCCGGGCGGCGCTCAAGGACGTGCGCGGCGCCCACCGGGTGACCGACGTCTCGCCCGAGAGCCAGTACCAGGCGCTGGAGCGCTTCACGCGCAACCTCACCGACCAGGCCCGCAACGGAAAGCTCGATCCCGTGATCGGGCGCGACGAGGAGGTGCGCCGGGTCATGCAGGTGCTCTCCCGCCGGACCAAGAACAACCCGGTGCTGATCGGTGAGCCCGGGGTGGGCAAGACCGCCATCGTCGAGGGGCTGGCGCAGCGCATCGTGCATGGGGACGTGCCCGAGTCGCTGCGGAACAAGCAGATCGTCGCGCTCGACATCGGCCTGCTGCTCGCGGGCGCCAAGTACCGGGGCGAGTTCGAGGAGCGGCTCAAGGCGGTGGTGAAGGAGCTGACCCAGGCCGAGGGCCGCTACATCGTCTTCATCGACGAGTTGCACACCCTGGTCGGGGCGGGCGCCGCGGAGGGGGCGGTTGACGCCAGCAACCTCCTCAAGCCGGCGCTGGCCCGGGGCGAGTTGCACGTGGTTGGCGCCACCACTCTCGATGAGTACCGCAAGCACGTGGAGAAGGACGCCGCCCTCGAGCGCCGCTTCCAACCGGTGCTGGTGGGCGAGCCGAGCGTCACCGACACCATCGCCATCCTGCGCGGTCTCAAGGAGAAGTACGAGGTACACCACGGCGTGCGGATCACTGACAACGCGCTGGTGGCCGCCGCCACCCTCTCGGACCGCTACATCGGCGACCGGTTCCTGCCCGACAAGGCCATCGACCTCGTGGACGAGGCCGCCAGCCGCCTGCGCATGGAGATCGACAGCCTGCCGCAGGAGATCGACGAGGTGGAGCGGCGCCTCCTGCAGCTCGAGATCGAGCGGCAGGCGCTGCTCAAGGAAAAGGACCGGGCGGGCGTGGAGCGCCGGACCGCGGTGGAGCAGGAGATCTCCCAGCTGCGCGAGAAGTCCAACTCGATGAAGGCGCAGTGGCAGGCGGAGAAGCTGGCGATCACGGAGATCCAGGGGCGGCGCCAGGAGGTGGAGAGCCTGCGGGGCGAGATGGACCAGGCCACCCGCCGGGGCGACCTCCAGAAGGCGGCCGAGCTCCAGTACGGCCGGATCCCCCAGCTGGAACAGGAACTCGCCGCGCGCGAGCAGCGCCTGGGCCAGATCCAGGCCACCGCCAAGTACCTCAAGGAGGAGGTCGGGTCGGAGGACATCGCCGAGGTGGTGGCCAAGTGGACCGGGATCCCGGTGACCAAGATGCTCGAGTCGGACCGCGAGCGGCTCACCCGGCTCGAGGCCGAGCTGGGGCGGCGGGTGGTCGGGCAGCGGCCGGCGGTGCAGGCGGTGGCCGACGCGGTGCGGCGCAGCCGGGCCGGCCTCTCCGACCCGAATCGCCCCACCGGGTCGTTCATCTTCCTGGGCCCCACCGGCGTGGGCAAGACCGAGACCGCGCGCGCCCTGGCCGAGTTCCTCTTCGATGACGAGCGCGCCATGGTGCGGCTCGACATGTCGGAGTACATGGAGAAGCACTCGGTGGCCCGCATGATCGGCGCGCCCCCGGGCTACGTGGGCTACGACGAGGGGGGCCAGCTCACCGAGGCGGTGCGCCGGCGGCCCTACAGCGTGGTGCTGTTCGACGAGATCGAGAAGGCGCACCCCGATGTCTTCAACGTGCTGCTGCAGATCCTCGATGACGGCCGCCTGACCGACAGCCAGGGACGGATGGTGGACTTCCGGAACACCGTCATCATCATGACGTCCAACATCGGCAGCCCGCTGATCCTCGAGGCGGGCGAGCAGGACCCGGCGGGCTGGGCGGCGGTGGAGGCGCAGGTGCGCGACCAGCTCCGGCTGCACTTCCGGCCCGAGTTCCTCAACCGGGTGGACGACATCATCGTCTTCCGGCAGCTGAGCCGGGCGGACATCGGCGCCATCATCGAGCTGCAGCTGGAGCGCCTGCGCCGCCAGCTCGCCGACAAGCGGCTGGCGCTCACGGTGGCGCCCGACGCACTCGCCCTGCTGGCCGCGGAAGGCTATGACCCGGCCTTCGGGGCCCGGCCCCTCAAGCGGGTGATCCAGCGGCGGCTCCAGAACGCCATTGCCCTGGAGCTGCTGGAGGGGCGCTACACGGAAGGGGATACCATCGCGGTGACCCGCGACGGGGATGGTCTCCGGTTCACCCGGGGCTCCTGAGACCGCCCGGGGCATGCTACTCTTGGGCATGCCCCCTCAGCTGACCCCCGACGACGATGCGGGGATGCAGGCCGCCCTCGCGGAAGCCCGGCTGGCCCAGGCCGACCATGAGGTCCCGGTCGGCGCGGTGATCATGCAGCAGGGTGCGGTGGTCGCCCGGGCGCACAACCGCGCCGTGGCCACGGGCGCCCCCATGGCCCACGCCGAGTTCCTGGCCATTGTCGAGGCGCTGGACCGGCTCGAGACCAACCGCCTCCCCGACGCCACGCTGTACGTGACCCTCGAACCCTGCGCCATGTGCGCCGGGGCGATCGTGCTCGCCAAGGTAGGGCGGGTGGTCTTCGGCGCATGGGATGACAAGGCCGGCATGGCTGGATCCCTCGGCGACCTGCTGCGCCATCCCCGGCTCAATCACCAGGCCGAGGTGCTCGGTGGGGTCCATGCCGAGGCCTGCGGGGAGCTGCTGCGGGAGTTCTTCCGGGGCCGGCGGGGCCCGGGGTAGGGGCGGGCCCCGCGCCCTATCCGCGGGGCAGCAGGGCCCCTACATTCGTCCGGGTACGGCATCTCCGTTCATGACGACCCCTGGCGGCGGGCCATGCTCAACCTCTTCCTGACGTTCCTCACCAGCCTGCTGCTTGGCATGCGGCACGCCACCGACCCCGACCATATCATCGCGGTCTCCACGATCGTGAGCCGCGAGCGCTCCGTGGGCAAGGCCGCGGGCATCGGTGCCGTCTGGGGCCTGGGGCACACGCTCACGATCTTCCTGGTGGGCGGCGCGATCATCCTCTTCCAGCTCGCCTTCACGCCACGGATGGGGCTCTCCATGGAGTTCACGGTCGCCGTGATGCTGGTGGTGCTCGGCGCGCTGAACCTCTGGCGTATCGGACCCGCTGCGCGCCCCATCCCGAGCCTTCCGCCGTTCATCGTCGGCGTCGTGCATGGGCTGGCCGGGTCCGCGGCCGCCACCCTGCTGATCCTGCCGCTGATCCGCGACGCGCGCTGGGCGGTCGCCTACCTGCTGGTCTTCGGGCTCGGGACCGTGGCCGGCATGACCCTGGTGACCTTCGCCATCGCGGCGCCCTCGGTGTACGCCGCCGAACGCCTCGGCGCCATCCAGCGGGGGGTCCGCGCCGTCTCGGGGGTGGTCAGCCTGACCTTCGGCCTCTATCTGGCCTGGAAGATCGGCTTCGTGGACGGGCTGTTCACCAGTCACCCCACCTGGACGCCGGGGTAGGGTGCCGGGCGCGCCCGGGTGCTTTGCCCGTTTCCCCTTGCTGGTTACTTTTCCCGCCCGCCGTACCCGGGGCGCTGGTGCCCTCCGGGGGGCGCGGCCTGGACAGGTGTCCGAGTGGCTGAAGGAGCCGGTCTCGAAAACCGGTAAACCCGCAAGGGTTTCGAGGGTTCGAATCCCTCCCTGTCCGTTCCAGTTCCGCATGTCGCCCGTGGGGGGCGGGCTCCGGCCCGCCCCCCGTTGGTTTCCGGTCCCGCCTGCCGATACTCGGGCATGGCTCAGGCACTCCTCATGACCCGACCCACCCTCGACCAGGTGACCGGCTCCCTGCTCGGCCTCGCCGTGGGCGACGCCGTGGGCGCCGTGGTCGAGGCGCACCCCCCGGACGATGCCCGTCGCTACGCGGAGACCATCCTGCGTCCGGGCCGGCTGCCGGAGCGCGGGCGCGAGGCGTTTCCCTTCGGGCAGGTGACCGACGACACCCAGCTGGCCCGGGAACTCCTGCTCAGCGTGGGAGTGGATGGCACGTTCGATCCGGCCCGCTTCGCCACCCGGCTGCTCAACCTCGTGGCCTCGGGGCGGTTCGTCGGCGGTGGCCCCGCCGCGCATGCTGCCGCGCGGCAGCTGGCCCTGGGCGTCCCCTGGCACGACGCGGGGGTCCCCGCACCGTATGCCGGGAACGGGGCGGCCATGCGCGCCGCGCCGCTGGGCCTCCTGTATGGGCACGACCGCCGCCTGCTGGCCCGGGTGGTCGCCGACCAGGCCCGCATCACCCACCAGGATCCCCGGGCGGCCGCGGGCGCGCTCGCCGTCGCCACGGCGGCGGCGCTCGCCTCCCTGCGTGAGCGGGTCGTCCCGGTGGAGTTCCTGGTCGAGATCAGCCGCGCCGTGGAGCCGATCGACGCCGGGACCGCCACCGTGGTATGGGACATGGCCACCTGGGCGCACCTTCCGCCGGACCAGGCGGCAGGGATGCTCCAGGAGCACGAACCGGAGGCCCGGGATGGCTGGCACGGGATCTCCTCGTTCGTGACCAGCAGCGTCTGCTGGAGCCTCTACGCGTTTCTCCAGGCCCCGGACGACTACTGGGAAGCGGTCTGCATCGCCATCCAGGTGGGCGGCGACACCGATACCCTTGGCGCGATGACTGGCGCGATCGCGGGTGGCCGGCTCGGGAGTGCTGCAATTCCGGCACGCTATCGCGAACGACTGACCGACCATGGCGCCTGGGGCGCCGGGGAGCTCGCGGCCCTCGCCGATCGCGTGGCCGGATACGTAACTCGGCCGGGTACCTGAGCCTGGCACCGGTGGGAGGCGCGCGGCTCCGGGTGTCCAGGGCGAGGGGCCGGGAGACTGGACTCAGGTTCTGCCGCCGGGTGACGATAGCCATGGGTGGAGGGTAGCCACGGGGTGGCTCCCGAGGCGGCAGGCTCGCTGGTCAGGTGCGCGGCCGGATGGTGGGCGCGGGATGGGGAGGGGTGGTGCGGATTCTGGTGGCGGACGACGATGAGCAGTACCGGGCGCTGATCCGGCGGACGCTGGAGCGCGCGGGGCATACGGTCGTCGCGGTGGCCGATGGGCTCGCCGTGATGGGCGCGATCGACGCGCCGGGGCTCGAGCTGGTCGTCCTCGACCTCATCATGCCGGGCAAGGAAGGGCTGGAGACGATCATGGAGGTCCGTCGCCTGCGGCCGGACCTGCGGGTGATCGCCATCTCCGGGGGCGGCCGCGGCCGCCCCGGCGACTACCTCAAGGCGGCCAGGCTCCTGGGTGCCGCCCAGACGCTCGAGAAGCCGTTTGCAGTGAAGGACCTGCTCGACGCGGTCGAACTGGTGGGCGGCGCGGCCTGAGGCCGTCGGCGCAGGGGAACGTGGCAGAGGCCGCCGGTCACCGACCGGCGGCCTCCTGTTGTGCCCCCCAAGGGACCGGTCCTGCGGCTACTGCAGGTTGCTCCGCAGCTTGGCGATGTCCAGCATGGGGATTCCGCCCTCCGTGGGCACCAGGATCACCAGGTTGTTCGAGCCCTTCATGTCGTGCAGCACCTCGAGGTACTGCTTGGTCAGGGCCTCGGCGGTGAGGGTCTGGTTGAGCAGCTTCTGCTGCTCGCTCTGCAACCGCGCCACCTCCACCCGGTGCCGCTCGGTCTGGATCTGCTGCTCCTGGGCGATCTTCCCGTTGATGGCCTGGACCACCTGGTCCGGGGGCTGCAGGTCGCGCAGGAAGAAGGCGGTGACCTCCGCGATCCGGAACGGCTCCCCGCCGGAGCGGGGCTGCGTGATCAGCGCGCTGTCCACCAGGGACTGCATGAACGAGGCGATCTCGGTGCGCTTGGAGATGTCATTGATCGAAAAGCGCACCATGCCGTCGCGCACCCCCTGGCGGATCGCGTTGTGGACGATCGAGTGGATCTGCTCCTCGGTGCCGATCTCGAGAAAGATCCGGGGCGCGTCCTGGGGGTTGATCTGCCAGCGGAGCCCGGCGTCGACCGCCATGCCCATCTGCTCGCTGGAGAGTGCCTCGATGGTTTCCGCCTCCATCCCCGCCTGGGGGAACTGCTCCTCGCGGGTGGAATAGCGCTCCACCGATGACCAGGGGGTCACCATGTGGATGCCCGGCAGCAGGGGGCGCTCGTCCACCGTGCCGAAGGCGTGCTTCACCCCGACCTGACCCGGATCCACGACCACCACCAGGGCGCCGAGAATGAACAGGAGGCCCACGGTGCTGAAGACCGCCGCGAAGACCCGCAGCAGCCCGGAGCTCTTGCCGCCGGCGGCGCTGGAGCGCGCGATCATCAGGAAGAACGACACCAGCAGGAGCACACCGCCAAAGACGAGCTTGCCCATGGGATCTCCGGAGTGGGGGAGGGAAGCGCGTGGAAACTACATGCGGCCGCCGGGCCCAGCGAGGGGGGAGGCGTGCCGCCCCGGCGCTTGACTTCACGCGCGGCGCGGGTAAGACTCCCCGCCCGCGCCCCGGGGAGAAGCGCCCCCGGCGCGCCCTCGGGACAGATGGCCGAGTGGTTTAAGGCGCACGCCTGGAGAGCGTGTATACCTCAAAAGGGTATCGAGGGTTCGAATCCCTCTCTGTCCGTCCCCCCTGGGGCCGATGGCGGTGCCGGATCCCCGGCTTCCCCCTGTCGGCCCCGCGGCGTTTCCCTCCCGAAGGAACCGGCGGTCGCCCCGCGGCGTATCTTCAGGAACCCTCAGGCCTGGAGTCCCTCCCGTGCTCATTCGCCGTGCCCCCGACCTCCGGGCCGCCGACGTCACCGACGAATCCCTGTACCAGAACCGCCGCGGCTTCCTGGCCGGGCTCGCCGCGGCCGGGGTGGCCCTCACCCTCGGCGAGCGCCGGGCCCTGGCCCAGGGGCTGGCCCGCGAAGGCGGGGCGGCGCTCCGGGGTGATGACGATCCGCTGACCCCCTTCGAGACCGTCACCACCTACAACAACTTCTACGAACTGGGGACCGGCAAGGACGACCCGGCGCGGAATGCCGGCACCCTCCGCCTGGCCCCGTGGAAGGTGCGGGTGGAGGGCGAGGTGGCGAAGCCGGGCGACTACGACCTCGAGGACCTGCTCCGGCCCCACCGCGCGGAGGAGCGCGTCTATCGGCATCGCTGCGTCGAGGCCTGGAGCATGGTGGTCCCCTGGCTGGGGGTGCCGCTCAAGGACGTCATCGCCCGGCTCGAGCCGACGGGCCGGGCCCGGTTCGTGGAGTTCACCACCCTCCTCGACCCGGTGCAGCTCCCGGGGCAGAAGAGCCGGTCGTTCCCCTGGCCGTACGTCGAGGGGCTCCGGCTGGACGAGGCGCGGCACCCGCTCACGCTCCTGGCCACCGGCCTCTACGGCAAGTCGCTGCTGGGCCAGAACGGTGCTCCGATCCGCCTGGTGGTGCCGTGGAAATACGGGTTCAAGGGCGGCAAGTCCATCGTGAAGATCCGGTTCACCACCAGCCAGCCGGCCAATACGTGGGCCGTGATTGCGCCGGACGAATACGGCTTCTACGCCAACGTGAATCCCGCGGTGGACCACCCCCGCTGGAGCCAGGCCCGCGAGCGGCGCCTGGGCGAGTACTTCAAGCGAAAGACCCTCCCCTTCAACGGCTACGCCGACCAGGTGGCCGGACTCTACGCGGGGATGGACCTGGCGAGGGACTACTGAGCCCGGGGCAGGGCCGGTGAACCGCGCCGCGCTGGTGCGCCACGCGCTGTGGCCCGTCGTCTTCGCCGCCGCCCTCGGGCCGGCGCTGTGGCTGGCCCGGGCGGCCTTCGGCGGCGGGACGCTGGGCGCCGACCCGGTCAAGACGCTCCAGGTCACCACCGGGCTCGCGGCGATCGTGCTGCTGCTGGCCACGCTCGCGATCACGCCGCTGCGCCGACTCACCGGCTGGAGCGAGCTGATCCGGCTGCGCCGGATGCTCGGCCTGTGGAGCTTCGCCTACGTCCTGCTGCACGCCGTGATCTACTTCGTCTTCGACCAGTCGCTCGATCCGGCCCTGATCTGGAGCGACACGGTGGAGCACCCCCGTATCGCGGTCGGCTTCGCCGCCTTCCTGCTGCTCATCCCCCTCGCGCTCACCTCCACGACCGCGATGATCCGGCGGCTGGGCCGCCGCTGGGGGCTGCTGCACCGGCTGGTGTACCCGGCGACGGTCCTCGGGTTGCTGCACTACCTGATGGTCCAGAAACTCGACTGGCGGGTCGGGACCTGGTATGTGGTCGCCTTCACGGTCCTGATGCTGCTCCGCCTGGTGCGGCCCCGCGCGGGCGTTCGCCCCCCCGTCGCGGCCGGCTGAGCGCGAGGCCCCAGTTCCCTCCACCGGTGGGAGTGGCTACCTTCCCGCCACCATGCCCTCCCGCTCGATTCTTCTCGACGACCGGGCAATCGCCCGGGCGCTCACCCGCATGGCCTCCGAAATCGTGGAACGCTGCCACGGCACCGCCGACGTGGTGCTGGTCGGCATCCAGCGCCGCGGCGTCGAACTCGCCCAGCGGCTGTCCCGGCTGGTCGAGGGACAGGAAGGCCGGCCGCTGCCCTGCGGCAAGCTCGACATCACCCTCTACCGCGACGACCTGCAGGCCATCGGGCCGCGCCCCGTCATCGGCGAGACCGACCTGCCGTTCGACCTCGATGGCCGCTCGGTGGTCATCGTCGACGACGTGCTCTACACCGGCCGGACCATCCGCGCCGCCATGGACGAGCTGGCCGACTTCGGGCGCCCGCGGCGGATCCTGCTCTGCGTCCTCCTCGACCGGGGTGGCCGGGAGCTGCCCATCCAGCCCGACGTGGTCGGGGTGCGGCAGGAGGTCGGTCCCGGCGACCGGGTGGACGTGCTGGTGCAGGAGCTGGATGGCCGCGACGCGGTGGAGCTGGTGAGGGCCGGCCGATGAGCGGACCCGGGCTGGGCAAGGACCTGATCGGGCTGGAGACCCTGAGCGCGGCGCAGATCCACCTGCTGCTCGACACGGCCGAGCGGTTCAAGGAAGTGAGCGAACGGCCCATCAAGAAGGTGCCGGCGCTGCGGGGCAAGACGATCGTCAACCTGTTCTTCGAGGCCTCCACCCGCACCCGGATCTCGTTCGAGTTCGCCGAGAAGCGGCTGTCGGCCGACACGGTGAACGTGGCCTCGAGCGGCAGCTCGGTGAGCAAGGGCGAGACCCTGGTGGACACCGCCCGCAACCTGGAGGCGATGCGGATCGACATGGTGGTGATCCGGCACCCGGCCTCGGGCTCCGCCGAATTCCTCGGCAACCGGATCCGCTCCAACGTGATTAACGCCGGCGACGGCAAGCACGAGCACCCGACCCAGGGGCTGCTCGACCTGCTGACCCTGCGCGACCGCTTCGGGAAGATCGAGGGCCTCAAGGTGGCGATCTGCGGCGACGTGACCCACAGCCGGGTGGCCCGCAGCAACATCTGGGGGCTCAAGAAGCTCGGCGCGGAGGTGGCCGTCTGCGGCCCCGCCAGCCTGGTGCCGCGCGACATCGCCGCGCTCGGGGTGGAGGTGATCACCCGGATCGAGGACGCCATCGCCTGGGCCGACGCGCTGAACGTGCTGCGGCTGCAGCTGGAGCGGATGACCAGCGGCTTCATCCCCTCGCTCCGGGAGTACAACCGGGTCTTCGGCATCACCTCGGAGCGGCTGGCCCGCGCCCCGAAGGAGCTGGTGATCATGCACCCCGGGCCCATGAACCGCGGGGTCGAGATCGACAGCGACGTGGCCGACGGGCCGCACAGCGTGATCCTGCCGCAGGTGACCAACGGCGTGGCCGTCCGCATGGCGGCGCTCTATCTCCTCGCCGGCGGCTCGCCCGACTGGCAGGGCCAGGGAGGCAGTGAGTGATGCGTCCGATCCTCATCCGCGGCGGCCGGGTCATCGATCCCTCGCGCCGCAGCGACGGCGTGGCCGACGTGTACCTGGTGGACGGCAGGGTCGCGGCGGTCGGGCGCAACATCACCGGCGAGGATGGCTGCCAGGTGATCGAGGCGAAGGGCCGGGTGGTCACCCCGGGCCTGATCGACCTGCACGTGCACCTGCGCGAGCCCGGGTTCGAGCACGTCGAAACGGTGGCCACCGGCGCCATGGCCGCGGCGGCCGGCGGTTTCACGGCGGTCTGCGCCATGCCGAACACCGACCCGCCGCTCGACAACCAGGGCGCGGTGGGCTTCGTGATCAGCCAGGCCCAGAAGGCCGGGAAGGCCCGGGTGTATCCGGTCGGCACCATCTCCCTCGGGCAGAAGGGCGAGACCCTCTCCGAGTTCGGCGAGCTGCTCTCGGCCGGCGCGGTGGCGGTGAGCGACGATGGCAAGCCGATCATGTCGAGCCACCTGATGCGCACCGCGCTGGAATACGCCAAGACCTTCGGGATCCCCGTGGCCGATCACTGCGAGGAGATCACCCTCGCCCACGGCGGCGCCATGCACGAGGGGATCGTCGCCACCCGGCTCGGCCTCAAGGGGATCCCGGCGGCGGCCGAGGAGATCCACGTGGCCCGCGACTGCATCCTGTCCGAGCTCACCGGCGGCCATATCCACCTCTGCCACATGAGCACCCGGGGCTCGGTGGAGCTCATCCGCCGGGCCAAGGCCAAGGGGCTCAAGGTCACCGCGGAGGTGACCCCGCACCACTTCACGCTCAACCACGAGTCGTGCGAGGGGTACAACACCAACGCCAAGATGAACCCGCCCCTCCGCGAGCCCGAGGATGTCGAGGCGCTGCGGGAGGCGCTCAAGGACGGCACGGTCGACGTGATCGCCACCGATCACGCGCCGCACCACTACGACGCCAAGGAGCGCGAGTTTGATGATGCCCCCAACGGCATCCTCGGCCTGGAGACCGCCTTCGGCCTGGCGGTGACCGAGCTGGTGAAGCCCGGGCTGATCCCGCTCCCCGACCTCCTCTTCCGGATGAGCACGCGGGCCGCCCAGATCTACAACCTTCCCGGCGGTACCCTCGCCATCGGCGCCCCCGCCGACGTCGCGATCCTCGACCCGGACGCTGCCTGGACGGTGGATCCGGCCCGCTTCTACTCCAAGAGCCGGAACACCCCGTTCGGGGGCCGGCAGCTCCAGGGCCGCTGCGATCTCACGATCGTCCGGGGGAGGGTGGTCTACGACCGCTCCACCGAGTAGTCCGCAGCCGCCCAGCCTCGCCGAGGCTGGTGAGGCGATCATCCGGGTGTGCCGGCGGCTGTGGGAGGCGCGGCTGATCGCGGGGGCCGACGGCAACGTCTCGGTCCGGGTGGGTCCCGACGCCCTGCTGGTGACCCCCCGGGGGCTGCTCAAGGGGGAGCTGACCGCCCAGGATCTGGTCCGGGTCTCCCTGGCCGGCGCCCCCCTGGGCGGCTTTCGTAAGGCCACGAGCGAATTAGATTTGCACCTGCGTATCTATCAGGCCAGGCCGGATGTCGGCGCGGTGGTGCACGCGCACCCCCCCACCGCCACCGGGTTCGCCGTGGCGGGCGAGGGGCTGCCGGCGACGGTGCTCCCGGAGCTGACGGTCCTCTTTGGTGAGGTGCCGCTGGTGCCGTACGCGCTGCCGGGGACGCCGGCGGTGGGCGCGGCGATGGCCCCGTTCCTCGCACGAAACGAGGGCGTGCTGCTGGCCAACCACGGCGCCGTGACCTGGGGCGCCGACCTGATGTCGGCACAGATTCGCATGGAAAGCCTGGAACACGCGGCGCGGATCATCCTCGCCGCGCGGACCATCGGACGGGTAGTGCACCTGACCCCTGAGCAAGTCCACGAGTTGGCACGGCCACGAGGGATGTCCGGACATGACCAAGCCGAGCCCTGAGGGCGGGACCTCGATCGAGAAGCTGCTGGAGGACCGGGCCCAGTTCGTCAGCTGGCTCACCCGGCTCAACTCCAGCTCGGGCGCGCCGTCCCCGGTGCCCGAGGCGGTGCGGGGCCGGGTGCGCGCCGACTACGAGCGGCGGCTGGAGGCGGTCCTCGCGGAGCTGCGCAGCCACACCAGCGCGCTCGAGGACCAGGTGTCCGGCCTGCAGGCCCGCGCCGGCGAGCTCGCCAGCCGGGAGGGCGAGCACAAGGAGCACCTCTCCGAGGCCGAGATTCGCCACATGGTGGGCGAGTACGACGACTCCAAGTGGGACGGCATCCGCACCGAGCTGCTCAAGGTCCTGGCGCACGTCCACGATGAACTGTCCCAGACCCACGCGGAGATCGACCGGCTGAACGAGGTGCTGGGGACGATCCGGAGCCCGGTGGCGGCCGCCCCGGCCGAGCCGGAACCGGAACCGATTCCCGAGCCACCGGCCCCCCCGCCACCGGCGCCGACGATCGCCTCGGGGCCGCGCCCCGCGGTCACGACCTCAGGCTCCCGTGCCGCGCTGCCACCCGAACCCATGGCCCCGCCGCCGGCTCCCGCGCCCCCGCCGCCGGTGGTGGAGCCGATCCGTCCGGCGGCGACGGCGCCGGCCCCGGCCAGCGCCGAGATCCCCTTCCGCCCGGCCCCCCCGCGGCCGCAGCCCAAGCCGCCCGCGCCGCCGGCGGCGCCGGTCAAGAAGGACGATCAGCCGAGCCGGACGCTGTGGTTCCCCAGTGGCAAGCCGGCCGAGACCGGTGGGGGCGGTGGGAAGCTGGATGAGCTGGCCTTCCTCAAGTCGGTGACCGGCAACGAGGCCCCGGCGGCGCCTCCGACGCCCGCGCCGCTGCCGGCCCGCGGCCGTGCCAGCGGCGGGTTCACCCGGGCACCGGAGCCGGTGGCACCCGAACCGCCGCCCGAGCCCAAGGCCCCCGCCGTCGACGCGGCCAAGGACCGGTCGAGCGGCAACGGCCAGAAGACCCTCAAGTGCGGGGAGTGCGGCACGCTCAACCGCCCCACGGAGTGGTACTGCGAGCGGTGTGGCGCGGAGCTGGCCGCGCTGTAGGCGGCCCCGGGATGGGTGGCAACGAGAACGGGCGGAGATCCCCTGGGGGAACTCCGCCCGTGGCGCTTCGGAGGGCGAGCTTACTTCTTGGCGGCGGCGAGCTTGGCCAGCCGGCTCTTGGTTCGGTTGGCGGCGTTCTTGTGCACCAGGTTCTTGCGGCCGGCGCGGTCGAGGAGCTTGGCGGCCTCCACGAACGCATCCTTGGCTTCGGCCCCGTTGGCGGCGGTCCGGACCTTCTTGATGGCGGTGCGCAGCTGGCTGCGACGGGTGCGGTTGCGCTCGTTCGCAGCGATGGACTTCCGCAGCGCCTTCTTGGCGGACTTGATACGGGGCACGGACAACCTCGCGTTCGGTTCCGGACAGCCAGCCCGGGTGGGCCGGCGGGAAGCCGACAACCTAGGCAGGCGGAGGCGCAAGGTCAAGCGGGGGGCGGGTTTTCCGGGCTTGGGGGGCGGGTTAGATTGGGCCTCCCGATGCCAGATCTCCGTGAGTTCGTCCTCATCGCGCCCATCCTGCTGTTCTCGTTCGTGGCGCACGAATATGCCCATGCGCGCACCGCGCTGTGGCAGGGGGACGATACCGCCTATCTGCTCGGCCGGGTGACCCTCAACCCGCTGCCCCACATCGATCCCTGGATGACCATCCTGCTGCCCGCGCTGCTGTGGGTGGTCTCGAGCGCCGCCGGGATGCCCTTCACATTTGGCGGGGCCAAGCCGGTCCCGGTCGTCCCGCGCAAGTACCGCAAGTACGTCCAGGGGGACCTCCTCGTCTCCTCCGCCGGGGTCATCACCAACTTCCTGCTGGCGCTGCTCTGCGCCGCGCTGTTCGTGGGCCTGGCGCCGCTCGCCGGCCTGGCGCCGGGGATGGCGGAGGGGTTCGCGCTGCTGCAGCGCATGATGATGTGGGGCATCTGGCTCAACCTGGTGCTCTGTTTCTTCAACCTGATGCCCATCCCGCCACTCGATGGCTCCCATCTGCTCTACCATGCGCTCCCCCCCGCGTGGGGCGCCCGGTACCGGGCCCTGGGGCAGTTCGGGTTCCTGCCGCTCATGGCGGTGCTGATGTTCCTGCGCCCGCTGACCAACCTGTTCCTGGCGCCGGCCTATTGGGGCTTCAGCCGTCTCTACGGGCTGGTGGCGGCCTACGGCATCGGCGACACCTGGAAGCCGTTCGGCGCATGACCCACCCCGACGCCCCCACCGCCGCGCTGGGCGCCGAGCCGGCGTTCGTGGTGCAGCTCGACGCCTTCAACGGCCCGCTCGACCTGCTGCTGCACCTGCTCCGCGAGGAGCAGATCGACATCGCCGACATCCCGATCGCGCGGATCGCCGACCAGTTCCTGCACGCAATCCAGCACCTCGGGCTCAACCAGGCGGCCGACTACCTCGAGATGGCGGGCCGGCTGCTGCGGCTCAAGGCCCAGATGCTGCTCCCCCGCCGGGACGGGGAGGAGGGGTGGGAGGATCCGCGCCACGAGCTGGTCCGCCGCCTGCTCGAGTACCAGCTCATCAAGGAGGTGGCCGGGTGGCTGGAGCGTGCCGCCGACCGCCGCGCCGACCACCATCCGCGTGGCTACCTGCCGGCCCCGCCCGACCTGCCCCCGCCGCCGCTCACCCTGGACCTGGTGGAGCTGCTGCGTGCCGTGGAGAAGGTGGTCAGCGAGATTCCCTCGCCGGTGCTGCACCGCGTGGTGCCGCGGCCCCTCGATACCGAGGGAGCCACGCGGCGGCTGGAGGCGCTGCTGGAGGAGCGGGAGGAGTTCTCCTGGCTCGAGGCCCTGGGTCCGCGGCCCACCATCGTGGACCTGCTGTCGACCCTGCTGGCGCTGCTGGAGCTGGCCAAGCGGGGCCGCATCCTGATCACCCAGGCCGAGGTGTTCACCTCGTTCCTGATCCGGCGCCGCACGCCGGAGCCGGAGCCGGAGATTGCGCCGCGCGCCGGGGCCGCCCCGGGACCCACGGGTGCCGCTCCCCTCAGCGCGGAATCACCGGCGGTCCCCGCCGCGGAGGAACCTGCCCCATGATGCCCCTGACCCAGCTGGTGGAGGCCGCGCTCTTTGCCGCCAACCGCCCGATCACCATCGAGGAGCTGCAGACTCTCGAGGCCGAGGCGTCGCTGGCCGACGTGCGGACGGCGCTGGACGAGCTGCGGGAGCACTACGACTTCGACGGGCACGCCGTCGAGGTGGTCGAGCTGGCCGGCGGGTACCAGATCCTGACCCGTCGCGCCTTCGCCGAGGCCATCGAGCGGGCGCAGATCGCGGTGCGCACCCCGCGGCTCACCGCCGCCGCGATGGAGACGCTCGCGGTCATCGCCTACCGCCAGCCGGTGGGGCGGGCGGAGATCGAGGAGATCCGGGGGGTGTCGGCCGGGGGCGTGCTGCGCAGCCTGCAGGAGCGCGGACTGATCGAGGTGGTGGGACGCAGCGAGGCGATGGGCCGCCCGCTGCTGTATGGCACCACGCCGCTGCTGCTCGAACTCCTCGGGCTCCGCGACCTGGGCGAGCTGCCGCGCACCGACGAGTTCGCCGTGGCGCTGCAGCCGCACAAACCCGAACAGGCGGACTCGGCCGAAGCGGCCGCGTCGGTCCCGGCGGAATCATGAGCGAGATGCGGCTGCAGCGGGCGCTGGCCCGCGCGGGGATCGCGAGCCGGCGGGCCGCGGAGGAGCTGATCGAGACCGGCAAGGTGCGGGTCGACGGCGCGGTGGCCACCCTCGGCATGAAGGTGGATCCGGACCGGCAGAAGATCACCGTCGGCGGGAAGGCGATCCCACGGCTGGAGCGGCGCTGGCTCGCCTTCCACAAGCCGATGGGGGTCGTCACCACAGCGAGCGACGAGGAAGGCCGCCGCACGGTGTTCGACTTCGTGAAGGACCCACGCGGGCTCACCTACGTGGGCCGGCTCGACGTCAACACCACCGGCCTGCTGCTGCTCACCACCGACGGCGAGGCGGTGCATCGCCTGACGCACCCGAGCTCCCGGATCCCGCGCAGCTACACGGCGCTCGTGCACGGGCTGGACCTCGCCGCGATCGAGGCCGCGATCAAGCGCCGGGTGGCGGTCGACGGCAAGCCCGTGGTGCCGACGGCGGTGCGGGTGCGGCCGGGGCGCGACGGCCGCGCCATCCTCGACGTGACGCTCACCGAGGGCCGCAACCGGATCGTGCGCCGCTGGTGCGAGGAGATGGGACTCAAGGTGGAACGGCTGGCCCGCCTGGCGTACGGCCCCATCCGCCTGGGCGAGCTCGCGGTGGGCCAGACCCGGCCGCTGACCCCCGCTGAGGAGGACAAGATCTACGCGATCCTCGGCCGCGCCGCCGACGCCCGCGCCAAGGCGGCCACGCCCGCCAAGCCCGCCAGGCCCCGCGGGCGCCCGGCGCCGCGGGCGCCGGGTGAGGCGCGTCACACCCCGCGGCGACGGGGCTGACAACGCGCGGAGGCGCGACTATCCTCCCACATCCTTCAACCCCGCCCCCTGCCATGACTGCACGACCCTCCGCTTCCTCCCGCACGGTCGACGCGGGGCCCATCCAGCAGGTCGTGAACGAGGTCGGCCGCCGGATCGTGGGGCAGGAAGTCATGGTCGAGCGGCTGCTGGTCGGCCTGCTGACCGGCGGTCACATCCTGCTCGAGGGCGTGCCGGGCCTCGCCAAGACGCTGGCCGTCAAGACGCTCGCCGAGGTGGTCGAGGCCAGCTTCTCCCGCATCCAGTTCACCCCCGACCTGCTCCCCGCCGACGTGATCGGCACCATGGTGTTCGACCCGAAGAGCCAGGAGTTCCGGGTCAAGCACGGGCCGATCTTCGCGCAGATCATCCTCGCCGACGAGATCAACCGGGCCCCAGCCAAGGTGCAGGCGGCGCTGCTCGAGGCCATGCAGGAGCACCAGGTGACGATCGGCGGCACCAGCTTCCGCCTGGAGGAGCCGTTCCTGGTGCTGGCCACCCAGAACCCGATCGAGAACGAGGGGACCTATCCGCTCCCCGAGGCGCAGCTCGACCGGTTCATGCTCAAGGTGCGGGTCGGGTATCCCACGCGCGACCAGGAAAAGGAAGTGCTGCTCCGCCGCAGCGGGGGTGAGGAGGCGGCGGTGCGCCAGCTGCTCGACCCGGCGATGATCCTCGCCCTGCGCGAGACGATCAGCGCCACGTTCATGGACCAGAAGGTGGTGGACTACATCGTGGACCTGGTGCGCGCCACCCGCGACCCGTCGGTGGTCGGGCTGGCCAACCTGCGGCCGCTGGTGGCCTTCGGCGCCTCGCCCCGGGCGTCGATCGCGCTGGCGCAGGCGGCCCGGGCGCACGCCTTCCTGCGGGGCCGCGGGTACGTGATCCCCGAGGATGTCCGCGCCCTCGCCCTCGACGTGCTGCGGCACCGGGTGCTGCTCACCTTCGAGGCCGAGGCGGAGGAGATCGACGCCGACCAGGTCGTCACCCGCATCCTCGACGCGGTGCCGGTCCCGTAGGCTCGCACGCCCGTGCGCGCCTCCGGCGCCGGCACCGGCGTCCACCCCCCGCCCATGCCGCCGATCTCTCCCGAAATCCTCAAGCAGGTCAAGGCGATCGAGCTCCGCTCCCGGGGCATCGTCTCCTCGCTGTTCGCCGGGGAGTATCGCTCGGTGTTCCGGGGGCAGGGGATGGAGTTCGCCGAGGTGCGGGGGTACGAGCATGGCGACGACTTCCGCGCCATCGACTGGAACGTCTCCGCCCGGCTGGGCCATCCATACATCAAGACCTTCATCGAGGAGCGCGAGGTCACGCTCCTCCTGGTGGTGGACCAGTCGGGGTCCACGCACTTCGGCACGCCCCGGTCCAAGTCCGCCGTCGCGGTGGAGGTGGCCTCCATCCTGGCGCTCGCGGCCGCGAGCACCAATGACCGGGTGGGCGCGCTGCTCTTCGCGGAGCGGGTGGAGCGGGTGATCCCGCCCGGCAAGGGGCGGCGGCATGCGCTGCGGGTGATCCGCGACCTCGTCGCGTTCACGCCCGCCAGCCGACGCACCGACCTCGCCACTGCGCTCCGCTACGCCACCGGCCTGCTGCGGCACCGGAGCATCGTGGTGGTGCTCTCCGACTTCCTCGCGCGTGGCTGGGAGCAGCCGTTGCGCCAGCTCGCGGTGCGGCACGATGTCGTGGCCGTGGCCGTGGAAGACCCGCGTGAGACCGACCTCCCCGATGCCGGCTGGATCGAGCTGGAAGACGCCGAGACCGGCGCGCGGCAGGTGGTGGACACCGGCGAGCGCCAGGTGCGCGGCCGGTTCCGGGCCCTGGCCGAGAAGCGCCGGGAGGAGCGGGGGCGCGGGCTGACGGCGGCCGGCGTCGACCAGGTGCTGATCCGGACCGACCAGGACTACGCGCCGGTGCTCCGGCGGGCCTTTGCCATGCGCGCCCGGCGGCTGCAGCGATGATCCCGCTGCTGCTCGCCCTGCAGGCGCCGCTCCCCACCGTCGGTGACACCATCTGGCTGGAGCGGCGGGTGACGCTCCCCGGCGGCGCGGAGGTGCGCCCCGCGACCTGGGAGCTCGAGGGCAGCGTCGGGCTGCTCGGGCGGCCCCGCACCCGGCGGGAGGGCGGGGAACTCGTCATCGCCTACCCGGTCGTGGCGTGGACCGCGGGCACCCACCAGCTGGTCATCCCCGGCCCGATCCTGGTGCGCGCCGACGGCAGCTCCGACACGCTGGCGGCCGAGCCGCGCATCATCGAGGTGGCCAGCGTGCTGCCGGCGGGGGCGGTGCCGGAACGGACGGCGCCGCAACCCGAGGCCGGAATCGTCGACCAGCGGGTCACCACGCCGCTCCCCCTGCTGGCGTGTCTGCTGCTGGCCGGGCTGCTCTTTGCGCCGCTCGCCTGGTGGTGGCTGCGCCGGGGGCCCGCGATGGTGGCCGCGGCGGGGGCCGCCCCGCCGCCACGAGCCCCGATGGAGGAGTGGCATGAGGCGGGCGAGCACCGGGCGGTGGCGGCCGTCGCCGCGCGCGAGCTGCGCCGGGCGGTGACCGGCCACCTCCCCGGCAGCGTGCCCGGGCTGGTGACCTCCCGGCTGCTGCGGGTGGTCGCCGAGCAGCGGCCCAGGTGGCCCGCCGAGGAGATCGGCACGGTGCTGCGGGCCCTCGAGGCGGCGGAGTTCGCCGAGCGCCCCGGGGCCGACGTGGCCGCGCTGGCGGCGCGTGCCGTCGAGCTGGCCCGCACGGTCGAGGGGGCGGCGTGAGCTTCGCCCGGCCGTGGCTGCTGCTGCTCCTGCTGCTCCCGGTGGCGTGGTGGTGGTGGCGGCGCGGGCAGCGCGCCGCCGGCACACGGTTCAGCGACCTGGGCCTGGTGCAGCTGGTCCGGGAACGCCGGTGGCTGGCCCGGCTGCCGCTGGCCCTGCGCGCGCTGGCCTTCGTGGCCTGGGTGGTGGCCGCCGCCGGTCCCCGGGTGGGCGGGGCGCAGGTCGAGATGAAGAAGGAAGGCATCGCGATCGTCATCGCGGTCGACATCTCGAGCAGCATGCTTGCGGAGGACTTCGCCCCGAGCAACCGGATGGAGGTCGCCAAGCAGCAGGCCATCGCCTTCATCAAGGGTCGCAGCGCCGACCGCATCGGGGTGGTGGCGTTCGCCGGGGAGGCGCTCACCCAGGTGCCGATCACCGTGGACTACCCGGTGCTCATCGAGGCGGTGGGCAAGCTCCGCATCGGGATGCTGGAGGACGGCACCGCGATCGGCACCGGGCTCGCGACCGCCGTGAACCGGCTGCGCGAGGCGCCGGGCAAGTCGAAGGTGGTGCTGCTGCTCACCGACGGCGTCAACAACCGGGGCACGGTCGATCCCCGCACCGCGGCGGCCGCCGCGTCCACCCTCGGCATCCGGGTCTATACCATCGGCGTCGGGACCGAGGGCGAGGCGCCGATCCCGACCGGCCGCGGCCTGTCGGGCTTCCGGTACGAGATGCTCCCGGTGCAGATCGACGAGCCGCTCATGCGCGACATCGCGGCGAGCACCGGCGGGCGGTACTTCCGCGCCAAGGACAGCGAGTCGCTGAGCCGGGTCCTGCAGCAGATCGACGGGCTGGAAAAGACGCCGATCCGCGTCACCCGCTACGTCCGGTACGACGAGATTGCCAAGCCGCTGGTGCTCGCCGGCTTGCTCGCGCTGGCCCTGGAGCTGCTGCTCAGCGCCACCCTCGTGGTGCGCACGCCATGAGCTTCGACAGCCCGCTGCTCCTGCTGCTCGCCCCCGGCATCGCGGCCGCGATCGGCCTCGTGGCCCTGCTGGCGCGGCGGCGGCGGATCGCGCGGGCGGCCGCGTGGTCGGCGGAGCTGGGTCGTCAGTCGCGGGCCAGTGGCGCGATGGCGCCGCTGCTCCTGGCGCTCGCCGGCCTCGCCGCCGGCGTGGGGATCGCCGGGCCCCGGGGCGGGCACGCCACCGTGAAAGCGGAGACCCAGGCCCTCTCCGTGGTGTTCGTGATGGACATCAGCCGGTCGATGCTGGCCGAGGACCAGGCGCCGAGCCGGCTGGCCCGCGCGGCCCGCGAGGCGCGCCGCCTGGTGCAGGACCTCGACCAGGACCGGGTGGGGCTCGTGGCCTTTGCCGGGCAGAGCTATATCCTGAGCCCGCTCACGCTCGATGGCGGCGCCATCACGCTGTTCCTCGACGCCCTCTCGCCGGACCTCGTGAGCCAGGGGGGCACCGCGATGGGGCGGGCCCTTCGACAGGGCGCCGATCTCCTCAACGCCTCCCGTGAGGCGGGCGACCGGGTCCTGGTGGTCTTCACCGACGGCGAGGCCCACGACTCCCTGCCGGACGTGCTGGCCGCCGCGCGCGCCCTGCGGGAGCAGCAGATCCGGCTGGTCCTGGTGGCGGAGGGCGGCACCAAGCCGGTACCCATTCCGGTGCGGGACAGCGCGGGGACCCTGATCGAGTACAAGACGGACGCGCAGGGCGCGGCGGTGGAGACCTTCCGCCGCGACCCGGTGCTGCAGCAGGTGGCCGACGCGGCCGCGGGCGCGCTGGTCCCCGCCGAACTGCCGGACCAGGCGGGCGCGGTGCGCGAGCTGCTCTCCGCCTTCCAGCGGGCCCCGACCACGAGCAGCAGCACCCAGGACCTGCTGCCCCTGGTGTGGATCCCGGCGCTGCTGGCGGCGCTGTTCCTGGCGGTGCAGACGGTCTCGCGCCGGACGGCCGCGCTGGTCGGGCTCGCCGCCCTGCTGTGCGCGGGCGGGCTCGCGGCCCAGCGCCCCGCGCCCGGGGTGCGCGACTACGAGGCGGGGCGGGCCGCCGCGGCCGCCCGCCAGCTGCAGGCCCGGCTGTCGCCCGCCGCCTCCGACACCGCCTACTACAACGCCGGCACCGCGCTGCTCGGCGCCGGGGAGCTGCCGGCGGCGGAGCAGGCGCTGGCCCAGGCCGCCCGGTCGCTCGATCCGGAGCTCCGCTACCGGGCCCTCTACAACCAGGGCGTCGTGCTGCTCCGGCGCGCGGCCGCCGATTCCGCCCGGCGCGATTCGCTGCTCGGCGAGGCGGCCGACCGGCTGCGCCAGGCGCTCACCCTGGAGCCGGCCAGCCCGCGCGCCAAGTGGAACCTCGAACTGGCGCAGCGGCAGCGCACCCCGCCGCCGTCCGGCGGCGGTAACGCGCCCAAGCCGCCGCCCCCGCGCGGGCAGCAACCCCAGAACCAGCAGCAGGGCCCGACCCGGCCTCCCGCGGGGATGCCCACCCTCTCGCCGGAGCAGGCGCAGCAGATCCTCAACTCGGTGACCCGCGAGGAGCGGGACACCCGCGCCCGCCGCCTGGGACGCGCCCGGCCCACGCCCCCCACGGAGCGGGACTGGTGATCGCGCTGGCGCTGGGCCTGATGCTGGTGGCGCAGCAGGCGCGCGGACCCGAGGTGATGCTCGCGGTCGACCGTGATCGCGTGGCTCCGGGCGACGTGATCACCCTGACCATTCGCGTGGTCAGCGATCTGTCCGATCCGATCCGGGTGGACCTCCCGACGCTGGGCGGCGTGGAGCTCGAGTCGCGCAGCGAGCGGAGCGACGTCAGCACCGGCGACAAGGCCGGCCGCAGCACCTGGATCGAGCTCAAGCTGCGGGCGGTGACGCCGGGAGAGTGGCGCCTCGGGCCCGTGAATGTCCGGCAGGGCATCGCCTATGCCCAGGGCGATGCCGTGGCCATCACCATCGAGGGTGGTACCCCCGCCGCCGTCACGGCGAGCCTCTCCGACCGGCTCAGCCGGATCATCCAGCGGGCCCCACCCCCGGGCGCCCTCGGCGCGGCGGGAATCTCGGTGGCGCTCTCCGATGATCGCGTCGTCGTGGGGCAGCAGGTGGACGTGGTGACGCTCGCCTGGTTCGAGCGCGAGACCCGGCAGCGGCTGCGCCGGGCCCCGACCGTCGAGCCCCCCCAGATCGAGGGCGTCTGGAGCTACCCGCAGCTGGTCCCCGGGGGCATCGCCGCGACCCGGCAGGTCGGCGGGAAATGGTACGACCTCTTCGTGCTGCACCAGGTGGCGTTTCCGCTGACCCCGGGCCGTTTCGCCGTGAGTCCGGCGCGCCTCACCTATCACCTCCCCCTGGCGTACCAGTTCTTCAGCCAGGAGGAGCGCTACGAGCTCGCCAGTGACCCGACCAGCTTTGCCGCGCTGGCGCTGCCCGACGCCGGCCGGCCCCCCGGCTTCGCGGGGGCCGTGGGGCACGGACTCAGCGTGACCCGCACCCTCACGCCCGCGAGCGGCCGGCAGGGTGAGGCGTTCACCGCCGAGATCGTGGTGCGGGGCGAAGGCAACGTGGCGCTGTGGCCGGAGCCGGGGGTGCGCTGGCCGGCCGGGGTCCGGGTGTATCCGGAGGCCGCCGAAGAGCGGCCCGCCTCGAACGGCGGCCGGTTCGGGGGCCGGAAGACATTTCACTTTCTCCTGATCCCCGATTCCGCCGGCACCCTCAGCGTCCCCGCCCTGGCCTATCCGTACTTCGACCCCGAGTCGGGGACCTACCAGCAGGTGACGGTGCCCCCCGGGGTGATGGTGGTGGCGCCGCGCGGCGAGCGAGTGGTGGCCCGGGCCGAACCGCCGCCGATCCGGCTCGACCTGCGGGTGCCCCTCGGCCGCCGAGTGCAGGCGGCGCTCCCCGTGGCGGCCTGGTGGCTGCTGGCGCTCGCGCCGCTGCTCGTGTGGCTGGTCCCCCGACTTCCGCGGCTCAGGCGCCCGCGCGGCCCCGCGCCGGCTCCCCGTGCCGAGACCCTCGGCCTGGCGCACCGCCGGGTGGTGCGCGCCCTGGCCGAGGTGGGCGAACGGGGCGAGGACGCCGGTCGCCTGGGGGCCCTCAAGGCCCGGCTGGACGCGGCGCGGTTCTCCCGCGATGCCGTCGCCGGGGAACATGCCCTGCTCACCGAGGTGGAGCAGGTGCTCGCCTCGCACCCCGACGGCGGCTCCCCCAGCCGGCGGCGCTGGCGGCAGCGGGCTGGGCTCATCGTGGTGCTCGGCATCCTGGGAGCGGGGGCCGGCGCGGCGCAGGCGGGCCCGGAGCAGCTCTATGAGGCGGGGGCATACCGCGCCGCGGCGGTCGGCTTCCTGCGCCGGGCCTCACTCGGGCCCGACGTCACCGCCCACTGGTTCAATCTCGGCGCCGCCGCGTTCCGCGGAGGCAGCGATGCGGCGGCGCTCGTGGCCTACGTGCGGGCGGCGCGGCTCAGCCCGCGGGATGGCGGGGTGCGGCGGGCGCTGGTGCTGCTGCCGCCGGCCGACTCCCGCGCGGCCGATGACCTGTGGGTGGCACCGGTCACGCCCGAGGAGTTGTGGCTGGTGGGGCTCGTCACCTGGCTGGCCGGCTGGGCGGGCATTCTCGTGACGCGGACCTGGCGGGGGCGGTGGGTGGTGCTCCTCGCGGGCGGGGCCACGCTGGTCGCGGCGGGGGAGGGGCTGGCCTGGCGCTACGCGCGCCCGCTGGCGGTCGTGGCGGAGAACCAGCAGCTCCGGCTCTCACCGCACGAGCTGGCCCCGGCGGTCGGCGAGGCCGCCCTGCTGAGCACGGTGCGGCTGGGCCCGGCGCGGGGCGCCTGGGTGCAGGTCGAGCTCCCCGGTGGTCAGCGCGGCTGGGCGGAGGCCGCGGGCCTCGTCCCGCTGGATGCGCCCCGGATCCCCTGACGGAAGCCGGTTCGGGCTTATCTTCTTCCCATGCCACGCCGCATCGCCATCCTGCCCGACACCGTCGCCGACCAGATCGCCGCCGGCGAGGTCGTCGAGCGCCCCGCCTCCGCCGTCAAGGAACTGGTGGAGAACGCCATCGATGCCGGCGCCAGCCGCGTCCGCATCGAACTCGAGCAGGGGGGCAAGACCCTCATCGAGGTCAGCGATGACGGCCACGGCATGGGCCGCGAGGACGCCATCCTCGCCCTCGATCGCCATGCCACCAGCAAGATCCGCAGCGCCGCCGACCTGGTGGGGGTGCGCACCTTCGGCTTCCGCGGGGAGGCGCTCCCGGCCATCGCCTCGGTGTCGCACTTCCGGCTGAGCAGCTCGGAGGGGGAGGGCGAGGCCACCGAGGTCGACGTCAATGGCGGCCGGGTGGACCAGGTGCGGCCCGCGGCGCGCCAGCGCGGCACCACCATCACGGTGCGCGGGCTGTTCTTCAATACCCCGGCCCGTCGCAAGTTCCTCCGCTCCGCCTCCAGCGAGTCGCGCGCGTGCTGGGAGGCCGTGGCCACCCTGGCGCTGGCGCATCCGACGGTGGGGCTGGAACTCGTCTTCGACGGCCGCACCCGGCTGCAGGTGCCCTCGGGCCAGTCGCCGGTGGAGCGGCTCGAGGCGGTGTGGGGCCCCGATCTCGCCCGCACGCTGGTCCCGGTGCAGTACGCCGTGGGCGGCTTCCAGGTGCGCGGCTTCATCCAGCGCCCCGCCGATGCCCAGCCCACCGGCCGCCGCACCCAGCTCTTCATCAATGGCCGGCCCTTCCGCGACAACTTCCTGGTGCGCGCGGCGGAGGCGGGCTACCGCTCCGCCATCCACCCGGGGGACCGCCCCTCGCTCTTTCTCGAACTCGAGACCACCAGCGACGACGTCGACGTCAACGTGCACCCCGCCAAGCTCGAGGTGCGGTTCCGCGACCGCATCGGCGCCGAGCGCGCGGTCGAGGAAGCGGTGCGCGACGCCCTCGGCAAGCTGGAGGCGGCCGCCCTGGTGAGCGGCCCGAGTCGCCGGGAATTCCAGCCGGTGGGGACCGCCACGCTGCCGGCCGGGTACGATGCCTCCCCGGGGCTCTTTGCCCCGCTGGACGGCGAGGCGCCCGAGGACGACGGGCCGGACGCGGCGCCCGCCACCGACCGCCCCGCGTGGGAGCTGGGCCCGATCACCCAGCTCTTCAACACTTACCTGGTCTACGAGTCGGCCGACGGCCTGGTCTTCGTGGACCAGCATTCCGCCCACGAGCGTGTGCTCTACGAGCAGGTGCTGGAACGGCTCACCGGCGGTGGCCTCCCCGGGCAGCGGCTGCTGCTCCCCGTGACGCTCGACCTCACCGACGAGGAGCTCGAGGTGGTGGAGCAGTACGGCGAGGTGCTCCGCCGGGTGGGGTACGAGGTGGAGCCCTTCGGCGGGCGGACCGTGGCCCTGCAGTCGGTGCCCTCCCCGCACCCGCGGTTCGATGCCGCCCGCTGCTTCCAGGAGATGGTGGCCGACCTCGCGCGCGGCCGCTTCGGGGGCTGGGCCAACCGGCTGGAACGGTTCGCCGCGACCTACGCCTGCCGCGCGGCGGTGAAGGGGGGCGATCCGCTCGATGAGCGGGAACAGCGGGAGCTCCTGGCCCGTCTCTTCGGCTGCGCGCTCCCCCCGCACGACGTGCACGGCCGCGCCACGATCGTGCAGCTCCCGCGGGAGGAGCTGGAGCGGCGCTTTGGCCGCCGTTAGGACCCCGGTCCTCCTCGGCCCCACCGGGATCGGCAAGACCGCCGTCGCCTTCGCCCTGCTGCAGCACTGGCCCCTCGAGGTGATCTCCGCCGATTCCCGCCAGGTGTATCGCGGGCTCGACATCGGCACCGCCAAGCCCCCGGCCCGCTGGCTGGCCCGGCTCCCGCACCACGGGCTCGACCTCGTGGCGCCGGGCGAGCGCTACAGCGCCGGGCGCTTCGCCGCCGACGCGCCGCTGTGGATCGCCTCCATCCTCCTGCGGGAGCGGATGCCGGTGGTGGTGGGTGGCACCGGGCTCTACGTGAAGGCGCTGGTCGACGGCCTCTTCGCCGAGCCGCCGCTCGACCCTACCCGCCGCCACGAGCTCGAGCGCTGGACCCGGACCCTCGAGCCGATCGACCTGGTGCGCTGGGCCGCGCGCCTCGATCCCGGGTTTCAGGGGGGCGGGCGGCAGCGGGCGGTGCGGGCCGTCGAGGTGGCGCTGCTCACCGGCCGGCCGCTCAGCTACTGGCAAGCGGCCGCGCGCGCACAGGGGGCGGTGCGCCCCTGGTACGTGGTGCTCACGGCGCCGCGCCCGGTGCTGCACCAGCGCATCCTGGTCCGGGCCGAGGAGATGGTCCGCCGCGGCATGATCGAGGAGGTGGCGGCGGTGCTGGCCGACGGGCTCCGGCCCGGCGCGCCGGGGCTCGACGCGATCGGCCCCCGGGAGGCGGTGGAGTACCTGCACGGCCTGCGCACCCGGGACAGCGTGGCGGAGGCGGTGGCGATCGCCAGCCGGCAGTACGCCAAGCGCCAGGAGACCTGGTTCCGCCACCAGCTCGACGGGCCGGTCCTCACGCTCGACGCCACCCGTCCACCGGAGGAGATCGCGGCCGAGATCGCCGCCCGCTGGGCCGCGGCCGGGCCCTGAGGCGCCACGGTGCGGCGGGCGCCCGCCAGCATTAGCTTCTGCCGCCATGGACCTCCGCGCCGAACTCGCCAGCGCCGCGCAGACGGGCGATGTCGCCCGCCTCCGCGAGCTGCTCGACCACAATCGTGACTTCTCCACCATGCCCGACCAGGCCGGCTGCACGCCGCTCCACTACGCGGCCTACTTCGGGCATCTGGAGGCGGCGCGCTACCTCCTCTCCATCGGGGCGGACCCGGCCGCGCTCTCCATGGACCCGCTGCGCAACCAGCCGCTGCACGCGGCCGCGACTGCGGGTCACGCGGCGGTCGTGACCCTGCTGCTCGGCGCCGGCGCCGACCCGAACGCCGAGCAGAGCGGCCAGTGGACGCCCCTGCATGGCGCGGCGGAGAAGGGCCACGTCGAGGTGGTGCGGGCCCTCCTCGCGGCGGGCGCACGGCCGGACCGCGCCAGCTATTCCGGGGCGACGCCGAGGTCGCTGGCGCGCGACAAGGCGCACGCGCAGGTGGTGGCCCTCCTCGAACCCGCTCCCGGCACCCCGTAACCGGATCCGTCATGCGCATCGGCATCACCTGCTATCCCACCTACGGCGGATCGGGGGCCCTCGCCACCGAACTGGGCCTGGCCCTCGCGCGGCGCGGGCACGAGGTGCACTTCATCTCCTACGCGTCCCCCTTCCGCCTGCGGGGCTTCGCGGAGCGGGTGGTATTCCACGAGGTGGACACGGCCATCTCGCACTACCCGCTGTTCGACCACTTCCCGTACACCCTGGCCCTCGCGTCCAAGCAGTACGAGGTGGCCCGGCGGGAAGAACTCGACATCCTGCACGTGCACTACGCCATCCCCCACGCCACCACCGCCTGGCTGGCGCGCGAGATGCTGGCCGGCGAGCGCAAGGTCCGGGTCATCACCACGCTGCACGGCACCGACATCACCCTGGTGGGGCAGGAGGCGAGCTTCTACCAGATCACCAAGTTCTCGATCGAGAAGTCGGACGAGGTGACGGCGGTCTCCAACTTCCTGCGCGATGAGACCTACCGCACCTTCGGCTGCGTCAGCTGCAACGTCGAGGTCATCCCCAACTTCGTGAACCTCGAGGAGTACCGCCCCGACCCGGACGCGCGGCGGGAGGCGCTCGCGCCGGCGGGGAACCGGGTCGTCACCCACATTTCGAACTTCCGTGAGGTCAAGCGGGTCAAGGACGTGGTCCGGATCTTCGCCCGCATCCGGAAGGCCATGCCGGCCACCCTGGTGATGATCGGTGACGGCCCCGAGCGCGGCGACGCCGAGCGGGAAGCGGAGCAGCTGGGCGTCGCGGAGAGCGTGCGGTTCCTCGGGCGGCTCGACCGGGTGGCGAGCATCCTCCAGGCGAGCGACCTCTTCCTGCTGCCGAGTCAGTCGGAGTCGTTCGGGCTCGCGGCGCTCGAGGCCATGGCCTGTGGCGCGCCCGCGGTGGGCAGCCGGGTCGGCGGGCTCCCCGAAGTGATCGAGGACGGGGTGTCGGGGCTGCTGGAACTGCCCGGCTCCGTGGAGGCCATGGGGCGCCGGGCCGTGGAGCTGCTGCAGGACCCGGGACGGTACGCCGCGATGCGGGAGGCCGCGATCGCGCAGGCCAACCGCTTCTCGGCCGACCGGATCGTCCCGATGTACGAGGCGGTCTACGCCCGGGCCATGGCGTGACCCCGGGCGAGTTCTTCGACGCCTCCGTCCTCGGGCTGGTCGAGGGTATCACCGAGTTCCTGCCGATCTCGAGCACCGGGCACCTGATCGTCGCGGCCGACTGGCTGCAGTTCACCGGGCCCCGCGCCAAGACCTTCGAGATCTTCATCCAGCTGGGCGCCATCCTGGCCATCGTGTGGATCTACCGCGACCGGTTCCTGGGGGTGGCGCGCCACGCGCTCCATGAACCCGACAGCCGGCGCTTCCTCACCAACCTGCTGCTGGGATTCCTGCCGGCGGCGGTGGTCGGGTTCCTCATCCACGGCTGGATCAAGGAGCACCTGTTCACGCCGACGGTGGTGGCGTGGGGATTCATCGGCGGCGGGGTGGTGATGCTCCTGATCGAGCGCCGCCGCCCCGTCCCGACGGTCACCGATGCCGCGACGATCGCCCCGTCCACGGCCTTCGCCATCGGCCTGGCGCAGATGCTCGCCCTGGTGCCCGGCGTCTCCCGGTCCGGGGCCACGATCATGGGAGGGTACCTGCTCGGCCTCTCCCGCACCGCGGCAACCGAGTTCTCGTTCTTCCTCGCGGTGCCGGTCCTCGCCGCCGCCGCGGGGTACGACCTGCTCAAGAGCCTCGACCTGCTGGTGGCGGCCGACGTGCCGGTCTTCGCGGCGGGCTTCGTGGTGGCGTTCCTGTCGGCGTTCGTGGTGGTCAAGGCGCTGCTGCGTTACGTGGCGCACCACAGCTTCGTGCCCTTCGCCTGGTACCGGATCGCCTTCGGGGCCTTCCTCCTCTGGCTCGCCGGCCAGCGCGGCCTCGGCGCCTGAGCCATGGACGGGCCCACGGTGTGCCAGCTCGACGAGACGGCCTCCACCCAGGACGTCCTGCACGAGATGGCCGCGGCCGGGGCGGCGACCGGCAGCGCCGTGGTGGCCCAGGCGCAGACCGGCGGACGCGGGCGCCGGGGGCGCACCTGGGCCTCGCCGGCGGGGGGCCTGTGGCTGAGTGTCCTCTGCCGCCCGCCCGCCGATGGCGCCCTCGACGTGCTCAGCCTCCGGGTGGGCCTCGCGGTGGGCGGCGCGCTCGAGGCCGCCTGCCCGGGCACGCGGCTGGCGCTCAAGTGGCCCAATGACCTCATGCTGATGGACCGGAAGCTGGGCGGCATCCTGTGTGAGGCACGCTGGCAGGGCGGGGTGCCGGGGTGGGTCGCAGTGGGCCTCGGGCTGAACGTCTGCAACCCCATCCCGGAGGACCTCGCGCCGGTGGCCATCGCGTTGGCCGCCGTGGCGCCCGACGCGACCCCGGGAGGCCTGCAGGAGCGACTCCTCGGCGCCATCCGCCACGCCGGAGGGCAGGGAGGCCCGCTGCGTCCGGCAGAGCTCGCCGACTGGGCCGCGCGCGACTGGCTCGCGGGGCGGCGGCTGGCGGCGCCGGTGGCGGGGCGGGCCGCCGGGCTCTCCGCCGATGGTGCGCTCCGGGTCACCACCGACGATGGCGCCACGGAGTTGGTGCGTGCCGGCACGGTGGCGCTGGATGCGGGAGCCCCCGGGCCGTCCCAGGGCGGCGCGATCCGTCCGTAACCCTCGACACCACGCGCCCCGGGCAGGTGCCCGAGGACACCCGACTTGAGCCGGCCCACCCTTACGCTACCTTGTTCAACCATGCTCCTCACACTGGACGTCGGCAACACCGAGATCACGGTCGGCCTGTTCCAGGGCGAGGCGCTCGCCGGGCACTGGCGGCTCACCACCAATCCCGACCGGACCCCGGATGAATGGGGCACCTCGCTCGGGGCCTTCCTCCTGCACGCGGGTCACTCCCCGAACGAGGTCCGCGCGGCGGTCATCGGGTCGGTGGCGCCGGGGGTCACCCAGAGTCTCCTCGAAGCCGTCCGGAACCTGACGGGCGCGCGGGTCACCGTCGTGGATGCCACCTCGCCGCTGCCCATCCGGCTCGATGTGGACGAGCCGCTCAGCGTCGGCGCCGACCGGATCATCAACACGCTCGCCGCCGTGGAGCGCTATCGGTGCGATACGGTCGTGGTGGACTTCGGGACGGCCACGACCTTCGACTGCATCACCGCCGATGGCCGCTTCATCGGCGGGGTCATCATGCCGGGCCTGCGGACCTCGGCCGACCACCTCACCCGCCGCGCCGCCAAGCTGCCGGCCACCGAATTGCGGCCCCCGGAGCGGGTGATCGGGCGGCGCACCGAGGAGTGCATCCGGGCCGGCGTGCTGCTCGGGGCCGCCGACGCGGTGGACGGCCTGGTGGCCCGCATCATCGCCGAATGGCCGACGCCCACGCGGCCCCGGGTCGTGGCCACCGGCGGGCTGGCCACCACCATCGTGCCGCTCACCCGCAGCATCGAGCTGGTCGACCCGGACCTCACCCTCCACGGCCTCCGCATCGCCGCCGGCCACCTGGGGGCACAGTGGTGAACGGGGGCGGTGGTCAACCGCGCGGGGCGCCCTTATACTTCCGGCGTCCTACATTCAGCCTTCCGGAGCGATCATGAGTGCCGCGGTCCACGCCCATGCTGGGGCCGACCATACCGAGCTGCCCTACGTCCTGCGGGCGGCCGTCAAGCTGGGCATCCTCGAATCGGTGGCGGTCCTGGTCATCGGCTCGGTCTCCAAGTACCTCGACGGCATGGCGGAGATCGCCCTGCTTGCGGTGCTGCTGACGGCCGCGATCGCCGCGGTGGCCTTCCTGCCGGGACTCTGGACGCGCGCCACCACCATCGAGGGCATCGCCGGGGCGGCCGGGATCGGCCTCGCCGCGACGATCGTCTTCATGGTGTTCGACGTGGCCCTCTTCCAGCCCTTCGGCCTGTACACCAACCGGTGGCTCGAGATCGGCGGCGGCAGCAACTGGTGGTACCATCCGGTCTGGTGGATGGCGGGCACCTACCTCCCGTGGCTCGGCGCCTGGGTCCTGGCCACGCAGGTGGCCAAGGGCAACCAGCCCAGCCTGGTCGGCGGCATGGCGGTCGTGCTGGTCGCCACGCTGGTGTGCATGGTCGCCGGCGTGGTGCTCCATGTCCCCGGGGCGGGGTGGAATGTCGGGACCTACGGGGTGGCATTCATCCCGGGATTCGCCCTCGCCACCGCGATCTCGGTCCTCGGGGCGCGACGGAAGTAGGAGTGGATGCGTTGGCTCATCTTCCTGGCCCGGATCGTCGGCTGGCTGCTCACGCCCCTGGTGGCGTGGGCAGCTTCGCTTTGGGGGGCGTGGCTGGTCCTCACCCGGGACGCCAGTTTCGCTAGCCCGCGCCACGCGCTGTACGCCGCCCTCGGCACCGGACTCGTCCTGGCGGTCATCGCCCTGCTGTTCTGGATCGAACTGCTGCGCCGCTCGCCCCGCCTCCGCCACTCCCTCCACGTGACCCGCGAGGGGCTCCCGGACCTCGAGGACGTGGTGGCCACCGATCCCGCCCCGATCCCCCCACCCTCGACCACGGAGCCTCGCCCATGACCACCCGCGCGCTGTCCCTGCTGCTGGTCGGCCTGATGGCCTGCGGCGGATCCGAGCGGCAGGCCGATGCCGACGCCGAGCCGGCGGAGGAGGAGGGCATGGTCTCCTCCGGAAGCAGTGATTCCCTGGCCCTGCGCACCCCTGGGGGCCAGGAGATCTGGTTCGTCGGGAGCCGGCCGGCCGCGGACTCCGCCGGGACGGTCTGCGTCGAGCGGACCATGCAGATCCGGGATGGCGACCGGAAGATCAACATCCCGCTGCTCTACACCGGCAGCGCCCCCCGCCTGGTGAACGATTCCACCATCGAAGCGGCCATCTGGCTGCGTTGCCGCCCCGGAAACCTCTACCAGGTGAACCTCCGGACCGGCCAGCCGGTGCGCGTCCGATGAGAGCCGCACTGGCGCTGCTGCTGCTCGGCGCCACGCCGGCCGCCGCCCAGGGGCCGGGGTTCCAGATCGGCCACCTGTTCACGGACCCGGCGGCGAACAGCTACCGCCTGGGCACCGCCGGGCGGCTTACCGGGCCGCTCGGCGCCGCGCTGCACGCCACCGTCGTCGATGGCCGCGCCCCGTTGGGCAACCTGTGGGGGATCGGCGTCGACTTTACCCTGTTCCGGAGCGGCGCGGCGGGCGTCTACGTGGTCGGCGGGGTCGAGGGTGGCCTCGCCACCCGGGGTGACCAGGAGCTCTGGGGCAGCTGGTCCACGGGCCTTGGCTACGAGGTCTTCCCCCTGCGGGGGCTCTCCCTCGCGGCCGAGGGCCGGTACCGCGAGGTCAACGGCCGCTACGACGGCATGGAACTCGGCGTCCGGCTCGGGCTGGACCGCCGCAGCCGGGGTGGCGGATCGAGCCGACCCTCGCCCCCGGCCGCCGCCGGCCCGAGCGCGCTTGCCACCTCTGCCGCCGATGCGGCGCCCGCTCCGGAAGTGGTCCGGGCCGACCTGGACCGCGCCGGTGTGACCGAGGAGCACGGCCGGTTGATCGGCCTGGTGGTGCAGGACGCGCTGGACGTGATGGGCATGCCCTACCGCTGGGGCGACGAGGGCGAGGAAGGCTTCGACTGCTCCGGGCTCATCCAGTACGCCTTCGGCCGCCACGGGATCGCGTTGCCGCGGCGCAGCACCGACCAGGCCCGACAGGGCACCGAGGTCCCCCGCAGCCTCGAGAGCCTGCGCCCCGGCGACGTCCTGACCTTTGCCAACCGGGGTACCCGCATCACCCACGTGGGGCTCTACGTGGGCAATGGCCGGTTCATCCACAGCGCCCGGGGCGGGGTCCAGCTGAGCGTGCTCGGCCCGGACGATGTCTCCGGACGGTGGTGGTTCCGGCGCTGGATCGGGGCGCGCCGCATCATCGGTTGAGCCTGACGGGGCGGGCACGGGACGCGGGGCAGCGGTCGTCCCGACCGGTGCCCCACCTCATGTCACGCCCCCCTCATGGCGTCTGCTGCGGCTCCATCCCCGCGTGATCGTGCCCATCGCCGGCGCCGGTCCTCATCCCCATGCCCATGATCTCGAGCGAGGCCAGGTCGCGCTGGTAGTCAGGATCGCGGTCGTCGATCCGGGGCAGGGCACGCACGTCGTCCGGGGCGAAGAGCGCGGCGAGGTGGGCCATGCCGCCGTTGACCAGCAGGGTCCCGGTGGGGTTGTCGTACACGCCCACCACGCGGTACCGGGATCCCGCCCTGAGCCGCACCCCGGCCCCTCGCACCCCGGGCAAGCCTCGGCTCACCCCGCGGACCCGGCCCGCCCGGTCGGCATCGGCCCTCACCTGCGCCAGCACCCGGCCGGAGGCCACGTCCTGCAGGCGCACTGTCCGGCCGTAGTCGTGCAGGTGCCCCCCGTAGCCGATGATCCGGCCCCCCACGGGGAGGGTGAATTCGTAGGCCCGCTCCGAACGCCCCGGTGGCAGGTCGAACGTGTTACTGCCGCCCACCCGCAGGTCCACGTCCATGTAGAGGGGGAAGACGTCCAGGGGCCGCGGGTTCTGGTTGCGGGGGAGGTACTCGATCGTCATGGCGAGGTACACGCCGTCGAGGTCGGCACCAGTGTCGTTGTGCCAGGCGATGTAGAAGCCGAGGTCCATGCCCGGCGTCATCGGCACGCCAATCGTGGCGGGCAGCCGGGCGTCCTCGGTCTCCTGTCCGGCGCCGAAGAGCCGCTCGGCCGCCGGGTAGAGCACCTGCCGGCGACCGTAGTTGATCACGACCATGTGGTGCATCAGCCGCCGGGGCAGGGCCTGGCCGCCGCCGCCCACCACGGCGGTCCGGAAGCCGCGGAACCACCCCTCCACCGGCCAGGCAAAGTGGAATACCGGCGTGCTGTGGGCCGCCCCCAGGTCCATCGCGTGATGGTCCATGGCGCCCATGTCGGGCAGGTGGAACGGGCCGGCGCGAATGGTGAACTCGTGGCGGGAGGAATCGACGGTGACGGTGACCGTCGGATCCACGGCGGGCCGGGGAGGGAGGGGCCTCCCCAGCGCAGTCAGCAGCAGGAAGGAGAGCATCGGCGCATTCTCGGTGTGGTACTGCCTCGGGCCTGGCGTGCCGGGCATTGGATGCGGGCAATCTAGGACTGCCTGGGAACGCTGTCATGGCCGGTCCGGTTCCCGGCCATGGGCTTCGGGTATGCGGTGAGGCCGCCTGGAGGAGGTTCCGGTATGGGCGGCCGAGCTGGCACTCGGAGTTGACAAGTGCTAGTCGCGGCTTATCTTTGCTTCCATTCGCTGGCAGTCTCGCTAGCGAACTGCTAATTAATTGCTGTTCAACAGTTTACATACCGACGTGGGAGGACCGATGGCGACCACGAAGGCCAAGCCGAAGCTCAAGATCCAGCCCCTTGAGGATCGTGTGGTGATCTGGCCGGATGACGAAGGCGAATCGATGCGGGGCGGGCTGTACATCCCCGACACCGCGAAGGAAAAGCCGACCCAGGGTGAGGTGGTGGCGGTCGGGCCGGGCCGGGTCGAGAAGGGCGACCGGGTCCCGATGGACGTGAAGGTCGGGGACAAGGTCCTCTACGGGAAGTACAGCGGCACCAATATCACGGTCGACGGCGAAGAGGTCGTCATCGTGAAGGCGTCGGACATCCTCGCCAAGATCGGCTGAGCCGGTCGGGCTTCTGACAGGAGAGCATTGCCATGGCTGCAAAGGAACTGCTGTTCAATAGCGAGGCCCGTGCCCGCCTCAAGAAGGGCGTGGACGCCCTCGCCGACGCGGTGAAGGTGACGCTCGGCCCCAAGGGCCGGAACGTCGTCATCGACAAGAAGTTCGGCTCCCCGACCGTCACCAAGGACGGCGTCACGGTGGCCAAGGAGATCGAGCTCGCGGACCCGATCGAAAACATGGGCGCGCAGATGGTGAAGGAGGTGGCCACCAAGACCTCCGACCTCGCCGGCGACGGCACCACCACCGCGACCGTGCTGGCCCAGGCGATCTATCGCGAGGGCCTCAAGAACGTCACCGCCGGCGCCAACCCGATGGAGCTCAAGCGGGGCATCGACCGCGCGGTCGAGGCGATCATCGACGAGCTGAAGCGGATCTCGACCCCGTCGGCCGGCAAGAAGGAGATCGCCCAGGTCGGCACCATCTCCGCCAACAACGACCATGAGATCGGCAAGCTGATCGCCGACGCCATGGAAAAGGTCGGCAAGGACGGCGTGATCACGGTCGAGGAGGCCAAGGGCCTCGAGACCACCCTGGAGACCGTGGACGGCATGCAGTTCGACCGCGGCTACCTCTCGCCGTACTTCGTCACCGATCCCGAGAAGATGGAGGCGGTGCTCGAGGACGGGTACATCCTGATCCACGACAAGAAGATCAGCGCCATGAAGGAGCTGCTCCCGGTCCTCGAGAAGATCGCCCAGACCGGCAAGCCCCTCCTGATCATCGCCGAGGACGTCGAGGGCGAGGCCCTCGCCACCCTGGTGGTGAACAAGCTCCGCGGCACGCTCAAGGTCTGCGCCGTCAAGGCGCCGGGCTTCGGGGACCGCCGCAAGGAGATGCTGGTCGACATCGCCAAGCTCACCGGCGGCAAGGTGATCTCCGAGGAAGTCGGCTTCAAGCTCGAGAACGCCGTCCTCGCCGACCTGGGCCGCGCCAAGCGGATCGTGGTGGACAAGGACAACACCACCGTGGTCGACGGCAAGGGCAAGGATGACGACATCCAGGGCCGCATCGCCGAGATCAAGGTCGCCATCGACAAGAGCACCAGCGACTACGACCGCGAGAAGCTGCAGGAGCGGCTGGCCAAGCTCTCCGGTGGCGTGGCGGTGATCCACGTGGGCGCCGCGACCGAGACCGAGATGAAGGAGAAGAAGGCCCGGGTCGAGGACGCGCTGCACGCGACCCGCGCCGCGGTCGAGGAAGGCATCGTGCCCGGCGGCGGCGTGGCCCTGCTGCGCGCCCAGTCGGTGCTGGAGAAGGTCAAGGGCACCGAGGACGAGAAGATCGGCGTGGACATCGTGCGCCGCGCCCTCGAGGAGCCCATCCGCATGATCGCCCAGAACGCGGGCGCCGAAGGCTCCATCATCGTGGCCAAGGTGCGGGAGTCCAAGGACAAGACCTTCGGGTACAACGCCGCCACCGACACCTACGAGGACCTGGTGAAGGCGGGCGTCATCGACCCGACCAAGGTGACCCGGACGGCGCTGCAGAACGCCGCCTCGATCGCCGGCCTGCTGCTCACCACCGAGTGCGTGGTCGTGGAGCGGAAGGAAGAGAAGCCGGCCCCGGCAGCTCCGGGTGGCGGCGGCATGGGCGGGATGTACTAGTCGGCACCGGGCGCCGGCCCCGTGCCGGCGCCCCCCGATCCTGCAGTCCCGGCGCCCCGGACCTCCACGGTCCGGGGCGTCCGGTTTAGGTGACCGGGCTCACAGGTTAGATTGGCGCGGTTCCTGCCCTGAAGGGTCCGGAGCCGGGCAATCGGCCCGGAAGTGTCCTCTGGAGGAGACATCGTGCGGAAACACCTGTTCCTGCTGCTGGCCTGCGCCGTCGCGGGTGCCTCGTCGCTGGCCGCGCAGAAAGACGCCCCGATCGTCGGGACCTGGCAGGCCGAGCTCAAGGACCAGAACCGGCAGGATGCCCCGCGCGAGGTGATCGTGCGCGCGGACTCGAGCGCCAGCTGGGGCAAGGAGACGGTGCGCTGGCGGCTCAAGGCGGACAGCGTCATGATCGCGCTCGGCGGCGAGTGGGTCACCTACAAGCTCAAGGTGGACCGGACCCGCCTTACGTTGTCCGGTGGGGACCTCGCCAAGCCGGTGACCCTCACGCGGGTGGGAGCGCCGACCCCGCGTCCCGAGGGGGTGGCGGTCCCTCCCGATCCTGACACCGTTCCATAGCGGGGCCTGGAGCATGCCGCGGCGCGGGGCGGGTCCTTCCGGGACTCGCCCCGCGCTGCTTACAGGAAGCGGGGCGGGGCGGAGATCACGATCGCGTCAAGCGGGCCATCCTGCCGTGCCACGTGCAGCGCCGTGGCATGGCCCGCGAGCGCCGGCAGCACCTCGGCCCGGGCGTGGTCGGCGGTGTTGCAGCGCTCGCTCAGGTGGGCCAGCACCACCGCCTCGAGGCCCGCGTGCGCCACGTCGGCCAGCAGCTCCGCCGCCGCCCGGTTGGAGAGGTGCCCCCCCGACCCGGCGATCCGTTCCTGCACCACGGGGGGGTAGCTGCTGGTGCGCAGCAGCACCTCATCGTGGTTGGCCTCGAGCACGATGGCGTGCGCCTCCCGCAGCAGGTAGCGGACGGCGGTGGTGGGGCGGCCCAGGTCGTAGGCCACCGCCACGCGGTGCCCGTGGGCGGTGCGCACCGAGACCGCCACCGGCTCCGCCGCATCGTGGCTCGTGGCGCATGCGGTGATGGTGAACCCGCCCAGCTCGGTGGCGCCAAGCAGCGCCAGCGGCACGAACGGAACGGTGGGCATCCGGGGACGGAGCCGGTCCCAGGTGCCGGGGGCGGTGAGGATCGGGATGCGGAGCTTCTGGCAGAGCCGGGCGGCGCCGGTGGTGTGGTCGCCGTGTTCGTGGGTCAGGACCAGGCCGATGGCGCGGCGCAGGTCGAGCCCGGCGAGCGCCGCGCGGCGTTCCATCTCCCGGGCGCTGAACCCGGCATCGATCAGGAGGATCTCGTCCTGGCTCTGGATGGCCAGGGCGTTGCCCGAGGAGCCCGACCCGAGGACGTGGAGGGTGGTCACCGACCGGTGACGCGGCGGTACATCCGCTCGAGGGCGGCCTTCCGCTCCGGGGTCCAGTCCACCTCACGCCGGGGGAGCACCCGCTCCGCCACCTTGAGGAACCCCTCCTCGGTCATGCGGTCGGAGCCGGCGCTGCCCCACGCCATCGCGGGGAGCTCCTTGGGCGGCGGGGCGTCGCCGAAGACGTTGGCGCCGGCCCCGACGATGGTCCCGGTGCCGAGCATGGTGCCGATCGCGGTCTTGGCGTGGTCACCGAACAGGGTCCCGAGGAACTGGCGGCCGGTCTCCAGCCGCGCGCCCCCCGAGACCAGCTGGACCGTCCCGTAGGTGTTCTTGAGGTTCGAGGTGGTGGTGAGCGCGCCCAGGTTCACCCAGTGCCCCAGGACGCTGTGGCCCACGAAGCCGTCGTGGCTCTTGTTGGCGTAGCCCAGGAACACGGTGTTGCTGACCTCGCCCTTCACGCTGGAGCGCGGCCCGAAGACGGAGGCCCGCAGGTGTCCGCCCAGCAATCGGGACCGCTCCCCGGCGTACAGCGGGCCCTCCAGCCGGGCGCCGTGGCGCACCTCCACGCCGGCCTCCAGCACGATTGCGCCGCCCCGGGTGTCGAACACCACCCCGGGCTCCACCCGGGCGCCGCGGCAGAAGACCAGCGCGGGGTCGCCGAGGACGATGCTCGCCGTCGGGACCGGATCCGACGCGCCGGCGGCAAAGCCGAGGCAGTCGGCGGGGAGGAAACGCTCGAGCGCGGTGACCAGGTCCCAGCTGCCCCGCAGCAGCAGCCCCTCGATTGGGAGCGCGGGGCCCGCGTCGCCGGGGCCGGTCCAGCGCGCTCCCGCGGGCACCACCCACGCCACCGTCTGTCCACCATGCGTGAGGCGCCGGGTGTCCGGCGCCAGCACGATCGGTTCCCCGGTGGGCGCGAACCAGGCGGCGGCCACCAGCGCGGGCCCGTCCACGGGGCCGGCCTCGCGCACCGCGGGCTCGTCGAGTTCGTGGAATCCCGCCACGTGGTCGCCGAGGATGGCGGCGGTATCGAGGTCCAGCGCTGCCTCCCACCGTTCCCGCACCTTCCAGACGCCGGCCCGGAGCTCGGCCAGGGGGCGGACGCCGCCGAAGGGGGCCCAGACCGCCCCAGGCTGCGCCGGTTCAAGGAGGTAGAGGTTCACGGGAGGTCGCGGACCTCGGGGGGCAGCTGGTCGAGGATGGTCTTGAGGCCGGCCGCCTGGTGGCGCGGCAGCACCAGGAGGCGCCCGTTGGCGTGCACCACCACCAGGTCCTTGAGCCCGCTCAGCACGATCGGGTCACCGGTGGCCCAGACCACGCAGTCGTCGCAGTCGAAGAGCTGCACCGGCCCATGGGTCACGTTGCCCCGCGCGTCGCGCCGGCGGACCCGGGCCAGGGCATCCCAGGTGCCGACGTCGTCCCAGGTGAAGCGGCCCGGCACCACCGCCACGGCGGCGCTCCGCTCCAGCACCCCGACATCGATCGAGACCGACGTGACCGCGGCAAAGAAGCCGGCCACGTCGCCGGCCGCGAGGCGGGGCAGGTGGGGTCCGATCTCCGGGGTGTGGCGCGCCACCTCCGTCAGCAGGTCGTCGGCGGTCCAGGCGAACAGCCCGCTGTTCCACAGGGCGCCGCTGGCCATCAGGTCGAGGGCCGTGGCCGCGCTCGGCTTCTCGGCGAAGCGCGACACCGTGCGGGCCACGTCGTCCAGTGGCGGGCCGGAGACGATATAGCCGAAGCCCGTGTCCGGGCGGGAGGGAAGGATGCCGACGGTGACCAGCCGGTGGTGGCGGACGGCGGTGTCGAGCGCCTGGGTAGCGGTGTGCCGGAAGGCGGCGTCCTCCCGGATGCTCCAGTCGGCATGGAGGGAGAGCACCTCCGCGGCCGGGTCGCGGCGGCGGGCCTCGAAGCTGGCCCAGACGAGGGCCGGCCCGGTCGAGGCGGCCCGCGGCTCGACCAGGATGTTCTCGGGCGGCAGCCGGAGGACGGCTTCCATGCGGGGCGCGAGGGCGGGTCCGGTGACCACGAGGATGCGCTCGCGGGGGATCAGCCCATCGAGCCGCAGGACCGCCTGCTCGGCGGTGGAGAGCTCACCAGCCAGGGGCAGTAGCTGCTTCGGCGTGGTAGGGGTGCTCAGCGGCCAGAAGCGGCTGCCGGAGCCACCCGCCAGGATGACGGCCCAGCGCATGTCAGTCGGGTGGGGTCAGAGGATGACGGCGAGGTCCGGCGCCCGCTGCCGGAGCTCGTAGAGGAGCGCCCCGATGTTGGTGCCGCGGGCGCCGAGCAGGAACAGGTGGCCTTCCTGGCCGAGGGGGCGGAGGATGGCCAGGCGGCCATCGAACTCGAGGACCCCGCTGGTGAAGCCGTCACACTCCGCCGCCTGGCCCAGGCGCCGGGCGCCGTTGGCGAAGGTGGCTGCAAGCGCCGCCACCGCCTCGACATCCACCGCCTCGCGGCCGGCCGAATCGATTGGCAAGCCGTCGCTGCTCAGCACCACCACGGCATCCACGTCGGGACGGGCCGCGAGGCCCTGGACGACGTCGCGCAGGCCGGACATGAGGCGCTCTCCGGAATCGAAGGGGGACGAGATTCGGGATTGTAGGGGGGCGAGTAGGGCGAAGTCAAGGAATGACTGCGGGTTGACCACGTTTTGCCGCCCCCCTAGAATCCCCCCATGACACGCGCCCGTTTCTGGCTCGGCGTGGCGGGCTTTACGCTCGTCGCCGCCTGCAGCGATCCCAATGCCATCCCCAAGGCCAGCCTCACCAACGAGGTCGACACGCTCACGCTGTGGGCGCTCGACGGCGGGCCGCTGACCAAGCCCTCCGCCTACTCGCTCAACGCCCGCAGCGGGGTCCGCACCTGGGACGTCGGGACCAACTTCGAGTTCGCCTTCACCTTCGACCCCGCCGGCCGCGCCGTGCTGCTGCCGCTGGACGTCATGGGGCTCGCCAGTGCCAGCTCGCTCAAGCCCGGGCTCAAGCCGACCACGCTCACCTTCGACGGCATGAAGCGGGGGGCCCGCAACGGGTACATCACCGCCGACACCATCGTGATCACCGAGGGAGAGCGCTACTTCCTCCGGACCGGTGTCAACACCTGCTCCTCGTACGGCGTGCCGCTCTACGGCAAGCTCGAAATCCTGGACCTCGACACCCTGGCCGGCACGCTGCAGCTGCGCGTGCTCGGCAACCAGAACTGCGCCTACCGCGACCTGGGCCTCGGCATCCCGAAGGACTGACCGGCCGTGATCGACATCAAGCTGCTCCGTGCGGATGCCGCGGCGGTCCGCGCCCAGGTGGCCCGCCGGCTGGATCCCGCCCTCGACGCCCTGCTCGACCGCCTCACCATCCTCGATCGCCACCGCCGCGACGCCCTGACCCGGGTCGAGGCGCTCAAGGCCGAGCGGAACGCCGCCTCCGAGGAGGTGGCGCGCCGCAAGCGGGCCAAGGAGCCCGCCGACGCGCTGCTCGAACAGCTGAAGGTGTCGGGCGAGGAGGTCAAGGCGCTCGACCAGCGGGTGCGCGAGATCGAGGCGGAGATCGACCTGCTCATCATGCAGGTGCCGAACCTGCCGCTCCCCACCGTACCGGAGGGCGACGCCAGCGCGAATGCGGTGGTGAAGGAGGTCGGGTCGCACCCGGTGTTTGCCTTCACGCCGAAGCCCCACTGGGAGCTCGGCGCGGCGCTCGGGCTGTTCGACCTGCCGCGCGGCGCCAAGCTCAGCGGCTCGGGCTTCCCGCTCTTCACCGGCCCGGGCGCCCGGCTGGTGCGGGCGCTCAAGAACTTCCTGCTCGATCTCCACACCACCGAGCACGGCTACACCGAGATCGCGCCGCCCTTCCTGGTGAACCGGGCCTCGATGACCGGGACCGGCCAGCTCCCCAAGTTCGCGGAGGAGCTGTACACGGTCACCGCCGACGAGCTGTTCCTGATCCCCACCGCCGAGGTTCCGGTCACCAACATCCACCGGGACGAGATCCTCGAGGGCGCCGACCTGCCGCGGGGGTACTGCGCGTACACGCCCTGCTTCCGGCGTGAGGCCGGCGCGGCGGGAAAGGACACCCGCGGGCTGATCCGGGTGCACCAGTTCGACAAGGTGGAGCTGGTCCGGTTCTGCCGCCCCGAGGACAGCCCGGCCGAGCACGAGAAGATGACCCGCCACGCGGAGACGGCGCTGGAGCGGCTGGGCATCCCGTACCGGCGGCTCGCGCTGGCGGCCGGTGACACCGGCTTCGCGAGCGCCTGCACCTTTGACCTTGAGGTCTGGGCCGCCGGCGTGGGCACCTGGCTCGAGGCCTCGAGCGCCAGCAGCTTCACGGACTTCCAGGCGCGGCGGGCGGGCATCCGCTTCCGCCGGGAACCGGGGGCCAAGCCCGAGTTCGTGCACACGCTGAATGCCTCGGGAGTCGCCTTCCCGCGGACGATCATCGCCCTCCTGGAGAACAACCAGCAGGCGGATGGGTCGGTGGTGATCCCGCCGGTCCTGGTACCGTACCTTGGCACCGACCGGCTCGTGGCGCGTGCGTAGGCGGGGCCTGCGCCGGTTCGCGCCGGCGCTGGTGGTGCTGCTGGTGCTGCTCCTGCTGGGGCTCTCGGCGGGTTCGGGGTGGATCGTGGTGGCGCACTTCCAGAGCGATGCCACGGCGATCAGTCGGCTCTACGCAGGGGTGTTCGCCGGGCTGAATGACCCGCGAGAGGGCGCGGCGGTGGACGCGCTGCTGCGCCTGGGGGAACAGGTGCGGCGGGTGGGCATCCCGCTCGTGGTGACCGACACCGCCGGCCGGGTGACCGCCGCCGCCAATCTCCCCTTCGACGCCGCGCCCGACGACCCGCGGGTGCGGCTCTTCGCCGCCGAGCTCGATCGCGAGAACCCCCCGATCACCGAACCGTCCCTCGGGACGCTGCACTACGGGCCGGTGCCCACCAAGCGGCAGCTCACGGCGCTCTCCATCCTGCAGGCGTTCATCCTCGTCACCATCGTGGGCGTGGGGCTCGCGGCCTACCGGAACGCGATGACGGCCCAGCGCGACCGGCTCTGGGTGGCCATGGCGCGCGAGGCGGCGCACCAGATGGGCACCCCGCTCATGAGCCTGCAGGGGTGGATCGAGCAGCTCCGGTCCCGCGCCACGCCGCCCCCGCGGCTGGCCGAGCACCTCGAGGCCGACGCGGAGCGGCTGGAGCGGGTGGCGCAGCGCTTTGAGCGGATCGGCCACAAGACGCGGCGCGACCCGATCGACGCCGGCCAGCTCGCCCGCAAGGTGGCCGGGTACTTCCGGCCCCGCCTGCCGAGTCGCGCCAACCGGATCGAGATGGTGGTCGACGCGCCGGAGTCGGGGCCGGTGGTGCTCGGCGACCCGATCCTGCTCGAGTGGGCGCTGGAGTCGCTGGTCAAGAACGCCATCGACGCCCTCAGCGGCCGGGAGGGGACGATCACGCTGCGGGTGGACCAGGAGGCCGATGCCGCGGCCCTGCGGGTGATGGACGACGGACCCGGTATCCCGGGCGACCTGCGCCGGCGCATCTTCGAGCCCGGCATCACCACCAAGTCGAGCGGATGGGGCATCGGGCTCGCCCTGGCGCGACGCGTCGTGGAGGACTCCCACGGCGGCGAATTGCTCCTCGAATCGAGCGAGCCCGGTGCGACCTTCCTGATCCGGATCCCCATGCATGACGCCTGACCGTGCCCCCCTGATCGGCCTCGAGGGCCTGAATCCGCCGCAGCGGGAGGCGGTGGAGCACGTGCATGGCCCGCTGCTGGTGGTGGCGGGCGCCGGCTCGGGCAAGACCCGGGTGCTCACCATGCGCATCGCGCGGCTGATCGACCAGGCGGGCGTGGCGCCCACGCGGATCTTCGCGGTGACCTTCACCAACAAGGCCGCCGGCGAGATGAAGGAGCGGGTGGGCCGCCAGCTGGGCCAGGATCCTTCCGGCCTGTGGATCGGCACCTTCCACTCCCTGTCGGCGCGGCTGCTCCGGCGCGAGGCCGAGGCTCTCGGCTTCACCCGCCAGTTCACCATCTACGACGAGGATGACCGCCTCTCGCTCATCAAGCGGTTGATGGAGCAGCGGGGGCACTCGTCCAAGCTGTTCCCGCCCAAGCTCATCCAGGGGCTCATCTCGGCGGCCAAGAACCGGATGACCTCCCCGGACGACCTCGCCGCCTCGCCCTTCGACCGGCCGGCGCAGGTGGCCGCCGACGTCTATCGCGCCCTCGGGGCCGCGCTCAAGGCGCAGAACGCGATGGACTTCGATGACCTGATGCTGCACCCGCTCACCCTCTTCCGGGAGCGGCCCGACCGGCTGCGGTACTACCAGGAGCGCTTCGCCTTCCTGCTGGTGGACGAGTTCCAGGACACCAACTCCGCGCAATACCAGCTGGTGCGGCTGCTGGGTGCCCACGGCAACGTCTGCGCGGTGGGCGACGACGACCAGTCGATCTACGGCTGGCGCGGCGCCGACGTGCGCAACATGCAGTCGTTCCTCACCGACTTCAGCGGCAGCCGGGTGGTGCGGCTGGAGGACAACTACCGCTCCACCCAGGTGGTGCTCGACGCCGCCAATGCCGTCATCGAGGAGAACAAGGGGCGCATCGGCAAGACCCTGCGCACCCGGCGGAAGGGCGGGGAGAAGGTCACCGTGGTGGCGGCGGCCGATGAGCGCGACGAGGCGGAGTGGATCGTCTCCGAGCTGCGCACCCGCGCCGGCAAGGGCGACTGGGCCTATCCCGAGATGGCCGTGCTGTACCGCACCAATTCCCAGTCGCGCGCGCTGGAGGAATCGTTCCGGCGCGCCGGCATCCCGTACCGGATCATCGGTGCCATCAGCTTTTATGACCGGCGGGAGGTGAAGGACCTGCTGGCCTACCTCCGGCTGATCGCCAATCCCGCCGACGACGAGGCCTTCCTGCGGGCCATCGCGGTGCCGCGGCGGGGGCTCGGCGAGTCGAGCCTCGCGGTGCTGGCGGAAGCCGCCGTGCGCTGGGAGAAGCCGCTCCTCTCCGCCGCCGGCGCGGCGGAGATGGTGCAGGGGCTGCGCCCCAACGTCCGCGGGGCGCTCGGCGGCTTTGCCGAGTTGATCACCGGGCTGCGCGAGACCACGGCCACCTGGTCGCCGGCGCAGGTGCTGGAGCAGGTGATCACGGCCATCAACTACGAGCAGGTGCTCCTGGCCGAAGGGCCCGAGGGGATGGATCGCTGGGAGAACGTGCGCGAACTGGTGGCCAGCGCCGCCGAGTGGTCGGAGGTGATCGAGCCGGCCGAGGACGATCCCACCACCCCGCTGGAACGGTTCCTCTCCGAGGCGGCGCTGCTCTCCTCCCACGACAGCATCCAGGGGCCCAACGAGGGCGTCACCCTCATGACCCTGCACACCGCCAAGGGGCTGGAATGGCCGGTGGTGGTGCTGTCCGGCCTCGAGGACGGGCTCTTCCCCCTGGCCCGGGCCGAGGAGCAGGAGAACGGGCTCGAAGAAGAGCGCCGGCTCTGCTACGTTGGTATCACGCGCGCCAAGGACAAGCTGTACGTGAGCTGGGCCCGGGCCCGGCGGCGGGGTGGGCAGCTGATGCCTGGGCGGCCCTCCCGGTTCCTGACCGCGCTGCCGCCAGGCGTGGTCGAGGAGAAGCGGACCAGCTCCATGTGGGCGCCGAGCTGGAGCGCCGGCGCCACGCCCCGGCGCCCTGGGGCCCCCGCGGGCGGTGGCCCGGGACGGCGCGACGCGTTCTTCGATGAGGACCTGTCGCCGGGCCGGCCCGCGGCCGAAGAACCCGAGGTGTCGCAGGATGCCCCCCGGTACGTGAAGGGCGAGCGGGTGCGGCACCGGCGTTTCGGCAGTGGGACCATCCAGGGCCTGACCGGCACGGGGCGGGACCTCAAGGTGTCCGTGAAGTTCGATGACGAGGAGCATGGCGTGAAGCAGCTGCTGGTGGCCTACGCCGGGCTCGAACGGGAATGGGAGAGCGCATGAGCATTCGTCGTGAGGATGTGCTGCACGTGGCGCGGCTCGCGGAACTCGAGGTGGCCGAGGCCGACCTGCCGCGGCTGGTGGACCAGATGAGCCGCATCGTGGACTTCGTGGCCCAGCTGAACGAGGTCCCGGCCGGCGAGGAAGCGCCGCCGTTCGTGGCCGGGCCGGCGGCGGTCCGCCTGCGGGCCGACGAGCCGGCCTCCGACCGGCTGGTGCATCCGCCGGCGGCCATCGCGCCGGAGTTCCCCCAGGGCCTCTTCGCGGTGCCCCGGCTCGGGGCGATGGAGGGGGCGGAATGAGCGGCGTCGACTTCATCGCGCGCTCGGTGGGGGAGGACCGCACCAGCGCCGCCTCGGTGGCCCGCGAGGTGGGCAAGCGGCTGACGCGGGCCGCCCCCCTCAACGCCACCCTGCACTGGTCACAGGAGGTGCTCGACCACGAGGCCGCCCGGATCGACGCGATCCCGGCCGCGGTGCGTCGCGCCCTGCCGCTGGCGGGCGTGCCGGTGGCCATCAAGGACAACATCGTCACCACCGACCAGCCCACCACCTGCGCCTCGCGGATCCTCGAGGGCTACGTCTCGCCCTTCGACGCCACCGTGGTGCGGAAGCTCCGGGCGGCGGGGGCGATGATCGCCTCCAAGACCAACCTCGACGAGTTCGCCATGGGCTCCTCCACCGAGCACTCGGCGTGGGGGCGGGTGCGCCATCCGCTCGATCCCAGCCGCGTCCCGGGCGGCTCCTCGGGCGGCTCGGCGGCGCTGGTGGCCGCCGGCGTGGTCCCGGCGGCGCTCGGCTCCGAGACCGGCGGATCGGTGCGCCAGCCGGCGAGCTTCTGCGGCATCGTGGGCGTCAAGCCCACCTACGGCCGCGTCAGCCGGTACGGCCTCGTGGCGTTCGGCTCGTCGCTGGACCAGGTCAGCGTCTTCGGCCAGACGGTCGACGACGCAGCGCGGGTGCTCGCCGTGATCAGCGGGGAGGACCGCTTCGACGCCACCACCGCGGTGGAGCCGGCGCCGGTCCTCGAGGCCGCCCGCCGGGACCTCACCGGCGTCACCTTCGGGATGCCGCGGGAGTACTTCCCGCCCGACCTCGACGGCGCGGTGCGCGCGGGCCTCGACCACACCGCGCGCCTGATCCAGCAGCTCGGCGGCACCATCAAGGAAGTCTCGCTGCCGCACACCAGGTACGCCGTGCCGACCTACTACATCGTGGCCCCCGCCGAGGCGGCGGCCAACCTGGCCCGGTTCGACGGCGTCCGCTACGGCCCGCGGCACGTGGGGCCCGAGGGCGACGTCCGCGCGCTGTATCGCGCCACCCGCGGCACGGGCTTCGGCGCCGAGGTGCGGCGGCGCATCCTGATCGGCACCTACGTGCTCTCCTCCGGCTACTACGACGCCTACTACCGGAAGGCGCAGCAGGTGCGGGCGCTGCTGGCCGATGACTTCCGCCGGGTCTTCGACGGCGGGGTCGACTTCCTGCTCACCCCGACCACCCCGACGCCGGCGTTCAAGGCGGGCGACAAGACCGAGGACCCGGTGGCGATGTACCTGGCCGACATCTTCACCTGCTCGATCAACCTGGCCGCGCTCCCCGCGCTCAGCCTCCCCATCGGACGCGCGGAGGGGCTGCCCATCGGGGCCCAGCTGGTGGCGCCGATGTTCGCGGAGGGCCGCATGCTCGCCGTGGCCGGGGCGCTCGAGGCCAACCTTGACGCCCGGCGGGAGGTGCGCTGATGACCTGGGAAACCGTCATCGGGCTCGAGGTGCACGTGCAGCTCCTCACCCGGACCAAGATGTTCTGCGGCTGCACCAACCGCTTCGGCGCCGCGCCCAACACTCAGGTGTGCCCGGTCTGCCTGGGCCTGCCCGGCGCCCTCCCGGTGCCCAACGAGCACGCCATCCGGCTGGCCACGCGGGCCGCGCTGGCGCTCGGCTGCACGGTGCACCCGACCAGCGTCTTTGCCCGGAAGAACTACTTCTATCCCGACCTCCCCAAGGGATACCAGATCTCGCAGTTCGACCAGCCCCTCGCCACCGGCGGCGCACTGGTCATCGAATCGCCCGAGCGCGGGCGGCTGCGGCTGGGCATCACCCGGCTGCACGTGGAGGAGGACGCCGGCAAGTCACTGCACGACCGGCTGCCCGGCCGCACCGCCGTGGACCTCAACCGCGCGGGTACCCCGCTGGCCGAGATCGTGAGCGAGCCCGACATGCGGAGCCCCGGCGAGGCGCGGGCCTACCTCACCACGCTCAAGCAGGTCCTGCTGTACTGCGAGATCAGCGACTGCAACATGGAGGAAGGCTCGCTCCGGGTGGATGCCAACATCTCCATCCGGAAGGCCGGCGACACCCGCCTCGGCACCAAGACCGAGGTGAAGAACATGAACAGCTTTGCCAACGTAGAGCGGGCGCTGCAGGTGGAACGCGACCGCCAGATCGCGCTGGTGGAGTCGGGCGGGCAGGTGGAGCAGGTCACCATGCTCTTCAACGCCGGCACGGGCGAGGTCCGCCCCATGCGGTCCAAGGAAGAGAGCCACGACTACCGCTACTTCCCCGACCCTGACCTGCCGCCGCTGGTGCTGAGCCACCTCTGGGTGGAGCGGCAGCACGCCGCGCTGCCGGAGCTCCCCGAGGCCAAGCGCGAGCGCTTCATGGCGCTGCATGGCCTGCCGCCGTACGATGCCGGCGTCCTCGCGGCCGAGCGGCCGGTGGCCGACTACTTCGAGGCGGTGGTGGCGCGGGGCGTGGAGCCCAAGACCGCCTCCAACTGGGTGATCAACGACGCCATCCGCGCCTACAACGAGGGGGGACAGTTCATCGTCACGCCCGAGCGGCTGGCCGAACTGGTGGCGCTGGTCAAGGATGGCACGGTCAGCAACCAGGCCGCCAAGCGGATCTTCGGCGAACTCGGGGCCGGCACCGAGGCCCCGCGCGCGATCGCCGAGCGGATGGGCCTCCTGCAGGTCGGCGATGCCGATGCCCTCGGCCAGTGGGTGGACGAGGTGCTCGCGGCCAATCCCAATGAAGTGGAGCGCTATCGTGGCGGCGAGACCAAGCTGATGGGCTTCTTCACCGGGCAGGTCATGAAGAAGAGCGGCGGCAAGGCCGACCCGAAGAAGGTGGCGCCGCTGCTGCTGGAGAAGCTCACGTAGGCGCGGACGGGGTTCGTGATGGATAAGGGGGAGGCGGCGCCATGCCGCTTCCCCCTTTTGCCGTCCAGGCTATGTCAGGGGCCTGGCGGCTCCCCGAGCAGGGCCAGCACGCTCATCGGATCGACCGTTACCCCGCCGTAGCGCATCACCCAGTGCAGGTGCGGCCCGGTAACGCGGCCACTCTGGCCCACCGAGCCGATCACCTGGCCGCGCTCCACGGTGTCCCCCGTGCGGACCAGCGCCTTGCTCAGGTGGAAGTAGGCCGAGATGAGGCCCTCGCCGTGATCGAGGTAGACCACCTTGCCGGCGAGGTAGAAGTCGGCCACCAGCGCCACCCGCCCGCGATTCGTGGCCCGGACCGGTGTGCCGACCGCGCCGGCGAAGTCGGTGCCCAGGTGCCGGCTGGTGACGGCACCGTTGTACTCCCGTGCGGTGCCGAAGCGACTGGTGATCCGGGTGGGGCGGGGGCGGAGGAACGGGGCGCTCCACTGTCGGGCCGTCTGCTGCGCGCCGCGGCTCACCTCGCGGGCCCGGGCGACCTCCCGCGCGATCCGCGCCCGGGCCGCGCTGTCCGGCTCCGCCATCGCGGGCGCCACCCGCAGGCGCTCGTGGGCATAGTCGCCGGGAGCCACCGCGATGCTGGTGCGGACCGTGTCCGGGCGATCCCCCTCCCACAGCACCAGCAGGAGGGGCAGCGAGTCTCCCCCCTCCACCGGCACCGGGGCCAGGGCCGTCCACAACAGCCCCTCCTCGCGGGTGAAGTGCAGTGGCTCATCGGCCACGACCCCCTCGATCCGGTCCACCGGGGCGGGCCCGGTCGGGGCCAGGCGCAGCTGGAACAGGGCGCCCCGCACCGGAGTGGCGGGGGTGGTGGCCAGCGACACCTGGCCGGCCAGGACCGCGGGCGCGAGCAGGGTGATCGCCGCCGCCAGGGTTCGGGTCCGCATCACCGGTCCTTTGCCGTGAGGAGCTGGCCGGCCTCCGCCTGGCCCGTGAGCAGCAGGCCGAGCCGCTCGCGCAGCGCGTGGGCGGCGGCGAGGTCCTCGGTGAGGGTGTCCGGCGTGGCGCTGCCGGCGTGGAGCTTGAGCAGGCCCAGTCGCAGCGCCTCGAGCATGGTGACGGTCTCCTTGAGCCGCGCCGCCCACAGCGCCCGGGCCTCGCCGAGCGCGCCGGCGCCGCCGTCCCCGGCGGCCTTCTCGCCCTCGAACAGCGTCGTCGGGGCGGCCTGGGCGATGAGATCGTCCAGCTCCTCGATGCGGGCGCGCATGTGCTGGGCCTGGGCGGCGAGGTGGCGCAGCTGGTCGGGCAGCTGCCGGAGGTCCCGGCGTTCCGCGGCGGGCAGGGCCCGGTAGAGCGCTTCCGCCGCATCCCCGAGCGCCACTTCAGTAGGCCGGTGCAGCAGCTGTTCCGGGGCGGCCTTCGCCCCGAGGCGCCACCCCGCCAGCCGGGTAAGCCGCTTGCCGAATCCACCTCTCCAGAAGCGCAGTGCGAATTCCGACCAGCGATCGCGCGCGCCGGAGCGCGCCCCGGGAATCAGGTTCCGCAGGGAGAAGAGCAGCAGCGCCAGCCCGCCGGCGGTGACGCCGAGGCCGATGGGAATGGCCTCGTACTTTGCGGGCGTGGCGAAGGCCAGCAGCAGGCTCAGGCTGGCCACCGCGGTGCCGATGACGATCCCGGCGTGCACCAGCCGTCCGACCCGGGTGGGCGTGGTCCCGTGCTCGAAGGCGAGCTCCTCCCGCCGGCGCTCCGCGTGCTGCTCCAGCGCGAGCACCAGGTCGGCGTGCGAATAGCCGGCCGCCAGCAGCTTGCGGGTATGGAGGATCCGGGAGCCGAGCACGAAGCACCACGGCAGGCTGAGGAGCACCACGATGAACGCGGTGAGCCCGAGCCAGCTTCCCCCGCCCCCGGAGGCCAGGGCGAACATGCTGCCGATGAGCATCGGCATCGACCACAGCAGCGAGATCACCACGGCGGGGCTGCGCCGCTGTTCGCCCTTCTGGATCCAGACCCGGAATGGCGCCGGGAGGTCGGTGGCCCCGGTGCCCAGCTGTTCCAGCGCTCCCGCCAGCTCCTCGCCGGTCTGGAACCGGGCGCTGGGCAGTGAGGCCAGGCAGCGGTCGATGGTGCGGCAGAGGGCGCGCGGCACGTGCGGCGCGGCCTCGGCCAGGGGCGGCGCCAGGCCGGCCAGCTGCCGCTCGATCAGGGCGCTGAGGCTGGTGACCGGGTAGGGGAGCCGGGCCGAGAGGGCGTAGTAGCCGACCACGCCGAGGGCGTAGAGATCGCTCCGGCCGTCGACCCGCTCCCCGGTGGCCTGCTCCGGGCTCAGGTAGGCCACGGTCCCGACGACCTCGCCCCCCTGTTCCGCGGGCGCCGCGATGCCGAAGTCCGCGATGAGCGCCCGGCGCCCCCCGGCCTCGAGCAGGATGTTGTCCGGCTTCACGTCGCGATGCACCACGCCCTGGGCGTGCGCGTACCCGCGCGCCCAGGCCACGTCGCGCAGCAGCCGCGCGGCCTCGCCGGGGGGCAGGCTGCCGCGGGCACGCAGCCGGGCCCCCAGGGTCTCGCCCGGGACGTAGGCCATCGCAAACCAGACCAGGCCGCCGTGCTCCTCCACGGAGTGGATCGGCACGATGTTGGGGTGGGAGAGCCGGGCGGCGAGGCGTGCCTCGCGCAGGAATCGTTCCCGGAGCGCGGGTCGCGCGGCCAGCTCCGGCGGCAGGAGCTTGAGGGCCACCAGCCGGTCCAGCGAGACGTCCCGGGCGAGGAACACCACGCCCATGCCGCCGCGGCCCAGCTCCCGTTCCAGCGAATAGCGTCCCGCCACGGCCTCCTGCAGGGCCAGGAAGAGGGGGTCTAGCTCCGCCATGGCCGCAGGATCTCCGCGCCGGCCCACACGGCCAGCGACCGCTCGGGCAGGCCGAAGCGACCTTCTGCCACCTCCTGCACCCGGGCGCGGTCCTTCCAGCCGCCCGCGAGCAGCGCCTCGCGCCGCATCCGCTTGGCCACCCGGAGCGGCTCCTCGCCGCTGGGGTCGAAGCGGCGCGATTCCGCGTTCGGCTCCGCCAGCATCCCGATGATGAACTCGAACGAGAGCGCCAGGTGCCGCTCCACGTCGGGGACCGGCAGGTCCCACCGGCTGCGCCGGTCGGCCACCTGGAAGGCGCGCTGCCACCCCTGGGTCTCGGTCAGGTGCACCATGCCGCGAAACAGGCGGCGGTTGGTTCGCACGCTGAAGATCGTTGGGGAGATGATCTGGTCGAGATGCGCGTCGGCCGGGGCGTGATCCAGGAGGATGACCTCCTTGGCCGTGCGGGCGAAGCGGTCGCCCAGCGGGGTCTCGAAGCGGCTCTCCCAGTAGGAGTGCCCGAACCCCGTGGTGGTGCTGGTGAGGACCAGCTGGCGGGGCACGAAATAGTTGTGCGCCACCACGTCGGCGGCCAGGTGCGAGAGGTAGCCCAGCCCGAAGGCGCGCAGCGCGTCGCTCCGGGCCAGGTCGAAGATCTCCTGGCCCACGTGCCACGCGTGGCAGTGGCGCCCCACCGGGGCGTACTTCTTGGCGATGGAGCTGTCGGCGGCGATATTGCCGTAGAGGAAGTCGAACGGAAAGGCGCGCAGCAGGTCGGCCACGGCGGCGGGGAGGAGGCCCAGGTTGCCCAGCACCGCCTCGCCCAGGTAGATGTGCGTCCCGGGTGTCCAGGCGTACAGCGGGGCGGGCAGGCAGAGGACGAGCAGGGCCGCCACCCCCAGGGCCACAACGACGGACCGCCGGCTCAACGCCGCCGCCCGCCTCCGAGCAGCCGCCGGATGCGGCCGAACCAGCCGGCGCCGCTGCGGAAGGTGCGGAGGGTGACCGCCACGTCCACGGCGGTGTCCTCGATCTCCTCCTCGAGGACATCGTAGATGGCCTCGAGGTTGGCCAGCCGGTCCTTGAGTCCCTCCCGGAGCTGCCGACTGGCCAGGACCAGCTCCTCCGCCTCGGTGCCGACCATCCCGGCCAGCCGCTGGCCCTCGCCCGAGACGGCCTGGACGGCCGTCAGCGCCGGGGCCAGGTCCGTCCGAAGGGACTCGATGACCCGGGACAGCTGCTGCATTTCCCTGGCGGCCTGGCGCGCCGCCAGCGCCGAGGCGGCGGCGATCACCAGGAATGCACCCGCGATGATGACGAGGGAGATCGCCATCGTGGGGCCGACCCAGCCGGCCACCACGCCCGCCTGGAGGAAGAACATGATCCTAAGATAACGCCGCTTGACGGTCGCACCATGCCGCGAGACCTTTCGCCATGCCTCCTCGCTTCGTGGTGCAGGGAGGGCGTGCCCTCAACGGCAGCGTCCGTCCCGCCGGCAACAAGAACGCCGCGCTCCCGGCCATCGCCGCCACCCTCCTGGCCGACGGGCCGGTCGACCTGGGCAACATGCCGCGCATCCGGGACGTCGAGACGATGCTCGCGCTGGTCGCCGACCTGGGCGCCACGGTCGAGTGGACCGGCCCCAACACCGTCCGGGTGGATGCCCGGCCGGCGCGGCCCAAGCCGCTCGACCCCGCCCTCTGCTCCCGGATCCGCGCCTCGATCCTGCTCGCCGGCCCGCTGCTGGCCCGGTTCGGCACCGTCACCCTCCCGCCGCCGGGCGGTGACGTCATCGGCCGCCGGCGGGTGGACACCCATTTCCTGGCGCTCGAGCAGCTCGGGGCCTCGCTCTCCCTCGGGGAGAGCTACGAGATCGAGGCCAAGGCCCTCACCGGGGCCGAGATCTTCCTCGATGAGCCGAGCGTCACCGGCACCGAGAACGCCCTGATGGCCGCCGTGATGGCGCGGGGGCGCACGGTGCTCCGCAACGCCGCCGCTGAACCCCACGTGCAGGACGTGGCGCGCCTGCTGGTGGCCATGGGCGCCCAGATCGAGGGTATCGGGACCAACGTCTACACCATCCACGGTGGCAAGCCCCTCGGCCCGGCCAGCTACGCCATCGGCCCCGACCACATCGAGATCGCCAGCTTCATCGGGCTGGCCGCGGTGACCAACGGCCACCTGGTCATCGAGGGGGTCCGCCCGGACGACCTCCGCAGCACCTTGCTCGGCTTTGAGCGCCTGGGCGTCCGCCCCCGGGTGGATGGCGACCGCCTGGTGTGCGAGGCGGGCCAGGAGCGCCGGGTGCGGCCGGACCTCGGCGGGCACGTGCCCAAGCTCGAGGATGGCCCCTGGCCGGCCTTCCCGGCCGACGCCATGTCGATCGCCGTGGTCACCGCGACCCAGTGCGAGGGCATGGTCCTCATCTTCGAGAAGATGTTCGAGTCCCGTCTCTTCTTCGTGGACAAGCTGATCGGGATGGGGGCCCGGATCGTCCTGTGCGACCCCCACCGCGCGGTCATCTCGGGCCCGGCACAGCTCCGGGGCGGCACGGTGGAATCGCCCGACATCCGCGCCGGGATGGCCATGCTGCTCGCCGCCCTCGCCGCGGAGGGGCAGAGCACCATCCACAACGTGGGCCAGATCGAGCGCGGCTACGAGCAGATCGACACCCGCCTGCGCGCCCTCGGCGCCCAGATCGAACGCCACGAGTAGCTCCCGGGGGCGCCCCAGCGGCGCCCCCCGGGGTCTTCCACCGAGCCAGGAGCGATGGCATGACGGAAGGTCCGGGCGCCGCCGCGCGCGTCCGTGAGGTACGCCTGCCCGGTCCCGTACCCCGCTACGAGGTGCCTGGATGGCGGGAGCGATTCGGCGTGGTCGCCGGGATCACCGGCCGCGGCGAGGGGGAGGGACGGGGCTTCGACCTGGGACTCTGGACGGAGGCCCCGGTTGGAGAGGTGATGACCCGCTGGCGGGCCTTCCGGCGGGTGGAGGAGGGATTCGGGGGCGTGATCCTGGGCACCCAGGTGCACCAGGTGGCGGTGGCCCGCCACCGGGTGGCCACGGGCTGGGTCCAGATCGATGGGGTAGACGGCCACGCCACCGGCACGCCTGGCCTGCTGCTGACCGTCACCGTGGCGGACTGCATCCCGGTGTACCTTGTCGACCCGGTGGCGGGGGCGGTCGGGCTGCTGCACAGCGGGTGGCGGGGCACGGCGGGCGGGATCCTGGCGGCGGGTGTTGCCGCGCTGGTCGAGGAGTTCGGTGCCACCGTGGAAAACATGGCAATGCATTGCGGGGTCGGGATTTGTGGCCCGTGTTATGAGGTGGGTTCTGAAGTGATGGAGGGCTGCGGGCTTGGGCACGACGGGCCCGGACCGTGGCATGCCGATCTGCGCGCACTCCTGGTGGAACAGGGGCAGGCCCTGGGCATCCGGCGCATTTCCACATCACAATGGTGTTCGGCTCACGACCGCCCCGCTTTCTACAGCCACCGGGCCTCCCGCGGCGCCGATGGCCGGATGGTGGCGTACCTCGGCCGCCCCGTGGCGGGCGGGCCACGGTCCTGATTGACGAATCCCCGCCCCATCCCTATACTTCCCGCGCTGTAACGGGGAGCTCCAGCGCGCGACGCTGACCTGTGTGGGGGAGTTCCCCCACATTTTTTTTGGCCCCAACTCATGGTCGCTGACCCGCTGCTCCCGGCTGTACGCCGCCTCGTGACCGACCTGGGATTCGAGCTCGTCGAATACCGCCGGGTCGGCCCGCCGCAGCATCCTTCGATCCAGGTAAGGATGGACCGGCCTGACAGCCGGCCGGGCCACGGGGTGACCGCAGAGGATTGCGCCCGTGCCGGCCGCGCCCTTCTGGCCTACCTGGCCACCGAGGCCGGGTACGGCGACCGTGTCGAGCTGCAGGTCTCCTCGCCGGGGATCGAGCGGCCGGTACGGTTCCCGGAACACTGGCGCCGGTACGTGGGGCGCACCGTCAAGCTGACGGCCCGGGGCGTCTCGGGGCACCCGCTGGCCGTGATCCTCGCGGTGCCGGACGACGCCTCGGTGCGGGTGCGGCTGCCCGACGGGCAGGAGGCAGTGGTCGCGCTGGACCAGGTCAAGGAAGCGTTGCTCATGGAGCAGGGGCCGGCGGATGGCCGCCGGGAGCCATAAGGGCAGGAGAGACGATGTCTGGATCACCGGAAGTCCTGAGCGCCATTCGGGAGCTCACCACCAGCAAGCAGCTTGACCGGGCCGAACTGCTCGATCTGCTGCGTGATGGCATCCACGCCGCGCTGGCGCGCCGCTACGGGCCCAACGTGCGCTTCGAGCTCGAGTTCGACGAGCTGAAGGGCGCGATCAAGGTCGTGCGGTTGCGCCAGGTGGTGGAGGCGGTCGAGGACGAGAGCGCGCAGATCTCGCTCGAGGAGGCCCAGTACGAGGATCCCGAGTTCGCCATCGGCGACATGCTCGAGGAAGAGGTGCCCTTCGCCGAGTTCGGGCGGCTGGCGGTGCAGGCCGCCAAGCAGCGCATCATCCAGCGGGTGCGCGAGGGCGAGCGGACCCGCATCCGGGACGAGTTCGCCAGCAAGGTGGGCGAGCTGCTCTCGGGCGAGGTGCAGCAGATCGAGCGGGGCAAGCTGGTGATCATGCTGAACAAGTTCCGCGAGGCCGAGGCGATCATCCCGTACCGGGAGCAGAACCACCGGGAGAAGTTCCACCAGGGCGACACCATCCGCGCGGTGCTCAAGCGGCTGGAGGAGACGCCCAAGGGACCCCGGCTCATCCTCTCCCGCGCCGACCCGCTGTTCGTGAAGGCGCTGTTCAAGCTCGAGGTGCCGGAGATCCAGCAGGCGGTGGTCGAGATCCGGGCCTGGGCGCGCGAGGTCGGCAGCCGGACCAAGATCGCCGTCATCTCCCGCGACGACGCCATCGACCCGGTGGGCGCCTGCGTGGGCCTCAAGGGCTCGCGGGTGCAGGCGGTGGTGAACGAGCTGGGCGGCGAGCGGATCGACATCGTGCCGTGGTCGCCCGATCCGGAGCGGTTCGCCCGGCTGGCGCTGGCGCCGGCGCGGGTGGCCAAGGTCTTCTCCGATCCCGCGTCCAAGACCATCCAGGCGGTGGTCGACGAGGACCAGCTCTCGCTGGCCATCGGGCGCAACGGACAGAACGTGCGGCTGGCCTCCGAGCTCACCGGCTGGAAGATCGACCTGTATTCGAGCCGCGAGTGGCTGGAGCGGGGTGGCGAGGGGCCGCTGTTCGCCCCGCTGCCGCCCGAGGACGAGGCGGTCATGCAGCTGCCGCTCACCGAGCTCAAGGGGCTTTCCCCGGAGCTGGTGGCCATCCTCAACGGGGCCGGGTACCAGCGGCTGAGCGACGTGCTGGACCTGGAGCGCGAGGACATCGAGAAGATCCCGGGCATGACCGCCGAGCGGAGCGACCAGCTGGTGGCCTTCCTGGCGGAGCTGACCGAGGACGGTGGAGACGACGCCGCCCGCTGAGCCGCTGCTCCGGCTGCTCGGGCTCGGCCTCCGGGCCGGCACGGTGGTGCTCGGGGTGGAGGGCGTCCGGACCGCCCTGCAGGCGGGGCGGGTGTGTGGGGTGGTCGTCGCGGCGGACGCGAGTCCGCGGGCGAGGGACAAGGTGGTGCGACTGGCCCGGGCGAAAGGGATCCCCCTCTTCACCGGGCCGGCCGCGGAGGCGATCGGGGCGCGGCTGGGACGGCCCGCCATCATGGTCGCCGGCGTGTTGGACCGGGCGCTCGTCCAGGGACTCGCACAGGCGGGTCATGGCGAAGCCCACAGGGAGGCGTGAGTGGTAAAGACGCGAGTCCACGATCTGGCCGCTGAATTCGGCGTGCCCGCGGAGCAGCTCATGAGCCTGCTCCGGGACATGCACATCTTTGCGCGGAGCCACATGTCCGCGCTCGAAGATGCGCAGGTCTCCGCCATCCGTGTGCGCTGGGAGCGCGAGAAGCGGAAGGCGGCGCAGGCCTCCGACGAGCCGGCCCCGAAGAAGCGCGCCAAGAAGGCGGCGAAACCCGCTGCCGAGCCCGAGGCGCCGGCCGAGGCCGGCAAGCCCGCCAAGCGACGGCGCACCGCCGCCGAGGTGCAGCAGGCCGAGGAGAAGGCCGAGGCCGAGCGCGCCGCCGAGGTGCTGCGCCAGGAGGCGCTCGAGCTGACCCGCCCGGTCGAGAAGCGCGAGGAGCCGATGCTCCCCGCCTCGATCGAGGAGCGGGCCCGGGCCCTCTTCAAGGACCTGCCGCCGCTCCCGGTCGAAGAGCCCGCCGCCCCCGAGGCGCCCGCGTCACCGTTCCGGGAAGAGCCGCGGGAGCGGGCCACCCCCGAGCCGGTGGCCGAGGCGGCCCCCGCGACCCCGGCGGTCCCGCCGGTCCGCCCGCCGCTGCCGCCCGCGAGCGCCGGCGGCACCGGGCTCCCGCGCATCCCCACCCGGATCCCGCGCCCGGTGGCGCCTCCCGGTGGCGAGGTGCCGCGCTTCCAGCGGCCCAAGCCGGTGTTCAGCTCCAGTACGCCGGGCGGGGGGCAGGGCACCCGGCCGGGCGGTCCGCGTCCTGGTGGCCCGCGTCCCGGGGGGCCCGGTGGCCCCCGTCCGGGTGGCCCGGGGGGCCGGCCGGGTCAGGCCGGTCCCGGTCCCTCCGGTGGCGCCGTCACCGGGGAGCGGCCGCGCAACTTCGGGCCGGATGCGCAGAAGGGTGGGGCGCGCAAGAAGAAGAAGGGGCGCAAGACGGGCGTGGACCAGGATGCGGTGCTGGCCAACATCGAGAAGACCCTCGCGGGCATGCACCGCGGGACGGCCAAGCGGACCGGCCGCCGCGATGATGGCGGCTACCGGGAGCAGCTGCTGCGGCAGAAGGAGGAGCGCGAGCGGGAGAAGACGCGCATCCGGGTCAACGAGTTCATCTCGGTCTCCGAGCTCGCCGACCTCATGAAGGTGCCGGCCTCCCAGATCGTCCAGCTGGCCTTCAAGGGGCTGGGCCTGATGGTGACGGTGAACCAGCGGCTGGACTTCGACCAGATCGAGCTGATCTCCTCCGAGTTCGGCTTCGAGGCGGTGAAGGAAGAGGAGTATGCCGCGCCGGAAGACTCCGCCCAGGTGGTGGAGGAGGATGATGCGCAGCAGGTGGCACGGCCGCCGGTCGTGACCATCATGGGGCACGTCGACCACGGCAAGACTTCGCTGCTCGACTACGTCCGCAAGGCCAACGTGGTGGCGGGCGAGGCGGGTGGCATCACCCAGCACATCGGCGCCTATCACGTCACCCTGCCGGACGGACGGAAGATCACCTTCCTCGACACCCCGGGGCACCAGGCGTTCACCGCCATGCGCGCCCGCGGCGCCCAGGTGACGGACATCGTGGTGCTGGTGGTGTCGGCGGAGGACGCCGTCATGCCGCAGACCGTCGAGGCCATCAGCCACGCCAAGAACGCCGGCGTGCCGATGATCGTGGCGATCAACAAGATCGACCTCCCGGCGGCCAACGTGCAGAAGGTCAAGCAGGACCTGCTGTCGCACAGCGTGGTCCTGGAGGAGTTCGGCGGCCAGGTGCTGTCCACCGCCATCTCGGCCAAGAAGGGCACCAACGTCGAGAAGCTGCTGGAGCAGATCCTGCTGCAGGCCGAGATCCTGGACCTCAAGGCCAATCCCGAGCGCTCCGCCACCGGCACGGTGGTCGAGGCCACCCTCGACCCGGGCAAGGGGCCGGTGGCCACCATCCTGGTGCAGAAGGGCACCCTGCACGTCGGCGACAACTTCATCTGCGGCAAGTTCTCCGGCCGGGTGCGCGCGCTGTACGACGAGCGCGGCAAGAACACCAAGGTGGCCGGCCCGTCGATCCCGGTGCAGATCCTGGGCTTCGAGGGGACGCCGTCGCCGGGCGACAACTTCCTGGTGACCACGGACGCCGTCGAGGCGCGCGAGATCGCCCAGAAGCGCCAGCGGCTGGAGCGCGAGGCGCAGAACCGGCGCACCGCCCGGGGCGGGTCGCTGGAGGATATCTCCCGCGCGCTGGCGCAGGGCCAGATGGGCGCGCTGCGGCTCATCATCAAGGCCGACCAGGGCGGTCCCGCCGAGGCCCTGGCCGACGCGCTGGGCCAGCTCTCCACCGGCGAGGTCCGGGTGGACATCGTCCACCGGGGCGTGGGCTCGATCAGCGAGAGCGACGTGCTGCTGGCCAAGGCGTCGGGGGCCATCATCATCGGCTTCCACGTGCGCCCCGATGGCGGCGCCCGGGCGGCGGCGGAGCGGGAGCAGGTGGACGTGCGCACCTACCGCATCATCTACGAGGCGGTGGATGACGTGCGCAACGCCCTCGAGGGGCTGCTCAAGCCGGAGAGCCGGGAGACGGTGCTGGGCGACGCCGAGGTGATGCAGCTCTTCAAGGTGAGCAAGGTCGGCACCATCGCCGGCTGCCAGGTGCGGCACGGGACGATCGTCCGCACCGCGAAGGTCCGCGTGCTGCGCGACGGGGTGCAGGTCTACGACGGCATGCTGTCGAGCCTCAAGCGCTTCAAGGACGACGTGCGCGAGGTGAAGGAAGGCCTGGAGTGCGGCATCGGGGTCGAGAACTTCAATGACGTGAAGGTGGGCGACATGATCGAGGCCTACCGGGTCGAGGAGATCAAGCGGACCCTCGCCGGCTCGGGCTCGGGCGCGGCCTGAGACGGGATCGTGACCGGCCGGGGACCGCACCGGGGCGTCGGCGCGTAGGCTAGCCCATGCACGCGCTGACCCAGACCTGGGACCTCCACCTCGAGGGGTGTCACTCCCTCAAGGACAAGCGGTCGATCCTGCAGTCGCTCAAGGCGGACCTGCGGCGCAGGCTCAACGTGAGCGTGGCCGAGGTGGAGCACCAGGAGCTGTGGCAGCGGGCGGGGCTGGCCTGCGCCGCGGTGGGCAGCGACCGGCGCGTCGTGGAGGAGATCCTCCGCGAGGCGGACCGGCTGATCGAGGCGGCGGACGGGGTGCGCATCATGATGACGGAGCGGGGCACGGCGTGAGGGGCCCGAAGCGGCGCCCCGACCAGGTGGGGGAGACGATCCGGCAGGTGGTCGCCGACGCGCTCCTCACCGAGCTGCGCGATCCCCGGATCGGCTTCGTCACGGTCACCGAGGTGCGGGTGACCAACGACCTGGCGGTCGCCACGATCCGGGTGAGCATCATGGGTGAGGACGCCGAACGTGACGCCGCCCTGGAGGGCCTGGGCAGCGCCGCGGGGTACCTGCGCAAGCTGGTGGCACAGGCGCTGTCGGTCCGGATCGTCCCGGAGCTGCGCTTCGAGCTGGACCGGGGGCAGGAGCACTCGGCGCGGATCAACCAGATCCTGAGTGAGCTGCACGAGGAGCGCGGGGACTGACCGGCGCGCTGCTGCTCGACAAGCCCGCCGGGCTGACCAGCCACGACGTCGTGGCCCGGGTGCGGCGGGTGCTCGGCACCCGCGCGGTGGGCCACACCGGGACCCTCGATCCCTTTGCCACCGGGCTGCTGGTGGTCCTGGTGGGCCGGGCCACCCGCCTGGCGCGGTTCGTGGAGCAGCAGGCCAAGACGTACCTGGCCACGGCGCGGCTGGGCGGCGCCACCACCACCGACGATGCGACGGGCGAGCCCCTGGGCCCGCCGGCGGCGCCGGCGACGATGCCCGGCCTCGCGGACGTCCAGCGGGTGCTCGCCGCGGGCACCGGGGCGCGGGGACAGCGGCCGCCGGCCTACTCCGCCAAGCACGTGGCGGGTGAGCGCGCCTATGCGCGGGCCCGCCGGGGTGAGACCGTGGAACTGGCCGAGGTGCCGATCGTGGTGCAGACGCTGGAGCTGGTCCGGTATGCCTACCCCGAGCTCCAGTTCCGGACCACCGTGAGCGCGGGAACCTACGTCCGGGTGCTGGCGCGTGAGCTCGGGGAAGCGCTGGGGACGGGCGCCCACCTGACAGCACTCCGCCGGGAGGCCATCGGGGCACTGTCGGTCCGGGACGCGGTGACGCTGGAACAGCTGACGCCGGCCGCGCTGCGGTCGCCGCTGGCGGTGCTCGGCCACCTGCCGCGGGTCGACGTGTCGGAGGCCGCCGCGCGCGCCCTGGGCTTCGGGCAGGCGGTGCGGGAGCTGGAGCTGGGAGCGGCGGCGGATGGGCCGGTGGCGGCGGTTGCGCCCGGCGAGCGGCTTGTGGCGGTGGGCCGGCTGCAGGGCGGGGCGTTCCAGCCGGAGGTCGTGCTGGAGTCGGCGAGCTGATGGCGCCGCTGCTGCCGCCGCATCCCGAGGGCACCGTGGTCACCGTCGGGACCTTTGACGGGGTGCACCGGGGCCACCTGGCGGTGCTCGAGGAGATCACCGGCCGGGCCCGCGCGGCGGGCCGCAAGAGCGTGCTGGTGACCTTCGACCCGCACCCGCTCGAGGTGGTGAACCCGCAGGCGGCGCCGGCGCTGCTGACCACCGGGCCCGAGCGGCGCGAGGCGCTTGCCTTGACCGGGCTCGACTACGCGGTGTTCCTGCGGTTCGACCGGGCGCTGGCCAACTACACCCCGGAGCAGTTCGTCCGCGAGGTGCTGATCGCGCGCTGCGGGATGCGGGAACTGGTGATCGGGCACGACCACGCCTTCGGGCGCGGCCGCAGCGGCGATGTCGACACCCTGCGCCGGCTGGGGGCCACCGACGGGTTCGTGGTGGACGTGGTGGGAGTGGTGGCCCAGGGGGGCCATGCGATCTCCAGCACCGCCATCCGGCGGGCCGTGGCGGGCGGAGACCTCGCCACCGCGGCACGGCTGCTCGGGCGGCCGTACACCCTGAGCGGGCGGGTGGTGCGGGGTGAGGGACGGGGCCGGACGCTCGGGATCCCCACGATCAACGTCGGGGAGTACCCGGAGCGGAAGCTGCTGCCGCCCGACGGCGTGTACGCCGCGCGGGTGGAGTGGGCCGGCGGGGTGGCGGGCGGGATGCTCAATCAGGGTCCCCGGCCCACGTTCGGGGAGTCGCGGCGGTCGGTGGAGGTGCACCTCTTCGGGGTGGACGCCGACCTGTACGGCCAGTGGGTGCGGGTGGAGTGGCTGGAACGGCTGCGCGACGTCGAGCGATTCGGTTCGGTCGCGGAGCTGAGGACCCAACTCGAACGGGACCGGCATCGGGCACTCGACGCGCTCACCCGGCACGGTCCCCAGATGGACAAGAGCCGCGCGTCACACGCATAGACAGGCATGATCGTCACGAATCTCAGGACCCGGCTCGGCCTCATCGCCGCCATGCTCATCGCCTCGGCCGTCTCGCTGATCCCGCGGGAGGTCACCCAGCGCGAGCGCGGCGCGGATGGCATCATCCGGGATACCGTCGTCAAGCGGGTGCCGCTCAAGCGCGGCCTCGACCTCCAGGGCGGCATGCACCTGGGGCTCGAGCTCGACCAGTCCAAGCGGGTCTCCGCGGACCCGGTCCGGGACATCGACCTCGCCCTCACCGTCCTGCGCAAGCGCATCGACGAGTTCGGCGTGACCGAGCCGCTCATCCAGAAGCAGGGGGAGGACCGGATCGTGGTGGAGCTGGCCGGGATCACCGAGCCCGCCCGCGCCAAGGCGATCGTGCAGAAGAGCGCCTTCCTCGAGTTCCGCATCACCGACCGGTCGCAGGCGCTCGACAAGGCGCTGCCCGCGATGGACCGGGCGCTGCAGCGGCTCGGGGTCCAGGCGGTGGCGGGCGCCGCCGCGCCGGCTACGGCCGTCACCCAGCTGCTGCAGGGGGACAGCGCCCAGCCCGAGGCCGCGGCGGACACCGCGCCGGTCACGGGGGGCGCGCTCTCCACCCTGGTGCTGGCGGGCAGCTCGGCCGGGTACGAGCTCACCCCCGGCGAGTACCTGGTGGAGGAGGGCGCGGTGGCGCGGGCCGACAGCCTGCTCAACCTGCCCGACGTGCGGACGCTGTTCCCGCGACGCTACGAGTTCCGCTGGGCGGCGCAGGCGGTCAGCGTGGGGGCCAAGAGCTTCCGCTCGCTGTACGTGCTGGAGGACCGGCCGATCGTCACCGGCACCAACCTGGTCGACGCCAAGGAAGACATCGACCCCCTCACCAGCGGCCCGATCGTCACCTTCGAGCTCGACCGCAAGGGCGCCCGGGACTTCGGCGAGGGCACCGGCAAGAACGTCGGCAACTACATGGCGATCATCCTCGACGACCGGGTGCAGGGCCGGCCGCCGGTGATCCAGGAGCGGATCGAGCGCCGCGGGCAGATCACCCTCGCGGGCAAGTCCTTCCAGGACGCGCGCGACCTGGCGCTGACCCTGCGGGCCGGCGCGCTGCCGGTGCCGCTCAAGATCGTGGAGGAGTTCCAGGTGGGCGCGAGCCTGGGCGAGGACTCGATCAACTCGGGCCTGCTGGCCGGGCTGGTGGGGACGGCCCTGGTGGTCCTGATCATGCTGGTGGTGTACCGGATGAGCGGCGCGCTGGCCGTGGCGGGGCTGGCCTGCTACATCCTGCTGTCGTTCGGGGCGCTGGCCATGATCGGCGCCACGCTGACGCTGCCGGGCCTGGCCGGCCTGATCCTCTCGATCGGCATCGCGGTCGACGCGAACGTGCTGATCTTCGAGCGCATCCGGGAGGAACTCGCCCTGGGCAAGACCGTCCGGCTGTCGATCGAGGAGGGCTTCAAGCACGCCATGAACGCCATCGTCGACTCGAACGTCACCACGGTGATGACGGCGCTGTTCCTGTTCCAGTTCGGCACCGGCCCGGTGAAGGGCTTCGCGGTGACGCTGACCATCGGCATCATCTGCTCGATGATCACCGCGGTGTTCGTCACCCGTACCTTCTACATGGTCTGGCTTGATCGCAAGCCGGCCATGGCCACCCTGAGCATCTGATGATCCGCTTCTTCGCCAACGCCAACTACGACTTCATCGGCTACCGGAAGATCGCCTACGGCGTGACCGGGGCGCTGTTCGCGCTCACCCTCGTGGCCATGCTCGGGTTCGGGTTCGACTACAGCATCGAGTTCACCGGCGGCACCCTGGTGCAGGTCCAGGCCGAGCCGGGCGCCAACGTCGGCGCCATCCGCGGCGCCCTCGACGCCAGCGGCATCAGCGGCGCCGAGATCCAGACCACCGGCACGCCGGGCGAGTTCCTGATCCGGGCCCGGACCGCCAAGGCGGGGACGGACGCTGACAATACCCAGGCCACCGCCAGCGCCGTGGGGGGCGCGCTCGACCAGGTCCTGGGCAGCGGGACGTACACCATCCGGAAGACCTACGCGGTGGGTCCCAAGGTGGGCGGCGAGCTGCGCAGCAAGGCGCTGCTGGCCATCATGTACAGCTTCCTGGCGGTGCTGGCGTACCTGGCGTACCGCTTCGAGTGGCGGTTCGGGCTCGCGGCCATCGTGGCCACGGCGCATGACATCGTCCTCACCATCGGCTTCATCGCGCTGATGCGGCTCGAGGTGAGCCTGGTGGTGGTGGGCGCCGTGCTCTCGATGGTGGGGTACTCCCTCAACGACACGATCATCATCTTCGACCGGGTCCGCGAAAACCTGCACAAGTACAAGCGGGACCACTTCGCCGACATCCTCAACCGGTCGGTGAACGAGACCCTGCCGCGGAGCATCCTGACCCACGGCACCACCCTGGCCACGCTGACCGCCCTGTCCGTGTTTGGCGGTGACGTGATCCGGCCCTTCGCGCTGGTGATGTTCTTCGGCGTCTTCACCGGCACCTTCTCGTCGATCTACATCGCGGCGCCGGCGCTGATGGCCATCGAGCGCAAGTGGCCGGGCGCCGATGCCCGCGGCGTCAAGCAGGCGGCCCGCGCGGCGGGCGAACCCCGGCAGCCGGTCGGCGCCTAGGGCCGGATGCTGATCGACACCCACTGCCACCTCGGGGCGGAGCCGTTCGCCGCCGACGTGGCGGGGGTGCTCGAGCGGGCGCGGGCGGCGGGGGTGGGGCACGTGGTGGTGATCGGCGAATCGCCGGCTGCCGCCGCCCGGGCCCTCGCGCTGGTGGAGGCCCACCCCGGGCTCTCGGCCACGGCGGGGCTGCACCCCCATGAGGCCGCCAGCTGGACGGCCGAGACCGAGGCCTGGCTGCGGGCGGCGCTGGCCGATCCGCGGGTGGTCGCGGCGGGGGAGATGGGGCTCGACTACCACTACGACCACTCCCCCAGGGCGGTCCAGCAGGCCGTGTTCGAGGCACAACTCGGGCTGGCTGCCGCGGCGGGACGGCCGGCGGTGATCCACGCCCGGGACGCGGACGAGGACATCGCCGCGATTCTCCGGAACCACCCCCAGGCCACGGCGATCCTGCACTCGTTCTCCAGCGGCCCCGGCCTCTTGCGGAGCGCCCTCGCGGATGGGCACTATGTGTCCTTCAGCGGCATGGTCACCTTCCGGAACTGGGGGCGGGACGACCTGCTCACCGCCGTCCCGGCCGACCGGATCCTGGTCGAGACCGATGCCCCGTACCTGGCCCCGGTGCCGCACCGGGGCCAGCGGAACGAGCCGGCGTTCGTCCGGGACACCGCCGCGCGCGTGGCCGCGGTGCGGGGCGTGTCGCTGGACCAGTGCCTCGCGGAGACCGGCGCCAACGCCGCCCGGGTGTTCGGCCCACGCGTGAGCGGCTGACCGCGACGGGGTTCACGTCCCGTTCATCGATTGAGGCCTACGTTCCCTCGGATGACCCTTGGCCCAGAGCCGGGGCGTCCGCGCACCGCGACTCCCACACTTCTCCCAGGGGAAGCCCGCCCGCCATGTCCACCGTCCCGACCGATATCGAGATTGCCCAGGCCGCGAAGCTCCGTCCCATCGCCGAGGTCGCCGCCGAAATCGGCCTGGGCCCCGACGAGATCCTCCCCTACGGCCGCTACAAGGCCAAGATCACGCCCGAGGCCATCGCCCGGCGCTCGCCCAAGGGACGGCTGGTCCTCGTCTCGGGCATCAACCCGACCCCCGCCGGGGAGGGCAAGTCCACGGTGACGGTGGGGCTGGCCCAGGCGCTCCGGAAGCTGGGCAAGAAGGTGGTGGTGGCCATCCGCGAGCCCTCGCTCGGGCCGGTGTTCGGCGTGAAGGGCGGGGCGGCGGGCGGCGGGTACGCGCAGGTGGTCCCGATGGACGAGATCAACCTGCACTTCACCGGAGACTTCCACGCCATCACCTCGGCGCACAACCTGCTCTCCGCCATGCTGGACAATCACATCCATCATGGCAACGCGCTGGGCTTCGATACCCGCCGGATCAGCTGGCCCCGCACCATCGACATGAACGACCGCGCGCTGCGCTCGATCATCACCGGGCTGGGCGGGCTCAACGGGGGGCCGAGCCGCGAGGAGCGGTTCGTGATCGTGCCGGGCAGCGAGATCATGGCGATCCTCTGCCTGGCCACCGACCTCCCCGACCTGGAGCAGCGGCTGGCCCGGATCATCGTGGGGATCACCCGGGACAAGAAGCCGATCCGCGCCGGCGACCTCAAGGCGAGCGGCGCCATGACGCTGCTGCTCAAGGACGCCATGCTGCCGAACCTGGTGCAGACCCTGGAGGGCGGCCCGGCGCTGGTGCACGGCGGGCCCTTCGGCAACATCGCCCACGGCTGCAACTCGATCGTGGCCACCAAGCTCGGGCTCGCGCTGGGCGACATCGTCCTCACGGAGGCCGGCTTCGGCGCCGACCTGGGGGCGGAGAAGTTCTTCGACATCAAGTGCCGCTTCGGCGGGCTCAAGCCGGAGGCGGCGGTGGTGGTGGCCACGGTGCGCGCCCTCAAGATGCACGGCGGCGTCAAGAAGGATGCCCTGGGCACCCCCGACGTGGCGGCGCTGCAGCGGGGGCTGGTGAACCTCGAGGCGCACGTGAAGAACGTGCAGAAATTCGGGGTGCCGGTGATCGTGGCGCTGAACCGGTTCCTCTCCGATTCCGTGGAGGAGCAGGACGCCGTGATCGCGGCGGCCCGGACCTGGGGGGCCCGCGCCGCGCTGTCGGACGTGTGGGCCCGCGGTGGCGCCGGCGGCGAGGCGGTCGGCAACGAGGTGCTGGCGGCCCTGGCGGAGGGGAAGGCGGACTTCAAGCCGATCTACGACAGCGCGCTGCCGATCAAGCAGAAGATCGAGACCATCGCCACCCAGATTTACGGCGCCGACGGCGTGACCTTCTCCCCCACCGCCGAGAAGTCGATCACGCAGTGCGAGGACATGGGGCTCGGCAACACCCCGGTGTGCATCGCCAAGACGCAGTACTCCTTCAGCGACGACCCCACCAAGCTGGGCCGGCCGAAGGGCTTCAAGATCAACATCCGGGACGTCTATCCCTCCGCCGGCGCCGGCTTCGTGGTGGCGCTCGCCGGCGAGATCATGACCATGCCGGGGCTTTCCAAGACGCCGTCGGCGGAAGCCATCCGGGTCCACCCCGACGGCCGCATCGAGGGACTGTTCTAATGCCGATCCAGTGCGTCTCGACCGAGCAGGCCCCCAGGGCCATCGGGCCCTACAGCCAGGCCACCATCGTCAACGGCCTGGTGTTCACGGCGGGCCAGATCGCCTTCAATCCCGCCACCATGGAGATCGTGGGCGGGGGGATCAAGGAGCAGACGGAACGGGTGCTGGCCAACCTCCAGGCGGTGCTGGCGGCCGCCGGCTCGGACCTGCAGAAGGTGGTCAAGACCACCGTGTTCCTGGTGGACATGCAGGACTTCCCGGCCATGAACGAGGTGTACGCCCAGGCGTTCGGGGAGCACAAGCCGGCGCGTTCCACGGTGGCCGTGGCGGGCCTCCCCCGGGGGGTGCGGGTCGAGATCGACGTGGTGGCCACGCTGTAGCGGCGGCCGCACCCACGCCGGGGACGGGCCACGCGAGGACCGCGTGGCCCGTCGCGCACCCGGCCGCGGCAGGCCACCCTGCAGCGGCCTTCATATTCGCCTCACACCTGCCGATTACCATTGCATCGGGAGGGCACGGCCGGGGGCCGCCGCCCGGTCCCGGTCCACCCACTGCAAGGAGCCTCGGCCCGTGTCCAGTATCCGTCTGCACTCCCTGGCGTTGCTCTCCGCCCTCGGCGCCGCCGGCGCAGGAGCCGGCGCGGTCGGCGACCCGCGTCCGGACCAGCCGGGGGCGCCGCGCGCCCCGGTCGCGACCGACTCCGCCGACTACCAGATCTGCAGCGCGTGCCACCAGCCCAACGGGCAGGGCATTCCCAAGACCTTCCCACCCCTGGCGGGCTCCACGATCGTCAATGGGCCGGGCGGCCCGCATATCGCGATCGTCCTCAAGGGGCTGGTGGGGCCCACCACGGTGAAGGGGCAGGTGTACAACGGCGCCATGGCGCCCTGGGAGAGCCTGACCGACGCTCAGATCGCCGGCGCGATCAACTACGAACGGACCCACTGGGGCAACACCGGGGCCAAGGTGACCGTGGCCGACGTGGCCCGGGTCCGCCAGCTGGTGAAGGCCCGGAAGACGCCCTTCACGATGGACGACCTCAAGAAGCTCAAGCTCTAAGGCCCGGCCGGCGAACGGCCGGGGCCTGGAGGCAACCGAGGGCAGGCCTCCCGCAGGGGAAGCCTGCCCTCGCCGCGTGAGTCGGGGTCAGACGGCGGCGGTGGAGCGCCGAGCCGGGGTCCGCCGGGCGGTCTGCTCGCCGATCCGGAACTGGGCCACCAGCGCCTGAAGCTCCGTTGCCGCCGCCGCGAGGTCCCGCCCGGCTCCCTGGCTCTGGGCGGCGCCTTCGGTGGTGTCCTGGGCCGCCTGGGCCACCCCCTGGATGTTATGGGCGATCTCCTGGGCCCCGCGCGCGGCCTCGCTGACATTCCGGCTCATCTCGTTGGTCGTGGCCGTCTGTTCCTCGACCGCGCCGGCGATCGTCGTCTGGATGTTGTGGATCCGGCCGATGACCTCGCCGATCTCCCGGATGGCGCGCACCGCCTCGCTGGTGTCTGCCTGGATGGCCTCGATCTTGAGCCCGATCTCCTCGGTGGCACGGGCGGTCTCCCGGGCCAGGTCCTTGACCTCGTTCGCGACCACCGCGAACCCCTTGCCGGCGGCGCCGGCCCGGGCGGCCTCGATGGTCGCGTTCAGGGCAAGCAGGTTGGTCTGCTCCGCGATCGAGGTGATCACCTTGATCACCTGCCCGATCTCCGCGCTCGAGGTGCCGAGCTTGCCGACGGTCCCGTTGGTCCGGTCGGCGATGCGGACCGCCTGGCTGGCCACCTGCGCCGCCTCAGCGGCGCTCTTGGCGATCTCGCGGATCGAGGCCGACATCTCCTCGGTCCCGGCCGCGACGGTCTGCACATTGCGCGACACCTCCTCCGCCGCGCTGGAGACGACGGTGGCCTGCGCCGAGGTCTCGGTGGCGGTGACGCCGAGGCGGCACCCGACCGCGTTGACTTGCTCCGACGACGTCGCCACCGATGCCGCCGTCCGGGCGATGTTGGCGACGCTTCCCCGCAGGTTCTCGAAGAAGCGGGCCAGGCCCTCGCCCAGCCGGCCCACGGTGTCCTCGCCGCGCACCGCGACCTCCCGGGTCAGGTCCCCGGCCCCGGCCGCATCCACCACCGCGAGGATCGCGTCCACCTTGGCGCGCAGGTCCGCCGTCCGGGCATGCTCTTCCGCGGCCCGAGCCTGCTGCTCCGCCTCGCGCTCGGCGGCCTCACGCTGCCGGCGCTCGCCCGCCTCGGCCTCGGCCTGCCGGCGCAGCTCCGCATTCCGCAGCTCCTGCACCTGGGCCTCACGCACCGCCCGTTCCGCCGCCAGCTTCTCGGTGACCACCTCCCAGGTGACCATCGCGCCGATGGCGCTCCCGTCGCCGTCCCGGATCACGCACGCCACGGAATCGATCACCTCCGGCCCGAGCGCGAACCGGGTGGCGTGGGGCGGGGCAGCCGGATCGTCGAAGAGCGCCCGGTGCCCCGGGTCGTGATGCACCTCCTCCAGCGACCGGCCCACCAGCTGGTCTGGCGCCACGGGCAGGTGCGCGGCCATGCGCCGGAAGGTGGCCAGGGCGGCCGGGTTGAGGTACTGCAGCACCAGGTCGCGGTCGGCGTACATGGTCGGCGTCGGCGCGTTCTCGACCAGCTGGCGGATCCGGGTGATCTCCGCGCGCTGCGCGCCGACGGCGGTCCACTCCACGTGGTCGGCGCCGAGGGCCTCCCGCATCCCCTGGAGCGCCCGTTCGAGGGCCTCGCCCATCCGGCGGGCCTCGGTGACCGAGGTCGTGGCGGCCCGGCGGCTGAGATCCCCCGCGGCCACGGCCTCGAGTACTTCCACCGTGCCGGAGAGCGGTCGCAGCATCCCGTGCACCAGCGCCCGGCTCACGCCCAGCAGGATCATGGCCGCCAGCGCCGCGCTGGCCAGGACGATGGCCGAGTGCTGCCGCACCTCGGCGGCCGCCTCGAGCTCCCGTGCCGCGCTCCGGGCCCGGGCGGCGGCCAGCACCTGGTCCACCACGGCGCGGTGCCAGTCGTAGATCGGGGTCAGCTGCTGGTCGAGCACGGCGGCGGCGCGGGCCCGGTCGCCCCGTCGCACCGCGGGCAGGAAGTCGCGGTCGAACGCGTCGAAGAACCGGAGGGCGGGTTCGTAGGTGTCGGTGATCAGGGCGCGCTTGAGGCTGTCATCCGGCAGGGACGCGGCCCAGTACTGGTGCCTGGTCTCGAATTCGGCGTGGAGGGCTGCCGCCTTGTTCGCCAGCACATCCACCTCGGCCTCGCTGGACTTCCGCGCGATTTCGTGCGCTACCAGGTAGCTCTCGATGATGTAGAGCGGCGGCGGCGTGATGTCCGCAACCAGGTCCTTGCTCTGCGCGATCTCCCCGTACAGGGGACCGCCGACGGCCAGGTGAGCCAGCGTCACGCGGGACAGCGCCGCGAGGCCGCCGAGGGCCAGGAGTGACACGCCACCCACCACCGCCATGCGGCCGCGGACCGACCGCAGGCTCTCGAACATCGTGGAATGCACCATTGGTATTCTCTCGCCGTCGACAGGATCCCTCTGGCCGAGTCTCGGCAGGAACGGCTGCTGCCTGAAATCCGACCAGACGGGCCGGAAAGGCCGGGACGGCACGCATGCGCATGGGCCGGCGGCCCGGGGTCGCGAAATCCGCGGGCCGGAGCGAACTTGCCGAGAGCATGGGGGTGGATCGGGCCTGGTGGCCTGGCCGGTCTTCAAAACCGCGACGGAGGTGCCTCTGGCGGCTCCGGTGGGTTCGATTCCCACACGCTCCCGCCACTGACCGGCGCCCGGGGCACCCACAGCGGGTGCCCCGCGGCGCATATGGCGGTCGCCCCCGAAACCGGCGACATTCCCGGCATCGTGAAGACCATTCTTGTGGTGAATCCCGCCGCCGGGCGCGGTCGGGCGGGTCGGCGTGCGCCGGAAGCCCGCCGGGCCCTGGAAGCCACCTTCGGCAGCCTGATCCAGATCGAGACAACCGCACCCGGCACCGCCGTGCAGCAAGTCCGCGAGGCGGTGGAGGCGGGGGCGGAGCGGGTCGTGGTCCTCGGCGGTGACGGGACGCTGCATGAGGCGGCGAATGGCTTGCTGCGCGCAGCGGTGGCGGAGCGGCCACCCATCGCGATCCTGCCCGCCGGCACAGGGAACGACTATGCCAAGATGGCCCGGACCCTCGGGCTGCCACTGTCGGAGGCGGTGCGGCGGTTGGGGCGCGGTGCCATCCGGCGGTTCGATGTCGGGGTGGCGTGGGAGGAGTACTTCCTCAACTCCGTGGGGATCGGGTTCGATGCCGAGGTGGCCCGCGTGGTGAGTCGCTGGAAGCGCTTCACCGGGCTCCCGGCCTACCTGGCCGCTGTGCTGCAGGTGCTGTCCCGGTTCGAGACCCTCGACCTGACGGTGGAGACCGATGGCGGCAGCTTCCGTGACCGGCTGCTCTTGCTGGAGATCGCGATCGGGCCCTGCGTCGGGGGCGGGTTCCGCCTGACCCCGGATGCGCAGCCGGATGATGGCTGGCTCGACCTCTGCGCCATCCGGCAGAAGTCCATGGGGGCCATCCTGGCCCGGTTGCCCCTGGTCATGATGGGGAAGCATACCGGCCTCAAGGATGTCCGGATGCTCCGCGCCACCCATGTCTCCGTGACCGGGCATTCCGGCCCCCTGCACGCGCAGTTCGACGGTGAGCTGCGCGAGGTCTCCGGCTCGATGAACGTCCGCCTGGAGGCCGGGGCCCTGCCCGTGCTGATCGCCGCATGAACCCCCGCGCCTTTGCCAGTGACAACAACGCCGGGGTGCACCCGGAGGTGCTGGCCGCCCTCACCGCCGCGAATGGTGGCCACGTCCGCAGCTACGGCCACGACGCGCTGACCGAGCGCGCCCGCGAGTTGTTCCGCACCCACTTCGGCCCCCGCGCGGACGCCTGGCTCGTCTTCAACGGCACCGCGGCCAACGTGCTGGGGCTCGGGGCGGTGATGCGGCCGCATCACGCGGTGATCTGCTCCGACGGGGCCCACATCCAGGTGGATGAATGCGGGGCGCCGGAACGGTTCACCGGCAGCAAGCTGCTCCCGGTGCGCTGCCCCGACGGCAAGCTGCGGCCGACCGACCTCCCTCCACTGCTGCACGGCCTCGGCGATGAGCACCGCGTGCAGCCGCGGGTGCTCTCCCTGACCCAGGCCACCGAACTGGGCACGGTGTACTCCGTGGCCGAGTTGCGGGCCCTGGTGGCTGCGGCGCACGGGCATGGCCTGCTGGTCCACGTCGATGGGGCGCGGCTCGCCAATGCGGCGGTGGCGCTCGGGCTGTCGCTCGGGGCCTGCACCACCGAGCTCGGGGTGGATCTCCTGTCGTTCGGCGGCGCCAAGAACGGCCTGCTCGGTGCCGAGGCCGTGGTGTTCCTGCAGGGGGCCGGGGGCGGGGAGATGGCCTACCTGCGCAAGCAGGGGATGCAGCTGGCCAGCAAGATGCGCTTCCTGGCCGCGCAGTTCGTCGCGCTGCTGGAGGGCGATCTCTGGCATCGCAACGCCGCGCACGCCAACGCCATGGCCCGGCGCCTGGCCGAGCGGGTGCGCGACGTGCCCGGCGTCAGCATCACCCAGCCGGTCGAGGCCAACGGGGTGTTCGCGCGGGTGCCGCCCGTTCATATTCCGGCCCTGCAGGAGCGTGCCTATTTCTACGTCTGGAACCCTGAGCAGGCCGAGGTCCGCTGGATGACCGCCTGGGACACCACCGAAGCCGATGTGGACCGGTTCGCCGCCGCGGTGCGGGAGATCGTGCGATGACCCGCGCGCCCGGGTTCGCCGCGGTCATCCTGACGCTGCTGGCCTGTCAGGCCGCCCACCTCGCGGCACAGGCGGACAGCGTACCGCCGGCGCCCGCGCCTGCCGCCGCGGAAAGCGTGCTCGTGGCCGCGGTCACGCCGCGGGGGGACACCCTCTATGCCCGTGCCCCGGTCTCCCCGATGGGCGCGCTCTGGCGCTCGATCCTGCTGCCGGGGTGGGGGCAGGCCAAGCTCAACCGGAAGCTGACCGGCGCGCTCTTCGTGGCCTGGGAGGGCGTCACGCTCGGCATGGCGATCAAGAGCAACCACGAACTCGGGTACCTGCGGCGCACCAACTCCGGCAGCGTGAAGGCCAAGGAAAAGGAGCGGCAGGACTGGCTGGTGCTGCTCGCCTTCAACCACCTGTTCTCCGCCATCGAAGCCTACGTCGGCGCGCACCTCTGGGACTTCCCGCCCGACCTGGACGTCCGCGCCGCGCCGCTCCCCGGCGGCGGCACGGGGATCGGGGTCTCCATCCCCGTCCACTTCCCGTGAGCGGCGGCGCCCCCATCGGGATCTTCGACTCGGGCATCGGCGGCCTCACGGTGGCGCGGGCCATCTACGAGCGCCTGCCCGGTGAGTCCACCATCTACTTCGGCGACACCGCGCGCGTCCCCTACGGCCCCAAGAGCCCGGAAACGGTCCGTCGCTACAGCCTGGAGATCCTGCACTGGCTGGTCGGGCAAGGGGTGAAGCTGGTGGTCATCGCCTGCAACACCAGCACGGCCCACGCCCTGGCGGCGCTGCGGGAGCAGTCACCGGTGCCGGTCATCGGCGTGATCGAGCCGGGGGCGCGCGCCGCGGTGGGTGCCACGGGCGGTGGGCCGATCGGGGTGATCGGCACGGCGGGGACCATCGCCAGCAATGCCTACGCCCGGGCAATCCACGCCCTGCGGCCCGAGCTCCGGGTGGAGCAGGCGGCCTGCCCGCTGTTCGTACCGCTGGTGGAGGAGGGGTGGTTCGAGCATCCCGCGGCCGAGCTGATTGCGCGGGAGTACCTCCGGCCGCTGGCCGACGCCCACGTGGACGTGCTGGTGCTGGGTTGCACCCACTATCCGCTGCTCAAGCCGCTGCTGGGCCGGGTGATGGGGCCGGGGGTCCGGCTGATCGACAGCGCGGAGGAGACGGCGCGCTCGGTGGCCGAGACGCTCGCCAGCCGCGGTTTGGTGGCGCCGACTGGCGCCCCGGTCTATCACCGGTTCGCGGTGAGCGATGATGAACCCCGGTTCCGTCAGGTGGGCAGCCGCTTCATCGGTGCGCGGCTGGCCTCCGCCGAAGTCGTCCCGCTCGGCTGAGCCTCAGCTGGGGGCGGTGAACGCCTCGCGCGCCGCCTCGAGGACGGTCTGCCCCTCCTCGTCCACGGTTGGCGCGATCGCGGCGCAGCAGGCCTCCCACTCCGCCCGGCTCCGCCCCATCGCCTCGTAGTATCGCCGGGTCAGCCCCAGGACATCGTCGAAGGCCGGCACTCCGCGGATGGCCCAATAGCTGGGATCGGTGATGCGGTAGTGCGTGAAGAACCCCATCAACTGCCGCTCCACCAGGTCGAGGCCGCGGGGATCGGGATGCCCGGCCGTCAGCAGCGCCTCGGCGAGGATCAGCTTCTTCTGGAAGAAGGTGGAGCTCTCGGGGGCGTCCTGGTGCTGGTACGAGAGATCGAAGCACCGCTGCCACGCGGCGTGCGCCGCCTCGATGTCGCCGACCTGCACCTGCGCCATGGCCACATTGAACCAGTCCTCGGGTCCCTCGCTGCCGTCGGCGGCGGCCTGGAACATCCCGAGTGCCTCGGCATGCCGTCCCTCGAAGTACCACGCCAGCCCCGCCAGGCTGCGGGCCTTGCGCTGCCATGGCTCCCCGAGCCCTGGGAGCGCGGTCATGAGCCGGTCCACCGCCTCCCGGCGCTGGCCATCGCGAATGAGCTGGGTGGCCTGGGCCAGGATTGCGGGTTCGGTCATGCGGGCCTGAACTGGTGCAGGGTGGCGGTTCCGTCGGCCACCACGGCGTACCGATAGCCGTCAAACCAGGCGCCGGGATTCACGTAGAGCCCGCCCCGGGGCGTGGTTTGGCTGGCGGGCCGATGGGTGTGGCCCATCACTACGAGACCGAGCTCCGGATCCGCCTCAAGCTGCCCCACGGCCCACGCCGCCTGGCGCGCCACGCCCCCCTGGATCTCGGTCTCGGTGCGCTCCCGGTCGCCCAGGTAACCGCTCAGGCGATCGACCAGCCACATCCCGAGGTCGGGGTGGATTGTCCGATAGAGGGCCACGGTCATGTCGTGCCGCAGCACGCGGTGCAGCACCCGGGCCGACCAGTGCGTGTCCGTGATGCCATCCCCGTGGACCGCGAGGGCCGGCCGGCCATCGAGCGTGAATCGCGTCTCGCGCGGCGCGAAGCGGATGCCGAGTTCGCGTTCCCAGAAGGTGCCGGCGTAGCGGTCGTGGTTGCCGCCCAGCATGAGGACCGGCATGCGGCGGGCCAGCTGGGCCAGGGCGGCGAGCGCGGTGATCCCGTGGCGGGGCACGACGCGGTCGTAGGCGAACCAGAACTCGAAGAGGTCGCCCGTGACGAGCAGGCCATCGCCCAGCGATGGCACGGCGTCGAGGAAGGCCACGAGGGCGGTGGTGGTGTCGGGGGATTCGCGCCCGATGTGCGCGTCCCCGACGAGGACGAGGCGGTGGGAGAACACGCGGCAAAGGTAGGGCCGGCCCAAGGGGCAGGGAAGGGCACGCGCGGCCCTTCCGGGGCTCCCGCCAGCGGCTTACCCTTGGCCGGTCACCCCTCGGACCCTCCACCCCGGCCCGCGCCCCTGTGCACCAGCCCACCATCGAATCCGTCACCACCGTCCGGGTCAACTACTCCGAGACCGACCAGATGGGCGTCGTCTATCACGCCCGCTATGTGGTCTGGCTCGACATCGCCCGGACCGAACACCTCCGGCAGGCCGGCTACAGTTACCGCGAGCTCGAAGAACAGGGGATCCGCCTGGTCGTCACCGATCTGCAGGTTCGCTACCGCAACGCGGCCCGCTTCGACGACGTGGTCCGGATCCGCTGCCGGCTGCGTGCCGTCGCGTCCCGGCGCGTGGTGTTCGGCTATGCCGTCGAGCTGGCGGAGGGCGGGACGCCGCTCGTGGACGCCGAGACCACGCTGATCTGCCTCGATGCGCGGCGTCGCCCGGCGCGCCTTCCGGACCCGCTGCTCGCGGCGCTGCGGCGGTCCCTGCCCCCGGAGCCCGCATGAGCCGTCCGACCTGGCTGGCCCTGGCCGTCGCTGGCCTTGCGCTGGCGCCACCGGCCCTGCGGGCCCAGGACGCCGGCACGGTCGAGACCCTGGCCAGGGTGATGGCGGCTGAGGATGCCCGGCGGTTCGAGGACCGGCTCCTGCTCCGGGCGCTGTCCGACCCCGACAACTCCGTGCGCGCCATCGCCGCGGTCTCGGCGGGCCGGATCGGCGATCCCCGGGCCATCGCGCTGCTCGCGCCAGCGCTGTCCGATCCCGACAGCCTGGTGCAGGTCGCGGCGGCATTTGCCCTGGGGCTGCTCCGCGACACCACTGCGGGCCCGGCCCTGGTGCGGCGCGCGCAGGACGGCACCCATGTCTCCACGCCACTGGCCCTCGAGATGATCACCGCCGCGGCCAGGATCGGTGGACGCGACGGGGCGGGGCTCGTCCGTGGGGTGCTCGAGCGCACCCTGTGGGGCGACCGCTCCGACGCCGACCCGCTGGCCTGGCGCGCCGCGCTGGAGAGCTGGCGCCTCGGCGCCGCGGCGCCGGTGGATGCCCTGATGCCGATGCTGCAGGATCCCAAGGAGGACGCCCGGTACGGGGCCGCCTATTCGCTGGGCCGGCTCCGCGTGCCGGCGGCCGCGCCCCGCCTCATCGAGCGCCTCGGTGACCGCGCCTCCGCGCAGGTGCGCGCCAACGCCGCCCGCGCCCTGACCCGGGCCTACGTGGACTCGGCCCGGATGGCGCGCGAGCCGGTGATCGACCTGCTGGTACGGACCACCCGTGACGAGGACCCTGGGGTCCGGATCCAGGCGTTGCGCTCCCTCGGCACCTTCCAGGCCCACGCGGCGACCGAGAAGGTGCTGCCGGCCCTCAACGACCCCGTGGCCAACGTGCAGATCCAGGCAGCCGAGACGTTCGGGCTCCTGGGCGGCACCGCCGCCATTGCGGAACTCGCGCGTCACGCCGGGGCCACGCGCGGGACCTGGGCGCTGCGACGGGAGAGCCTGCTGAGCCTGGCCCGGCTCGACTCGACCCGCTTCGATTCCCTGGCGGCGCGGTGGGCGGCGAGCGCCGACTGGCGGGACCGTGCCGCGGCCGCCCGAGGCGCGGCGAGGATCAACCCCGCCCGGCTCGCGCCCTTCCTCGACGACCGCGACCCCAGGGTGGCCGTCGCGGCCCTCGGCGCCTGGATCGAGACGGTCGATGCGGCGGAGGCCGCGCTGCTTGCGGCCTGCCGCCGGATGCTCCGCAGCCGTGATGCGGCCCTCCGGAGTCTCGCCGCCGATGGCCTGGCCCGCGCCGCCGATCCCGGCGACCGCGCCGCGCTGGTCGTGGCCTACCGCGCCGCCGCCCGGGACTCCTTCCCCGACGCCGCGATCGCGGCCCTTGGCGCGCTGCGCGCCACCCTGGACCGGATGCCGGAAGGCGCCGACCTCGCCGAGCGGGCCCTGATTCCCGAGCTGGGCGGTGCGCCCGACTACCAGGTGCGGCGCTGGGCCGAGGAGCACTGGCCCGCCGCGGCCGAGAGCTTCGGCCCGGCCTTCCCCTTCGAGACCGGGCGCACGCTGCAGGACTACCGCGAAGCGGCCCGCCTGTTCCTGGTGGGGCAGGGGCCGGAGCGTTACCCCACCGTCCGAGTGGAGCTGGAGCAGGGGGGCATCCTCGAGCTCGAGCTCTTCGGGCCGGAGGCACCGCTCACCGTACTGCAGTTCCTCCAGCTGGTGGACCGTCGCTACTTCGACGGCCAACGGTTCCACCGCGTGGTTCCCGGCTTCGTGGTCCAGGCGGGTGACCCGCGCGGCGACGGCTGGGGCGGGCCCGGCACCACCATCCGGGATGAGATCAATCGCCGCCGCTACGTGGGATACATGGTCGGGATGGCGCTCTCGGGCCCGGACACCGGGGGGAGCCAGTGGTTCATCACCCTCGGCCCGCAGCCCCACCTGGACGGGACCTACACGATCTTCGGCCGGGTGCGGGACGGCATGCCCGCACTCCTCCGCCTGACCGAAGGCGACCAGATCCGGAGCATCCGCCGGTGAGCTGGCGCCGGCTCCTGCTGCTGGCCCTGCTCGGCCTGGGCGCCCGGCCGGCGGCCGCGCAATTCTTCCTGGCGGGCGAGAACAAGATCCAGTACCGCCGGCTCGACTGGCAGGTTCTCGCGGGCGCCCGGATCGACGTGTACTACTACCCGGACGAGGCGGAGCTCGCCCACGTGGCGCTGGCCGATGCCGAGCGGAACTACGACGAGCTCGCCGTCAAGTTCGGGCACACGGTCACCGCCCGGGTGCCGCTGATCGTGTACGCCTCCCATACCGATTTCGAGCAGACCAACGTCCTCCCGTTCACCCCACCGGAAGGCCTCCTCGGCGTCACCGACTTCCTCAAGCGGCGGGTCACCCTGCCGTTCCGCGGGAACCTGGCCGAGTTCCGGCATACGCTGCGCCACGAGATGGTGCACGTCTTCCAGATCAGCCTCCTGTACGACCGGTACGTGCGCTCCCCGCGCAGCGCCACGATGGCCATCCCGCTCTGGTTCACGGAGGGCCTGGCCGAGCTGTGGTCCGGCGGGGAGGACGCGCGGGACGAGATGATCATGCGGGACATCGTCCTCGGCGGCCGGCTGCCGCGGCTGCAGGACCTCGGCTCCGTCACCGGCGGGATCGTCTACCCGCTGGGCGGGCGGATCCACCGGTGGCTGGCCGACACGTACGGGGACTGGCGGATCGCGTCGCTGTACCGGGAGCTGTGGCACTACGAGACGTTCGAGGAGGCGGTGGCGGGGACGTACGGCCGCACCCTGGCCCAGCTCAACGAGGAGTGGCAGGTGGCCATGCGGAGGGCGTACTACCCGGCAGTGGGCGGCCGGCTGTCGCTCCCGGCCGCCGGCCAGCTGCTGGCCTCGGCCGCGATCAAACCGGCGTTCTCGCCCAACGACTCCACCGACGGCGACCTGGTCTACGCCTCGGCCGGCAACGGCTTCGTGACCCTGGTGCAGCGCCCGGTCGATGGCGGGTCGGCCACCTCCCTGGTCACCTCGGGGCGGAGCCCCGCCTACGAGAACCTCCACGCCTTCGATTCGCGGGTGGACGCCTCGCGACCGGGCCTCCTGCTCTTCTCATCCCGCTTCCAGGAGCGGGACGCCCTCATGATCTTCGACCGGGCGGAACGGAAGCTGGTGGGCCGCTACCAGTTTCCCGCGCTGGTGTCGATCCTGTCGCCCGCGTGGACCCCGGACGGCACCGGCGTCGTCTTCAGCGGGTTGTCCAACGCCGGCGTGTCCGACCTCTACCGGCTTTCACTGCCGGACGGCACGCTGGAACAGCTCACGAACGATCGCTACCAGGACATCGATCCCCGCGTCAGCCCGGACGGGCGGCGGGTGGTCTTCGCCTCCGATCGCACCGCCCTGGGCCTGGACGATGCCGTCAATCTCTTCCTCCTCGATCTCGAGACCCGCGCCATCCGGCAGGTAACATCCGGCGCCTGGGTCGACGAGACCCCGACCTGGCTCTCCGACGACCGGATCGTGTTCAGCTCCGGGCGCGATGGGGTGCTCAACGTGTTCTCGGTCGACACGCTCGGCGCGGGACGGCGGGAGACCTCGGTGTGGACCGGGGCCTTCGACGCCGCGCCGGTGGGCGGGCGCGACGCCTTCCTCGTGTCCGGCTTCAATGATCTCGGGCTCGGGGTCTACCTCCTGCCGGCCGACTCCGGGGCCCGGGCGGAGACCTTCAGCCTGGATCCGCCGGCTCCGCATTCCGCCTGGAGCTGGCCCGTGGGGAGCGAGGGGCGACTGGCCCGCGCCAGCAGCCAGCCCTATCGCCGGAAGTACACCCTCGACTTCGCCGCCGGGGAGTTCGTCTACGCGCCCAAGATCGGGACGGGGCAAGGCGCCACGTTCCTGATCAGCGACCTCCTCAGCGACAACCTCTTCTACGTCAACATCAGCACCTACCAGGGCCGGGAGTTCCGCAACCTCTTCGACAACACGAGCCTGCTCGGCCTCTACCTCAACCAGACCCGCCGACTCAATTGGGGCGTGGGGGCCTTCCGCTTCAAGGGCAGCCAGTACGTGGGTGATTTCAGCGCCGCCTACACCGAGAATGCGGCGGGCGCCTTCGGCCTGCTGCGCTACCCGCTCTCGCGCTATGCCCGGATCGAGGCGCAGGGGGTCCTGCAGCACTCCAACCGGGTGGACTTCACCCTGCCGGTGGACCAGCCGCGCCGCAAGGGCTGGATCGCGTCGCAGTACCTCACGTTCGTCCACAGTAACGCGCTGTGGACCTCGACCGGCCCGATCGACGGGCATCTGGTGGCCCTGACGGGAGGCGTGGCCAGCGACTTCAGCAATGCGCGCTTCGACGGGTACACCACGGTGCTCGACGCCCGCCAGTACCTCCGGCTGGGGCGGCGGGCGGCCTTGGCGGTGCGGGGCTTCGGCTTCTACAGCGGCGGGGATCGGCCGGAGCGGGTCAACATTGGCGGCACGCTCGGGCTGCGCGGCTACCCGAACTACGGCTACATTATCGGGGCCAAGGCGTGGATGGTGAACAGCGAGCTCCGGTTTCCGCTCCTCGACTTCTTCACCCTCGGCACGCCGGCCGGCCCGGCCCGGTTCCCCGAGATCCAGGGGGCGTTCTTCGGCGATGTGGGCCGCACCTGGTTCTTCCGCGAAGAGCATCGGGCGGTGCTCGGCAGCTACGGCGTGAGCTTCCGGTGGCCGATCATCCCCGGGCTGGTGCTGCGGCTGGACTGGGGGCGGCGCTGGAGTGACCGCGGTTTCCAGGGCTACGGCCTGGGGCCGGAACAGAAGCGGCGCAGCTTCGTGCAGTTCTTCTTCGGGTATAACTACTGATGCCACAATGGTTTCGGCTTGACCGCCCCGGTGGGGGGGTCTATCTTGCCCTCGTCCTTGCCGGCTGCACTGGTGCGCCGCCTTCGGTGGCCCCGAAGGGACTCGTGCCGGTCGGGCCAGCGCAGGTGGACGGGTGGGTGGCACGCACCACGCCGCGTCAGGCGGTGATGCACCGCTTCACCTGGCTGTACCAGGATGAACAGGCCAGCAAGGGTGGCCGGGGCAGCGTCCGGATCGTCCCGCCGGACTCGCTCCGGTTCGATTTCGCGGGCTCGCTCGGGATCGGGAAGGGATCGGCCGCGGTGGTCGGCGATTCCGCGATCTGGGTGGTGCCGGACCGGTCGGTGGACGAACTGGTGCCCGGGATCTCGCTGCTCTGGGCGGTCCTCGGGGTGGCGCAGCGCCCGGCACCGGGCGTGACGCTGCTGGGCCTCGAGGACCGCGGTACCACGGCCTGGCAGTACGTGGCGGGACCGGACACCACGACCTACGTCCTGACTGCCACCGACGGCTCGACCCTCGTGGCGGAGGTCCGCCAGAGCGGCAAGGTGATCGGGCGGGCCTCCGTGACGCTCACGGCAGAAGGCCGCCTGGTGAAGGCACGGCTGACGGTGCCCAGTGTGCCGTCCAAACTGGAGATCACGTTCTACGCGACGGTTCCTGCAGCGCAGTTCCCGCCTGAGATCTGGGCTCGTCCTGTCGAGCCTTAGCGGCCTCGTGCTCACGGGCTGCCTCTACGGCTTCAAGGGCGGGGGCTTCCCGCCCGAGATCAAGACCGTCGCCATCCTCCCGTTCGACAACCTCACCGCCGAGCCGACCCTGACGCAGGAAGTCGTGGATTCGGTCCGGGCCGCGGTGCAGGGGCGGCTGGGCCTGCGTCAGGCCGGCGAGGCCTCGGCAGACGCGGTGGTGCGCGGCAGCATCACCCGGTATGAGCCCGACGTGGCGGTCGCCTTCACCGGCGGCAGCAACAGCACCGTGAACGTGAACAAGCGGCTGGTGCAGCTCAGCGTCTCGGTCGAGATCATCGACAAGGACGGCAAGATCCTCTGGCAGCGGAACGGCATGTCGATCGACGGGGAGTACGAGCCCGGCTCCGAGACGGAAGCGCGGGCCCGGGGGCGCGCCCTCAGCAAGCTGGTGACCAACATCGTAGACGGAGCCCAGTCCCAATGGTGACCGCTAGGCCTTCCTCGCGCCGCGGCGCGAGCACGTCGGGCTGCCTGGTGTCCCTGGTGATCCTGGTCGCCGGGGTCTACTACGGGATCCACTTCGGCCAGCCCTGGATCCGCTACTACCAGCTGCTCGACGAAATGCGGGTGTCGGCGCGGCTGGCCCCCACGCTCAGCGATGGGGTGATCCGCCGCCGGCTCGAGGCCAAGGTCGATGAGCTCGGCCTGCCGCCGGACGCGCGCAAGTTCACCATCACCCGCAGCGGCAAGCCGCGGAAGATCACGATCTCCACCCAGTACAGCGAGACGGTCGTGGTCCCGATCTTCACGCACACCTTCCTGTACGTACCCACCGCCGAGGAGCCGCTCTGATGTCGCGGCGCCGGGCCGGCCGCCCCGGGCCGCTCTGGATGCTTGCCCTCCTCCTGATCGTGCCGACACCCCTCTGGGCCGCGGGGTCGGACGGCGAACTGCCCCATCTGCTCCTGACCGTGGCCGCGATGCTGGTGGCCGGGAAGCTGCTCGGCGAAGGCGCCGAGCGGCTGGGGCTGCCCTCGGTGCTGGGCGAACTGGTGGCGGGTGTGCTGCTCGGGGCCAGCGTCCTCGGGGTCGTCCCGGCGCCGGGGGAATCGAGCGCGGAGATGCTCCGGGTCCTGGCCGAGCTGGGGGTGATCCTCCTCCTGTTCGAGGTGGGCCTCGAAACCGACCTCCGGGAAATGTCCAAGGTCGGTGGCGCGGCGCTCGCGGTGGCCTGCGTCGGGGTCGTGGTGCCCTTCGCGCTCGGCTACTTCTACTGGGCCTGGCTCCCGCACCCGGTCACCAGTGACGGTGGGGACCTCCGGACCGTCGCGATCTTCGTCGGGGCCACGCTCACGGCCACCTCGGTGGGCATCACCGCGCGGGTGCTGGGCGACCTGGGCCGGATGGACACCCCGGAAGCGCGGATCATCCTCGGCGCCGCGGTGATCGATGACATCATCGGCCTGGTGATCCTGAGCGTGGTGTCCGGGATCGCCGCCGGGGGGACCGTCTCGGTGGCCGGAGTCGGCACCACCTTCGCCGTGGCCATCGGGTTCCTGGTGGCCGCCGTGATGCTCGGTAACTTGGTGATTCCCCGAGTGGCCGACCGCCTCCTCCGCATGCGGGTCCGCGGGATGGTCGTCGCGGTCTCGATCGCCTTCGCGCTGGCCCTCGCCGCCCTCGCCGCGCAGGTGGGCTCGGCGCTGATCATCGGGGCGTTCGCCGCGGGCCTCATCCTCCGTGGCACCCGCCACCACCAGACGGTGGAGCACCAGGTGCAGCCGGTCGCCGCGCTCCTCGCCCCCATCTTCTTCGTGAACGTCGGGGCCGCCGCCGACCTCCGGCTGCTCGATCCCACCCGGCCCGGTGCGGGCGGGATCCTGCTGGTCGCCGGGGCACTCACGCTGATCGCCATCGGGGGCAAGCTGGTGGCCGGCTGGGGCGCCCCCTGGGCCCGGTTCGACCGCCTGACGGTGGGCACCGGGATGGTGCCCCGCGGCGAGGTGGGTCTGATCTTCGCGGACGTCGGCCGGAAGGCCGGGCTGCTCAGCGACACCACCTTCAGCATCGTGCTGCTCATGGTCATGGCCACCACGTTCATCGCGCCGGTGGCGCTGAAGCTCATCTTCGCGCGGGTGCGCCGCTGACCGTGGACACCAGCACCAAGATCCGGGACCGGCGCGCCGCCGCCGCCTGGCGCGAAGGCCAGCCGGGCATCGTGGCCTTCACCAACGGGGTCTTTGACCTGCTGCACCCCGGGCACGTGGCCCTGCTCGAGGCCGCCCGCGCCGAGGGCGATGCGCTGGTGGTCGGCGTGAACAGCGACCACTCGGTGCGCCTGCTCGGCAAGGGCCCGGAGCGGCCGATCGTGCCGGCCCTGGCCCGCGCCCGGGTGCTGGCCGCCATCGCGGCGGTGGACTGCGTCGTGGTATTCGACGAGGCCACGCCGCTGGAGCTGATCCGGGTGCTCGAGCCGGACGTCCTGGTGAAGGGCGGAGACTACACCCTGGCCAATACCGTGGGCGCCGACATCGTCTCGGCGCGCGGTGGTCGGGTGAAGCATGTGACCCTGCAGGATGGCTTTTCCACCACCGCGATCGTGGAGCGTCTTCGTGGCTCGACCTGATGGCCGCCAGTCCGACCAGTTGCGCCCGCTGGTGCTGGAGCGCCGGGTGAATCCCTACGCGGAAGGCTCCTGCCTCATCCGCATGGGGGGCACCCTGGTGCACTGCACCGCCACGGTGGAACAGGGGGCCCCGGGCTGGAAGAAGGGGAGCGGGGAGGGGTGGGTCACGGCCGAGTACGCCATGCTGCCGCGCGCCACCGCCGAACGGACCGACCGCGAGCGGCGCGGCCCGGGCGGCCGCACCCAGGAGATCCAGCGCCTGATCGGGCGCTCGCTCCGGGCCGCCATGAAGACCATGGCCTTCGGCGAGTGGACCATCAAGGTGGACTGCGACGTGCTCCAGGCCGATGGCGGCACCCGGACCGCGAGCATCACCGGCGGGTGCGTGGCGCTCGCCGATGCCTGCGCCTGGCTCGCGCAGCGCGCCGGGATCGAGAACCCCTTCGGGGAACCCGTCGCCGCCATTTCGGTGGGCATCGTCGAGGGCGAGCCGCGGCTGGACCTGGCCTACCTCGAGGATCGTGATGCCGGCGTCGACGCCAACATCGTGATGGTGCGGCCCGACCGGTTCGTGGAGGTGCAGGGGACCGGCGAGCACGGCACCTTTGCCCGCGCGGAACTCGACCGGCTCCTCGAGCTTGCGCAGGGCGGCATCACCCAGCTCTTCACCGCGCAGGCGCAGGCGCTGGCCGGGTGAAGCTGCTGGTCGCCACCCGGAGCGCCGGCAAGCAGCGCGAGGTGCGCCGCCTCCTCGAGGCCGCCGGCCACGAGGTGGTGTTCCCCGACGACGTCGGCGTCCCGGAGCGGCCCATCGAGGACACTCTCGAGGTGGCCGACAGCTTCGAGACCAACGCGCGACACAAGGCCGAGTACTTCCTGAAGCTGACCGGCCTCCCCACCGTGGCCGACGACTCGGGCCTCGAGGTGTTCTCCCTCGGCGGACTGCCGGGGGTACGGTCCAAGCGCTGGGCGGGCGCCGCCGGCAGCCCGCGCGAGGTCGATGCGGCCAACAACGCGGAGCTGCTGCGCCGGCTGCGCGGCGCGGCCGAGAGCCGGCGTCGGGCGCGCTACCGGTGCGTGCTGGTGCTCCTGCGACGCCCCGGGGCCGTGCCGGAGGTCTTCGACGGGACCTGTGGCGGCGTAATCCTGGAAGAACCGCGGGGCAGCGGCGGCTTTGGGTACGACCCGCTCTTCCTGAGCGACGAGCTGGGCCGGACGTTCGGTGAGGCCGACGAGGCCGAGAAGGACCGGGTGAGCCACCGGGGACGGGCCCTGGAGCGGCTGCTCGCGGTGCTGGGAACCACGGGGGATGGCTGACGCATGGCGCACTTCGCAGCACGATCGACGATCCTCGGCGCGGTGCTCGCTGCCGCCGCCTGTGGCGGGGGCGACGGGGGAGACCCGCGCATGGCCGCCTTCCACCCCGGGAAGCCGCCCGCCCACCTGGAACGCGGCTCGGTGCTCTACGCCAGTTACTGTGCCTCGTGCCACGGGGTCCTGGGAAAGGGGCAGGGGCTGGGGCCCGCGCTGCTCGATACCCTCTTCCTCCCGGAGACCACCCCGGATGCCGCGATGATCGCCGCCCTGCGGGCCGGCGCCCCGCAACGCCGCTACCACTACGGCGCCATGCCGGCGGCCACCCGGGTCGACACGCTGGAGATGCCGCAGGTGGTGGCCTACGTGCGCTGGCTCCAGCAGGCCTACCACGGCGCCCGGGGTGGCGCCTCCACGGGGGCCCCATGAGCGCGCCCAGCGAGGGCGCCCTCCGCGCCCGGATGGCCATCGCCCTCTTGAGCCTGGTCGCCGGGAGCTCCGCCGTCTACCTGCACCTGTACAAGCTGGGGCTGGCGGGCTCGCTGCAATGCACCACGGGCGGCTGTGACCGCGCCATGTTCAGCCAGTGGGGCTGGTTCCTCGGCGTGGACGTCGCGCGGATCGGCATCATCGGCTACACGCTCCTCCTCTGCACCTCGCTCGCGAGCCTGCAGCCGCGGTGGCAGGGGGGGCTCGGCGTGACCCGGGTGCTCCTCGTCCTGGCTTCGCTGGGATTCGCGTTCACGCTGCGGCTCAAGTACGGCGAGTTCGTCGTGCTGGGGACCTTCTGCCCCTGGTGCGCCATCTCGGCGGTGAGCATCACGGTGATCCTGGTCCTGTCGGTGATCATCTTCCGCGAGGCCCGGGCGCGCCTGCACGCCGGCGGCTGAGCCGACCGCAGGGCCGCTGCACACGACGAACGGGAGCCCGGCGGCTCCCGTTCGAGCGTTGACGTGGCGGACGCCGTCGCCCACCCGGAATGGGCGGCGCCGCGTCCACAGGGATGCCATCCTCGCCTGCGCCGGCCGGGACTCGCATTCGGCTCCGGATCGTGACACCTTTCTGCCGCTCCGCATGCGGGAGGGGGCGGCAGCAGCCGAGTGAATCGCGGGGCGTAGCTTAGCCCGGTAGAGCGCCTGCTTTGGGAGCAGGAGGTCGCGGGTTCGAATCCCGCCGCCCCGATTCGTCACCGCCTCGTGGCACCCCGGTCATCGCCCGCCAGGGACCTGGTCCCGCCGCCGCGTCGCTCCATGGAAACCTCGCTCCACTTCGGCCGTACGATGACCGCGCATGGGCTCTGAGTTCCTCACCTACGCACGTCTCGGGATGCACCATATCGCGGACCTCCGCGGCTATGACCACATCCTGTTCGTGGCGGCGCTGACCGTGGCGTATCGGCCGGGCGACTGGCGCCGGCTGCTGGTGCTGGTCACCGCGTTCACACTCGGGCACTCGGTGACCCTGGCGCTGGCCACGCTGCGGCTGGTGCGGGTGGACGCCCGGTGGGTCGAGGCCGCGATCGCGGCGACCATCGTCTGTACCGCCCTGCTGACGGTGGCGATGACTGTCCGCGCGCCGGCGGAGGGGCCGGCGGCCGGTCCCGCGCGGAACCAGGGCCTGCGCTATGCCCTTGCCCTGGGATTCGGCCTGATCCACGGCCTCGGGTTTTCGAGCTTCCTGCGGAGCCTCCTCGGAGACGAGGCCTCGCTCTTCCTCCCGCTGCTCTCGTTCAACCTCGGGCTGGAGGTGGGACAGCTGGGCATCGTGCTGCTGGTGCTCGTGGCCGGCCTCGCCGCGGAACGGGTGGCCGGGCTGGTTCGGCGGGACTGGGTACTGATCGCCTCGGGCGGCATCGCGGCCGTGGGGGCGAAGATCCTGGTGGAACGTCTGGTCGGGTAGTCGGGGAGCCGGTGGGCAGTCCAACTTCTTCGTGAGAGACAGCGGATGGCGACACGCATGCGGTGGGCCGCGGGCGCGGTGTGGGCGATGGCCCTGGCGGGCGGAACGGGGCAGGTGACGGCGCAGCAGTGGCTCAATGCGCCGCCCAATCCCAAGACCAACCAGTCCAACTTCCGGGCGCTCGAGGAGTGGGCCGCCCCCAACGAGTTCCGCAATGCCGCCGGCAAGCCGGGGCCCAGGTACTGGCAGCAGCAGGTGGACTACGCCATCAAGGCCTCGCTCGACACCACCACCCACACCATCACGGGGGCGGAGCGGGTCACCTACCACAACAACTCCCCCGACCAGCTCGAGTACCTCTGGTTCCAGCTGGACCAGAACATCGACGACCCGGCGGTGAGCCGCACCATCCAGGGCGCCCCCGCGCTGCCGCGGCAGATCAGCCCGCAGGCCCGGCGCTTCCTGGCGCCGGAGCCCTTCGACGGCGGCCACAAGATCACCCGGGTCCAGGCGGTCGTCACCCGCGGCCGGGTGGTCACGCGCGTCGATGCGCCGTACGTGATCAACGGCACGGAGATGAAGGTGCAGCTGCCGGCCACGCTGGGGCCGGGCCAGAAGGCGGTGGTGGAGATCGACTGGCACTTCATCATGCCGGAGACCAGCCGCAACGGGCGGGGTGCCCGGGAACTGGTGAAGGACGGCTGGATGTACGAGGTAGCGCAGTGGTTTCCCCGCGCGGCCGTCTACGACGACCAGAACGGCTGGCAGACCGACCAGTTCTACGGGCAGGGCGAGTTCTACCTCAACTTCGGCACCTATGATGTCGAGCTGACGGTGCCGCACGATCACATCGTGCAGGCCACGGGGGTCCTGCAGAACCCGCTGGTCACGCTCACCGCCACCCAGCGGCAGCGGCTCACCCGGGCGCTGGCCTCCGAGACCCCGGTCTTCATCGTCACCAAGGACGAGGCGGCCACCCCGGCCACCCGGCCGTCGGGGACCGCGCCCATCACCTGGAAGTTCCACGCCGACAGCGTCCGCGACTTTGCGTGGGCTTCCTCCCGGGCCTACGTCTGGGACGCGGCGGGGTACCGCTACCAGCCGGGCGGCCGGGTGATCGAGATGCACTCGATCTACCCCCGGGAGGCGATGCCCTTGTGGGACAGCGTCTCCACCCGTGCCATCGCCCAGACCATGAAGACCTACGGCCGGATGGCCTTCCCCTACCCGTACCCGAAGGCCGTGAACGTGCACGGGCCGGTCTTCGGCATGGAGTACCCGATGGTGGCGTTCTGCGGCGCGCGGCCGGCCCCGGACGGCAGCTACACGGCGGGGCTTGCCCGGGCGCTCATCAGCGTCACCATCCACGAGGTGGGGCACAACTGGTTCCCCATGATCGTGGCCTCCGACGAGCGGAAGTGGACCTGGATGGACGAAGGGCTCAACAGCTTCGTGCAGTACTATGCGGAGAAGGAGTGGGACCCGCAGTATCCCACCCAGCGGGGGCCGGCGAAGAACATCGTGGGCTACATGAAGGACGCCGACCAGGTCCCGCTCATGACCGAGTCCGACATGATCCACCGCCAGTTCGGCAACAACGGCTACGGCAAGCCCGCGGCCGGCCTGGTGATGCTGCGCGAGCAGATCATGGGGCCCCAGCTGTTCGACCAGGCCTTCAGCGAGTACTCCCGGCGCTGGGCCTTCAAGCACCCCCAGCCGGCCGACTTCTTCCGCTCGCTCGATGACGGCGGCGGGGAGCTGCTCAACTGGTTCTGGCGCGGCTGGTTCTACACCACCTACGCCAACGACCAGGCGGTCACCGCCGTCGAGAACCAGCCCGCCGACAGCCTCATCGGCACCACGGCGCGGGGCCGCAACTACGTGCGCGTCACGGTCGAGAACAAGGGCGGGCTGATCATGCCGCTCCAGCTCGACCTCACCTTCGACGACGGCACCACCCAGCGGGTCAAGCTCAACGCCGACATCTGGCGCCGCAACGAGCTGCAGTACATCTACGGCCTCTTCACCGACAAGACCGTGGTGCGGGTGGTCGTGGATCCCGACGAGGTGCTCGCCGACGTGAACCGCGAGAACAACACCTGGACCCGGGGGCCCGCGGCGGCGTCATGAGGCCGGCCGCCCTGCTCCTCGCGCTCCTCGCCGGGGCGCCGCCTTCTAGCGGCGCCCCGGCGCGGGCGCACGATACCCACGTCTCCCACACCCGGATGGTCCTCGAGGGACGCACCGTGGCCCTCCGGGTGCGGCTGTTCCACGACGATCTCGAACGCGGGCTGCAGCGGTTTGCCGGGGACAGCACCCTGCGGGTGACGGCCGCCGCCCCGGCGGAATCGCTCTTCACCGCCTACGCCGCCCGGACCTTTGTGCTCGAGGTCGACGGTCGGCGCGTGCCCCTCTCCGTGACCGCCGCCGGCCTCGAGCGCGATGAGGCCGCCCAGCAGGTGGTCTGGTACGTCATGGAAGGCGCGTTGCCCGGGCCGGCCCGGAAGGTGACCCTGCTCGACGGCCTGCTCTTCGAGGTCTTTCCCGACCAGCAGAATATCGTCCAGCTGCTGCGGCTCCCCGCCGACCGCCGGCAGACGCTCTATTTCACGGCCCGCGACCCGCGCCCGCAGACCGACGCCCCCTGACCCACCACCGCCACCCGGCGACCCGGTGGGCCCCTCCCGCGCAGTACCCTCACGACACGCCTACCACTACAATTCACGGACCTGCCCCCTCGGTCCGGGGGCGCTCCAGCGCCCGTAGCTCAGTTGGATAGAGCAACAGCCTTCTAAGCTGTGGGTCGGTGGTTCGATTCCACCCGGGCGCGCTCCGCAGCCCCTGTCCCGATCAGGTGTCATGCCGCTGCAGCTTCCCCGGGGCCCCGATGTCCGCGCCTTGCTCACCCTCGCCCTCCCGGTGGTGGTGGTGCAGGTGGGGCTGATGACCATGGGCGTGGTCGACACCATCATGGTCGGGCACCTCTCGCCCGAGGCGCTCGCCGGCGTGGCGCTCGGCAACGTCTACTTCTTCGGCGCGGCGATCTTCGGGCTCGGCGCCCTCATGGCCCTCGATCCGGTCATCGCCCACGCGGTGGGCGCCGGCGACCACGACGCCATCGGCCGCGGGGTGCAGCGGGGCATGGTTCTGGCCATCCTGCTGACCGTGCCCACGGCGCTCCTCCTCTGGCCGGCCCCGCCGCTCCTCGCATTCCTCAAGCAGCCCGCCGAGGTGGCCCCCGCCGCCGGCGCCTACGCCCGCCTGTGCATCCCCGGGGTCCTCGGGCTGTTCCTCTTCACCGTCTTCCGGCAGAGCCTCCAGGCCCTGCATCGCGTGCGGCCGATCGTGATCACCATCGTCGTCGCCAACCTCGCGAATGCCGGGCTCAACTGGGTGTTCATCTACGGTCGGCTCGGCGCGCCCGCCATGGGCGTGGCGGGCGCCGCGCTGGCCACCACCATCTGCCGGCTGCTGATGGCCGTCCTGCTGCTTCTGCTCGCCTGGCCACTCCTCGGCCCCCACGTGCGGCCCTTCCACCGGCAGGCCTTCGAGCGCCGCCCCCTGATGCGCCTGCTCCGCCTGGGGGCCCCGATCGGCGCACAACACCAGCTGGAGTACGGGGTCTTCGGCGTCGTGGGGCTGCTCATGGGCAACATGGGCACCCCCCAGGTCGGTGGGCATCAGATCGCGCTCAACCTTGCCTCGGTCACCTTCATGGTACCGCTCGGGCTCTCCGCTGCCGCCGCGGTGGTGGTGGGGCACGCCGTGGGGCGGGGGGACCGGCCCGCCGCCGCGCGGGCGGCGGGCGCGGCGCTGGCCGTGGCGGTCGGCTTCATGGGCATCACCGCCCTGGCCTTCCTGCTGCTGCCGCTCCCGCTGGCGCGCCTGTATACCGGTGCGCCGGAAGTCCTGGTCATCGCGGCCGCGCTCATCCCCCTCGCGGGGGTGTTCCAGGTCTTCGACGGCATCCAGGTGACGGCCATCGGCATCCTCCGCGGGCTGGGCGACACCCGGACACCGATGCTCACCGGCCTGCTGGGCTTCTGGCTGCTGGGACTGCCGGTGAGCCTCTACCTGGGCTTCGGCCGCGGCTACGGCCCGGTCGGGCTCTGGTGGGGGCTGGTGCTCGGCCTGGTCTCGGTGGCCATCGTGCTCGTGATGCGCCTCCAGCACCGGCTGGGGCAGCCGCTGGTCCGGGTGCACCTCGACGCCGACCCGCACCTCGTGGAGGAGGCGCTCGAGGCATGAGCGGCACCCCGGGCTTCCGGACCGTCATCTTCGACTGTGACTCGACCCTGAGCGCCATCGAGGGCATCGAGGAACTCGCCGTGGCGCACCGCGAGGAGATCGCCCGGCTCACCGACCTGGCCATGCAGGGGGCGGTGCCCCTCGAGGAGGTCTACGGCCGGCGCCTGGACCTCATCCGTCCCTCCCGACAGGAGGTGGAACGGATCGGGGCCCTGTACGTGGAGCGGCTGGTCCCCGGTGCCCTGGAGACGGTGCGTGCCCTGCAGGCCCGCGGCGCGGTGGTGCAGGTGCTGAGCGGAGGCGTGTTGCCGGCCGTGCAGGTGGTGGCGGCCGCGCTCGGCATTCCCTCGGACCGGGTGGCCGCGGTGGACCTGCACTTCGATCAGGACGGCGCCTACCGCGGTTATGACCGCGATTCCCCCTTGGCCCGGTCCGGCGGCAAGCGCCAGTGGATGGAGCAGCAGGGGCGGAATCTGCCGCGGCCCAGCCTGCTGGTCGGGGATGGGGCCACCGACCTCGAGGCTCGCCCCGCGGTGGACTGCTTCGCCGCGTTCACGGGCGTGGTGCACCGCGAACCCGTGGTGCGTGGTGCGGACGTCACGCTCCCCGGTCCATCGCTGACCGACGTGCTCGCCATTCGGCCGCGCGGTGCCTGACCGGACCGCGTCCACGGCTATATTCGATCCGCCACGCGCGCCATGAGGGCGCGCCGCAGTCCCCACGGAGTCGCCAGCCATGACCGCCGTCCCCGCCGCCCCGCCGACCTTCGGCCGCTTCTTCCTCCCCGGACCCACCGAAGTCCGCCCCGAGATCCTCGCCGCGCAGGCCCGCCCGATGATCGGGCACCGCGGCAAGGGGATGGAGCAGCTCATCGCCCAGATGATGCCCGGACTGCAGCGCATCTTCCGCACCCAGCGCCCGGTGTACATCTCGAGCTCCTCGGCCACGGGGCTCATGGAGGCCTCCATCAGAAACTGCGGTGGCCGGCGGGTGCTCTCGCTGGTCAACGGGGCGTTCAGCGAGCGGTTCTACAAGATCGCGCTGGCCAACGGGGTGGAGGCGACGCCACTTGAGGTGCCGCTCGGTGAGGTGCACCGTCCCGAGCAGCTTCGGGCCGCGCTCGCCGCGGGCCGATATGACGCCATCACGGTCGTCCATTCCGAGACCTCGACCGGCGCCCTCAATCCCATCGCCGACCTCGCCCGGGTGGCGCATGAGGCGGGTGACGTGCTGCTGCTGGTCGACAGCGTGACCGGCGTGGCCGGCGCCCGGGTCGAGACTGATGCCTGGGACCTCGACTTCGTCCTCACCGGATCGCAGAAGGCGCTGGCGCTGCCGCCCGGCCTGGCCCTCGGGGTGGCCCATCCGCGGGCCGTGGACCGCGCCCGGAAGGCCTCGCATCGCGGGATCTACTTCGACCTGGTGGAGTTCGAGAGCTTCATCCTCAAGCACCAGACGCCGAACACGCCGGCGCTCTCCCTGATGTACGCCCTCGCCGCCCAGGTGGCCCGGATCGAGGCGGAGACCATCGAAGCCCGCTGGGCCCGGCACGCCGCCATGGCGGAGCGCACCTGGGCCTGGGCCGCGGAGATGCACGGCCGCGGCGTGGACATGCGGGTGCTTGCCCCGGAGGGATTCCGCTCGCCCACGGTCACCTGCCTCACCGTTCCGGCGGGGAAGACCGGTTCCGCCGTCAACGAAGCCATGAAGGCCCGCGGCTACACCATCTCCGCGGGGTACGGCGCGCTCAAGGACCAGACCATCCGGATCGGGCACATGGGCGACCACACCGTGGCCGAGCTCGACGCGCTCCTCGCGGTGCTCGCCGAGGTGGTGAGCGCATGAGCACCTATCGCGTGCTGGTGGCCGACAAGATCGCCCGCGAGGGCCTGGCGCCCCTGGCTGATGACCCGCGCTTCGAGCTGGTGGAACGCCCTGGCCTCAAGGGCGAGGAACTCGCCGCCGCCATCGCCGACGTCGACGCCGTCCTGGTGCGGAGCGCCACGAAGATCTCGCGTGAGGCGCTGTCGCGCGCCACCCGGTTGCGGGTGATCGGCCGCGCCGGGGTGGGCGTGGACACCATCGACGTCGAGGCGGCCACCGAGAAGGGCGTGGCCGTGATGAACGCGCCGGCCGGCAACACCATCTCCGCCGCGGAGCTCGCCTTCGCGCTGCTGCTCGCGGTCATCCGGAAGGTGCCCGCGGCCGACCGTTCCATGAAGGCCGGCGCGTGGGACCGCACCAGCTTCGGCGGCATGGAGCTGTACCGGAAGACCCTCGGCCTCATCGGGGCGGGGCGGGTGGGTGGCGAGGTGGGCCGCCGCGCGCGGGCCTTCGGCATGCGGGTGCTCGCCTACGACCCGTTCCTGAGCCCCGAGGCCGCCCGCGAGATCGGCGCCGAGCTCGCGGACCTCGACACCGTCCTCCGCCAGGCGGACGTCATCTCCCTCCACGTGCCGCTGACCGACAAGACCCGCGGCATGCTGGGCGACGAGAAACTCGCGCTCCTCAAGCGCGGCGTGATCATCATCAACGCCGCCCGGGGCGGGGTGCTCGATGAGGCGGCGCTGCTCCGGCGGCTGGGTGACGGCTCGATCGGCGGCGCCGCGCTCGACGTCTTCGACCAGGAGCCGCTCCCGGCCGACCACCCCCTCCGGAGCCTGGCCAACGTGGTCCTGACGCCGCACCTTGGTGCCTCCACCGAGGAAGCCCAGCTCAACGTGGCGGTGGAGATCGCCGAGGCGGTGCGCTCCGCGCTGGTGGACGGAGACTACTCCCGTGCGGTCAATGCCGCCCTGGTGGGCGGGGATCGGCTCAAGCGGCTGCGCCCGCTGCTGGACCTGGCGGAACGGCTCGGGCGGGTGGGCGCTGCCGTGGCCGGTGGCGCCATCACGGCCGTGGAACTGCGCTTCGGCGGTGAGGGCGACGACCTGCTCCGGCCGCTGGCCGCCGGGGCCGTCATCGGGCTGCTGAGCGAGGCGGTGGGGGAGGGCGCGGTGAACGTGGTGAACGCCCTGCACCTGGCGCGGCAGCGCGGGATCAAGGTGGACCGCACCCGGCTCGACGGTCCCCTCGACTACGCCGATCTGATCGAGCTCAGGATCACCCACGCCGCCGGCTCCGTCCGGGTGTCCGGGGCGCTGCTCGGCGCGGGCCACCCCCGCCTGGTGGCGCTGGATGACTTCCGGCTCAACGTCCTGCCGCTGGGCCAGCTGCTGGTGCTCCGCAACCAGGACGTCCCCGGCGTCATCGGGCGGGTCGGGACCCTCCTCGGGAACGCCGGGATCAACATCGCCGAGTACCACCAGGCCCGCCTCAGCGCCGGCGGCGACGCGCTGGCGGTGGTCAGTGTCGATGCGCCGCTTCCCGATGCCCTGCTGGGGCAGCTCCGGCAGCTGCCGGAGGTGCAGCAGGTGGCCCAGGTGAGCCTCGGCCAGGCGGGGTGATTGCCGAGCGGGCGGCTCGGAGTAACTTAGATGTACACCTGCCCCCCGGAGCCCCTGCATGCGTGCCCGCCTGGTCCTGCTCACCGCCGCCCTCCTCGCCGCCTGCGGAGGCGGTGACTCCACCGGATCCTCCAAGACCACGCTCGTCTACGGCGGCGTGTTCGCCGGCGAGGACGGCACCGAGGGCGGCAACTTCACCATCAACATCGTGGTGGAGGACAGCGCCGGCTCGGGCACCTTCGTGGTGAACGGCGACCCCAAGACCCTCTCCAGCCTGGACGTGAGCGGCACCAGCTTTACCGCCACCGGCGCCGGGTACACCTTCACCGGCACCGTCGACGACACGACGCTCAGCGGCACCTACACCAGCGCCTCCGGCGGCGGGCTCTTCACCGGCCTCCGCCGGCTCCCGGGCACCACCGTCACCGCCTATTGCGGCACCCATATCGGTACCCGGAACGGCGTCCCGATGGCGGGGGCGTTTGCCTTCGCGGAGCGGGGCAGCTCCCGCCGCGGCGTGTTCACCTCGGTGCTCGACGACCCCTTCCGTGGCTACCTCCGCGGCACCGTCGGCAACCCCGCCGTCAGCCTGGACACGCTGGCCGGTACGGCGGTCGTGGCCACGACGGGACCCGGCGGCTTCACCGGCAGCTACGCCATGGTGGCGGGTGACACTGGCCAGACGTCGGGCAGCGTGTGCCGGAGCAATGTGGCCTCGCCCATCCTGTCGGTGATCGAGGGCGTGCTCGGCAGCTTCGACGGGGCGGAAGTCGGGGACTTCTCCTTCAGCCTCTCCTCCACGGGGCTCGGCAGCAGCGGCAGCTACAAGCTCGGGGGCATCGCCCGGAACTTCCTCGCGGTCATCTCCGGCGTGAACAACCAGGTTGCCGCCTTCGACACCCTCGTCCGCTTCATCGGCGACCTGGACACTACGACGGTCAGCGGCAAATACAGCAAGGGCGGTTCGATCGCTGGCCGGGCAGCCGGCCTCGCCACGGACACGATGGCATTCGAGAAGTTCTGTGCCCAGACCACCTTCTACAACCGGCCGGAAATCGGTTCGTTCGCGATTATCGTACGGTCGGACAGCGCCCTTTTCGGCCTTTACACCGGCGGCACCGGGAACGCCTTCCAGGGCGACGTCCAGGGCGTCCGGGGCGTGGACAGCCTCACCTCGATGGAGGGTCAGAGCGGGCTCGTCGTGATCATCCCGAGCGTGGGCAACCTGGCTGGCTATTTCGACCTGCTCGACGATGCCAATGACGGCACGATGAGCGGCGGGAACTGCCCCTGACCCTGGGCCGGCGAATGACCGCGCTGTGGCGAGAGCTGCCCTTGCTGCTCTCGCTCGCCTGCTCCACCCAGGGCGGCGGGCAGGACGCCACCCCGCCCGAGGCCCTGTTGCGCGCCCGGGCGGCCGCTGCGGGTGTCACCGCGGTGGGTGCGCCGCCCGCGGCAGATCCGGCACTGGTCGCGCTCGGCCGCGCGCTCTTCTTCGACAAGATCGTGAGCGGCAACCGCGACATCTCCTGCGGCAATTGCCACATCCCGGCCTACCACACCACGGACGTGATGACCCTCCCGATCGGCACGGGAGGAACGGGACTCGCCCCGCGCCGCGCGCTTGGCACGGGAGCATTCTCCGCGCGTAACGTGCCCGAGCTGTACAATCGCGGTCACCCTGGCTGGCGACGGCTCTTCTGGGACGGCCGGGTGGAGTTGTCGGACTCCGGGTTGGTCACGCCGGCCGGAGCCGCCCTCCCCGTGGGGCTCTCGGGACCCCTCGCCGCCCAGGCGCTGTTCCCGATGATTGCCAGGGCCGAGATGCGCGGCCAACCGGGACAGAACGGCATCGCCAACCTGCCCGACGCCGATCCCCGGCCGATGTGGGACAGCATTGTGGCCCGTGTAGCGGGCCTGCCCGGATACGACTCCCTGGCCCGGGCGGCGTTTCCGGGCCGAGCGATGCCCATCAGTGGCGTCGCCGACCTCGCCAACGCGATCGCCGCGTTCATCGGCACCCGGTGGTTCATGGTGCAGGCCCCCTTCGACGATTTCCTGGCGGGCAACGATGATGCCATCAGCCCCGCTGCCGTCCGGGGTGGGTTGCTCTTCTTTGGCCGTGCTCGCTGTGCGGCCTGCCACCGGGGGCCGCTGCTCACCGATTTCGAGTTCCACAATGTGGGCGTTCCGGAGCTGGGCCCGGGCATCGGCGGGCACCCGGACCAGGGGCGAGCGGCGGTCAGCGGCAAGCCCGCCGATGCCCACGCCTACCGAACCCCCTCGCTCCGCAACGTGGCACACTCGCCTCCCTACATGCACAACGGGGCCTATCCCGATATCGTGGCCGCCATCCGGCACTACCGCGACGTCCGCCAGTCGCTGGCCGGGTTCGACACCACCGGAGTCGATCCGCGGCTGCGGGCCACCATTGATCTCTCCCCGGCGGGCCAGGCGGAGATCCAGCGCACACTGGACCCGCGGGTGCAGGTGCCGGTCCGCCTCTCCGACGACGACGTCGCGGACCTGTTGGCCTTTCTCCTCAGCCTCTCCGATCCTCGGGCGGCGGTGCTCCTCGGCGATGTGCCCCAGAGCGTGCCGAGTGGCCTGCCGGTGCTGCAGTACTGAGCGCCCACGGGTGGCGCGCATCGGTTGACAACCCGCCGTACCGGACGGAGCTTTCCTCCCGTTCCGCGCCCATCGCTCCACACCCCTCGGAAGACCCCACCCCATGATCGCACTCGGCCTGCTCCTCCTCGTGCAGCAGCCCCAGACGCCGGCGCCGCCCGCCGCCGTCCCCTCGCCCATCGCCAAGGTCGTGGTCTCGCCCTCGGTGCGGACGCTCACCGCGGGTGACACCCTGCGCCTCACCGCCCAGGCGCTCGACAGTGCCGGCCGCGCGGTTCCCAACGCCGTGATCCGCTTCACCGGCGCCGGAGGCCGCTTCGAGGGACGGGTCGATTCCACCGGCCTCGTCTACGCCGGATCTACCGGGACCCTGGGCGTCGCGGTGCTCGCGAGCGTGCCGGGGAGCCGCCCGACGATCGAACGCCTGGACATCAAGATGCTCCCGGGCGCGGCCGCGCGACTGACCGTGACACCCGCGCGCCTGCGGCTGGTCCCCGGCCAGAGCGTACTGCTCGAGGGGAGCGCCTGGTCCACCGCCGGCGACCCGCGGCCGGACGCGCCCCGCTGGCGCAGCTCCGCGCCCCGCGTGGTGGGCATCAGCGCCGACGGGCTCGTCACGGCGGTCGCGCCCGGCAAGGCGACCATCACCGCCCGGGTCGAGGGAGCGGAGCAGACCATCCCCGTGGAGGTCCTGGCCACCGCTGTCGCGGCGGTCGAGATCGCCCCCGCCAGCATCAGTGCCCGCCAGGGCGACGTCATCCGCTTCTCGCTGGTGGCCCGTGACCGCGCCGGGCGGCCCATCGAGGGGCTGACGCCGATCTGGAGCTTCACTCCGGGGCAGGGGTCCATCGACAAGGACGGCGCGTTCGTGGGGTACGAGGCCGGCAAGTACATCGTGACCGCCTCGCTCGGCAGCCGGGCAGCCAAGGCGGTCGTGAGCCTGGCCTGGCGCGACGTGCGCCGGCCGGCCACCGTCGTGGGCCGCCTGCCGCGCTCGCTCTTCACCACCGAGGAGGTCTGGCTTCACCCCAACGGCAAGATCGCCTACCTCGGCAGCGGCGGCGGCGGCGACCGGATGTACGCCATCGACATCAGCGACCCGTCCAACCCGGTGGTCACCGACTCCCTCGTGGCCAACACCCGGCGCATCAACGACATCATGACCACGCCGGACGGCAAGTACCTCGTGCATACCCGCGAGGGCGCCTCCGACCGGAAGAACGGCATCGTCCTGGCCTCGCTCGAGGACCCGGCGCACCCGAAGAAGATCGCGGAGTTCACCGACGGCGTGACGGGGGGCGTGCACTCCACGTTTATCTACCAGCAGCCGAAGTACGGGACGCACATCTACCTGACCAACGATGGCACCGGCTACATGCACGTCATCGACATCAACGACCCGTACCATCCGAAGGAAGTGGCCCGCTGGTCCACCCGGCCCGACCAGACCGGCAACGCCCTGCACGATATCGACGTCCAGGACGGGCTCGCGTACCTGAGCTACTGGAACGAGGGGCTCGTCATCCTCGACATCGGCAATGGGATCAAGGGCGGCAGCCCCGCGAACCCGCAGCTGGTCAGCCAGTTCAAGTACGACCTCAACGAGCTCTACCGTGACGTCGAGGCCTCCGGCGGCCCGGGGTTCATCCGCGGCACCCATACGGCGTGGCGGCATGGGAAGTACGTCTTCATCGCCGACGAGGTGTTCCCCGCCTCCGGCGTGAAGGGCGCAAAGGACGCGGCGTCCTACCGCGCCTACGGGCGGCTGCAGGTGGTGGATGTCAGCGACATGGAGCACCCCCGGTCCGTGGCCTGGTACGAGCCCGAGTACGGCGGGGTGCACAACGTCTGGGTGGCGGGCGACACCCTCTACATGGGGGCGTATAACGCCGGCTTCCGCGCCTTCGATGTCTCGGGGGAACTGCGGGGGGATCTCCGGGCCCAGGGCCGGGAGATCGTGCACGTCAACACGGCGGACATGACCGGCAAGGTGCAGAACAGCGCCATGACCTGGGGGGTCGTGGTGCGCGACGGGCTGGCCTACGTCAACGACGACAACAACGGGCTGTGGATCATCCGCATGGAGCCGCGGCGCGCGCCCCTCACGCCCTAGCTCAGCGCTCCACCGAGCTGGGCACCGACTCGACCAGGACTTCGACCGCCAGCGCCTCCGCCAGCGGCAGGCCCGCCTCCAGCCGGCGGTCGAAGCCCTCCAGCGCCTCCTCCGCCGCCCAGTACAGCATCCGGCACGCGGTGAGGTCGGCGGGGTGGTCGTCGCCCAGTTCATGGGCCGCCTCCCGCATGGCCTCCTGTTCCATCAGCACCCGCGCCATCAGCACCAGGTCCCGGCACCGCGCGTCGGAGATGATGGCGTCGCGGTAGCGGGGTGCCCCCGCCTGCCGGGCCACCGTCAGGTCCCGGAGCGCCGCCTGCTGCAGCAGCGCGATCATCGTGTAGCGGCGTCCGGCGGCCCGGCGAACCTCGTCGCGCTGGGCGGCGAGCGCGGCGTGCAGCGTCTCGGAGAGGCCGGGGTATTCCGCCACCTCGACCGGCACCTGTTGCCAGAGCCCCGGGACCGGGCGGCTCAGCTGCCCCCGGACCATCTCCTGGACGGCGAAGACGGTGTCACCCGTCATGGTCGCATAGCGCCAGCAGGCACGGCCGAGGGAGCCCTCACGGCCCCAGAGGGTGCGCAGGTATTCGTGGCGCTGCTGGTCGTTCGGGACGGCGGGCTTCATGTCGCGGGATTCCTGGTTGACGGATAGCGGCCTCCGTGCCGCGCCACGCGGGGTCCACCCCGCGCCATCACACCCGGTCCTGAAAGCAGCAAGCGTGCCGGTGACCCCGCGCCGACTTCAAGTAGTGCAACACCTTGGGACTAAACAACATGGATCATGTGACCGAACGTCGGATCGGAGCAACACCTTCCGGCCAGGTGGACCGACCTGCCGGGATTCTGCGGGCCGGGCGCCAGCCTGCATGACCCCTCCGGGACGAAACTCGGCACCCGGCCTCCCCAGCTGGTTCCCACTGGCCGCCGTCGCCCTGCTGGCGCTGGCCGCCGCCGCCGCCGGGCTCGGAAACGGGTTCGCGTATGACGACGTTCCCCTGATCCTCCGCAACGACCGGGTGCACGACCTGACTGGCGTGCTCCACCGGTTCCTCGAGACCTACTGGCCCCGGATTCCGCTGGGGCCCGATGGGCGGCTCTATCGCCCGCTCACCACGGCGGGATTCACGCTGCAGTGGGCGCTGGGAGGTGGGTCGCCCGGGCTCTTTCACCTCGTCAACCTGCTCCTGTACCTGCTCGTGGCGCTGCTGGTCTACGGACTCGCCCGTCGCTTCCTCCCCGCCGGGCCCGCCACACTTGCCGCGGCGCTCTTCGCCGTCCACCCGGTGCACGCGGAGGTCACCGGCAACGTGGTCGGGCAGGGGGAACTCCTGGCCGCCGCCTGGGGGCTGCTCTCCCTGATCCTCGTCGTCGATGGCGCCCGCACCGGCTGGACCAGCCGCCGCCTGGCCGCGGTGGTCGGGACCTATGCCCTGGCCCTGCTCAGCAAGGAACACGCGGTGATCGTGCTGGCACTCGCGCCCACCGTGGTGCTCGCGGCGGGCGGGCGGGCCGCGCTGCGGCAGGAGGCCACCGGGCGGGTGGTCCTTTTCCTCGTCTGTGTGGCGGTGCTGTACCTCAGCCTGCGCGCGGCGCTGCTCGGCTCCGTGGCCGGCGACCTCCCCAATCCCTTCTGGCATGGCGTGGGCACCGCCGACCGGCTCCGCACCGTGCTGTCGGCACTACCCACCGTCGCGCGCCTCCTCCTCTGGCCCGCCCACCTGCAGGCCGACTACGCCCCCCAGGAGCTGCCCCTTGCGACGACCATGACGCCGGCCGTCGCCCTGGGCGCGGGGCTGGTGGTCGCCCTTGCCGTCGGCTGCTGGGCGGGCCGTCGGCACCCGGCCATCTGGCTCGGCGGCGCCTGGCTTGTCCTCACCCTGCTCCCGGCGTCGAACCTCCTCTTCCCGAGCGGCGTGGTGCTCGCCGAACGGACCCTGTTCCTGCCGAGCGTCGGCGTCGCGCTCCTCGCGGGCGGCGTAGTGGCGCGCTGGCGGCCCACGGGCGCCGGGGCGCTCCTCTTTGGCGCCGTTACTTGGGCGCTGTTGCTGGCCGGAATCGGCCGCAGCCGCGCGCGGCTCCCGGTCTGGCGCGACAACCAGGTGCTGTACGCGGCAACTATCCGCGACGCCCCGCAGAGCTACTGGGCGTGGCGCAACTACGCCGGCGACCTCGTGCTCCAGGACCGGCCGGACGATGCCCGGGCCGCCTACGCGAGGAGCCTCGCCCTCTTCGACCGGGACCCGACCGTCTACGACGATCTCGCCGGACTGGAGCGTCGCGAGGGGCGCTGCGACCGGTCGCTCCCGCTGCTCGACCAGGCCCTCAGGCTCGACCCGGAGCGGCATCAGACCGCGGCACGCCAGATCGGCTGCCTGGTGACCCTCGGGCGCTTCGACAGCGCCCGCGCGGTGGCCCGGGCGCGCGTGGCGCGCGGTCATGAAGAATTCCGTAGCCTGCTTGGCCTGGTGGACAGCGCCGAGCGGGCACGCCACCTTGAAGTACCTCCAGCGAGCCAGCCCTGATGACCGCCACCGCGCCTGCGCACCTCGACCTCGATGCCCTCCGGGCCCGGTTCCCGGCGCTGCGGCGCATGCATGGCGGGCACCCGGTCGCGTACTTCGATGGCCCCGGCGGCACCCAGGTTCCCCTCGAGGTGGCGGCGGCGATCCAGGACTACCTGCTGCATCACAACGCCAACACGCACTGGGCGTATCCCACCAGCGAGGAGACCGACGCCCTCCTGCTGGCCGCGCGGCAGGCGCTGGCCGACTACCTCGGGGCCGCCCCCGACGAGGTCGCCTTCGGCGCCAACATGACCACGCTCACCTTCCACCTGGCCCGCGCTCTGGGTCGCGGCTGGGGGCCGGGTGACGAGGTGGTGGTCACCGAGCTCGACCACCACGCCAACGTGGCGCCCTGGCAGGCGGTGGCCCGCGAGCGGGGGATCTCCCTCAAGGTGGTCCCCCTGGTTCCCGCCACCGGCGAGCTCGACCTCGAGGCGCTGGAGAGGCTCCTCACCCCCGCCGTGCGCCTGCTGGCGATCGGTGCCGGCTCCAACGCGCTCGGCACGATCACCGACGTCGCCGCCGCCTCACGGATGGCCCACCGCGTCGGGGCCCTCTGCTTCGTGGACGCGGTGCACCTCGCGGCGCATGGCCGGGTCGACGTCGCGGCGATCGGCTGCGACTTCCTCGCCTGCTCGTCCTACAAGTTCTATGGACCGCACCTCGGGATCCTCGCCGCTCGGAGCGGAATCGTGGCCCGGCTCGACGTGCCAAAGCTGCGGCCGGCGCCGGACACGCCGCCCGAGCGGCTGGAGACCGGCACCCAGAACCACGAGGGAATCGTGGGGGCCCTGGCGGCCGTCGAGTTCATCGCCTCGCTTGGCGCCGGCGCCACCCGGCCGGCCCGCCTCACGGACGCGGCGCACCGGCTGCACGGGGCGGGGCAGGCCCTGGTGGAGCGCCTCTGGACCGGCCTGCAGGACCTCCCCGGCGTGCGCTGCTACGGCCCGCCCCCGAGCCGGCCCCGCACCTCGACGATCGCCTTCACCGTGCGGGACACCGCCCCGGAGGCGGTGGCGCGGCACCTCGCGGCGCGGGGGGTGTTCGTGTCTCACGGAGATTTCTACGCCACGACGGTCGTGGAGCGGCTGGGGCTCTCTGACTCCGGCCTGGTCCGCGCAGGCTGCGCGTGCTACAACACGGCGGAGGAAGTCGATCGACTGATTGATGGCGTCGGTGAGCTGACCCGCGGGCGCAAGGGCTAGGCACGGTGCCCGCCGACCGGCTGATCCTCGTCGCGGCCGCCGGCACCCAGGCCGGATTGGCGCTGGTCTTCGGCGTCCTCCTGCTGGCCTTCGAGCGCAGCTATCGGCGACCGTACCTCCGCTGGTGGGCGCTCGGCTGGCTGGCGCTCGCCGGGTACCTCACGCTGGGCACGCTGACGGTGGCCCAGGCATTTGCCCTGCCCACCTCCGCCCCCGTGCGGCTGGGGCTGACGTACATCGCGCAGGTGCTCGGCAGCCTGCATCTCGGCCTGCTCGCCTTCGGTCTCTGGGAGAGCGGCGAGCAGCGGCCTGTCACCCGGCGGGTCCGCCTCGGAATGGCGGCGGTCGCGCTGGGGCTGGCGGTGGTCACCACCGGCGCCTTCAGCGCGGATCCCGCCGCCGTCTGGCCCCGGTACGCCATGCGAGTCGGACTGCATGCCCTCCTGGCCTGCGCGGTGCAAGCCGGCTTCGCGCTGTACCTCTTCCGCCGCCATCGCGACCGCCCCGGCCTCGGGGGGCGCCTCCTCGCCGGGGCCCTCTTGCTCGGGGGCGCGGTAGAGGCCGTCTACTTCTACCACGCCCTGGCCCTGGCGGGCGGCTGGCCGAGCGTGCCGACCATCGGGGTGGTGGGGTTTGCGGAAGTCGTGGTGCTCGTCGTCGTCGGCCTGGCCATGGTCGGCTGGCTGCTCGAGGAGGAGCGGGCCCGCGTGGTCGCCGCGGGCCGGGAGGCGGAGGCCGCCGCGCAGGAGCTCGCCCGCAAGGAGCGGTATTTCCGCGCGCTGATCGAGAACACGTCGGATGTGATCAGCGTGCTCACCCTCGACGCCACCATCGCCTACGAGAGCCCGAGCATCGCCCGCAACTTCGGGTACACCGCCGAGGAGTGCATCGGCCGCAGCGCCTTCGACTACATCCACCCGGATGATGCGCCCCGGGTGGCGGAAGAGTTCGCCGCCGGGCTGGCCGATCCGGCGACCGCGCGCCAGACCTCGCTCCGGTTCCGGCACAAGGCGGGACATTGGCTGCTGATCGAGGCCAGTGGGCGGGTGCTGCTGGATGCCGATGGGCGCCCGGGGCAGGTCGTGGTGGTCTCCAGGGACATCACCGCCGCACAGCGCGCCGACGAGGCGCACCGGCGCTCGGAAGCCCTGCTCTCGCTGCACGTGGCCCGCACCCCGCTCGGCGTCATCGAGTTCGATGCCGAAGGCCGGGTGCGGCAGTGGAACCCGGCGGCGGAGCGGATCTTCGGCTGGGGGCGCGAGGAGGCGATCGGCCGGCATGCCGCCTTCCTCGTCCCGGAGGAGCGCCAGGCCGCGCTCGCGGCAGACTGGCAGGAGGTCCTGGCCAACCGGCGCCCCGACGGCTGGCGGTCCTCCAGCGTGAACCTGCGGCGGGACGGGCAGCCGCTCGATTGCGAATGGTTCAGTGCCAGCCTGCTCAACGCCTCCGGCGAGGTCGTCGGGGTGGCGGCGTTCGTCCAGGACATGACCGAGCAGCGCCGCCTGGAGCGCCACGTGGCGCAGAGCCAGCGGGTGGAGAGCATCGGGCGGCTCGCGGGCGGCGTGGCGCACGATTTCAACAACCTGCTCACCGCCATCTTCGGCGGCGTGGCGGCGGCGCGGGACGCACTCCCTCCCGGGCATGCCGCCCTGGCGGAGCTCGAGGATATTCAGGCCGCCGCCGATCGCGCCGCGGGGCTGACCCACCGGCTCCTGGCCTTCGCGCGGCAGCAGGTGGTGCAACCCACCGTGTTCGACCTGAACGAACTCACGGCCAGCCTGGCCCAGATGCTCCGTCGCCTGATCGGCGAGAACATCGAGTTCGTCACCGTCCTGGGCGCGCAGCCGGCCCCGGTCCTCGCCGAGCGGGGCCAGCTGGAACAGGTGCTGGTGAACCTCGTGGTGAATGCCCGCGACGCCATGCCCGAGGGGGGCCGGGTCGTGGTCGAGACGGCCCGCCTCACCCTGCGGGCCCCCGCGCTCTTCGAGGGGGAGCGGGTCGGGGCGGGGGAATACGTGACGCTCACCGTGCGCGATACCGGGGTCGGCGTGCCGGAGAGCATCCGACCCCATCTCTTCGAGCCGTTCTTCACCACCAAGGCGCCGGGCCACGGCACGGGGCTTGGCCTCGCCACCTGCCACGGCATCGTCCACCAGCACCGCGGCTGCATCTGGTGCGCCAGCAGCCCGGGGCAGGGCGCCGCGTTCACCATCTGCCTGCCCCTCGACACCGGCATCCCCCTGCCCGCGCCGGGGCCGGCTCCGGCGGCCCGCACCGCGGCGGGGCATGAGACGATCCTGCTCGTCGAGGACGAGCCTGCCGTCCGCACCATCGGGGTGCGCATCCTCCGCAGCGCCGGGTACCAGGTGATCGAGGCCGCCGACGGCGAGGAGGCCTGGTCCCTCCTCAGCCGGGGCGACCCCGAGGTCCAGCTCGTCGTGACCGACCTGGTGATGCCCCGCCTCGGCGGCCTGCAGCTCGCGGATCGTCTCAGCGCCAGCCGCCCTCAGCTGCCCATCGTCTTCACCTCGGGCTACTCCGCCGACCTCGACCGGCTTGGGGAGGGCGACGCGCGTGCCCGCCCCTTCCTGCGCAAGCCCTTCACTCCAGCGCAGCTTCGCGGCATCGTTCAGGCCACGCTGACCGCCTTGCCCGCCGGCGCCGACTGACCGGCACCGGCCATCCCCGTCCCGCGATCCCGACCCATGACCACCAGCGCTCCCGCCCGCGTCCTGCATGCCCCCACCGGTTCCACCCTCAGCTGCAAGGGGTGGCACCAGGAGGCGGCGCTCCGGATGCTGCACAACAACCTCGATCCGGCGGTGGCAGAACGGCCCGAGGATCTCGTGGTCTACGGCGGCACCGGCAAGGCCGCCCGGAACTGGGCCTGCTTCGACCGCATCGTGGCCACCCTGCGGCGCCTGGAGAACGACGAGACGCTGCTGGTCCAGAGCGGCAAGCCGGTCGGGGTGTTCCGCACCCACGAGGAAGCCCCGCGCGTGCTGATCGCCAACGCCCACCTGGTCCCCCGCTGGGCCACCTGGGATGAGTTCCGCCGGCTCGAGGCCCTCGGCCTCACCATGTACGGGCAGATGACCGCGGGGTCGTGGATCTACATCGGGACGCAGGGCATCCTGCAGGGCACCTACGAGACCTTCGCGGAGTGTGCCCGGCAGCACTTCGGCGGCACCCTGGCCGGCCGGCTGGTGGTCACCGGCGGGCTCGGCGGCATGGGCGGGGCCCAGCCGCTCGCCGCCACCATGAACGGCGCCGCCTTCCTCGGCGTGGACGTCGACGCGGAACGCATTCGCCGCCGCGTCGAGACCGGGTACTGTGACCGCCTGGCCACCACCCTGGACGAGGCCCTGCGCCTGGTCGAGGCGGCCCGCGCCAGCCGTCAGCCGCTCTCCGTCGGGCTGGTGGGTAACATCGCCGAGGTGCTGCCGGACCTGGTGCGCCGGGGGATCGTCCCCGACGTACTCACCGACCAGACCTCCGCCCACGACCTCCAGGTGGGGTACATCCCCGTCGGCTGCACCCTGGCCGAGGCCGCCCTGCTGCGGGCCCGCGATCCCGCCGGATACCAGGACCGCGTGCTCGACTCCATGGTCATCCACGTGGGCGCCATGCTGGCGCTCAAGGCCCGCGGCGCCATCACCTTCGACTATGGCAACAACCTCCGTGGCCAGGTGGCCGACCACCGCGGCCGAGCCGACGCCTTCACCATCCCCGGGTTCGTGCCGGAGTTCATCCGGCCGCTCTTCTGCCGCGGGGCAGGGCCCTTCCGCTGGGCCGCGCTGTCCGGTGACCCGGCCGACATCGCGGTGACCGACGACGCGGTGCTCGAGACCTTCCCCGGGAACGAGGCCCTCGCGCGCTGGATTCACACCGCGCGCGAGAAGGTGCACTTCCAGGGCCTCCCCGCCCGGATCTGCTGGCTGGAGTACGGGGAACGCGCCGAGATGGGCCTGCGCTTCAACTGGCTCGTGAAGAAGGGGAAGGTCCGGGCGCCGATCGTGATCGGGCGCGACCACCTCGACACCGGGTCGGTCGCCTCACCCAACCGCGAGACCGAGGCCATGAAGGACGGCTCCGACGCCATTGCCGACTGGCCACTCCTGAACGCGCTGCTCAACACCGCCTGCGGAGCGAGCTGGGTGTCGCTGCATCACGGCGGCGGGGTGGGGATCGGATACTCGATCCACAGCGGCATGGTCGCCGTGGCCGACGGGACGGACATGGGCGACCGGCGCCTGCAGCGCGTGCTCACCGCGGACCCGGGCACCGGGGTCATGCGGCACGCCGACGCGGGCTACGACGAAGCGATCGAGGTCGCCCGCGCCCGCGGGGTGGATCTCCCGATGCTCGAGACCTGAGCCCGGCGTGCCAGTCCTCCACGAGATCCGCAGCCTGGTCACCGGCAGGCACCCCGAGGGCCCGGGGCGGCTCGAGTGCATCCCCGACGCCGCGGTCGCATGGGAGGGGGAGACGCTGCGGTGGGTCGGTCCGGCCGGCGACCTCCCCACCGAGTGGCGGGACGCGCCGCGCTGGTCGGCCGGCGGTGGCGTGGTCATTCCCGGGCTGGTGGACTGTCACACCCACCTGGCCTTCGGCGGATGGCGGGCGGACGAGTTCGAGGCGCGGATCCTCGGGAAGAGCTATCTGGAGATCGCCGCGGCCGGGGGCGGAATCCTGTCCACGGTCGCGAAGACCCGCGCCGCCACCACCGCGGCCCTCCTGGCCCGCTGCCGCCACCACCTCGCCGCGATGGCCCGCCTGGGGGTGACCACCATCGAGGCCAAGAGCGGCTACGGCCTGTCGCTCGAGCACGAGCTGCGCCTGCTGGAGCTCTACCAGGCCATCGCTGCGGACACCCGCCAGCACATCGTCCCCACCCTTCTCGCCGCGCACCTGGTCCCCCCGGAGTTCCGGGAGGATCGCGAGGGATACGTGCGCCTGGTCATCGACCGGATCATCCCCGAGGCGGCACGGCGCGGGCTGGCGCGATTCTGCGATGTCTTCGTGGAGGAGCGCGCCTTCGGGCTGCCAGAGGCGCGCCGCATCCTCGAGGCGGGCCGGAGCGCAGGCCTGCAGCCCAAGCTCCATGCCGATCAGCTGTCCGCGGGCGGTGGGGCCGAGCTCGCGGCCGACGTCGGCGCCTGCTCGGCCGATCACCTCGAGTGCATCTCCGAGACGGGCATCCACCGGATGCGCGCGGCAGGGGTGGTGGCCGTGAGCCTGCCGTTCGCCTCGCTCTACCTCGGCGTGGTGCCCCTGCCAGCCCGGCGCCTCCTCGATGCCGGCGTGCCGGTGGCGGTGGCCACCGACTTCAACCCCGGCTCCGCCCCGTCCTACCATCTTCCGATGGCCATGACCCTGGCCTGCACCCTCCAGCGGATGACTCCCGCCGAGGTGCTGCATGGCGCCACGACCGTGGCGGCGCGGGCGGTGGGACTCGAGGACCGGATCGGGACCCTGGAGGCAGGCAAGTCGGCCGACTTCGCGGTGCTCGACGCCGAAAGCGTCGAGCACTGGCTCTATCACCTCCGGGACAACGCCTGCACCCTCACGGTGGCGCGCGGGGAGGCGATCTGGCGGGCTACCCCTTGAGCTGAGCCTCCACCAGCGCCAGGACCACCTGCTCCTCCGTTTCCGCCGCCGCCACGAGCGCATCGGCCTCCTGGCGGAGGGTCGCCGCCAGGGCAGGGTCCCCCAGGCCGGGGAGGTTGATCCGCACGTTGAGTCCGGCGCCGCGGATCGCCGCCCGGATGGCGAGCGCTCCGACCCCCGCATCGGACGCCGACGCCGGATTTCCCTCGGCCGCCATCGCGCGGAGCAGCGGAAATGCGCGCGCTGAGACCCGCATCACCTGCAGGGGCACCTCGATGGCACCCCGGTTGGCGTCCGCCAGGGCCGCCTTCCGGGCCCGCTTCTCTTCCGCCGTCCCCTTGGGCAGCGCGAGCGCTTCCATGACGCGGTTGAACGCCGCGGTGTCGTCATCCACCAGACGCAGCAGCTCGTCCTTGAGCTGCTGGCCCGCCTCGGCCCAGGTGGAAAACCCCTCCCAGCGCGCATCCCAGCCCCGCTTGTGGGCCGAAAGGTTGGCGACCATGGTGCCGAGTGCCGCGCCCAGGGCGCCCAGCAGGGCCGCCACGGAGCCCCCGCCGGGGGCGGCGCTCTCGCTGGCCGTCTCGTCGGCGAAGCCCTGGATCGTGAGCCGCGCCAGCGGCCGCAGCTCGGCCTCCCGCAGGCGGTATTCGATGATCCGTTCCTCGGGCTTGAACGGCGCCAGCTCCTCCAGGCCGAGCGAGCGGACCGCGAGCCGGATCAGCTCGGGTTCAGATACCCCGAGGGAACGCTGCTGCCGGCGCAGGTAGTGCCGCCCGGCTTCCAGCATGGCGGCGAGCGGCACCAGGCCGACGAGTTCGGACCCGGTGACCCGCAGGCCCCGCGCCTCGGCGCGCCGGCAGACCTCGTCGAACGCCACATGGACCGGCGTCACGCCGATGTCCGTCAGGTTCATGGACACCTGCGCCACGCCGTACTCTGGGATGTACCAGCCGATGGCCTTCACGGCCTTGAGGCTGCCGGGGACCATCAGCGGCTGCCCCTGGGCATCCATGACCACCGGGCCAGTCAGCGGGTCGCCCGAGCGCTGCGGGCGGCCGGCCTCCCGGACATCGAACGCGACCGCATTCGCCCGGCGGGTTGAGGTGGTGTTGAGGTTGACGTTGTAGGCCACGAGGAAGCCGCGTGCGCCGATGACCGTGGCGCCGGCCCTCGGGTGAAACGCCGTGGGCCCGAAGTCCGGGCGCCATTCAGGCCGGGTCATCTTCTCGGCCAGTCCCTCGTACTCCCCGGCGCGGATCACGGCGAGATTGCGGCGGGCCGGGTCGGACTGGGCCGCTTCATACAGGTACACCGGGATCCCCAGCTCCCGTCCCACCCGTTCGGCCAGCCGGCGCGACCACTCGGCGGCCTCCTCCAGTGTGATGCCGCGGATCGGCACGAGGGGGCACACGTCGGTGGCCCCCATCCGGGGATGGGTACCGCTGTGCCGGGACATGTCGATCAGGTCCCGCGCGGCGGCGATCCCCTGGAACGCCGCCTCGACCACCGCGGCCGGGGGCCCGGCCAGGGTGACCACCGTGCGGTTGGTCGCGTGGCCCGGGTCCACGTGGAGCAGGTGGACGC